>CAVXRF010000016.1:0-16651 GCA_963764185.1 uncultured Solirubrobacteraceae bacterium | reverse complement strand
TGGGCGAGCTCGCCCCGCCGCGCGCGCCGATCGCCTCCGACGAGGAGAGCCAAGCCCGAAGGCGATCGAGCGCCCCCTGATCACCCATCCCGGGCGGGGGCGCCTCACGGGTCCGGGATCAGTCGCTCGTCCTCGGTCTGGGGCGCATGCTCGCGCATGTGTTCCCGGTTGGAGCTGCCGAAGTGGAGGGCGAACGCCTCAGGATCCGTCGCGGGCTCGGGGCCGGTGCTGTCCTGTTGGCCCGCGCGCATTCGCTGGGCGAGCTGGAGCGGGCCGAAGACGACCCTCCGCAACAGCGGCCTCCTGGCAACCGCGGCAAGCGAGCGGGTGGTGCGGGCGTCGAGCGGGCCGTCGGGCGCGACGAGCAGCCGCGCCTCGGGGGTGAGCGATCCCCACAGCTCGGCGTACTTGCGCTCCGCCTCCGCGCGCTCCGCCTCGACCCGGGCGAGGTCGAGCGCCATGCGCGAGGAGACCCGGGCCGGCGAGGCCGCCGCAGCCCAGTAGACGTCCACCAGCATCTCGCCGGCGGACTGCCAGGTGAAGCGCCCCCCCGCGCGACGGATCGCGCGTACGTGCTCGGCCGAGGCCTCGGGCGTACCGAGCAGTCGTTGGACGCGCTCGGCGCTGGCTATCGGATCCCAGGGGACGAGCGTGGCCGTCTCGGAGGGCAGGGTCTCGGCCAGCGCGGTCTGCGAGGCGAACAGGCACGGCCGGTCGTGGGAGACCGCCTCGAACGGCATCAACCCGAAGCCCTCGTAGGTGGTCGGGTACAGCACGGCCGAGCAGCGCTCCATCAGCCAGTCCTTCTCACCCTCGGAGACCGCGGGCAGGACCACAACATGCTCGGCGAGGTCGGGACGCGGGGCGAGGTAGGAGGCCTCCTCACCGGCCGAGGAGCCCTCGCTCACCCGCGGCCCGGCCAGCACCAGCATCCCGTCCCACGAGCGTCTCGCGCGCAGCGCCTCCAGCAGGCGGATCGCGAATACCCGGTTCTTGTGGCGGAAGTCGGTGCCGAGGCAGAGCAGCATCGGTTGCTGCCCGAGCGCCTCGAGCCCCTTGGGCTGTCGCGGTGTCTCGCCGGCGGAGGGCTCGGCGTGGTCGACGCCGTTGTAGACGATATGCACGCGGTCCTGGTCGACGAGATCCTCCCTGAGCGCATCCTCGGCGGCGTGGTGAGAGATGAACACCACGCTGTCGGCAGCAGCGAGCGCTTGGCGCGTCAGGCGCTGGTAGCGCTCCCACTGTGGATAGCCGGCGAAGTAGCCCGGATTCCTGTAGGCGATCAGGTCCTGGTGCGTGATGACCGCGCGTTCGCCCGCGCAGTCGAGCATCAGCAGGTCGTTTGTATTGCTTACCTGGAACGGCCGGTGGGCGATGTCGGTTTTCTCCATCCCGGGGTGCACCGCCGTATGCGGGATGAGCTCGACGCGGCCGATGCCCGCGAGCTCCCGCTGGGCATGGCTGCCGATGTCCGGCGAGACGATCACACGCAGCCCGACGCGATCGGTGCGACTCAGCGCACGAATCACCTCCAGCGTGTGCACCTGCACGCCGGTCATGAATGGACCGAGGCAGCGTGCGTCGATCGTGACGCTCAATCCCCTGATCGAGCGCCGCGCCGCGGCGAGAGCGCGCGGCAGTGGGCCGAACTCGGCGGCGCCGGCCGCCGCCTGGGCGCGCTGATAGTAGGGGTAGCGAGCATCGATGATCCGGTCGTGCGCGGCCTGGACCGGGTTCGCCTCACCGTCCTCGCTGAAGGATCCGCCTGCGTGGTGCAGGACGAACACCTCGTCCGCGGCGACGTGCACGAGGCCGTGGAGCACGCATCGCTGGGAGAAGTCGACCTCCTCGCCGTACCCGGGCGAGAACGCGAGGTCGAGGTCGCCCACCAGGTCGAGGGCCTGGCGGCGGAGGTACATGCAGTGTCCGACCGCCGTCGGCAGGCGCGGATAGATGCGCAGGGACTGCTCGAGCACGGCGGCCGCGGCATCGCCCAGCAGTTTGTCCTGCGGCAGGCCGGCGTGGGGGCGGTTCCGCTCGGGAACGCTGAGGATCGTGCCGTGGTTCGTCAGGGCGCTCGCGGTCGCGACGTTGGCGTCCGAGTAGGCCGCTCGGCGCATCCCCTCGAGCCAGCCGGCGGCGACCACGCAGTCGCTGTTGAGCACGACCACGTCCGCCGGCGCGGTCACCGCGAGCGCGGCATTGACGTTGGCCGGGAAGCCGCGGTTCTCGGGCTGGCGCAGGTAGGCGACCTCGTGCTCGCCGATGCGGCCCGCCTCGGCGAGCGACTCGATGAAGCCCTCGATGGCCGGGTCGGGGCTGGCGTCGTCGGCGATCAGGATGGGCACGTCCGGCGCCGTGTGGGCGAGCACGCCCGTCAGGCACTCGGCGAACAGCTCGCGCGCCCCGTAGACCGGTATGCACACCACAATCTCGCCGCGCTCGGCGCCGAGCGCCTCCCCGGGCTGCAGCCGGCGCAGACCAGGACGGCGGGCCACTGCCTCCCTTCCCTGCAGCAGCCCGGGCACCTCGTCCGGGCGGCGCTCGGCCTGCTCCCGCGCCCAGGCAAGGAACGGCTCGCGGTCCCTGTCATCGAGGTCGTGAAAGCGCGCGCGCAGCCCGGGGTCGCCCGCATGCAGCATCTGCAGGTAGCGGCTGAGCGGCGGGCCCTCCACTCCCGGCTCGGGTTCGGCCAGCCACCCCAGGAAGCTCTCCTCGCCTGTCGCCGTGAAGGGCGTCTCCACGACGGCGCCCGCCGCCTGCGCGCGATCCCACATGGCCCGCAACTCGGGTCCCAGGGGTGCTCCACTTGCCGTCGCTGCGAAGCCGTAGGGCCAGGTGCTCGTCTCCGGATGACCGTGTGCGTTCAGGTGCTCCACGTAGCCCTCCCACAGCGCCCTCAGCACTGGCTCGCGGTCGAGCGTGATGCGGTTTTCATAGCGGCTGAGGCGCTCCGGCCGGCACGGGTCCAGGCCCGTGAAGTGGAACAGTCGCAGGGGATGCCCGTCGACGAGGATGCTCTCGCCGTCCTGCTCGAGGCGGCTCGGCGGGACTCGCCAGTAGCCGAAGTTCACGCCCGGGTCGCGCCAGATGCCGACCTCCCCGAAGAGCCCCGGCAGCAGATCGGCCCAACGCTGCTCGTAGACCATTCCCCGCGAAGGCTCCATGCGCGAACCGGTGCGTAGCCGGTCACACCACCAGGTCAGCAGCGCCCGGACCTCTGGGCTCTCGCGCCCGGCGGCGAACCCTGTGTTGAACGATCCAGCCACAAGGATCGCTAGCTCATCGGGTACGCGGCCATCATCAGCCAGCGGCCGGAGCAGATGCGGGGTGAGCAGGAAGGGGTGCCTCTTCAGGGCCTCGTCCAACCCCTGGAGCGGTGCGAACACGCGAACGTCGCTATCGAGCAGCACGACCGGCTCGTCGCCGTTGAGCAGGTGGGCGATCAGGGCCGGCTTGAGCGCCGTGCACAGTTCAGCCACCCCGTAGCGCACGCTCATCGCGGCGAAGTCCTCCAGATCGAGATCGTTCGGGCCGAGGATCTCGAACGGCTCGGCGGCCGGGTCGATGAAGCCGGCGAGCTCGTCGACGATGAGGACGGACATTCTCGCCGCGGGCTCATGGAGGCGGAGCGACTCCGCGAGCGCGCGCGCATGGGCCACCCAGGCCCTGTTGATCACCGTGCAGACGTGCACCCGGCGTGACTATAACCGTGGCCGAGTCTCGCGCAGGTACCCTGTGGGCAATGGCCAAGGACCCCGCGATCGTCGTCGACGGCGTCAGCAAGACCTTCCGCGTGCCGGAGGAGCGGACGCATACGCTCAAGGAGCGCGCGCTTCACCCGCTGCGGCACACCCGCCACCAGAACTTCGCCGCGCTCAAGGACATCTCGTTCGCGATCGAGCAGGGCGAGTTCTTCGGGATAGTGGGGCGCAACGGCAGCGGCAAGAGCACCCTGCTGAAGTGCCTCGCCGGCATCTACGGCGTCGATGTCGGGCGCATCTGGTGCAACGGCCGGATGTCCACCTTCATCGAGCTGGGAGTCGGGTTCAACCCGGACCTCGCGGCGCTCGACAACGTCGTGATGAACGGGATCATGCTGGGATTGAGCCCGCGCGACGCCCGCTCGCGATACGAGAGCATTATCGAGTTCGCCGAACTCGAGGAGTTCCAGGACCTCAAGCTCAAGAACTACTCCTCAGGCATGTACGTGCGTCTCGCCTTCTCGGTGGCGATCCAGGTCGACGCCGACATCCTGCTGATCGACGAGGTTCTGGCTGTGGGCGACGCGGCCTTTCAGCAGAAGTGCTTTGACGTCTTCAACCGGCTCCGCGACGAGGGCCGGACGATCGTCTTCGTCACACACGACATGGGGTCGGTGAACCTGTTCTGTCACCGTGCGCTGCTGCTGGAGCGCGGCGTTCCCGTAGCGCTCGGCGAGCCCCAGATGGTCGCCGACCACTACCTCGCTCTGAACTTCGACCGCTCGGGTGCGGACGCGGCACCCGAGATCGACGAGCTCGCCGCGGAATGGGCGGGCAGCAACGAGGCGAGGATCCTCGAGGCATGGACCGAGGACATCGCGGGAAAGCGCCAGAACGTCTGCCTGCAGGGTGAGCGGCTCCGCTTCAAGGCCGCCGTGCGGTTCGAGAGCGCAGTCGATGACCCGGCGTTCACGGTCGAGATCGAGGATGCCTGGGGCACGAAGATGTTCGTCGCCTCGACCGCCGCCGAGAACGAGCGCACCGGCCACTTCTCTGCTGGCGAGGAAGTGGTCCTGTGTATCGATTTCGAGAACCGACTCTCGCCCGGCAAGTACCACCCCACCGTCAACGTCTCGCGCCGCGGCTCGGGCCTGGACGTGATCCACCGCGTGAGGCGGATGTCGACGATCACCGTGTACGGATCCGCCGCACTGGGCGGTGTGGTCGATCTGCCCTATACGGCGACGATTGAGCGGGAGGGCCGCCCGGCGGAGCTGTCGCGCGGTTAGCCCGCCTCAGCGCGGCGTGGCGACGAGCTTGATCCCGCTGACGCCGACATCCAGCCAGGAGTAGCGGGCAAGCTCGGGAGTGAGCGCCGTCGGGCTCGCGAGTAGCTCCAGGTGGCGCACGTCGAAGCCGGCGGCGAGCATCGAGCGCTGCAGCTCGTCGACCGTGATGCGGTTCAGGTGCTGGAACTCGTGGCTCATGATCCCTGTCCAGTCGCGCGGCTTGAGATCGCTCGCGAGGAGTTCCTTGACGATTTCGGACTCGGGGCGCTGGAGGTGATGGTGATCCTCGGGAAACCAGTCCCACAGATGCGATCCCTTCGCCGAGAAGTAGAACGGCCACAGCTGGAGGAAGAACGCTCCGCCGGGCGCGAGGATGCGACGGATCTCGGTGAGGACCTCGATCGGTCGCGAGATGTGCTCGAACGCCGACCACGAGAACGCGAGGTCGAACGCGCCGTCGGCGGCCGGTAGACCGTCGACGTCGGACTGCTGGAAAACCAGCCTGTCCCAGTCGGGAGCGGCGATGCCCTCCTCGCGCGCACGCCTCTCCAGGTATTCGGCGTTCGTCAGGTTGAGATCGAACCCTGTGAGCTGCCGCGGCCCCGCCTTGTGCATGAGGCCGAGATCCATGATGCCGTCGCCGCACCCCACGTCCGCGACGGTTCGGTCGGCGATCGCGATACCGACGGCCGCGAACGCCTCGACGATCTGGCCGGCTGCCAGCTCGTAGTGGTCCCAGAACCACTGGGAGTCCGGCGTGCGCTGCGGCGGCGGCGGGGCGGCCGCGTCGGGGGCAGGAGGAGCTCGGCTGTGCCTTGCGGGCGCTCAGGCGATCGAACAGTCGGCGGGCCGCCATCGCCGGGAAGCTATCAGGCGCGCTGTGAGCCTCCCTACCGCCAACTCCAGGCCCGCTAGGCTTCTCCCGGTGAGTCACACGCCAAACAGGTGCGCCGGCCAGGAGCGCAGGCTGACGATCCCGACGAGGAGCATGGGGCTCGGCCGATGACGGCGATCGAGCCCGACGTGCTGGAGTTCGACCTCGAAGGGCTCGGTGCGCCGATCCGCGGTCCGCGGGCGCTCACGGACGACTGGTCGCGCTTCTGGCATCTGACCTACAACATCGCCCGCAACGAATTCAAGCTGCGCTTCTTCGGATCAGCGCTCGGCTACTTCTGGCAGCTGATGCGCCCCTTCCTGCTGTTCGGTGTCCTGTACGTGTTCTTCACCAAGGTCGCGCACGTCAACGGCGCCCAGGGCCCGGCGAGCCAGTTCTACGGCGCGCAGCTGCTGGGCTCGATCGTGCTGTTCACCTTCTTCGGGGAAGCCACGGGCGGTGCAGTGCGGAGCGTCGTCGATCGCGAGAATCTCGTTCGCAAGATCCAGTTCCCCCGACTGGTGATCCCGCTGTCCGTGGTGATGCTCGCCTCGTTCAACCTCGCCCTCAACCTGATCGTGGTGCTCATCTTCGCCCTGATCGAAGGCGTCACGCCGATGCTGAGCTGGCTCGAGCTCCCGCTTATCATCGCGTTTCTAGCAACCTTCACCACCGGCATTGCGATGTTGCTGTCGGCGCTGTTCGTGAGCTTTCGCGACATACAGCCGATCTGGGATGTGCTGCAGCAGATCCTCTTCTACGCATCCCCGGTGATCATCTCGGTCGTCACGGTGGAGGAAAAGCTCCCCCACTTCTGGGTGCACCTCTACATGCTCAACCCCCTCGCGGTCGCCTTCCAGCAGTTCCGCCACGCGATGATCACCCATGCCACGCCGAGCGCGGGCGCGGTGCTGGGCAGCTGGACCGATCTACTGGCGCCGATGATGATCGTCGTTGTGGTGTTCACGGTCGGCTTCGCGGTGTTCAACCGCTCGGCGCCACTGATTGCCGAGAACCTGTAGCCGCGGAGACCGGCTAGCTCACGATCGATAGCTCCGGGACCCCGATGGACACCGACCAGGGCAGCGCGATGGGTACCGTTGGGTGCTCGGTTGTCACCGCTGGGTACCTGCCTTATGCGCGGGTCTTGGCCGAGTCGTTCCGCGAGCACAACCCCGGAGCGGACTTCGCGGTGCTCGTGGTGGATGACCACGAGCGAGCCTTTGATAGCGAGCCGTTTCGGGTGATTCGCCCCACTGAGATTGGCATCTCGGCGGAGGAGCTCGACATTCGGGGGCTCATGTACACACCCACGGAGATGGTCTGCTCGCTCCGGCCTGCGCTGCTCCGCTACCTGCTGCGCGAGAGCGCCGACGCCGCGATTCTCATGGACGCGGATGGATGCGTCTACGCCGAGCTAGAGGCCGTCGCAGACCTGGCGAGGGCGAGCGGAGCAGTGTTCACGCCTCACTTCCTCGAGCCGCATGCACTTCCACGCGACGATCAGAGCCTCGAGCTGCTGCAGATCCGCTATGGGACCTTGAACGGCGGCTTCTTGGCAGTCGGCCCGCAGAGCGGCGGATTCCTCTCATGGCTGGATGCACGGCTGGCACGCCACTGTCTGAACTCACTCGAGCGGGGCTTCTACCTGGATCAGCGTTGGCTGGATCTGGCCGTGGGTATGTTCCCGCACGAGGTCCTCAGGGATCCTGGGTGCAATGCGATGTGTCTCAACCTGCAGAGCAGGGATGTGGAGTGGGTCGCCGGTCGACCCGTGATCGCCGGCAGGCCGCTCCGGTACTTCCATTTCCTGCTTGCGTTCGACCCGGAGCACCCGGAGCATGTGTGCCACCAGGGATTCGCCCAACGCTGGCTCCCATATATGGAAGAGCGTGTTGGGGCACGACGGCTGGCTCGTGAGTACGCCGAACGCCTGCTGGCCCACGGTGCGGTCGAGGCACGGCTGGGCCCGCAGCACTACGAGGTGCTCCCGGGCGGCGCCCCGATCGACCGGCACATTCGCTCGGCCTATCGCCGCGGCGTCATCGAAAGCGAGCTGAGCAGCTCTCCGCGCCCGCCCAACCCCTTCAGGGATGGCGATACCGATCGTCTGCTGGGCTGGCTGACCCAGCCCTTCGGGGACCCAGTGGCCGACGCCGGCCTATCGCGCTACCGACAGGCGATCCGGGACTGCCGTGCAGACCTTACGATCGTGTTTCCACACGTGCCGGGGGAGCACACGGAGCGCTTCGTGGGCTGGGTCGAGGCTGAGCGGGACGGCGAGTGGATGCGCACCTACGCCACGGAAGCCCTGGCTTATCGATAGTCGCTCACGCCGCGGCCTCCACCGTGCGATGTGTGACGTGCTCTCACGTAAAGCGATCAAGAAGACGTGCGCGTGCACTCCTGCCCATCGGGTCGCGAGGCCCCGATGATGTGCGCCGGAACGCTTGCCAGTCGAGGTGGCATGGCCTGGCGTGCGCTGCCGACAGCAAGAGCGCACCTCCAAGCATGTGCGTCCTCTGAGCCTCTCGCGGGTCGGTCCGACCGTGGGGTTCCTGAGATCGTTGGTCATGAGCGCATGCACGTCGTCCATGAATTGTCGCGCGACTCGCGAGGCGCGACGTGATCCGGCCCCAGGATGAGCTGAGACGTCTCGGCCACTTTCAGGCTAATCTGCGCGCGTGGCCGAGAAGACATCGTCGTACGCCCTGCCCCCGGACGAGCTGATCGACCGCGTCGTGAGCGGCTTCACCAACGAGCAGGCCGCGGAGCACCGGGCGCTCTTCCTCGAGACCGGCCGGCGCTCCCTGGAGGACCTGGAACGCGCGCTGGCGGCGGTCGGGGACTCGCTCTCGGACCATCGGCGCATCCTCGAGTTCGGGTGCGGATGCGGACGCATCATGCGCTGGATGGACGAGCTCGCGCCGGAGGCGGCGCTCGCCGGAACCGACATCGATGCCCGGGCGATCGAGTGGGCGTCGGCCAACCTGCCATTCGCCAGCTTCGACGTGAACGACGGACTGCCGCCGACGCGCTACGGCGACGGGGAGTTCGACCTGATCGTCAACCACAGCGTCTTCACCCACCTGGACGCGCGCTACCAGGATCTGTGGCTCGCGGAGCTCCAGCGGATCACCGCGCCGGGTGGCACGCTCGTGCTCAGCGTTCACGGGGCGCACGCCTTCCAGCTGAGCGAGCAGCACCTCGACCCGCGCTCCCGCGAGCGACGCGAGTGGCGCGCGCAGCTCGAGCGCGACGGGATCCTGTTCATCGCGGAGGACGCGTACGCGGGCAGCGCCTTTCCGGACTTCTACCACACCACTTTCCACGCTCCCTGGTACGTCTTCGAGCACTGGGGCGACTGGTTCGAGGTGCTGGCGTATCTGCCGCGCAGCTCGCTCGCGTATCAGGATCAGGTGGTGCTCCGGCGCGGCGAGGTCGCGGTGCCGGTACGAGCGCGGCAGGTCCACGGGCAGCCCGCCGAGACGCGGTCTCCGGAGACCGGCGCGGCCACGCAGGACGGGCTGCTGGAGGTTCCCACGAACCCCAGCAGCTTCGGCTCGCTGGGCCTTGCGGCACGTCGCGGCGTCTTTCGCGTGGCGCGGCCGATCCTCCATGCCCAGGAGCGCATCAACCGCTCGCAGGCGGGCGCAATTGCGTCGCTCGAGGCCCGTATCGACGAGCGGATGCCGCCGCTGGTGCAGGTCGTGCTGCGACAGCAGGCCGAGCGTATGGACAGGCTCGAGGCGGAGCTCGAGGAGCTGCGCAGGTCGCCTGACCGCTAGTGCGCCCATGTGGCTGCGGCGCCGAGCCATAGAATCGAGCAGCTGCGCCTTCGGCCGAACCGCCTGCGGGGGTGTCGACCCGTCCCCCGCCGGTCCGACGGCGCCGCGAACCCGATCCCATGTCCACGCCACCGAACCCGTCCGACCCGATCTCGTCCGGGCGGCGCGTCCTGGTAACCGGCGGGGCCGGCTTCATCGGGGCGAGCCTCGCTGTAGGTCTGGCCGGCAGGCGGCCGGGGTGGGACGTGATTGCGCTCGACAACCTACGCCGGCGCGGCTCGGAGCTCAATCTCGCACGGCTGCGTCAGGCCGGCGTGAGCTTCATGCACGGGGATGTACGCAGCCCCGACGATCTGGACGCCGTCGGGGCTATCGACGCGCTGATCGAGTGCTCGGCCGAGCCCTCGGTGCTCGCCGGAACGGACGGCAGCCCGGACTACGTCGTTCAGGCGAACCTCATCGGGGCATACAACTGTCTCGAGCTGGCGCGGCGCTGGGCGGCCCAGTTCGTCTTCCTCTCGACGAGCCGGGTCTATCCGGTGGCAGCGCTGCAGGGGCTCGCGGTCCACGAGCAGGAGACGCGCCTGGTGGCCGATGACCGCCAGCCACTGCCCGGCGCGTCCTCGAGGGGGATCGCCGAGTCATTCCCACTCGAGGGGGCCCGCACGCTCTACGGCGCGACCAAGCTCGCCGCCGAGCTACTCGTCGCCGAGTACGTCGAGTCCTACGGACTGCCGGCGGTGATCGATCGCTGCGGCGTGGTGGCCGGGCCATGGCAGATGGGGAAGGTCGACCAGGGGGTCTTCACCTACTGGATGCTCGCCCACCACTTCGACCGGCCGCTGCATTACATCGGGTTTGGAGGGACGGGCAAGCAGGTGCGGGACCTGCTGCACGTCGAGGACCTTCTGGAGCTCATCGAGATACAGCTGGAGGAACCCGAGCGGTGGACCGGAGCCACCGTCAATGTCGGCGGCGGGGCTGCATGTAGCCTGTCGCTGTGCGAGACGACAGCGCTGTGCGGCGAGATCACCGGTCGGCCCCTGGAGGTGGGGGCGTCGCCGGATGTGCGTCCCGGCGACATTCCGATCTACATCTCCGACTGCACGCGCCTGCACGGCATGACTGACTGGCGCCCCCGCCGCGGGCCGGCCGAGATACTGCGCGACATCCACACCTGGATCGTCGACAACGAGGCGGCCATAGCCGCCACCCTCTAGAGAAAGGACCACATGCCAGTTGCGATAGTCACGGGATCCGGAGGCCTGATCGGCTCGGAGTCGGTCCGGCACTTCGTCGAGAGTGGCTACCGGGTGATCGGCCTGGAGAACGACATGCGCGCGAGGTTCTTCGGCGCCGATGCGTCGACATCGCGCACGACCGCAGCCCTTGCCGGCCGCTACCCCGACGATTTCAGCTCGCTCGATGTTGACATCCGCGACGCCGATGCGGTCTCCCGCGCCTTCGCCGAGTGCGCGGGCGACATCGAACTCGTGATCCACACGGCCGCGCAGCCCTCGCACGACTGGGCCGCGTCGGACCCGCAGACGGACTTCGGCGTTAACGCCAACGGCACCCTCAATCTCCTGGAGGCGACGCGTCAGCACGCCCCCGGGGCGACGTTCATCTTCTGCTCCACCAACAAGGTCTATGGCGATCTCCCCAACGAGCTGCCGTTGCTGTCACTCGACCGCCGCCTGGAGCTCCCTGAGGACCACCGCTACTACAGGGGGATCGACACCAGCATGTCGATCGACCGCTCCACGCATTCCCTGTTCGGCGTCTCCAAGGTCGCGGCCGATCTGCTCGTCCAGGAGTACGGGCGCTACTTCGCGATGCCCACAGTCTGCTTCCGCGGGGGCTGCCTAACCGGCCCCAACCACGCGGGCGCCGAGCTGCACGGGTTCCTCTCATACCTGATGCGCTGCACCGCGAGCGGAAGGCCGTATACCGTGTTCGGTTACGAAGGCAAACAGGTCCGCGACAACATCCACGCCGCCGACCTCGTGCGCGCATTCGGGGCCTTTCACGGCAATCCGCAGGCAGCCGCGGTCTACAACATCGGAGGGGGACGGCAGAGCAACTGCTCGATGCTTGAGGCGATCGAAATATGCCAGGAGATCGCCGGGAGGGAACTCTCGTGGACATTCAGCGACGAGAACCGGACGGGTGACCACCGCTGGTGGATCAGCGACCTGGAGCCGTTCAAGCGCGACTACCCGAGCTGGGACATCACGCACGACGTGCGCGACATCCTGAGCGAGATACACGAGCGCAACGTGGAGCGGTGGACCGCGGTCGCATGAGGCTGTCGGTAGTGATTCCGGCTCACAACGAGCGTGAATCGATTGCCGGAACAGTTTCCGCGCTGACCGCCGAGCTCGGCGCCGCGGATGTCCCCTACGAGATCGTCGTCGTGGACGATGCCAGCGACGACGGGACCGCCGAGGCGCTGATCGAGATCATCGCCGCCGACCCGGATGTGCGATGCGTGCGTTCGCCGCGCTCACCGGGCTTCGGCCATGCGGTTCGGGCGGGTCTCGACGAGTACACGGGCGACGCCGTCGCGATCGTGATGGCCGACCTGTCGGATTCGCCGAAGGATCTCGTCCGCTACTACAGCGTGCTCAAGGAAGGCTATGACTGTGCGTTCGGGTCGCGGTTCATGCGCGGTGGCAGGGTGCACGACTACCCCAAGGTGAAGCTGGTCTTCAACAGGCTCGTGAACCTCGGCATCCGGATGCTGTTCCGCCACGGCTACAACGACACGACGAACGCGTTCAAGGCATACAGGCGGGAGGTGATCGAGCACGTCCAGCCGCTGCTGTCGAACCACTTCAACCTGACGGTCGAGATCCCGCTCAAGGCGATCGTTCGCGGTCACTCCTACTCGATCGTCCCGATCTCCTGGACCAACAGGGTGCACGGCGTCTCCAAGCTCAGACTCCAGGAGATGGGCAGCCGTTACCTGTTCATCATCCTCTACGTGTTCCTCGAGCACCACCTCAGCAGAGGTGACTACCGTCGCCCTGATCTTCCGGGCGATGCGCCCGCCCGCCTGCAGCCCGGGCTCCTGCGGCGCGAAGACCATAGCCCACGCCAGCCGCTGAGCGCGCGCTCGGACACAGATCGGACCTGATGGCTCAGTCGTTGCAGCCGGCCGTCGCGGCGCCACGTCAGGGTCATCCGGATGGGGCTGCAGAAGCCTCCGCCGTCGAGCGGTGCGTTTACGTCGCCGATCAGCACTGGCGCTGGTTCCTGGCGGCGATGCTGCTGTGCGATGCCGCGCTGCTGCTGTACATGGGCCGCGGACTGACCTTCTTCTACGACGAGTGGAACTTCGTGACGGCGGACTTCGGCGGCGGCCTGCACTCGATCCTCGCGGGGCACGTCGGCAACATCTCGGTATTCCCGGTGCTCGTCTACAAGGCCCTGTTTCACCTGGCAGGGCTGAACCACTACCCCGTCTACCGCCTCGCCGTGATCGTCCTGCACCTGCTCGCGGGCACCCTGGTCTTTGCACTGTCCGCGCGACGGATCGGCCACGCACCTGCACTGCTCGCGGCCGCTCTGATCCTGTTCCTCGGCGCGGCCTGGGAAGACCTGCTATGGCCCTTCCAGATCGGCTATCTGCTCTCGATCACCGGCGGTCTGGGCGCCTGGTTGCTGCTGGAGCGGCGCGACCGGTGGGGGGATCTCGCGGCGATGGCCTGTGTGATCGTGGCCGCGGGCAGCTCGAGCCTGGGCATCGCGATCATTATCGGGCTGGCGGTGGAGCTCGCCTGGCAGCGGGCCTGGAGGAGGGGTTGGATCGTCGCCGTGCCGGCCGTGCTGTACGTCCTCTGGTATCTCGGGTACGGGGAAAGCCAGATCACGCGGGACGGTCTGATCAACGCCCCCGGATTCGCTCTCGAACTGATGGCCTCCGCGTTCGGCGCCCTGGTCGGGCGCGCCCTGGAATGGGGCAGGCCCCTGGCGGTCCTCGGTGTGCTGGTAGTGGCCCGGCGGCTGTCGCGTCCGGTGCCCATCCCGCCCCGGCTTGCGGGCCTGCTCGGGGCCGGCCTGTGCCTCTGGATCATGACCGCCGTCGCGCGCTCGACGATCTCGGCCCCCGAAGCGAGCCGGTACACCTATCTCGGGGCTGTGGTCATCGTGTTGAGCGGCGTCGAGCTTCTCAACGGGGTCGCGATCGCACCCCGGGCAGTTGCCGTCGGCGCTGTGCTCGTCGCGGTTGCCGCCGCGACGGGCCTGACGGTGATGCGCGACGGTGCCGACGGGCTGCGCGGCGATTCGAGTGCCGTCGCCGCGGAGCTCGGAGCGCTTGAAGTGGCGGCCGCCTACGCGCCCCCCGGGTATCAGCCGGACACGCTCCGTGCGCCCCAGATCCTGGCCGGGCCGTACCTGCACACGGTGCGCGCGATCGGCTCCTCCCCCGCCGATACGCCCTCGCGGATCGCCTCCGCTGACGCCACCAGCCGCTCAGCCGCCGACGGCGTGCTGATCGCGCTCGAGGCCCCCGCGGTCACCCCCCAGAGCGGCGCTGTACTGCCGGCTCCCGCCGAAGGGGTGCGGCTGCAATCCGTGACGGGCGGTTCGCAGCGCGCTCAGGGCGGCTGCGTCCTGCTCTCGCCGGTGAGCCCGGGCACGATGACGGCGGTGCTCGACGTCGGCCACGCGGGCGTCACTGTGGCGAATAGGGGCGCCGGCCCTGCGTCTGTGGCCTTCAGGCGGTTCGGCGAAGAATTCCATCCAGTCGAGCCCCCGGTACCTCCTCGCGGGGCCGCCAGGCTCACGGTGAGGCCCGATGCCCTGGCCGTCCCCTGGCAGGCCCAGGTGAGCTCGGCCTCGCCGCTGGTGGCCTGCGGCTGAGCGGGCGGCCAGTCGATCGACCACTGATGCGCCGCGCGGTCAGGGCCGCTTCGCGTCCCGGGCGCGCCACCTGCGCAGGACCTCCGCTGTTGCGCTCTCAGCTGAGCGGGGCACCCTGGTCGAGGACGCCAAGTTCGGCCCGCAGGCTGCTGGGCGATCCGGTCGCGATCACCGCGGCCGAGCTAACTCCGGAGGCCCACAGGGCGAGGACCACCGTGTGGCTGCCGGCAGGGAGGACAAGATGGCGAGTCGTGTCGTCGTAGTAGTTGCGGTGCTCCACGACGTCCTGTGGCTGGGGGGGTGGCGTTGAGGCCAGTCGCAGCCGTGTCGGGCCGGAGGCGGTGACCGTCACGCGGATGTAGGCAGGCTGGGGCGGAAGGGGGTGGAGGGCGAGCAGCGTGGCGGTGCAGGGCGTAGGCGGCGCGCAGGCGACCACCGCAGCTCCCGAGGCGAGCGAGGCGGGCGCGAACGTGTTCTGGCGCACCGTGCCGGAGGGGTCGATTGTCAGCAGCACCGCGCCCTGCCCGACAGCGTGGATCCCACGGTTGAAGTAGGGACCCATGCGCCACATCGTGTCGTCCCAGCGCCCCGGGAAGGCCACCGGTTCCGGAAGGGGCGACTCGACGAAGCTGTCGAGCATGCCGCGGGTGCGCGCCAGATCCACGCCGTGCTGTATCTCGGTAGCCCTGTCGCTCCCCGCAACGCCCTCCAGCCGGATGAACCAGAGGACGTCGTCGGTGCGCTTGAGGTTGACCACGTACAGGGCGGCAAGCGCGAGCACGAGGGCGGGAGCGGCGATCGCCCAGCGGGGTGCCCCGCGTCCGCGGGGACGTGAGCGCCAGCGAGGCAGCCACGAGAGTGCCATGCCGGCGGCCGGCTGCAGCGCGAAGGCCACCGAGAACCAGAACAGGAAGGGCAGCGGCGTGATCAGCCGCGGGGTGTCACCCACCCAGACCCCGCCGCTGCGCAGGCGGTAGCCGGCCACGGCGAACCACACGACGAGGAACGTCGCCGCGAAGAACATGCAAGCGCGCACGATCGCCCGTCTGGTGAGTACCGCGACGATCACTCCGGCGATCACGCCGGCGCCCGCGAGCAGCTGCATCGCGTGTTCGAAGGAGTCGAGCGGCCCGAAGCCCGTGCCCGTCCCGACGAGCGGTGGCAGCCATCCGCGGAGCACGAGGACACGTGTGAACTGGCTCAACTGAGCGCCGGTGGGCGCTTCGAAGGGCTGGTGCCACGGCTGGGCGCTCACGTAGATGACGTATGCGATGCTGATCGCCACGAAGGGCGCGAGGCGGGGCAGCGCACGCCACCCCGAGCGTATGACCGCCGCCGGTGTGTCGTGTGGCCCGAGCAGCAGCGCGGCCAGCAGCACCGCCTCGAGCAGGAACAGCAGCGAGAGCTCCCAGAACATGAGCGCGACGACGAACGTGACGAAAGCACGAACGTAGTCGGCGCGTCGCCGGCCACGGTACCAGCGCACGTAGAAGAGCAGCCCGAGCTGTGTGAAGAAGATCGAGGGAAGCGAGTGCGCGGCGGCCGCGAACCAGCCCCCGGTTTCGGTCAGCGTCCACGACGCGCCCGCGGCAGCCGCCAGCACGACATGCACGTTGCGGCGTCCGAAGCACTCGTCGAGCAGCAGCGAGAACACGGCCACCGAGCCGCCGATGAAGAGCGCGAGCATGAGCACCGCGATCGTGTAGCTCCCGCCGAACGGGACCGCAACCAGCCAGTCGAGGATGCGGTGCCCCGGAGCGAAGTGCTGGTAGACGGGTTCGACGAGCAGTTCGAGACTCAGCCCCAGCCGCCGGGCGTCCGCGAAGTTCACGAAGTCGTCCAGCCAGAAGCCACCGCGGTTGATCAGGGCGAACTGAAGCGTGCCGACGGCCAGCGCGGCGAGCGCGATCAGGCTGCGGTGACGGCTGATCGATGTCACGCGGCGACGAGCGGGTCCGGCACGGCTGGAGCTCGCACCTCGCGACGGGGAGGCCAAACGAGCATTGACACGCTAGGCCTGGGCAGCCGAGGTGCGACCACCGCGGGCCGGCGCACCGTTGCTCTCGCCCGCGGCTCGTGGTCCGGCGTAGGGGTGACGCGCGTTGTGGTGCAGTAGCAGCGCGCCCA
>CAVXRF010000015.1:0-12239 GCA_963764185.1 uncultured Solirubrobacteraceae bacterium | reverse complement strand
ATCGGACTGCGGGATCACGAAATCGAACTCGACCTCGACGGCTAGGAGGAAGGTGACCATCGCCAAAGAGGTCATTCCAATCTCGCTCAGCGGGCGGTCGTAGGTCGCTCGGTCCTCGACGGGTGTCTTCAGGATCTGCTCCACCAGCCCGATCAACCGATCGCGTGTCCCGCGTCCCGGGTCGTCCATCAGCACTCCCTTTGCGCTCGGCATCAACCGGCGCGGCCGGCCATCGCCGGCGCGGCGGTCTTCCCAGACGCTACGATATCGAGCCAGTTCTCGTACACCCGCAGCCGCCCCTGCGCACCAGCGGTCGGACAGCGACGTGGAGACGGCCTTGAATGGAAAAGCCTCGAGCGGGTTTGCGATGCGTCCGGCGCGCACCTCGCGCTCGAACCCGAGCAGCGCCTGCTCGCCCTCGGCGCTGAAGTACCCTACCGGCATCGTCGGGTAGACGGGCTGGACCCCGCTTATGAAGCGACCCACGTCGCGCTGGTATTCCTTGAGCAGCGTGCGTTCCTCATACTCCGGATGCCCCTGCATGAACACGAGCAGGCTCCGCCCGCTCTTCACGAACAGGTCAGCCCCGGTCGCTGTCGATTCCGACAGCAGCGTGTAGCCGGCATCGAGCAATCGGTCGATCGGTAGCGTGTTCCATCGGGAATGTGGCGTCAGCAATGGGGACGACAGCCCGCGTGTCAGCGAGTGGTCGCCGCGTGATGGAATGAGCGTAGACGCCGCAGAGCTTCTGCGAGAAGCGGACGCGCTCGACGCCGTCGAGATGCAGCGCCGCTGCGTGCGCCGCGAGACACGACCAGATGCTCGAGATCGTGCTCCGCTCGGCGAACTCCAGAAGCTGTCCGAGCCGATTCCAGTACGGTTCCTCGCGAAGTGAAGGCGAGCGCGGCTCGGTGCCGGTGACGATCAGGGCGTCCACCGGCCCCTGGAGCAGCTCCGGCAGCGTCCAGTAGCGGGCGTCGATCAAGGCGCGGGCCTCCGTTCCGCGGGGCACCTCGGCCAAGAACGAATAGCGCAGGCGGACGCGCCGCCGGGCCGCGGCGGCGCCGAGCAGCCGGCTGAACTGCTGCTCGGTGCCCTCGAGCGCCGAATCCGGCATGTTGTTGATGAGCCCGATGACGAGCGCTTCGGCGGGGGCGCCCGGAGCGCTGGCGCGGCCGGCGCTGGCGGGCGGAGGTTCTATCTCAAGCGCCATGCTCAGGGGGCTCCGGCCGAGGCGTGGGCCGAACCGAAGGCCGCTCAGCGGAAGGGGGGACACATCGCTGTTTCGTCGAACGATAGCAGGGATAACATATTGTCAGCGGGTACCATCCATGAATAAGTTGAGCCGAGCCGATGCAACCAGGCACGCTCAAAATCTCCGAGGCTCTGAATTCGACCGCCGAGCGCATCGCGCCCGCCGGCCCGGAGGCCCGGGCCAAGGCCGCAGCGGCCGTCGCGGCGCAGCACGCCAGAGCGGTCGATCAGGAGGCCCGCTTCCCGCACGAAGCGATGGCGGAGCTGCGTCGCCAGGGGCTGCTGGGAATCTTCGTCCCGCCGGAGCTCGGCGGTGAAGGCGCGAGCCTCGGAGCGCTCGCCGACATCTGCTACGCGCTCGGGCAGGCCTGCGCCTCGACCGGGCTGATCTACGCGATGCACCAGGTGAAGATGGGCTGCCTCGTGCGTCACCGCAAGAGCAGCCCGGCGATCGAGGCGGTGCTGCGAAAGGTCGTCGCTGGGCAGCTGCTGATCGCCTCCTCGACCACCGAAGGTCAGGCCGGCGGAAATGTGCGCTCGAGCGAGGCGCCGGTCGTGCGCGACGGCGACCGCCTCAGCCTCGAGCGCAAGGCGACGGTCATCTCCTACGGCGCGGCCGCGGACGGCATCGTGACGACCGCGCGCCGTTCGCCATCGGCTCCCGCGTCGGATCAGGTGCTGCTCGTGTTCCTCAAGGCCGGAATACACGCTCGAGCCGATCGCTGACCGGACCTGGAACACGCTCGGCATGCGCGGCACCATGCAGCGAGGGCTTCACGCTTCGCGCGCAGGGCAGCGACGCCAACCTCGTGCCGGAGCCCTACGAGCGGATTCACGCCCAGACCATGGTGCCGTTCGCGCATCTGCTCTGGGGCTCGGTCTGGGCCGGCATCGCCGCCGCGGCCACCGCGCGCGCGCAGTCGTTCGTGCGGCACGCCTTCAAGAACTCGAACGGCCAGCTGCCGCCCGCGGCGGGGTGCTTGACGAAGGCGGTCGCGAGGCTGCGTGACTTGCGCGCACTGCTCGCCTCCGCGCTGCGCTCCTACGAGCAGGCGATGGGCGACGAGAGGTTGCTTACCTCGCTCGAGTTCCAGTCGATGATCACCCTGATGAAGGTCCAGGTTTCGGAGCTGGCGTGCGAGACCGTGCTGGAGGCGATGCGGGCCAGCGGGCTCGCCGGCTACCGCAATGACGGTGACTTCAGCATCGGCCGGCACCTGCGCGACGTGCTGTCCGCGCCGATCATGATCAACAACGATCGCATCCTCGCGAACCTGGCGACGACGTCGTTGGTGACTCCGCTGCCGTCCTCGATCGACAGCTGACCATCCCTTTCCTGCGAGCCGAACCTTGCCAAGCCCCGCGACGAGCGCTGACGACCTTTCTGACATCGCCGCAGCGCTGTTCCGGCCGATGGGCGTCGACGGCGTGTACGCCCGGACCGCGCTCTACGAGGCCGTCGTCGACGGGCTGACGGCCTATATCTCCCGCCTACGCGACCCCCGCGCCGAGGTGATGCGATTCCCGCCGGTGATGAGCCGCGCACAGCTGGAGAAGTCTGGCTATCTGAAGAGCTTCCCAAACCTGCTCGGCTGCGTCTCCGCCCTGCACGGGACGGAGGCCGAGATTCACGGCGCGGTGGCCCGATTCGAATCCGGCGGCGACTGGACGACCTCGCTGAGCCCGGCGGATCTGGTGCTGTCGCCGGCCGCCTGCTACCCGGTCTACCCGATCGCGGCGGCGCGCGGCGCGCTGCCCGCCGGCGGCCTCCTGTTCGACATCTCGGCGGATTGCTTCCGGCACGAGCCGTCGCGCAGCCTCGACCGACTGCAGACGTTCCGGATGCGCGAGTTCGTCCGCATCGGCACCCCCGACGAGATCACCGAGTTCCGCGAGAGCTGGATGGCGCGCGCGCCCGCCATCGCCGACGAGCTCGCCGTCCCCGCCCGGATCGACGTCGCCAACGACCCGTTCTTCGGGCGCGTCGGACAGATCGATGGCGGTCAGCCAGCGCCAGCAGTCGCTGAAGTTCGAGCTGCTGATTCCGTTCCAAAAGACCTCGTCGCCGACCGCGTGCATGAGCTTCAACTATCATCGCGACCACTTCGGCAACGTCTGGGGGATCCGCGACCCAGGCGGCGAGCCAGCGCACACCGGATGCGTGGCCTTCGGCGTCGACCGGCTCGCCGTCGCGTTGTTCTCGATCCACGGCCTCGACACGGCCAAGTGGCCGGCCGGGGTTCGCAAAGCGCTCGGGCTTTGAGGGCGCAGCGTCCCACCTCGATGCCTCTCGACGCGCGCGTCCGTCGCTTCCTCGATTTGGTCGCGGCGACGAATCCGGCGGGCGCGGCGAGCCAGTCGGTGGGCGAGCGCCGCGCGAGCCTCGAGCAGTTGATGCGCCTGGGAGGCGCTGTCCCCGCCGTCGAGCGGGTCGACGAGCTCCGAGTCGAAGGGCCGTCCGGCGCATTGCGGCTTCGCCTGTACACCCCGTTCGCCTCGACCGCGCCTGGCGCGGGGATCGTGTACTTTCACGGAGGCGGCCTCGTGGCTGGCTCGCTCGACACCCACGACCGGATTGGCCGCTCGCTCGCGAACGCCACGGGCTGCCGGGTCATCTCGGTCGATTACCGGCTCGCGCCCGAGCACCCGTTCCCCGCGGCGCTCGAGGACGCAGAGGCCGCGGTACGCCAGGTTCACGCGCGCGCCGCCGACTTCGGGCTCGAGGCCGCGCGCATCGCGGTGGCGGGCGACTCGGCCGGCGCGACGCTCGCCGCGGTCATCTGCGACCGGCTCGCGCGGCTCGGCGAGCGCATCGTGGCGCTGCAGATCCTCGTGTGCCCGATCCTCGACTATGCGGGGCAGAGCGAGTCGCGGCGCGCCTTCGCCTCCGGCTACCTCGTCGACGAAGGGACCCTCGAGCACGATTCTCGCGCACTACCTGGTGCACGGCGTGGATCGATCCGACGCCCGCGTCTCCCCGCTGCGCGCGGAGAATCTCGGCGGGCTGCCGCCGACCCTGGTGCACACCGCCGAGTTCGACCCGCTCCGCGACGAAGGGCAGCGCTACGCCGACCGGCTCGCGGCGGCGGGGACGTCGGTGACGTACACCTGCCATGCGGGTATGATCCACCTGTTCTATGGGCTCGGGGCGGTGATTCCGTACGCCAGGACGGCGTTCGACCTCCTCGGCGCTCAGGTTCGCGCGGCGCTTCATTGAGGTCACGCGGCGAGGAGCGGCGACGCCGATCGATCGAGCTTTCTGACTCGGAACGCGTGAGGGAGATCTGAAAATGACGGATCGCATGGAGGTCGAGCGTCTCATCCGGGAGCTGCACGGGGCGCGCGTGCGCGGCGACCTCGCCGGGATGTGCCGCACGTTCCGCGAAGATGGACAGTTCCGGATCGCGGGGGCCAGCGATGGCAAGCCGATCTCAATCGTCGCCCCGAGCCTGCGTGAGTTCAAGCAGTGGCTCAGCGTGTTGGTGAAGGCCTTCCGCGTGACCGACTATACGCTCGTCTCGCTGTTGATCGAGGGGCCGCGCGCCTCAGCGCACTGGCACGCGCGGATCCAATCGAAGATCACCGGCGTGACGGTCGCGACGGAGTTCGTCGATCTGGTCGAGGTAACAGACGGCGCCATCGCCCGCTATGCTGAGTTCTTCGTCCCGCGCTGACGCGGCGCGAACACCCTCGCTCCCCGCTCGCTCCGGGGGCTCCCGCTCTTCTCCATCACGTTTTTTCGCTCGCGAGTTCGACCATGCAAACCGGTCTGTTCATCGACAACGAGTTCACTCCTGCGCGCGCCGGCGGTGAGCTCGAGGTGCGCAACCCCGCCGACGACACCGTGCTCGCCCGCGTCGCCGAGGCGCGCGCCGAGGACGTGGATCGCGCGGTGGCCGCCGCGGCAGCTGCCGCCCCGGGCTGGGGCCGCACCGCGGCGAGCGAGCGCGGCCGCCTGCTGTTCAAGCTGGCCGACGCGATCGAGCGGGCGAGCGACCGCCTCGCCGAGCTGGAGACGCGTGGCACGGGCCATCCAATTCGTGACACGCGCAACCTCGACGTGCCGCGCACCGTGGCCTGCTTCCGCTACTTCGGCGGCATGGCCGACAAGTTCGAGGGCGCCGTGGTCCCGGTCGAGGCCGGCTTCCTCAGCTATGTCGACCGCACCCCCATCGGCGTCGTCGGCCAGATCGTGCCCTGGAACTTCCCGCTCATGCTCGCCAGCTGGAAGCTGGGCCCGGCGCTGGCCGCGGGGAACGCGGTGGTGCTCAAGCCCGCCGAGCTCACCCCGCTCACCACGCTGGCCCTGGCCGAGCTTCTGCGCGAGGTGGGCTTTCCGCGCGGCGTGATCAACGTCGTCCCCGGGTACGGGGAGACGGCGGGCCAGCGGCTCGCCGAGCACGAGGGGGTGGGCAAGCTGTCCTTCACCGGTAGCACCCGCGTCGGCCGCCGGATCGTCGAGGCGTCCGTGGGCAACCTGAAGAAGCTGCAGCTCGAGCTCGGCGGCAAGGGCGCCAACATCGTGTTCGCCGACGCCGACCTCGATGCCGCGATCATGGGCAGCGCCTTCGCCATCTTCCACAACCAGGGCCAGGTCTGCATCGCCGGAGCGCGCCTCATCCTCGAGGAGAAGATCGCCGACGCCTTTCTCGAGCGCTTCGTGGCCTTGGCGCGCTCGCTCCGCGTCGGCGACCCGCTCGATCCCGAGACCGAGCTCGGCCCGCTCACCAGCCGCGGCCACCAGCGGTCAGTGCTCGAACACATCGCCGCCGCGCGCGCCGACGGCGCGGTGGTGCTCGCGGGCGGCGGCGTCCCCGAGCGCCAGCCGCGCGGCTACTTCGTCGAGCCCACGGTGCTGCGCGCCGACCGCCGCCTGCGCGTGAGCCGCGAAGAGGTGTTCGGTCCCGTGGTGGTCGTGGACACCTTCAAGGACGACGCCGAGGCGCTGGCGATCGCCAACGGGGTCAGCTACGGCCTCGGCTCCGGCCTGTGGACGCGCGACCTGGCGCGGGCCCATCGTTTCGCCCGCGAGCTCCGCGCCGGCACGGTCTGGATCAACTGCTACAAGCGGATTCACCCGGGCGTGCCGTTTGGCGGCGTCGGCGAGTCGGGCTACGGTCGCGAGATGGGCTTCGAGGCGATGCGCGAGTACACCACGTCCAAGTCGGTGTGGGTCAACGTCGACGCCAGGATCCCGCCCTTCTACAAGCGCTAGAGCGCATCGCA
The DNA here is from genome assembly GCA_963764185.1 of uncultured Solirubrobacteraceae bacterium. Taxonomy (GTDB): domain Bacteria; phylum Actinomycetota; class Thermoleophilia; order Solirubrobacterales; family Solirubrobacteraceae; genus Palsa-744. The sequence goes on along the minus strand of CAVXRF010000015.1, from coordinate 5,759 downwards.
TCCGATCCGGACCGAGCCTGACGGACGAGCAGCAACCAGCTTGAGGAGCGACGACGAGGAAGTGGTCTACCTGTGGGGTTTACCTGTAAGGTGGTCTACCTGTGGGGTCTACCTGTGCGAGGAGCGACGACGAGATGCGCCACCGATTGGCCGTCAGGCGACGGGAGCGATTTGTGAGAGCTGTACGGCCGGCGCCGCGCGGCGGCCTCGGGGCTCTGCCGCAGCCGATTGACAGGGCGCGCTGCTCGCTCGAGACTGGCCAGAACTTGAACTTCTGGCGGCAAGTTCTCCTGCGGTTGCGCGTCGTTAGGCAGGGCGCTCGCATCGAGGTCGGCGCCGGGGTCTCCGTGCTCGGGCAGGTCCGGGTCAGAGGCCCCGGCCTGGTGCGGATTGGCCCAGGGGTGAGGCTCGACGGTCGACTCTCGGGGATCGAGCTCGTCACGGGGCCGGGGGCCGAGCTGACGCTCGGCGAAGGCGTGGTGATCGACGAAGGTGTATCGATTGAGGCGCTCCGTTCGGTGCGAATCGGCGCCCACTGCCGACTCGGCGCATTCTGCAAGATCCTTGATAACAACCTGCACTTGGTGCAAGGCGAACGCGAGCTGGCGCCTGATTCGCGCCCGGTGACGCTGGAGGAGGAGGTCACGCTCGGCCCGCGGGTGATCGATCCTGCCCGGCGCGCACCTGGGCCGCGGGACGCGCGTCAAGCCGGGCGCGGTGTTCTCGCATCGGACCGGCGCTGGCGCCGAGGTGGTGGGCTATCCCGCCCGGGTCCTCTCCCCGGCATGACCAGCACCACCGGCGCCGAATCCCGGATGCTCCCCTGGCGCCGCGCGCTGCGCGTGGTGACGCGGCTGCCCGGCATCGTGCGGGCCTCGCTGCTCTTTGCCGGAGCGAAGACGGGCCGCCACGTCCACTCGGCGGGGCCGCTCTCGGTGCGGGGCGCGGCCGGGATCAGCATCGGCGACCAGGTGTTCTTCTTGGATGGCCCGCTGCGCATGGAGCTCGTCTGCCGCCCTGGCGCGGAGCTCGCCGTCGGCGCGGGCACCGGATTCAATTATGGGGTCTCGTTGCAGGCGAGCCGGAGCATCCGCATCGGAGTGGAGTGCGCCTTCGGCGCGATGGTACGCATCCGTGATGATGACGGGCAGCGCGTCGCCCCGGTGCTCATCGGCGACCGTGTCTGGATCGCCCACGGCGCCATCATTGAGCCTGGCGTGACCATCGGCGACGACGCCGTGGTCTCGGCCGGCAGCGTGGTGATGAGCGACGTCCCGGCGCGGATGATCGCCATCGGCAATCCGGCCCGGCTGCTGCCGCTGGGCCTGCATCGCGTGCCCAAGGCGCCGGGCGCAGCCGAGGTGTGACTCGGCCTGAGGGTCACCGTCGAGAAGGCCGGTTGACCGGCGAGACCGCGAGGTTTCCTAGAGGCGAACCGCGCCGGCCACGATGCGCGCGTGCGCGGCCTCGTCGAGCCGGACATACTCCTGCGCGGCGGCGTCGTCGAAAAAGAGGGCGTCGGCGCTGGCGCTGGGATCGAACCCCTGCCGCGCCAGCTCGGCCTTGCGATACTTGAGCGTGCCGGTGATCTCCATCTCGCCGCGGATGCGGAGAAAGAGGGGGCACGCGTGGCGCGGCAGGCGCGAGAGCAGATGCGCGCGCAGACCCGCGAGCTGCGGCTCGCCCGCCCACACCAGTGCGGCCATGCCCGCCTTGCCGTCCGCGCCCGGCACCGCCACTCCGTAGACGTTGGCGTGCACCACGCCGGGGAACGCCGAGAGTGCCTCTTCCACCTCGGAAGTGGCGACGTTCTCGCCCTTCCAGCGATAGGTGTCGCCGACGCGATCGACGAAGTAGAAGAAGCCGCGCTGGTCCTTGCGCATCAGAATCGCCGGTGCGAAACCAGGCGTCGCCGGGCTGGAAGACGTCGCGGAGCAGCTTGCGCTCCGTGGCGGCCGGGTTGGAATAGCCCTCGAACCGGCTGGCGACGTTCGACGGCCCGGAGGCGAGCGGCGCGAGCGCCTCGCCCACCTCTCCCGCCGCGCAGGGGATGCAGAAGCCTTGCGGGTCGCGCGCGGGCGCGTCGGCGTCGACGTCGTAGCGCACCAGGACCACGCGGAAGCGGTGCGAGAGATAAGGCGGGATGCGGCCGATGGCGCCGGGCTCGCCCTCGACGTTGAAGAGCGTGACGCTCCCTTCGGCCGCGCCGTAGAACTCGAGCACGCGGGGGATTTGGAACCTCCGCTGGAACTCCGGCCACACGTCGGGGCGCAGCCCGTTGCCGCAGGCGAGGCGGAGGCGGTGCGCGCTCTCGTGCGGAGCCGGCCCGGCGCGGAGCAGGTAGCGGCAGAGCTCACCGATGTATTGGAAGATGGTGCAGTCCCAGCGGCAGAGATCCTCCCAGAAGTCGCTCGCCGAGAACCGGTCGCGGATCACCACCGAGCCGCCCGCGACCAGCATCGCGCCGGGAGCCACGATACCGCCGGTGCTGTGGTACAGCGGCAGGCAGTCGTAGATGCGGTCGCTCTCGCTCGCGCCCATCAGGCCTGCCCACCAGTGACTCCATTGCATGAGCCGGCCGTGGCTGAGGCTCGCGGCGCTGGGAAGGCCGGTGGTGCCTGAGGTGTAGGTGAAGAGCGCGCGGTCCTCGATGGTGATGGGCCTGCGCTCGCTCGCGGTCAGCGGATCGCCGGGGCAGCGCGCGACCGCGAGCTCGATCCGCGGGAAGTCGCGCGCGCCGCCGCCGTGCACCCAGACCGCCGGCGAAGGCTTTGGGAGCGCAGCGGTCAGCTTCTCGAGCATCTCGCTCGCGCAGAGGATTCGGGCGGGCGCGACGAGCTCGATGCAATGGGTGAGCGAGCGCCCCAAGAGGTTGGTGTTCAGCTGCGCGACCACCACGCCCACCCGGGTGAGGCCGAGCCAGCAGGCGAGGTACTCGGGCGCGTTCGGCATCAGCAGACAGACGACGTCGCCGCGGGAGAGGCCCTGCTCCAGCGCCCAGCGTGCATATCGATTCGCTTGCGCGGCGAGCCCGCGATAGGTCAGGCGCTCGCGCTCCGAGAGCAGCGCCGGCGCGTCTGCGTGCCGGTCGGCCAGCTCATCGAGCATCGCTGGGAGCACCCGCTCGGGCCTACGGGGGATCGGCGCCGTCAGCTCGAGCGCGCGCCGCCAGGCCGCGGCGACGCCCCCTCCCGCGGCGGAGGGCCCTGGCAAAGGCCCGCTCATGCGGTGTTGCCCGCGTCGACGGTGAGCACGGTGCCGGTGACGCTTCTGGCCTTGTCGCTGAGGAGGTACTCGACCGCGGCGGCCACGTCGGCCGGGTCGGTCAGCCGCTTGAGGGCGCTGCGGCGCATGATCTGCTCGCGCTGCGCGTCGTCGAGGCCCTGGGTCATCTCGGTCTCGACGAAGCCGGGCGCGACCGCGTTGACGTGGATGCCCACGCGCCCCACCTCGCGCGCCAGCGAGCGCGTGAAGCCGAGCAGCGAGGCCTTGGTGGCGCCGTAGACCGCGAGCCCGCTGTATCCGGTGAAGGCGATGATCGAGGCGATGTTGACCACCCGCCCGCCGCCCTGGGCCATCATCGAGCGCACCACGTACTTGGTGAGGATCATCGGCGAGATGGTGTTGAGGCGCACCAGCCGCTCGATCTCCGCGTCGGGGAACAGCGACAGCACGCCGTCGCGGGAGGTCGCCGCGTTGTTGACGAGCCCGTAGATGGGGCCGAGCTCGCTGCGCAGGTCGCGCACCAGCTTGGGGATCGCCTCGAGCTCCGCCAGGTCGAAGGGGACGAAGCGCAGCGAGCCGGGGCGCCGCGCCTCCGACTCGGCGATCAGCGCGGCGAGCGGCTCGGTGCTCTTGCGGGCGATGGCGATCACCCGGTATCCCGCGCCGCTCAGGCAGCGGGCGATGGCGAGCCCGAGCCCGCGGCTGCCGCCGGTGACGATGACGTTATTCACGGCGTCCTCTGCAGCTTTCCACTCGGCGTGACCGCCATGGCCGGGACCACCGAGATGGTCGCGGGGACCTTGTGCCGCGCGAGCGCGCTGCGGCAGAGCTGCCGCAGCTCCTCCTTGACCCTGGCCTGGGCGTCGCGCCCGGACGGGGCCGTGGGGTCTTCGCGCAGCATCACCTCGGCCACCACCAGCGCGCCGGTGATCGAGCTCTGCTGCTTGCGCGCCATGGCCATCCGCACCTGCGGGTGCTGGTTGAGCACCGCCTCGATCTCCTCCGGATACACCTTGAGGCCGCCCACGTTGATGACGCCGTCGCGCCGGCCGGCGAAGAAGTAGCGCTCGCCGCGCAGCTCCACCATGTCACCGGTGTCGACGAAGCCGTCGGCGTCCTTGAGCGACTGCGGGCCGAGGTAGCGAACGGCGGTGCGGGGCGAGCGGACGCGGAGCGAGCCGTCCTGGATCTTCAGCTCGATGAGCCCGCCTCGGTCGCCGATGACGCTGGCGGGGAAGCCCGCCCGCCCGTCGGTCACCTCGAAGGCGAGGCCGGTCTCGGTGGCCGCGAAAGCGTGGGTGATCTGCGCCTGCGGAAACGCCGCTCGCAGGAGATCGAGGATGGACTGGTCGACCATCTCTCCCGAGAGACGGATGTGGCGCGGCGAGATCTGCGCGATCGCCGGGCTCATCAAGGCGCGGCGCCACGTCGAGGGCGAGCCGGTCAGGTGCGCCACTCCGTGCGCGGCGACGCGGCCGAGGAACGCGGCGACCGGCTCCGCGGCGCTGGTGAGCACGAGCGAACCGCCCGAGCTGAGCGCGCGCACCAACAGGATCAGGCCGCCGTAGCGGCGCACGTCGTAGAACGTGCTCCACACCTGGGACGTGGCGCCGGCGCTGAAGCCGGTGACCGCCCCGGCGAAGGTGTCCAGGTCGTGCACCAAGAGCTTCGGCGCGCCGGTGGTGCCGGAGGTGAGTATTACCCACTCGGTGCGCAGGCCCGCGCGTCGATCGGCGCGCAGCGGCGTCAACTGCGGCGTGCAGCTGATCAGCGGCATCTTCGCGAAGGCGCCCGCGGAGGGCGGCTCGCCGTCGGCGACGACGGCGTCCACCTCGGCGGCCTCGGCGACGAAGGGCAGGTGCTCCTCGGGGAGGTCATACGGACACAGCACCAGCCGGCGCGCGACGCCGTCCAGCTCGAGCAGCGCCAGCGCGGCGGCGAGCGGATCGCGGGTGCGGATCAGCGCCGAACGGCCGCGCAGCTGCTCGACGCCTCCAGCCAGGCTGGTGGCCGTGGCCAGGTCGAGGAGGTTGACGCTCGCGTCGGCGCCCCAGATGTGCCGCTCGGACGCGCCGCCGGCCGAGTGGACCACGCTCCACAGCGAAGATCGGTCGGCCCGCTGCATCTCCCAATCCTCGGGCGTCGAAGCTGCGGCCGGCTATCGGCGCGCGTCTTCGTAGAACTGGATGAAGTCGCCGACGGTCGCGGGGAAGCGGGCGCCTTGCGCGGCGCTGAACGGATTGACGCCGAGCGATTCCTCGAGTCGCGCGACGATGATGGCGAAGCTCAGCGAATCGAGCCCCGTGTCGAGCAAGGCCAGGCCGTCGGACAGCGCCGCTAGCTTGAGGCCCTGTTCGTCCGCAACCCGCTGCGAACAGCGCAGTGACTTCGGACCGGATCGACACTTCCACTTCAGGACACCTCCGCGGCTCGAACGCCGACGATGCCGGGTGCTCGCAATCGCGCCCCGCGAATCGAGCCACATCTGCCCGAATCTGGTGCGGCGAGCAAGGGGAGACCTGGGCAGGCGCGCG
>CAVXRF010000014.1:0-18227 GCA_963764185.1 uncultured Solirubrobacteraceae bacterium | reverse complement strand
CGCTCTGGAGGCGTTCTTCGCCGCCCTCGCGCGGCCCGCCGCCCCGCCCGGCCCGCGGGGCGAGGTGCCCGATCCCGCCGGCCGCGCGAGCGCGCGCTGATCGTCCTCGGGGGCGCCGGGGCCACGCCGACGCTAGCCGCCGTGTCGCGCTGGCCGCAGGGGTGTCCGGCCCGTTTGTGTTTCCGCTGCGCGTGGCCGTGTCCGCTGCGCCCGCCGCGTCACGGCTCGGGGATCAACCCCTCGCCATCGGACGGCGCGATCTGCTCGCGCATGTGCTCCTTGTTGGAATACGCGAAGTGCAGCGCGAACGTCGCCGCGTCGGCCGGCGAGGCGGTGTCGGCGGCGGGTCGGCTGCGGCGTGCCCGCTGGGCCAGCCGCAGCGGCCCGAACAGCATGCGGCGCAGCAGCGGACGCCGGGCGACCGCCGCCAGCGAGCGGGTGGTTGCGGGGTCCAGCGGGCCGTCGGGGGCGACCAGCGTCGCGCCTCCGGCGTCAGCGTGCTCCAGCTCGCCGTACTTGCGCTCGGCCTCCTCGCGCTCGGTCTCCACCTGGGCGAGATCGAGCGCCATCCGCGATGCGACGCGCGTGGGCGAGGCCGCGGCCGCCCAGTAGATGTCCACGAGCGACTCCCCGGCAACCTGCCAGCTGAAGCGGGCTCCCGCGTGGCGGACCGCGCGCACCTGGGCGGCGCACGCCTCCGGAGAGCTCAGCAGCCGGTGGACGCGCTCGGCGCTGGCGCGGGGATCCCAGGGCACGAGCGTCGCGATCTCTGCGGGCAGGGTCTCCGCGAGCGCGGTCTGGGAGGCGAACAGGCAGGGCCGCTCGCGGGCGGCCGCCTCGAACGGCATCAGCCCGAAGCCCTCGTAGGTCGTTGGGTATAGAACGGCGCTGCAGCGCTCCAGCAGCCAGGCCTTCTCGGCCTCCGTGACCGCCGGCAGGACGATCACGCGCGCTGCGAGATCTGGACGCGTGGCGAGATACGCGGCCTCCTCGCCCGCGGATGATCCGTTGCTGACCCTCGGCCCTGCCAGCACGAGCACCCCGTCCCAGGAGTGGTCCTCGTGCAGCGCCTCGAGCAGGCGCAGCGCGAACACCCGGTTCTTGTGCCGGAAGTCCGTCCCCAGGCAGAGCAGCATCGGTCGCTCGCCTAGGGCATCGAGCCCCCGCGGCGGGCCCGGCGGCTGCGCCGCGGCGTCCGCGTGGTCGACGCCGATGTAGACGATCCGCACCCTGTCGAGATCCACGAGATCCTCCCTGACGGTGTCCTCGGCGGCGTGACGCGAGAAGAACACAACCTCGTCGGAGCAGGCGAGGGCCTCGCGCGTCAGGCGCCGATAACGCTCCCACTGGGGGTAGCCGGGGAAGTAGCCGGGGTTGCGGTAGGCGATCAGGTCCTGGTGGGTGATCACCACGCGCTCGCCGGTGCAGCGAAGCATCAGCAGGTCGTTCGCGTCGCTCACCTGGAACGGGCGGTGGGCGATGTCGGTCCTGCCCATTCCCGGATGCACCTCGGTGTGCGCCATGAGCTCGACGTTGGAGAGGCCCGCGAGCTGCTCGCGGGCGTAGGCGCCGAGGTCCGGCGGGACGATCACGCGCATTCCCAGCCGGCCGGTCTGGCTGAGCGCGCGGATCACCTCCAGCGTGTGCACCTGCGTTCCGGTCATGAACGGACCGAGACAGCGCGCGTCGATCGTGGCGGTGAGCCCGGTGACCGAGCGACGGGCCGAGGCGAGCGCGCGCGGGAGCGGTCCGAGCTCGGCGGCGCCGGCCTCAGCCTGGGCGCGCGCGTAGTAGGGATAGCGGGCATCGATGATCCGTTCGTGCTCGGCCTGCACCGGGTTGGCCTCGCCGTCCTCGCCGAACGAGCCACCCGAGCGGTGCAGCACGAACACCTCGTCGGCGGCCACGTGGACGAGGCCATGCAGGATGCACCGCTGCGAGAAGTCCACCTCCTCGCCGTAGCCGGGCGCGAACGTGTTGTCGAAGTCGCCGACGAGGTCGAGCGCCTGGCGGCGGACGTACATGCAGTGCCCGACCGCCGTGGGCAGTCGCGGATACAGCCTCAAAGACTGACTCAGGACCACGCTCGCCGCCTGCTCCAGAAGCTGGTCCTGGGGCAGGCCCGGCAGCGGGCGGTTGCGAGCGGGCACGCTGAGGATCGTGCCGTGGTTGGTGAGCGAGCTGGCGGTGGCGACGAGGGCGTCTGAGCAGGCCGCCCTGCGCATGCCCTCCAGCCACCCGGCGGCGACGACGCAGTCGCTGTTGAGCACGATCACGTCCGCCGGAGCGGCGGCGGCGAAGGCGGCGTTGACATTGCCCGGGAAGCCCAGGTTCTGGGGTTGGCGCATGTACACGACCTCGTGCCGCGCGAGCCGTCCGGCCTGCTGCAGCGACTCGACGAACTCCTCGATCGCAGGGTCGGGGCTCGCGTCGTCGGCGATCAGGATGGGCACGTCGGGAGCGGTGTGGTCGAGCACGCTGGTGAGGCACTCGGCGAAGAGCTCGCGGGCTCCGTAGACCGGTATGCACACGACTGTCTCGCCGCGCTCGGCGCCGAGCGTCCCGCCGGGCTGCAGGCGGCGCAGGCCAACGCTCCGCGCCGAGAGCTCTCGCCTCTCCAGCAGCCCCAGCACGTCCGAGGGGCGACGCTCGGCCTGTTCGGCCGCCCACGCCAGGTAGGCCTCGCGGTCGCCCGTCTTGATGTCCGGGAAGCGCTCGCGCAGCTCGGCGCGTGTGGCGTGCAGGGCATGGAGATATCGGCTGAGCGGCGGGCCGTCCGCTCCCGGCTCCGGCTCTGCAAGCCACCGCAGGAGCGGTTCCTCGCCCGCAGCGGTGAACGGTGGCTCGCTCACCGCTCCCTCGCGCCGCGCACGGTCCCACAGCTCCCGCAGCTCCGCCCCGAGGGGCGCCCCGCTCGCCGTGACGGCGAAGCCGTACGGCCAGGCGCTCGCCTCGCTGTGGCCGTTGGCCTCGAGCCTCTCGGCGAACTCGACGGTCAGCTCTCTGAGCACCGGCTCCGCGTCCACGACGGTGCGGTTCCCGTAGGTGCTCACGCGCCCGGGCCGGTCCGGGTCGAAACCACTGAAGTGGAATGTGCGTAACGGATGCCCGTCGACGAGGACACCCTGCTCGCCCCGTTCGAGCACGCTCGTTGCCGCTCGCCAATAGCCGAAGTTCACGCCGGGATCGCGCCAGGCGCCCACGGCCGCGGAGAGCCCGGGCATGAGGTCGGCCCAGCGCTGGTCGTAGACCATCGCATGCGCGGGGTCGAGCCGTGATCCGGTGCGCAGACGCTCCGCCCACCACTCCAGCAGCGGAGGCACCTCGGGCGCGCGGCGCGCGGCCGCGAAGCCGAGATTGAACGACCCGGCCAGCAGGATCGCCAGCTCATCGGGCTCGCTGCCATCGTCCGGAAGCGGCTTCAGCAGGTGGGGTGAGAGCAGGAACGGATGGCTCTCCAGCGCCTCCTCCAGCCCGTCCAACGGAGCGTACACGCGCACGTCGCTGTCGAGGTAGACGACCGTGTCGTGGGACTGCAGCAGGTGCCGGATAAGCGACGGCTTCAGTGCGCAGCAGAGAGCCGTCACGTCGTAGCGTGCGCTCATCGCCGGGAAGTCCGCCAGCCCCAGATCGTGCGGGGCGAGGACGTCGAAGGGCTCCTCCGCAGGGTCGATGAAGCCGTCGATCGGGTCGACGATCAGCACCGACAGGCGCGAGCCGGGCGCATGTGTTCGCAGAGATTCCGCCAGCGCACGCGCATGGGCCACCCACGACCTGCTGATCACCGTGCCGACGTGCACGCGGCAGGACTATAACCGTGGTGCCCAGCCCCGCCGGTACCCTTCTTGATATGGCTGATCCGCCCGCACTCATGGTCGACGGGGTTAGCAAGACCTTTCGCGTGCCCGAGGAGCGGACGCACACGCTCAAGGAGCGTGCGCTGCATCCGACGCGGCGCTCCCGCCATCACGCGTTCACCGCGTTGAGGGACATCTCCTTCGCGATCGAGAAGGGAGAGTTCTTCGGGATCGTGGGACGCAACGGAAGCGGCAAGAGCACCCTGCTGAAGTGCATGGCGGGGATCTACGGGGTGGACCGCGGCAGGATCTGGTGCAACGGGCGGCTATCCACGTTCATCGAGCTCGGGGTCGGGTTCAACCCCGACCTGGCGGCACTGGACAACGTCGTGATGAACGGGATCATGCTGGGTCTCAGCCCGCGTGAGGCACGCTCGCGCTACGAGAGCATCATCGCCTTCGCCGAACTCGAGGAGTTCCAGGATCTCAAGCTCAAGAACTACTCCTCCGGGATGTACGTTCGCCTCGCCTTCTCGGTGGCGATCCAGGTTGACGCGGACATCCTGCTGATCGACGAGGTGCTCGCGGTCGGCGACGCCAACTTCCAGCAGAAGTGCTTCGACGTCTTCAACCGGATGCGCGACGAGGGCAGGACGATCGTCTTCGTCACCCACGACATGGGGTCGGTCAACCGCTTCTGCCATCGCGCGATGCTGCTCGAGCGCGGCGACATGATCGCGCTCGGGGAGCCGGAGAAGGTCGCCGAGAGCTACCTCGAGCTCAACTTCCGTCGTGACCCGTTTGCGCCCGACGGCAGCCCGGGGCGGGCGGGAGGCGGCGCAGCGCGGATCGTGGAGGCGTGGGTGGAGGACGGCGCGGGGGAACGCTGGGCGGTCTACAACCAAGGCTACCCGGTGGTCTTCAAGGCGCGCGTGGCCTTCAGCGAGAGCACCGCGGACCCGGCTCTGCAGGTGGCGTTCGAGAGCGAGGACAGGCGCACGGCGATGGTCACGACGACCTCGCGCGAACACGAGCGCAGCGGCCACTTCGAGGCCGGCGATGAGGCGATCTTCTCGGTGCGGTTCGACAATCACCTCGCGCCTGGACGCTACCTGCCGGTCGCGAGCCTCGTGCGGCGCGGCAGCGGGCTCGACGTCATCGACCGCTACCCGGGAGGGCTGCATTTCATGGTCGGAGGCGTGACCGCCGGCGGCGGCTACGTGGATCTCCCGTACACCTCCGCCGTCGAGCGCCTCGGCAGCTCCGACCGTCCGCGCGCGGAGGTGACATGAGCACTCTCGAGGTCGCACCGGTCGTGACCGACACCGAGTCGATGGGCCAGCCGATCCATGGCCCGCGCGCGCTCACCGACGACTGGTCGCGCTTCTGGCACCTGACCTACAACATCGCCCGCAACGAGTTCAAGCTGCGCTTCTTCGGCTCGGCGCTGGGCTATCTCTGGCAGTTGATGCGCCCCTTCCTGTTGTTCGGCGTGCTCTACCTGTTCTTCACCCAGGTCGCGCACGTCAACAGCGAGAAGGGTCCCGCGAGCCAGTTCTACGGCGCCCAGCTGCTAGGCTCGATCGTGCTGTTCACGTTCTTCGGGGAAGCCACCGGTGGCGCGGTGCGCAGCGTGGTGGACCGCGAGAACCTCGTGCGCAAGATTCAGTTTCCCCGGATGGTCATCCCGCTCGCGGTGGTCCTCCTGGCCTCGTTCAATCTCGGCCTGAATCTCATCGTCGTGCTCATCTTCGCGCTGATCGAAGGCGTCACGCCGATGCTCAGCTGGCTCGAGCTTCCGCTGATCATCGCCTTCCTCGCGGTGTTCACCACCGGCATCGCGATGCTGCTCTCGGCGCTGTTCGTGAGCTTCCGTGACATGCAGCCCATCTGGGACGTCATGCAGCAGATCCTCTTCTACGCCTCCCCCGTGATCATCTCGGTCGTCACCGTCGAGGAAAAGTTCAGCCGCTTCTGGCTACACGTCTACATGCTCAATCCGCTCGCGGTGGCCTTCCAGCAGTTCCGCCACGCGATGATCACGCACGGCACGCCGAGCGCGGGGGCGGTGCTCGGCGGTTGGGCACATCTCGTCGGGCCGATGCTCATCGTCCTCGCAACGTTCGCGCTGGGCTTCTGGGTGTTCAACCGATCCGCCCCGCTGATCGCCGAGAACCTATAGGGGTTCGGCGCACGTGGGCACCGGTGCGCGGACGGGAACGCGGAGGAACAACGGGCAGGGCAGATCCGCCACGCTCAGCGTCTGCTGCATAGCGAACGTTCCCGGGCCGTTCCTGAGAGCCGCGCTCGAGCCGTTGAGGGAGGTCGCCGACGAGGTCGTGATCGCGACGGGAGGGTCGGTGCCCGAGGACGATCTGATGCAATACGCGGAGGTAGCCGACCGTCTCTTCTCGCTCGAGTTCGAGTTCATTGAGCGGCATCTCGCCTGGCTGCACGCGCAGTGCCGGGGAGACTGGATCCTGAGGCTCGACGGTGATGAGATCCCGTCTCCAGAGATGCTCGCAGAGGTGAGCGCCATGAGGCGCGACCGCAGCGTCAACGGTGTGCTGTTCGCTAGGCGCAACCTCTTCCCGACGGTTGCCAGCTACATATCCCAGGATCCCTGGTACCCGGACTTTCAGCTGCGGCTGGTCCGGAATGACGGCGCACTCCGCTTTGGCGGCACGGTGCACTCCGGTCCAGAGCTTTCCCTTCCCGCACGGTTCGTCGAAGCTCCGATTTACCACCTCCCGTTCATCTGTGCTGACGTCGAGGAGCGTCGGAACCGCGCGCGACGGTACGAGATGCTGAGCCCGGGCCTAATCGCGCCCACCTGTCTCGCTGCGAACCGGATGGAGCTGCCGGAGAGCCTCTCGCCGCTGCATGTAAGCCTCGTGCCTCAGGCCGATCGCGTTCTCATCGAATCGGTTCTGAGCGCTCCCCCAGGGCCTGTCGGAACCCGCGGGACCCAGATCGTCCATGTTCCCATTGCCGTGACCGATGCGCTCTGGGCAGGGCGCACGTTCCCCGAGTCCGCCTATCGGGCGCGGATCGAGGTCATCGGAACGGCCGCTCCCCTCTCGCCGGCAGAGCGGCGCCCCTTCCACTTCCGTGTGCGCAACGACGGCACCGAGTGCTGGGGCTGGGATCCCTCTGTGGGCCCATTCGTCCACGTAGTTCATCGCCTGATGAACGAGGCGGGCGAGCCTGTCGAGGACTGGGTCCCGTCGTTCTTTACCGAAAACGTCGAGCCAGGCGCAGCCACGATCGTCCCGGCGAGTGTCGATGCTCCGGCGGAGACCGGCCGCTATCGCCTGGAGGTTCGGATCCGGCACGCCCCCGATCGCCTGTTCGGCCGGGCTGACGACGAGGTCGAGCTGCTCATCCGCGCCGGCGGCGCGTGGGGGAGCGAGGGGCCTCTCCCGCCGCGGTGGACGGTCGAGCGGCCCCGCGCCTGAGCGACGGCCGTGAGCCCGCGAGCGCCGCCGGGAGCCTGGTCCTCGCCAACCGCTGCGCGTGTGACGCTACCGAGAGGTTGTTCGGTGCACCGACGACCGCGGGAGACGTATCCTGTCGCGATCTCGGCGGACCTTGGCAAGGGACACACGCCCTGGGGTTGGGGGCTGACACGGGCGCGCCGCGCGACGCTGCCACGGGTCATCGAACCCAAGAGCTCCGCACGAGACAGGCTCGGCCGGCGGTTGCCCTGGATCTGCGCCGGTCTGCTCGCAGCATGGTGCTACGTGATCCTCGTCGTCGCGGCGCGGGTGGACGTCCTCGGTCGCTTCGACGACGGCATCGAGTACACGACCGTGACATATCTTCTGCACGGCCAGCTCCCATATTCGGACTTCTACGAGCCCTATGGGATAGGACTGGGGATCCCGGGCGCGATTCCGGGCCTGGTGGGGATTCGCAGCGTGATGGCCCTGCGCCTGGTCTACGGCCTGTTTCCGCCGCTGGTAACTCTGCTGGCCACCATCCTCGTCTGGCGGCGCTGCGGTGCCGCGCTCGGTCTGCTGGTCGGCGTCGTGACACTGACCTCCCAAACTCCGCGCTACTCGATCGGCTTTACTGCGCTGTTCGGGTTTGCATTGATGGTGGACGAGTTGGTTCGGCGCACACCGGGACGGACGCTGCAGGTGGTCGCCGAGCGGCGGCCGGGCTTGCTGCTCGCGGCGAGCGCGGTGTGCTCGCTCGCGGGCTGGGCGCGGACCGAGTACGCGATCTTCGCTGCGCTATGGGCGGTCGTGCTCGTGATCGTGCTACCGGCGGGCCGGCGACGCTGGGTGCTCGCTCTCGCCACATTGTTCCTTGCAGCTCTGCCCAGCCTCATCGTCTTCGTGACTGGAGGGCTAAGGCAGCTGTGGTGGTTCATCAGCTACACGCTCTCCTCCTCGCAGTCCGGGTTTCACTCCCAGCGGGGCCAGCCGATCGAATGGCATCTCCTCCGCGAACGCGTCGATGAACTTCTGCATCTGCATCTCGGTGCATCGACGGCCGGCACCATCGTCGCCACATACGCCTTTGCGGCCGTGGTTGTGCTCGCGGCGGCCTCGATGCTGCTGCTGCCAAGGTGGCGGGCACGCCTCCTGCGTAGCGACAAGAGCTACCTGACGCCCTTCATGGTCGTCGTGTGCGCGGTCGTCCTTTACGGCCAGGCTGCGCGCTTCAGCACGACATATGGGGCGATCGGCAACCCCGTCTTCTGGGTCGCCGGCGCGATGCTCATCGGCCCAGGGGCCTCCTGGGCACTGATCGGCCTGCTCGCGATAGTCGCGTATCCGCTGCTTCCTGGAGTAGCCCCGCGTGCCGTCTATGACGCGTGGTCCACAAGACCCCCGGTGGCGAACCGGGTCGTGGTGCCGGGACTGAACAGGATCCCCATCGCAGAAGACGGAGGGCCGGCGTCGATGGCGGCGCTCATCGCCGAATGGCGGGCGCTCGGTCTCGACGGGCGTGCCACCGTCGATGTCGAGCTGCGAAACGATGTCGCATGGGGAAACGACGCGATTGTCGGCTACCTGCTCAACGCTCCGGCAGCCGCTTGGCCCTTGACATATGACCCCGGCCTGGTGAACACACCGACGGTCGAGCTGGAAACGGTGTCGGAACTATGTCGTGACCGTGCGCCGGTTGTGCAGAACAACGGCGACTATCCATATCCCGCCGGGAAGCCGGTGTACGTAGGCTCGCGCGTACTCGACGAGTTCCTCGCCGTCGACTACGGCATTCGAGCGGTCGCGGGGTTCTACAGGATTCTGCTTCCGGTCACGAGCAAGTGCGAGCTCCCGGAACAGCTCAGCACCACGGCTCTCACGAACCTCGGCAACAAGTGGCTGGGCGAAGGACAGCTCGCCGAGGCCGGCGCGCTCGCGATCGCGCGCCTGGAACGAGCGCACAAGCGCCATGAAGCGCTAAGAGCGTCCGATGCGGCCCTCGCGGCGCTGGGTGGATATGCGCTGGCGCCCGACCAGGTCCCCGCCGGCGAACTCGGGAGCGCTCTGCGGGCTCTCGCGCCGACGAGCTCGGCGAAGACCGGCCTGGCTTCCGCCGCGGCGCATCCGTGGCCCTCGGACATCGAGCGCCTGGCGGCAGAGACGGCTTGGGTTGCCCACCGCATCCCGGGGGAAGCCGGGACGCCCCAGGCAGCTGCCGCGGTCTACGCGTTCGCCCTCGAGCATGCAGATTGGCCGCAGGCGATCGCGAACCTGACCGCGATCCAGCCTCCGAACAAGGCGCTCTTCGACTCGCTCGAACGGCTCGGCGCGCGGGGCATGACGACATTCGATCGCTGGCGCCGTGGCTACTACGCGGAGTCCGGCGACAGCGCCGAAGCCATCACCGCGGGGGTGGCACTGGTCAACGACCTCGACCGCGAACGAGATCCCGTCGATGCCGGCCTGGCGGAAGTTGAAATGGCGACCTACATCGGGGTCACGCCGGGCTGTGCGCTCGCGCTACGCCGCCATGCCGGCACCCGGCCCGGGGTTCGAACAGCTGCGGCGCCCGGCGGTCCTCCGTGCACCCAGCCACAGCTGGCAGCACTCATGCGGTAGTCCAGATGTTGGTTTCAGGTGTTGCTGCATGCCCGGACGGCGTGCCCTATATGCTGCTGGGCGGCTGGCCTAGACTCTGCGTCCGCGACCCCCCGCGAGGGCCTCCCGCGCCGCTGCCGAGAGCCCTAGCCCAGCTCTAACGATCTGATGTCCCTGCCATCATTCGCTCCACACGCCGCGCCCGCGGAGCGTCGCGTCCTGGTCACCGGTGGTGCCGGGTTCATTGGCGCGAGCGTCGCGGTCGGTATTGCCCGCCGTCGCCCGACGTGGCAGCTTTTGGCGCTGGACAATCTTCGCCGGCGCGGCTCGGAGCTCAACCTGCCGAGGTTGAGAGCCGCGGGCGTCGAGTTCGTCCATGGGGACGTCCGCGAGCTTGCCGACCTACTCGGCGTCGGCGCCGTTGACGCGATCGTCGAGTGCTCCGCCGAGCCCTCGGTCATGGCCGGCGTCGACGGCAGTCCCGACTACGTGGTGCGCACCAACCTCGAGGGCGCGTTCAACTGCCTCGAGCTCGCGCGGCGCGCGGACGCCCAGTTCGTCTTTTCTCGACCAGCCGTGTCTACCCGGTGGCCGCTCTCGAGGCTCTCGCCTACCGCCAAACCGACACGCGCCTAGAGCTGACCGACGAGCAGCCGGTCTCGGGAGCGTCGTCGCAGGGCATCTCGGAGAGCTTTCCGCTCGATGGTGCTCGCACGCTCTACGGTGCCACGAAGCTGTGCGGCGAGCACCTTATAGAAGAGTACGCGGCCGCCTATGGCCTGCGTTACGTGATCGACCGCTGCGGCGTCATTGCGGGTCCGTGGCAGATGGGGAAGGTCGATCAGGGGGTGTTCACCTACTGGATGCTTGCCCACCATTTCGAGCGACCGCTCTCCTACATCGGCTTCGGCGGCACCGGTAAGCAGGTGCGCGACCTGCTCCACGTCGAGGATCTCGTGGACCTGCTCGACGAGCAGCTGGGCGATCCGCAGCGCTGGACGGAGGCCACCGTCAACGTCGGAGGAGGCCGGGAATGCAGCCTGTCGCTGTGCGAGACGACCGAGCTCTGTCGCCAGATCACGGGCCGGACGATCGACGTGGCGGCTTCGGCGAAGACCCGCCCGGGCGACATTCCGGTATACATCTCCGACTGCAGCCGGTTGTATGGGATGGCCGACTGGCGCCCGCGCCGCGGTCCAACAGAGATACTGCATGACATCCACACGTGGATCGTCGACAACGAGGCAGCCCTTGCGGCCGCGCTCTAAGGAGAGGACCCGATGCCTGTTGCCATCGTCACAGGATCCGGAGGCCTGATCGGCTCCGAGTCCGTCCGTCACTTCGTCGAGCGCGGCTACCAGGTGATAGGACTCGAGAACGATATGCGGGCGAGGTTCTTCGGACCCGACGCCTCGACATCTCGGACGACGGACACCCTGATCGAGCGCTATCCCGGCGAGTTCCGCTCGCTCGACGTCGACATCCGCGACGCGGACGCTGTCCTGCAGGCCTTCGCCGGGTGCGCGCCGGACATCGAGCTCGTCATTCACACCGCCGCGCAGCCGTCGCATGACTGGGCCGCGTCCGACCCGCAGACGGACTTTGGTGTGAACGCGAATGGCACGCTGAATCTCCTGGAGGCCGCACGGCAGCATGCGCCCGAGGCCAGCTTTGTGTTCTGCTCGACCAACAAGGTCTACGGTGATCTGCCCAACGAGCTGCCGCTGCTGTCGCTCGATCGCCGCCTGGAGCTTGCGAGCGATCATCGCTACTACAAGGGAATCGACACAAGCATGTCGATCGATCGGTCGACCCATTCACTTTTCGGCGTCTCCAAGGTCGCCGCCGACCTTCTGGTCCAGGAGTACGGCCGTTATTTCGAGATGCCCACCGTCTGCTTTCGCGGCGGCTGCCTGACGGGACCCAACCACGCCGGGGCCGAGCTGCACGGATTTCTCTCCTACCTGATGCGCTGCACGACCAGCGGTAGGCCGTACACCGTGTTCGGCTATGGCGGCAAGCAGGTACGCGACAACATTCACGCGGCCGACCTCGTCGAGGCGTTCGAGGCCTTTCACGATGCGCCTCGCGCGGCCGCCGTCTACAACATCGGCGGGGGTCGCCAGAGCAACTGCTCGATGCTCGAGGCCATCGACATGTGCCAGGAGATCGCCGGGCGCGAGCTCTCGTGGACCCTTAGCGAGGACAACCGAACCGGCGATCATCGCTGGTGGATCAGCGACCTCGAGCCGTTCAAGGCCGATTACCCCGGGTGGGACATCACACACGACGTCCGCGACATCCTGCGCGAGATACATGAGCGCAACGCCGAACGGTGGACCGCGGTCGCATGAAGCTGTCGGTGGTGATACCGGCTCACAACGAGCGTGAGTCGATCGCCGCGACGGTCAGTGCCCTGACCGCCGAGCTGGGCGCTGCGCGGGTGCCCTACGAGATCGTCGTGGTCGACGACGCCAGCGTCGACGGGACCGCGCAGGCACTCGCCGAGATCATGGCGAGCGACCCGAACGTGCGCTGCGTGCGCTCTTCACGATCGCCGGGCTTCGGGCACGCCGTGCGGAGCGGACTGGAGGAGTACACCGGGGACGCCGTGGCGATCGTGATGGCGGACCTATCGGACTCGCCGAGCGATCTCGTCAGCTATTACAGGGTGCTCGAGGAAGGCTACGACTGCGCCTTCGGCTCACGGTTTGTGCGTGGCGGCACGGTGCACAACTACCCGAAGGTGAAGCTCGTCGCCAACAGGCTCGTGAACCTCGGCATCCGCGTCCTCTTTCGCCATGGTTACAACGACACGACGAACGCCTTCAAGGCGTACAGGCGGGAGGTGATCGATCACGTCCAGCCGCTCCTCTCGAACCACTTCAATCTCACGGTCGAGATTCCGCTCAAGGCGATCGTGCGCGGCCACTCATACGCCGTGATCCCGATCTCCTGGACAAACCGCGTCCACGGCGTCTCAAAGCTCAGGCTCCAGGAGATGGGCAGCCGGTATCTGTTCATCATTCTCTACGTGTTCCTCGAGCATCACCTCAGCAGAGGGGACTACCGCCGCCCCGACCTGCCGGGCGATGTGACCATGCCTCTTCAGCCCGGACTTCTCAGAGCGGATGATGCCAGCGCCGGCCGCCGCTGAGGCGCGCTGGATTCACATTGAGCTGATGGCTCGGTCCGTTCAGCGGCTTGCGCCGGGCATCGGACCAGCCTCGGCGAGACGGCGGGTCGAGGGATGCCCGCTCCCGAGCGGTGCATGCGCTTTGCGGAGAGGTGGTGGCGCTGGATCCTGGCGGTGGTTATGGTGTCGACGCCGCGTGCTGCTGTACATGGGCCGCGGACTCACCTTCTTCTACGACCAGTGGAACTTCGTCACAGGGGATGACGGAGGCGGGCTTCATTCCATCCTTCTCGGCCATGTCGGCAACATCTCGATCTTCCCGATACTCGTGTACAAGGTCCTCTTTCATATCGCCGCCTCAACCACTACGCCGTGTACCGCATCGTCCTGATCGCGCTGCATCTGCTCGCGGTCGGCTTGATCTTCGTGCTCGCAGCGGAGCGGATAGGTCATCGCCGCGCTGCTCGCGGCGGCGACCATACTGTTTCTCGGCGCCGCCTGGGAAGATCTGCTCTGGCCGTTTCAGATCGGGTATCTGCTCCGATCACGGCGGCCTGGGTGCCTTGTGGCTGGTCCAAGACGCGGGCGCTGGCACGACCTCGCCGCATTGGCCTGCGTCCTCCTCGCCGCCGGCAGTTCGAGTCTGGGGATCGCCGTCATGATCGGCTTGGCCGTGGAGCTGGCATGGAAACGGGATTGGAGGCGAGGCTGGATAGTGGCGGCGCCGCTCGCTCTACCTGCTGTGGTACCTGCGCTACGGGAAGGCGAGGTCACCAGGGACGGGCTGATCAACACGCCGGGTTCGCGATGGACCTGATGGCATCCGCCTTCGGCGCGCTGAATGGACGCGCCCTGGAATGGGGCCGGCCGCTGGCGGTGCTCGGGGTCGCGATGCTCGCACTGCGGCTCGCGCGGCCCGGACCGATCTCCCGCGGCTCGCGGGCTGCTGGCTGCAGCGGCTGCCCTTTGGGTCATCACGGGCGCGGCGCGCTCAACGATCTCCGCGCCGGAAACCAGCCGCTACGTCTATCTGGGGCGGTGCTGTTGTGCTGATCGGCGCCGAGCTCCTGGACGGTGTGGTCATCCGGCCCCGGGCCTGGGTCGTCGCCAGCATCCTCGTGGTGGTCGCCGCGGTGACCTGACGATCATGCGCGATGGCGCGGATGGGCTGCGAGGCGACTCCAGAGCCGTTGCTGCCGAGCTGGGTGCGCTGCAGGTGGCGGCGTATGATCCCCCGGCTTCAGCCTGGACCCTTGCGCGCACACAGATCCTGGCTGGGCCCGATCTCCACACGGTGCGTGCCATCGGCTCCTCGCCCGCCGACCCGCCGTCGAAGATGGCGGCCGCCGATCCGGGGACCCGGGCGCTGGCGGACGATGTCTGATCGCCCCGAGGACCCGACGGTCATGCCCGGCGGCACGGCACCGCCTGCCCCTGCGAGCCCGGTGCCGCTGCTGGCGCTGCGGCGGGAGCCGGTCCGCCAGGGACGCGTGCCTGGAGCTCGTGCCTGCCGCTGCCGCCAGCATGAGCGCCACGATGCAGGTCGGCGGGGCCGGGAACGTGGTCCGCAACCTCGGCTCCGCCCCCGCATCAGTCGCCTACCGGCGGTTCGGCGAAGAGTTCCATCCGGTTCAGCCGGCCCTCGTCCCCGGAGCGCAGGGGTGCTGTCGGTCGACCCCGATGGGCTAGCGTACCCTGGCAGGCCCAGCTGACCTCGCCGTCGGCGCTGCTCGTCTGCCGGGCGAAGGCCAGCCCGCGATGACGGCCGCCGGCAGTTCCCCACCGGAGGCGCTGCGCCGTCTCCTGACGCCACGCCGAGTGCTGGTGCTGGTGCTGCTGTTCTTCACCGTCCTGACGGCGGCCGTGCTTGCCCTCACCCCTCCGTGGGAGGCCAACGACGAACCTGACCATGTGCGGAACATCGAGGTTCTCGCCAGCGGTCACTGGTACCGGATCACGCCGGAAAGCGGCCTGGAGTCCCATCAGGCACCGCTCTACTACCTGCTGCTTGCGGCCTATCAGAAGGCCATGCGTCTTCCGGTCGAACTCCCCGACGGCGAGCTCGGCCCGATCGCGGACAACCAGCAGCACGGGAACTTCCTGCACGACGTCCCGCAGGACGGCAAGGACCAGCCGGCGCGTCGACCTGCTGCGCCTCCCGAGCCTCGTATTCGGTCTGCTGACCATCCTGCTGACGTTCGTGGCGGCCAGCCGCGTATCGCGCGACCGGTGGACGCCGGTGGTGGCGGCGGCGATCGTCGCGGGCGTGCCGAGATTCGTCTTTCTGTCCGGCGTCGTCAACAACGACAACCTCTCAGACGTGCTCGGTGCCGCGGGGATCGCGCTCGTGCTTGCGCTGCTGGTCCGGCCGCCCGTGACCGCACGCCGCCGCTACTTCGCCGCGGCCGCGGTCGGCGCGATGATCGGAGCGCTCACTCTGACGAAGGCGACCAATGCGCTGGTGGGCCCCGGGATGCTGCTGGCTGTCCTGCTGATCGCTCGGAGCCGACGGGAGGCGCTGCGCCTGGCCGCGGTCGTCGTCTGAGGGAGTCTGGTTGTGTGCGGCTGGTGGCTCGTGCAGAACCAGGTGCGCTACGGAGGACCCCCTCGCGATCGCCGCCTCCGACGCGCACTTCCGTGCGGCGTTTCCCCCCCTGCTCGAGGTCGCAGGGCCGCTCGAGCGGATCTTCGTGCAGATCCCGGAAGGGATCTACAAGTCCTTCTGGTACGTCTCCGGCTGGAACCAGTTCTCCTGGCGCTGGTTCTGGTATCTGCCCTTCTGGCTGCTCGCAGGCGTCGGGCTGGTGGACCTCACGCGACTCGGCAGATCGAGCCAGGCGCGCCCGGGCGCTCGCGAAGGGGGTGTTGCCGGTGCTCTGCGCGGTCGCGATCGGCGCGGCGGCGATCGTGTGGGCGCTCGGTAGTTCACACCTCAACACAGGAGGGGCGTCTGGCCTTCGTGGGACTCCCGGCAATGGCCATTCTCGTGGCCTTCGGCTATGAGCGGCTCGGGATCGCGCCGGCGTGGCGGTTCCCGCTGCCGGCCATCGGTGCGATCGGCACCGTGGCGGCGATCCGCTACAACGTCATCATTCCCTACTCCTGAGGCGGCGCGGGAGGCGGGCCAAGGACTACGAGCGGCGCACCGCGACGACGTATTCGCCGTACCGCGCGACCGGCACGAATTCGTCCTCGATGTAGGCGACCAGCGGAACCCTGGGCGGCGGCTTCCCCCATCGCCCCATTTGGCCGCCTGCGTATCGTCGCGGACGACGCATAGCCCCGCGGTCGCCTTGGCGCGTGCGAGCACGTTTCGCTGCTGTGCGGCGCTCAGCAGATTCCAGAATGGCTCCGCGGTGAGGCCGCTCGGAGCGGGCAGCTCGCTCCACAGGTTGAAGGACAGCAGGCCCGGCAGCGTGATCACGCTGCGGCAGCGGGCACGCAGCAGCGTGATGATCTGCTTGAACGCCGCGACTTCTGCCGCGGGCAGGTGCAGATCCGTGGCGCCCGCGATCGGGAGGCGGGCGTTGGCCGCATAGGTGTTGCCCAGCATTCAATCGGCCGCACGACGTACTGGAAGGCGAAGGCGATCGCGAGCGCGGTGGCCAGGGCAGTGATCATCGTGCGCGGTGCGCCATCGCCACGCGCTGATCGCGCGCGAGGTCCCACGCTTCGAGGTCACGCCATCCGTCGGCGAAGCAGATCGCGCCGCAGACGAGGAAGAGCAGGGAGCCGAACATCACCTGGGTACCCGCCACGGGATAGGCCATCAGCGCCTCGAGCACGGCGAAGGCGGGGATGAAGATGCGGACGAACCGCTCGCTGACGCCGCCGCGATCGCGCGTGCAGGGGATCGCTGCCACCCACGCGAGCGTCATCGCAAGAGCGAAGTTGGCGTTTTCGGGCGAGATGTTCCGCAGAGGGTCGGCCGCAACGATTGAGAGCCAGATCGCGAGCCCGGCGAAGAGGCGCCCCAGCGCGCCTAGGAGCCGCGGCGCCCCTCCGGCCGGGGTCGCGGCGCGCAGGCGCGCGACGGTTGACGAGACAGCCACGGCGGCGCCGACCAGTAGACGACATCGGCTGTGAGGTTGATCGGCAGCGTGAACGCGCTGCCCCCTGGTGGGTGGGGACGACGACCGTCTCTTCGAAGAAGGCTCCGAACGACGTTCCGAGCGCAAGCATGATGCCGATGATCAACGCCGCGCAGGCCAGCATGCCCGCGAGCAGCCAACCGATCCAGCGTCGAGCCTCACCCGCAAGGAGGGCTCCCGCGCCCGCGGAGCTCTCCGCGGTGAGCACAACCGCAAGGCTGCCGGCGACGGTGAGGATCGCGTAGTTCTGAGCCCAGGCGTTGATTGGCCAGGTCGCCCAGCATCAGCAGAGGCGCGACCGCGACCAGCGCGACGGCGGCCAGCACGCGCAGGGCCGTCACCTGCCCGCAGTGCAGGGAGGGCCATCACCGAGGCGTAGAGGACCGCTATCGCCGCGAAACCCCCCACGTTGACCTTCGTCAGGACCAGCGCCGCCACGATCGCGCCGATCGCGAGCAGCCCCGCTCGACGCCGACGGGGCAGGACGAAGGCGACCACCGCCACGGTGGCGGCGAACAGCGCGCACACCACATCGCTGGCGTGCATCGGCTCGTTGATGAGGGCGGTGAGCAGGCTGAAGCTCAGCACCTGCACGATCACGCCGATCGATAGCCTCCCGGTCAGACGCTGGCAGCTGATGCCCAGCACCAGACTCGTGGCCAGCCACAGGCCCACCACCGCCAGACGTCCTGAATCGGTGGAGATCGTGTGGCCGAGGAGTCCGAACAGCGCTCCCCAGAGCTCGTATGAGAACGGTCCGTAGTCGCTGAAGACGTCGTTGTAGAGCGTCTGCCCCTGGGTGAACAGACGAATCGAGTTGATGAAGAAGCCAGAGTCGTCGTAGGGCGCGAACTGGCTGAACATCGCCCAGTAGGCGGCGAACGCGGACCCGAGGAGAACCGCGCCGTATGCGATCGGCGCCAGCCAGCGCGCTCCGGCGGGCCTGTCGTCGCGTTTCCGGCTCGTCGTCGTCTCGGTTGGCGTCAAGCGGTGCGCAAGTATATTCGCGTCGCCGCCATCGCCGAGAGCGTTCAGCCCGGCCCGCCGCGGTCCGCGCAACGGGGGCTGATGGCCGCGAGACCGATCAGGAGCCCGCCGGCACGGCGGTGGTCCGTGCGGCGGCGACCGGGTGGCGCGTGTTGTAGTGCAGCAGGACCGCGCCTAC
>CAVXRF010000013.1:0-15857 GCA_963764185.1 uncultured Solirubrobacteraceae bacterium | reverse complement strand
GTTTGTGGCTAGCCTGACTCGTCGTATTGCTGTCCCGTGCGCGATCAGCGTTCCGTCGGACTCGGCGAACAGGCGGCCCTCGGCGGTGGCGGTGCGCCGTCCGCGTGCACGACCCGCCCCTCGGCGAGCACGCGCCCGGTTGCCTCGCTCATCGCGCGGATGTAGCGGACCTGCAGGTCGGTCGTCGTGTAGCCGACGCCGGGATCGAGCGTCGTGTGCACGGCGCAGCCCATGCA
Source organism: uncultured Solirubrobacteraceae bacterium (assembly GCA_963764185.1). Taxonomy (GTDB): domain Bacteria; phylum Actinomycetota; class Thermoleophilia; order Solirubrobacterales; family Solirubrobacteraceae; genus Palsa-744. The sequence continues at coordinate 15,621 of CAVXRF010000013.1, read as the reverse complement.
CGAATCGAGCATCGTCGCCGCGATGCCGCCGTGGACCGATCCGATCGGGTTGTACATCCACTCGGCGGGCTCGAGCGCGAACACCGCCCGCCCCTCCTCGGCCTCGACGATGTGAAAGCCGAGCAGCCGCGCGACGGGCGGCGGCGGCATCGTCCCGTCGGCGATCGCCGCGCATGTACTCGAGGCCCGGCAGCTTCAGCCCGCCGGCGGCCGTCGCGGCCGGGTCCTCCCAGCTGAAGGTTCGGGTCCGCGTTCGCGGCTCGGCGACGCTGCTCATGCCGCGCGCTCCGCCAGCAGCGGCTCGGCGATCAGCGGATCGGCGATCGGCTCGGCGATCGCCGGCCGCTCGCGAGGACGCGCGCCCGCGGGCCGAGCGCGGCGAGCACGAGGCCGGCGGCCAGTCCCCCGGCGACGGTGATCAGCCACGCCGCGTGGAAGTCCGCGGCATTCCTCGTGGCCGTGCCGAGCACCGCGACGAGCACCGCGACGCCGAGCGCCGACCCGATCTGGCGCCCCATCGTGAGCACGGCGGCGCCGGTGGCGAAGCGCTCGGGCGCAGCGACGAGGCGCCGGCGCCGGTCAGCGTCGGGATCATCAGGCCGACGCCCGCGCCGCTGATCAGGTTGCCCGGCAGGTACTCGGTCGAGTAGGCGGGGGCGTGCCCGTCTGCGTGATGCACCAGAGCCGTCCGGCGCAGAACAGCAACGCGCCGATCACGCCCGGGATGCGGTAGCCGACGCGGGCGCCGAGCCGCGCCGAGGGGATGCTGAAGATCGCCGCCATCGCCGGCCCGGGGAACAGCATCAGCCCGGCGGTCAGCACGCTCTCGTGCCAGACGCCGTGAGGAACAGGACGCCGCGCGAGCAGCATCGCGCCGAAGCCGCCGAAGAACAGCATCGAGGCGCCGACCGCCAGGCCGAAGCTTCGCACGCGCAGCATCGCCGGATCGACGATCGGCGCCGGGTGGCGCTCCGAGCGCCGCCAGATCGCCGGCAGCAGCACCGCGGTGACGAGCCAGCAGTCGCGAGGATCGCGGCGCGAGGCCCAGCCCCATTCCTGGCCCTTCACGATCGCCACCACGAGCGATCCGATCGCGACGCATCAGCGCCGATCGCCCCGAGCACGTCGGGCCGCGCGGCGTCGGCTTCGCGACGCTCGACGAGCGTGCGCAGGCCGGCAGCAGGCCGATCAGCCCGACCGGGCACGTTGACGAGGAACACCCAGCGCCAGTCGGCCTGCACGAGCAGGCCGCCGAGCGGCGGCCCGGCCGCGGCCGCGATGCCGCCGGTCGCCGCCCACACGCCGATCGCCACGTGGCGCTCGTGCGGGCGCGAACTCCGGCAGCATCAGGCCGAGCGAGGTCGGCAGCATCAGCGCGCCGCCGGCGGCCTGCACGACGCGGGCGGCGATCAGCAAGCCGACCGACGGCGCGAGCGCGCAGGCGGCGCTCGCGAGCGACGAAGATCGCCAGGCCGAGCAGGAAGGCGCGCTTGCGCCCGAACGCATCGGCCCACCGGCCGGCGGGAACGAGCAGCGCGGCGAACACGATCGCGTAGCCGCTGAGGATCCACGACAGCGAGCCGAGCGAGGCGCCGCCGAAGTGCCTGCGATCGCCGGGAAGGCGATGTTGACGATGAACAGGTCGAGGCTCGACATGAACACGCCGACGCAGACGATCATGCGAGACGCGCCATTTGCGGTGCATTGCCAGCCCCTTCGCGTTGCATGATGAAACTCAACCTAGCACATAGAGTTGCATCATGCAACTCAATCGCGCTATGATGGTTGGAGATGCTCGGCAACGACTACAGAGAACCAGACGTGCAGCATCGCCGGCGCGCTCGAGGTGGTCGGCGAGCGCTGGTCGCTGCTGATCGTGCGCGACATCTTCCTCGGCCTGCGCCGCTTCGATGAGATCCAGGCCGACCTCGGCATCGCGCGCAACGTGCTGCAGGCGCGCCTGAGCAGCTGATCGACCAGGGCGTGCTCGAGCGGCGCCCCTACCAGGAGCGCCCGCCGCGCTACGAATACCGGCTGACCGAGAAGGGCCTTGACCTGTGGCCGACGCTGGTCGCGCTGATGCAGTGGGGCGATCGCTACGCGGCCCCCGCCGGCGGGCCGGCGGTGCTGCTGGAACACCGCGGCTGCGGTGGCGCGGTCGATGAGCACCGCGTGTGTGAGGCATGCGGAGCCCACCTGACGGTTCGCGAAGCCAGGGCGCTCGTCGGGCCGGGCGCGAGCGCCGATCATCCCCTGCGCCGGCGCGCCTCCCAGCAGGCCGCGGCCTGAGGCGCCCCGGGCGGGAGTGAGGCCCCAGCGCCGCGAGGGCCGGCGCCGCGAGGGCCGGCGCCACGCCGCGGCAGCTACTCCTCCTTTGCGTGCTCCCCCTGGATGTAGAGGAACGCCCCGGCGCCAGCCGCCCCGCCGACGAAGTCGGCGAGCAGATAGATCCAGATGTTCGCCCATTTGAAAGCGCCCAGCACGGTCGCCCCGAGAGCGATCGCGGGGTTGAAGGCGGCGCCCGATATCCAGCCGACGGAGATCGCGCCGACGACGACGATGAAGCCGATGGCCAGGCCGTAAAAGGAGTTCCCCTCGGTGCCCTTGGCCGTTGCGACGTTCAACACGACGTAGGCGAGCGCGAAGGTGAAGAGGAACTCGACGACGAGCATCTTGCCGGTCGACGCGGTCGCGCCGGCCGTCTGTTTGCCGCCGACGGCGTTCACCAGCAGGCCCGCCAGGGCGGCCGCCACGAACTGCGTCGCGATATAGGCGAGGAATTCGTGTGACTTGATCTTGCCCCTGATGAAGACGGCCGTGCTGACGGCGGGGTTGTAGTGACCGCCGGAGACGTGGCCGCCGGCGAACACCATCACCATCAGCAGGGAGCCGATCGCGAGCGGCGCGAGAACGGCCCCCGATTTGTTGGCAGACTCGGTGGCCATCCCGACCGTGAACACGAACAGGAACATTCCGATGAACTCGACTGCGAGCTTCCTGTCTAGGGAATAATTCATGATGCTCCTTTGGCTGTGTAGGGGGTGAGGACCTGGTGGTTGCGGCCGGTTCTGCTCATCCCACGGCGGCCATCCCGCGGGCCGACGGCGATGCTACTCACAGCAGGCGAGCGCCAGCCTGCCGCCCTCAGCTCAGGCGCGCCACCAGCTCGGGGCCTTCGCGGGCCATGCGCGAGCGGGGCACCACGAGGTCAAAGCCGGCCGAGCTCGGCGCGCTCGCGCACGTGCACGTCCACGTGCGAGTAGAACGCGAGCGTGCGCATGCCCGCGAGCACCCCCTCCGCCCGCCAGCGATTCCAGGATGCTCGCGCCGTCGAGATCCTCGTTCGTCAGGTCCACGACGAGCACCGCCGCCGGTGCGCCGCGGCGTCCTCGAGGCGGCTGCGCAGCGCGCCTCATCGACGATGAGCTCGACCTCATTGCCGGCGCCGAGGAGCGCAGCCTGGACGCGCGATCCGAACAGCAGGTCCGGAACGAGAGCGAGCACCCGGGCCATCGCTACTGCGAGCGCAGGCGGCGGAACTCCTCGCGAGCCGACTCCGGCCGGCCCCACATCTGAACGACCTCCGCCCGCCCGCTGCGCGTCTCGCGGACCGCGAGCTCGCCCTCGATGCCCACCTCGTCGAGCAGCTGCAGCGTGCCGTGGACCGTCGGCGCCGACGCGGCGTGCCCGAAGCGATGGGCCACGAGCAGGCGCCAGTGCCAGTCGTTGTGCGAGTAGGGCCGCGCGTTGCACGTGACCAGGTAGACGGCGGCTTCGACGTAGCGCGACTCGTCGGCTATGCGCAGGTCGAGCTCGAGGTCCGTCCAGTCATCGGGAAGCGAGTCCACGATGCCCTGGAAGCTGTCCGCCAGTGCCATCGACCGCAAGCCTAGCGGTCCGGTCGCTCGCGCGAATGCGCTCTATCCTCGAATCGTGTCCACCGCCGACACCGCCGACACGCCGGCCGCCGACTGAGCGCGGAGTACGTCGCGCTGACGCAGGGCTGTGGCGCTGATCGACCGCTCCGAGCGCGGCAAGCTCGCCCTCAGCGGCCCGGGCGCCGTCGAGTTTCTGAACGGCCAGGTCACCAACGAGCTCAGCTCCCTGCGCCCCGGTGAGGGCTGCTACGCCGCGTTTCTGACGCACAAGGGCAAGATGCTCGGCGACCTGCGCGTGCTGGCCGCGGGCGAGCCGGGCGCCGGCGCCCTCTTCGCTCCTGCTCGACACCGAGCGCGTCGCTCTGCAGGAGCTGTTCGACATGATCCGCCGCTTCAAGGTCGGCTATGACGTCGAGCTCGAGAAGCGAACGCTGCAGAGCGGCCTGCTCTCGCTGGTCGGCCCGCAGGCGCAGGCCGTCGCCATGCGCGCGAGTGACGATGAGGCCGGCGCAGCCGGCCCGGCCGCAGAGCTCGCCGCCGGGACGCTGGAGCTCGAGCTCCGAGCACTCCCACCGCCCGGCATCGATCGCTTCTCGCAGCGTGAGGCTGATACGCACCGCAGGCCCGCCGGGCGTCGATCTGCTCTGCGACGCCGAGGACATCGACATCGTGCGCAGCGCGCTCGCCGCGGCGGGCGCGCTGCCGGTGAGCGAGGCGGCTGCGAGATCGTGCGGGTCGAGCACGGCCGCCCGCGCTACGGCGTGGATCTGGACGACAGCGTCATCCCCCAGGAGGCCGGGCTGAACGAGCGCGCCGTGAGCTTCACCAAGGGCTGCTACGTCGGCCAGGAGACGGTCGCGCGCCTGTACTACAAGGGCAAGCCGAACCGCCATCTGCGCGGCCTGCGCCTCACGGCGCCCGCCGCGGCCGGCGAGGAGCTGCATCTGTCAGAGCGGATCGTGGGCCGGGTGGGCAGCTCCGTCGTGTCGCCCGAGCTCGGCCCGATCGCGCTCGCGCTGGTGCGACGCGAGGCCGAGCCGGGCACGATCGTGGGCGTGGGAGAGCACGGCGCCAGCGCCGAGGTCGCTGGAGCTGCCGTTCGCGCCCTGACCGGGCGCTGCACATCGCACCCACCGTCGCTACCCTCCCCTGCGATGGCTGAGGATCTTCGGATCGTGACGACGGTCGGCAACGAGGCAGAGGCCGAAATGGTCGCTGAGCGGCTGTCGGAGGCGGGCATCCGCTTCACGGTTCGGCTGGCGGGCGGCGGCATACGGCTGGGCGCCGCGGCCGGGCGTGACGTGTGCGTCGACGGGCAGGACCTCGATCGAGCACGCGAGGTGCTCGAGGTCGACGAAGGCTTCAGCGACGAGGAGTCTGGCACGCCTGAGTGACGAAGCGGGCAGGGCGGCTCAGGACGAGACGGCCTGACTGCAGAAGTGTGATGCACATCACATAGGCAATAGTTGCGCGCAAGATATACTTGCGCCCATGCAAGCAACTAGCTCGCCGCTGAAGATCGACAGGTCGGCGCTCTCGCGCGACCTGTACGCGCTGGCCAGCTACCTGATGCGCAGCTCGAACGTCGGGGCGTTCAACACGATCGCCGAGCTCGAGCTCTCCTTCACGCAGATCAAGGCCCTCTGCGCGATGGACATGGACGGCGAGGACCGCTCGGTGAAGGCGCTGGCGGAATCGATGAAGGTCTCACTGCCGGCGATGAGCCGCGCGATCGACGGCCTCTACGAGCGCGGCTTCGTGGATCGCCAGGAGGACCCCGTGGACCGGCGCATGAAGCGCCTGCGCCTGACCGAGTCCGGCCGGGCCATCACGAGCTCGCTCAACGAGACCCGCCTGGCGGCGCTTGCAGGAGTTCCTCGTGTCGCTCAGCGACGAGGAGGCGCGGGCGCTCACCCAGGCGCTCGAGCTGATCCTCGGGCAGCCGGGCGAGACATCGCCGAGCTGCGGCCGCAGACCGGAGCGGCGTCGTGAGCAGGAGGATCTCCACGCTGAGGATGACCGAGGAGAACCGCCGCTGGTGGGCGCTCGCGGCGATGTGCTTCGCCCTTTTCATGATCATGCTCGACAACACGGTCGTCAACGTGGCGCTGCCGTCGATCCAGCGCAGCCTGCACTCCACCACCTCGACGCTCGAGTGGACGGTCAACGCCTACACGCTCACCTTCGCCGTCCTGCTGGTCACCGGCGGGCGCTTGGGCGACCTCTTCGGCCGGCGCAAAATCTTCCTCGCCGGCGTCATCATCTTCGGCGTATCGAGCGCCGCGATCGGCTTCTCGCCCAGCGACACCTGGCTGGTCGTCTGGCGCGCGCTGCAGGGCTCGGGGTCGGCGCTGATGATGCCGGCCACGCTTTCGATCATCACCAACGCCTTCCCGCCCGAGGAGCGCGGCAAGGCGATCGGCACCTGGGCCGGCGTGTCGGCGATGGCGCTCGCGATCGGCCCGGTCGTGGGCGGCTTCCTGGTCGAGAGCGTCAGCTGGCAGTCGATCTTCTTCCTCAACGTGCCGGTCGCCGCCGGCGCGATCGTGATCAGCCTGTTCGCGGTGCGCGAGTCGCGCGATGAAACGGTCGAGCGGACCGTCGACGTGCCCGGCGTGCTGACGCTCACGATCGGCCTGGCCGCGCTCGTGCTGGCGCTGGTGGAGGGCAACGAATGGGGCTGGGGCTCGACCAGGGAGCTGTCCATGTTCGCGCTCGCCTTCGTCGCCCTGACGAGCTTCGTCGTCGTCGAGCTGCGCCGCAGGGTGCCGATGGTCGACTTCGGCTTCTTCCGCTCGCGCACCTTCGCAGGCGCGAACATCGTGGCGTTCATCGTCAGCTTCGCGATGCTCGCGATGTTCTTCTTCCTGGCCCTCTACATGCAGAACATTCGCGGCTACTCGCCCCTGGAGGCGGGCATCCGCTTCCTCCCCGCGACGATGATGATCATCATCGTGGCTCCGCTCGCCGGACGGCTCGCTGATCGCGTCGGCTCGCGCCCGCTGATGACCTTCGGACTGCTGTCGGTCTCCGTATCGCTCTTCTGGCAGTCCCACCTGACGGTCTCAAGCGGCTATGGGACGCTGCTGCCCGGCTTCATCCTGATGGGGATCGGCATGGGCTTCGTGATGTCGCCCATGAGCCTCGCGGCGATGAACTCCGTCGACCAGGCCAAGGCGGGTGTCGCCTCGGGCATCCTGTCGATGAACCGGATGGTGGGCGGCACCTTCGGCGTGGCCGTGCTGGGCGCGATGGTCAGCACGCTCGGACGCTCTCAGCTCGACCGGCTGCTGCCCGCGGTGCCCGCGGCCGACCGCGCGCGCCTGGCGAGCGGACTGGGCTCCGGCGGCGTCCTTCACGGGGTGTCCGCCCAGATCGTGGATGCCAGCCAGCAGGCCTTCGTCTACGCGCTTCAGTACGGCCTGCGCCTGAGCTCCGCCGTGGCGCTGCTCGGAGCGCTGCTCGCATGGGTGCTGGTGGCCCGCCGCCCGTCGCTGACCTCGGCAAGTGAGCTCGAGCAGGCGCAGCCCCGGGGCGCCGAGCTCAAGCAGGCGCGGCTCCAGGGGGCCGAGCTCGAGCACGCCCAGCTCGACGGTGCCGATCTCGCGTTTCTTGAGAAATCACTCGACGCACTCGACGGCGGGCTCGTGCAGGTCGGGCACGGACAGCGCCAGAGCGATCTCGCGGTGGGAGAGCGCGCGCAGCTGCTCACCCTCAATCAGCAGACCCTTGACCTCGTCAAGCGCCTGAAGCTCCAGCTCGAGCAAGCCCCCGAGGCGACCCGCGGGTAGGATTGGGGGCGCATCCGTCCCCGACCGGCGAGGTTCAAGAGCACGTGGCGATCGATCTTCAACAAGTCTCAGAGGTGGACGTCGAGCCCGGGGAGCTGCCCAGGACGATGGCCGCCTGGGTGATCCGCCAGGAGCGCGAGGGTGAACCCCGCGACGCCTTCCAGGTCGAGGAGATCGAGGTCCCCGAGCCCGGGCCTTCGAGGTGATCGTGCGGGTGATGGCGGCGGGCGTCAACTACAACAACGTGTGGGCCGCGCTCGGCAAGCCCGTGTCGGTGTTCCGCTACCACCCCGAGGACGATCATCACATCGGAGGCTCCGACGCCTCCGGGATCGTGTGGAAGGTCGGCGCCGGCGTCACCCGCTGGAAGCCCGGCGACGAGGTGGTCGTGCACTGCAACCAGGCCTCCTACGAGGATCCCGAGGTCCACGGCCTCGACCCCCTCGCCGCCCCCTCGCAGAAGATCTGGGGCTATGAGACCAGCTGGGGCTCGTTCGCGCAGTTCGCGAAGGTCCAGGCCCAGCAGCTGCTGCCCAAGCCCGAGGCGCTGAGCTGGGAGGAGGCGGCCTCCTATGGCCTCGTCTACTTCACCGCCTATCGCATGCTGATCACGCGCTGCAAACTCCAGGCCGGCCAGCGCGTGCTGATCTGGGGAGCCGCCGGTGGCCTCGGCGTGTTCGCCACGCAGATATGCGCCGCCGCCGGCGCCCATTCGGTCGGCGTCGTCTCCTCGGCCGAGAAGGGCGAGCTCGTCAAGCGCCTGGGCGCCGTCGACTTCATCGACCGCAACGAGTTCGCGGGCATGATGCGCATTGGCGGCGAGACCGCCGAGCAGGAGAAGGCCCGCTTCGCCGTCTCGCGCGAATTTGCCAAGCGCGTCAAGCAGATCCTCGGCGACGCGCCCGACATCGTCTTCGAGCACGTCGGCAAAGCGACGTTCCCGACGTCCGTCTTCACCGTCAAGACCTTCGGCAAAGTGGTCATCTGTGCCGGCACGACCGGCATCGACGTCGACTTCAATGTCGCCTACCTGTGGATGCGCCAGAAGGAGATCCTCGGCTCGCACTTCGCCAACGCATACGAGTGCACCAAGGCCAACGAGCTCATCGAGAGCGGCCAGATCCGGCCGGTGCTGTGGCGCACGCTCGGCTTCGACGGAGTCGCCGAGGCGCACCAGCTGATGTTGGAAAACAAGCATCTCGGCAAGATCGCGATCCTCGTCGGCGCCAGCTCCGAGGGCGAGGGGCGGACCGCCGAGGGGTCTTCGGCCATCCACGCCGAGGTCGGCGCCTGATGGCCGGCACCGTGATCGTCCCCTGGTACGCGACGGGCTTTCGCGCCGACTCCTTCGAGGCCGCCCTCAACCAGGTCGCCGCAACGGCGCTGCGCTACGGGGCCGACTCCTACGCGGTCTACCGCTCGCGCGATGACCGCTACAAGTTCCAGCAGCTGGCCTACTTCGCGGAGCACCTCGATTGGGAGCGCTACTGGGGCGGCCCGGAGATGACGGATTTCAGGGTGCGGCACTCGAGCTGGTACCAGGTGCCCGTGCTGTACGGCTGGTGGGACCGCACTGCCGCCGGGGCCCTCGCCGGCGAGGCCACCCTGGGCGCCAACGGCCATGGCAACGGCCACGGAGCGCGCGCTCTCGAGGGCGAGAGCGGCTGAGCCGCCCCGGCTGATCTGGCCCGGCTCAGCTACCCCTGTTCCAGGGGCGCCATCGTCAGGCCCGCGCCCTTCAGCTGCTCCCAGTAGTGCTCGGCCAACTCCTGGTGGCCGGCGTAGACGAGGGCCAGGCCCGCGGTGTGCACCATGTTGGCGATCTGGTGGCCGCGCTCGAGCGTGACGCCGGGGATGAAGCGCGCCAGCGTGCGCGCGACATGGTCGAAGGTGTTGTGGTCGTCGTTGCGCACGATCACCTTCCAGGAGCCTCCCAAACCGCTCCCCGGCTCGCGAATGCGCGGCAGCTCAACCGTCTGGCTCACGCCAGAAAGGATAAGCCCAACGGCGCGACCGTACAATTGTGGCATGAGCGACGATCCCTCTCCGCGGCTGCCCGAGCCCGACCGCCCGTGGATGATCCGCACCTACGCCGGGCACTCCACGGCGAGGGCCTCCAACGAGCTCTACCGGCGCAACCTCGAAAAGGGCCAGACCGGCCTGTCGGTGGCCTTCGACCTGCCCACCCAGACCGGCTATGACCCCGACGACGAGCTCGCGCGCGGGGAGGTGGGAAAGGTCGGCGTCTCGATCTCCCACCGCGGCGACATGGCCACGCTGATGGACGGTATCCCGCTCGCGGAGATGAACACCTCGATGACGATCAACGCGACCGCCGCCTGGCTGTTGGCCCTCTACATCGTCGCCGCCGAGGATGAGGGAGTGGAGCAAGAGCAGCTGCAGGGCACGACTCAGAACGACATCCTCAAGGAGTTCCTCGCGCGCGGCACCTACGCGTTCCCGCCCGCCCCCTCGATGCGCCTGATCGCGGACATGATCGCCTACACGGTCGAGCACGTGCCCAAGTGGAACCCGATCAACATCTGCTCCTACCACCTGCAGGAGGCCGGCGCGACGCCGGTGCAGGAGATCGCCTACGCGATGAGCGACGCGATCGCGGTGCTGGACGCGGTCAGGGAGAGGGTCCCCGCCGAGCGCATTGAACAGGTGTTCGGGCGGATCTCCTTCTTCGTCAATGCCGGCGTTCGCTTCATCGAGGAGCACGCCAAGCTGCGCGCCATGTCGATCCTGTGGGAAGAGCTGGGGCGCGATCGCTATGGCGTGAAGGATCCCCGCCACCTGCGCTTCCGCTACGGCGTGCAGGTCAACTCGCTGGGGCTCACCGAGGCGCAGCCTGAGAACAACGTCCAGCGCATCGTGCTCGAGGCGCTGGCGGTCACGCTCGGACGCGACGCGCGCGCGAGGGCGATCCAGCTGCCGGCCTGGAACGAGGCGCTCGGACTGCCGCGGCCGTGGGACCAGCAGTGGTCGCTGCGCATCCAGCAGGTGCTCGCCTACGAGACCGACATCCTCGAGTACCCCGACATCTTCGCCGGCTCCAAGGTGATGGACGGCCTCGTCGCCGAGATGCTCGACGGATCGCGCGCGGAGATGGCCGTCGTCGCCGAGCATGGCGGCGCCGTCGAGGCCGTTCCCTACATGAAGGGCGCCCTCGTCGACTCCCACCGCGAACGCATCCGCCGGATCGAGTCCGGCAGGCAGGTCGTGGTCGGTCAGAACCGCTTCACCGAGTCCGAGGTCTCGCCGCTCACCGCCGACGCGGAGGGCGGCATCCTGGTCGTGGACCCCGCCCTGGAAGCCGAGCAGATCGAGGAGGTGCGCCGCTGGCGCTCCGAGCGCGACCAGGCCGCCGTGGACGCCGCACTGGCCTCTCTGGCACGCGTCGCTCGCGAACCGCAGGGCACGGAGAACCTGATGGTGGAGACGATCGCCGCCGCCCGCGCCGGGGCCACCACGGGAGAGTGGGCGCGTACCCTGCGCGAGGTGTTCGGCAGCTATCGCGCGCCCACCGGCGTCGGCGAGGCCGCGGCGGCGCCACCGGACGGAGAGCTCTCGGAGCTGCGCCTCGAGGTCTCGCGCCTGCAGGAGAAGCTCGGTCGCCGCCCGAAGATCCTCGTCGGCAAGCCGGGCCTTGACGGACACTCAAACGGCGCCGAGCAGATCGCGGTGCGCGCCCGGGATTCGGGCATGGACGTCGTTTATGAGGGGATCCGCATGACCCCCACCCAGATCGCCGCCTCGGCCCTGCAGGAGGGCGTGCACGTCATCGGCCTGTCGATCCTCTCGGGCTCGCATCGCGAGCTGATCCCGGCCGTCATCGACGCGCTGCGCAAGGAGGGCGTCACCGCGCCCGTCGTCGTGGGCGGCATCATCCCCGAGCAGGATGTCGCGCTGCTTCAGAAAGCGGGCGTGGCCGCCGTGTACACGCCCAAGGACTTCGACATCACACGCATCATGCGAGACATCGTCGAGCTGGTGGGCGCCGGCGCACAGGGAGCCGCGATCAACGGCCACGGTCCCTCCGCCAACGGCTCGGCGTGAGCACGGACGGGGCCGCCCTCGGCGCGCGGCTGCGCGAGCGCGACCTGAGCGCAGCGCCGGCAACCCTGAACCTGCTGGAGAGCAGCACCGCCGCCGACCGCGAGCAGTCGGCGAGGCTTCTCGCCGAGCTGTCTCCGGCCGCGCTCGGAGGCGAGGCGCCCGGTCATGTGATCGGGGTCACCGGTCCACCGGGCGCCGGCAAGTCGACGCTGCTCTCGGCCCTGTTGAGAGCATGGCGCGCCCAGCAGCGCAGCGTGGCGATCCTCGCGGTCGATCCCAGCTCGCGCCGATCGGGTGGTGCGCTGCTCGGCGATCGGGCGCGCATCGAGTTCGACCCCGCCGACCGCGGGGTCCTGATCCGCTCGACCGCCGCCGGGGAACGTCTGGGGGGACTGGCCTCGGCCACCCGTGCCGCCGCGCACGCGCTCGCGGCGGCCTTCGACGTGGTCGTCGTGGAGACGGTCGGCGTCGGGCAGGGTGAGACCGAGATCGCCGACGTGGCCGACACGGTCGTGGTCGTCGTGCAACCCGGGAGCGGTGACGTGCTGCAGTTCCTGAAGTCCGGCATCACCGAGATACCGGACGTGCTCGTGGTCACGAAGGCCGACCTTCAGGCGATAGCGACGCCCACCGTGCGCGACCTGAGCGCGGCGCTGCGCTCGCTCGGATCGAGCTCGACGCCCGTCCTCGCCGTCTCCTCGCTGTCCCCCACCAGCGGCATCGAGGAGCTCGTGGAGGCGCTCGCCGAGCACCGCGCGGGCCTTGACATTCCCGCCCGCCGCCTGCACGCGCGCAGAGCCGGGGCGCTCACGGACTTCGTCGCCGAGCACGGGGAGCGGGGGTTGCGCAGCGTCGGAGGCCGCCGCGCGGCGGAGACGCTGCTGGACGCCCAGCCGCCGGATCTTGAGGCACCGGCGCTGCTCGCCGCCCTTGAGCAGGCGCTGGGCTGATCATGAAACAGGACCTGGCGATGATGTTCGGTGCGTTCGTGCTCGCGAGCGCCGTCGCCGGCGCACTCGGCGCGGTCAACCTCGGCACCGCGCTCGCCTTCGGGCAGATGGCGTTCGCCGCGACCGTGGTGTACGTGATGCTGAGGCGCTGAGGAGCGTCGCGGCCGTGTAACGAAACGGCTCCGAGCCGGACTCACACACGTAGCCTTTTCCCCACATGATCATCCTCCTCGCCTTCGCTTTCCTCGCGGGCGCCGGCACGGCGCTGTCGCCGTGCGTGCTGCCGGTGCTGCCGGCGCTGCTGTCGGCCGGCGGCGTCGGGGGAAGGCGCCGGCCGCTGGGCATCGTGCTCGGCCTGTCGATCACCTTCACCGTCACGATCGTGGGCCTGGCCAAGGTGGTCGACGGCGTCGGGCTGGGCAGCGACCCGTTGCGCGGCGTGGCGGTCTTCGTGCTGCTCGTGTTCGGCGTGGTGCTGCTGCTGCCGGATCTTCAGGCGCGCATCGAGGCGCCCCTCTCGCGCCTGGCGCGCTTCGGCCCTCGCTCGAGCGGCGACGGGTTCTGGTCGGGCCTGCTCGTCGGCGGGGCGCTCGGCTTCGTCTACACCCCCTGCGCGAGCCCCATCCTGGCCGCCGTCATCTCCGTCAGCGCCGCCTCGGGCAAAACGATCCTGATCGCGCTGACCTACGCGCTCGGCTCGGCGCTCGTGCTGCTCGCGATCACGCTCGGCGGCAGGCGGCTGTTCGACCGCGTCCGCAAAGCGGGACAGGGGCCGCTGCTGCAGCGTGTGCTCGGCACGATCATGATCCTCACCGCGCTCGCGATCCTGACCAATGAGGACGTCAAATTCGATCAGTTCATCGCCCGGCACATCCCCAACGTCAACCTGACGGCGTCGCTTGAGTGCTCGAGCACCGTCACCCACCGGCTCCATGAAATCACCGGCCGCAGGCAGAAGTTCGCCCCGGCGAACGGATCGGCGGCGTGCGAAGGCTCATCCAGCAAACTGCATGCGGCCGCGCCCAACGCGAGCCAGGCGAGCCTGCTCGCCGACGCACACCAGCTCCCCGACCTCGGCGCCGCGCCCGAATTCACCGAAACCGAGGACTGGTTCAACACCCCCGGGGACCAACCCCTCTCGCTGGCCTCCCTGCACGGCAGGGTGGTGCTCGTCGACTTCTGGACCTACACCTGCATCAACTGCATACGCACGCTCCCCTATCTGAAGGCGTGGGACGCGGCCTATCGCAACCAGGGCCTCACGATCGTCGGCGTCGAGACTCCCGAGTTCGCCTTCGAGCACGAGGCCTCAAACGTGGCCAACGCGATCGGCCAGTTCGGCCTTCACTACCCCGTCGTGCAGGACAACAACATGGGCACCTGGAACGCCTACGACAACGAGTACTGGCCGGCCGACTACCTGATCGACGCCAACGGCCAGGTGCGCTACATGGCCGTCGGCGAGGGCGACTACGCGCAGACGGAAACCGCCATCCGCGCCCTGCTCGCCGAAGCCGGCTACAACGTCGGCGCCAAGAGCCACCCGACCGGCGTGATCGTGCCCTCCGAAGTGGCGACTCCGGAGACCTATCTGGGCACCAACCGCGCCGAAGGCTGGATCGTCCCCCCAAAGTCCGGATCGCACGACTACGGGCCCAGCCCGGCGGGCGCGATGAAGCTCAACGAGTTCGCCTTCAGCGGCACGTGGAACATCTCCGGCCAGCCCGCCGAAGCGCTCGCCGGCGCCGGCATCGACCTGGAGTTCTATGCCAAGAACGTCTACCTCGTGCTGAGCTCTCCCGGCGAACGCCCTTTGCCGGTGAAGGTGCTGCTCGACGGCCACCCGATCTCCGCCAGAGACGCCGGAGCCGACGTGCACGGCGGCGTCGTGACCGTTCGCCGCCAGCGGCTGTACGGGCTCGTCTCGCTGCCCAGCGATCAGCAGCACCGCCTGTCGCTGCGCTTCGCCCCCGGCGTGACCGGCTACGCGTTCACGTTCGGCTGATCGGAGTCAGCCGATCTCTGTTAGCGCCGCGATGTCTTCGAGGTCGATGCTGCGGGCGCTCGCGCACTTCATGCCGATCAGATCGTCACGGCTCGCAACGGCGACGCTCAGATCTCCGAGGTGGATCTCAAGCGCGCCTCGCCTGAGCTCGTCGTAGGGCGGAGCTCCGGGCGCATCGTGGAGCACGTCGATCGAACCATGAGGAGTCGTGAACTGCCATAACGTCGCGCGCGGCAGCATCGCGGCATCTATTTCCAGACGCTCTGAGCCGGGATTCAGAACGCGGGCACCCAGCTCATTCAGCGCATCGGCGAGCCGTGCCAGGTTCGACGGGTCCGGAGAAGGAAACACATCGACGTCAATGGTGGTGCGCACGTGCCCGTGGACCTGCACGGCCAGCCCTCCCACGATCACGTACTCGACCGCATGCTCTGCCAACACCCTAAGGATTCGCTCTGCGTCGAGTGGGGCCTCAGAGTCCAGCGCGCGCCTCCCGTCCAGCCTGGCGCAGGCGCCCCGCCAGGCGGTTCGCGGAGATCGCGAGCTCGAGGCGCTGCTCGGGTGAGCGCTCCCGGGCCGCCGCCAGATGGAGCGGGTCCCATCGCCCGCGCAGCCTGCTCGCATCGAGCTCGGGCTCCAAGCCCATGGCTAGCAACAGCGAGCGCAGCGTCTCCCACCTCGGTGAGGTCAGCCCACGCTCGATGCGGCTGACGGCAGCCTGCGTGGTGCCGGCCCGACGGGCCAGCGAGCGCTGGCTGAGGCCGGCCTGCTCGCGATGTTCGCGCACGAGATCTCCGGGATAAGTGATATTGAAAAGTATATCAACCACAGCCGCTCCGACAGAGCCGCTCCGCCAGCTATCCCCTGAGTCCCGTTTCCTCGCCGATGCCGTAGCATTTTGAGTCGCCAATCGGGCATGAAATCGGGGACAGGGG
>CAVXRF010000012.1:0-172557 GCA_963764185.1 uncultured Solirubrobacteraceae bacterium | reverse complement strand
CGAATTCGGATAGACCGGGAGCACCATCACGAGAGGCTGCGCACTGCTGTCGCGTCTATAATAATTTAATGATCCCGCCGCACAATTCCGCGATAAGAGTACAAATGAATAGAAACCCAGGTCGGGAAGGTGGCCCCAAACTGCTTGAAGTCGAGACCCATGGCCATCATGGCCGGCTCGATTCACCACCGCCGCAACGCTCCGTTGTTATCTTACCGCGCTTTTTGTCTTTTGCATTCAAGGCTGTTTTCATCGGCGTCTCGAATCGCCCGGGCCAGGCGGTCATTTGTGATGCACGACCATCGCAATCGGAATTGGTGTCGTGACCGGCAAGCGGGTGCGACCCGCATCGCGGCCGTTTTGGAGAGACCTCGCCGATCGCTTCGTGTTACAATGCGCGGCATGTTGCCGCAGGCAAGTCACCGAGCGTTGCCCTCGGTATTTCCTTTTTCGGCACGGATTCGAGTCCGGACTCCACCAGAACAGCCGGCGACGAGGTTCGTCAACGTCCGGCGGGAAACCCGTTCCATGAAGCGACAACGACTGCAACGTGCCCTGGTCGTAAGCATAAGCGTGATCGTGACTGTGATGCTGATGATGTCCGCGGCCGCTCTTCGTGCCCAGCAGGCCCCTCCTGCGGAGTCGGCGAAGACGCAGGTTAAGGGCGAGACCAAAGCGGCGACGGGCGCACCCAACCAAGACGGAGGAGCCGGCGAGGAAGGAAAAGGCCAAGACATCGTCCGACGAAGAGCCGGTGGTCACGCATCACCGGATCCCGTTGGACGGCAAGGAGCTGAAGTACACGGCCACGGCCGGGCTTGATGCCGATCAAGGATGCGAAGGGGGAGACCGAGGCGCGGATCTTCTTCATCGCTTACACCCTGGACGAGCCGGCGGCCGGCGGCCTCGCGGCCGCTCATGTTCAGTTTCAACGGCGGCCCCGGCTCGGCCTCGGTCTGGCTGCACCTGGGCAGCCTGGGCCCGCGAAGGGTCGACGCTGCACCGACGAGCCGGTGATCCCCGCGCCGCCGTTCCGCCTGGTCGACAACGAAGCGACCTGGCTCGACCGCGCCGACCTGGTCTTCATCGACCCGGTGGGAACCGGGTTCTCCCGCGCGGCCAAGCCCGAGCTCAACGCCAAGTTCCACGCGTTGCGCGGCGATATCGACATCGGTCGGCGAGTTCATCCGCATGTACCTGACCCGCTACGACCGCTGGGCCTCGCCGCTGTACCTGATCGGCGAGAGCTACGGCACGACCCGCGCCGCCGGCCTGGCCGGCCACCTGGTCGACCAAGGCATCGCCTTCAACGGCCTGATCCTGGTCTCGTGCGCGCTCGATTTCCAGGGCTTCGTTTTCAATGAAGGCAACGACCTGCCGTTCCTGAATTACCTTCCCTCGTACGCGGCGTCGGCCTGGTACCACAAGAAGCTGCCGGCCGACTTGCAGCAGGCTCGACCTGCCGGTGGTGCTCAAGGAGGTCGAGCAGTGGGCCGACCGCGAATATGCCTCGATCCTCGCCCGCGGCGACCAGCTCACCGACGATGAGCGGCAGCGACGCCGCCGCGCGGCTGGCCCGCTACACCGGCTTGAACGCCGCCGACATCGAGGCGAACCACCTGCGGATCGACGATGTCCCACTTCTGCAAGGAGCTGCTCGAAACGACAGCGGCGGTCGATCGGCCGGTTCGACGCGCGCTACCAGGGAATCGAGAGCTCGGCCGCGATCGCGACGGACCCAGCTTCGACCCCAGCCTGGCCGGCGTCCGCGCCCCGTACACGTCCACCTTCAACAACTACGTCCGCGACCGAGCTGGGCTACAAGAGCGACGTCCCCTACCACATCCTGGGCGAAGGGGTCGGCCGCTGGGACTGGCAGAAGCGAGATGGGCTACCCCGCGACGACCGACGCCCTGAGGGACGCCATGACCAAGAACCCCCACATGAAGGTCCTGATCGCCTCGGGCTACTACGACCTGGCCACCCCGTACCGCGCCGTCGAGCACACCCTGGCCGGCCTGGGACTCGACCCGATCTTGCGCAAGAACATCACGATCGAAAAATACGAAGCCGGCCACATGATGTACGTCCACGGCCCGTCGCTGCACAAGCTGAAGCACGACGGCGCGGCCTTGATCGACCGGGCGCGGAAGAAATGATACGATCGTGGGATGGCGACGGTTTTCGTTAGCCTCAGGAGTCTCTCGACGATGCCTTCACCGTTTCCCGGCATGGACCCGTATCTGGAAGCGCCGGACATCTGGCCGGGTTTTCACCACAGATTCTGCATCGCGAGCTCAGCACGGAATTGAACGGTCATCTTGCCGGCTCCCTATTACGCCGACCTCGAGATGCGCCCGGAGCTGGGCATTGTCGAGGAAGAAGGAGAGCGGCAGACGGATCGTCCCCGACGTCACGGTGGTCCGCCATCCCAACCTTCCCGAGAGCAGCGGCGGCGAGGCGGTGGCCGTGCTGCGAGCGTCCCAGGCGGATATCTCGCCTTCCATCGAGACGGCGATGAGCCTCGAGCCAGATCCGGCATCACTTTGTGGAAATCCGCGACCCGTCCCAGGGCCACAAGCTGATCACGCTGATCGAGATTGTCAGCCCTCGAACAAGAGAGCCGGGCCGGACCGCGAGGCATACGGGTTCAAGCAGCGCGAGGTCCTGGAGAGCGACGCCAATCTGATCGAGCTCGATTTCGTGCGAGCGGGCCGGCGGATCTTACCGACAGTGGACCTCAAGACTATGATCAAGACGATCAAGCCGCCGCCCGCTTACCTGGTTCTGGTCAACCGGGCCTGGCAGCGCACCAGTTTCTCGACCCGCTATCAAATCTTTCCCGTGGGCCTGCGCGAATGGCTCCCCTGCATTCCGGTGCCACTCAAGCAAGGTGAAGAGGAAGTGCCGCTAGACCTTCAGTTCGTGTTCAACCGTGCTTATAACACCGGCCCTTACCGCCGGGGGGCGGTTGACTACGCCAAGCGCCCACCAGCCCCGCGTCTGGATCCCGAAGATGCCGCCTGGGCCGCGGAATTGACCCGGGCGTGGCGAGAGCCAGCGCCGGCCGGAACAGGTTCTTGATCGGTTGATCGTGCCGAGATTGGCTTGGTCAAGCCGGGTGTTGCGGCGATTCGTTGCATCTTCTCGATCTCCAGCGCCGCGGCGGTGCGAATGCCTCGCCACGCGTGTCGCAAGGCGGTGGGAATGTGCGTCGTGCTCATGGCCACTCACCCGTGCACTTGCCGCTGGATGGCTCGGGCCTTGGCCAGACGGATGAGGTGCTCGATGTACTCATAGCGTCCCATTCCCTGCGTTCCTCGTCCGACAGGCCGCCGGCGCGGTTCTTGTCGAGCAGTTCCTCGATGCGGTCCTGAAGGACCGGCGCGGGTCGAGGGCAAGGACTTCCTCCGGCGAGGGAAGGCGGGCCAGCGTCTCGAGCAGGCCGTTCAGGCCGGCATAGCCCGGCGAGGTCGAAAGCCACTCCCGCAGCCCGAGCTCGAGTATCTCGGGCAGCCGGTCCCCGACCGCGAAGGCGGGTTGCGAGCTCATCCGGAATCGTCAACGTTAGATCCATGGCCGGTTCCCCGGGGATTGGAGATCGAGATGAGGTGGGCCAGATGTGCCTCGGAATCGATTATCGGAACGGGTGGCAACCTGCCTTACCGATCGCATGTCGCTGTTCGGGGCTGAGCATCGTCATCAGAGTTTTCCCGGACCCAATGATTCGACCTCAAGAATTATACCCTCGCTCTGGTCGGGCCGCGAGGTGGGTCGATGGTGAGGCGGGGTCATGAGGGCTTGCTACGGGCTTGGCCAAACCAAGCGTTGCTTGATGCGACGGCCCTCGCAAGAAAGGCAAAGAGCCGACACAAAGATCAGTGAAGGCTTGGTTTCTCCGAGGTTCGGTTGTGTGGAGGGCTTCATGGCACATACAGCTTCTCGTACCTCCGCAAGGAAGCGATCCGTGGTGATGCCTCGCTCATGCAGGAACTCAGCCGCCGGCCCTGTCCCATCTAGCAGCCCCAAGACGAGATGCTCTGTCGCTACGTACTTCACGCCCAACCCACGAGCTTTCTCGATCGCCCGATTCAGCAACTGCTTCGCTTCTGGGCCAAGGCGGGGATGGGTATTCGACTCCCCCGGCGAGTGGGAATCAGCCAGGGCTGCGATCGACATCGCTTCGTGCGCTAGATTCAGGCCGAGACTCTCCAGGACGGTTCGTGCCAGGCACCGGCG
The DNA here is from genome assembly GCA_963764185.1 of uncultured Solirubrobacteraceae bacterium. Lineage (GTDB taxonomy): Bacteria > Actinomycetota > Thermoleophilia > Solirubrobacterales > Solirubrobacteraceae > Palsa-744. Next base: position 168,318 of record CAVXRF010000012.1, on the reverse strand, counting down.
GCGAAGAGTCGCCACGCCGAACATGATGTGTTCGGGGGAAATGTCGGGGTGGCACTGCTCGACCGCTCGCTTTCGGGCTGCCAGCACCGCGTTCACTGAGTTATCAGTAAAACTCCGCAAAGACAATTTCGCGCGGTTGGCTGAGACATTCTGGAGGGCAGCCTCCCGGCGAGCCGAGTGCCAATGCCGGCTCGGCCGGACCCTCGCCCTCCCCACGTCGACGTTGCGGCGGACACCGCGAAGTATAAGCGCAAACCGAATCATGTCGACAAACGGTGGTATGGATATTCTCATGATGTTATTTGGGGTCTCGCGATCAATCAAGCCAGAAATCGTTGATGACATCCGCAACCTTGCCGTTCTTGAAACGACCCATCGTCGCCAGTAATTGGCCGTTCGTCAGGCCGATCGCTGTACCGCCACATCTCTTCGTCACCAGTTCCCATATGTTGATTCCAGGGAACTTTGCGAAGCGGTCGTCCCACGATCGCTTCGACTTCTCCGCGAGTCATTCCGACACGTACAGTCATGAAGCGACTCTCGCTGTATCGCTCCGAGTAGATGGTGCCGAAGCCAAAAAAACGCTCGCTATAGAGGAGCAATCGCACGAATGCGAGGTGGATGCCGATCAATAACGATCATCGCCATTAACCGCCGTACCGTGAGACGTTGACCGGCTTTTCGCTCGGTGGAGGTCGCCGCCGGTTGTCGCGATGAAGCATGCACGGGACCGCCATCTCGGATGTGCGTGACTTCTGGCTTACCGTTGCCGGACGAGCTTGATTTCCAGTCGCCGTATGAGTCACCGACCCGTAAGACCCAGGAAATGCCGAATCGAACGAAGGCCCCGAGAGCGAGCCCCAGACCGGCGGGCCACAGTACGAAGAGGCATCATGGCCGAGTCGGCATCCGTCTCTACATACGGTGGTTGATATCCGTAGGCGATCGCTGCTCGGTGGATCAGATACAAGGACGAGCCCAGTGGTATCCACGCCTGCCATGACCGCCCTGCGTGCCGCAGCCCCAGCACAAACCCCGCAATGAGGTACGCGAATATGGAATCAAACCAGTCGTCATTCGTTGAATGGACATCGGCCAGACCGAGCGACAAACCGACCGTCCTGATATTCGCCGCGACATCGCGGCCGCGGAGGATCCGCCGACCGTCAGGCGCCGGCTGGCCGGCGCCTATGCGGCCGAGCACCTGAGTGTCGAGGCCGCTAGTGCCGAAGGCTTCATCGATGAGGTGATCGCTCCGGGGGAGACGCGCGGGCGCATCGCCTCCTGCTTCGAGGCTCTTGCCAGCGCCTACCGGCCCGACACGCGGGCCAGCAACATTCCGCTGTAGGTGCGCCGCTGATGCTCGACGGTCGCCGCATCCTCGTGACGGGCGTGCTCAACCGCAACTCGATCGCTTTCGCCACGGCCGCCGCGCGCAGGAGCTGGGCGCCGAGGTGATCCTGACCGGCTTCGGACGCACCAAGCGCATGACCGAACGATCGGCCGGCCAGCTGCCGCAGCGCGCTGAGGTGCTCGAGCTGGACGTCAACAGCCCCGAGGACCTCGAGCGCGTCCGCGCGGAGCTCGACGCCCGCTGGGGAGCGCTCGACGGCCTGTTGCACGCCGTCGCCTACGCCCCGCCGGATGCGCTCGGCGGCGGGTTCCTGCAGACGCCCGTGGAGAGCGCCGTGTCGCATACGAAACGAGCGCGTTCTCGCTGAAGGCGCTCGCGGCGGCGCTGCTGCCGCTGCTCAGCCAGGCGCCCGACGGTGCCGGCGTCGTGGGTCTCGACTTCGACGCCGGCGTGGCGTGGCCGTCGTATGACTGGATGGGTGTGGCGAAGGCCGCGCTCGAGGCCGTCGCGCGCTACCTGGCGCGCGAGCTCGGCCCGCACGAGATCCGCGTGAACCTGGTCTCGGCCGGACCGATCGAGACGCTCGCCGCGGGCGGCATCCCCGGCTTCTCCGATCTCGCCGAGCGTGTGGTCTGCAACCGCGCCGCTGGCCTGGGATGCGCAGGACCCGGGGCCGGTGGCCGACGCCGCCTGCTTTCTGCTGTCCCCGCTCGCCCGCAGGATCACCGCCGAGATCCTGCACGTGGACGGCGGCTATCACGCGATGGGCTGTCCCTCGCCGGCCGCGGCCGTGCTCCGCGCGATGCATGAGCGGCGCGATCCTGCTGACGGGGGCGACGGGCTTCCTGGGGATGGATGCGCTCGCTCGGCTGATCGAGCGGGGCGAGGAGCAGGTCGTGGTGCTCGTGCGCGCGCGCGACGACGAGAGCGCCCGTGAGCGCCTGCAGGAGCTGCTGGCGCGACTCTACGACGAGCCGCCGCGGCGCGCGCGCGCAGGTGCGGGCGGTGCGCGGCGACCTTCTCGAGGAGGGCTCGGCCTGTCCGTCGAGACCGCGCGCGGCTGATCGGCTCGGTCGATCGATCATCCACTGCGCGGCGTCGATCTCCTTTGAGCTGCCCCTGGGAGAGGCGCGGGAGATCAACGTCGGGGGTGTCGAGCGCGTCATCGAGCTGGCGGCGCGCGATCGCGGCCGGTGGATACCTGCGCCGGCTTGTGCATGTCTCGACCGCATATGTCAGCGGTCGCCACGCGGGGAATTCGGCGAGCAGGATCTCGACGTGGGCCAGGAGTTCCGCAACACCTATGAGCGCTCCAAGCACGAGGCCGAGCAGCTGCTGCGGCGCTTCCGGATCTGCCGCTCGCGATCGCGCGGCCGAGCATCGTGGTCGGGCACCGGCGCGAGCGGCTGGACGCCGGTGTTCAACGTCCTCTACTGGCCGATGCGGGCCTTCGAACGGGGACTGCTCGACGGAGGTGCCGGCGAGCGAGGACTCGATAGTGGATTTCGTGCCGGTCGACTACGTCACCGACGGGATCCTGACGCTGCTCGGCGATGAGCGGGCGAGCGGCACCTACAACCTCGTCGCGGGCGCTCGGGCGCTGAGCGCGGGCGAGCTCGTCGAGCTGCACTCGGCGTTGACCGGGCGGGTGCCGGTGCGCTTCGCGCAACCGCAGGCCGGCGCGGGCCTGCCGGCCGGAGGCGAGGCGTTCGTGCCCTACTTCGACGTGCGCTGCCGCTTCAACGATGCCCGCGCCCGGGAGCTGCTCGGTAGCGCGGGCGTGCAGAGCCCCGATCCGAGCGACTACCTCGGCCGCCTGATCTCCTATGCGCACAGGACCGGCTGGGGCAAGCGCCCGATCTCGCGGCAGGCCTCGATGAGCGCGGCTGGCGCCGCCTGAGGCGAGCGTACTCGCGTCACGGCGCGGCGCTCAGAAGACGGGCGTCTCGGTGTAGTCGCCGAACACCTGTTGCAGCGACTGCGACGATCTCGCCCTCGGAGGCGTGCGCGCGGGCGCATTGGAGCAGCGGGTCCATCAGGTTGCGCTCATCGTGGGCGGCGTCCTCGCGCAGCGCCGCCAGCGCACGCTCGACGGCGGCGCCGTCGCGCTTGCGCGCGCGGCGCTGAGCCGGCCGATCTGCTTTCGCTCGAGCGCCGGGTCGATGCGCAGCGTCGGCATCGGCTGCTCCTCGGCGAGCGCGTAGCGGTTGACGCCCACGACGACCCGCTCGCCGCCGTCGATCTGCAGCTGGAGCGCGAACGCCGCGTCCGCGATCTCGCGCTGGGGGTAGTTGCGCTTGACCGCCTCGACCATGCCCGCCGAGCTCGTCGATCTTGGCGAAGTACTCATAGCGCGCTGCCTCCAGCTCGTCGGTGAGCGCCTCGATGAAGTAGGAGCCCCCGAGCGGGTCGACCGTGTTGGTGACGCCGGTTTCGTGCGCGATCATCTGCTGGGTGCGCAGCGCGATCGTGACGGCCTCCTCGGTCGGCAGCGCGAGCGCCTCGTCGTAGGAGTTGGTGTGCAGCGACTGGGTGCCGCCGAGCACGCCCGCGAGCGCCTCGATGGTGGTGCGCACGATGTTGTTGAGCGGCTGCTGCGCCGTCAGGCTGACTCCAGCGGTCTGCGCGTGAAAGCGCATCTGCCAGGAGCGCGGGTCCTTCGCGCCGAACGTCTGCTGAGCTCCCGCGCCCAGATGCGCCGGCGGCGCGGTACTTGGCGATCTCCTCGAAGAAGTCGATCTGGGCGTTGAAGAAGAACGACAGGCGCGGCGCGAACTGATCGACGTCGAGGCCGCGTTCGACGGCCTGCTCGACGTAGGTGAGGCCGTCCTTGAGCGTGAACGCCAGCTCCTGCTGGGCGGTCGAGCCGGCCTCGCGGATGTGGTAGCCGGAGATCGAGATCGGGTGCCAGCGCGGCATGTGCCGGGTGCACCACTCGATCATGTCCCCGCACAGGCGCATCGCGGGATCGATCGGAAAGCACCACTCCTTCTGGGCGATGTACTCCTTGAGGATGTCGGCCTGGATCGTCCCCGACAGGCGCTCGGGCGGGTCGGCCCAGCGCCGCCGAGGGGATCCGCCTCGGCCGCGGCGACGTAGAAGGCGAGCATGATCGCGGCGGGAGCGTTGATCGTCATCGACACCGACACCTCGCCGAGGTCGATGCCTCTGAACAGCGTGAGCATGTCATCGAGCGTGTCGATCGCCACGCCCTCGCGGCCCACCTCGCCGAGGCTGCGCTCGTGGTCGGAGTCGTGGCCCATCAGCGACGGCATGTCAAAGGCGGTGGAGAGCCCGGTCTGGCCGTGGTCGAGCAGGTACAGGAAGCGCTCGTTGGTCTCCTCGCTCGTGCCGAAGCCGGCGAACTGGCGCATCGTCCACAACCGCCCGCGGTACATCGACTCGTAGATGCCGCGCGTGAACGGGTAGGCGCCGGGCCGCCCGATCGGATCCTCGGGGCCTTCTATCCCTGCGGGGAGGTCGGCGGGCGTGTAGAGCTCGCGCACCGGCTCTCCCGACAGGGTGCGGAAGCTCGGCTCGGCCGCCTCCGCGGGGGGCTTCGGGGTGACCGCCATGACCCACCCCATGCTACTGAGCCCGCTAGCCTCGGCGGTTGTGATGCACCGTGAGCTGAGCCGGCTGGTCGGCGCCGAGCACGTGCTGGAGGCCTCGGCCGGGTCGCCCTACAACCAGGACGCGGCGCGCCGGCGGGAGGTGCAGGGACGCGCCGACGCGGTGGTCCTGCCGGCGAGCGCTGAGGAGGTCGCCCGGGTGGTGTCGTGGTGCTACGAGCACGACGTGCCGATCGTTCCCCGCGGAGGAGGCACGGGTTTGACCGGCGGAGCGGTGCCCACGGTCGGAGGCGTCGTATGCTCGCTCGAGCGCCTGCGGGCGGTGCGCGAGCTGGAACCCGGCCTGTGGAGGATCCACCCGGAGGCCGGCGTGACGACGCGGCACGTGCAGCGGCTCGCGCGCGAGAACGGGCTGTTCTTCGCCCCCGACCCGGGCGCCTCCGAGCAGTCGCAGATCGGCGGCAACGTGGCCACCAACGCGGGCGGGCCGCACGCGCTGAAGTACGGCGTGACGGGCGCGTGGGTGAGGGGCCTCGAGGTGGTGCTGGCGCCGGGGGAGCTCGTGCAGATCGGCGGCTGGGCGGGCAAGGACGTGGCCGGCTATGACCTGAGGAGCCTCCTGATCGGCTCTGAGGGAACTCTCGGGGTGATCACCGCCGTGCGCCTGCGCCTGCTGCCGGCGCCGGAGGCGACGGCGCCGCTGGTCGCGTTCATGCGCAGCCGCGCGGACGGCTGCGCGGCGATCCTCGACGTGTTCGCCGCGGGGATCACTCCATCGGCGCTCGATTTCATCGACGCGGACACGCTCGAGATGGTTGCGGGCGGATATCCCGGGGACATGCCGGCGGCGGCCGGGTTCGCGCTGCTGGCCGAGGTCGACGGCAGCCGCGCGGAGGTCGAGGCTCAGCGGCTCGCGCTTCTCGAGCTGCTCGAGGGCGGCGCGGTCGCGATCGAGGAGCCGTCCGACAGCGCTGCGCTGTGGCGCTGGAGGGACGGCTTCAACGGGGTCGTCACGGCCGTGCGCGGCGGCAAGGTGAGCGAGGACATCGCGTTCCCCGTCGAGCGGCTGGCGGAGGGGCTCGAACGGTTTTCCGAGATCGCCGCCCGCCACGGGCTGCGCTCCTGCGCGTGGGGGCATGGGGGCGACGGCAACGTGCACGCCACGGTGCTTGTGGATCCGAGCCGGCAGGACGAGCTCGACGCGGCGCGGGCGGCCGGCGAGGAGCTGTTCGCGCTGACGGTCTCGCTCGGTGGCTCGGTCGCCGCCGAGCATGGCGTCGGCTGGCTGAAGCGGGGCCTGCTCGAGTCACAGTGGGACGCGCGGGCCGTGCAGCTGCACGAGGAGATCAAGCGCAGCTTCGACCCCAAGGGCCTCTTCAATCCGGGCAAGAAGCTCGCGCGTGACCCGGCTCGCGCGGAGCGCATGGCATCGAGGTGAGAGGATGGAGCGATGGCACTGGTGACAGAGCTCGAGCTGCCCGTCTTCGACCACACCGATCCCTCGCTGCGGGGGGCGCGCTTCCATGAGGCGATGGCGGAGGTGCGCTCCGAGGGCTGGCTGGCCGAGGGACCGTTCGGCTACGTGGTGCTCGACAGGGAGTCCGCCGAGTTCTTCCTGCGCACGCGCGCGGCGATCTTCCCGGGGATGAAGATCGCCGAGATCTTCGGTGTGACAGAGGGGCCTCTGTATGAGCAGATGCGCCGCAACATCCTGCACGTCAACGGCCCCGACCACACGCGCCTTCGCAGCCTCGTCAACCCGGCGCTGTCGCCCCGCGCGGTGGAGCGCTACCGCCCGGCGATGAGGGACTTCCTCGAGCAGCTGCTCAAACAGGCGACGGCGTCCTCGGCGGCGGAATCCAACGGCCACCCCGACCACGGCACCTTCCGCTGTGAGTTCGTGGAGGCGTTCGCCAAGCCGTACCCGTCGCTCGCGATCGCGACGGTGATGGGCGCACCGCTGCAGGACGCGCCGAAGCTGCACCACTGGTCGAACTGGATTCAGCGGCAGTTCGACGCGGCGAGCATGGCGAGCGAGCTCGAGGAGATCACCGAGGCGGTCGAGGAGTTCTACGAGTACGCCGAGGCGCTCGTGAGCGCGCGGCGGGAGAGCCCGGGCGACGATCTCATCTCGAAGCTGATCGAGGCCGAGGAGCAGGGCGAGCGCCTCAGCGACGTGGAGTGCATCAACCTCGTGTTCAACGTGCTGGTCGGCGGCGTCGATACGAGCCAGAGCCAGCTCGCACACGCGATCAGGCTGCTGGCCGAACACCCCGAGCAGTGGGCGCTTCTGGCAGAGCGCCCGTCGCTCGCCCCGCAGGCGGTCGAGGAGGCGCTGCGGTTCGAGCCGATCACGCCGTTCACCGCGCGCATCCTGACCGAGGAGGTGTCCTTCCGCGACGTGACCTTCCCGGAGGGCACGGTGCTGATGGTGTGCGCCTTCACGGGCAATCGCGACCTCGACGCGGGCACCGGCGGGGACGGCGACCCGAACCGCTTTGATATCACGGCGGACTACGGCCGCGCGCGCCCCTTGACGTTCGGCGCGGGCGTCCACTACTGCCTCGGCGCCAACCTCGCCCGCGTCGAGCTGCAGGAGGGGCTGGCGTTCCTCTCCCAGCGCCTGCGCAAACTCGAGCTCGACGGCGACCCGGTATTCGAGAGCGTCTCGGGCATCTATGGACTGGCCGAGCTGCCGATCAGATTCTCGCTCTGACAGACTTGCCCGGGAGGGGGGGCACGAGGCCCCCCGGAGCGACATGGGGTTGAGATGACCTTGCTGGCGTTGGTGAAGGGAGCGTTCGTGACCTGCCTGGCGCTGGCGGCGACGGCTGCGGCCGCGCAGGCGGGCTCCTACCACGTGTACAGCTGCCGGACGCCGGTGGGCGAAAGCGCCCCGGCGGACGGATGGAGCGGGTCGGCGGCCGGGTCCGCTTACGCGGAAGACACGTGTCAGCAGCCGGGTGGCGCCCTGCTGGCAGCCCTCGGCGAGGCCAAACGCACCGCCAACACCGACATCGCCACGTGGGCATTTGAAGCCCCCGTCGGCGAGAGCATCGCCGGCGCGACGCTGTGGCGCGCGGGCGACGCCGACGGCGGCGCGGCGATCAACGCCGCCTACGAGTTCTGGCTCGCGGGGCCGGCCGAAACCGACATCTTCGACGAATGCGATCAGGATCGGCGTGTGCCGGTCAAGGCAACACCACGCAGCCCCTGTCCGGCGAAAACCGCGTGGTCGTGCCCGCCGCCAACCTGGGCTCGCGAATCTATGTGATCGCCTCCTGCGGCGGGGTCGCAGACTTCAGCTGCAAGGAAGGCGAACATGACGCGCAGCGGCTACGAGGCGGCCGTGCACGTATACGCCGCGGACATCGTCCTCGAACAGAGCGCCGGCCCGACGGCCGGCAACGTCAACGGCGAACTGGCGAGCGCCGCGTCCGTGCGGGGTGACAGCGACCTGACATTCACCGCGACCGACCCCGGCGCGGGCGTGTACGAGGCCGTGTTCAGCGTCGACGGGCAGGTGGTGCAGAGCACGGTGGTGGACGAAGACGGCGGGCGCTGCCGCAACGTCGGCCAGACGACCGACGGGCTGGCTGCCTTCCTGTACGTGCACCCGTGCCCGGCCTCGGTGAGCGCCGATGTGCCGTTCGACACCACCAGGGTGGGCAACGGCTCCCATCATCTGGTCGTGAGCGTGATCGATGCCGCCGGCAACGAGGCGCCGGTGATGGACCGCCAGATCACGATCGCAAACCCGCCCCCGCCCGGTCCGGCGAACGGGGCGAACGCCTCCGCGCAGGCGAGCCTGAGCGTCAGCTGGAAGGGCACGAGGAGGGCGCAGATCACGCGCGACTACGGGCGCTCGGCGACGGTCCAGGGGCGGCTCACCGCTCCCGGCGGGGCGCCGATCTCCGGGGCGCTCGTCGATCTCACCGCCACCCCGGCCTATGTGGGCTCGAAGCCCGTGGCGATGGCCGGCCCGCGGACGGGGGCGAACGGCCGGTTCAGCATGCGCGTGCGGGGCGGGGTCTCATCGCGCGTCCTTCGGTTCGCCTACCGCAGCCATCTGGGCGAAACGCCGTCGGTCACGGCGCGCGCGCTCACGCTGTCGGTGCGCGCCGGCATCCGCCTGAGCGTCGCGCCGCGCAGCGCGAGCGTGGGCCGGAGCATCTTCTTCCGCGGACGGCTGCTCGGCGGGCCGATCCCGGCCGGCGGCAAGCAGCTCGTGCTCGAGGCGCGCTCACCCGGCGGTGCGTGGATCGAGTTCGACGTGATCAGCACCGATGCCCACGGCCGCTACCGCTCGAGCTACACCTTCAAGTTTCCGGGCCCCGCCGACTACCAGTTCCGCGTTCGCTCAGAACGGGAATCCGACTTCCCGTTCGCGGCGGGCTCCTCGAACGTGGTGGGCGTGCACGAGCGCTGAGGGCGCGCTCGAGCGGCGCGCCGTGCTTTCCTCTTCATATGGTCAGCCACGTGCGTAGGTTCCGCGACTTGCGCGGCACACCCGGCACGGTGTCTGGGGCGACGCTTGCCTGCGTGGCGGCGCTGCTGTGCGCAGCCACGCTCGCTGTCGCGCTTCTCTCGCCCGGGCTTGCACGTGCCACCGTCGCCAACGCCGACGGCTTCGGCGCCGGCCCTCGGATCACACCTGCGGGCCTCGTGTGGCGGGGCCTCGGATCGGACATGCTGACGACTGCCGCCGGGAGCACCCGCCGGCTGCCCGGCGCCGGTGCGTACACGGTCACGTCCGCCGGCTCGGACTGGCTGGCCGTGGCGGGCGCCGGCGGTGTGGAGGCGGGGAGGCTGGGCGGGCGGCTCACGCCGGTTGAGTCGCTGCGCGGGTGCCGGCCTGTCAGCCCGAATTCCGAAGAATCCGCCTCCCCGCCGACATCCGATGAGCCCGCGCTGCTGGCCCTGGCCGGCTCGACGCTCTATGTCGTGGTCGATCCGGCTTGCCTGCATCGGCACGCCGGCAAGCGCCTGGCTCTCGTGGCGGTCAGCCTGCCAAGCGCCGTCAGGCGCACGGTCACCACCATCGCTCCGGCCGTGGTCGGCCTGGCGGCAGCGGGTGCGCGCGTGGCCGTCAGCTACGCCGCGGCGCCCGCCGAAACGGGGCGTCTGGGTAGCGTAACCCGGATCACCGTGGCCGTCATCGGCGCCCGGCGCGGGCGGACCCTCTACCGGATCACAGCCCCTGTACGCGGGTGGCGCGTGGCTGGCGCGCTCACCACCGAGATCGACGCGCAAGGCGATGTGCTCGTGACGTCGATCTTCTTCGGTCCGCCCCCGACCGGGGCGCTGTCCTCCGGCTGGTGGGCCTCGCCGGCAGACCACGCCGCCCGCGAACTACCCGAACTCCGTGCCACCGGGGGAGTTGTCTCGAGCGCTCCTCGCGGTCCGGAAACCATCAGAGGCGCGGCGGCCCTGTCGGACGGACGGATCGCCTATGTCACCGAGTCCCGCGCCGAAGGCGAACAGCTCGAGCTGCTCGACCTGCGCACCGGACGGAAGCGTCCCGTCGCTGACTTCACCGGTGAGGGTCACATCGTCGGATTGGACCTCAGCGCTGATGAGCTCGCTTGGGCGCAGGAGAGCACCGCCAGGGAAGTCATCAACGGCCCGGGCTTCGAGAGCTGCCAGACGATCGCTCTCGGGCCGGTCCAGCTCGCCCGCATGGATCTGAAGGATCTCCCCGCGACACCGCTCGCAATCGGTGCACCCGTGCCCAAGATCTACCAGAAGCCCTGCATCGAGTCCTGAGCGTGGTCGGCGTCCAATAACCTGCACGCCGTGAAGGCCGTGATCCTGGCCGGCGGGTTCGGCTCGCGACTCAGCGAGGAGACGGTCACGCGTCCCAAGCCGATGGTCGAGATCGGCGGCAAGCCGATGCTGTGGCACATCATGAAGATCTATGCCGCCCACGGCATCGAGGAGTTCGTCATCTGCCTCGGCTACAAGGGTTACCTGATCAAGGAGTACTTCGCCAACTACTACCTGCACACGTGCGACGTCACGTTCGACCTCGCGCGCGGCGACATGCGAAGTGCATCGCTCCGAGACCGAGCCATGGCGGGTGACGCTGGTCGACACCGGCGAACAGACGATGACCGGCGGGCGGTTGAAGCGCGTGCTGCCAGTACGTCGGCGACGAGGACTTCTGCTTCACCTACGGAGACGGTGTCGCAGACATCGACATCACGGCCCTCATCGCCTTCCACCGCGAGCAGGGCACGAGCGCCACCGTGACCGCCGTGCAACCGCCCGGCCGCTTCGGCGCCCTCGACATCCATGGCGAGCGGGTGCGGGAGTCGAGGAGAAACCGCGCGGCGACGGCGGCTGGGCCAATGGCGGCTTCTTCGTGCTGTCACCGCGAGTCGACCGGTACATCGATGGCGATCACACCGTGTGGGAGCAGGAGCCGATGCGGGCGCTCGCGCTGGAGGGCCAGCTCGCCTGCTACCGCCATGATGGGTTCTGGCGGGCGATGGACACGCTGCGCGACCGCAACGACCTCGAGCGAGCTGTGGCGCTCCGGCGCGGCTCCATGGCAGATCTGGTCCTGCGGCGTGAGCGCGGAGCAGGATCGGCCGCCGAGCGCGGGCATGTGAACCCCGCGCACCCGCGCCCGGGGACCGTCGACCCCGCGTTCTGGCGGGATCGCCGCGTCCTGCTGACCGGCCACACCGGCTTCAAGGGCGCATGGCTGGCTCTGTGGCTGCAGTCCCTCGGCGCCCGCGTGACCGGCTTCTCGTCAGGTTCTCCCACGCGGCCGTCGCTGTATGAGCTGGCGCGGGTGGGCGAGGGCATGGAGAGCATCGAGGGCGACGTGTGCGACCCACGGGCGGTTGCCGCGGCTCTGGCGGCGGCCGCGCCGGACGTGGTGATCCACATGGCGGCACAGCCGCTCGTGCGCCGCTCGTTCGCCGAGCCGCGGCAGACGTTTCAGACAACGTGATGGGCACCGCCAATGTGCTGGATGCGGTGCGCGTGCACGGCGGAGATGTGCGCGCGATCGTCAACGTCACCTCGGACAAGTGCTATGAGAACCGCGAGTGGGAGTGGGGCTACCGAGAGGATGAGCCGATGGGCGGCCACGACCCCTACTCGAGCTCCAAGGGCTGCGCCGAGCTCGTCACCGAGGCCTTCCGCCGCTCCTTCTTCGCAGACGGCCGACGGCACGCGGCTGGCCTCGGCGCGGGCGGGAAACGTGATCGGCGGCGGGGACTGGGGCGCCGACCGGCTCGTGCCGGACATCATGCGGGCGGCGCTGGCGGGCGAAGAGGTGCGCGTGCGCAACCCCAACTCGATCCGCCCGTGGCAGCACGTGCTCAACCCGCTCAGCGGGTACCTCGTGCTGGCCCAGGCGCTGTGGGACTCGGCCGAGCATGCGGCGGGATGGAACTTCGGGCCCGCCGAGGAGGACGCCCGCCCGGTTGGCTGGATCGTCGAGCGTATGGCCGAGCTGTGGCCGGGGGAGCTCCGCTGGACCGTCGACGACGGCCCCCATCCTCACGAGGCGCGCTACCTCAAGCTCGACTCTTCGCGTGCGCGTTCACGCCTGGGTTGGCGGCCACCGGTCAGGCTCGACTCGGCACTCCAGAGCATCGTCGAGTGGTATCGCGCGCTGAGCGAGGGAGCGGACATGCGCGCGGTCACGCTCGCGCAGATCGCGCCCTCCAGCGCGCTGTCGATTCGACTGCGAGCCGGCAACACACGCCGTGAACATGCCCCTGCCCGGTCGTGTGGGGATCAACGCGCTGTTCCTCGAGCCGCGCATGGGCGGTCTCGACACCTACGTGCGCGCGCTCGTCCCCGAGCTGGTGCGCCTCGCTCCGCAGGTGCGCTTCAGCGTGTTCTGCAGTCCGCGCGGGCTCGACTACCTCGAGGGCGGAGGGCTGGGAGGAGCGTCGAGCTCGTGACCCACCCGCTGCTGGGCCGGCGAGGACTGAAGGCCGCTGGGCGAGCTCACCGTGCTCGGCGCGATCGCCGGCAGGCAGGTCGACCTGCTGCACAGCGTCGCCCTGACCGCCCCCCTTCGCACCCGCGCGGTCAACGTCGTGACGCTCGCGGACCTCACCTGGATCGTCGCCCCGGACCCCGGCGAGCGCTGGACGACGCGTCTGTGGCGCATGATCGTGCCGCCCGTGGCGCGCGGGGCCGACCGCGTGATCGTCCTGTCGCGAGGCCGGGGCCGAACACGTGGTCGAGCTACCTGCGCGTGCCGCGCGAGCGCATCGACGTCATCCCGCTGGCCGCGCGCGGCGGCGAGCTGCGTGCGCCGACGCCGCCGGGCGCGAGCTGCGCTCGCGCCTCGGGCTGGGCGACGGTCCGGTGATCCTGACCGTGTCGGCCAAGAAGGTCCACAAGAACCTCGAACGGCTGGTGCGGGCGATGGTCGCAGTGGCCGAGCGCTGGCCCGACGTGGTGCTGGTCATGCCCGGCAACCCGACCGCACACGAGCGCGACCTGCAGGCCCTCGCCGCAGAGCTGGGAATAGATGGGAACGTCGCCTTCCCCGCCTACGTCGATGCCGCCGACCTGGAGGGCCTGTATGGCGCTGGCGCGCTGCTTCGTGTTCGCCTCGATCAACGAGGGCTTCGGCATCCCGATCCTCGAGGCCATGCGCCGCGGCGTGCCGGTCGCCTGCTCGCGCGCCTCCGCGCTGCCCGAGGTGGCCGGCGAGGCGGCGCGCTACTTCGACCCGCTACGAGCGTGGCCGACATCGCCGACGCGCGCTCATCGAGCTGCTCAGCGACCGCGACCTCGCCGCGCGAGCTGGCCGCGCGGGGCCGCGAGCGCCAGGCGTCGTTCACGTGGGAGGCGACCGCGCGCGGCACGCTCGAGAGCTATGCACGCGCCTGGCAGGGCGCGGCTGATGAGCGCCGACCGAGCAGCCCTTTGGAGAGACCTCGGTCGAGGCCCGTCGACGTCCTGGACAGCAGCGAGGCCGGTGGGCTGATCGTCCGCGGAGGCGCCCTGCGCTTCGGCACCTACGTCGCTGATGGTCGCCCTGTCGGTGCTCTCGGCGGCGCTGCTCACCCGCCATCTCGGGGTTGTCCGCTTCGGCGAGTACACGACCGTGCTCTCGCTCGTGGGGGTCGTCTCGGCGATCACCGATGCGGGCATGTCGAGCGTCGGCACGCGCGAGTTCGCCGTGCGCGAGGGCGCCGAGCGCGACGCGCTGATGCGCGATCTGCTCGGCCTGCGGATGGTCGCTGACCGCGTTCGGGGTGCTGCTGGTCACCGCCTTCGCGCTCGGCGGCCGGCTACGGCACCGCTCTGCTCGTGGGAGCCGTGCTCGCCAGCCTGGGAACGATCGCGATGGTCGTGCAGCACACCCACACGATCCCGCTCGCCGCCGCGCTGCGCCTGGGCACGCTGTCCGCGCTCGACCTCGCGCGCCAGGTGCTCACGGTGGCTGCGATCGTCGCGCTGGTGCGTGCTCGGCGCCGGCGTGCTCCCGCTGCTCGCGATCGCGCTGGCGGTGAACCTGGTGCTGATCCCCCCGACGGCCGCGCTGGCGCGCCATCAGATCTCGCTGCGCATGGGCTTTCGCCCGCGCCACTGGCTCGCGCTGCTGCGGCTGACGGTGTCCTTCTCGCTGGCCACGGCGGTCGGCACGCTCTATGTGTTCACCGCGCAGATCCTCACCAGCCTGGTGTCGAGTGCCCACCAGAGCGGCCTGTTCGCGGCCTCGTTTCGGATCTTCATCGTCGTCGGCGCGGTGCCCGGACTGCTGGTCGGCGGAGCGCTGCCGCTGCTCGCGCGCGCGGCGCGAGACGATCGCGAGCGCCTGGCCTATGCGCTGCAGCGGATATTCGAGGTGTCGCTGATCATGGGGGTGGCAGCCGCGCTGGGAACGCTCGCCGGCGCCCAGTTCATGATCCACGTGATCGCCGGACCGAAATACGCCGCCGCTGCCGGGGTGCTGCAGATCCAGGGCATCGCGCTGATCGCATCCTTCGTGCTCGCCGGCTGGAGCTTCGCGCTGCTGTCGCTCATGCGCTACAAGAGCGTGCTGCTGGTCAATCTCGCGGCCTTCCTGGTCAGCTGCTCGCTGACCATCGTCCTGGCGAGCAGCCATGGCGCGACGGGCGCCGCCGTCGCCACCCTGTGCGGAGAGAGCGTGCTCGCGATCGGCTCGCTGGTGGCCCTGCTGCGCGGCCATCGCGAGCTTCGTCCCGGGCTCGCGGTCATTCTCAAGGTTGCGCTCGCGGCGGCTCCGGCGGTGGTGCTCGCCCTGCTGTCGGGCGTCCCCTCGCTCGTGCGGGCCATCCTTGCCCTCGCCGCGTACGGACTGCGTGATCGCGGTCACCGCGCGCCACTCCCAGGGAGATCACGCGAGCTGCTGCCCGCGCCGCACGTGGAATCGCTGAGCGGCGCGGTCGCCCACGCGCGATATGGTGCCGGCCCACCATGCCCTCGGCTTCCGGGATCGCCCTCGTGGTGCTCAACTGGAACGGCGCCGATCTCCTGCGCCGCCATCTCCCGGCCGTCGTGGAGGCGGCCCGGCGAGCGCCGGTCGACGCACGGGTGTACGTCATCGACAACGCCAGCGAGGACGACTCCCGCGAGGTCGTCGCCTCGTTTCGCGGGGTCGAGCTGATCGCCTTCCAGGACAACCGCAGGCTGCACGCCTACAACGAGGCCGTGCGCGGCATCGACGTGCGCGGCCTTCATGATGCTCAACAACGACGTCAGCCCCGCCGCGGACGTGATCGACCCGATGTGGGAGACGATGCGCGCCGATCCGAGCGTGTTCGCCGTCGGCGGCGAGGTGATCGACACCGCCTCGGGACGAGATCGACTCCGGCCCGACGTCCGCACGCTGGGAGCGCCAGTGGGTGCTCGAGCCGACCGCGCTCGCCGGAGCGAGCGAGCCGATCAACGTCGCCTACGTGTCCGGCGGCGCCGGCCTGTATCGGCGCGAGATGTTCCTCACACTCGGCGGCTTCTGGGACGTGCTTCCCGGGCCTCTACTGGGAGGACGTGGAGCTCGGCCTGCGGGCCTGGCTGCACGGCTGGCGCTCCGTCTTCCACCCGGACGTTCGCTTCGACCACGCCAGCGGCTCGACCGTGCGCCGGTCGCTGAATCCGTACGTGCGCGAGTTCCGCACCTATCAGAACGTGCGCCTGACCCACTGGGCGCTGCTGCTCGACGGCGACGACCTGCGCGACTACCTCGTCGGGGAGCTGCGGCGCAGCCTGCGCAAGCCCTACTACTACCCCGCCGTGCTCACGCTGCTCGGCTCGCTTGCCGCCGTGCGCCGCCGCCGCCGCGAGCTGCGCCGCCCGCTGCGGCCCGGTGCGTGTCGCCGACCTGCAGGCGACGCTGGCGCGGACGCTCGGGCGAGCGCCTCACCCCGCCGCAGCCTGCCGGCGCGGCGAGGAGTCGGAGGTCGACGCCCTCGCCACCACGGTGAGCTGCTGGCGCAGGAAGTCGTTGGCGAGCTGCTCGCTCACCCTGCCGAGCAGCCGTCCCTTGAGCGTTGTCGAGGTGACCCAGCGCTGGGGCTCCCATCCGCTCGCGGCGAGGCTGCGCGCGAGGCTGCGGCGCGTGAACCAGCGCAGATGCGTCCAGTCGCGCACGCCCCACGGCTCGTACTCGAACTCCCCGCGCAGGACGAGGTTGCCGACCAGGCGGTAGAAGCGCAGGTTGGGCACCGATACGGCGAGCAGCGCGCCGCGGCGCCGCCCAGCTGCGCAGCTTTTTGCAGCGCCTGCCACGGGATCGACGAGGTGCTCGAGTACGTCCGCCACGACGATCACGTCGAACGGCGTGCCGCCGAGGGCCGCCAGCGTCGGTGTCCTCGATCGTGCCCGACACCGCCGCGTCGTAGCGCTCGCCCGCGACGCGCGATCGCCGCCGCCGAGGGGTCGAGGGCGACGAGCTCGCGCTGCGCCCGCCTCACGCAGGCGCGGAGCCCACGAGCCCGCGCCGCTGCCCACGTCCAGCAGCCGTCCAGAGATCGCTCCGAGCCCGCGAAGCACCTCCTCGTTGTCCATGTCTCCGTAGACGAAAGCCTGCTGGAGGGGGCCCTGGGACACGGCAGAGAGCCTAGCCGTAACTCCCGAGCAGACGAGAGGGGAGTGCCTCGTCGCGGATAGTGGCAGTTGTAGCATTCAGTAGATGGGGTTGGAGCGCGAAAGGCCGGTGCGGCGCGTGTCGTTCTCAGCGACCGTGACGCTCGCGATGCTGGGGGTGGCCCTGTGCCTGGTGCGCGGTCGTGGGTCGCCGGATTGGCGAGTGGCGTCGCCGGCGTGAACCGATCAGGCCCACATGGCATGTGGAGCCGTCGTACTGGGCTGCGTCCTCGGTCGGACGGAGCGAACGCTCGCTGGAACTCGAGTATTCGATGGGCGGGTGTGGCCTTCGCAACCGTCGCGTATCTGTGCAGTGAGACGGCTGCGAGCGTGCTCATCGAAATGCACGCCGAAGTGCCGGAATACCCACCCGGCACGATTGTGTCGTGCCCGGCGTCGAGATCAGGGTTCTTGACGGTGTCTCTGGAACGACCTCTTGCAGGTAGGAGGATTCGCGGGCACCAGACGGCGTTCGGCGGAGAGGGTGGGGAAAGCGACCAGCCGGTTCCGAGGCTGGTCGGCTTTGCGCCGCAGGACGCCTATCGCGCGCTGGCACTCAAGTATCTGCGCGGTGCGGTTCTTCTGGTGCCGCCACCGAGAGGGTTACGGCGCGTCGTTGCTCAGTATCCGACCCCGGGAGCTGTGGTGCGCCGCAACACCGTCGTGCGTTTGCGTGTAGCCGGGGGATGAGGGGATGACCGGGTCCGACGGACGCTGTGCCTAAGCGCCGCGTTCGTGCGCGATAGCCTGCCCGGCCGTGCCCTCGGTCCTCATCGTGCGCGGCCATCTGGCGACGCCATGGGAGCTGCGCCCCTGGCTCGAGCTGCCCGACCGCTACGAGGTCTCCTACCTGCTGACCGGCTCGAACCGCTTCGTCGCGCCCGACGGGCTGCGCGCGGTGCCCGCGCGGGCGCTGCGCGACCTGCTTCCCCGCGGCCCGCTCGGCGAGCTGGCGGCCGGCGTGCTGGGCGACCGCTACCTGTCAGCCGAGGAGGCCTTCGCCGCGGCCGACATCGTGCACGCCGCCGAGCTGAGCTTCTGGTTCGCCGCCGAGGCGGCGCGCCGGCGCAGGCGCCGTCACGGGTTCCGGCTCGTGCAGACCGTGTGGGAGACGCTGCCGCTGCTGCGTCGCCTACCGCAACCGCCATGCGCGGCGCTTTCGCGAGCTGGTGCTCGCCGACACCGACCTGTTCCTGGCGGCCACCGAGCGCGCCGCGCTGGCGCTGCAGCTGGAGGGCGTGCCGCAGCGAGCGCATCGCGGTGTGCCCGCCCGGAATCGACTACGGCGCCGCTTCGCGCCGCGCCGCCGACGCGGCGCCGCGCGCGCCGGAGCACACGATCGTCTCGCCCGGTCGCCTGGTGTGGGAGAAGGGCCACCAGGATGTGCTGCGCGCGCTCGCCGCTGCTGCACCGCGGCATCGTCCGCGCGCCGACGCGGCGAGACGCTGCGCCCGCGGCTGCTGATCATGGGTGCGGGCCCCGAGGAGTCGGCGCCTGCGCGCGCACGCGGCGGACCTCGGGTCTGAGCGACGCGGTGGAGATCCGCAGCGTCCCCTACGAGGAGATGCCCGCGGTGTTCGCCGAGGCCTCCGCGATGGTGCTCGCCAGCCAGGGCGCGGCGATGGCCGCGCTGCATCCGTTCGACGTCCCCCACGCCTTCTGGGAGGAGCAGTTCGGGCTCGTGCTCGCCGAGGCGATGGCCGCGGGGCTGGCGATCGTCACCACGACCAGCGGCGCGATCCCGGAGGTCGTGCGCGGGCGCCCCGTCGAGCTCGTCGCCCCCGGCGATTGGCCGGCGATCGCGCGCGCGCTCGCCGACGGGCCCGCTGAGCCGCCCGCCCGGCGCGCGGGTCGCCTACCCGCCGAGTGGTGCAGCGCTACTCGACCGCGGCCGCCGCCGAGCGCCTGACGGCCGTCTACGACCGGTTGCTGGCGGATCTGAGCCGTGCCGTCGGGTTCGGGATCATCGAACGGCCTCACGGATCCGCACCAGTTCGATCTGCACGCCGAGCGGTCCCGGTGAGATCCTCGATATCGGGTGCGGATCGGCCAAGTCGCCCGGCGCGGTCGGCCTTGACATCTCAGCGGATACGGACGCGGACATCGTGCACGACCTCGACGCCTTCCCCTACCCGATCGAGGACGACAGCTTCGATCAGATCCTGCTTCAGGACGTGATCGAGCACGTCTCGCGAGCCGATCCGCGTCTTCGAGGAGCTGCACCGCATCGCGCGCCCGGGCGCGCGCATCCAGCTGCGAACTCCGCACTTCTCCTCCGTGCTCGCATACGGCGATCCCACGCATCGCCACTACTTCTCGACGCTCGCCATCCGCTCGCTGGCCGAGCCGCGCTTCGCGCACTACACCGACAGTCGCTTCCGTGTCGTTGCATGTGACGCTGGATTTGTGGACTGCCCTTCCGCGTGCTCGGCGTGAGCCGCGCTCGCCAACCGCTTTCCGGAGACCATACGAGAAGTACCTCGCGTTTCGCTTCCCGGCCATGAACATCCGAGCGGAGTTCGAGGTGCTCAAGCTAACCGGAGCCCTGCCGTAGCGCCGGGTCGAGCGTAGTCCACGACGTGATCTGCGCGAAGCGCTCCCACGGGAACTCCCCGCGCTCGCTCGCGGCCGCCCGCGCGGCTGAGCCTCGGCGCGGCGCGTCGCATCGGCACGAGCGGCGCGCCTCAGTCCATCGCGGCGATGCTCGCCACCTCGCGTGGGTCGACGTATTCGACGGCGTCGCCGCCCACCTCCGGCAGCGAGGAGACGTTCGAGGTGACCACCGGCGCCCCGGCTGCCATCGCCTCGAGCACCGGCAGGCCGAAGCCCTCGCCCAGCGACGGGTAGCAGAACACCGCGCAGCGCCGGTAGAGCTCGGCCAGCGCCGCGTCGGAGACGAAGCCGAGCATCGTGCAGCGATCGCCCAGCGAGCGCAGCGCGGCGAGCGTCGGTCCCGTCTCCCAGCCGAGCGCGCCGACCACCACCAGCGGATGCTCGCGCCTGCAGCTCCTCGTCCAGGGCGCGGTAGGCCGTCCACCAGCCGCGGCAGGTTCTTGCGCGGCTCGAGCGTCCCCACCGCGAGCACGAAGCCGGGCGCGGGCAGCGCCGCCGCCTCGGCGCGGTCGAGCAGCTCGCCCGCGAGCGCCGGCGCGACGCCCGAGCGGGGCCACGACCGTGCGCGCCCGCGGCCGCGGGGAAGCGGCGGCGAGCGCGTCGGCGGTCGCCTGCGAGATCGCCAGCAGCGCCGCGCAGCGGCGCACGGCCGGGCCGAGCGTCAGGCGCTCGATCACCGTCGAGCGGCGGTTCGGGCGCATCGACGGCTCGAAGGTCGCCGAGGTCGTAGACGATCGGCACGGCGGGGATGCGCAGGAACGCGACCGTCAGATAGGAGTTGGAGGACAGGAAGACGTCGCACGCGCGGTTGGCCGCGCGTGCCGCCTGCACATGCCACCAGGGGTCGCGCGCCGCGATGAGCCGCCAGCAGAAGCGCTCGTCGAGCTCGGCCTCAGTCCCAGCGCTCGCGCGCGTACAGGACGTAGCGGTGCGGGTCCTCCTGCGCGCGGCCGCAGCGCGCGCAGCAGCTCGCGCACCACCCGCCCGCGGCCGCCGGCGACCTCGACCGCTGCGCGTGCGTCGATTCCGATCGGTGAGGGGTCGCGTGGCGCCATGGCCACGGGAGGCTAGCCTCACGCGCGATGCACGTCGGCCTGAACCTCATCTTCCTCGTCCCCGGCGAGACCGGCGGCATGGAGGTCGTCGCGCGCGAGCTGATCCCCGCGCTGCTCGCCGCAGGCGCCCGCCGGACACGCGCTTCACCGCGTTCGTCAACCGCGAGGCGGCCGCCGCCGGCGACGGGCCGTGGGGGGAGCTGCTGCCGGCGGTGACCGTCCCCGTGCACGCGCGCAGACCGCGTCGCAGTGGGTGCTCGGCGAGCAGACGCTGCTGCCCGTGCTGGCGCGCGCGCGCGGGCGTCGATCTCGTGCACAGCCTGGCCAGCACGGCCCCGCTGTGGGGGCGCTTTCGCCGCGTGGTGACCGTGCACGACCTGATCTACGCGCGCTTCCCCGACGGCGCACGCGGGCCTCCGCGACAAGGGCATGCGCGTGCTCGTGCCGGGGGCGGTGCGCCGCTCGGACCGCGTGATCGCCGACTCGCAGAGCACGCGCGACGACCTCGTCGAGCTGCTCGGCATCGACCCGCAGCGCATCGACGTCGTGCCGCTCGGCCTCGGCGCGGTGCAGCGCGCGGCGCCGCTGTCCGAGCGCGACGTGCGCGAGCGCTTCGGCCTCGGCGAGCGCCGCGTCGCTGCTGAGCCTGTCGGCGAAGCGCCCGCACAAGAACCTGCTCGCGCTGATCGGCGCGCTCGCGCGCATCGCCGCCGAGCGAGCGCCCGGTGCTCGTGCTCCCCGGCTATCCGACCGCGCACGAGCCCGAGCTGCGCGAGCGTGCGCCGCCGCGCTCGGCGTCGCCGAGGACGTGCGCTTCCCGGCGTGGGTCTCCGGCGGCCGAGCTCGAGGGCCTGTGGGCGATCGCGCGCGCGTTCGTGTTCCCGTCGCTGTACGAGGGCTTCGGCCTGCCGGTGCTCGAGGCGATGGCCCGCGGCGTGCCCGTGGCCTGCTCGAACGCCTCCTCGCTGCCCGAGGTCGCCGGCGATGCGGCGCTGCTGTTCGACCCGCGCGATGAGCGCGCGATCGCCGACGCGCTTCGCGCGGCTGCTGCGACGACGAGGCGCTGCGCGCCGAGCTCAGCGCCCGCGGCCTGGCGCCGCGCCCGGGCAGTTCACGTGGGCGCGCACGGCGCGCCTGACGCTCGACAGCTACGCGCGCGCGCTCGGATCCGCGTAGCTCTCCAGCACCGTCGCAAGCGAGGACTCCAGCGACAGCCACTCGGCGTTCTCGCGCAAACCAGCCGCGCGGTGCTCTCGCGCAGCGCGATCCCCGCTCCGTGCGACGCGCACGATCGCCTCGGCGACGGCCTGCGGATCCGGGCCGGCGCGATCGTGCCGTTGACGCCCTCCTCGATCAGCTCGGTCGCCGCGTTGTCCTCGCCGGCGACCACGACGCTCGGCGTGGCCGCGCGCGGCGGCCTCGACGACGACCATGCCGTAGCCCTCGCGGCGCGAGGGCAGCAGCATGCACAGGGCTCGGCGCATCTCGGCGTCGACGGTCTCCGAGTCGGCGAAGCCCGGCGCCGAGACCGTATCCGTCAGCCCGTGCTCGGCGATCGCGGCGTCCAGCGCCGCGCGCTCCGGGCCGTCGCCGAGGAACTCGCCCGCGCAGCCCCTCGATGCGCTGCGCCGCGAGCGCGATCGCGGCGACCGCCAGCGTCGCCTGCTTCTCCGGGATCAGCCGCGCCGCGAACAGCACGAGCGGATCGGCCTCTCGCGGCGTCGCCGGCTCGCTGGGCCCGGCGTACAGCCCGCGCAGCACCGTCACCGGGCCGCGCAGGCCCTCCTCGCGCAGTCGCCGCGCGTGGAGCTCTGAGAAGCAGAAGGCGCGCTGGGGCACGAGCGCGCACAGGCGCTGCACGAGCGCCCCGACGCTCCCGCCCGCACCGCCGAGGTAGTCGAGCCAGTAGGAGCGGCTCCAGACCTCGAACCAGTCGACGACCAGCTCGAAGCGCGCCGAGCGGGCGCACGAGCGCCGCCGCCAGCAGCGAGAAGTAGGGGAACGAGCACGTGTGCACCACCTCGTAGCGCGCGGCCGTGGCGGAGCAGGTGCAGAAAGCACCCCCAGCCCGAACACGAGCGGCGGCAGCGATGCGCCGGCGCCCGCCCGGCGTGTAGAGCGCCATGCGCGGGCCCGCGCTCACGACCCGCACGCGCTCGTCGAGGTCGATCCGCTCCGCCGCGCTCCCACTGGCGCAGCGTCAGGTAGGTGACCTCGTGGCCCTCTGCCGCCAGGCGCTCGGCGAGGTTGCGGTACCAGCGCTCGGCGCCCCCGACGGTGTAGGGGAACAGGCAGTCATAGATGACGCAGACGCGCATCGCCGCTAGCATCATCTCGCGAATCCGCGCCACTTTCCGCCCGCCCGGGCGTTATAACCGCATGACCCCCCGCCCGCCCGGGCACCGAGGTGCAGGGACGAGACGATCAGGAAATCCGGGCGACGGGTCACCCCTATGAGCACAGCCGTCCAGACAAAGCCCCCCGTCGCAACGGACGCCGAGGATCGCTCGGCGCCGCTCGTCTCGGTCGTGATCCCCTGCCTGAACGAGGCCGAGAACATCGAGGCGTGCGTGACGGCAGCCCTGGAGGCGTTCGAGGACATGGGAGTGCAGGGCGAGGTGGTCGTCGCCGACAACGACTCCGAGGACGACTCCGCGCGGCTGGCGGCCGAGGCGGGCGCGCGCGTCGTGGTCGAGCGCAGGCGCGGCTACGGCAGCGCCTACCTCGCCGGCTTCGCGGCCTCGCGCGGCCGCTACATCGTGATGGCCGACGCCGATCTGACCTACGACTTCAACGAGATTCCCGCGCTTCGTCGCCGCGCTCGAAGACGGCGCCGAGATGGTGATCGGCGACCGCATGGACAACATCCAGCCGGGCGCGATGCCGTGGCTGCACCGCTACGTCGGCAACCCGATCCTCACCGGCCTGCTCAACCTCTTCTTCCGCACCGGCATCAACGACGCCCACTGCGGCATGCGCGCGCTGCGCCGCGACGTGCTGCCGCGCCTGGACCTGCGCACGACCGGCATGGAGTTCGCCTCCGAGATGGTCATCAGGGCCTCCAAGGAGAACCTCAAGATCGCCGAGTTCCCGATCGAATACCACCCGCGCGGGGGCGAGAGCAAGCTGTCGAGCTTCCGCGACGGCTGGCGCCACCTGCGCTTCCTGCTCGTGCACAGCCCCAACCACCTGTTCATCGTGCCGGGCGCCATGCTGGCCGGCGTCGGCACGCTGATCGTGGTGTTCGTCGGCGCCGGGCTTGACTTCTTCGGGCGGGCCTGGGGCCTGCACGCGCTGATCGGCGGCGCGCTGCTGATGATCGTCGGCACCCAGGTGCTCGCGCTCGGCCTGTGCGCGCATGCCTACGGCACCTACTTCATGGGCGAGCAGGACCCCTGGTTCGATCGCATGCGCGCGCGCTTTCGCCTCGAGCACGGCCTGCTGCTGGGTGGCCTGTTCGTGCTGATCGGCGTGGTGATGGGGGCCGTGATCGTCGCCACCTGGATCGCCCACGGCTTCGGCTCGCTCGCCGATGAACACCTCGCGGTGATCGCCGCCTCGCTGCTGATCGTCGGGATCCAGATCTTCTTCTCCTCGTTCCTGCTGTCGATCCTCGGGCTGCGCCGCCGCTAGCGTGCGGCTACGGCGCCGCATTGCGGCGGTCGTCTTCGCCGGTGACCGGCGCGTGTGGCGGGCGGCGCTCGTCGCGGCCGTCCCGCTGCTGCTGCTGCTCGCCTTCTACTGCCTGCGCCCGCGCGACTACTACACGGGCACCGACAACGTCGAGGCCGACACCTACACGATCGAAGCGCCGGCGGGCGAGCCGATGTGCATCCCCGGCCTGTACATCCCGGCCGGCACCGCGCCGGCTGCGCATGCAGCTCATGTCGCGCACCGCCGTTCGCCCGGCGCTGAAGCTGGCGCTGACCCTCGGCGGCACTCCGCTCCTATACGGTCGAACGCGAGCTCGATCCCGTCAGCGTCGGCGTGAGCCGCAAGAGCGCGGCGGTGTTCGCGATCGGAGCCCTGCCCGCCCATCCCGCGCAACGGCGGGCCTCGCTGTGCGTGACCGCCGCGGACGCCGTCAACTGGGGTGGCACCCCGCTGCCGGCCGCGCCGAGCTCGTTTGCGCCAACGCGCGGGCGGTCGTCCGATCGCGGGCCGGATCGCCGTCTGGTATCTCCCGCGCGAAGGCGCCCAGCGCAGCTACCTCGCTCGCGCGGGCGAGATCCTTCGCCGCGCCTCGCTGTTCCGCCCGGACTCCGTCGGGCCCTGGCTGTACGTGCTGATCCTGCTCGTCGTGCTGCCCGCGCTCGCGCTCGCCTCCGTGCGCTGCCTGGCGCTCGCGGCCGCGCCGCTCAGAGGGGCTCCATTCGGGGCGGCTGGCGGCGTCGCTGTTCGCGATCGCCGCGATCAACTTCGCCTGCTGGGCGCTGATCACGCCGCCGTTCCAGGCCCCCGACGAGGTCGACCACTTCGCCTACACGCAGTCGCTGGTCGAACGCGGCGAGGCGCCATCGCGGAACCCGCGCATCGCCGCTGCCGCGCTGGTCGAGCGCGGAGAACCTCGCGCTTGAAGACACGAGCTTCCTCACCGACCACCAGGTCGGCGACAGCCGCCCGCCGTGGCTGCCCTCCCAGGCGCGCTACTACGCGGCGCAGGCGGCAGAGCTCCACCCGAGCAGCTCCGACGGCGGCGGCAACGAGACGGCCGCGACGCACGGGCCGATCTACTACGCCGCGCTCGCGCCCGCCTACATGGCGCGCGAGCTCCTCGCCGTTCTCCCAGCTGACCCTGATGCGCCTGACCTCGGCGCTGATCGGCGCGCTCACGGTGCTGTTCACCTTCCTGCTCGCGCGCGAGCTGGCGCCGGGGCGCCCGTGGCTGGCGGTTCTCGCGGCGCTGCTGGTCGCCTTCGAGCCGATGTACGGCTTCATCTCGGGAGCCGTCAACAACGATGTCGGCGTCAATGCCGGCGCGGCGGCGCTCGAGCTGCTGCTGATACGGATGCTGCGCCGCGGCGTGACGCTTCCGCTGGGGCATGCTCACCGGCGCGCTGCTGATCCCGCTGCCGATCGTCAAGGGCACCGCCTATTCGCTGTACCCGGTCGCCGCAATCGCCTTCGCTCGTGGCGCTGTGGCGCCATCACCGCCGCTCGGATGCTGCCGGCTGGGGCGGGCTGGCCCTCGGCGCGCTCGTCGGTTCATCGAGCTCTCGGCGCATCTGTCAGGCGCCTTCGAGGCCTCGCAGGGCAACACGCCCGGCACGGGCTCGGCGGTGAGCGCGACCAGCAGCGCCCTTGCAACATCCCCTCGGCTATCTGGGCTACGTGTGGCAGGTCTTCCTGCCGCGCCTGCCGTTCATGGCCCCCACTTCGAGAGCACCGTTCTCACCCGGCGTTCGTGATCTTCGTCGAACGCGGATGGGGCGCCTTCGGCTGGTATGACGTGCTTCTTCTCCCACTGGGTCTACGTGGTGATCCTCGTCGCGATGCTCGCCGTTCCCGCTGCTGGCCGTGGTCGCGGCGCGGCGCGAGTGGCCCTTCGTGCGCCGCAACCTCGCTCGAGGCGGCGATACTGCTGCTCATGCCGATCGCCGTGGTCGCGGGCTTCGAGGCCGCCTTCTACACGACCGGTACCCGGCCCCTGGTCGCGGAATTCGGCCGCTATGCGTTCCCGGCGATCGCCCCTCTGGCCGTGCTCGTGGTGGCCTCACTGCACGCCTTTCCGTCGCCGCTGGGTGCTGTTCGCGGGCGCTGGACTGCTCGTGGCCATGCTCGCGCTCAGCTACGCCGCGCAGCTGCTCACGCTGACCGGGTTCTATGCCTGACCATGCGGAGCTTCGACCATGCCTGAGCCCGAGCCGACCGTCGCGATCCCGGTACGCGACGGCGGCGAGCTGCTTGAGCGCACGCTGGCCGCGCTGGCGGGCAGACCGTCGCCCACGAGCTGCTCGTGTGCGACTCGGGCTCAAGCGACGCACTCCGTGCGACTGGCGCGCGCACTACGGTGCGCGCGTGCTCGAGATCGCCCCCGCGCAGTTCACCCATGGAGGCACCCGCAACCTGCTTGATGGAGAACGCCTCAGGCGCGCACGTCGCGCTGCTCACCCAGGACGCGGAGCCGGCCGACGAGCGCTGGCTCGAGCGCCTGCTCGGCGGCTTCGAGCTCGCCGACGACGTGGCGATCGTGTACGGGCCCTACCGCCCGCGGCCGGACGCTCGCCGCGCCGGTGCGCCTGGAGCTCGAGCGCGTGGTTCACGCTCGCTGTCGCCCGACGGCCGCCGCAGGTGGAGCGCCTCGCCGAGCATGAGCGTTCGCTGCCGCGCCGTCGAGCTGATCGGCAGGCGCGGGCTTCTTCACCGACGCCAACGCCTGCCTGGCGCGCGCGGCCTGGCAGCGTGTGCCGTTTCGCGAGGTTCCCTACGCCGAGGATCGCGTGCTGGCGATCGACATGCTGCGGGCCGGCTACGCCAAGGCGTTCGTGCCCGAGGCCGCCGTCGTCCACTCGCACGACTACACGCCGTTGCAGCAGCTGCGCCGCTGCTTCGATGAGTGGCGCGGGCTGCGCGAGGTCTACGGCTGGCGCGAGCCCGCCTCGCCGGCGCACCTGCTCAGCCGGACTGCGCGGCGAGCTGCGCCGGCGCTCAGCGACAGCTGATCGCGTCGAAGGTGTCGCCGGCCCGGCGCCGTGCGCGCGACGCTCGCTGCCGTCGGCTCGCCACCATGCTGCTCTGCCGCGCCGGAGCGCTGCTCGGCTCGCGCGCCGACCGGCTGCCCGCAGGCGGCGAGGCGCACGCTGTCGCTCGAGCGCCGCGGCGGCTTTCGCACCCGCTGCGACCTGGACGCACGAGCAGGCGCCTCCCCCCGACCACGCCCCAATGCGATGAGCGACAACCCGACTCGAGGGGCGCCCGCAGGGCGCCTTCTCAAACCTGAGCCGGCGGATCTACCTGACCTACCGCTACTTCGGCCTGCGCACCCTCCTGTTCCGGCTGCTCACCTTCCCGCTGCGCTTCACCCCGCTGCAGCGCCGCCTGCGCCTGCGCACGCACGCGCGCGACCAGGAAGCTGCGACGCGCCGTCGACGTGGTATCGCGAGCACGGCCGGCCGGTGGACATCGTCATCCCCAGCTACCGCGACGCCGAGCGCGTCGCGGCGCTCGTGCGCGAGCATCGCGCAAGACCGTGCCGGCCGGGGATGGCCCGGGTGATCGTCGCCGATGACTCAAGCGGCCCCGAGCACGTCGCGGCGCTGCAGCGCGATCAGCGGGATCGACCTGCTGCTCACGGCCGAGCAGAACGCGGGCTTCGCCGCGAACGCCAACCGCGGCCTGCGCGCGAGCGACCGCGAGCGCGACGTCGTCCTCCTGAACTCCGACATCGAGGCGCTGCCGGAGCTGGCTGGAGTGCCTGCAGTACGCGGCGCACCGCTACGAGGACGTCGGCATCGTCGGCGCCCAGCTGCAGTACCCCGACGGGCGCATCCAGTTCGGCGGCACGGTGCGCAACCGCGACGCGCCCGAGTGGTTCGACCACCGCTACCGCTTCAAGCCCGCCGGCTGGGGCCCGGCCGGGCGAACCAGCGCCGCGCTGGCGGTCACAGGCGCGTGCATGTACGTGCGCCGCGAGGTGATCGAGCGGATCGGCCTGCTCGACGAGCGCTACGCGATGGCCTACGAGGACGTCGACTGGTGCCTGCGCGCCTGGCAGGCGGGCTTCGGCGTGATCTACTTCCCGGCCGCCCAGCTCATCCACCACGAGTCGGTCACGCGCGGCACCGACCTCGGCGAGCGCGAGCGCGACTCACAGCGCGCTGTTCTGGGAGCGCTGGTCGGACTTCTTCGACGCGCGCGACGTGACGCCGGCTCGGATCCGCACGCGCGTGGCGGCGCCCTGCGGATCGTCTACGTCACCGAGGACACGGGCGTCGGCGGCGGGC
Source organism: uncultured Solirubrobacteraceae bacterium (assembly GCA_963764185.1). Classification (GTDB taxonomy): domain Bacteria; phylum Actinomycetota; class Thermoleophilia; order Solirubrobacterales; family Solirubrobacteraceae; genus Palsa-744. Next base: position 139,691 of record CAVXRF010000012.1, on the reverse strand, counting down.
ACCGCGACATCTTCGAGCACCTCAACCGCCTGGCCGCGCGCGGCCACGAGGTCGTCGCTGTACACGCTCGGCGATCGCGCCCGAGTGGTTCCCGCTGCGCGTCCCGGTGCACAGCTTCGCCGACTACGACGAGCTCGCGCGCGCGCTCGCCGAGGTCGACGCGATCAAGGTCGCGACGTGGTGGATGACCGCCGCGCCGGTCTGGCGGGCGAGCATCCCGCGCGGCATCCCCGTGTACTTCGTGCAGGACATCGAGACCTCCTACTACCCCGACGACGAGCGCGCCCGCCATGCCGTGCTCGACTCCTACCGCCCCGAGTTCCGCTACATGACGATCTCCGCCTGGAACCGCGAGCGCCTGCGCGAGCTCGGCCTCGACGCCGAGCTGATCCCGCCGGGCATCGACCTTCGACACTTCCGCCCGCGCGCCGACGTGGCCCGCCGCGAGGACATGGTGCTCGCGCTCGGGCGCTCCAACCCGCTGAAGAACCTGCCGCTCACGATCGCCGCCTGGAAGGCCGCTGACAGAAGCCGCGCCCGGAGCTGTGCCTGTTCGGGATCGAGCCCGAGCTGGCTCACGGGCGAGGGCGATGCGCTACGTCGACTCGTCCCGGCGACGAGCAGGTGAGCGAGCTGTTCAACGAGGCGACCGTGTTCGTCCAGACCTCCACGCACGAGGGCTTTGCGCTGCCGCCGCTGGAGGCGATGGCGACGGGCGCCGCCGTCGTGTGCACCGACGCGCACGGCAATCGCGACTTCTGCCGCGACGGCGTCAACTGCCTGATGCCCGAGCCGAGCACGACGGCCGTGAGCGCGGCGCTCGCGCGCCTGCTCGGCGACCCCGAGCTGCGAGCGCGCCTCGGCCGCGCCGGGATCGAGACGGCGCGGCGACTACGCCTGGGAGCAGCGCATCGACGCGCTCGAGGCGTTCTTCGAGCGGGTGGCCGCGTCGCGGCGGATGGCGCTCGACGGTGAGCTTGCGCCGGAGATCCCCGCTTCGGAGAGACGCTGAGCCGGAGCCCCGCGCCGATCCAACTTGCGAGCGCTCGCGAGCGGCGAGCGTCAACGACGGGGCGCGCGCAGCCGGCCGGCCAGGCGCAGAACCGGCAGCAGATGCCCCCGTAGCCGCCACCAGCCGCCCTGCTCTACACGGCACAGCGTCTCGTGACGCGATTGCAGGAATGCCATTGTCTCCTCCTGCGAGGAGACTGCCTGCTCAAGCCGCGCGTTCTCCGCGTGTGTCTGCTCGAGCTCGCGACGCAGCGCGTCGTGACTCGAGTGCTGGAGGGCGATGGTCTCCTCCTGCGAGGCGACTGCCTGCTCGAGCCGCGCGCTCTCTGCGCCTGCCCGCTCGAGCGCATCCTCGGCCGCCCGCAGATCGGCCTGCCGGCGGTGCGCGGTCAGGAGCCCCGTCAGCTCTCCGTTCATCCAGGCCATCAATGTCCAGTCGGTGCCCTTGGCCGTCACCAGCTCCATCAGCACGCGTGCACCGGCGAGATCGCAGGTTCCGTCGCCGGCACGGAGCTCCGGCACGAGGTAGAAAAGCGACGGGCCCATCAGGACGCGGTGGCGCTCGTAGAATCGCGCCTGTGCGGCCAGGAGCTCGACGGAGATCGAGCGGGCGGGGAAGCTTGGGCCGTGTAGCTGCTTCGGAGTCAGGTGGTGGAGCGCGAGCGCCTCTCGCGACCGGCGAAAGCTGCCGGGGCGCGTGAGCAAGACGCGGTAGCACCACTCGTTGTCCTCGAAGTACGCTGACATCCGCTCGTCGATCGGAAACTCCTCCAGGAGCCTGCGCCGCACGAGACTCGCGCCGCCGGGAGCCCACCCGGCCGGGCCACTGGGAGGCAGGGCGGCATGTGCGAACGGGAGGTCGGCGCCGATCAGGCCGAAGCTCGCAATCTCGTCCGTCAACTCGATCGAGCCGCCGGAGTGAGCCACGATCCCGTCGGCCGTGACGACCGTCGCGGACACGGCGCCGGCATCCGGGTGAGCGTCGAGCTCGGCGAGCATGTGCTCGAGCGCGCCGGGCAGGAGCTCGGCGTCGTCGTCCAGGAACAGCACCAGCTCGCTGTCCGCCAAACGCGATCCGAGCTGACGTCCCCCTGCGCAGCCGAGGTTGCGATCCGCGTGCACCAGCCGCACGTGGGCGCGAGCTGCGCACTCCGCGTCCAGGTCGCGCGCGGACGCGGCTGAGGAGTTGTTGTCGATCACGAGGACGCGTAGGGGCGTCTCGCCGAGCTCGAGCGAGTCGAGCGCCCGACGTGCAAACCGGGGCCGATCGCGAGTCAGTACCACAGCGGTGATGCGGGGAACCGGCGAGCGGCCGCTCGGGCGTCTCACCGGCATCGCAAGCGCGGCTTCGCGCAGCTGATGCAACGTTTGCTGCGCCGCGGGATCGAGCGCGGCCGGCTGCGGGCGGAGATCGCCTCGAGGCTTCTCGTCGATCCGAGCCACGGGGTAGCCGCCCAGCACCTCCTCGGCCATCGAGTCGAGCGCGTGGCGGCGAGACGGGGGGTACTCCACGCGCTTGCCCATCAGCGCTGCCGCGATCATCACGTCGACGCGATCCGTGCGCACCAGCTCATGGGCGGCGATCGCTGAAAGCCAGGCGGCCAGGTCGGGCGCGGTCAGCGAGATGTCGTCGTTGTCCGGCGGGGGCGGAAGTGTGTCACCGCCGTCGCTGGCGAAGGCATTCAGCACCCCGCTGCCGCTGTGGAGGTAGGAGGTGAAGTCGAAGAAGAACGCGCAATCGTGCGCCAGGCGCGCGTCACACAGGGACGCGATCCGCTCTTGCGAGCCGGGTTCGCTGCAGAAAACGGTGGCAGTCGTGCGGACCAGCGCCCGCCGGACGTCGTCGTCGTCGGCATCAAACGAGGATGGCAACACGATCACGCGCTTGAACCGCATCTCCGCTACGGCGAGCGAGCGTGACGTCAACGCGATGTGCGGACGGCAGAAAGCCCCGCCGCCTGCGACCAGCGCAGTGTCACCAGAGGCGCCGCACAGCTCGGCGAGATCGAGCTCGCGATATGCCGCCCCGGCGAGCAGCCGCCTGACACCGGCGGCCACAAGCTCGTCGCCGATGCTTCGCGCGCCCGGCACCAGCGTCAGGTCCGCCGGCGAGCCGATCGCCTCCAGGATCTCCTCGCGGCTGCGCTCGATCGACGGGAGCTCGAGCCGGGTCACGGCCATCTCCTCCACCCGGACCAGATCAGAGATCCTCGGCGATGTGCGGCGCTTCGCGGTTGAACACCCAGAAGCCGAGCACGAAGACCGCCGCCACGAGCGCGAGCGGCTCAAGCAGCGCCGCCCAGCTGCCCAGCACCTCGCCGGCGCTGAGCGTTGCCGTGGTCGATCATCGCGTGGCGGAACTGCTGGAAGATCGGTCACCAGCGGGTTGAGCGTGTAGAGGTGATACAGGAACTGGTCGAGCTCGGCCGTGGCAGCGAGCTTTTCTTGCACTGTTTCAGCCGGGATGATCACCGGCGAGGAGTAGAAGAGGATCTGGGCGAACACATCCCAGATCGGCTGGATGTCGCGGAAGCGCACGAACAGCGCCGACAGCAGCATCGCGACGCCGGTCGTGAAGCACGACCAGCATCGCGAGGATCAGCGGCAGCTCGAGCCAGCTGAGCATCGGTCGCACGCCCGCGAGCGAGCGCGAAGATCATCACCACGACCAGGTTCAGGCCGAGATTGAACAGCGCCAGCAGCACGACCGAGATCGGGATCACCAGCCGCGGGAACTGGATCTTGCGCACGAGGTTCTCCCGATCGACGACGCTGCGCACGGCGCCGGCTGTCGCTTCGCTGAAGAACGTGAACAGCACGATCGAGCCGAGCAGCTGGGCGCCGTAGTAGTGACCCGGCCGCGCCTTTGCCCTTGTCCACTTTGAAGATCACGACGAAGAACACGTACAGCACGCCGAACAGCAGCAGCGGCCGCATCACCTGCCACACGTAGCCGAGCGCCGACCCGAAGAACTTCAGTTTGAATTCGCTGCGCGCGATGTTGTAGGTGAGGTGCCAGAAGCGCGGCCAGCTGTCGCCCAGCGCGCGCGGACCGCGGATCGGCTGTCCGAGCGGCTCGTGAGCATGCGTCGGCGCGCTCATCGACGTGTCTCACGGCCGGCTGCTGCATCTCGCTCGGCGCCGGCGCGTCCCGAGCGACCGCACGTCGTCTCACCGGGAATCTCCACCATGCCGCCGCTGGCGGTCGCGCCGGAGACGACGAACGACAGGCCGCCCGCGTAGCGGTCGATCACGTCCAGCCCTCGCCGCGGTGGGTGATCGTGAGGACCGGGTGGTAGCGCCCGGGGGCGAGCATGTTGTGGAAGGAGAAGGCGAACAGCGCCTGCTCGCCCGCGGCGAAGCTGCCGGTCTGCTCGTGGTCCTTGCGCGGTGGTCGCCACGACGACCGGCTGGCGCTGCTCGTTGAACAGCGCCATGCTGACCGCCGGATCGAGCACGTCGGCGTTGAACGTGACCAGCACGTTCAGCGTCAGCGGCTCGGCCTGTGGTGCGACGGCCCGGCGCTCGGAGGGGTCGTCGCCGAGCCACACGTCGCTCACGCGCGCCGCGCCGTCGCCCATGCGGGCGCTGTCCGACGCCGCGTCCTCGTCGGCCGACGGCTCGCGACCGAAGGCGATCTCGAGGTAGCGGTCGGCGACGTCGCGCGGGTCGCCGATGCGTCACGATCTCGCCGCGCTCGAGCAGCATCGCGCGATGGCAGAAGCGCGTCACCGCGCCCATGTCGTGGGTGACGAAGACGATCGTGCGGCCTTCCTCGCGCATCCGGTTGAAGACGTCGAAGCACTTCTGCTGGAAGGCGGCGTCGCCGACGGCCAGCACCTCGTCGATCAGCAGGATCTCGGCGTCGACCTGGATCGCCACCGAGAAGGCCAGGCGCACGTGCATCCCCGAGGAGTAGTTCTTGAGCTTGAGGTCCTGAAACTCCTCGAGTTCGGCGAACTCGATCACGCGCTCGTAGCGCGCCCGCGCCTCGCGCGGAGAGAGGCCGAGCATGATGCCGTTCAGCGCGACGTTGTCGAAGGCGGCCAGGTCGGGATTGAAGCCGACGCCGAGCTCGATGAAGGTGGACATCCGGCCGTTGCACCAGATCTTCCCTCGTCCGCGCGGTAGATCGCCCGCAAGGCACTTCAGCAGCGTGCTCTTGCCGCTGCCGTTTCGCCCGACGATGCCGAAGAACTCTCCTGGCTCGACCGCGAAGGAGATGTCCTTCAGCGCATGCAGCTCTTCGTGGCGGGAGCGTCGCAGCGGGTGCAGCGCTCGCTCCTTGAGCGTGTGGCTGCGCTCCTCGGGGATCTTGAAGCGCTTCTGAACTCCCTGGGCGGCCAGCGCAGGGCGGCCTCGATCGGCTGTCTCGCTCGGTGGGCACGGTCACTGGAGGGTATAGCCGAGGGTGCGCCGGGACCGGCAGGCGTAGGCTCAGCGCGCGCGGCGAAATCGGGCCGCCGACGGCGCGACTGACGGCTCGCGCTGCGACGAACGAGCGCGACAGGGCGCCGAACAGCGGTCCGCTCAGCCGCGGGCGCGCGCTCAGCGCGAGCAGCGCCCGCTGCAGGCCCTCGGGCAGCGACCCGTGCGGGCCGATCAGGCCGAGCCCGAAGCCGACCTCGGCGTTGAGCTCGTCGTACATGCGCTGGGCGTGTTCGCGCTCGCGCCAGCAGGCTGCTCGCGTCGACCTCGTGCTCGACGCTCAGCCGCGCTTTCGCGCTGCGCCGCATCGCGGCTCAGCGTGCGGCGTCGCGCACCGGCGCGAGCGCCGCCTCGCGGTAGATCTCGACCATCGCGCCGGCCGCGGACGCCCACGTCAGCTCGCGCGCCTGCGCGGCCAGCGCCGCCACGTGGCGCGCGCGGGCGCATCGCGTCGGTCAGCAGCGCGTATGCCGCCGCGGCGCTCGCGTCGGGGTCCCACGGAAGGATCGTCGCCGTCCCCGTCGGGCGCCGTCCTCGGCCAGCGAGGACTGGGGTGCGAACACGCAGGGCACGCCCTGCAGCGCCGACTCGAACGGCACGAGGCCGAACCCCTCGTACACCGACGGGTACAGGACGGCGCCGGCGTGGGCGATGCAGCCACGCCTTCTCCTCCTCGCTGACCGGGCCGAGGCTCAGCACGGCCTCGCGCAGCTCAGCGTGCTCCTCGAGGAACGCCCGCTCGAGCTCGAGCGAGGAGCCGTGCGGGATGTGCGTGCCGGCGAGCACGAGGCGTCCCCTCCCAGTCGTGCCGTTCGCGCAGCGCCGCGAGCATGCGCAGCGCGAAGATCCTGTTCTTGTGGCGGAAGTCCGTGCCCAGGCAGAGCAGGAAGCCGTCCGCGAGAGACGCTCCGTCGGGTCATCGTCGAGCGCCGCCGGGGCGGCTGGGCTCGGCCGCGGCTGCGGTGGTCGAGGCCGGGGGCCACGATCCTGATGCGCTCCTCCGCGACGAGCCCGTCCGAGAGCAGCTCGCGACGGGTGTGATCGGAGAAGACGACCACCCGCTCGGCGGCCGAGAGGCCGTGGCGGCTCGCGCGACGGTAGTCCTCCCATGCGTCGACGTCGGCGAAATAGCCGGGGTTGCGATACGCGATCAGATCGAGCTGGCTGAGCACGAACCGCTCGCCGAGCGTCAGTGCCAGCGCGACGTCGCCCGGCGAGAAGGTCTGCTGCGGGCGGTGGAAGATGGTGCTTCGCGGCGTCGTCGGGTCGAGCGCTCTCGGCGGCGAGGATCTCCGTCGCCGGCAGGCGCTTGCAGCAGCTCAAGCGTCTCGCCGGTCGATCCGCTCCGCGCGCACGAGCAGCGCGCAGCCGCAGCGACTCGGTGCGCGCGAGGGCGAGGATCAGCTCGAGGATGTGCACCTGCGTGCCGGTGATGGCGCCGTCGAGCGCGCGCGCGTCGAGCGTCACCGACAGCGCCCGGCGAGGCCCGCGCGCCGCCTCCAAGCGCGCGCGTGAGCACGCCCGAGTCCGCCGAGCGCGCGGCGGCTCTGAGAGATATGGGTAGCGATCGACCAGGCTCGCCGGCAGCTCCTGCGCAACGGCTCCGTGCGCTCGGCGCCCGGGCTCAGGCTCGGGCGCTGCGAGGCGTCCGACGACGACGTCGTCGGCCGCCACGTGGGCCAGATCCCGAGAGCAGGCAGCGCTGCGCGAAGTCGATCTCCGAGCGCCGGGCGCAGTCCGAGCCCCTCGTCGAGGGGCCGACGAGCTCGAGGCCTCGCGCCGCACGTACACGCAGGGCCCGACCGCCCGGCTCAGCCGTGGCCGCAGCCGCGAGCGTGTCTCGCCGAGAGCCTCTCGGCGAGCTGCTGCGAAATCCTCAGCCCGGATCGCCCGGCTCGCACAGCGCGAGCTCGGTGCCCGACATCCGCCAGTGCGCTGGCCGTGGCGGTGTTGGTGTCGGCGCGGGCGGCGTCCGCCATGCGCTCGAGCCAGCCCGCGCTGACGAGGCAGGGCTCAGTCAGCAGCAGCACGTCCGCGGGCGCCAGCCTGCGCCAGCGCGCCGTTGACGGCGGCGGTGCTCGGCGCGACGCGCATGACGGGAACGCCTGCCGGCGCGTGCAGGCGCACGGACTCCAGGCACTCCTCGAGATGCTCGGAGTCCTCGCCGCGCCGCGATCACGATGCAGACGCTCCCGCGCTCGGGTGTCGGCTGTCTGGGGCAGCTCGTTCATGCTCATCGGGATCCGGGCCGGCGGAGCAGTTAGCCTAGAGCAGTCTCGCGGCGGCTCGGCAACATTTGGCGATAATGGCCGCCAGCCCGCGCCGATGACCGCCGACAATCCGACCAGACGGACAACTCGCCCCGTCGGCCCGCTGCAGGGCTCGCGCCAACGGTTGCGGGCGCTGGCACGCGCAGGTCTGTGGCGGTGGCGCCCGGCCGTATGCTCGCCGCCGGGCTCGTCGCGCCGAGGGGGCGAGGAGCCTTTCGCGTCTGGAGTCGGTGGTCGAGCGCCAGAGCGAACAGATCGAGCGCCTGGAGGACCTCGTTCGCGAGCTGGTCCTGACCGCTGAGTCGCTGCGGCGTGAGATCGCCCGCGGCGAGGCCGCTGGCGTGCGGCCGCGCGGTGAGACACCGCAGCAAGACGGCCCGGAGGCCTGATGCAGGTCATAACGATTGCCACCCTGGGCAGCCTGCCCCGCGCCCTGACGCTCGGCCGGTCCTTGCAGCGCCACGAGCCCGACTGGCCGCTGGATGTGCTGCTCCTGGCTTCTGATGATGTGGTTTCCAGGGTGGACCAGGCCGGGTTAGCGGCGACCCTGCGAGTGCGCTCGCTGGGCGAGGAGCTCGACAGGGACCTCGCCCTGGAGGCGCTCCTTGCACGGCACGACGAGCAGGAGCTGACCAGCCTGCTGCTGCCGCTGCTGCTGCATCGCTATGCAGCGCGAACCGGCGAGCCGGTGCTGCATCTGCCGAGCGCGGCCTGGATCCTCGCCCCCCTCGAGCCGCTCGAGTCAGCGCTGGTGGCGCGCCACGTCCTGCTCTGGCCGCGAACGACCTTCGAGCTGCCTGACGACGGGCTCGAACCCTCGCCTGAGCAGCTTGAGCGAGTGGGCCGCGTCGAGGCGACGATGATGGGGGTCGACGGGAGTCGCGAGGCCAGCGACTTTCTCGACTGGTGGGGCAAGCACGTCGAACAGGCGCTCGGCTCGCTGGACGCCCGCCGCGGCGGATTCCGGCCCGAGGATCGTGACTGGCTGGCGCGCTTCCTCGAGCTGGCACCAGCCCGCTTCGCAAGCGCCGTGCTGGACGATCCCGGCTGCAACCTCAACATGTGGAACCTGCCTTTCCATACCCTGCAGGCGGGCGCCGAGGGTGTATCGGTCGATCGGCGTGGGCCGTTGCGCCTTCTCAACCTGCCCGGTTTCGAGCCCGATCGCCCTTACCGGCTGAACGCCGATGGCCAGCCGCGCGCGGGTCAGTCACTCGCCGGTCGCTTCACGAGCTGCTGCGAGCGCTACGCCGCCGAGCTCAGGGCGAGCGGCTGGCGTGATCTGGATCATCGTGCGGATGTGGGCCGGCGCCTTGACGACGAGCTCGTCTACGACGATTCCCTGCGGGCGATGTACGCCTCAGCGCTCGCGCTCGGCGAGCCGATTGCAGACCTGTTCAGCGAGGAGGGTAGGCGTGGGTTCCTCACCTGGCTCTCAGAGCCGGCCCCCCGCGGCGGCGCATACGGCATAAACCGCTACCTCTTCCATCGAGTGGCACGCGCTCGCCCGGACGTGACCTGGAGCTTCCCCGACCTCGATGGCGCAGACGGCCGCGACTACGTCGACTGGTGCCGGGCGTTCGGGCGAGCGGAGCTCTCGATCCCGGATCGCTTCATGCCCCCGGGGTCCGGGCGAGCGCTCGCCGCCTGCGCAGGCGCCCGCCGCGCCCGACGCGCATGTCGCTCGGCGGCGCCCACGGGCCGCGGCAGGCGGGCTGACAGTCCGCCTGACCGGCTATCTCGGCCATACGCTTGGGCTGGGCGCGGCCGCGCGCGGGTACGTGCAGGCGCTCGGACGCGGCGGGCGTCCCGGTGAGGACCGTCACCGTGCCGCTGCATCACCTGGCGCTGCCTGCGGAGCTCGCGGCGGGGTACGGTCGCCACGGCTTCGAGGACCTCGTCCAGGACGGAGACCACAGCTGCGAGATCGTCGCCGTCAACGCCGCCGAGCTCCCCGACTTCGTGGAGCGCCTCGGCGAGGACTACTTCAAGGGGCCTCGCATCGGGATCTGGGGGTGGGAGACGAACAGCATCCCCGCCGGCTGGCAGCGGGCGTTTGCGTTCGTCGACGAGGTCTGGGTCTACTCGCGGTTCATGGCCGAGAACATCGGCGCCGTCGCGCCGGTTCCGGTGCTCGCGCTGCCGCCGCCCGTGCGAGCTGCCGGCCGAGCCGGCGGCTCCGCTGCGCCTCGGGGTCCCGCCGGGCTTTCTGTTCCTGTTCGTCTTCGACTACCTGAGCACCGTGCAGCGCAAGAACCCCGTGGGCCTGATCGAGGCCTTCAAGCTCGCGTTTGCGCCCGGCGAGGGGCCGCAGCTGCTGATCAAGACGATCAACGCGCCGCTGCGGCCGCTGTCGGAGGAGGAGCTCCTGTGGGCCGCGCACGGGCGCTCGGACATCCACATAGTCGATCGATCGCTCACCGGCGAGGAGATGGGCGGTCTTATGGCGGCCTGCGACTGCTACGTATCCCTGCACCGGGCCGAGGGCTTCGGGCTGACGATGGCCGAGGCGATGGCGATCGGCAAGCCCGTCATCGGCACCGGCTACTCGGGAAACGTCGACTTCATGAACGACGACAACAGCTATCTGGTCGACTACACGATCGGCCGGGTCGGCCCGGACTGCGAGATCTACCCGCCCGAGGGCGAGTGGGCCGATCCCAGCATCGAGCACGCCGCGGAGCTGATGCGCCGCGTGTCCAGCGACCCGGCGGAGGCCGCGGCGAAGGGCCAGAGGGCCGCGGCGGATGTGGCGCGGCTGCTCTCTGCGGGCGTCACCGGGCAGCGCATGCGTGAGCGTCTGGAGCAGCTCACCGGTCTGTCTCGCACAGGCGCGGGCGACGTGGTCTCCTCCAGGTGATCGGAGTCTTCCTACTGGCCTGGGTCGTCTTCCCGGCCCTGATGCTCGTGCTATGCGCGGGCGCCGGCCTCGGAGTGCGTCGCGCCGCCGGTCCGGTGGCCGTGCCTGCGGTGCTCGTGGTTCCCGTGGGCCTCGCTCTGCTCGTGGTCGTCGGCGGGCTGTTCTGCTACTACGCCGCCCTCGCGCCCTTGGCCGCCCCGGCCTTTGTGTTCGTCGGCGTGCTGGGTCTCGTGCTGTCGCGGGGGTCGCTGCGGCGCCTGTTCGAGCGCCGGGGGAGGGGAACCGATCTTTGGGCGGTCGGCGCGGCGGTCGGCGCCTGGGCGATCGTCGCCGCCCCGGTCGTGCTCTCGGGCAAGCCCGGCTTCACCGGGTACGGACACATCGTCGACATCTCCTATCAGTTCGATCTCGCGGCGCACTTCGCGCACAGTGGTCGCAGCATCCCCGCCATATCGCCGGGCTCGGCCTACCTGAACGACCTCGTCAAGTACCTCTCGACCGGGTACCCGGGCGGCGGGCAATGGACGCTGGGGGCGCTGTCCAACCTGATGCCGGTGGATCTCTCCTGGCTGTACCAGCCGTTCCTGGCGTTTCTCTCTGCGATGAGCGCCCTGTCGCTGTATTCGCTCCTCGGCCGCCTGATTCGCCCGCGAGGCTGGCGGGCGCTGGGCGCGTTCATTGCCGCGCAGCCCAACATTCTGATGGCCTCGGCGCTGGCCGGGGGCATCAAGGAGCTCAGCACGAGCTGCTTCCTGCTGCTGCTGGCGGCCCTCATCGCCCCGGTGCTGCCGCGTGTCGTTCCCGGGCGCACCATGCTGGCGATCCCGATCGCGCTGGCGGCGACCTTCGCCTCTCTTTCTCTGACGACGGTGCCGTGGATCGGCGTGCTCGGCGCCGGGGTGGCTGTGACGGTCCTCGTATTCCAACGCCGGCGCCTTCTGGCGGCGGCGGCGTGCGCACAGATCGCGGTGATGGCGTTCGTGCTCTCGCTGCCGACGCTCGGCGCCTCGAGCAAGCTGCTGCCGCTCGCCACCGGCCCCGGGCTGCTCGAACTCGGCGATCTGATCGGCGCCCGTCCCGGCGATCACCGCCGCCGGCGTCTGGATCGGCGGCGACTACCGCTTTCCTCAGGACGCGCATCGTCTTCCGAGCGACGTGCTTGCGGTTCTCGTGCTGATCCTTGCCGTCTGCGGGCTGATCTTCGCTTTTCGGCGGAGGGCCTTGAGCGTGGCCTGGCTGGGAATCGCGGGTGCAGTCACGCTCTACTACGTCGCCCATCGCTACGGCCCGTGGATTCAGTTCAAGGCCGACTGCGTGAGCTCCCCGTTTGCGCTGCTGCTGGCGTTCGCCGGCGTGGGCGCCGCTGATGCAGGTGAGCCGCCGGGTGCTCGTGGGGGTGCTGCCGGCGCTCGTGATCGCCGGGGGCGTGCTGGCCGGCAATGCGCTGCTCTACCACGACACCACCCTCGCTCCATACGCCCGCCTCCATAACCTCGAGTACATAGGCGAACGCTTCGCCCGTCAGGGCCCGACTCTCACGCCGGACTTCGAAGAGTACGCGGAGTACTACCTGCGCGACTACGACCAGGACAGCATGGTCAACGGCCCGACGCTCGGGCTGCGGCCAGGCGTCAATCGCGAAGCCGAACCGGGGGGCATATTCGCCTACGACCTCAACGAGTTCAGCCTCAGCTGGGTGGAGTGGCTTTCGCACGATCGTGATGCGGCGCAATCCCCTGGCCAGCCGACCGCCCAGCAACTACCGTCTCGTGTACCTGTCCAGCTACTACGAGGTCTGGCAGCGCGAGCAGCCGCCGGCGACCGTGCTATGCGCACGTGCCGCTCAAGGACACGGCGGGCGCTGCCGAATGCCGCCGTCTGCAGAGAGCGTGCTGGCGACGGCAAACAGAGCGGGCCCGTACGCCCGGATCGCCTACATGCCGTCGCCCACGCTACACCCAGCTCGGCGTGACCAGCCTGACCCTCAGCGGCGCCCTCCAGCCCTCCGGCGGAGTCATCTTCGCCAACGGCGCGGGAAAGGCCCGCGAGCAGGTCGATCTTCGAAGCGGGGCGCTACGACTTCTACCTGAGCGGCTCCTTCGGTCGTCCGGTGACGGTCACCGTTGACGGCGACCATGTCGGCACCGCCGCCTATCAGGAGAGCTATCCGGGCCAGTGGCTCCTGATCGGCTCGCGTGAGCTGTCGAGCGGCAGGCACCGCTTTGAAATCACGCGCGGCGGCTTCAGCCTGCACCCGGGCAACGGCGACGGCGTGGACGGCTTCAACCGCACGATCGGGCCACTGGTGGTCATCCGCGCTCAGCCCGCCGTCCCGCCGGTCCGCTACAGCAGCGTGCGCGACTTCGACCGGGTCTGTCGCTCGCCCGTTCCCCTGCGCTGGGTGGAGGTCGTCCGTCCCGCATGAGCCGGCGCGCGACACGACCGCCTCAATCCGCCGGCTCCGCCATCTCCCAGATGGACGCCCGACTCCTGGACAGCCGAGCAGAGGAGCCTTCGTAAAGCGCTGCGCGCGCGGCGGCGCTCGCCTGACGGCCGCCGCCCGGGCTCACCGCGGCGCCAGCCGCCGCGCCCGAGGCCGATCTGCCCGGTAGCGGTCGCTCGCCAGAGGGGGCGGCGGGCGAGGCCGTCGCGCTCGCTTCGGTGATCGTCGTCTGCTGGAACGCGGCCGAGGTTCTCGGGCGCTGCCTCGACCAGCTCCTCGCCCAGGACCACGGCAACTACGAGATCATCGTCGTCGACGACGGCTCCGAGGACAACACGCTCGAGATCGCAGAAGCCAGGGCGGCGCTTGGCGAGGTGATCATCGTGAAGAGTCCCCGCAACCGGGGCTGCCCCCATGCGCGCAACCTCGGGCTGGACCGGGCCAGCGGCGAGATCATCGCCTTCATCGACGCCGATGGCTTCGCCGCGCCGGACTGGCTGCGCCAGATCGCGAGCACATTCGCACAGGACGCGACGATCGGCGGAGCCGCCTCGACGGTGTTCTTCGAGGCCAATCCGCTCGTCATCAACGGCGCCGGCGGGACCGTCAACCGTCAGGGATGGGCGGCCGACCTGTCGATGGGCGAGTCCTACGAGCGGGCGGAGATCGTCTCGGAGGCGCTCTACCCGATGGGCTGCGGCATGGCGCTGCGGCGCTCGGCGCTCGAGCGCGTGGGAGCGTTCGACGATCGCATGCTCAACTACTACGACGACGTCGACTACGGCGTGCGGCTATGGCGCGCCGGATATCGGGTCGTGGTGGCAGCGGACGCCTGGATCGATCATCGCTTCGGCGGCGCGGGGCCTGACTCAGAGCACAAGCAGCTGCTCTGCGAGCGCCATCGAATGCGGGTGGTGCTCAAGCACGCGCCCGCCCGGACGCTCCCGCGATGGGCGGCACACGAGCTGCTCGCGACGGTCCAGGCCGACTCCTCGCGGCGCGCCCTGAAGCTGAAGGCGATGGCGTGGAACGCGCGCAACGCGATGAGCGTGCTCGGCAGTCGCCGGCATCTGCGGCGAATCCCCGCGCGCCCCGGAGCGCCTCATCGATCCATCGTGGGGAGATTCCTTCCCGGTGGGGGTACCGCTGCTCTTGAAGCCGCGCCCGGAAGGCATCCACGACGCGATCGACATGGCCGACCCGGGCGAGGAGGGACAGCTTCTGTATGGATGGTTCCCGGCGGAGCATGTCGACGGGCGCAGCTACCGCTGGGCCGGCGTGCAGGCCGCCGCGCTCGTGCGACTCGACGCTCCGGTCAGGCGTCTGCGACTCGACTATCACCAGGTACCGGTCGACATCGGCGGGGTCCAGGTCGATGTGCGGCGGGTGGGCTCGCCGGACCCCCTGGCCACGGTCGGGGAGACCCGGCTTCTGTGGCGCTACATCGAGCGCACGGTCGAGAATCACCCGCTCTCGCTGCCGAGCGGCGACTATGAAGTCCTGTTCAGCGCCCGCCGAGGATGGTCTGACCCCCCGCGAGAGAACCGGGCGCTCGCATTCGCGCTGGGTGGCATGTCCTTCCACGAGTCCTACGAGATCGCGCCCGGCGGCCTCGACATGGCCTCGCCGACAGCCGGCGAGCAGCTGGTGAGCGGCTGGTTCGACGCCGAGCAGAGCGCCGCCGGCGCCTACCGATGGGCCTCGGGGCACGCCGAGGCGGTCGTGCGCATCCGCCAGGGCGCGAGCAGCGTGAGCCTGAACTACCGTCTCACACCCGTGCCATGCGGAGGGCTGAAGGTCATGGTCAGCCCGCTGGAGGAGGAGACGCCGGCCTGGTCGACACGCACCTCGCCTGGCGTGACGGCGACTGGCACGAGGAGAGCTTCCCGCTACAGCTCCCACGCCGGCGACTACCTGGTCTGCATTCGACACCGAGGCGACCTGGACCAACCCCGACCAGCGCGACCCGTCGCTGTGGTCTGAGATCCGCGCGCTCGGCTTCGCGCTCTCCCGGCTGCGGTTCGCGGTGCGAGGTAGGTCGAAGGGGCGCATACCGAGCGGCACTCCGGCCTCGTGCGCGATGTGAGCCTCATCCGCTGCCCGGTAGAGCAAGGAGCTGTGGGAAGTGTTCTCGCATCAGCGCCCACGTCGCGGGTGCGTCGTGCTCGGTTTGAGCGCCACGCTGTTCGCGTTCGGGCGATGCCATGCGAGGACCTGGGCGACGTGCGCCCCGCGACCTCCGGCTTCCGCACACCTGCACCACAGGTCGAAATCCTCCCAGCCGGCCAGACGCGGGTCCGTCGAATAGCGGCCGAGCTTACGCAGACCCGCGCTCCGGATGAGCGCCATCGCATCGATCCAGTTGCCACGCCTCAGCCGCTCCGGCTCCCAGGGAAGCGAGCCGAGCAGCTCCACCGGCTCGTCTCCGTCGAGCACCGCGACCATCGGATAGGAGAAGACCGCCTGTGGATCCGCGTCAAGCGCTGCCACGAGGCGCTGCAAGGTGGAGGGATAGACGCCGCCGGTCGGATCGAGGGTGAACAGGTACTCCACCGCGCGCACGCTCGGCGAGCGTGTTGCGCGAGTGGCCCAGGCCGCGGGCCGCCGACTCGTAGAAGAGGACAGCCGGTACGCGGGGATGTTCCTTCAGGAAGTCTCTCAGCGCCGATACCGGCCCGCCGCTCGAGCGCTCGTGGAGGATGAGCACCTCGAACTCGCCGTAGAGTGACGTGGCGACGCTGGCAAGCGCACCCACCGCCTCCCGCGCATGATCGTGAGCGATGACACACATGACGCTCACCCGCGGCTCGATCCGTGCGTAGACAGGGGTCTCCTCGAGGATCTGGACGCCGCCACGTCGTCTCTGTATTCGATCGGAGACGCTGCGGAGCAGGCGGCGCCGATCACGGGCGCCGGCCGAGGAGGCGATCAGGTTGCCGGCTGGCAACGCTTCGGCGGGGCTTGGCTTCACCTCCTGAGGCGCTGGAAACGGCAAGTCTCTGGCGCTGGGCGGCTTCCGGGGCAGCTCCGCGGCGAGCCTGGCCAGGCGCTCCGCAGCGGGCTGCATCGACATCTCCTCGCGCACAAAATCGTAAGCCCGTGCTCGCATGAGGCGCAGCCGCCCCGGGTCGTCCAGGAGGGCGTTGATCGCGCCTGGCATGCGGTCGACCGTCGCCGAGATGAAGTGATCACCCGGAACAAGCGGGTCACCGTCGAGGCAGGGCTCGGAGACGACCACACATCCATTGCAGATCGCCTCCAGAAACCGCATCCACTCAAGTGCTGAGGATGTCGTGCGGTGAAGGTTGAGCAGGATCTTCGCGGAGCGCAGACGGTGGTACTTGTCGGTCCCCGTCAGGAAGTCCGGCCGGGGCGTGTCCTGGGCTCCGAAGGGTGGAATCAGGAACTGGCATTGACGAGCCCACAGATCCCCGCCCAAGCTGGCAAGGAGCGGGTCGCGCCGGGGGTCGGCGGCTCCCAGGTAGAGGACATCGATGTCCCTGTCGTACGTTCTTGTCGCCAAGCCAGCTGTCCCACTCGGACGAGTAGCCGAGTTGAAGATGCTCGCAGCGAATGCCGCGTCGCTGGAGCTCGGCTGCGCTTGAGCGGTTGATCGACACCGCGGCGGCAAACTGGGAGACGAGCTCGTAGGTCTGCTCAAACCACACTGTGCCCGGATTCTCGGTGCACAGCGCGATCGTCTGTCGAACGCTTGCTGAGCGTCTGGGAATCCCGCCAGGGTTGCCCCAGGCATGAAACTCGTGAGGAACCACCACATAGACGCAGTCATCTCCGCGCGGCGGGAATTCGTCGAAGACGAGTTCCACAGGGTGCCCCGCCGCCGCCGTGGCCGCAGAGATGGCGGACAACAGCTCGGTCATGAAGTAGCTGCCCCGGCGGGTGCTCACGAAGCAGAAGTGCATCTTCTTGCGGGAGGTTACCCATGCGCCAACGGGCGTGGGTCTCCTTGCTCAGGGCAGCTGTCCGGTGACTGGTCCATGCAGAGATCAGACCTTTCTGATTGACCGACTGAATCTTTCGTCGGCGTTGCGGCTGACGCCGAGCAGGAGCCGTCTTATCGATTGGACCGGAGAGCGGTGCGTGTCCCTGGGCGCCTGACGTGCAGGTCGTATACAGAGCACTTCCACCGCTATCTGTGGGCGGCGAAGTTGGTCAGAGGGCAGCGAGTGCTGGACCTGGGAAGCGGCGAGGGGTTCGGCGCAGCGATTCTCGCGGAGTCGGCCGCTGCATGTCGTGGGCATGGACGTCGATGAGAGACCGTCGAGCACGCCGACTGAACGGTCAGCCCGAATCTGGAGTTCGACTGGGCACGCGGTAGATCTCTCGACGTTCAAGAGGGCCGTCTTTTTGGCGCGGTGGTGGCGTTCGAGATTATCGAGCAGCTCCAGCGAGCAGGAGCGATGCTCGCGGAGGTGGCGCGCGTGCTTTCAACTGACGGCGTGCTGTCATCTCCGACCCCGGATCCAAGGTATCGACAGGCCAGGCGTCCATCGAGAACCGCCCTCCACGAGCGCGAGCTCACCTCTGAGGATTTTTGGAGCTGCTCGAGCGGATTTTCCAACGTCACCCTCGTGGGGGCAGCGGACGATCACTGGCTCTCACCTCGATGCGCTCGATGGCCTCGGCGGCAGAGGAGACCATCCAGACCGAGTTCTTTATCGAGCGCGCCGGCGAGGAGTGGCGTATCGCTGGCGGGCCGGCGGCTTTACTTCGTAGCGCTTGCATCTAATGGCTCGTTACCGGATGTCGCCGCAAGCTCGACTTTGAGCTGACTGTGGTCTCGAGATGGTGCGCGCCAAGGAACGAGATGGCACTGAGGGTGGCGGATAGCTGATCGCCCGAGCACGAGGAGGCCCTCGTGCGAGAGCGCTCGGCCTTGGGCAGGAAAATTATCGACGCGCCTTGAGCACGAGCGCGAGCTCAGGCGGCTCGATGCCGAGCGCGAGGCGGCGCGGGCCGAGTTCGCCGAGCGCGTGGCCGAGCGCGAGCCGAGCTCAGGTATGCGCCTGAGCTCGCGGAGCGCGACTAGTACCTCGGCCATGCCAGCAGGAGATCATGGCCGTGCGGTCTCGCCTCCAAGAGGCGGAGACGAACCTGGCGGATCTGCGTCGCGATCTCGCCGAGGCGCAGCGCTTTACTCGGCGGGTGGAAAAGTCGGTGACCTGGCAGGTCTTTTCAGCGCATCCGCGGCCGCCTGTTCGCTTCGATTGGCGGCGATCGGTCGCTGTCCGCGCGGGTGCTGCGAGCCTGCTGCGATTGGCTGGCCGGCTGACTAACAGAGCGCCGCACGCCATCCGCGTCGCAGTGCTCCGAGGCGGTTCTCGCCAGAGCCCCGCGGCGAGTCATCAACCTGCCGAACTTCGACATCCAACCGTCTCGTTGATCGTCCCCTTGTACGCCAGAGCTGATCTAGCTGCGGTGCCTGTAATCGATCCGTGACAACACCGACCGGCGTCGGCTTCGAGGTAATCCTGGTCGACGACGAAGCCGACGCCGGGACAAAAGCGATCCTGCATCTGCGTGAAGGGGGCGCGGATCCTCCGCAACGAGCAAAATCACGGCTACCTCAGCAGTGTCAATCGAGGCGCCGTCGCGCCCGCGGTGAGTGGCTTGTGTTGTGCAACAACGATATAGAAGTGACTCAGGTTGGCTGGACACGATGCTCGCATGCGCGGAATCCGCGAGACAAGTGGGCGTAGTCGCTCCCAAGTTTGTCTCGCCGGACGGCCGACTGAGTGAGGCTGGAGCGATTCTTCTGGAACGATGGGACGGGTGTCAACTTCGGCCGCGGGGATGACCCGACGGGGCCTCAGTACGAATACTCGCGTGAGATCGACTACGGATCGGCAGCCGCGCTGATGGTGCGGGTCGAGTTGTGGCAAGCACGGGCGGATTGACGAGCGCTATGCACCGATGTACTACGAGGACGCCGATCTCTGCCTTGCAGGCACGCCACGCGGCTGGCATGTGGTCTATGAACCCGAGCTCACTCGTCGTACATGTGGAGGGAGCCACGGCGGGTACCGATCCGCAATCCGGTCACAAGCGTCATCAGGAGATCAACCGCCTGAAGTTCCTGAAGAAGTGGCAGGATGTGCTCGCGTCCGAGCATCTGCGACCCGGGACACAGAATATTTCAGAGGCAGCCAAAGCGCATCGCGGGCCACACGTGCTCGTGGTTGACTTCCGTGTACCGATGTGGGATCGCGATGCGGGTTCACTCCGCATGTTCGAGATCATTCGCTCGCTGATGCGACTGGGCTACGGTGTGACATTCCTGCCTGACAATGGTGCTCGCAGCGAACCGTACACGCGTCACCTGCAGCGGCTGGGAGTCGAGGCGATCTACAATCCGGGCGACCTCGCGGTCGAGCTCGCCGAGATCGGATCCGAAGCTCACTGCCGCGCTCCTCTCGCGCCCCCATCCCGCAAGCCAGTGGCTGGATTCCGTGCGAGAGTTCGCGCCCTCGGCCGTCGTAATCTACGACACGGTCGACCTGCATTGGGTGCGTGAGTCACTTCGCTTCACACTCAACAAACCCGAGCCATCAAAGAACAACGGGGTGGTCCGGGCGCAGGGACCCAAGGCCGCGGCCCTCTATGAGCTCGAGCTCGCGATGGTGCGAGCCAGCGACGTAACCGTTGCCGTCACGCGCGGAAGAGCAGGCGCAGATATTGCACCACGCGCCGGAGGCTCGCGTCACGATCATTCCCACGATCCACGAGATCGCCGAGTATGTTGCTCCGCCCGCGAGACGTGAGGGGCTCCTATTCCTGGGCGGTTTCGAGCATACGCCGAATGTCGACGCCGTGATCTATCTGGTCCGCGAGGTGATGCCGCAGGTCTGGCGCCGTCTGCCGGAGGTATCCCTCACCGATCGTCGGTGCGAGCGCGCCGCGCGACGTTGAAGAGCTCGCGTCATCGCGTGTCGAAGTCGTAGGCTGGGTCCCGGAGCTCCAGCCATTGTTGGACTCGGCACGCGCGATGGTGGTGCCGGTCCGCTTCGGCGCAGGGATCAAGGGTAAAATTACGCAGGGACTGGCATCCGGGCTGCCGGTTGTCACGACTCCGGTTGGCGCCTTGGGGTCTGAAGGGGGAGGACAACAGGAACATGCTGATTGGAGCCGACGCGGACGCCCTTGCCGAGCGGATAGTGCGAGTTATTGAAGACGACGCGTTGTGGGACTCGCTGTCCAGCGCTGGACAGGAGCTCGTTGCCACGACCTGCTCCCTGGAGACTCTCGACGCGCGACTGCGTGAGGTGTTGGGCGCTGAGCGGGCAGCGGATGAGTCCCCACCCGTGCGCCTGAATCAATCCGGTCGCTAGGCTTGAGATTATATGGAGCAAGTCGTGGTCATCGGGAACTGCCAGGCCGGCGCTTTGGAGTTGATGCTGCGCACGAACGAAGCGTTCACTGACCGGTTCGAGTTGGTGAGTTTCCCCCGTACACGAGATACCCGCGACGATGGTTCCCGACCTACACCGGGCAGTCGCGGGCGCTGCGATAGTCATTCCCCAGCGCGTAGAGGAGTCATACCGCAACGGCATTGGACTCGGCACCGAGACGCTCACGGCAATCGCCGGTTCGGCGACGGTGGTGCGTTGGCCGAGCGTTTTCTGGGCAGGATATTTTCCGGACCTCTTCTACCTGCGCGAAGGCGCGGGAAGACCCGTGGTCGGTGGCCAGTTCGAGTACCACGACCGGCTGATCCTTCAAGCATATGTCGCCGGCACCGACGTCGAGGACGTGTGCAGCCTGTTGGCGGACCCGCAGCGTCCCTCCGACGCTCCGGCATGGGAGGCGAATGCGACGGCCGAGCTTGATCTTCGCGGCCAGGGTTGCGATATTCAGGTGGCTTCATTCATCGCCTCCAGGTTTCGGGATGAACTGTTGTTCTTCACCATGAACCATCCGGCGAACGTGCTGCTGGGCTTCATCGCGCAGGAGATCACCGAGCTCCTCGGCATCCCTGGCCGTGTCGACCATCGGCGGTTGCCAGCCGAGGTGCTGGGATCGACGTTCTATCCGCTACACGCGAACCACGTGCGCGCCCTGGAGCTCACGTTTGGAGCGGAGTATGGGGCTGGACACACCCCCTTCATGATGAATTGGGTGACACACGAGCCCGCGAAGACCGTGCAGGCGTTCTATGACCACTACGCCGTACATCCGGAGTTGGTCGAGCTCAATCTGAACGCAAGTGCGGTGTGATGTGCGCCGTATCAGCATAGTAAGGGCGTACGAAAGCCACTCGCCTGCGACGCGCAGCACGACGGCACGGATGGCTGCGGCTGCCAGCAACCCGGGCCGTTGACGGTGCGGTCAAGCCCACGCAATACCTCGCGATCTATGAACAACTGCTCGCGCCCCTGCGGCGGCGGGTGTTTACGCTCCTCGAGCTTGGTGTCGCGGGCGGTCATTCACTCGAAATGTGGCGGGATGCCTTCCCACGCGCCACCATCATCGGCGTCGATCTGCGTCCACCCGGCCTGGATCTCGGACCGCGCGTGCACATCGTTCGTGGCGATCAAACCGATGCGGCCCTTATGCGTCGCCTGCGCGTCGCTCTCGCGCCGGAGGGCTTCGACGTGATTGTCGATGATTGCGCGCACGTGGGCATCGCCGCTGCCCGCTCGCTCCAGGCGCTCTATCCCGAGCACCTGCGTCCGGGCGGCTTGTACTTCATCGAGGACTGGGGAACCGGATATTGGCCTGACTGGCATGACGGCGGGCAGATCGCCGCTTCACTGGATGTGGCAAGCCTTGATAGTTCCACAGAGTTCATGCGGCCCAAAGTCGCGACTCCGATCCCGATGCCAAGCCACGACATTGGCATGGTCGGGCTGGTCAAGCGCCTGATCGACCACACGGCGCGCGGAGCGGTACGGATTGGCGAGCCCGATGGGGTCGGTGAGAGTCTTGCGATCGAGTCCATGGCAGTGTGGGACGGCATTGTGGCGGTGCGCAAGCCCCCGGTGTGCGCCGAGCGACGACGAGGAGTCGGATTTCGCTTTCGTCAGCGGGCGGCGAGGTCGTGATGTTCAACTCGTCTGGTGGGAGGAATGACAAGCCTGCCGCAAGCCTGCCGATGCTCGCAGAGGTGATCCGTGAGCCCCCGACGGGGCTGATTGTCACCTGCGCAGCGGTCGCGCCGCGCGGCGCTGTTGCGAGATGCGCTGAGTAAGGCCAGGGACGGTGCCCCCCGGCTGTATCCCGATCTCCGGGTTGCCTCCGATAAACCTGATCAGCACCGGACTCGGTGCCCCGCCCGGCGCCTGCGTCAGCGTGACCGCAAGAGTTTGGCCAGTGCACGCGGGGACAGTTCGCGTCACGCCCACCGTCAGATCCCCGCTGGCTGATGCAGGTCCCCCCCAACATGCTGGAACCCCTCGAACAGCGCGATCGCAGGCCGCCAGAGGGACCGGCTGCGGCGGAGAACTGACCAGCCGGTAGAGATCCCATCCTCGGTCGGCGAATTCGATCTGGCCGTGCGTGGTGAGTACCTGTGAGAGGTAACCGGGCTCGTAAAGCTGGCGAGAGGCTTCGGTAACAAGCGCCCAGGTGATACCTATCGCCCGGAGCGCGGCAAACGCTTGATTTCCGGTCGTGGGGAGTGGTCCATGAAGCTCAAGGCGGGCTGCCGCGTCATAGTAGAGGCTGTCGAAGTCGCGCCCACCGGTCAGCCATACGCGCTCGAAGGAGTCGGACGCCATCAAGGTTCCCGGTGCTGACAGGTGATTGAAGGCCAGCATCGCCGGACGCTCCGGAAAGGCCGCGTTCTCGTAGCTGGAGGCGCTCCAGCGGCCGATCGCGGCGTAGACCGGAGGCTTATGGTTCGGGACGTTCCAAAACTGACCTATCGTCACGGGTAAGGACGCGGCTGCCGCCAGTATCACTGCGATGACGCCGAAGCGTCCGTCCGCGCCGGCGAAGACGCACCCGAAGTCACCATCAACCCCAGCGCGACGGCGACAAACCCGGCGGGAATCAGATATCGCAGGTAGCGAAGGCTCACCCACCAGAAGGCGGTCGCCAGAAGCAGCGCCACCCAAACGACCAAGCTGGCTCGCGCAGCGGTCACGGCCGCGCCGACCCAAGCACGAGAGCGAAGAAGATCGCACCGATCAGTATGCCGAATGCTCCGGGAGGTGCGTCCTGGACCATCAGATCTGGATCGAGCACGGCTTCCCAGATGACCTTGATCGGCCCGAGCGTGCCGGCGTTTTGCCGAACGGAAAGTTGACCGTTTCGTTAACCGGTAGCCAGAAGTGGCTCCGAAAGATGTTGTTGAGCGCAGGAAGCACTCGATTGCCCGTGTCTATCCAGCGGGCCAGGAGTGGGGGAAGTGCGGTTATCCGCGGCGCCGAGCGCTCCGTAGCCGAGCCGGCGCCCGACAGTCCGGCGCGGCCGGCGGCGACCCAGCCGAGCGCCAGGAGCGCGAGAGGGGATGGTGTGCAATTTGAACGACGGACCGCAGCCCGCCATGAGGCCAATTGCGAACGCAAGCCCCCTTATGTTGTCGCGCGGGTCCGGCGCAGCGACTCAACCACCGCCACGCACAGTGCGAAGGCGGCCAGCGCGATCAAGAGATCATCGTCGGCGGTGTCCGCTTGCCAGAGGAGGTGGGGCGTCACCGCCACCGCGACTGCTGCGAGCGGGCCAAGTGCTCCGTAACGCCGACCCCACCACCAGACGCTGCATGCTGCGCAGGCGAGACCAATCAGCTGCAAATAGCGTCCGACGCTCGGACCGTCGAGCAAATGCCCGTACGTCGCCAACAGCTGAAACCAGCCATCGAGCTCGAACTGCACATGTCCAGCAAGCGAACCTATGTGGCCGGTCTGCGCCCATAGCTGCGGCAGGTAGGCGTTTACGTACAGCGCGTCGTACTGGATCTCGGGAGCTGCCGTGTAGATCGCTGCCCACGCGCACGTGAGCAGGATGATGCCGGCGCTGGCGAGTCCAAGCGAGGAGCCGGCGATCTCGCTCAGTATCGCCTGGCGACGCGAGTGGATCTGACGAGCCAGCCGCACGACCCCGATCGTGCCGACGACGATGACCAGGATCCCGGCGGTCCACCAGCGCAGCAGCGAAAGCCATCCCAGCAGAAGCGTTCCCAGGCTCCACGGACTATTCCCGCGAGCCACGCCACGAGCGTGATCCGCGCAAGTGAGTGGGCGCCCAGTCGGCGCAGCAGCCGCTCACCGGTGTCCCACAGGGCGGCCATGATCAGGCACGCGCTGAGAAGGCCGAGTGCCTGCCCGCCGGGGATCGTCGTTGCGATGAGTACCGCCAACAGGAGCGCACCCGGTCCGATCACCGCCAGCCAGCGCAAGCGAACGCGCATGACGGCAGCGATGCCTATGAGTGCCGCCGCGGCGGCATTTGCCCATACGTACTTGCGGCCGCAAGCGGGTGAAGAACCCGGTCGAGTGCAGGATGTGCCACCCGGAGACCAGCTGTACCGCGAGTAGCGTTACCGAGACGCCTGCGGCGACCACGAGCAGCAGCCGGCTCGGCTTGGCGCCCGGCGGTCCATCGAAAGCGACGTCGCTCAAAGCGGCTTTCCCTCGGGCGGATGAGGGACGAGCAGCGAGCCTGGGACGGAGCGCACCGGCGCAGGCTAGCGTACGGGTTCAGCTGGCTGTTGCGATGAGTCCGTCTGGCGTCGCGGATGTTCAAGCGGCAGGAGGATCCGTCGATAGAAACAGCGATGCACAAGCGTATGCCGCCTCAAGTCGCCCGCCGCTTTCGTCACCTGCTCTTCGCCATCTCGCTCGCCGGGCCGCTGGCGATGCTCGCGCCCGCGGCCAGCCAGGCGGCCGTCACGAACTTCGGCAGCTCGCTGTCGGTGCCGGCCACCCTCAACACGGCCAAGAACCTCAACTACCAGGGCACCAACACCGCGGTGCCGCCCTCCCCGGAAGCCCCCAACGGCGTCTTTCACACGGCCCACTACGGCGCCGACACCGCTCTCTGGAACGAGGCCAGCGCAGGCGGAGACCCGCGCGTGCCCGCCGACGGACAGGTCCTCAAGCTGAGCCTCGAGGGCTGCGCCCAGAACGCGCCCGGCGGGCCCACGCCGCTGACCCAGATCCATTTCCAGGACCTCTCGCCGCTTGCGGGTGGAGGTGTCAAGGCCAACACGAGCTCGAACCCCTTCTACATCCCCATCTGCGGAGTGGGCGGTGCCAGCGGGTCCACGATCACGACCTACGAGCCACACAACCTGTGCGTCACCGACGGCGACTACGTCGGCTTCAACGACGACGGGGGCTATGTCGAAAACGTCTACCGCAGCGGCGTTCCCTACCAGGTGATCGGCGCAGTCAAGGGCTCGACGATGGACTCGTTCATCCGCAACAACGGCACCGGCAACGGCGCCCCTGTTCTCCTCGATGGACACCACCGCCATGGACGGCTTCGCCTCAAACCGCAACGAGGAACTGATGCTGCGCGTGACGCTCGGCACGGGGCCGGATGCCGTGCACGTGTGTCCCGGTGGCACGGGCGGCCTGCTCGCTCCCATACGGGTCAGCCCCCAGACCGACGGCGTCAACCACGCGCGCTTCGTGGCGGTCGCGCTGTTCTGCAGGGTGAGCCCATGCAAGGGTGTCGCAACGCTGAGCACCGACGACGGGCACACCACCTACGGGCGCAGCGGTTTCAGTCTTGCCTCAGGGACGACCACGCATCTGCCGATCCGCGTCAGCTCGCAGCTGATCAGCCTGATCCGCAAACACCATGGCGCATCGACGACGCTCACCGCGGTGGTGGCAGGCGAGAGCGTCAGCCAGACGATCGCCGTCAAGATCTTCTAGCCATCGCGCGCACCGATGCGATCTCGCTCACGAGCGGACGCTTCGGGCCGCCCAGATCGGTCCTCTACCGTTAACCGCATGACGCGACCCCCCAGAGCACCTGGCGTACAGGATGGGCGTGTGCGCTCGGCCGCCCGCGGCCTGCGCTCGCCGAGCTCCGGCGTGCTCGGGCAGGGCGTGCGCTTCATCCTCGCGGGGGGGACGGTGGTCCTCGTCTACGTGACCACCACGACGGTGCTCTCCCACGTCGTCGGCCTGAACTTCCAGCTCGCCCTGGCGATCGGCTTCGCCGTTGCCCTCGTCGTCCAGTTCATGCTCTACCGGCTGTTCGTGTGGAGCCACGACGAGGACTTCGCGCTGTCGGTGCACCACCAGGCCGGCCGTTACCTGGCGATTGCCGCCGCCAACTACGGCCTGACCGTCGTCTCGACCTCACTGCTGCCCAGCGCTCTCGGCATCTCGACCGAGGTCGTCTACCTGGTGACCGTCGCAACGCTTCCGGTCATCAACTTCTTCGTGTTCCGCTATGTCATCTTCCATGCCGAGCCGGCCGACGAGGTCCCGCCGGCGCCTGCAATCACCGCCGAAGAGCTGCCGGTTCCGCTCAGGAACGTCGACTGACTGACCGGCTCTGCCAATCCCAGCGGCGCAGCTCGCGCGGCGCCTGCCCGAGTGCGACCGCCGCCGCCGCCCGCTCACCCACCTCGAGCTCGGCGATCCACAGCGTTCCACCGCCCGCGTCCAGGGTGCCGCCAAAGCCGCTACCCCGGCACTTCAGCTCGGCCTCGCGTCGCACCCACAGCCGCAGGAACTCCCGGTTGCGCAGCGGCGGGTCCAGCTCTTTCAGACGCCGCGCCTCGGCGGGGCCGAGCGTGCGCGCGGCCAGGGCGACCTCGTCGAGCGCCCGCCGCGCGACCTCCACGTCGATGCCCACGGAGCCCGTGCGCGTGAAGGCATACAGGGCCAGCCCAGCGGAGTGCGACAGGTTGAACGACAGCTCCTCCCCGAGCAGCTCGGGCTTGCCGTGCTCTCCCGTGGCGAAGCGAAGCTCGCCGGGCTCCGCCTGCAGGTAGCGCCCCACCAGCGCCCTCAGCACTCCCCGAGAGCGCGCCCACAGCCTCGCCTCGTCCCGGTTCAAGAGGCGATCGGCGCGCTCGCGCTCCTCCTCGCACAGCGGCTCGAGCACATCATCGCCCACCGCCGTCAACTCGACGCGCCAGACGTGAACGGCGCCCTCGGTGAGCCGGGGACGATCCGGCCCGCGCGCCCAGGGGCGCTCTGCGCCGGCGGGCATCGGTTGCTGCGCGGACGGGATCGGGCAAATGTAGACGTTCTCGGCGCACGCCCTCGCCCGCGGCGGCTACCCTCTGGCGCCCATGCGCGTGCTCCCGACCGTTCTGCCCGGTGTCGTTGTGATCGAGCCCATCCTCTACGGGGACGAGCGGGGCTTCCTGTGCGAGACCTATCGCCGGGAGTGGCACGCCGAGGCCGGGATTCCGCCGCAGGATGCGTTCGTCCAGGACAATCACTCGCGCTCGCGCGCGGGGGTCGTGCGGGGGATGCACTTCCACGTCGGCGAGGGCGTCGGCAAGCTCGTGCGCTGCGCGCGCGGGCGGATCCTGGATGTGGCCATCGACCTGCGCCGGGGCTCGCCGAGCTACGCCCGGTGGGTGGGTGTGGAGCTCGACGATGAGAGCATGCGCGAGCTCTATCTGCCGGTTGGCTTCGCCCACGGCTTCTGCGTGCTAAGCGAGGTGGCCGACGTGATCTACAAGCAGACGGCCTACTATGACCCCGATGTCGAGCGCGGCATCGCCTGGGATGACCCGGACGTCGGCGTCGAGTGGCCGCTGCCGGCGGCCGAGCTGATCGTCTCCGAGCGCGACCGCAACGCGCCGCGGCTCAGCGAGCTGGCCGGCGAGCTGCCCTTCGAGTGGCATCCTTAAGCAGATGCGCCCCCGCCTCGAACGCCTGCGCGAGCGTACCCACGGCTACACCGTCACCCCGCGCCAGTATGCGATCACCGCGTACATCGCCCTCGGCGCGCTGACGCTGATCGTGCTGACCGGGGCCGCCGTGCGCCTGACCGGCTCGGGCCTCGGCTGCCCGCACTGGCCGAAGTGCTACGGCAACGTCTACCCGCCGCTGAACAGCCACGCCGTGATCGAGTTCTCGAACCGCCTGATCACCTTCCCGGTGTCGATCGCGGCGGGGGCGGCGTGGCTTCTCGCGCTACGCCGCAGGCCATACCGGCGCGACCTGGTGCGGCTCGGAGCGCTGCTTCCGCTCGGCGTCATCGGCCAGGCCGTGCTCGGCGGCTTCACCGTCAGGGGTGCGCTCGACTACGGCTGGGTGATGGGCCACTTCGCGCTGTCGATGCTCATCCTGCTCGCGGCCGTGGTGCTGGCCTGGCGAGCGTCACACGAGCCCGGCGAGGAGCGTGTCAGCGCACCCGACCGGCTGCTCGTGCGGTCCCTGTGGGGGCTGACTGCACTGGGCGCGCTCACCATCTTCGCGGGAACGGCCGCCACCGCGGCCGGGCCCCACGCCGGCGGTTCCCCCGGGCAGAGGATCAACCGCCTGGACTTCGACGGGCGCGGCACGATGGACTTCGTCATCCACCGCCATGCCGAGATCGCGCTGGTGTTCAGCCTGGCTGCGGTCGCCGTGTGGTGGCTTGCGCGCCGGCGCTCGAGCGATCCGGTCGTGCAGCGGTCGCTGACGGTGCTGTGCGTGCTGCTCGCGCTGCAGGGCGTCGTCGGGCTCGATCAGTATGAGACCCACCTGCCCACGGAGCTCGTCTGGGTGCACGTCGGGCTGGCCTGCGGGGCATGGCTGACCGTCCTGTGGGCGGCCTGTGCGGCCGGTCGCCTGGAACCCCGTAGATCAAGGATTTCCGCCGAAAAGCGCCTCGACGGGCGCCTGCGAGCCGGCACGCCGGTCAAGTTCCCCGGAAATTAGGGCTTTTCTGGCGCCAATATCCCGCGTTTGCGGGGTTCGTCGTCCTCGCCAGCGGTTAGCCTGCTGGAAGTAACGACACTCGAGAAGGGAGTGGTATGACCAAGAACGAGCTAGCCGAGAAGGTCGCAACGCGTAATGGACTGTCCGCCAGCCAGGCTCGGCAGGTGCTGGAGACGACGATCGAGGTTGTCTCCGACGAGCTTGCCGCCGGGGGTGAGGTCGCGCTTGCCGGCTTTGGCAAGTTCAGCGTCAGCCACCGAGCAGCCCGGCAGGGACGGAACCCCTCCACCGGCCAGACGATCAGCATCGGAGCGAGCAAGGCGGCGAAATTCTCAGCCGCAAGCGCGCTGAAGAAGCGTCTCAACCCCTGACCCGTCATTGCGCGACGGGCGCTCAGAGGTCACGGGCCCATGGTGAGGGGCCCGTGACCTCTGAGTTCGCGCACCTGGCTTCCTGAGTACTCGCGGGGGCTCTTGACGCGTGTAGTACGATCGCCGCACAGCAGTCAGACTGGAGGGTTCGGCTGCGTTGGGCCAGGGAGGGCCAGGAGGGGTGAGGAGGCGTCATGTTTGGCACGAGTGCGCTCGGGACAGGGCCGATCCGGCGGGAGTGCTTCCGCGGACGGCGAATCGGTTCTTGTTTGCTCGTGGCGGGCCTGCTCGCCGCGCTCGGCGGGTCGACGGCTGCAGCCGCTGCGGCCTCCCCGCCGGCGACCTCCCCGTCCCTGGCCTCGGTGTCCGGGTCCGCTCCGGCGGAATCCTCGCCGTCGGCCTCGTCGTCTGTCGCCTCCCCGGCCGCGGCCTCCCCGGCGGTCTCGCCCGGAGCCGACTACTCGGGGCCCGCCTTCCAGATTCTGGCCCCGGGCGACTACGGCGGCCTGCCGCCGAATGAAAACTCCTTCGATCAGGGGATCCTCTACAACGAACTGACGCCCCTGATGGGCAACGTCACGACGGCGGACCTCGAAAAATATTATCTCTCGGAGAAGTTCGGGGTGACCGGTCCGGTCGTGAGCACCGAGGAACCAGAGCCCGGCCTCGTCATTCAGCGCGATAAAAACGGCATCCCGCACGTCTTCGGGCAGACGCGCGACGAGGTGATGTTCGGCTCGGGCTACATAGCCGCCCAGGACCGGGGTCTCATCCTCGCGCTGGGCCTCGGCCCGGCCTACGCCGCGACGCTCGACATCCCCGGGATCAACCCGTTCGAACTGCTCCTCACCGGGCGCTCCTTCACGCCCAGCGCGCAGACGGTCAACTTCGTCGCCGAACAGAAGAACTCGCTGATCGAAAAAGGACCCGAGGGCGAACAGGTTCTGAAAGACCTCGAAGACTGGGCCGAAGGCGTCAACGCCTACGAGGGCACCCTCGGGCCCGAACGGATACTGCCTCCCGTGAACGCCACCAGCGCGATCGCCGGATTCGCGCTGATCGGCTCGATCTTCGGCAACGGCGGTGGCAACGAAGTCGCCAACTCGAACTTCCTGGCCAAGCTCGAGGCGAAGCTGGGAGCGAACGGCGGCCTGAAAGTGTTCCGTGACCTGAAGGAGGTCAACGACCCCGAAGCGCCGGTTACGACAAGCAAGCCGTTCCCCTACGACGGTGTGCCGACCGGGCCGACCCCCGGAGCCGTGGTGATCGACCCGAACTCGGAGAGCTCCTCGGTCGCGACGGCCGTCAGCGCAGCCACAGCATCGAAACGCAAGGCCTCCAACTTCCTGCTCGCCGGTCCCGAACATTCAGCCGACGGGCATCCGCTGGCGGTCATGGGCCCGCAGCTCGGCTACTACTACCCGGAGATCGTGATGCAGGCCGACCTGCACGGCGGAGGCATCGACGCCGACGGGATCGTGGCCCCGATATCTCCCTATGTGTTCATCGGGCGGGGACGCGACTTCGCCTGGAGCCTCACGAGCGCCGGCAGCGAGAACACGCAGCAGTTCCTCGAGAAGCTGTGCAACGCCAACGGCACTCCGCCCACGCGCGAATCCACCTCCTACATCCACGACGGCCAATGCATTCCGATGACGACCTTCGACGCGGGCACGCTCGGGCCCAGCGAAACCGAACCGGAACGCGAACTGACGTTCATGGAAACGGTGCACGGGCCGGTGAGCGGCACGGTGACGGTGCACGGGCAGCCCTACGCGGTCGCGAAGGAGCGCTCGACCCGCGGCCGCGAGCCGGCAGGCGAGCTCGCCTTCTCGGACTTCGACTCAGACCGCGTGCACAACCCGCAGCAGTTCTTCGAAGCGGCGAACGAGCTCGAGACGACGTTCAACATCCCCTACATCGACAACAGGCACATCGCCTACTTCTCGGCCGGGCGCCTGCCGATCCTCGCTCCGGGCACCGACCCGAGCCTCCCGACCCTGGGCACGGGGCAGTACGACTGGCGCGGGTTCCTGTCCTTGAACCAGCACCCTCACGAGGTCTCGCCCAGGAGCGACATCTTCGTGAACTGGAACAACAAGCCCGCGCCGGAATGGGGGGCCGCCTCTGAAAACTACTCCTACGGCCCCGTCCAGCGCGTGCAGCTGTACACCGGCTTCAAACCGCGCATGAAAGAGGCCGATGTGGCGTCGATCATGAACCGTGCCGCCACGCAGGACCTGCCGGCGGTCGAGGACTGGCCGCTCATCGAGCGCGCGCTGCAAGGTGCTCGCGCGCCGAGCCCGCTGGCCCAGCAGGCGGCGAATCTCATCAGCACGTGGGTGGCGCACGGCGCGAGCCGCTTCGGCGTACTTCAGCCCGAAGAACCCGGCGCGGCCGTTCTCGACGCCGCCTGGAAGGGCATCGGTGAAGCGGTGCTCTCACCTGTCCTCGGCCCGGAACTCACGAGCCAGTTCGCCTCGATGGTCCCGCCCGACAACGCGCCCAACTCGAGCGGTTCCTCCTATGACGAAGGCTGGTACGGCTACGTCTACAAGGACCTCAAGACGGAGCTGGGCCTGCCCGTCGAGGGCCCCTACAGCCGCCGCTACTGCGGCAACGGGAACCTCAGCGCCTGTCGCACATCGCTATGGGCGGCCATTCAGGCGGCAGCCAACCAGCTCAAGGAAACGCAGGGCTCAGAACCGAGCAAATGGCGGGCTGCGCCGGTGCGGATCACCTTCCCACCGACATATGACCCGCTCCCGCCGACGTACACCGAACCGTTCACCATGGACTGGACGAACCGCTCGACCTTCCAGCAGGTGATCGAGTTCACGGGCCACGCTCCCGAATAGGGAACCGCTAGGCGCGGCTCGGGTTCTTGAGCAGCCCGAGCCGCGAGAGGCTCTCGGCCGTCGCGACGATGGAGTCCTCGTTCGATCGCGGCGCCCAGCCGAGCAGGCGCCTGGCCTTCTCGTTGGTGGCGCTCTTGGACTTGCCCAGCTCGGGGACGACCTGCCTGAGCGACGGGTCCGTGAGCGAGGCGAGCCGCACCATCCAGTTGGGCAGCACCCTGGTCGGGACTCGTGCTCCCGCGTCGCCCATCCGGGCCCTGAGCACGCGGGCGATCTCCTCGATCGTCATGAAGTCACCGGCGATCGCCAGGAACCGCTCGCCGTTGGCGGCGGGATTGGTCATCGCGCGCAGGTGCATATCCGCCACATCGCGCACGTCGACGATGCCGAAGGACAGGCGCGGGAGTCCCGGCATCCCGCGGTCCATCAAGCGCTGCACGAGTTGGATGGAGGTTGACAGATCCGGCCCGAGCACCGGCCCGAGCACGGCGACCGGATTGACGACCGAAAGCTCCAGGGCGCCGTCGCCATCGGCGATGAAATCCCAGGCCGCACGCTCCGCCACGGTCTTGGACTTGGCATAGGCGCTCACGTGCGCCCCGTTCGGGTCGGTCCAGTCGCCCTCGGCGAAGGGACGGTCCGCGGGTATCTCCCCGTAGCCGATGGCGGCGAAGCTGGAGGTCGAGACAACGCGCTTGACGCCCGCCTCCCGTGCGGCCCGCAGCACACGCAGCGTGCCTTCGCGCGCCGGGATGATGAGCTCGTCCTCGTGCTTCGGAGCGCTCTGTGGGAAAGGCGAGGCGACGTGCAGCACGAAGTCGCAGCCGGCAACGGCCTCCGGCCAGCCTGCGTCGGAGGTGAGGTCGGCGGCGAAGAAGGAGAGCGCCTCGCCCGGCTCGGCGCCGCCCGTCCTGAGCATCGCTCGCACGTCGTCCTCGCGCGTCAGCGAGCGCACGGTCGTCCGCACCCGATAGCCGGCGTCGAGGAGCTGCAGGACGCAGTTAGCGCCGACAAATCCCGACCCACCCGTGACAAGCACCGATTCGCCGCTCATACCGGCCTCCTGGTTCGTTCGCTTATAATGGGATCCCCCCTGCACTCGACGACCGGAGCAAGCCTAACCCGATCGGCCGTGCGGGCCACCGGCGCCGCCGTTGGCGAGAGCTCTCCCACCGGCAGGTGTGCCTCCCGTCCGCCATTGCCCTGCGAAAATCAGGCTGCTTCGTCCAAGGCCGATAGGGGATACGTGCGGAATACAGTGCCCGCCATGAGCGCGCGACCGGCGCTATGCGCCGGTTTGGTCGCTGCCCTCGCGCTCGCGCTCGCCATTTCGCTCGGCGTCTCGGGCATCCGGCCCACGCAGGCCGACGCCGGCGGGCCGCCGTTTCCTGTCGCGCTGAGCGTCACCGGGACCTCCAACGCGGGCGTGGACGAGGTCACGGTCGTCGCGAAATCCGTCAGCCACGTCAGATGTGCGCTCCAGCTCGCCGCCGGGAAGACTTCAAGGAGCTTCCCCGGCGCGTTCACGAACGGCGCGGGGGCGGTGACGTGGCGGTGGCGGTCTGCGGGCATCCCCTCGGACATCGCATGGAGATTCACGGCGACGTGCCGGATCGGGGCTCGATGGTCGCTCCGCTGGATGGACGCGGAACTCGGCTTCCCTTCACGACGCGGGGCCCTTGCCGGATCCACCTCCGCCGCGGGTCTGCCCGAAGCGTCGTGTGACCTCCAGGGCGTGTGCTTCGCGGATGACCCGTTCCCGGTGGGGCAGTGCACGTGGTATACAGCGGGCAGGCGGCCGTACGTGGTGGGCATCGTCCACGGAGACGCTGGAACATGGCTCGAAGCGGCGAGGGGACGGCTGGCGGAGGGCTGGTTTCCGGTCGTCGGGGCGCTCGCTGTGTGGCTTCCGCACCATAACGGGGTCGGCCAGGCGGGCCATGTCGCCTACGTGGCCGCGGTATCCGACGAAGGACGGGTGCTGCTGGATGACTCGAACTGGATCCCCACGCTTACCAGCCCGGGCCTTCAGGTCCACGAACACTGGGTCTCGGCAGCCTCTCCCAGCGGCTATATCTACGGCGGACCTGCCGGCGCCGGGCCGCACGCCTAGGCTCCGGCCGCAATCCGCGGCGCTCCAATATGGTGTCAGGCATGGATCCCGAGGGAAGGGTCATCGTCGTCACGGGGGCAGCCGGCGGTATCGGCGGCGCGCTCGTGCGCGGCCTCCTCGAGCGGGGAGCGCAGAGCGTTATCGCCGCCGACCTCGACGGCGGCGGCGTCGAGCTGCTCAGCGAGGAACTCGACGCCGCGCGCGTTCTGCCGCGCGCGCTCGACGTGACCGACGAGCGGGCCACACGAGCGCTCGTCGAGGAGGTCGAGGCCACGGTCGGCCCGATCGACGTTTGGTTTGCAAATGCCGGGCTGGCAACGGGCAGCGGTCCCGAGGCGCCTGACGAGGATTGGGATCGCCAATGGCGTGTGAACGTGATGTCGCACGTCTATGCGGCGCGCACGCTGCTCGCGGGATGGATCGAGCGCGGCGATGGCCACCTCGTGACGACCGCGTCGATGGCCGGCATACTCACCACCGCCGGCGACGCAGCGTACTCGGCGACCAAGCATGCCGCGGTCGGGTTCGCCGAGTGGTTGGCGTTCACCTATGCGGGCCAAGGCGTGCGCGTTTCGTGCATATGCCCCGGCGCGGTCGACACGGCGATGCTCAGGGCCGGCGCCGAAGGGGACGCCGCGAAGGCCAGCGCAGTGATCGGCGGCGGCGATGTGCTCGCGCCAGAGCAGGCCGCGGAACGCATTTTCGAGGCCCTTCAGCAGGATCTGTTTCTGATCCTCACACACCCTGAGATGCACGCGTTCGTGGTGGGCAAGGCAGAGAACCCCGAGCGGTGGATCCGCGGCATGACCAAGCTGTGGTCCCGCGCGCAGGCGCTGCTCGGATAGCGAGGCGATCAGAGCGTCAGGAAGCGCTTCAGCTTGCCGGTCGCCAGAGTCGGGATGCTCTCGACCACGCTCACACTGACCGCCGGCTCGGGACATCCCGAGCCGGCCAGCGCCTGCTCGAGCTTGCGAGTGAGGCCTTGCATATCGACCGCATCGTCGGCGCACACGACGATCGCAGCTCCGGTCGGCGTTTGCTGCACCTGATACTCGGAGATCGCGGGCTCGCGCCCGAGGATCGAGCGGAACAGATGCGGGTGCACGCTGACCCCGTCCCCGTAGAGGAAGGTGTCGTCGTTGCGCCCCTCGATGTCGGCGATCCGCCGGTGCACAGAACCGCACGCGCACGGCTCGTCGAGCAGCGTGACTTCATCGGTGATCTCGTAGCGGATGAGCGGCATCAGAGGGTTGAAGAGGTTCGTCACATACACCTTGTGCGAGCGCACACCGGCGGGCACCGCGTTCCCGTTGGAATCGACGGGCTCGACGATCAGCAGGTCGTCGCTGAGATGCATTCCCGCGCCCTTGAAGCACCCGATGGCGGTGACGCCAGCCTCTGAGGTCCCCCACATGTTCGCGACCGGCGCCTGCCAGGTCTCCTCAGCGGCCCGACGGGTCTCCGCCAGCAGCGGCTCGGCCATCGTCAGTATCCGCCGCGGCCGGATCCGAAGCCGTCCCGCGCGCGCCTCGCCGAGCAGACGCACAAGCATCGACGGATACGTGGCTAGGTTGTCCCCGCCGACCGCGTTCAGGCCCGCCACCACTTCCTGAAGCGGGAGGCCGACCCTGAACCGGTGGGTCTCGACGGCACCGGTGGCGAACGTCTCTGAGACCGCGCTCGTGAAATGCGTCGCGTTTTCCGCCGCGACGATCATCGCCACCGGAGGCCGCGAGGCGAGCTCCGGATCGCCGATGCGGTCCAGCAGCGAGCGGCGGATCGCCGTCAGCTGGACGGTCGCCCAGGCATCCCAGCCCCACACGAAGACCCCGCGCACGCCGCTTGATCCGCCCGAGGCTACGGCGTGTAGCTCATCGCGGAAATACGCGTCACCGCCGAGCTTGGCGATGTGAGCGTTCGCGTCAGCCAGGTGAACCTCGGGGTCGGTCACGATCTCGTCGAAATTGCCCATCAGATCGTCCTTCGTCATGACCGGCAGGCCCCGCAGGTCGTCCTCCTGAAGCGTCCTCAGATCAACGTCCCCGAGCCGAGCGCGGTGCCAGGTTGAACGGTCGACCGCCAACGCCACCAGCTCGCGCAGGCGCGCCGTGCGCTCTGCGCGCAGCCTCTCCTCAGACCACGCTATGCGCTCGAAATGCTCGCCGATCTGCGCCAGCAGGTGTTCGACATGGCGCTGTCGCCTAGCCTCATAGGCCTCCACTCGATGGCACCTACCCCAGGGCCTCCACTATCGTGGCGATCGCCGCCTTCTCGGTGTCGCTGACGGGGTCCGCGTCGCGACCACTCTCCCTGTGCGCGCTGGCAACCCTCTCCGCGAGGTGGACCACGAAGCTCTTGTACTCGTCGAGCTCCTGGGGCGTCGCCTTGCCATCGAGCAGCGCGACCGCGTCGCGCAGATTCGCAAGGTAGTGCTCTTTCAGCTCCTCGGGTGAATGAGGGCGCGTGCGATCGACATCGGGCTTGGCCGCGACGATTGCGTCCAGCAACTCGCTCTGACCATGCTGCTGGCGCGCCTCGGCGTATGCCTTGGCCATCGAGACGGTCTCGCGGAAGGTCCCGCCCCGCTGCGCGGTGATCACGATCATGCCTGCGCTCGTCGGTCCCTCGAGGACCACCTTCCACTCCTGCTCGGTGAAGTCGGCCTTTGTGGTCATCTCACGCTCCCTGTCGCGGTGTCTGGATCCGTGTGGCAGTGTAGAGATGGATGCTCAGGCGGTGGGGCCGTGGTCGCCCCGCCCGAGTGCCGCCTCGCGTCCGCGCAGCAGCGGGAACGAACGCTTCGCTCGCGAGGGCAGTATGTAGTTGGCGCGCCTCAGAACGAAGATGAATTCGTTGATCCCGTTGTTGGCGGTGTCGGTGACAGCCGGGTTCTGCAGCCGCGCGCCGGACGCGTTCATCGCGTTGCGGGTTATGACGAAGTCATCGATCGAGCGCTGCACCGAGACGAAGTGCAGACCGGCGTGGCCGCCGTCGACGGTGTTGAAGTCGCGGCGGATGATCCGCGGCCTGCCGTTCACGCGCGCGATGGCCGAAGTCTGCGAGTGGCCGATCACGCCGTAGCTGCGGATCGCCTGGTTGATCAGGTTTGGCTCGCTTTCGGCATCGGTCGTGAAGCGCTTGACTTCCTCGGGCGTCGTCTCGGGCGAGTACATACGCGCCACGCGCTCGTCGTATGACAGATCCTGATACCAGCCGTCGAGCCGCAGCCGCATGTAGCTGACCTGCATCGTCGTGCCCCCTGCGAACGGGCCGTTCGCGATCGTGACGTAATTCTCGGTGGCCTGGTTCTTGCGCAGGCCGGACTTGAAGCCCATGAACAGAGGCGACTGCGCTTCGACCGGGTCGCCGGGGGGAATGCCGCTCACATCCTGATGCTCGGCCGCCAGGCCCGTGCCGACGAACCCTGTCCGCGTCTCGCGCCAGCGCAGCGCATCGGTGATCTGCAGCGAGCCCTTCGCACCGTCCAGACGCTCGCCGTGTAACAGCGCCGCCTCCACCGCCGCGAGCCTTCGCTCGTCGTCGCATGCGAGGTGAAGGCACAGGTGGTAATCGTCGATCGCCGGCGACTCGAAACTCGACAGGCCCGTGGCCGGGGGAATCGGCGAGCTGACGCCCAGCACGCGATCGAAGTACGCAGGGCTCCAGCCGGCGGTGAACAGCAGACCACCGGGACCCCAGTGGTAGAGGCGCTCGAGCGTTCGCAGCGACGCCTCGAGCAGCAGCGCATACGCCGGCGTCGGGCGGCCCTTCACGTCGAAGAACAGCAGCCGGTCGAACCGCGGCGCGACCGGATCTCCGACGTCGTCGACGGCCAGCGTCGCGGTCCAGGCGTGTTGGCGCGCCGGCAGACCCGCCGGCTGGCCGCCGAGCGCCACTGCCGGCACGGCGTGACTGACCGTCGGCAGCGCGCCGCTTGCGCGTCCCGGGTCAGCCCCGAGGCCGACGCCGACAGCCAGCGCCGAGGCACCGGCCAAGAACTCCCGTCGGTTCAGCGATCGCCGTCGATTGTCACCGTCGGGTGTCATGCGAAAATCGGCGCCCAGGGTATCAACGGCAATCACGCGCCGTATGCTCTGTTCAGCCCATACCGTGCAGGCGAATCCGATCCGAGGACACTTCATGAGCCGCATCCGCGTGGCGCTCGCTGTGGCATTCACGTTGGCAGGCTGTGCAGCAGCTCTCGCCGCCGCCCCGAGCAGTGGCGCTACGGTGGCCGCGAGCCGTGCCGCGACTGTCAGGCTCGCGCAGACAGGCCTCGGCGAGATCCTCGTCGACGGATCCGGACGCACGCTCTACCTGTTCACACGGGATCACCACGACAAGGACAGCTGCGCGAGGGTGGCCGGATGCCTCGAAGCCTGGCCGGCGCTGACGACGACCCACAGGCCGGTCGCCGGCGCGAATGTGAAGAGCTCGCTGCTCGGCACGATCAAGCTCCACGGTCGGGTCAGGCAGGTCACCTATGCCGGGCACCCGCTCTACACCTACGCGCTCGAATCTCTCCGGGGCTCGACATTCAATATCGGCGCAGACGAGTTCGGCGGTGCGTGGTACGCAATCAACGCAGCCGGCCAGGCGGTCGACTAGAGGCTCTGCCGCTAGCTGGCTTCCGACTACCGCACGCTAACGGCTGACGGCTCCGGGACGCAAAACTGGTTCTTGGGGTAGCCCCCGAAAGCAACGCAGGGTGACCAAGGGCATCACCCGTACGGGGGATCGTGCAGTGCTCGCCGATTGTCGAGCATGAAGGTATGACCTTTGCAAGGCCAGTCGGTTCGCTGGGCCGGACGCGGCTGAGGCTGCGCGAGGAGCGCAAGCTCCTCGATGTCCTCCTGGACAGTCTCGACGTTGCCGTCGTCGCGTGTGGCGCCGATGGGCAGCTGACGCATCTGAACCGCCGCGCGGTTGAGCTGATGGGCATGGACGGGTCCACTGGGTCAGATCCCGGTACCTGGACTGAACACGTGTCCCCCCGGACCCCCGGGGGTCTCCCGCTGAGCCTTGAGAAGCTGCCGATCGTGCGAGCCCTGAAGGGCGAAGTGGTCCGTGGTTTCGACATGCTCATCAAGACCAGTCGCGGAGACGCGCTAATGAGTACAACTGCCAACCCGGTCTACAGCGACGAGGGCATCCAGCTAGGCGCCGTCGCGGTGTTCGCGGACGTCACTGTGCAGCGAGCAAGAGAGGCCGAAATGCGAGAGGAGTTGCGAGCCGTGGACTTGGCCGTCGATATGGAAGAGGCAATCGCTGCCGGCGACCTTGTCCTCTATGCACAGCCGATCATCGATCTCGCGACGGAAGAGACGGCCCTTGAGGAGCTGCTGCTGCGTGTGCGCTCCCGCGAGGGCACTTTCGTGAGCCCATGTCAGTTCCTCGAGATAGCCGAGCGCTACGGCACCGTCGCGTCGGTTGACGAATGGGTATTCCAGCAGGCAGCCCAGGCCGCAGCATGCGGCCGGCCGGTCAGCGTCAACGTTTCCGCCCGCACCATTGGGCGATCGTCGTTTCTCGAGCTCGTCGAAAGCACGCTCGAGCGCGACGGCGTCGACCCGTGGCTAATCACGTTCGAGATCACCGAGACGGCGGTCATCTCTGACCTTCAAGGTGCCACGCGGTTTGCCGAGCGGCTCGAGGCGATCGGCTGCCGCTTCGCGCTTGACGACTTCGGCACAGGCTATGCAGCCATGACCTACATCAAGCGCCTTCCCGTTCAATATCTCAAGATCGACATGGAGTTCGTGCGCGACATCGTCGAGAACGAGCGCTCCCGCGCGGTCGTGTCCGCCATTGTGGGCATGGGCGCGAGCTTGGGTCAGCTCACGATCGCAGAGGGCGTCGAAGACGCAGCGACACTCACGCTGTTGCGCGAGCTCGCGGTCGATCTGGCGCAAGGATTCCACCTGGGTAGGCCCACTCCTATCGCGGTCCGGCCCGCCGGTGGATTCCCGACTACCTTCCCACGAGTGCGCCCTGCCTGAGCGATCGCTTTCGCCATGATGCGAGCGCCCAGTACCGCATCCGCGCGAGCGAGTGCCTGCGGCGGACGAGGACCACTCCTCCGTGCTCCGAGGCACAGCGGAACGCGCGTCGGTGGCGAGTGCGGCCACGATTGTCGTTCTCAAGTCTCCCGCACGTCGCGGCGGGCACAACCGGTCACTACTAGGAAGCTCCTCGTCGGCGTTGAGGAACCACTCAGGCATCATCCACTTGCGCTGCACGCCCACTACGCGCCATGCACCCGGATGGTGCTCGACCGTGAGGCCGAAGGGATGCGTCGCGAGACGTGGGATCTCGCCGCGCACGCCCGGGACGAAGACGACCGTCTGACAGTCGAGACCCTCCGGGAACGCGTGCCTCAGAGCCGTGAAGGGATGCTTGTTGTCAAGGCCGTCCGGCAGCAGCCCGCGCAAGTGGGCCATTAGTCCGGGAACGAAGCGGTCCCACCTCCCGTGCTCGATGCTCGCCCCATCCTCGACAAGCTCGCTCGCGCGGTCCTCGTCGATACGCACGCCCGCGCCGAGTCGAACGACTGATTCCACGCCGTCAGCGCGATCGAGGCACTGGATGCTGGTCGGTGCCACACCCCCGGCGAACGGATCCTCGCGGGCTTGTTTCGCGCGGACCGGCAACTATAGCGTTGAGGAGGTTTAGCGCACCCGATTCCGCCAGTCAGCGGCCTTGGCAGGACCTATGATCTAACGATCAACCGATTCAGCGACCAGCTGGAGTCCTTGTATGGGATCTCGGTGCAGATCGCGGGCTTGCGCGACCTCTCGGAGATCTACGACCTGGCGCTGACTTACTGCTTGGCCCTAACGCGATCGGAGATGGGGTTCATCGACCTCTTGAGCGACGATCACATCGAGATGGACGTTGTCGCGGTAAAGGGTTTCGCCCCTCCCGATCCGAAGTTCTATGAGCGCTTCAAGCGGATGCCGGTTCGTCCCAGCGTCTTCGGGAGGGTGGTACTCGAGGGCCGCCCTAGGATCTCAAACGATGTCGAGAATGACCCGGGACGCATCGGCCAACCGCCAGGGCATCCGCGCGTTCGGACGTTTCTCGGAGTGCCGCTCCGGGTGGGCGACGAGGTGATCGGGATGATCGGAGTCGCGAACAACGAGAAAGGGTACGGGGCCGACGACGAGCGTCTGCTTTCCACCTTCGCGAACCAAGTCGCCGTAGCAATCGATAACGCGATGCTGCACCAGCGTGATCGGGAGATGATCGCCAAGCTCCAGCAGCTTCACCAGCACATGAGCGAGGCGGAACGAGAGCAGCTGTTGGCGCTGGAGCGGCAGCAGACCGCGGCCGCGTTCCGCGTTGACCCCACGGGTTCCGGCCATGAGCCACCCTCGCTCAACAGAAGCCAACGAGAAATCCTGCGTCTGATGACCGAAGGCCTCTCAAACAGGGAGATCGCCGACCAGATTCACCTGAGCGAGAACACGGTCAAGTCACACATCCAGAAAATGTTGCGAAAAATGGACGCACGCAACCGCGTCGAGGCAGCCGTGCGGGCGACACGGGAAGGATGGGTATAGCTCGGCCTCCCTGCCGGTGGCCAGAGGTCCGACGTTGATCGAGCCCGACAGTCGGCCGAGGTCGACGTAGATGGCCACGACCTGAGTGACGGGCACGGCGCCGTGACGGTGCTACCGGCCGCGGATGGAGCGATTGGGACCCCGTCGGTCACCCGAACGGAGGTCTGTAACTCTCGCGAGGAGCTGATTATCACCCGACCGGATGGGTCGGTGCCACCCGATTGACCGATGACTTAACCGATCGCGACGAGGACAATGTTCCTTGCTTCTTATCCGAACGATCGAAGCGGCCAGCGTCGGGTTCGCACTGCCGGCCGCCCCAGGGCCCGTGACCGGACCCGCTTGGAGGGTGTCGCCGAGCGATGAGTTTTGCCGAAATAGGTCGTGATCCGCCTCGCCCATACGCCTGCTCGGTCTGCTCGGCGGCCGCAGTGTTCCCTGGCGAGCCGTTGCCGGCATCCGGGGGCCGGCTTGCGGCCGCGGACGCAGTCGCGGCCGGCCAGGTGCTGGGGACCGATCTGCATGTCTGACGCGTCCACCCTCCGCCGAGAGTCACGTGCTCGACATGGTTTCGGCAGGCCCGAGGGCGAAAGTCAAATGGGTAGCTCTGCGGACGACGAGCGGGGGCTTGATGCTGTCCTTGCCGTCCTGCAGGCACTGGAGGCATGGGACTCTTTTGAGCAGGGCTCCAATCGCTTGCTGCGCGACCTTGCCGGGGCGCTGGGTTT
This sequence comes from uncultured Solirubrobacteraceae bacterium, assembly GCA_963764185.1. Classification (GTDB taxonomy): domain Bacteria; phylum Actinomycetota; class Thermoleophilia; order Solirubrobacterales; family Solirubrobacteraceae; genus Palsa-744. The sequence continues at coordinate 97,241 of CAVXRF010000012.1, read as the reverse complement.
ACAGGCCGGAGCCCTGTGGCTGTCGCATGAGGACCAGCTGGTTGCGCGAGCAGTCTGGACCATGCCCAACGCCGAGGGCGTGGCAGTCGAGCACACGCTGCGGTCACTGCGGTTTCCCCGCGGGGTCGGCCCGCCGGGCCGTGCCTGGCTGCACCGCGAACCGGTTCACCAGGCGATATCAGGCGCGCACGACTGTTCACACCAATGGTGTCCCCTTCTGCGTAGTGACATTCGTGCGTCGGTGGCGTTTCCGGCATTGGCCGTTGGGGAGGTTCTGGCGGTGCTCGAGCTTTACGCGGCCTCGCGCATTGAGCTGACAGAGCGACTAAGGCAGGTATTGGTCGCGCTGGGCCATGAGCTGGGTGACTTCTTCGGGCGTCGGCGCGGCGAGCTCGAGGGCTCGCCCTTGACCGCGCGCGAGCGCGAGATTCTCACGCTCGCCGCTACGGGGCTAACCGGGAGCGAGATCGCCAAGCGGCTCGTGATCAGCCCGAACACGGTCAAAACTCACCTTGAACACATATACAGGAAGCTTCGCGTCCGCGACCGCACCTCGGCGGTCGCGCATGCTCTGCGTGCCGGACTCATCCAATAGACCGCGACCGAGGACTTGCGGCCAGGAGGGCGACGCCGTGACAGGCCCGAGGTCTCATGCTCGTCGGCGCGTTAGCCTGTGGACACGACTTGACGGATCTTGGACAATCGGATGACGCTCTACAGCTAGCCGCAGCCGGTGTTGTTGCCGCAGCTGCAGCACGTGTAGCAGGACCCCGTGCGCTGCATCATGCCGCCGCACTGGCTGCAGGCGGGCCCGAGGTCGAGCCCCTGCAGGCGGGCCGGCACGACCGGCGGCGTGTCGGTGAGCGAGGCCGCCGGCGCGCTCGTGCCGCCGTTTCCGCCGTTGCCGCCGTTGCCGCCGTGACCCGCCGTCGACGGGCCATCGTCGACTCGTCCTCGGCGCTCGGGCCGGCCGTGTCGGAGACGCTGACCGACTGGACGGCCTCCTGCGCGGCCTTGCGCGCGCGCACCGCCGGCGTGAGGATGCCCAGCTCCTCCTGGGCGTCCACGTCCAGGAAGCGCGAGGCCAGCCAGCGCATGATGTAGTCGGGCATCGACTTCGCGAACGGGATCTCCGGGTTGCCGGTGATCCCCTCGGGCTCGAAGCGCATGTAGCTGAACTTCCGCACGAGCGTCTCGAGCGGCACGCCGTACTGCAGCGCGATCGAGATCGCCGTCGCGAAGGAGTTCATCATGCCGCGCAGCGTCGAGCCCTCCTTGCCGATGTCGGTGAGGAAGATCTCCCCGACCGTGCCGTCCTCGTACATGCCGGCCGTGATGTAGCCCTCGTGCCCGCCGATCGAGAACTTGTGCGTGATCGACTGGCGCTCGCGCGGCATCCGCTTGCGCCGCGGGCCGGCCTCGGCGAGCGCCTTGCTCACGGCCTGCTCGACGATCGCGTCGACATCGGCCGGCTCGCCGGCGCCCTCCTGCGCGTCGGTGCGCAGCGCCTGGGCGGTCTTCGAGCCGTCGCGGTAGATCGCGAGCGCCTTGATCCCGAGCCGCCAGGCCTGCGTGTAGGCGTCGGCGATGTCCTCGACGGTCGCCTCCTGCGGGCAGGTTGACGGTCTTTGAGATCGCCCCCGAGATGAACGGCTGGACGGCGCCCATCATCTTGATGTGGCCCATGTGCGAGATCGCGCGCTCGCCGACGGCGACGTCGAACACCGGCAGGTGCTCCTCGTGCAGGCCGGGCGCGCCGACGATCGTGCCGTGCTCGGCGAGGTGGGCCTCGATCTGCTCGATCTGCGTGCTCGGAGTAGCCGAGCGTCTGCAGGGCCAGCGGGACGGTGCGGTTGACGATCGTCATCTGCCCGCCGCCGACGAGCTCCTTGAACTTGACCAGCGAGAAGTCGGGCTCGACGCCCGTCGTGTCGCAGTCCATCAGGAAGGAGATCGTGCCGGTGGGCGCGAGCACCGTGGCCTGCGCGTTGCGGTAGCCGTAGCTGCTCGCCGAGCTCGACCGCCTCGTCCCACGAGCGCCTGGCCGCCGCGAGCAGCTCCGTCGTCGACGCTGGTCGTCTCGGCGATCGCGTAGGAGGCGTCGCGGTGCATGCGCATCACGTTGTTGTGCGCCTCGCGGTTCTCCTCGTAGTGCTCGTAGGGGCCGAGCGCGGCCGGCCACCTCGGCCGAGCGCCGGTAGGCGCGGCCGGTCATCAGCGCGGTGATCGCCGCCGCCGCTCCGCGGCCGCGATCGGAGTCGTAGGGCATGCCGTTGCTCATCAGGTAGGCGCCGAGGTTGGCGTAGCCGAGGCCGAGCTGGCGGAAGGCGCGGGCGTTGACGGCGATCTCCTCGGTCGGGTAGCTGGAGGGCCCGACGACGATCTCCTGCGCCAGCAGCACGATGTCGACGGCGTGCTCGAAGGACTCGACGTCGAGCGTCCCGTCGGCGCGGCGGAACTTCATCAGGTTCAGCGAGGCCAGGTTGCAGGCCGAGTCGTCGACGTGCATGTACTCGCAGCAGGGATTGGACGCGTTGATCCGCCCGCTGTTCGGCGAGGTGTGCCAGTGGTTGATCGTCGTGTCGTACTGCACGCCCGGGTCCGCGCAGCGCCACGCCGCCTCGGCGATCTCGCGCATCAGCTCGCGCGCCGGCATCGGCTCGCCGATCGGCTCGCCGGTCGCGCGGGCGAGCGAGCTGCCACTCGCCGTCCTCCTCGACCGCCTGCATGAACTCGTCGGTGACGCGCACCGAGTTGTTCGCGTTCTGGTACTGGATCGACTTGAAGCCGTCGCCGTCGATCGACATGTCGAAGCCCGCGTCGCGCAGCGCGGCGGCCTTGTCCTCCTCCTTGGCCTTGCACCAGATGAACTCGCGGATGTCGGGGTGGTCGACGTCGAGCACGACCATCTTCGCCGCGCGGCGCGTCTTGCCGCCGGACTTGATCGTGCCCGCCCAGGAGTCGGCGCCGCGCATGAACGACACGGGCCCCGAGGCGGTGCCGCCCTTGGCCAGCGGCTCCATCGAGCCGCGGATGTTCGACAGGTTGATCCCCGAGCCCGAGCCGCCGCGGAAGATCATCCCCTCCTTCGTGTTCCAGTCGAGGATCGACTCCATCGTGTCGTCGACCGAGAGGATGAAGCAGGCGCTGCACTGCGGGCTCTCCTCGAAGCCGACGTTGAACCAGACGGGCGAGTTGAAGGCGGCCATCTGGTGCAGCAGGATGTGGGTCAGCTCGTGCTCGAAGGCCTCGGCGTCGCTCGTCGTCGGCGAAGTAGCCGCGCTCGCGGCCCCAGCCGGCGATCGTGCCGGCGACGCGGCCGATCATCTGCCTGACCGAGCGCTCGCGCGTCGGGCGAGCCGAGCTGCCCGCGGAAGTACTTCTGGGCGACGATGTTGGTCGCGTTCTGCGACCAGCTCGTCGGGAACTCGACGTCCTGCTGCTCGAAGGCGACGCGGTCGCCGTGGCCGATGCGCGCGTCGCGCAGCTCCCACTCGACGGTGTCGAACGGATGCACGCCGGGGGTGGTGAAGAAGCGCGTGATCGAGCGCGCCGGCCGGGGGCGCGTCTCCTGCGGGTGCGTGGTGTGCGGGGCGTGGTTCATCGGCCTTCCTCTTCTGCTGCGCCGGCGTCGCGGCGCCCACTCGAAGCTGTTTGTCGGGGCCGAGCATCGTCCCGCTCGGAGGCGGACGGAAAGACGAGCAGCAGCACCTCTTATTTTAGAAGGCCGAGCGCCCCGACCGAGGGCTGTAGACGCCTGTCGATGCGGCCCCGCCGGGCCCCGCCGAGCACCGTCTAGTGTCCGAGCCGCACCCAGTCGCCGAATTCGGCCCAGGTGGCGGACGCGCGGAAGCCGGCCTCGGCGATGGCGTGGCGCAGGGCGAGCGTCCAGTGGGGCTCGAGCCGCGCGCTGGCGGAGAATGGCCCAGGCGGCGCAGCCGAGTATCAGCAGCCCGGCGATCAGCATCGCGGCGCGCGATCGCTCCGCTGGAGAGGCTCGTGCCGTGTCGGTGGATGCGGCGAACATCGGCGCCGCTCATGCTAGTCCCGGCCGGGCAGGCGGCCCGGCAGCAGGTCCTCGACGGCCGCGAGCGCGTCCTCGAGCACCTGCCGCGGGCGGCGGCCGGCGTCGATCGTGCGGATCCGCTCGGGCTCGGCGCGCGCGAGCTGCTCGTAGGCGGCGGCGATCGCGGCGAAGAAGTCCTCGCCCTCGCGCTCGAGCCGGTCGGGCCTGCGCAGCGCGCTCGCGCTGGCGCGCGCGGCCGGCGGCGGGCGAGATGCGCAACAGCAGCGTGCGGTCGGGCGCGAGCCGACCGGTGGCGAAGCGGTTGATCGCGGCCACCTGGTCGACGCCCAGCGCGCGGCCGGCGCCCTGGTAGGCCAGCGAGGAGTCGACGAAGCGGTCCAGCAGCACGATCGCGCCGGCGCGCAGCAGCGGCTCCAGGCGCTCCTGCACGAGCTGGGCGCGGGCGGCGGCGTACAGCAGCGCCTCGGCGCGCGGCGCGACCTCGAGGCGCGGGTCCTTGACCAGCTCGCGGATGCGCTCGGAGACCTCGCACGCCGCCGGGCTCGCGCAGCAGCTCCACCGCGCAGCCGCGGGCGGCGAGCTCGCCGCGGCCAGGGCCCGCGGCGAGCGTGGACTTGCCGGCGCCGTCGAGCCCCTCGATCGTGATCAGCCTGCCGCGAGCCACCCCGGCACCGTACGCGTCTGGACGCCGATGGTCGCCTCTGACGGCCTCGAGACATCCCGACGCGCGGCCCTGCCCGGGCATCGACGCGCACCCGCACGCGCGGGCGGTGCTGGCCGGCGGGGCTCCCGCCGCGGGCGAGCCCTCGCACGCCTACCTGTTCCACGGCCCGCCCGGCACCGGCAAGCGGGCGGTCGCGCGGGCGTTCGCGGCCGCCCTGCTCGCCGACGGGCGCCGAGGACCCGGCGGCGAGTGGCCGAGCGGGTCGCGCGGGGCTCGCATCCCGACCTCACCTGGGTCACGCCCTCCGGCGCCGCGGAGATGCTGGTGGCCGACATCGAGGAGCCGGTCGTGGCGGCGGCGGCGCGCACGCCGTTTGAGTCCTCGCGGCGGGTGTTCGTGATCGAGTCGGTCGAGGCGATGAACGACCAGGCGGCCAACCGCATGCTGAAGACGCTCGAGGAGCCGCCGGCCTTCGTGCACCTGCTGCTGCTGACCGACCGCCGCGAGGATGTGCTGGCGACGATCGCCTCGCGCTGCCAGCAGGTGCGCTTCGATCCGCTGCCGCACCGCGCGGATCGCCGAGCGATCTGAAGCGCGCGGAGCCCGAGCGCGCGCAGGCCTGCGCGCGCTGGCGCTCGGCGACGCGAGCCTTGCGGCGCGGCTGGCGGGCGAGGAGGGCGAGGCGCTGCGCGCGGGCCGCGCGAGGAGCTCGTGCGCGCGGCGCTCGCCGGCGACGACCGAGCGAGCGCCCGTGGATGGCCTGCTGGAGGTGGCCAGGGCCGCCGGGACGGCCGCCGGTGAGCGGGCGCAGGAGCGCATGGCCGGCGAGCTGGAGCTGCTGCCGAGCAAGGAGCGAAAACGCCACGAACGCGAAGGCCTGGAGGCCAGGCGCCGCGGCGAGCGGCGCGTGCGCACGCGCACGCTGGATCTCGCGCTGCGGCTGGCCGAGCTGTGGCTGCGCGACCTGCTGTGCATCTGCGAAGGAGCGCCCGAGCTCGTCCACGCGGTCGATCGCCGCGCAGAGCTCGAGCACGACGCCGCGACGCAGAACGGCGACGGCGCGCGGCTGCGCGAGGGGATCGAGCTGGTCGCCGAGACGCGGCTGAGCCTTCCGCTGAACGTCTCCGAAGAGCTGGCCCTGGAGGCGCTCGCCTACCGGCTCGAGTCCCTGCTTGCGAGCTGAGGCGATCGCCTCGCGCGACGGCCGCCCGGCTCAGGCGATCGGCCCGAGGTTGGGCTCGAGGCCGTAGGTGTCGAAGGCCAGGAAGCGCGAGAACAGGCGGTTGTCAGGCCCGTGGAAGTCGGCCGAGCCGGTGCTCAGCAGGCCGAGCGCCGCGCAGCGCTCGGCGAGCAGCTCGGTCTGCTCGCGCGTGTGGGTGACGTAGAAGGCCTCGACGCCGTCGATCCAGAGCGCGCGGAAGCGGTCGATGCTTGCGAGCGACCTCGGCGGGGTCGGAGATGTCCCAGAAGGGGTGCGCCCAGACGGCGACGCCGCCGGCCTCGTGGATCGCCTCGACGGCCTCGGCGACGGTGGGCGTCTGGCGCAGGCGGAAGGCCGGGCGGCCCTCGATCAGATAGCCGCGGATGAGCGAGCCGACGTCGTCGATGTCCTCCTCCGCCAGGCGCGGCGGCGTTGGCGGGGCAGGCGAGCACCGCCTCGGCAAGATGCGGGCGGCCGATCGGCTTGCCGCTGGCGACGCGCGGCCGAGCTCGCGCTTCGTCGAGCTCGAGGCCCTCCTCTTCCAGGGCGGCGGCCATGCGCAGCGTGCGCTGCTCGCGGTCGGCGAGGAACTCCGTCAGCCGCCCGGTGAAGCGGCGCGCCGGTGTGGTCGATGCGGTAGCCGAGGATGTGCAGTTCGCGGGGCCCGGCGCTGCGGCGCCGTCGTCGACGGCCGAGATCTCGACAGCGGGGACGACGCGCACGCCGTGCCGCTCACCGGCGGCGAGCGCCTCGGAGACGCCGCCGACGGTGTCGTGGTCGGACAGCGCCAGCAGCTCGACGCCGGCCTCGGCGGCGCGGCGCACGACCTCGGCCGGCTCGCAGTGCGCCGTCGGAGTGGGTCGAGTGCGACTGCAGGTCGAAGCGCGGAGCCACGCGGCGAACGCTATGCGATCAGCTCAGCGTGCTGGTCGCGCGTGGGCTCGCTCGAAGGGGATCGCGAGGAGCTGCTGGACGTGGCGGCGAGCGTGCCGCGCAGGCGCGCACGGCGGCGTGGTAGCGGCGGGCCTTGCCGCGACAGGGGTCTGTCTGCGACGGCGTCGATCGCCTCGAGCTCGGCGTGCGCGGCTTCGGTCTCGGCGGCGCGCTGGGCGGCCTCGATCCAGAGGACCTCGAGGTAGGCCAGGCGGCGCCGAGCTGCTCCTCGGGAGGGAGTCGCGCTGCTCGAGCTGGCGCACGACCGGGCAGCACCTCGTGGTTCAGCCAGCGCTGCTCGGCGTGGGCGCGCAGCAGCAGACAGATGTCGGAGAGGGCTGGAGGGTCGGTGCAGTGGTCTGGTCCATGCGGAGGCGTCGCGAGTGGCTCGGTGCGGAGCGTCGGCGGTCACTTCTGGCTTCGACGTAGCCGTGTCCGTGCTTTAGAACACGGGGTCACTCTCCACGCTTCTCGTGCGATCGCCGATGCGCCTTGCAGCGGGCGCTCAAGAAATGGTCCTCGATGTACCGATGGAAGGTGAGATGCATGGGCACAGCTCCGATCCGACCGGCCGCACGGCCGGACAGTACGCGCGCGCGACCGTCAGGCGCCTGCGCATGCGCACGCTGGTGATCGCTCGGCGTGCTGGCCGTGGCGACGGCGCTGCTGGGCCGGATGTTCGGCCTGCACGACCTGGCGCTTCCTCGCCTCGGAGATCGCGCTGCTGGTGCAGCATGTTCGTGATCTCCCGCTATGTGCTGCCGCTGCTGGAGCGCCGCGACCGCGGGCGCCACGCGGCGAGGAGCAGGTCGGCGGCCTGCTGGACGAGCTCGCGAGCGAGCGGCTGGCGCGTGATCCACGACGTGACGCTGGGCCGCGGCAACGTCGACCACATCGCTGATCGGCCCGGCCGGGCGTGTTCACGGTCGAGACGAAGAGCCATCCCGGGCCGGTTCGGGTGGGACGCGTCCACGGCGCACGCTGAGCCAGGCGCAGGCGCAGCGCCGGGCGATCGAGCGGGTGACGGGCGTGAGCGTGGAGCCGCTGATCGTGTTCAGCCGCGCCTGGGTCGACAGGCCGCTGGCGCGCGCGCAAGGGCGTGCGCGTGCTGCCCGCGCGGATGCTGGTCGGATACCTCGAACAGAGCAGCGGGCGACGGCTCTCGGCGTAGGAGATCGAGCAGGTCGCGAACGGCTCGACCGGCACTGCTCGACAGCGGCGCAGGCGCACGATCCCGATGCGGTCAGCGACGGCACGCCGGCGAGCGCCCGTGCGGCACCTGCGCGCGGATGATCGTCCGCCGGCCCGGTCCGCTCCGAGCCGGGCCGCGAGCGGGCGGAAGGGGTAGCCTGTAGAGCATGGCGACCACCGCTCCGCGCCGGCTCGATCGAGCGCACCGGCTGCCGGGACGCGAGCCTCACGCCGGCGAGCGCTCCGCCGGCGCTGCCGCCGGGCCCGCGGGCGCCGGCGCTGGTGCAGACGCTGGCCTGGGCGCTGGCGCCGACGTGGGTGATGGACCAGTGCGCGAAGCGGCTCGGGCGAGACGTTCACGCTGACGTTCGCGCCGAGCGGCATGAAGCTCGTGATGGTCAGCGACCCCGAGGCGGTCAAGACGGTGTTCACGGCGCCGCCGGAGACGGCGCCGTCGGCTGCGGGCAGCTCGCCGGTCGCGCCGATCATGGGGCCGAGCTCGGTGATCGTGCTGACGGGGCCGGAGCACATGCGCCAGCGCAAGCTGCTGCTGCCGCCGTTCCACGGCGAGCGGATGCGCGAGTACGAGGACGTGATCGTCGAGGCGACCAGGCGCGACATGGCCGGCTGGCCGACTGGGCAGGCCGATGCGCCTGCAGGAGCGCACGCGGCAGGATCACGCTGGAGGTGATCCTGCGGGCGGTGTTCGGCGTGGAGGCCGAGCGGATGGATGCGCTGAGGCGGGCGATCGGCGAGCTGCTGGAGCCCGCTGCAACCCGCTGGCGATGGTGCTGCTCGTCGCTGCGGCGCCCGCAGCGATGAGCGCCCGACGGGGGCGATCGGGCGCGCGCTCGACCGCCTCGACGCGGTGATCTACGAGGAGCTCGCCCGGCGCCGCGCGCAGGCCGACCTGGCCGAGCGCACGCGACATCCTGTCGCTGCTGATGCAGGCGCGCGACGAGGACGGGCAGGCGATGACCGACGGGGAGCTGCGCGACGAGCTGGTGACGCTGCTGCTGGCCGGGCCACGAGACGACGGCGACCTCGGTGGCGTGGGCGATCGAGCGGCTGGTCCGCCATCCGGACAAGCTGCGGCGGCTCGTGGCGCGAGATCGACGCCTGAGGACGGTGGCGGCGAGGAGTACATGACGGCGGTCGTCAACGAGACGCTGCGCGTCAGGCCGGTGGTGCCGATCGTGGTGAGGGTGCTGCAGGAGGAGCTGCAGGTGGGCCGCACACGCGCTCGCCGAAGGGCACGCGGGTGGTGCCGTCGATCTATCTGACCAATCGCAACCCGCGCGTGTATGAGGAGCCCGCGGAGTTCCGCCCCGAGCGCTTCCTCGAGAGCGCCCCGGAGACGTTCTCCTGGATCCCCTTCGGCGGCGGCATCACGGCGCTGCATCGGCGCGTCCTTCGCGCGCTCGAGATGAAGCTGATGCTGCGGACGATGCTCGTCAGAGCTCGAGCCGAGCGTGCCGGAGCAGGCCGCGCAGATGGCGGAGGCGGCGAGTGGAACCGCCGGCGGGCGATCACGCTGGTGCCGGCCGCGGGCGCGCGGGTCGGTGTGGGAGAAGGGGCGTCTCAGAGAGCGCTTCAGGATGAGGGCCGCCGCGCGGCGGCCCGGCGTGCGTTCGGTGCCGGCCGCCGGCGAGGGCGACTGGGCGCGTGGTCCCGGCACGGGGCGGCGAGTAGCGTGCGAGCATGGACTCGATCGCGCAGGCGCGACGCCGACGCCCGAGGAGCTGCTCGCGCGCTTCGGCCTGGAGGCGTTCAGGCCCGGCCAGCGCGAGGCGGTGCAGGCGGCGCTCGAGGGCAGGGACAGCCTGGTGGTGATGCCGACCGGCGGCGGCAAGTCGCTGTGCTATCAGCTGCCGGCGCTGGCGACGATCGGCGGACCCGCGCGCCCGCTGGTGGTCGTCGTGAGCCCGCTGATCGCGCTGATGTCAGACCAGTTGCGCAGGCTCGAGCAGGCGGGCGTGAGCGCGGCGATGCTGGCTTCGGGGATGCAGGAGGGCCACAACGCGCAGGCGCTGCGACGACGATCGCGCGCGGGCGACACCCAGCTCGTGCTGGCGGCGCCCGAGCGCTTCGCCTCGGGCGCCTTCCGCGAGGCGCTGGCGCAGCGGAAGGTGGCGCTGTTCGTGGTCGACGAGGCGCACTGCGTGGCCGAGTGGGGCCACGACTTCCGCCCGGACTACCTGCGCCTGCACGACGCGATCGCGTCGCTGACCAACGGCCACCCCGCGGGCGGCGCCCGGCGGTGATGGCGGCGACGGCGACGGCGACGCCGCGGGTGGCCGAGGAGATCGCGGAGCGCCTGGGCCTGCAGCGACTGGGTGTCGATCCGCTCGGGCTTTGACCGGCCGAACCTCGCTTCGACGTGGTGAGCGTGGAGGGCAAGGGGGCGGTGGCGCGCAAGCGCGCGGCGCTGATGCACGTGCTGAGCGACCCGCGGCGCAGGCCGGCGATCGTGTACTGCGGGACGCGCAAGGACACCGACGAGGTGGCGCGAGATGATCGCCGAGCGGGGGATCGCGGCGGTGGCCTACCACGCGGGCATGAGCCCGGACGCGCGGCGCGGACAGCCAGGCGGCGTTCATGGAGGACCGCGCCGAGGTGGTGGTGGCGACGAACGCGTTCGGCATGGGCGTGGACAAGGCGGACGTGAGGACGGTCGCGCACTGGGCGCTGCCGACGAGCCTCGAGGCCTACTACCAGGAGGCCGGGCAGGGGCGGGCGCGACGGCGCAGCCGGCGCGGGCGCTGCTGCTGGCCTCGAGGATGGATCTGGGCCGGCTGATCAGGTTCATCAACGAGCGGGAGACGAGCGTCGAGGAGGTCAAGCGGCTACGTCGCGGCGCTGCGCAGCCGCAGCGAGCGACGGCGTGGTGGCGATCCGGCCACGGCGAGCTGCGGCGAGCGCGACACGGGTGCTGCTGTCGATCGCCGAGCGGGCCGGCGCGGTCGAGCTCGAGCCCGGGCGGCCGCGACGGGCTGCTGGTGACGCTCACCGGGCGGGGCAGCCCGCGGCGGCCGCATACACGGCGATCAGGGCGGCGAAGGACCGCAGCTGGGAGTCCTACCGCTCGATCGAGCGCTACATCGCGCGGCAGGAGGCATGCCGCCGGCGCCAGATCCTCGACCACTTCGGCGACTCCGCAGGACGGGCGCGCCGAGCGGACGCTGCTGCGACGTGTGCGACCCCGACGAGGCGCTCGAGCAGGCGCTGCATGGCGGATGCGCCGCGCGCCTCGCAGAGGCGCGGCGAGCGCGCGCCAGGCGGGCGCGGGCAGCGCGGCGGATTCGCCGGCGTCCCGGCGCCGAAAGCGCCGAGCATGCCGGTGGGCGAGCCCGTGGACGAGGGTCAGTTCGAGCAGCTGCGCAGGTGGCGGTGGGAGCGCGCCGAGGGCAAGCCGGCGTTCACGGTGGCGGCGAACGCCGTGCTCGAGGAGGTGCTGCGCAGCCGCCCTGGCAGCATCGAGGCGCTGCTCGAGATCCGCGGCATCGGGCCGGCATTCTGCGAGAAGCACGGCGAGTCGCTGCTGGCGGCGCTCGAGCAGCTGGGCGACGTGGCCGGCGAGGCGACCGGGCGACCCTCGTCAGAGCTGGCCCCGGCGCTAGCATCAGGGTCCGCGCCGACGTAGCTCAGCTGGTAGAGCACTTCACTCGTAATGAAGGGGTCCGGGGTTCGAGTCCCCGCGTCGGCTCTGGAGAGCCCGGTGGACGGCGAATGATGTCGAGCGCTCGTCGCGTCGACTTCGCAGGCTCGGTCGTGCGTGTCAGGGCCAGCTACGCGTGCCCGATCGTGACCGCACGCGCCGGCGCAAGGCAGTAGATTTTGTGTGTCGGCAGGTGATCTGGACGGTGATGGGTCAGGACGACCCGGCCCGCGTGGCAGACGAGGAGGCTCATGATGGGGACGACAGGAGGTCGATCGCGACGGGGACGGGGCGTGGGTATTGCCTTCATGCCGGCCGTTTTGGGGGGCAGATTTGCCTCATCTTGATTCTCGCCGCGCGCGTAGCGTATACACCGCGGCTGCTTTGCTCCTCTTCACGGCCCTGCTCGGGGCCGCGAAAGCCGACGCCGAAACGGTCTCCCTCAGTCCTGGACCCGAGCAGACGTTCGTCGTCCCCTCGGGTGTGACGCATATCAAAGTAGTGGCGATCGGGGAAAAGGGCGAGGACGAGTGCCTGTTCGGCACATGTTTCCGGGGCTTCAGCGAGAAGGTCACGGCCACGCTGTCGGTCAAACCGGGACAGACGCTCTATGCCGACTTCGTCGGCGGCGGCGCCGGATCTGGCGGCGCCGGCCGAGGAGGGAACTCCGCCGACCTGCGCACGATCGCAAGCGGCCAGCCTGGCTCGCTTGAGTCGCGGCTGGTCGTAGCGGGCGGCGGCGGCAGTGAAGGCGAAGAGGAAGAAGGGGCCTACGCCGGGATGGGCGGCGACGCCGGCGACGCCGAAGGCGAGGCGGGCGAACCCGCGAATCCCTCGGGGCCGGGCGGCGGCGGTGGTGGCACGCAGATCAAAGGCGGTGCCGGCGGGACCGCCGGCGGTGGCACCGGCGGGCAGGAAGGGGAGCTGGGACAGGGTGGCAGCGGCGGCACGGGTGCGCCCGCCGGAAACGCGGGTGGCGGGGGCGGCGGCTACTACGGCGGTGGCGGAGGCGGCGCGGGAGACTTCTCAGGCGCCGGCGGTGGTGGTGGGTCGAGCTTCGTCGAAGCCGGAGCCGAAGAACCCTTGTTCACCCTCAACACGGCGGAAGCCACTGCCGGCATCACGATCACCTATGCCGGAGGGCACCGAAACCTTGCCCTTCCCCGAAAGCGGATCGGAGCAGTCGTTCGTCGTTCCGATCGGCGTATCGCATATCAAGGTGGTCGCGAACGGCGCCGACGGAGAAGACGGGTGCGGCTGCTCGGGAGCGGGACTCGGTCTCAAAGTGACGGCGACGCTGCCCGTGGAACACGGCCAGAAGTACTTCATCGATTTTGTCGGCGGCGGGTCGGGATATCCGGCCGGTGGCAACGCGGCCGACCTGCGGACGGTCTCGCGTGCTGAAGCAGGCTCGTTGGCGTCGCGGATCCTCGTGGCCGCAGGAGGCGGCGCAAGCGGAATCACCGAAGAAAACTCGTTCGGTGGCGGCGGCGGAAACGGGGGATTCACCGAAGGAGGAGCCGGCGGCACCGGGGAAGCGAAAACGGCCGCTGGCGGCGGAACGCAGACGCACGGCGGCGCCCCGGGCAAAGGGGAAGTCAACGGAACGGAAGGACAGCTCGGACAGGGCGGAAGCGGCGGCGCGAACTCGGAAGGCTACGGAGGAGGAGGGGGCGGCGGCTACTACGGCGGCGGGGGCGGCGCGGGCGGCGCGGGCGCCGACGGCGGTGGCGGCGGGGGCTCGAGCCACGTGGCCTCCGCATTCGAAGAAGTGTCTTCGGCCCTCGATGGGTCGAAAGAACACGCCAGTCTCGTGATCATCTATAAATCGGCCGCGCCCCCGGGCGTGTCCATCACGACCCCCGCCAAAGGCGCCGTCTACAGTGAAGGGCAGATCGTCGAAGCCTCCTACTCGTGCACCGAGGGAGCGGGCGGTCCTGGTCTGAAGGCGGGCGGCGAAGGCTGCGCCGGCACCGTGGCCAAAGGCGACGCCGTCGAAACCTCGACGCCGGGCGAACACCACTTCACCGTCACCGCCACGAGCAAGGACGGGCTCAGCACGGCCCAGACCGTGAGCTACACCGTGGCTGCGCCCCCGAGCGTGTCCATCACGGCGCCCGCGGAAGGCGCCGTCTACACCGAAGGGCAGGTCGTCGAAGCCTCCTACTCGTGCACCGAGGGAGCCGGCGGTCCTGGCCTGAAGCCTGGCAGCGAAGGCTGCGGCGGCACCGTGGCCAAAGGCGACGCCGTCGAAACCTCGACGCCGGGCGAACACCACTTCACCGTCACCGCCACGAGCAAGGACGGGCTCAGCACGGCCAAGACCGTGACCTACACCGTGTCGGCGCCCGCAACCGAGCCCGGACCAACGGGACCGACTGGGCCCGAAGGCGCCACCGGACCCGCGGGCGTGAGCGGAGCGACCGGGCCGACCGGCGCAACAGGCGCAACCGGGCCGAGCGGAAGCACCGGAGCCACGGGCCAGAGCGGAGCGACCGGAGCTACAGGTGGAACCGGACCGGAGGGAGTAACCGGAGCGACAGGACCCCAGGGAGCGACCGGAGCGGCTGGCAGCAACGGGAGCAACGGAGCCAATGGCGCGACCGGAGCCGCCGGAGCGACCGGGCCGACTGGGCAGACCGGGCCCGCAGGCCCAAGCGGCAAGGAAGGAGCTACCGGTAAGAACGGAGCAACTGGCGCGCCCGGAGCGACCGGGGCTGCGGGAGCGACGGGAGCAACGGGCCCCAGCGGCAAAGAAGGAGCGAAGGGCGCGACCGGAGCAAGCGGCTCAGCCGGTGCGATCGGCGCCACAGGGCCGGCGGGCAACGCGGCGATCGCCACGTTCGCAAGCTCTCAGGGCGTGCCGAGCGGCTACTGCCTGAACTACACAGAGCTCGCTGGCCAGGGCAACGGCCCCTGCCCGGCGAAGACGAGCGGCTACTCCTCAAGCAACCTGCTGGCAGGTCCGACGCCCGCCAATGGGGCGACGGTGACCAGCCTGTATGCGGACACGAATGCGACCCTGAGCAGCAGGGAAAGCGTGCTCGTCTCGGTCATCGACAACACGACCGGCACGACGCTCCTCTCCTGCACGGTCACGTCCACGAGCAATCGCAGCTGCGCGACCGCGAAAGAATCGGGTTCTGCGGCACCCGGTCAGAACATCGCGGTCAAGGTGACTGGCAGCGGCTCGAGCAGCAACAACAAAGCCTGGCGGGTGAGGTTCCGCTACTGACGCTGTCGCGTCGACTATCGGGCTCGAGCAGGTGGACCCGGCACGTGGCGCGAGCCATCCAGCCGCGAGGTCATGCCTGCGCAGGCAGCCCGAACGACTCGACCATCGAGGGCGTGCGGAAGTGGATGATCTCGTCGATTCGCTCAGCCTCGAGAGTGAGGACCGTCACGCCATGTGGGGCGTAGACCCCCGACCTGTCGAGCTCGTAGGCGCCGACCGCCAGCTGGCCGTTGGCGGCGGTAGGCAGCATGCGCCAACTCCGCGCGCCGTCGAACACCGCGCTGCGCAGCACCCTCTCGATAGCTTCGCGCCCGTGGTACCAGCTCGGGATCGGGGGCATCGCGAGCGTCGCGGTGTCAGTAAGCATCCGGACGATCGTGTCCACGTCGTTGCGCGCCCAGGCTTCGACGTAGCGTTGAACGATCTCTTCGAGCTGCTCATCGCCGAGCGAGCGGAGCGTCGCCTGCTGGCTGCGGTCCGGCCGTCGCTCCTCGAGCGTCGCGTGCGCGCGCTGCAGGGCGCTGTAGACCGAGGCCGGCGTCGTCTCGAGCGCCTCGGCAACCTCCGCGCCAGAGAAGCCGAGAACGTCGCGGAGGATGAGCACAGCCCGCTGCCGAGGCGGCAGAAGCTGGAGCGCGGCGACGAACGCGAGCTCGATGCTCTCGCTGCTCGTAGCGGGCCTCCGGTCCGGCGAGGCCGGCGTCGAGGCCGAGCTGCCCGTCGGGATATGGGTCCATCCACACGGACTCGAGCAACGGCGCTTGGATCGGCTGGTGGGGATCCGCGGGTGGGCCGTAGTCGATGGGCAGCACACGTGAAGGTCTGCGCTCGATCGCGCGCAGGCAGACGTTCGTGGCGATCGAATACAGCCAGCTCCGCAGCGAGCTTCGCCCCTGAAACGACGACAGGCTCCGCCACGCGCGCAGGAGCGTCTCCTGCACCGCATCCTCGGCATCCTGCAGGGAGCCGAGCATCCGATAGCAGTGCGCGTGAAGCGGCCGCCGGTGCGCTTGCACGAGCTCGGCGAACGCTGCCTGATCCCCGCCCATAGCTGCCTCGAGTAGCTCAGAGCCGGTCATCTGATCCCTCGCTCGAGGCTACCCTTCGGCTGCCAGAGCGCGATCTCGCCGCCATCGCCTGTGCCCAGCACGCTGCGCCATCCCGCCGGCCCCTCGCGTGGCTCGAGCAACACCTCCGCTCCAAGCGCCCGCCCGCGCTCGGTCATCGCCTCGATCTCCTGCACCTCCACGTACGGAAGCCAGACCGGCCGCGGTGTATGGCATTCGACCATGCCGCCATCCACCGCGCCGCCAAGGGCCAGGCCGTGGTAGGTGCCGGACCGACAATGCAGGCGCTCTGTCCGCCAGCCAAGCAGCCGGCGATAGAACGTGCTCGCGCCCGCGACATCGTGCGTGTGCAACTCGAGATGAACGAGCTCATGTGGTTGATGATCGCGTCTGTCTTTCATCGTGTTCTATCGAGTACTGATACAGAAGGGCACATGAATCCATCGGTCCGACCGCGCCCGCCGGAACGCTGAGACCGTCCGACGCCTGCTCGGCCTACCGGACGAGCTCGTGGGTTAGGAAGGCCACGCCGTCATCGATGGTCTGGTTGTCGAGCAGTCGCATGGGCTTCGTGTCGTTGGTTTCGCCGAACAGACGCTCGCCGGCCCCGAGCACGACCGGGAAGATCTTCAGCCGCAGCTCGTCGACGAGGTCGCGCTCCATCAGCGTACGCACGAGCTGGAAGCTGGCCAAGATGAGGATCTCGCCGTCCAGCTCCCGCCTGAGCTTCGAGACCTCGTCCGCGGCGGCGCCCCTCAGCACCGTCGAGTTATTCCAGCCCGGATCTTCGAGAGTCGAGGACACGACGTACTTGGGCAGCCTGTTCAGCGTGTCCGCCAACTCGCCGCTCCGCGACGGCCACCGCGCGCCGAAAAACTCGTAGCTGCGCCGACCCAGCAGCAGGGCCTCGGCGTGAAGCGCGTCGTCGAGTGCCAGCTTGGCCAGATCCGGGCGGTCCTTGATCTGGCCGAACCAGCCGCCGCGCGCGAAGCCCTCCTCAGCGGTGGGGTCCTGGACGACTCCGTCGAGCGTTACGTTCTCGCTGATCACGATCTTTCCCATCTCGGTTCTCCTTTCGCTGTCCGCTTGGACTGTCGTGGGTCGAGATACGAGGACGAGCGGAAATCCATCGCTCGCGGGCGGGCATCGGCCGCGACGTGCTTGGAGAGCGAGCGCGTCCCCGGGACGTGGCACGTGCTGCCGGGGCCCGATGAGCGGCAAGTTCCTCGAGGAGCGATGGATTTGCGTGTGCGCTCGTATCTCTGTTCTCAAAAGGGCGATCCCGATCGTCGAGAACCCGAGATCTAAGGAGCGACACATGACACTCAGCGAGAAGACAATTCTGGTGACCGGGGCCAACCGCGGCATCGGTCAGGCGCTCGTCGAGGAGGCGTTGAAACGGGGCGCAAGCCGGGTGTATGCCGGCACGCGCGAGCCGCTCGTGCATCCAGACTGGCGCGTTACGCCCGTAACACTGGACGTGACCGACCCGGCCCAGATTGAAGCGGCAGTCGCGCAGGTCGAGTCGCTGGACATCCTCATCAACAACGCCGGCATCTCATTGCCCGATGACCTCAGCGATCGTGCCGCCTTCGAAGCGCACCTCGCCGTCAACCTGTACGGCACATACGGTGTCACCCAGGCGTTCCTACCGCTGCTGAGCGAGTCTCGCGGTGCCGTCGTGAACGTCGTGTCGCTGGCGGCGTTCGCCGCGGTGCCGGTCCTTCCGGCGTATTCGGCCTCAAAGGCGGCCGAGTTCTCGCTGACGCAGTCGCTGCGCGCTGTCCTGGCGGGACGGGGCGTGAGCGTGCACGCGGTCATGCCCGGGCCTGTGGACACCGACATGGTGCGCTTCCTCGACGTACCCAAGAGCTCTCCGGAGTCCGTCGCTTCCGCAATCCTCGACGGCGTGGGGCACGGGGAGGAGGAGATCTTCCCCGACCCCATGTCGGTGTCGGTCGCCGGCGGCTGGCGCAATGGCTTCGCCAAGGCGTTCGAGCGCCAGAATGCGGCCCTCGTGGCAGAGTCCGTCGCGGCATAGACAAGGAGCCCACATAGGGCTGTTCCTAACGACAACAAGGAGAGCGCAATGGCAATGAACACCCCACCGATCGTCTCGCCGCAGGAATGGGAGGCCGCCCGCGAGCAGCTGCTGGTCAAGGAGAAGGAGCTGACCCGCGCCCGCGACGCGCTGGCCGCCGAACGCCGGCGGATGCCGTGGATGGCCGTGGAGAAGGACTACCACTTTCGAGGGCCCGGACGGCCCGGCAAGCCTGCTCGACCTGTTCGAGGGTCGCCGTCAGCTGATCGTCTACCGCTTCTTCTTCGAGCCCGGCGTGACCGGCTGGCCGGAGCAGCGGCTGCCGCGGCTGCTCGTTCGGTGGCCGACCAGGTCGCTCACCTCGCGCATCTGAACGCGCGCGACACCACCCTCGCCTACGTCTCGCGCGCCCCCCAGGCCGACATCGAGCGCTGGAAGGCGCGGATGGGCTGGGAGATCCCCTGGTACACGCTCACCGACGACTTCGACGCGGACTTCGGGGTGGACGAATGGCACGGCACCAACGCCTTCTATCCGCGACGGCGAGGACCGGGTCTTCCGCACGTACTTCATCAACAGTCGCGGCGACGAGGCGCTCGGCAGCGCCTGGAGCCTATCTCGACATGACCGCGCTCGGCCGCCAGGAGGAGTGGGAGGACTCCCCCGAGGGCTACCCGCAGACCCAGCCCTACCTGTGGTGGAACCTGCACGACGAATACGACCGGCCAACCATCCACGAGGCGGCCGAGCGCGCTCTCGCCGAAGAGCCCGACTCCTCGGGTGATCGTCCTTGACGTCGCGCTGGCCGCCACAGACGGCCGCAGTGTCGGCTTGCCAGTCGCGCAGTCCAGGAGTCGAAGTACAGCCATGGTCAGCTTGGCCGCGTGGCCGTAGTGTCGGGCGGTGCTGATCGCCAACCTACGTGTCCTCAGCACATGTACGCAAGGCGCGGGCCGCTCCAGCCCGAACTCAAATGCCGACGCGACCCGACGGGGAGGCCGCGCGCTGAGCGGATGCCTCGTGCTCGCGCCTGCGCACAGTGCGTGGATGCGGCGCCGGCTGGTCCGGGCCGGCCGCAGCGCTCGAACCAGTGGGCCGAGGCCAACTAGGTGTCGGTCGCAGTCGTCCTGCCGGGAGGAGGAGCCCGCGGGGCGTACGAGGTCGGCGCTCTGTCGGTTCTCCTGCCGGAGCTCGAGAAGCACGGCGAGCGCGTGTCGATCTGGTGCGGCACGAGCGTTGGCGCGATCAACGCGGCGGTGCTCGCGTCGCTCGCCCATCTGCCGGTGGAGGAGCAGGTCGAGGGGGCGCTGGCGATCTGGAAGGGACTGCGTAAGCAGGATGTGATCGCCAGGATGGTGGGTCCCGGTGGCACGCGCATGGCGCTACGCCTGGTCGGGCACGCGCTGGGCGTGCCAGGCGTCGGTCTGGCGAGCGTCCTCGATCCCTCTCCGTTGGTGGCAAGTCTCGATCGCTGGGTCGATTGGCAGCGCCTCGCGCGCAACGTCAGGGCGAACGAGGTCGAGGCGGTGTGCGTGGTCGCCACACGTCTCGCCACCGGGAGGCCCGTCGGCTTCGTGGCCTCCCGCCGCGCCATCCCGAACCGCTCGAACAACGAGATCCGCTACGTGAAGACCCGCCTGCGGAGCGAGCACGTTCGCGCGTCGGCGGCGATCCCGGTGCTGTTCCCGACGGTCGAGGTGACCGCTCCGCGCACCGCCGCCGGCCACTATACGGACGGGGGGACGCGGCTCAACAGCCCGCTCAAGCCCGCTGTCGACCTGGGTGCCGAGAAGGTGATCGTGATCGGCTTCGAGCCGTTTAAGCCCGCCGCCGAGACGCGGGCGTCCGCGAGTCGTAAGCCGAGCATCGCCGACGTGGCCGTAAACGTGCTCGACGGCCTGCTCGTGGACCAAGTGGGAAACGACCTGCGTCGCGTCGCCGCAATCAACTCGTTCTTCGTCGAGGACCAAAGCATCGGGCCGATCGGGTCGCCCAGGACCTATCGGATCGCCCGTGGGCTGGCGCCGTACCGGCGTATTTCCTACGCCCTCGTCGCCCCGCGGCGAGCGGGCGAGATCGGGCGGCTGGCCGAGACGACGTTCAGCGAACGCTACGGAGGGATCCGCGCCGTGCGCGACATGGACTTCGCGGTCATGGCCCGCGTGCTCGGAGTCGGGAATCGCTCGCGTGGTGAGTTCCTCTCCTTCCTGCTCTTCGACCGGCAGTTTGTCGCCGCCCTGACCGACATGGGGAGAGCTGACGCGCTCCGCTGGTTGCGCCGGCACCCTCGCTTCTGGTGCCGCGACGCCGAGCATGATCTGTGGAACGGGCAGGTCGATCGAGCGCGGATCAGCGAGGTGCATGCAATCGAGGAGTTCAGGGCGCAGCGCATGCGGCGCGCCGGCTCTTGAGCGGGAAGCCGCCATCGTCGGTGGAATCGCGAGCGCGTCGCTGTTCCTCGCGCCCCAAAGAACTAAGCTGCGTGAACTGATGTGCGGCATTGGCGGCGAGGTCGCGCTCAGGCGCGCCCCCGATCTTGGAGCGGTGCGTCGGATCGGAGACGTGCTGGCTCCGCGAGGGCCGGACGGATCGGGCGAGTGGCACTCTCCGACGGTCGCGCTGACGCATCGCCGTTTGAAGGTGATAGACCTCAGCGCCGCGGGCGACCAGCCGTTCGTCGATACCGAGCTTGGGCTCGTGATCGTGTTCAACGGCTGCATCTACAACCACAAGGAGCTGCGCGCCGAGCTGAGCGCGGCCGGTTACACGTTTCGCTCTCACTCCGACACCGAGGTGCTCGTCAAGGCGTTTCATCGCTGGGGTGAGCTCTGCGTCGAGCACCTGATCGGGATGTTCGCCTTCGCGATCGTCGAAACGGATTCCGGCCGCGTCGTCCTCGGCCGCGACCGTCTGGGAATCAAGCCGCTGTATCTCGCCGAGCTCGACGGTGCGCTCCGCTTCGCCTCGACGCTACCCGCGCTGCTCGCTGGCGGCGGGATCGACAACGAGATCGACCCTGTCGCGCTTCACCACTACCTCAGCTTTCACTCGGTCGTGCCGGCGCCGATGACGATCCTGCGAGGCGTGCGCAAGCTCCCGCCGGCGACGCTGATGACTATCGAGCCCGACGGCAGCCGCAGCGAGGAGCGCTACTGGTCGGCGCGCTTCACCGACGAGCGCGCGAGCGAGGCCGACTGGGAAGCGGCGACGCTCGCGGCACTGAAGACGGCCGTTGAGCGGCGGATGGTCGCCGATGTCCCCGTCGGCGTGCTGCTCTCCGGGGGGCTCGATTCGAGCCTGATCGTCGCGCTGCTCGCCGCAGCCGGTCAGAGCGACCTTGCGACCTTCTCGATCGGCTTCGACGGCGCGAACGGCATCAGTGGCGACGAGTTCGAGTACTCCGATCTCGTCGCCGCGCAGTTCGGCACCGCGCACACGCGCATCGAAGTCGAGGCGCCCCAGGTCGTTCCGGCGATCGAATCGGCGATCGCCGCGATGAGCGAGCCGATGGTCTCGCACGACTGCGTCGCGTTTCACCTACTCAGCCAGGATGTCTCGCGCCACATCAAGGTCGTGCAGTCAGGGCAGGGCGCCGACGAGGTGTTTGCCGGCTACTCGTGGTATCAGCCGCTCGCCGAGGCGCAGGGTAACGGCGCCGCCGAGTACATCGCCGAGTTCGTGGATCGCTCGCACGCCGAGTCGAGCGCCGCGGTCGACGTGCGCCTACGGCTCGACTGCGACCCTTCGCGTGAGCTCGTCGAGCGTAGCTTTGCCGCGCCCGGCGCCTCGACGGCGGTCGATCGCGCGCTGCGCCTGGACAGCGAAGTGATGCTTGTGGATGATCCGGTCAAGCGCGTGGACAACATGACGATGGATTGCGGCATCGAGGCGCGCACGCCGTTCCTCGATCACGAGCTCGTCGAGTTAATCGCACGCTGTCCACCCGAGCTGAAGCTCGCCGAAGACGGCAAGGGCATCCTCAAGCGCGTCGCACGCGCGCTGCTTCCGCCACAGATCGTCGATCGGCCGAAGGGTTACTTCCCGGTGCCGGCCCTCTCGCACCTCGAGGGCGACGTGTTGACGCTCGTGCGCGACACGTTGAGGACCGACACGATCGCCGCTCGCGGCGTGTTCGACCGCAGCTACGTGCGCAAGCTGCTGGCGTCGCCGAACGATCACCTGACGACGCTCGAGGGCAACAAGCTGTGGCAGGTCGCGCTGCTCGAGCTGTGGCTCGGCGAGCACGTCGGCGCTGCGTAGCGACCGACCGGCTCTGCGAGGACAGTGCCGGGAATCGATTGAGGTCCGAAGCATCCATGCCTCCGGGCGATACGCCAGAGAACCCAAGATCAGGCGACGAGGCCCAAGGCGCGTGCCTGCCGAGGTCGGCGAACCCCCGACACGACCGCTTGCGCGCGGACGCGAACCACATCGCACCTCGCCGGTCCTAGGAAGGGACCGCCGGCGACTTGGGCCGCGTGACTGGGGTCGCGGCTCCCTGCCGCGGTCGCGTATGACCGTTTGACTTTCCGAGTGCCGCGTGGGCCGGTACCTGCTGCGAAGCACCGATCCATGCGGAGAGAGCATCCAGATCCATGCTCGGCCTGCCGAGCAGGTATCCCTGGACCGCATGGAGCCCGAGGTCGCGGACCGCGGAGAGATCGGCTGCACGCTCGACTCCCTCGGCGACCACGGTCGACCCGAGATCGAGGGCGAGCGAGAGGAAGCCGCTGACTGCGACACGCCTGGCGTGATCGTCAGCGATCCCGTGTATCAGCGACCTGTCGACCTTGATGAAGTCTGGCTGCAGCTCCAGCACGTGGCGCAGCGATGCATACCCCGCGCCTGCATCGTCAACCGCGATGCGCAAGCCTTGCTCGCGCAGTGGCGCCAGCTCACGGTGCAGGGCGGCGTAACTCTCGACCGCCGAGTGCTCGGTGATCTCAACGACGAGTTGGGCCAGGGGGAGATCGGTGCGGAGGTTTGCCCGGCGCGCCAGCTCGACGAGCGCATCAGGGGACACGTTCAGCGCCAGGAACTGCTCCCGACCGAGGGATGGGATGACCTTCCAGGCTTGTCGGATCGCCAACCGTTCGAGTTCGAGCCTGAGGCCCACAGTCTCCGAAGCGATGAGTGTCACGTCGGGCGCACCAAATGGGTGGGGAAAGCGGGCAAGTGCCTCAATGCCGATGCACCGCCCGTCGTGCAGATCCATGATCGGCTGGTAGGCGACATCCACTCTCTCGGTCTCGACCAGTCGCATGATGTCTGCACGCAGTCGTTCTTGGGCTCGCTGCTCGTCGAGGTCGTGCACGATCAGCTCGCCGAGCATCGACATGAACCGAACGTCGCGCTCATCGAGCGTGTTGTCCGGTGCGTGGCTGAGGCCGCACAGCGCTCCGTATGAGGTTCCATCTGAGAGCCGCAGCGGAACTCCGATGAAGGAACCGATGCGAGCATGGCGCGTGATGGGAAGGTCAGCCACCCGCTCGTCTGCGGACGCATCATGGATGAGGTTAGGAATCTGGCCGGCAACGAGCAGCCGGCAGTAGGCGGCGTCGCTTGGCGGACCATCGTCGAGGGTCATCTCGAATGACGAGACATCTCCGCCGGCGACCGCGCGATACACGT
The DNA here is from genome assembly GCA_963764185.1 of uncultured Solirubrobacteraceae bacterium. Classification (GTDB taxonomy): domain Bacteria; phylum Actinomycetota; class Thermoleophilia; order Solirubrobacterales; family Solirubrobacteraceae; genus Palsa-744. The sequence continues at coordinate 73,593 of CAVXRF010000012.1, read as the reverse complement.
GACTGGCAGCCGTCAGCTCCACAAGGAAGACGGCATCGAGTCCGAGATGGCAGTGGGCCAGTTCAACGACACGGTCGAGTCCAACCCGTCCGTTGTCCGGATCAAGCAACGCTTTCATGGCGTCCGCATCTCTCTATTTCCGATTTTGTGGGCCGCGGCTCGATAGGGGGTGGGGTGGTTGACGACGTCCCGACCTGTCGGTCATCGGTCAGTCCGTACTTCGCCTTGAGGAGGGAGGGCAAGGCCCGACGGGTGTAGTGCATCCAATACGTCCGCGCGGAAGCCGCGCGCGTCAGGACGCTCGCTCTGCCTGCCGCGACATCTGTCCAGAACGGTGGTCCTTCGTTCATGGCGACCCTCGTTGTGACGATTGCTGCCGCGAGGACCCTGGCATGCACCACCCACACACCGTCTCTGTGCTCAAGGCACGTCGATCGGCCACCACCGTCCGATCGCGCTCACAGGTCTCCGTCCCTTCGCAGACAGGCACAACGTGTCGCATCAGATAAACGAGCAGAGCTTCAACGTAGACACGGTCGAGCTCGCGGCCGAGGCGCTGCTGCGCGAGCACCCCGACGCGCTCGTGTGCGGGCTCGCAAGCGATGGACTGATCGCGCCGATACCAGCGACGGTGGCGCTGTGGGGACAGGCGGCGATCGAGGGACGGGCGCTGATCGACAACGTGGTCACGGCGGACCGAGGGACGGTGATCGACGCCTGGCTTCGGGCGAAGCGGCTGGGCACGGCCGACGGGCGGGTGCGCATGCTCGACAGACCGTCTCGCTGGATGAAACTGCACTTCCTCGACATCCGCGCGAGTCATGGCGTTCTGCTGGGCGTCGTTCTCCCCGCAGGCGAGGCGGCAGAGGAGGCTGGCCCGACCGATGAGCTGCCAGCTGCCACGCCGCGCTTCTCAACGCTCATGGAGGACGAGGGCGGAAACGTCTTGGACTGTGACGAAGCCTTCACGCAGATGTTCGGGTATGCGGCCGATGAACTGATCGGCGAGCACGTGCTCGACCAGATCCACCCCGAGGATCAGGCGCGTGCGGTCGAAGGGTGGCTCGCGATGCTCTCCTCGCGCCGGGTCCAGCAGATGCGCTGCCGCCGCAAGCGCAAGGACGGCAGCTTCATGTGGATCGACACCACGCTGCACAACTACCTCAACCAGCCTGACCGCAACTACGTGTTGGTGGAGATCATCGACGTCTCGGCCGAGATGGCAGCCCAGGAGGCGCTACAGGATCAGGGGGCGCTGCTACGCCGTCTGATCGAGGCGATGCCGGACGGCCTACTGCAACTCGACAGCGAGCGACGCGTCGTCTACCACAACACCCGCTTGGTGGAGATCCTGCACGGTGCATCGGATTCAGCATCTGCGGAAGTGCAGTTGCCAGATGCATCCGACGCTCAAAAGCCGGATGTCTCGACGCGCTCGGGTGGGACGCTCCTGAAAACGGTCACCGCGGAGGGCATGGCGACGTTCGAGGCAGCGCTCGGTCGCGTGCTGGATGACGGCATCGATCAAGACGTCGAGGTCGACGTGGTGCGCGTATCCGGAGATTGGCGACGTGTGCTCATGAGCATTCGGGGCCTTCTGCGAGAAAACGGCGAGGTCAGCGGGGCGATCACCCGCGTCCAGGATGTCACCGAGAACGCCCGCGCGCGCGAGGAGCTTGAGAAACGCGCCACCTTCGACGCCCTGACACGGTGCCACAATCGGTCGTCGATCCTGGCCGCGCTCCAACACGAGCTCGAGCGTGAGGACTCGACCCACACCGGCGTCGTCTACGTCGATCTCGATAAGTTCAAGTCGGTTAACGACACCCTGGGCCACGCCGCCGGCGACGAGGTGCTCGCTCTAGTCGGAGAATGCCTGAAGGATGCGAATCGCGCTGATGACAAGATCGGTCGATTGGGAGGCGACGAGTTCCTCGTCCTCCTACGGGGTATCCCCGGACCCGAGGTCGCGATGAGCGTGGCACAGCGAGTCTGCGATTCGCTGTGCACGAGCGTCGAAGTCTCGCAAGGGACCGTCGAGCTGCGCGCGAGCGCCGGGGTAGCCTGCACCGAAGATGACGTCATCACCGCCGAGGAGCTCGTTTGCCGCGCCGACGGTGCCATGTATCGATCCAAGGATCAAGGGCAGGGCCTACCGGTGCTGGCCGTCGGATCGCAAGGCTCAGCTCGGTCCGGCACCACACGGGGCTGAGCGCGGCAGCAACAATTCCCATCGAGGCTGTTTATGCCTCGGCCGCTGCCTGGACGGCTCGTGCCGCGCGCCGCCGCGCTAGCCTCCTCAGAGCGATGGGACAGCCCTCCGCTATTCAACTCGGTGGTCCGTTCCGCCCTGGTTTCAATGCGGCGCGCTGAGCATCATGGGCGGCCGATCTATTCTGGCCTGCGGTGACTGCGCCGGAGTGAACCCGCCCCCGGACCGGAGCCCGCTCGGGGTGATCCTGATCATCCTCGGGCTCGCTCTGATCGGCGGCCTGATCCTCATCTGGCAGCGCCGTCGCAGGCAGCGTCCGCGGCGCGTAAGCGATTACTGGAGCGCCCTTGCCGTGATGGGGGAGCTCTGTCCTCACGGCTGGCAGGCCGAGATCACGCTTCACGGCGCGGGCGCACCGATCCCCGGCGAGGATCTGCCGTCGCGTTCCTCGCGCGCGGCGATTCAGTGGAAGCTCTACGAGGACAAGAGTAAACGCGTCGCGGTCGAACGGCGCGTCTCGGCCGAGACGATCGACGATGCTCTTCAGAGGATGGTCGACGACCGCCGCCTCGATGTGGCCCTTGAAGAGATCGAGCGGTCGGCCGCTCGGCCCGAGGATCGCATCTGAGGGTTCCACGCCATGCCGTGTCGTTCAGAGCCGGTTGCTCAGGTCGCGTGGACTCGTCCGTTCTCGCCGAGCTGGAACCCAGGCAGGCCGAACTGCTCGAGCTTGTCCGGGATCACGGTCCGGGGGTGCTCGACTGACTCGACGCCGTCGGCGGTCATGGTCATTGCCTGGAGGGGCCCGCTCCAGTCCGAGATGGCCTCGCGCCGTCCGTTGTCGTGGTTGATCGAAGCAATCAGCCCGAACACAAACGGCGAGCGCGGGTTGGTGCAGATCCACCAGTTGCTCACTTCGATGTCGATCCGCGGTGCTCGACGTGGCACAAACCCGTAGGCGTCCGACCAGCCGTCAGGGCTGCGTGTTTGCAGCACGAGCTCAGATTGATCCTGAACGACGCGGTAGCTCCAGCCCGACTGCTCGCGCACCGCGTCCGGGTCCGGGCCGAACGGGATCGGATCGAGCAGCGTGCCGAGGCCGAAGCCAACATCCGCATGCCATTTCTTGCCGTCACCGTCTGTCACCCGCAGCAGGAGGTGACCGGTCGGACGTGCCTCAGCCGGCGCGCCGCCGAGGCGAACGCGCGCGAGCATCGGCTCGACGTGAAGGCCGAGGTGTTCAAGCGCGGAGGCGAGCAGCAGATTGTGCTCAAAGCAGTACCCACCACGCCGCTGTGCGACCATCTTGCGCTCGAGGTCTCGCTGCTCGAGCTTGACTGGGATGCCCTGGTGCGAGTCGAGATTCTCGAACGGGATCGACGTGGCGTGCGCGCGGTGGATTGCCTGCCAGGTCGGCGAATCTGGCCCTCCAAGACCGATCCGCTTCAAGTAGGCGTCGAAGTCGAGCATGGCGCTTTGACCCTACCCCGGCCGAGACTCGCTGCGCAAGGGTCGGCGCGCATGGCACCGATGCCCAAGCCGGCAGGCGGGCATGGACGGCTCGACGACCGTGAGCGGGCGCGGGTATGGTCAGCCGGGCGGATCGGGGCGCCCGCTGGACCGCCCCTCCCCTGTCTGGCGATGGCAACCGACATCACTCCCTTCAAGATCGCCGTTCCCGATGAGCAGCTCGAGGATCTCAGCGAGCGGCTCTCACACACGCGCTGGCCCGAGCGCGAGACCGTCTCGGACTGGTCGCAGGGCGTGCCGCTCGCCTACCTGCGGGATCTTTGCGCCTACTGGGCCGAGGGCTATGAGTGGCGCCGAGCCGAGGCGAGCCTCAACGCGATCGAGCAGTTCCGCACTGAGCTTGACGGACTTCAGATCCACTTCCTTCACGCTCGCTCGCCACACCCCGATGCGCTGCCGCTCCTGATCACGCACGGTTGGCCAGGCTCGGTGCTCGAGTTCATGAAGGTGATCGGACCGCTGACCGATCCGCACGCTCACGGTGGCGAGTCGGCCGATGCCTTCCACGTCGTCTGCCCGTCACTCCCGGGCTACGGCTTCAGCGACAAGCCCACCGAGCCGGGTTGGAGCGTGCAGCGGATCGCGGCCGCCTGGGCCGAGCTTATGGCGCGGCTCGGCTACTCGCACTACGGCGCGCAGGGCGGCGATTGGGGGGCGAGCGTGACGATGGCGCTTGCGCTCATCGACCGCGATCACCTGGCCGGGATCCACCTCAATATGGCCGTGGCGGACCCCGCGGCGCTCGCCGGCTTGGGCGAGCTCAACGCCCGCGAGCAGGCTGCGCTTCAGTCCTTCGCGACGTACAACGAGTGGGACTCCGGCTACTCCACGCAGCAGGCCACGCGGCCCCAGACCGTCGCCTACGGCCTCGTCGACTCGCCGGCGGCCCAGTGCGCATGGATCGTCGAGAAGTTCTGGTCCTGGATGGACTGCGACGGCGACCCCGAGAACGTTCTGACCCGCGACGAGCTGCTGGACAACGTGATGCTCTACTGGCTGCCCGCAGCCGGCGCATCCTCGGCACGGCTCTACTGGGAGAGCTTCCGCCGGCCCGATTTCAGCCCAATCCATGTCCCGACCGGCTGCTCGGTGTTCCCCAAGGAGATCTTCCGGGTCTCACGGCGGTGGGCGGAAACGCGCTTCAGCGACCTGCGCCTCTTCAGCGAACCACTTCGTGGCGGACACTTCGCCGCGATGGAGCAGCCGCAGCTGTACCTGGATGACGTGCGCGCTCTCTTCCGGGGTCTGCGCTAGCCGCCGAGCCGGGCTTTCTGCGTTCGATTCGTGGCCACGCCCTCCCCTCCACTCACACCGCAGTTCCGGACATGGCTGGAACACGAACATGCCTGGGGAAGACACGTGCTCCAGGCGATCGCACGGCAACGCCGGCTGCTGCTCGCGGAGAGCCACGGGCTCGAGCGGTTCACGCTACGCATGGCTCTCGTCAACCTGACGGGGTCCGTGGCGAGATGGGCGAGCGGTCTGCGCGACGGACTCGAAAAGGTGGGCCATGCCGAAACCGCCGCGCTGTTCGCTCTGAGTCCGCCGTTCGCCGCCGCCGATCCGACCACCGAGGACTGCGAGCGGCTTGCCGAGTATGTCGAAGCGCGTATGAAGGCGCTGAATGACTTGCTCGCTGAGGATGCCTGGTAAGGCGGGTAGCTCCGGACCCCTGCTCGTGCCCGATGCTCGACGACGCACCGCTCACGACGAAGACGATCCTCGACTTCACCCAGCGGTGGGACGTCGGCCGCAGCACTCAGCAGCCCGAAGCCGTCGAGGCATCCTCCCGCTGAGCTCCCGGGCCGAGCGGTCGCGTCCGCCCGAGTCCCCTTCCGCACCCTGCTCGTCGGCGACTGCGTTCATGTCCCATCTCCGGCGCGCTCGACGTGGGTGGCGAGCGTGTCCAGCAGCTCACGCGCGCCGTGCTCGCGCTCAGCCGGCGTGTCGAGCCCGTCGAGGAACACGCCCTGCTCGGTCATCGTCAGCTTGGTTCCGGTACCGGCTGCCTCGAGCTCCACGGTCGCCACCGACACCGAGATGCGTGCGTCGTCGCGATACATCTCATAGGTCTGAACGAACCGCTCGCCGTCGACGATGTCCTGGTAGCGAGCGGCGAATGTATACAGCGCGCCGTCGGGTGCCTGCACGGTCATGCGCTCGATCCCGTCCACGCGGAACTCGAGCTCATGGTCTGGCTTCCTCAGCACGCGTGGGCCGAACCAGCGAAGCTTCTCCTCGGGGTCCGCCCACGCCCTCCAAACCCGCGATGGCGCGGCCTGATAGCTCCGCTCAATCACGAAGGTGGCGTGATTGGTCGATCTGTCGCTCATGGCTTTCTCCTTATCTGTGCAGGGTCCGGTGGTTCGTCGGGGTGCTCGGCGAGGTACTCGCCGAGGCGGTCGAGGCTTTCCTCCCAGGCGGTGCGCCGCTCGGCGATCCATCCCTCCGCAGCCCGCAGCGCGGCGGGCTCGATGGCGCAGGTGCGGACCCGGCCGAGCTTCTGGGAGTGGACGAGGCCGCTGGCCTCGAGCACGTGCAGGTGCTGGACGACGGCGGGCAGCGACATGGCCAGCGGGCGGGCGAGCTCGCTGACGGACGTCGGTCCACGGGTCAGCCGGTCGACCATTGCCCGCCGGCTTGGATCGGCGAGTGCCTGGAAGAGAAGGTCGACCTCCCGGTCAGGACGATCGTATTGGTTAAGCACCGACTTAAGTATCGCATATGTGAATGCGTCAGCTGAACCGTTCGCAAACGATGGGTTTGGGCGGGAGCGGTGGCAGCAGTGCTCCAGACACCTCGACCCGGGAAGGTGCTGAGCGCTGCGGAGTCCCATAGGTACGGCCTTCGGCGCGGAATGGCGGGGGCCGTCCTGGATGGCTCGCGGCGCGCTCCACCCCCCGAGCGCGCCGCGGGCGGGTCAGATCGTGCGCATGGAGCCTCCATCGACCGGGATCAGCGCGCCGGTGACGTAGAAGGCAGCGGGGGAGAGCAGGAACGCCGCGAGCCGTCCGAACTCCTCGGGCTCGCCGTACCTGCGCAGCGGAATGTCCTCGGACCTGCGCGTGCGCACCTCGTCGGGTCGCCGCTACGCGCATCGATCTGACGAACCCTGTCGGTGGCGATCCTGACCGGCAGGATCCCGTTCACCCGGATCCCCGATGGGCCAAGTTCCTCGGCGAGCATCTTGACCACGCCGACGAGCCCGGGAAATAGGCCGTTTGACACGGCGAGTTCGGGAAGCGGCACGCGCACCGACGAGGCGAGGACGAAGATGACCGAGCCCCCCGTGCCGCGATGGAGCCGGCTCCCTGCCCAATCGCCGCGCTGCCGGCCAGCTGCGGCCCGAGAGCCCGAGCGAGGCGCACAGCGCCGAGGAAGACTCTCTCAAATTCATGCCCGGCCACAGGCGCGCTCGAGAGGCACCCGTGGTGGCGCAGCCGCCGCTCGCGCTCAGCGGTGAGCCGGCGTGAGCGGGCGCGGGTGATCAGGCGGCGAGCGCGGCCTCGCCGCGCGGCTCACCCAGCGGTCACGTGCTCCGCTATCGCATAGCCCCTGGTGCGCGATCGATCGAGAAACCTGAGCTCGTCGTCGGCGACCCGCTCAGCGCCGTCGCCCGCCCCGATTGCGGCGCCCCAGGCGACGTACGCCGCGCGGTCTTTGAACACGAGCTCCGTCACGACGTCGAAATCGATCGTGTCATCGTCCTGGCCGCTGACCGCGTCGCCGCGCAGGAGGTAATTGCGCTTGTAAACGAGGGGAGGGGGAGCCAGGCTGAGGATCAGCGGCACGTGGTGATTCTCGTAGTAGTCGATGAAAGCCTCCGTCTCGATGTCTTCTCGCTTGCTCAGGAAGGCAAATATCTTGAACATCCCGTTCCCCTCTCTTCGAGGTCAGCTTCGGCGAAGTCCCGCGATGATGGTCGCCACGGCCTGGCCGGTTCGTGCGCGTTCGGCGAGCGGGTCCGCCGCCGCGAGATTCATCGTCGCCGCCTCGTGTAGCAGCGCAAGGATCATGTGCGCGAGCGCGGTGGGGTCGGCGTGTTCGAGCTGGCCGGCCTCGATGGCCGCATCGAGGCCGCCGGCGAGCATCTGAAGCCCGTAGGAGCCGATCGCCTCGCGCCACGCTTCCCAGCCGAGCTCCCTGCGGCCCTCGTACAGGCCGATGCGCTGCAGCTCCCTGGAGCGCAGGCACTCGTCCAGATACCACTGAACGCCGGTCTCGAGCGCGCTGAACGGGTCGGGCGCATCGGCCACGGCGAGCGCCAGCCGCTCAGCGAAGTCGCGCTCGACGGCCTCGAGCACGGCGGCCATCAGGTCGTGCTTGCCGGCGAAGTGGTGGTAGAGGCCGCCCCGGCTGACACCGGCCAGCCGCAGGACCTGGCCGGTGCTGACGCCGTCGTAGCCGTGCTCGACGACCAGCTCGCGGGCGGCGCGAACGATCCGCTCGCGGGTTGTCTCCGCGCGTTCTGAGTTGCGGTCCATCGTGCTCGCGCCCGTCATTGACAACTATGTTATCCTGTCAAGACCGACAGTCGGTCGGCTTTACATCAGCCACCGCCCACCGGGGCGTTAGGAGGACCTCATGGAGACGTACGTCATTCTCAGGCGCGGCGCCTGGGGCTCCGCGCAGGAGCTCGAGGAGGCCGCCGGGCGTTCGAGCAAGGTCGCAGACGAGGAGATGTCCGAGGACATCCGCTGGATGCGCAGCTACGTGCTGAGCGAGCCCGACGGGCGAGTCGGCACCGTCTGCATCTATCAGGCGAGCAGCCCGCAGGCGATTCGCGAGCACGCCTCGCGCGCGCGGCTGGAGGTCGATGAGATCATCCCGGTCGCCGACACCGTGGTCGTGCGGGCGGACTCCCAGCCGGCCAACGCATGAGCGCAGCGACCCCGCGCCGGGCGGGGCCGCTCAGCCCTTCCTCGCCCGAAACAGGTAGCGGTTGAGGCTGAGAAAGTAGTCGCCGCTCGTTGAGAGGTCGTCGAGATCCTCGCTCCATGCCACGGCGTCGGCCTCGGTGAGTCCCTGCCGGCCGGCGACGAAGTCGGCGATCAGTTCGGTCATCCCCGCGCTGCATGTGTTGTCGTTGCTGCGCACGTTTACGATCGGCACGACCTGGCACAGGTCGACCGTCAGGCCCGCGTCGCTGAGAACGCGGATCAAGCGGCGCGGGAGGTGCGGGTCGACGAGGTGCTCCACCCAGGCATCGAGTATGCGCTGCATCCGCGAGGGATCTCGAGAGTGCCATACGATCGAGTCCCAGTCGGTGTCCAGAACGAGCGCGCGACCGCTGGGGCGTAGCACCCGCGCCAGCTCCCGCAGCGCCAGGGCGATGTCCTCCACGTACTCATAGACCTGGGTGGACACGACAGCGTCGAAGCTCGCGTCCGCAAAGGGAAGCGCGCAGGCATCGGCATGCTCGAAGCGCAGGTCGGCGTCGCCCGCCGAGCCGAGCCGAGCCGCGGCGATCGCCAGCATGCTCTCGCTGACATCGGTGCCGACGACCGCGCCGCCCGGGGAGGCGCACGCAGCCAGCTCGGCGGCCAGGAAGCCCGGGCCCGATCCGATGTCCAACACCCGCTCACCGGGCCCGATCGCAAGTGCCTCACGCACCGCCTCGCGCTGGGCGACGACGTCCGGCGTGCTGTAGATCGTCTCGATCCGCCGCGAAGATGCGTCGTCAAACTGCAAGGTGGGACTCATCAGGAGCGCACCATCTTAGAGCGGCCCGTGCGCGCGGTTTGGATGCTTGACCGGCCCGGCGTTCCTCCACTGAGCCACACCCGACGGCAGGCGACATCGAGCATACTGTCGGCGCACGATGTCCGAGCGCATCATCCGCACGCCCGCGGAAGTGACGTCCGAGTGGCTGGCGGCCGCGATCGACCGGGCGGGCGTCGATGTGCGCTCGGTGGAGCCCATCGGGACCGGTCAGATGAGCCAAAGCCACCGGGTGAGCTTCGTCGAGCGCGACGGTACGGAGGCGACGGTGGTCGTGAAGCTCGCCTCAGAGGATCCGAGGAGCCGTGCCACGGGCGTCGGCATGGGCGCCTACGAGCGTGAGATCTCCTTCTATCGGCACCTAGCTCATCGCATCGGAGGGCCCCTTCCGGCGTTTCATCTCGCCGAGTACGACCCGGCCGAGGGCTGGTTCACCCTCGTTCTCGAGGACATTGCGGGGGCCAGGCAGGGGGATCAGGTCGCGGGCTGCTCGGTCGAGCAGGCCCGGCTCGCGCTGCGGGCACTCGCTCGCGTGCACGCCCCCGTCCTCGGTGATCTCGCGCTCGGAGCCGCAGACTGGCTCAACAGGCCGAGTCCGCTCGACCAGGCGCTGCTCACGGGCCTGCTGCCGAGCTTTCTCGCCCACTACGGCGAGCGCGTGACCCCGGCGCACGCAGAGGTGTGTGAGCGTTTCGTGGCGAGCATCGACGGCTGGGCACGGGACCGCCGGCCGCCGCTGGGCCTCGTGCACGGTGACTACCGCCTCGACAATCTGCTCTTCGCAGAGGACGCGTGCACGGTCGTGGACTGGCAGACGGTCGGCTGGGGGCCGGCGATGATCGATGCCTCCTACTTCATCGGCGGGGGCCTGACAGTCGCCGATCGGCGTGCGCACGAGCGTGATCTCGTGACCACCTACCACGAGGAGCTCCTTGCGCTCGGAGTGAAGGACTTCGAGTGGGAGCACTGCTGGGAGGAGTACCGCCGCCAGAGCCTGCACGGAATCCTGATGACGGTGGCGGCGTCGATGGTGGTCGTCCGCACCGACCGCGGCGATGACATGTTCATGACCTGGCTGGCTCGCAACGCCCAGCAGGTTCTCGACCTCGACGCCCTGTCGCTGCTCCCGGCGCCGGGCGCCGGGAGACCGCCCGCGCTGCGTCCGCAGCCACAGGATGAGGGACGCCACGACCCCGGCCCCGAGGCGCTGTGGAATGAGAGCTGGTATTTCGACGCGATCAGCGAGGACGGCGCGATCGGCCTGTATGTGCGAATCGGGCGTGTGCCAAATGAAGGTACATGCCTGTACTCGGCGTGCGTGTGTGGACCGGGACGCCCCTCGATCATGCTCGTGGATGACGCCGCGCCCCTGCCCGCGGTCGACGACGCGGCACAGGCGATTCACATCGAGGGCCTACATGCTGAGCATCATTGTGTTGAGCCGCTAGGACTCTTCCGGGTGACGCTCGAGGGGACGGCGCAGGCCCATGCCGATGCCTCGGCGCCACTGCGAGGCGAGTCGGGCGATGCGATCGCGATCGCCCTCGACCTGGAGTGGGAAACCGACGGGATTCCCTACGCCTGGCGGCAGTCAACGCGCTATGAGATCCCCTGCCGTGTCACCGGGGCTCTGCGCATCGGTGGGGAGAGCATCTCCTTCTCGGGCCCGGGGCAGCGCGACCACTCGTGGGGTGCTCGCGACTGGTGGGCGGTGGACTGGATGTGGAGTGCCCTGCATCTCGACGACGGCACGCGCACACACGCGGTCGGGGTTCCACAGATGCCCGGCTACGGGGTCGGGTATGTGCAGCATGGCGGGGAGCTGACGGAGATCGAATCGGTGACCGCCACCGAGCAGGTCTCGGCGAACGAGCTGATCACGAGCGCCCGCATCGTCTTCGGTCCCCCTGAGGTCGCGGTCGACGTTGCGCCCGTGGCCTACGGCGCGATACGGCTCGAGGCACCCGATGGGCGGCTGTCATTTTTTCCGCGCGCCATGTGCCGGGTAACGGCCGACGACGGCCGTCGAGGATTGGGATGGGTGGAGTGGAACCGGGTGCAGGCCCGCGGCAGCTAGCGCGCTCACCTGGCTGTGGGCAGCCAGCTCGCCGGCAGCGCGGCGGGAATATCGGGGAAGTCGGGCACCACCCGGCGCGCGAACGGCTCAGCGGGACGCCCGACCACGCAACGCCCGACGTCCTGCATCGCGAGCATCATCCGCACCGAGGAGGCGATCTGGAAGTCGGCGGCGCCGAGCTGCTCGCCTCCGATCACGCCGCGCTCGAGCAGGCGGTCGACCTCGTCCAGCATTGCAGGCAGCTCGGCGAGATCGCGACGCACGCGCTCGTCGCCGGCTCCCGCCTGCCACACGAATGCGGGGACGACGGGGGTGAGCAGGATGCCCATCAGCCCCGGTGCCGGCAGGGGGGTGGCGACATCGGCGAAGACGCAGATGGTGGCGAAGGCCCCAGCGGATCAGACGGCGTGGCACTGGCTGCAGCACGGCCTCGCCCCAGCGCTCGGCCTCCTGCGCGGCTGCACGGGCCGCGGGCTCCTGCGGGTAGAGGGATCGGGTGGGGATGAGCTTCTCAAGCGTCTGCCCGATCGCGAGCGAGCCCTGCACGCGGCGGCCGTCCGCAAGCTTCATCGCCGGCACCGTCGCGCCACGGAAGCCGAGCGCGAACAGGCTCAGCGGATGGGCACCGGCGAGGAGCTCGACGTAGCGGTATCCGAGTCCCTTGTAGTCGAGCATCCCACGCGCGGCGAGCACGGGGTGCGACAGCGCTATCCCATACAGGCGAACGGGGCGATCGGGCATGGCCGCGCGAGCATATTCGTCACCCGCTCTTCGCCGGCGTCCCGGGGGGCGCTCAGGCTACGCCGGCGCCGGCGTCGCAGCCGTACAGGTGTTCGCGCAGTTGGTCACAGCTCTCAGCGGACCAGCGCTCACTCGTCTCCAGCGACTCGATGACGTCCTCAGCGGATCGGAGCAGCTGGCGGTTCTCAGCCTCGCCGAAGAGCAGCGCGTCAGCAGCCGCCAGCAGCTGTTCGCGCTCTCTCGCATGCAGCTTCGTTGCGCCCTGGTGGTCGATCGCGCCGATCAGCGCCGTGTAGTGGGCGCCGCGCGCAGTCATCAGCTCGTCAGTGGTCATCTCGTCTCCCAGGTTAGCGAGCGTCGCGTCTGCTCACGAACCTCGTCCAGGCGGGGCTCGCGTCTGGCGAGCGAGCTGTCCGCCGCTCCTGCGTGGGGCGCGATCAGGCGTCCGCGAGCGCCCGACCGACCGCCTCCAGGGCGGGCTGCTCAGGGCTTGACGGGGCTGGCTCGCCGGCGGTTGTGTCCAGGAGATCCTCGGCCTCCTCAGACGGATTTGCCGCCTGCAGCTTTCGTGCTTCCTTCCTTGCCTGCTTGTCCTGCCGGCGCTCCCTGAGCTTGCTTTCACGGGTGAGCTTCGCCATCGTGGTCTTCTTCTTGCCGCTTGAGGCCATGTCTGTTCATCCCTTCTTGTCGAGTTCCGGGCGCCCTCTCGCCGGCTCATCCGGCGCGATGAATCCAAGCGCTGGTCATCGTTCAACGATTTCGCGGTCCCGCCGGCCCGCTTCCTGGCGCACCGGCTGTGCGTGCACTGCGGGTGCGGATCCTGCTGGGAGGGGGAACGCAGGCACTGGCCGAACGGATGCCCGACCGATAGGAGGACTCTAGCGCCTCGCTGCGGGTCGGCCCCCCGGTCGATCCCCGTCAGGCCGAGACGGCCACCTCGCGGACCTCCCTGCGCACCACCGTCACGCCAGGCGCCGCTTCGCTGCCGACGCCGAGCGCCTGCGAAGCCGCCTCGGCGTTGGCCTCGGTGTCGAACAGCACCAACGACGTTCCCTTGGCGTCCGCGAGTGGTCTCAGCCAGTATCCGGCCTGGAACCCGGGAGCCTGGCTGACGCCAGGCACGGTCTGCTCTCGCAGGTGCTTGAGACCAACCGCCGGATCCGGTTGTCCACTCGTATCGACCTCGATCAGTACAGCGTGCATCGGATTCCTCCCTTGGCGAGCGTTAAACCGCAAATTACCCAGCAGTGAACCGCAGGCAAACTAGCGCAGACGAGTGACAAGCGCCGCACCTGCGCAGGGATAATTCGAAGATGGCCCACGACGAGGATCTCGCCAACCGGATCCGGGAGCTCGTCATGGCCGAGCCCGGCGTCCGCGAACAACGCATGTTCGGCGGCGTGGCATTCCTGATCGACGGCAACCTGTCGGTGAGTGCCAGCGGCCGAGGTGGCCTGATGCTGCGCGTCGACCCGGCCGAAACCGACGCGCTGCTGCGCAAGCCCCACGCGCACCCCTTCGAGATGCGCGGGCGCATGATGCAGGGATGGCTTCGGGTTGACGCCGAGGGCCTGCGAACCAAGCGCCAGCTCGAACGGTGGGTCGCTCGCGGGATCGCCTACGGGCGTTCGCTGCCACGCAAGCGGTAGCCCACCGATACGGGGCCGAGCTGGCGCGTCAGATCTGCGCCGGGCTCGCGTTACTTGACGAGACGAACTTCAGCGGCCGTCGAGCGTCGCAGCCGCCTCGCCAGGTGACCGCCCTTGCGCGCAAGCCGGCGGGACGGAAGGAGCACGATCTCAAACCCGTGCTCGCTGATCCACGCCGTCAGCGGTGGTTCGGGATATCCGACCAGGACCGTGAACATCGCTCGTTTGAACGCAGACCCAAAGGAGATCGCGTGCCTGCTTCAGCTCCAGGTCGGCCTCCGCTCGCACCGCGCAGTTGTATGGCCCGGCTCCGCCGCCTCCGCAGCAGCGCAGGGGCCTGGCCTGTGGCGCGAGCGTCACCACCGACAACTCGCTGCCCGCTTCGGCCAGCTCGGCCCCGGCTCGCAGAGCCGCTTCCCCTCTACGACCGAATTCAAAGACCACGAGCACACGCGCGGAAGCCCCAGCGGCCTCACCGATACCGCCGTCGATCGTGCCTCTGCTCGACGTAGCCACAACGCTCATCGGAGCCAAATAACGCCTTTCCGGGCCGTCAGCGCGAGGGGCCGAGCATGCACGGGCGTCGCCTGTTCAGCGGGCGTGCCCGCGACCCCGGTCCTACGGTCGATGTTAGCAAGCGCCCGGCCTCCGGTATGCCTTCAGGCCACGGGCTGCAGCGGCTTCCCCGTCGCCCGTTCGGGGCGCGCCGCGGACGCCCGCGTTCGGGTCGGCGCAGTGCTCACCCCGCGCCCGAGCTCGGGCCATGGGCTGGCCGGACGGCTGAAGTAGTAACCCTGCACCAGCGGCACACCCAGCCCGCGTATGACCGCCAGCTCGGCCTCGGTCTCGACGCCCTCGGCGACCAGCATGCTGCCCACCTGCTTTGAGTAGCCGGCGAGCGCGCCCACCAGCGCCGAGCGCTCGCTGTCGGTGTCGATCCCGCTGATCAGCGAGCGGTCGAGCTTCAGGTAGTCCGGTCGCACGCTGGTGATCTGACGGAGCCCTGAGTAGCCGGCCCCCATGTCATCGACCGCGAGGTGCGCGCCTGCGGCGAGCAGCGGGGCGATGGCGCGCTGCAGACCCATGTCGGCGTGCACGAGCGTCTCCTCGGTGATCTCCACGATCAGCCCATCCAGACCGTCCGCGGTAATCGCGCGTGTCTCATCCAGCATCGCCGTCGTGAGCGGGTCGAGCAGCACCGCCACGGAAAGGTTGACCGAAAGGCGCGTCCCGCGCGGGCGGCGGGCGAACAGCTCGAGCGCCTGGCGCAGGCAGGCTCGCTCCAGGGCCGAGCGCTCTCCGAGTTCCTCCGCGAGCGAGAACCAGTGCAGCGGACTCCCGTCCAGCCGCGGCTCGGCGAAGCGGGCCAGCGCCTCGTAGGCGTGCACGGTGCCCGAGCGGATGTCGACAATCGGCTGGACCACCATCGAGAGACCCTCGCCGGCGATCACCCGCTCGAGTGAGCGGCGCTCACTTGCGCTGTTGGCCGTGCCCGGACGCTTCTGCAGCCTCAGTCGCGACGCGGGCTCCGCGGTGGCGATGCGCTCTCCGCGGTCGGCCACGCGCGCGGCGATATCGCCCGCAAGCAGCAGCGTCTCGGCGCTTTCCGCCTGCATTCGAGCCTGCCTGAGCAGAACGTTGAGCTCGCTTGTCAGCCTGCCGCTGGTCAGCAGCAGGCCCGCGCTCGACACAAGCAGCGCTGCGTATTCGCCGCTTACGTATCCGTACCTGAGCACCGGAAGCGCGAGCGCGCAGAGTACGACCGTGCGCCCGACCCAGTGCACTCGCCCGCCTCGTGCCAACACGCCGCTTGCGACTGCCACGAGCCACAGCATCGTCAGTGCTGTCACGTGCTCGCTGCCGAAACCGATGATGAGCACGCCGGCGCTGGCCGAGAGGGACTCCTCGATGCTCAGCCAAGCCAGCGCGGGGGCGGCCAGCTGCACGACGCCGGTCAGTCCGATGATGAGGAAACCGGCGATCCCGAGCCTCGGGTGCGGCAGCAGGTGGGGCTGGGCCAGGGTCAGCGAGACGCCGATCAGCCCCATTGCCACACGCGTCACGGCCGCGGTCCTTCGCGCGCGCAGCACGTGGCCGTCGGTCTCTATCGGCTCCGGATCGACGAGCAGGCCCACCGTCCAGCGGTTCGGCCGCGCGAGCCCGGTGCTTGAGCGGATCGCTCTGATCTCGGCGGGTGTGCGCCCGCGAGCGGCGGCCCGCGGGGCGCGCGGAGCTAGCCGATCGGGTCGAGCAGCACCTCGACGGTTACCTCGCTGCGATCGTCTCCCCGCACCTGCGCCTGCCCCGTGCGGTCCTTGCCCCGAAAGCGCAGTCGTACCGGCGCGCCGTCGGAGAGGTTGCGCCACCAGAGCTTGCGCGCCGGCCACAGGACGGGGATGGTCAGGCGCTCGCCGCTCTGCTTGTAGCCGACGGGCAGCGTGTGCTCACGGCCGGTGCGCCGGCCGGTGACGGTGATGAGGGTCAGCTGCCGGCTGACGAGCGGGTGCAGCGGCGAGCTCAGCAGCAGTCGAACAGCTTGGTTGCCGCTCCGGTTCCACAATGCAAACGGGGCATGGCCGGCTGGCACGATGACCACTCTAGACGCTGCCGGCGGGGGGTGCGGGTCTCGAGCATGAGTTCCTCGTGTGGTGCCGTCCGTTTGCCTGTCGCTCGCGCAGGCGACCGCGTGACCAAGCCGGTGGGCGGGCGCTAGAGCGACTGAGCCGGCGGCCCTGGCCCGCCTGTCGCGGGCCAGGACATTCCGGGAGCTCTCGATGACGGCGGGCGCTTGCTAGATGCCCTGGCCGTAGTTGCTGCAGGTTGCTTTGAACGTCTCGTTGGGGCTCGAGCTGAGCTGGTTGAGCACGTTCTGCAGCGCCGGCGAGTCGTCGAACATGCCGATGTGCGCGACCGGGTCCTTCGGGCACTGGCTCTGGATGGTGATGTTGGTCACGTTCGAGCCGCTCAGGAACGCGTGGGCGTACGGTGTGACGACCTCGTCGTGTTCGGTCTCGATCACGACGTAGCGCACGCCCGCCACAACCGGTTCACCGGAGCCGAACAGCTTCTTGATGAACGCGGAGCTTTCCTCCTGTTCCGGTAGCGACGGCGCTCCGAGGAATTCGAGCAGACCGCCCACTATTTCGCTCGCAAACGGGAACTTTTCAAGCAGCGTCGTCAGGCCGCTCAGCGTCGTGCCGTGGTTGCTCGGTGCGAGCCCGATCAGCTCGTTCACCTTCGAGGCCCCGCCCAGGAACTTGATGTAGTAGTTGGGCATCATCCCGCCCTGGGAGTGCCCGACCAGGTCGACCTTCGAGGCTTTCGTTTTGGACAGCACCTTGGTGACGAACGACGACAGTTCTTCGGCCGATTTTTCGATATGGCCGAGCCCGTCGATTCGGCCCGGCGTGATCAGCGGAATGATCGGCAGCGAGGCCAGCGTTTCACCGTAGTTGAATGCGTAGACGCAGTAGCCTTCGTTCGCGAGCAGCGGCGCGAGCGTCACCCAGTTGGATCCCTCGTCGGCGAGCGTCGCATGGACGAGCACCACCGGATACGGGTGCGCCGAGCTCGGTTTGCAGTTGTTGTTCGCGCCTTCGACCGATTCCGGCGCCCAGGCCTCATTCCAGATGGCATCCCCCAGCGCCGTGTTGCCGTACGGAACCGAGTACTTGGCGCTCGCCGTCGCCGGTGTGGCGACCACCATCAGCACGGCGGCGACCGCGCCGAGCAGCGTTGCCCTGACTCTCAACATTCCATCCCCTCTCCCCTTGATTGTCGATGACCCCGCGGCTGCGTTGGCCACCCTTGAAGGGGGGCGCGCGCCAGCCGCATCCCTGCTCCAGCGCCCGTATCTTAGGGCCCTACCGGGAGCGGCTCACGCGGTGCTCCGCAGTGGCGGCGCAAGGTCGCAACCGCAAGGACCGGGGGGGGACGCGACGGGCGCGGAGCGCGGAGCGCGGTTCCGTTGGACAAAAAGGCCAAACGAGCCGAGCGACATTGGACGTGAATAGCTCGCGGGCAGCGAAACTGCCCGCTCTCGACGCGGGTTTCTCAGGCAAGAGAATCTGGGAGCTTCCGCGGCTTGGGGGCTCATCCTGCGAACCACGGAAGCGAAGAGCTTGCTTTATCTATGCGTTATACAATTCGGCCAATCGCGCGTCCCGGTGGCCTCGTGATGGAATCAAGCGACTGGCCCTCCGGCCCGGAACCCGCCGACGTGCTCGTGGTGCGGGTGATCGACGACATCGACGAGAGCAATGACGAGGTGCGCAACACCCTGCTGTGCGATCTGATGTGCGCCGCCTGGGGAAGCATCCTGGCTCAGAACCAGTGACAGCGAACGAGCGGCCCATCGGGGCGCCCGGTTGTGCCGTGCACCGGCGGCCCTTAGCATCGTGGCCGTGAGTGGCGCAGGCGCGTGCGTTCGGGACGCCACGGCGCGAGACGCGGAGGCGTGCGCCGCGATCTACGCCCCGTATGTCACGGAAACTGCGATCACGTTCGAGAGCGAGCCGCCGTCGCCGGCGCAGATGGCCGAGCGCATCGCGGCGGCCGCGCGCACCCATGCGTGGCTGGTGCTCGAGCACGAGGGCCGGGTGGTCGGCTATGCCTACGCCGGTCCGTTCAACCGGCGTCCGGCGTATCGCTTCTCCTGCGAGGTCAGCGTCTACCTCGAGCGCGGCCGGCGGCGCAGCGGCGGGGGACGCTCTCTCTATGAAGCGCTGTTCGCCCGTCTGGCAGTGCGCGGCTTCCGCACTGTCGTCGCCGGCATGACGCTGCCAAACGAGGCCAGCGCGGGCCTGCACAGCGCGATGGGGTTCGAGCCGGTCGGAACCTTCCGGCGCATCGGCTGGAAGCATGGCGCGTGGCACGACGTCGCCTGGCTGCAACGGACGATCGCCGCCGGCCAGGACCCGCCGGCCGAGCCCCGCTGACCCGCTCGAGCGAGGACCAAAAGGCCATAACGTCGATAGACTATGCGGAATTGGCAGGCCCATCCGCGGATGCGAGGAGTCCGTCGTGAGCGAGCAGCGCCGTCCAGAGACCATCGCCCTGGTGCGCCTGTCCGTGGGCATCGAGCACATCGACGACACCATCGAGGACCTCGACCAGGCTCCGGCCGCAACCGGGTCGCTCGTCACGGCATGACCGCCGGCGGCATCGGCCGCGTGCAGACCCAGCGGGCGCTGCTGTTCGAGGAGTCACGACCACTGACGCTTGAGTCCGGCGCGGCGCTTGCCCCGGTCGAGGTCGCATACGAGACCTACGGGACGCTCGATTCCGATCGCGCCAACGCGGTGTTCGTGTGCCACGCCCTCAGCGGCGACGCCCACGCCGCCGGGCACCATGGCGACCCGCGACGGCGTGGCTGGTGGGACACGATCATCGGCCCCGGCCGCCCGCTCGACACCGAGCGCTTCTTCGTCATATGCCCGAACCTGCTGGGGGGATGCTCCGGCACAACCGGTCCTGCGAGCGCCGAAGAGCTCACGGGCCGTGCCTACGGCCTGCGCTTCCCGCTGCTGAGCGTTCGCGACCTCGTCGCCGTGCACCGAGCACTGTTGAGCCATCTCGGGGTGTCGCACTTGCATGCGGCCGTCGGGGGATCGCTCGGTGGCATGCAGGTGCTGCAGTGGGCGCTCGATCATCCCGCGGAGGTCGAGCGCGCGGTGCTCGTCTGCGTCAGCGCTCGTCTTAGCGCGCAGAACATCGCGCTGACCGCCGTCGCGCGCGCCGCGATCATGAGCGATCCCGACTTCCAGGAGGGGAACTATCTCGACGGTCCGCGGCGACCGCGCCGCGGGCTCTCGGTGGCGCGCGAGATCGGGCACATCACATACCTCTCGACGGAGTCGATGCGGCGCAAGTTCGACCGCCGGCGCCGCGCCGGGGCCGAGGCTCCGATGACGATGTCAAGCGACTTCGAGGTCGAGCACTATCTCGACCACCAGGGCCACAGCTTCGTCGAGCGCTTCGACGCGCTGAGCTATCTGTACCTCACGCGGATGATGGACTACTTCGACCCGTTCGCCGAGCGGGGCCTCGATCTCGATGCGGTCAGCACCCGCTTTTTGGCGATCTCCTTCGACAGTGACTGGCGCTTCGGCAGTGAGCACTCGCGTCACATCGTCGACGTCCTTTCGGCCGGTGGCGTCGACGCCCGCCACGTCGAGGTGTCCTCGCCCTGGGGGCACGATTCGTTCCTCATGGAGAACGATGTCTACCACCGGCTCGTCGCCGAGGAGCTGTCTCGGGAGCTCGAGGGTCGCGCGACTCCCTTGCACCGGACCGTGAGGTGACACCAGGCCCGCCCAGCCGAGGCGACGGTCCGCGCAGGGCTTGAAGTGGGGTCGCTCGGCTAGCGCGTGAGCGGCTCGGCTGGAAACCGAAGCTCGAAGCGCTCGAGCAGCTCGGGAACGCTGTCGGGGTTCATTTCCAGGCCGTATCGCTCGCACAGGGCAGAGAACGCCTCCGGGCCGACGTTCGTGACGCCGCCCAGGTCGACCAGCTCGCCGAAGAACCGCTCGAAGCCCGCGGGGGAGATGATCTCGAGGATCCGGCAGGGCTCCTCCCCGGCGTTCCAGAACGTGTGCCACTCCCCGCGCGGCTTGAAGACGAGATCGCCGGGCCCGGCCTCGAGCACGTCCTCGCCGAGTAGCGCTCCCATGCGGCCCTCGAGCACGTAGCTGTACTCGTCCTCGCGCGTGTGCCGGTGAAGCGGCGCGGCCAGGGCGCGCGCGGACATCGGGTGCTCGACCAGCGAGAAGCCTCCGCCCGATCTGCCGCCGTCGACCATGAAGCGCACCCCGATGCTACCCAGGAACCCGACCCGGCCATTCGCGGGTCCCAGAACCCGTGCGGCAGTCGTTTGCATGTCAGTCCTCATTTCATTGAACAGTAGTGTCGCGGGAACTATACAGATCCCCCGACCCGCGTGCCAGTATTGAGTGGACAGACATGCCCGATAAAACACGTGCCTACCGGATGCAGCGCCGCGCGGAGTCCCAGCGACGGACCCGCCTGCGCATCACCGAGAGCGCGGTTGAGCTACACGGGACCGTCGGCCCTTCGCGGACATCGATCAGCTCCGTCGCCGCCCACGCCGGCGTTCGCCGTTCGACGGTCTACCGGCACTTCCCAGACGAGGCCGCTCTGTTCGACGCGTGCACCGCGCACTGGTCGGCCGCGAACCCGCTACCCGACCTCGGCGCGTGGTCGCTGGTCGATAGTCCTGACGAGCGCCTGGGCATTGCGCTGCGCGAGCTCTACGCCTTCTATCGCCGTACCCAGCGCATGCTCGAGAACCTGTTTCGCGACGAGAGCACCGTGCCGCTCGTGCAGGAGCGCTTTGCGGCCGTTCGCGGCTACCTCGCTGTGGCGCGCGACACGCTCATGGCCGGACGACGGCTTCGCGGCGCCAGCCGCCGGCGAGTGCAGGCCGCCGTTGGGCACGCGATCGCCTTCTCGACCTGGAGCTCACTCGCCGGAGAGCAGGGTCTCAGCGATTCTGAGGCCGCCGCGCTCATGTGCGCCCTCGTGGCCGGCGCGCGCTGAACGCGATCGGGAGCTCGTCACAGGAACTCGCCGGCGTACGCCTCCGCCAGCCTTTTCGGCGCGCGGGCGAGCCATGCCTCGACGATCACCTCGTCGAGGTCGCGGGCGCTGATCCGGTCCAAGCGGACGAGAATCGCCGCGTAGTTGTCGAAGTGCGGCGTCGTGAAGAACACGCGCGGGTCGTCGGCGAGCAGCGCCTCCTTGGCCACGAGGTGCTCGACACGCGCACCCAGGATCGGCCCATCCGGCGCCTTTGCGCCGAGGGCCTCGATTTCTCCGCGGCGAAGCGGGCGCTCCCACACGAACAGCTTGTCCTTCACCCGCCACTGGCATAGACCGCGCGAAGGCCGCTCACTGGTCTCGGGCAGTGCCAGGGCGATGCGGCGCACGTCATCCCAGGTGGGCATGCCTAACCGTAGCTCGCCCGCTCGGTGCTCCCGGCCCGGGAGCGAGACCGCGCGAAGATCATCACTAGGCTGCGTCCATGATCAGGGAGCGGCGTCTGCTGCTGGCCGCCGGCGTGGGGCTCATGCTCGTGCTCGCCGCCGGCGCCTCGGACTTTGTGCTCGGTTCCTTCTGGGAGCGCCACGCGCTGCTGACCTCGCTTCTGGCGAGCATTCTCGTGCTGGCGGTGACGGTGATCGTCGTCAACGAGGTGATCGACCGCCGCGACCAGCGACGCTGGAACCTGCTCGCCCAGAGCGTCCTGTTCGCGCTCATCCAGTCCGCGCGGGCCACCTGGACCGGGATGGTGGAGGTGCTCGAGATCACCGAGGTCCAAGCCGGCTCTGTCGAGGGGTTGCTCGCCGCCGCCAGGCTCGCGCGGGACTCCGCCCGCGTCTCAAGGGCCATCGGCGAGCTGCTCGGCGACGAACAGCGCCGGGCGCAACTGCAGAGGGTGAGCACCGCCCTGAGCAATCACGCCTCCGATGTGATCGCCAAATGGGCGCCGGTGATGGTGAGCGCGCGCTCCTACGCGACGGTTCTCGACCGCCACGTGGAGCTCGCCGGGCGGCTTGAGTGGCTGAGCAACGTGCTTACCTACAACGATCCCCCCGACGGTCAGAGCCGCCGGGATCGCAACCTCGCCCGCAGCAATGTGGCCACCGAGCACGCCGAGGAGCTCGGCACCGACGACTGGTTGCACGACCAGACTCTCGCGGTGATCACGCTCGCGACCGAACTTGACTATCAGTCGCGCGAACATGCCTACTCGATAGTGCCGATGACCTGGTGGGCCGAGCGCACGGCGGGGCTCGCGGGCAGCGACTCGGTACCGACGCCGCTCAGCTAGCCCTGAGCGGGGCGCCACTGCGGAACCCCCAGCGTGATCATCCGCAGCTGGCGCCGGCGGTCGCGACGATCTCGGCCTCCGCGGCGGGGTCCCTGGCGCTGCGTCGAGGATCGCCTCGGCGGTCGCGACCATCGCGTTGACCATCAGCCCCGCCAGCAGCTGGAGATCCTCGGTGCTCCAGCGGTCGAGGTAGGGGAAGCGCGCGAGGTCGGTCGCGAGGTCGCTCGCGAACAGGCGTATCTCGCCGCGGATCGCGTGCCGCAACGCGGCCACGCCGCCGAAGCGCTCGCGCGCGATGAAGCGGAAGTGGGTGTCGTGCTCGTGCACGTAGCCGACGAGGATCTCGACCGAGTTGGCGGATCACGTGCTCGTAGGTCCGCGGGTCCGCGCGCGCCGCGCGGATCATCGCCCGCAGCGTGCGGAACGACTCGTCGATCAGGACCAGGCCGAGCTCCTCCATGTCGTCGAAGTGGCGGTAGAAGGCCGTCGGGACGATGCCCGCGGCGCCGCGTCACCTGGCGCAGGCTGAGGCTCGAGAAGCTCTGCCTCCTCGAGCAGCTCGAGCGCGGCGTCGAGCAGCGCCCGGCGCGTGCGCTGCTTGCGCTCCTGACGGGTGGCGCCGTTTTCCAGAGTACGTACGTGTCACAGCTCATATTGTGACAAGTCTCACAGAGTGTACCATGGCCGCTGGGCCAGGGTACAGGTGTACTCTGTAAACACTCGTGCACTGAAATCGTCGAGTCCAGAACCCTGCCGACCGCGACCTCCCCCCGACGCCTGTCGCCGCCGTCTGCTGCACTCGAGCCTGCTCGAGGCGCTCGCCTATCCGCACGGCGTCGACCGCTACGTCGAGCTCGTCCGCCCGCTGCTCGTCAAGCGCGACGTGCGCGCCGAGGTGACGGCCGTGCGCCGCCAGACGCCGAAGAGCGTCACGCTCACGCTCCGCCCGAACGAGAACTGGCGCGGCCTGCGCGCCGGGCAGTTCGTCGGGCTGAGCGTCGAGATCGACGGGGTCCGCGAGACGCGGCCCTACTCTCCCGCCGGCTCCGAGCACGCCGCCGGTGGAGCTCGAGCTGACCGTCTCGACCCACCCGGAGGGCAGGGTCTCGCGCTATCTGCGCGACCACGCGCGGCCGGGGATGATCGTCGGCCTCACCCAGGCCGAGGGCGATTTCGTGCTGCCGATCCGCGGCCCGAGCGCGTCCTGCTGATCAGCGGCGGCAGCGGCATCACGCCGGCGATGGCGATGCTGCGCACCCTCTGCGACGAGGGCTTCGCGGGCGAGATCGGTTCCTGAACTACGCGCGCTCGCCCGAGCTCGCGCTCTACGGCCCCGAGCTCGATCAGCCTCGCAGCGCCACGCCGGGCTGCGCGTCGCCCGCGGCTTCACGCGCGGAGGCGGGCGCGCGACGGCTTGACCGGCCGCTTCTGCCGCGAGCACCTGCGCGCCGTGATCGCCGAGCACTCCGACGCGGCCACCTTCGTCTGCGGCCCGCCGGCGCTGATCGACGCCGTCCGCGCCCTGTGGAGCGAAGGACGGCCTCGCCGAGCCGACGGTCGAGACCTTCACGCCGCCGGCGCTGAGCTTCGACACCGACGGCGCCGAGGGTCTCGTCAGCTTCGCCGCCAGCGGCCGCGAGGCCGCCAACAGCCGGCCTGCCGCTGCTCGAGCAGGCCGAGGACGCGGGCTCGCCCCCGACCACGGATGCCGCATGGGCATCTGCAACACGTGCAGCTGCCGCAAGACGGCCGGCACCGTGCGCAACGTCATCACCGGCGAGATCTCGAACGCCGGCGACGAGCAGATCCGCATCTGCGTCTCGGTGCCCGTCGGCGACGTCGAGCTCGACCTGTGAACCGCCGACCTGACAAGGAGCCACTCATGTCCACCGCTCCGCCCAGCCTCACCCCGAGCAGCTCGAGGCCTTCGGCCACGAGCTCGACGCCATGCGCGCCCGCGTCGTCGCCGACCTCGGCGAGCGCGACGCCGACTACATCAACAGGTCATCCGCGCCCAGCGCGGGCTCGAGGTCGCCGGCCGCGCGCTCCTGTTCGTGGGCTTCCTGCCGCCGGCCTGGATCGGCGGCACCGCCGCGCTGGCCCTGTCGAAGATCCTCGACAACATGGAGATCGGCCACAACGTCATGCACGGGCAGTACGACTGGATGAAGGATCCGCGGCTGGATGGCAAGACGTTCGAGTGGGACACCGCCTGCCCGGGCGACCAATGGCGCCACTCGCACAACTACATGCACCACACGTACACGAACATCGTCGGCAAGGACCGCGACATCGGCTACGGGATCCTGCGCATGTCCGAGGACGGAGCCCTGGCATCCGTACTACCTCGGCAACCCGCTGTATGCGGCGCTGCTGGCGACCTTCTTCCAGTACGGGGTCGCGCTGCACGATCTCGAAACCGAGCGGATCGCCGCCGGCGAGATCACCCTCGGCGAGAAGCGCGCCGATGCTGGAGGACGTCTGGCGCAAGGTGCGCTCGCCAGACGCTCAAGGACTACGTGCTGTTCCCGCTTCTGTCCGGCCCCTCGCTCCCGTTCGTGCTGGCCGGCAACGTGACCGCCAACCTGACCCGCAACCTGTGGTCGTTCACGATCATCTTCTGCGGCCACTTCCCCGACGGAACGCACGAGTTCACCGAGGCAGCAGGCCGCCGAACGAGACCCGCGGAGAGTGGTACTACCGCCAGCTGCTCGGCTCGGCCAACCTGACCGGCGGCAAGCTGTTCCACGTCCTCGCCGGCAACCTCAGCCATCAGATCGAGCATCATCTGTTCCCGGACCTTCCGGCCCATCGCTACGCCGACATCTCGTCGAGGTGCGCGAGATCTGCGAGCGCTATGGCATCCCCTACAACACGGGGCCCCTGCACAGGCAGTTCGGCAGCGTCGTTCGCAAGATCGTCAAGCTCGCCCTGCCGCCGCTGCCGGGCGGCGGCGGCCAGCGGGCGGGCCGCACCGAGTCCGCACGACTAGGATCAGCGACCATGAAGGGAGAAAGGCGAGCGATCGCGGCTGGCGCCACCGTCGATGGCTGACGGCCTCAGGCAGGCCGGGCTCGACCGCCTGCACGCGGTGGCCGAGCGGCACGTCGGCGGCTTCGGCTCATCGAGCACCCGTCCTCACAGCGCGCGCATCCGGTTGTTGCGCGCGTTGTGCTCGACCTCGGCGAGGCCCAGCGCCTCGAGCACGGGCGGCACGTAGTTGGCGAAGCGGCCGCGCAGCCCCTTCTTCAGCCCGTACCAGCCGCCGACGGGATTCTCCCGCGAGCGGGCCCACGACTCGACCGTGTCATTCCCCGCGGGCCTCTGCTCGTCGGCGCTGCCCAGCAGCATCCAGTCGCCGCGCGCCTTCAGCATGCCGTGCAGGTCCTCGATGCAGCGCAGCTCATAGCGCAACTCGGTGGACCCCACCCGGACGACGAGCGCGGGCGGGTCGGCCGTCTGCTCGCGATGGGCCTGATACTCCGATCTCCCGGGCGGGGTGGCGAGCGTCCAGGGGTCCTGCGCGGTGCCCGAGCCGGTTGGCGGTCGTACCGGTATCGAGGGGCTCACGCCTGTCCGCCGAACAGACGAAAGGAGCCGATCCTGCTGAGCTCGCTGACGACGGGGGGCTCCTCGCAGCGATCTGCGACGCCGGCCTGGAAGTCCCTGAACGCCTTCACCCGCGAAAGCGGGTTCTCCCCATCCTCGGTCTCGGCGATGTGCACGAAGCTGACGCCGTCGTCAAGCTTGAACGTGGCGTAGCGCAACCCGGCCGGCTCGGTTGCCCGAAGCTCCTCGTAGACAGCGCGCACGAGCGCCTCGTTCTCCGCCGCCCGGTCGGCGGTTACCCGGTAGCGCACCATGACCTGCCTCATCGCAGCCTCCTCAGCCGTCGCTTGACCAACTTGGTTGCCCGAGACTAGCAGATAGTCCTGTAATAGGAGTAGATGGAGATGGTATCAGGACCAGGCGGTAGAATAAACGTATCGCTGCCAGCCGCACATACCGGGACGCCTGCCGCTTCGCCCACGCCCTCGACCTGGTTGGCGAGCGCTGGGCGCTGCTGGTGGTTCGCGAGCTGCTGCTCGGCCCCAAGCGCTTCACGGACCTGAGGGCCGGCCTGCCCCACGCCAGCCCCAACGTCCTCTCCCAGCGGCTTCGCGAGCTCGAGAGCTCCGGCGTCGTTGTGCGCCGCAAACTCGGCCCGCCGGCCGGGTCTTGGGTCTACGAGTTGACCGACTGGGGGCGCGAACTGGAGCCGATCGTCACACAGCTCGGCCGCTGGGGGGACCGCTCGCCGTTCCCTCCGCGCGACGTGGAGATCGGCATCGACGCCGCCGTGCTGGCCCTTCGCGCGCTGTTCGATCCGGATGCGGCGGCGGGTTTGACGGCGGTCTATGAGCTGCGTCTGGGCGATGACCGCTTTCGTGTCAGGGTGGCGGACGGCGAGATCCTGGTCAACCGGGGCGCCGCCGAGCAGCCCGCCGCGATGATTCAGACGAGCGCGAACACGCTCGCCATGCTGCTCGCCCGCCAGCGCTCGCTGGCACAGGCGCTCGGCGCTGGAGAGGTCGTGATCGAGGGAGGCAGGCCCGCGGTCGCCCGCTTTCTCGGCCTGTTCAGCTCGCCGCCGCGGGCGCCCGCACCCGTGCTGCACGCGGCCTAGCCTCGGCTCGTTCGGGGCCGTAAGATTCACGCTCGCCATGGCGACGGGGAGCCGGCAAACCGGCCCGCCGGCGCCCAAACCAGGAGAGGAGCCGAACAGTGCCGCAGGCCGCCGGATACAGAGACGAAGGGATGTTCGGCTCGGTCGAGACCGTCGGCGCCGCCGGTGTCTTCGGCCAGGTGATGGGGCTCGTCGCGGTCACCCTGTGCTTCTTCACGCTCGGCGCCTATCTGGGGCGTGAAATCTCAGAGGGCGCGTCGATCATCTGCTTCATCGGCGGCTTCGTCTGCATCATCGGCCTGAACTTCGCCCGGCGCTCGGAGGTCCTGTCGATCACGATGCTGTTCGCGGCCGGCCTGCTGCTCGGCCTCGGGCTGGGCGGCGTGCTGAACGCATACGTCGAAGCAGAGCCCGATGCGGTGTGGCAGTCGGCCGCCGCGACCGCCCTCTTCGTGGGCGCGCTGGGGAGCACCGGCTATGCGATTCGAAAGGACCTCTCCGGTGGCTACCGGATGCTGTTCTTCCTGCTGCTGGCGCTGCTCGTGTTCGGGCTGGTGACGGTGTTCGTGTCCATCCCCGCCGGCAATCTGATCTACGCCGTGCTGGGACTCGCCATCTTCGGCGGCTACACCGTGCTCGACTTCAACCGCATGCGCCGCGCCGGCATGCAGGAAGCGGTCCCCCTCGCCGCGGGCATCTTTCTCGACGTCGTGAACATCTTCCTGTTCTTCCTGCGGCTGTTTGGCGGCGGGCGCAACTGACGCCGCTGCGCGGGCGCGTCAGGACGCCCGCATACGCTCTAGCGCCGTGACCGCCCTCGAGAAGCTGCGCGACCGCCTGGCCGAGCTGTCAGATCTCTCCTCGGTGGAGATGCTTCTGCACTGGGATCAGCTCGTGACGATGCCCGCCGAGGGTGCCCCCGGGCGCGCGCAGCAGCTGGGCGTGCTCGCCCGCCTCACCCATGAGCGGGCCACCGGCGAGCAGATCGGCGACTGGTTGGCCGAGCTCGACGGCGTCGCGCTCGATGGGCTGGATAGCGACATCGTGCGCCTGGCGCGGCGGGACTGGCAGCGCGCTCGCCGGGTACCCGAACAGCTGGCGGTCGACCTGGCCCGCGCGAGCGCCGACGGGCAGGAGAGCTGGCACCGCGCGCGAGCGCAAGACGATTTCGGCCTTTTCGAAGGAGCGCTCGAGCGCAACGTCGAGCTCGCGCGCGCGTACGGAGAATGCGTCGCCGAGGAGGGCGAGAGCGCGTATGACGCCCTTCTCGGTGACTACGACTTCGGCCTGCGAACGGAGGATCTGCGGCGCGTGTTCGGCGCGCTCGCGTCGACGCTTCCGCCGCTCCTGGCCGAGGCCCGGGTGCGTTCGCCGCGGAGCACGCTCGAGGTTCCGATCGCCCCGCAGCAGGTGGCGGTGGCCGCGACCCTGCGCCGGCTCGGGGTGGAGGGCTCAAGCTGGCGGGTGGACACCTCGGCGCATCCCTTCACGGCGTGGCTCGGCCGTCGCGACACGCGCCTTACGACCCGCTACATCGACGGCGAGTTCGAGTCGCTGCTCAGCTCTCTGCACGAGTACGGCCACGCGCTGTATGAGCGCCAGGTCGATGAGGTCCTCGAGCGGACCAACCTGGGCCGCGGAACCTCGATGTCGATCCACGAGTCTCAGAGCAAGCTGTGGGAGAACCACGTCGCCCGCAACCCGGCCTTCGCCGAGGTGCTCGCCGGCGAGCTCGGCGCGGGCGGATATGCCATCACGGCGAGCGAGCTGCATGCCGTTCTCGTGGGCGTTGAGCCCTCTCCCATTCGCGTCTCCGCGGACCCCCTCACCTATCCGCTGCACATCATTCTGCGCTTCGAACTCGAGCTCGCAATGATCGATGGCGAGCTCGCGGTTGCCGACCTCCCCGCCGCGTGGCGCGAGGGAATGCGCCGCCTGCTCGGTGTTGAGGTTTCCTCCGACGCGCTCGGATGCCTCCAGGACGTGCACTGGGGCGCCGGCAGCTTCGGTTACTTCCCGAGCTATGGGCTCGGCTGCATGATCGCCGCTCAGCTGTGGGAGACGATGCAGGCTGAGCTCGGGCCGCGCGACGATGATCTGCGCCGCGGGGAAGTCGCTCCGATCCAGCGCTGGCTCGCCGAGCACGTGCACCGCCACGGGCGACGGCTCGACACGATTCCCCTGGTCGAGCAGGCCACAGGGCGCGGTCTCGAGATCGAGCCGTTTCTGCGTTTCGTCGCCCCGTTGGCGGCACCGGCTCCTTGAATAGTCCGGTCCGCCGGGGGAAGCGGACCGGACGGTGCGCACAGGAGGATGTGACGGTTCTGCCTTGCGACTAGTGCATGTCGCAGAAGTGAGTATTCGCCAGAGCGATGAACGTGAGCTAAGAGCCGGCCTCAGTCGAGATAAAACTAGTGAAGAGGTCTCGAAGAGAGGCGATTCTGGCCATTGGGACACGTCTGCCCTGCCAAATCCAGCGGGGCGAAAGGTTGATAGGGTCGGCGCCTCAGGCTCGGTGACGGGCCGGGCCGAGATGGAGAAGGGAGTCGGCATGGCCGACAGGGTGCTGTTCATCGGATGGAGTGCGCCCATACCCGGGCGCGAGGAGCGTGGCCTCGAGGTGTTCAACGAGGCCGTTGGCATCTACGGGCGTATGCAGCAGCAGGGCCGCATCGAGAGGTTCGACGTGGTGCTGCTCGGGCCAAACGGCGATCTCAACGGCTACGTGGAGCTGCACGGGTCAGCCGAGCAGCTCGCGGCCGTTCGAGAGGACGAGGAGTTCCAGCGGAACACCATCAACGCCGGCCTCGTGGTGGATCGTCTACGACACATCGACGGCGTCGCAAACGAGGAGGTCGCACGGCAGATGGCTCTCTATCAGGAGAGCCTCGCGCGCGTTCCCCAGACGAGCTGACGCCAGCGATATCCCAGGTGCCTTGCCGGCCTGCGGCGAGGCACCTGGTCCGGCCATTGGATCCGCCGCCGCGGGGTGTATCTGTGTGCCTGATGGCAGATCACATCGGCGACACGCAGATCGCCGCCCACATCGAGTCGATATCGAGCCGATCGCAATCGGACACCGACCTGCTCGTTTCGGCGATGCTGCGCCATTGCTGGCCCGGCGACTGCGGCGATCGCATCGAGCCCGGGGCGCTCGAGTGGGTGCGGCGCTGGGGTCCGCGGCGCGTCGGCCTGGTCCCGCTCTCCTGCTCCTGCGCGGTCGGGCGCTGCCGCGTCTGTAACTGATCAGGACAGTCGCACGCCTGCGTCGGGGCGAGCGTCCAGTGGGCGGTGAGCTGGAAGGATTGCGCCTGTGCTATTCGAGAATCGCTCGCGGGCGGAGTCGTTCGGCGCGGTCGCCGAGCAGTACGATCGCGCCCGGCCGTCATATCCCGCAGCCCTCGTGGACGCGCTGCTCGACGACGGCGCGCGGAACGTGCTCGACGTCGGTTGCGGAACCGGCATCGCGGCCGAGCCCGAGCTGGCGCGGGGGTGTTCGGTGCTGGGCGTCGAGGTCGATGCGCGCATGGCCGAGCTGGCGCGCGCGAAGGGCCTGCAGGTGGAGGTCGCTGCGTTTGAGCAGTGGCAGCCCGGCGGGCGGCGGTTCGATCTCGTGACCTCTGCGCAGGCTTGGCACTGGATCGACCCCACGGCGGGAGCCGCGAAGGCGGCCGAGGCGCTCAGAGCAGGCGGCCGGATCGGCGTGTTCTGGAACTTCGGCGACCCGCCCGCCCCTGTGCGCGAGCTGCTGGCGCCGATCTACGCGCGCCTGGAGCCCGACATCGAGAACTACTCGGTGCTGCTCGGCAACGACCGCGATGCGCGCGCGCGGGTGGCGCTCGCTCCCATCACGGACTCCACTGCGTTCGAGGCCGTGGAGGTCTCGAGGTTCCCGTGGAGCAAGACCTACGACACGACCGGCTGGCTCGAACACCTGACGACCCACAGCGACCATCAGGCGTTGCCGCCGGCGAGGCGTGAGCGCCTGCTCGACGCGGTCGGCGCCGCGATCGACTCGATCGGCGGGTCGCTGCAGATGCCATACGAGACGGTGCTCCTGAGTGCACGACGGGTCTGAAAGGGAAATAGGCTAAAGCTGGTATATAAACACTGGAATAGATCCGGCTGCTCTAGAAAGGACCAAGCCATATGGCGCTTCAGATTGGCGACACCGCACCTGATTTCGAGGCCGAGACGACCGAGGGTCACATTCACTTCTACGACTGGATCGGCGATTCGTGGGCAGTCCTGTTCTCCCACCCCAAGGACTTCACCCCGGTCTGCACGACCGAGCTGGGCTACATGGCGAAGGCGAAGCCAGAGTTCGACCGCCGCGACGTGAAGATCATCGGCCTGTCGGTTGACGGCGCCTCCGACCACGAGCGCTGGGCGAGCGACATCGCCGAGACGCAGGGCGAGGCGCCCAACTACCCGATCATCGCCGACGCCGACTTCAACGTGTCGAAGCTGTACGGGATGCTGCCCGCGAGCGTCTCCGGCGATCCCGCTGAGCGCAAGCCCGCAGACAACCAGACGGTGCGCAACGTGTTCGTGATCGGCCCCGACAAGAAGATCAAGCTGATCCTCATCTACCCGATGACGACCGGGCGCAACTTCGACGAGGTCCTGCGCGTGATCGACTCGCTGCAGCTCACCGCCAAGAACAAGGTTGCGACGCCTGTGAACTGGAAGCCGGGCGAGGACGTCATCATCGCCGGCTCGGTCTCCGACGATGAGGCCAAACAGACCTACCCGGATGGCTGGAAGTCGCCCAAGCCCTACATCCGGATCGTGCCGCAGCCGAAGTAGCCAAACACCCCGATATAGGCTCCTCTGTGCAGATGAGCCCCGGCCAGCAACCGAACTCGACCGTCGGGCGCCACTACTCGGGCGAGGCCGGTGCGGCGTACTTCTCCTGGCAGAACGCGGTCAGTGGGGAGACGGGCGGCCGGCTGAACGCGCGCAAGTTCAACGCGTATCTGGAGCCGCAGGCGACGGTGGTGGACTTCGGCTGCGGAGCCGGCTACATGCTCGAGAAGCTCACCGTGCGCGAGCGCATCGGCATAGAGCCGGCACCCGCCGCGCGCGAGGCGGCGAGGAGCCGTGGGCTGCGGGTCGTGGCCTCAGCGAGCGAACTGGGCGCGGAATCGGTCGATGCGGTCGTCTCGAATCATGCGCTCGAGCACACCGTGCAGCCGCTCGCAGAGCTGCGCGAGCTGTGGGGGCTGCTGAAGCCCGGCGGCCAGCTGCGGCTGTGGGTCCCGATCGACGACTGGCGCGCGCAGACCGACGCGATGGCCGGCGATGAGAACCACCATCTCTACACGTGGACGCCGCTGCTGATGCGCAACCTGCTCGAGGAGGCCGGGTTCACGGTGATCTCCGTTTCTGTGGTCACCCACGCGTGGCCACCGCACACGGCGCGCCTCTCCTCGCTTCCGCGGCCGGCGTTCGATGCCCTGTGCCACGTGTGGTCACGCGTGCGGCGCCGTCGCCAGCTGGAGGCGGTCGCGCGTCGCCCTGAGAGCGGGCGCTCAGCCGCCCTCTGATCGCCAGCGGCGGTAGAGGGCTGCGAACTCCTCACGCATCGCCGGTGTCAGATCCTCGGTCCGCAGGCGACCGGTGAGGCGGATCGTGGCGCGCATCTGCTCGAGGTACTCGCTGCAGTGCTCGCAGCCCTGCAGGTGGGCCTCAAAGCGCCGGCGCTGCGATCGCGACAGTGTTCCCTCCAGGTACTCGGTGATCAGCTCGACCATCTGCTGACACGCCAGCTCGTTGTCAGCTCGCAGGAGTCTCACATCGTCACCGCCTGTTCAAGCGCAGCCCGCAACTGACTGCGCCCGCGGTGAAGCAACACCCGCTGGTTGCCCTCGCTTACTCCGAGCACTTCACACACCTCACGACTGCTAAGTCCCTCGACATCTCGCAACGTTACGACCTCGCGCTGGCGCGGCGGGAGCTCCGCCATGGCGCTCTGGATGCGGCTCGCCAGTTCCTCGGCGACGAGCCGCTCGTCGCTGTCCTCGACCCAGTGCTGGGGCGGTGACATCCACGCCCCCGACGCGTCGAAGCGAGAACGGTCGACGGCCGCAGCTGCATCGCCGATCGCGACGCTTCGGCGCTCTCGCATGCCCGTGGTCCTGGCTCGGTTGACGAGGATCGTCAGAAGCCACGTCTTCAGCGAGGAGCGTCCGGCAAAGCGGTCCATCCCGCGCACGACGCCGACCCACGTGTCCTGGACGACTTCCTCGGCGACCGTCGTGCTCGGCACGAACGTGCGGGCAAGACGCAGCATCGCGCCGTGGTGACGCGCCACCAGCGTGACGAAGGCCTCTTGATCGCCCGCGCGCAGCCTCACCAGCAGCTCCTGCTCATCCTCGCCGGCAGCGGCGCTGCGCCGAGAGCGCCCTCCCGCGACGATGCCTGGAATCACACGCATGCGCACGCAGCAAGGCTAGAGAACACATTCACATCGGTGTTCATCTGAACGATCGGCGCGTTGCGGATCGACTGCAATGCAGCACCGCCGGCCCGGGAGGCATTGCCCGGGCCGGCAGCGGCCTGCGGCGGTCAGTCGGTGACGATGCCTGCAGCGAACGCGCCCGCGGGCAGCGGCGTGGGCGAGCTCGCCAGCTCTGTGAGGCTTCCGCCGCTCACCGCGAACGACGCGATGACGCCGGCCTTGCTTCCGTCCACCAGCAGCGTCTTTCCATCGGGGGACAGACGGGCGTCAACGGCTCCGGCGCCCGCCGAGCCGAACGGCGTGCTGCCGAGCAGCACGAGCGAGCCATCGGGGTTGATCGAGTAGCTGGAGATCTCGCCGGATCCGGTGTTCACGGTGAACAGGAACTTCCCGTCGTGGCTGATCTCAACCCAGCAGGGTGCGGTCTGGAGATCGGCAAACGGCGAGGCGCCGATCGGTGCCAGCTGACCCGAGCCGGCGACGAGGAAGGCCGAGACCGTCCCGCTGCCCGCTCCGACGTTGTGGGCGTTGCTGACAAACAGCTGTGACGGGTTGGTCGGCCGGAACTCCGCGCCGAACGGTCCGAGTCCCTGGGCGGCGAGCGGTGAGCCCGGAGCGGCGACGATGAGACCATCGCGCCGTACGTGAAAGCTCGCAATCGACGAAGTGTTGTCGAGGTCGACGACGAGCTTGCGGCCCCGCGGGTCGAACAGGACGTCATCCGGGCCCGAGCCGGCGGGCAGTGAGACGGTGGATCCCGGCAGCGGGTAGAGGGCTCCGTTTCGCGACAGTAGAAAGCCCGTGACGTTCGGTTCGCTGCCGCTGTTGGCGACGTACACGAGATCGCCCGAGACGGCGATGCTGAGGGGTTCCGTGCCCCCGGAGGACAGCGGGCTGCCGACCTGCCGCGGCACACCATCCGAGCCGAGTCGCAACACCGAGATCTGGCTGCTCGCGGCGTCTACCGCAAGCAGGTAGCGCCCATCGCTGGAGAGCTGGATGGCGCCCTGCGAGGGCAGCCCGGCGCCCGATCCGACACCGCCAATCGAGAACGGGGAGCCGGGGATCGGCGTCAGAGAGCCGTCGGCGTGCCGGTCAAAGCCGGCCACGGTGTTCGCCACCGCAGTGTTGTCGTTGACGTAGACGTGGCCGACGATCGGGGACGTGAGCGTGTGGGCGTTCGCGGATGAGACGGTCGTTCCTGTCAGGGCCAGTGCGAGCAGGATGACGAGGCGAGGCAGCTTCATGATTCGGACCTCCTGGGTCTGGCGGGGGTCATTCCCCGACCGCGAGCACGATGGCCGCTGCTCCTGACCAGCCCCTTGCGCGGAGATGAACATTCCGTGAACGGCGTGCAGGCTGACCGCGGCCGTCAGGCGAGGGTGGGCTGCGGGTCGGCGATCGGAAGCGTGAACGCGAAGCGCGCGCCTCCCTCTGGCCGGTTCTCAGCCCATATGCGACCGCCCTGGGCTTCGACGAAGCCTCGCGCGATCGCGAGTCCGAGCCCCGCCCCGCCGCTCGCGCGGGTGCGCGAAGCGTCGCCGCGCCAGAAGCGCTCGAACATTCGTTGTTGTGCTTCGGGGCTCAGCCCCACACCGGTGTCCTCGACTGACACCTCAAGCTCCCGAGCGTGCCGCCGAGCTTTGACGAGCACCGAACCGTCCGAAGGTGTGTGCCGCAGCGCGTTCGTCACGAGGTTCAGCAGGACTCGCTGAACATGCTCAGGCGCGCAGCGGACGTCGGGCAGGGCCTCGTCGAGCTGACTCTCGAGGCGAATCTGTCGTGCCCGCGCTTCGGCCTCCAAGCCGCGTACGCAGTGGGAGACGAGCTGTGGCAGATGCGCCTCGCCGAGCTCGAGCGTGAGGGCGCCGGCGTCGATTCGTGCCAGCTCGAACAAATCATCGATCAGCATTCCCAAGGTCCGGGTCTGCTGGCGCAGCGCGGGCAGGTACTCGTCGATTGAAGCGAGGCCGTCCTCGGTGGCTTCGAGCATCGCTTGGATCGACGCTACCGGTGTGCGCAGATCGTGGCTTGCCCACGCGACGAGCTGACGCCGGGCGTCGAACAGCGCCTCGATGTTGCCGGCCATCGTGTTGAAGGCTTCGCCGAGGTGCGCGAGCTCGCGCGGCCCGTCCGTCGGGGCCTGGGCTTTCAGCTCGCCCGAGGAAAGCTCCTCGGCGGCCGCCTCGAGGCCAGCGATGTGCCGCGCTATCTGGGCTCCGATCAGAAGCGCCGCAGCAAGCGCCGTCGACGCCGACGCGGCCGCGACGGCGAGGATCTTCACGTCGTCGTGCATATGGAACATCACGAGACCGCCGAGGATCACCGCCGCGAGCGGTAGCCCCAACGCCAGCAGCGCGAGCCCCACCAGCTGCAGGCGCACCGTTGGCAGCAGCCGAAGCGCCAGCGCGAGCGCAATGCCCGCCGCGAGCGTGCTCAGCGACACGATCAGCGCGAACTCGATCACGGTGTGAACCTGTAGCCGGCGCCGAACACGGTCTCGAGGTGGCGGGGACGCGAGGCATCGTCCTCGATCTTCTTGCGCAAACGGCGGACATGGACCGTCACCGTCCCCGTGTCGAGGGCGCTTTGATATCCCCACACGCGGTCCATCAGCTGATCGCGCGAGAACACCTGCCGCGGATTGGATGCAAAGAACAGCAGCAGGTCCAGCTCCTTCAACGTCAACCTGAGCAGCTCGTCGCCCTTGCGCGCCTCACGGGCAACCGGGTCGACCACCACGTCGCCGAACGCGATCGTCTGGGCCGCCTGTACTTCCACGGGCACTGCGCTGCGGCGGATGAGGTTGCGAACGCGAACCGCGAGCTCGCGGGGCGAGAACGGCTTGGTGAGATAGTCGTCGGCGCCGAGCTCCAGGCCGACGATCCGATCCGCCTCCTCACCCAGCGCCGTCAGCATGACGATCGGCACCTGCGACCGTGAGCGAATCCAGCGACACAGCTCAAGCCCGCTGACTCCGGGCAGCATCACGTCCAAGACGACCAGCGACGGCGGCTCACGCTCGAGCATGTCCCGCGCCTGAGCTCCGCTGGCTGCCTGCAGTGTCCTGTAGCCGTCGCGTTCGAGATAGCGCACGACTACATCGCGCACGATCGGCTCGTCGTCGACCACAAGGACAGTGGACATCGCGCGATTGTCGATGTTGGAGATTGCGTGCACCTTAAATCGTGTTCGCATCGCGTTCGGCGAGCGTGCCGGCGGCGACGTCACGGCGGCCACCGATACCCATGCTTGGGCCCTCGCATTGGGTTCGACCTACCACCTTCAGTCCGCAAAGCCCTGAGTGCGTTACACGACGAGCGCGGATTCCGGCGCATAAGCGCTCGTGTCGCGTCGCTCGCCGGTCAGCCGGGCGCGCCCTCGGGACCCGCCGCGACGACCGACACCTCGCCCTGAGGGACATAGCCCAGCGGCGGCGCGGAGGTCTTCGGCACGAGCAGGCCTGCGAACAGGCAAACGAGCAGGAAGCCGCTCGCCATCAGGAACGTCTCGGTGAAGCCGGTGACTGTCGGCTCCCCGTTGAGGGTGTTGGCGGCGATGAAGGTCGCCGAGAGCTGTCCGCCGAGCGCTCCGCCGAGCGTTCGCATGACCGTGTTCATGCCGCTGGCGACGCCGGTCTGGTGGTTGGAGACCGACTGCACTATGAGGTTGCCGAGCGCGGCGAACGCGAGCCCGATGCCCACGCCGAGCAGCGCGGCGGCGATCAGCAGATCGTAGGGATGGCCGTGGGCGAAAGTGAGCATCGTGAAGGACGCGAGGGTGAACGCGGTGCCCGCGAGCAGCGCGTTGCGCGAGCCGAACCGGCCCGCGATTCGCCCGGCGTACAGTCCGAGAGCGGTCATGCCGATCGTCGAGGGCAGCAGATAGAGGCCCGAGACGACCACCGATGCGCCGAACCCGAAGCCGGTGCTCTTCGGCAGCTGGGCGAACTGCGGAAAGACGATGAACGACGCATACATGCCGGCGCCGAGCAGGAACGCGGCCAGGTTGGTGGTCCACACCCCGCGAATTCGCATCATCGTCATGTCGATGAGCGGATTTCGGCTGCGCACCTCGACCGCGATCCAGGTGGCCGAGACGGCCAGTCCCAGGGCGAGGAGCCCCAGCGTCTTCGGCGAGCCCCAGCCCCAGGTGGTCGTCTCGCTGATCGCCAGTAGCACGATCGAGATGCCGCTCGTCATGAGCGCCGCCGCCAGCCAGTTGATGCGCCCCGGAACGCGTATCGGCGATTCCGGGATGAATCGCCACGTGGCGACCGCGGCGATCAGGGTGGCCACGAGCGGGATCCAGAACAGCCAGTGGTAGTTGAGATGCTCGACTATCACGCCCGACAGAACGATCCCGATGCCCGCGCCGACGCCGAGGATCGCCGAGAGCAGGCCGATGCTGCCCGCCACCTTCTCGCGCGGAAACTCGTCGCGCACGATTCCAAAGGCGAGCGGGAAGATCCCGCCGCTCGCGCCCTGGATGAAGCGGGCCGCGACGAGGACCGCCAGGGAGCTCGACACGGCGGCGAGCAGGGTGCCGGCCGCGAGGACCACGAGCGTCCACAGCAGCAGGCGCTCCTTGCCGTACATGTCGCCGAGGCGGCCGATGATGGCGGTCCCCACCGAGGCCGACAGGAGGTAGCCGGTGAGCAGCCATGCGATGTCCGTCTCGCTCGTATGCAGGGCCCGCTGCATTGTCGGCAGCGCGGGCACGACTGAGGAGCTCAGCATCGCGTAGGCGACGCCCGCGAGCGACAGCACGGCGAGGATCAGGGTCGGGTGAGTGCGCTCTGTGTTCGTAGACGTCATGCCTGCTGGGCGTCCAGTCTGAGGTGCGGAATGGCGATTCCGCGGCCGCGGCCCACTACAGTAGCGGAATGGTCATTCCGCTACAGACGCCGGACGCTTGCTGGGCCGGGCTGAGCGCCGGGGAGAAGCGCGCCAGGTTGCTTCGCGTCGCCGGCGAGGTGTTTGCCCGAGACGGCCTCGATGCGCCGATGCCCGTGATCGCTGCAGCCGCCGGCGCCGGGATCGGCAGCGTCTACCGCCAGTTCCCCTCCAAGCGCGATCTGCTCGCGGCGCTCGTCGTCGAGCGGCTGGATGAGGCCGAGAGGGGCGCCGACACCGCGCTTGAAAGCGCGGCCGGCCCATGGACGGCGCTCACCGGACTGCTGTGGGCCCTGGCCGAGCGGCAGGCCGTCGACGACGTCCTCGGCGAGGCCATGGCGACCGTCTCCGAGCACCCGCAGGTGCAGCTGGCGCTCGCCAGGACCACGCAGGCGCTCGAGCGGCTGCTCGCCGCCGCGCGGGCGGAGGGCCGCTTGCGCCCGGACGCCACGACGCTCGACCTGCGGCTGCTGTTCGCCGCCACTCGCGCGGCGACGCAGCTCGAATCAGGGGCGTGGCGGCGGATGCTCGAACTGGGAATCGATTCGCTCGAGCTGAGAAGCCGCTGAGCGGCGTTTGGCAGAGCCGCCGATCCTCATGAGACCGGCGGCGCGCTCACTTCACTAGCGACGCATGCGCGGGTCGAGGAACACATCGTCGATGCGCGAGGCGCCGCTGAGCGCGGTGAAGCGGAGAGCAATATGAACGGAGCCTTCGGACAGCAGGGCGCCGAGCAGCACGCCGGTGTGGAACGCCGCGGTTGGCTGCCAGCCGCTGGCCTCAGAGGCGATGCCGACGGGGATCGCGATGTTGCCGAGGACGGTCTCATAGACCACCGACGCGAGCACCTTCGAGGCGGAGCCTTCGCTGCGAGCAAACAGCCTGAAGGTCCGGTCGTTCGGTTCAACGCAGGTGAACGGCGACTGTGCGGAGGCGCCCGCCGGGAGGGCCAGAGACCATGCGCCCAGGCTTCCCGTGGCCTCGTAGGGCTCGCTGCCGGCAGCACGCTGGGCCCCGCCGGAGAGCGTCCATGTGGTTGTCGAGCTCTCGAAGTCGCCGCCCGCGATGAGCGAGTAGTAGTTGGAGTCGCCCCACTGCAGAAAGGGTTGTGAAAGTGGCTCGGTTTCGCACTTGGAGACGCCCGCCGCCTGAGCGGAGGCGACCGGCAGCGCGACCAGAGCGCACATGGAGAGTCCGGCGAGGATGCCCGCGAGCGCAGGCGACGAGCGGCGCCGCGGTCGCAGCCGTGTCGGGCAAGGCGAAAAAGGGAACACAAGAGCCTCCGTGCAGTTTGCTGGCGACCGAGCTATCTCGTGTTCGAGACCTCTGGTTTTGCGTCCACGCCTCGCGGCGAGTTTGCCTTTTCAGCTGGTGATTGGTCGATTCGTGCCGTCAGCATCAACGATCGGGCGGCTCGAGGGTAGGGTCGCGGACGGATGTTTGAGCGCCGATTTCACTGCGCCCCGTTCCAGCGCCGGTTGGCGAAGGTGACCGGCTTTATGTCTCTCGTTTGCGGTTCGTTCTACCGATAAACAGGGAGATCCATGTCGGCCCATGCCCTGATCGAATCAGAACGCGTGCGCGCGTCGCTTGCCGGCGGGCGCCAGCGGATGCTCGCCGGCGAGCGCCGAGCCGAGCTCGTGGTGGGGGCTGGCTTCGTCATCGCGGCCGTCTCGCTCGCGCTGCTCGGAGGCGGTGGGGCAAGCCTGTCGGTTCCGGTCGCGCTTCTGTACGTGCTGAGCATCGCGGCCGTGGGACACGTGCGGTTCGACATCGGAGCCGGCTTCACGGTGCCCACGCAGGCCGTATTCGTGCCGATGCTGTTCGCCCTGCCGGTCGCCTGGGTGCCCCTGTTGGTGGCGCTGGGACTCGCGCTGGGAAGGGCCCCGGCGATCGTGCGCCGGGAGACGCCCGCCAGTCGCCTGCTGACGGTGCCGGGCAACAGCTGGTTCGCCTGGGGACCGGCCCTCGTGCTGCTGCTGGCCCAGGACTCGAGCCCCGATGGCCGCTGGGGGATCCTGCTGCTCGCGCTCGCGGCCCAGTTCGTGTGCGATTTCACCGCCAACGCGATACGCGAGCGCCTGGGAGGGGGCATCGCGCTGCGAGAGCTCGCCGAGGAGATGGGACAGATCTATCTGATCGACCTGGCGCTCGCCCCGCTCGGTCTCGTCGTCGCCCTCGCCGCCATCGGTCACCCCTGGGCGCTGCTCCTGATCGTTCCGCTGTTCGGCGTGCTCATGCGGTTCTCCCAGGAGCGCAGCGTCCGCCTGGAGCAGTTGGTCGAGCTGAACGACGCCTACCGCGGCACCGCGCTCGTTCTCGGCGATGTGGTCGAGGCCGACGACACATATACGGGCGAGCACTGCAAGGGAGTGGTGCTGCTCGCACTCGACGTCGCGCGCGAGCTCGGTCTCAACGCCGATGAACGGCGCAAGGTCGAGTTCGCAGCGCTGCTGCACGACATCGGCAAGATCGCCGTGCCCAAGGAGATCGTCAACAAGCCGGGCAAACTCGACGACGGCGAGTGGGCGATCATCAGGACGCACACCCTCGAGGGCCAGCGGATGCTGGAGCGCGTCGGCGGGTTCATGAGCGAAGTCGGCGAGATCGTCCGCGCCTCACACGAGAGCTGGGATGGCCGCGGCTATCCAGACGGCCTGCGCGGCTCGGAGATCCCGCTGGAAGCGCGCATCGTGGCCTGCTGCGACGCCTTCAACGCGATGACGACGACCCGGCCCTATCGCAAGGCGATGCCCGTCGCCGCGGCGCTGACGGAGCTCGTCGACAGCGCGGGCACCCAGTTCGACCCGCACGTGGTCGAGACTCTCCTGTGCGTGGTCGACCGGCCCGCGACGGTCTCCGCCGAGGAGCTCGCAGAGGCGCCCAGGGAGCCACCCGCGGCGTCGCTCAGCGACCCAGCGAAAGCGTCGCCCGGCGAGGCGAGCGCCGAG
Source organism: uncultured Solirubrobacteraceae bacterium (assembly GCA_963764185.1). Lineage (GTDB taxonomy): Bacteria > Actinomycetota > Thermoleophilia > Solirubrobacterales > Solirubrobacteraceae > Palsa-744. Next base: position 31,837 of record CAVXRF010000012.1, on the reverse strand, counting down.
GGCGATCGCACGGAGCCGGCGCCTCACGGTCAGACGGGACTGCTCTCTGCCGGCGAACGATGGCCTCTGGGCGAGCGAAAGCCCACGGGCGACCGCGCCGCGCGCGTGCCCTCGAGCAGCCCGTAGACGAGCGCGGACCCGCAAACGGTCGCCGCCGGCCCGGCCCGGGCGGCCGTCGATCAACCCCACGCCAGAAACCGCTCGAGGCCGGCCAGGAGCGCCCGCGCGACGCTCTCACGGAAGGCCGGCCGCTGCATCGGCGCCTCATCGGCTGCATTCTGCATGTTGGCGACCTCCACGAAGACCTTGGGCACGCGTGACAGGTTGAGACCGCCCAGATCCGTGCGCGGCGCAATGCCGTCGACGCCGTCGTAGGTCGAAGGGTGCAGTCCCATCCGCTCGAGCGAGGTGCGCAGCGCCAGCGCGAGCCGGTGCGAGGGGAGGATGATCGCCTGGTTGGCCCGGCTGGGGATCGGCGCGGGCACGAGGACGGCGAAGCCCGACCCATTCGGCGGTCCGCCGTCGGCGTGAATGGAGATCGCCGCGTCAGAGTGGGCGCGGTTGCCGATCGCCGCGCGCTGTGTGATGCATGGACCCACTCCGGTGTTGCTCTGCCGGGTCATCACCACGCGCGCTCCCGCCGCGAGCAGCAGCGCTCGCAGCCGGGTCGCGACGCTCCAGTTGAAGTCGGTCTCGCGGTATCCGTCCGGCGCCGCGGTGCCGGTGGTGTCGCATTCCTTCTCGCCGTTGCCGTCGTTGACGAGCCGGCCGATCTGCACGGGATGCGTGAAGTTGCCGCCGTTGTGGCCCGGATCGAGCGTGATCACGCGGCCGCTGAGTGGCTCGTTGATGGTGGCGCCTGCCGGCGCCGGTGTCGCGGGGCTCGCCATGGCCACGGCGGTTCTGATCGATGCCACCCGCGCGGCGCGGGATACGGTCGCGGTGCTCCTGGGTTCGCTGCCGGCGCACCCCGCGAAGGCGAGCAGCGCACAGGCCGCCACGGCGATGAGCAACCGCGAGCAGGGCCGCGAGCGGGAGCCCGGGCGGCGTCTTCTGGCCACTTCGCGGCAGCCTATAACATCGCCTGCCCCTGACTGATTCGATTCGAGGAGGCGCCATGCCCGAGCTCAACGAGACGACCGCGAAGCTGCCGCTTCGCGCCGGGATCGAGGCGCGCGACCTCGCGGCGGTGGTGGACGCGTTCGCGCCCGACGCCGTCGTGCATTCCCCGATCACCGACACTCTGACGTTCGCGGGCCACGAGCAGATCGGCGCCGTGTTCGGCGTCATCCTCGATGTCTTCAAGGACATCCGCTACACCGATGAGCTGCGCGGCGAGGACAGCGCGGCACTGGTCGCCTCGGCGCAGGTCGACGGGATCGATATCGAGCTCGTCGATCACATGCGCCTCGACGAGAACGGCAAGATCTCAGAGCTGACTGTCTTCTTCAGGCCCCTGCCGGCGCTCGCCGTCTCGGCCCGCGCGATCGGCGAGGGGCTCGGCGCACGCAGAAGCCGCTCCAGGGCTCGTCTCATCTCGACACTCGTGCGACCGCTGACACCGCTTACCCGGGTGGGCGATCGCGTCGGCGCGAAGCTGATCGGCCCCACCTTGTAGCTGATCGCGGCGCCGCCTGCGACTATGCTCTCCCCTCTATGGCGACGCAGGCAACCGAGGGCTCCACCGAGCAGGACTGGCGGCTCAAGGCTGAGCTCGATGCCGTTGATACGCGCAGCGCACTCGATCACCTGCTCGGGCGCGTGCACGGCCCGGATGTCGTGAAGGATGTAGGAGCAGCGGTCGGGCACGATGTCGTGATCACGCACGACGGCAAGCTGCTGTTCGCCTACGCGGCCGGCGAAGCGGCCCTGAAAGCGGCGCGCAGCGCGATCGAAAACGTCCTCGAGCGGGACAACATCAAGGCGAGCATCCTCGTGAGCCATTGGGATGATGACCTCGACGAATGGCACCAGACCGATCCCCCGCTGCGCGGCGAGGCGAAGCGAATCGACGACGACGCTCGGCGTGATGCCAACACGGTCGAATCCCGCACGTTGGTCGCAAGCACGGGCAGGGAGATCAGCGCCGAATTTGAGCGAAGCATGGCCACCTGGGCTCAGGAGCTCGGCCTCGAGTACGAGGTCATCGACCACCCGCACACGCTCACCAGCCAGGTCGCGTTCACGGTGACCGGGCCCAAACGCAAGATCGACGAGTTCGCGCAGGGTCTGAGAGCCGAGGAGATAGCGACAATGCGAACCGAGCGCTCGGTCATGCTCAGCCCGCTGTAGCGATCGCCTCAGGCGCCGCTTCGCAGGTCGTGCAGCCACGACAACCCGGCGGCGAACGAGAAGATCACGCCGGGAAGCCGGAGCGCAAACGCGTTCGATCCGAGCGTGGCCAGCGTCAGCACGGCTGCCAGGCAGAACAGCGCGATCGTCTGTGAGCTCACTTTCGAGTGGGACGTCACCGGGCCGCGCGGCCTTCGAAACGGCAGCTGGAGGGTGGTGACGAGGACCGCGGCAACGGGCCGCAGCCGTGGCACAGGCCGCTCGGCTCCTCGTTCACCGCCCCCGGGGAACCTCGGCCGGGGGATTCTCGCGAGCGTCGATGAGGCGAGTCCGGAGGGAAGCGATTGCTTGGCGATCTCGGCGCTCGCCGCGATCGCGGCGGCTTCGCGGTCTGAGGAGATCGAGGGCGCCTCGCCACTCGGGGAGGTCGCGGCGATCTTGCCATCCGAGGAGATCGTGGGCGCCTCTGTACTCGTGGAGGTCGCGGCAACCTTGCCATTCGGGGAGCTCGTGGCGACCTCGCTGGCCGATGAGGCGTCGGCGTCATCGCCCGGCCTACTGGGCTGGGCCACTGCCGGGGCCACTGCCGGAGCGCATTTCGGGCAGTAGGTCTCGCCGCGGGCTAGCGACCAGCCCGCCCGGCTCAGGTCCTCGGCCGATCTGTCGGTCGCGACCGGGACGGTCGCGTCGCATCCGTAGCAGTGGATCTGCACGCGTGGCATGTACCGCCCATATCGGCCGTTGGGGCGCGCTCCTTGAAGCCCAGACAGGGCAAAGCACACCTTGACTGGGAGCCGACCGGAGACCCTCGACTCAAGAAATTCGAATCATTTGACGAATCAGTACATGGACATTGGCTCATTGATGAATTCCCGCCCGCGGTCGTGCCCGCGCTCAACACTCGAACGGTCCCTTGCTGGAGCGCTCGCAGCCGCGCCCGGTGCGGTCTAGAAGTGCGTCCTCTCCGCCACTCTGAGGCGCCTTCCGGAGCGGATCGCCCCGCAAACGGGGATCTGCAGGTGGCGAGCGGCGAGCGCCGGCAGGGCTCGCAAATGTCGCGGCCGCAGGCGGACGGGCAACCCTCCTCGGGACGGAGACGAGCCTTGCTGGTCGGGGGGTTGATCTTCGTGCTGGGTCTCCTTGTGTCGGGCTTCCTCGCTTCCGAATGGCGCTCCAGCGTGACGAACGCCAACCGGCAGTCCTTTCACTCGACGGCCGGTGACATCGGCAACACGCTCGACTCGAAGCTCGACACCGATCTCGAAATAACACGCACGATGCGCGCGATCGCGACCATGGAGCCGCAGGCCGGCGACACGCGCTTTCGCCAGTGGTATTCGCAGCTGCGCCTCGGGTCCTCCGCCTCACCCGGCGCAGTCGCCGAGCTGATCCAGCCGGTTTCCGCCTCGCAGTTGCCGGCGTTCCGTCGCCAGGCCGAAGCCGACCCGGCATTTCGCGCGCTGCTCAAAGGCACCTTCCAGATCGTCCCGAGCGGCAAGCGCCCGGTCTACTGCCTGACTCGGGCGATAGTCGGCGCGTCCACCTCATCGAGCCTCTATCCGCCGCTCCTTGACTACTGCGCCGCCGTGCTCCCGGGCATCGGGCGATCGCCGTTCGCGTCTCTGATCAGGACGGCCACGGACTCCGATTCATCGATCGTGACCCCGATACCCGGTTTCCAGCTCGTCGCGATCGGCTCAGCGGTGTACCGTCGCGCCGCGCCGCTGGCGACCGTCGCGGAGCGTCGCGCGGCGATGACCGGCGTGATCGGAACATCCTTTGCCAGCACGACGCTGCTCGACTCCGTGCTCGCCGGCCACCAATCGCTCACGCTCGCGCTGTACCACAGGAACGCAGGCGGACCGCTGCAGCTGATCGGCCGGGCGGGCGCCGGCTCGAAGCGGGCTTCCTCCTCATACGCTCAGGTCCAGGAACTCGGAGACGGCTGGCTGGCGGTCGTGAAGGGGAGCGTCCCCGGGTCTCGGCGAGCGCACAGGGTCTGTTCGTGCTCGGCCTCGGGTTGCTCGTCACCGTCCTCGTGCTCCTGCTCTACCTGGTGCTCGCCCGCTCGCGCCGGCGGGCGTGGGGCCTCGTCGGAGAGAAGACCGGCGAGCTCGAGTACCGCGCGCTGCACGACCCGCTGACCGATCTGCCGAATCGAAGCCTTGTCCTCGATCGCGCCGATCAGCTGCTCGCGCGGGCTCGACGGCTCGACTGTCCGGTCACCGCGCTGTTCGTGGATATCGACGACTTCAAGCAGATCAACGATCGCTTCGGCCATCGCGCCGGAGACGAGGTCCTGCGCCAGGTCGGGGCGCGCATGAAGACCGTGTTGCGCGAGAGCGACACGGTCGGGCGCCTGAGTGGCGATGAGTTCGTGATGCTCGTCGACTCGGCCGGGCTCGATGTCGCCTCCGAGCTGGTGGCCGAGCGGATCCTGGATGTGCTTCGCCAGCCGATCGAGCTGCCCTCGCCGGCGCTCTCAACGGTGGCGATCACGGCGAGTATCGGCATCGCAAGCGGGCAGGCGGTCTCGGCCGAGGATCTGCTGGGGGACGCCGACCTGGCCCTATACAAGGCCAAGGCTGCGGGCAAGGACGGCTACGCGCTATTCGAGTCAGCGATGCAGACCGCCGCGCAGGATCGCATGCATCTGGAGATGGATCTGGCCGAAGCGCTCGAGGCAGGGCAGCTGTTCCTCGCCTACCAGCCGATGTTCGACCTCCGCGACGAGCGAGTGGTGGGCGTCGAGGCGCTGCTGCGCTGGCGCCATCCCCGCAACGGCGTGATCGCACCTGACGTGTTCATCCCGATCGCCGAGGAAAACGGGTTGATCATTCGCATCGGGCGCTGGGTGCTCGAGCAGGCCTGCGCGCGAGGTGCCGCCTGGCAGCGGATTGGCCATCCTCTCAACATCGCCGTCAATGTCTCCGCCCGCCAGCTCGAGCGGCGCGAGTTCGTCGAGGAGGTGCGCTCCGCTCTGGAGCACAGCGGCCTTGACCCGTCGACGCTCACCCTCGAGATCACGGAGACCGTCCTGATGCGCAAGCCGGATGCGACCGTGAACCTGCTCACCGAACTGAAGGCGCTAGGCGTCCGCATAGCGGTCGACGACTTTGGCACCGGATACAGCTCGCTCGCCTACCTGCGCCAGTTTCCGGTCGATCTGCTGAAGATCGACCGCACCTTCATCACGGGCCTCGCGCTGTCAGGCGAGGCGCAGGCGCTCGCGCACACGCTCATCCGGCTCGGCCAGGCGCTCGGCCTGCAGACGCTCGCCGAGGGAGTCGAACACGCCGATCAGGTTCGAGAGCTCAGGCGCGAGGGATGCGACCTCGTTCAGGGATTCCTGTTCGCGCGCCCGCTGGCGCCCGAGGCGGTCGGCGAGCTGCTCGAAGGCAAGCCCGTCCCGTCCGAGGCGCTCGCCGGCAAGCGGGCGCTACCCGTCACCGGAAGCTGAGCCGTCATCATTGTTCTGCCATGCCGCAACCACGCATCTGCCGGAACTGCGACGCCGAGAACCCGGCGGATGCGCGATTCTGCATGGCCTGCGGGGAGAAGCTCGAGCTGAGCTGTCCGGCATGTGGAACGCCGGCGCTTCCGGAGGCTCGCTTCTGCATGTCCTGTGGCACCGCCATCGAGCCCGGCGCAAGCCCGCCGGATGGGCCCGCCTCCTCGCCCCGCCCGGGCGCCCCCGCAGCCGCCGGCGCCGCTGTCAGGAGTGACGCCGAGCGCCCACGCGACTCCGACGCTGACGGGACCAGCGAGGAGCGACGCACCGTCACCGTGCTGTTCGCCGATCTGTCGGGCTACACGGCGATCGCCGAGCGCCTCGACCCCGAGGCGGTCAAGGCTCTCGTGGATCGCTTTCTCGGGCGGCTGGGCGAGGAGGTAGAGCGCGTTGGAGGCCGTGTCGACAAGTACATGGGCGACGCGTCATGGCGATCTTCGGTGCCCCGGTCGCCCATGAGGACGACCCCGAGCGGGCGGTCAGGGCGGCGGTGGGAATGCAGGCTGCCATGGCCCAGCTCAACCAGCGGCTGCTCTCAGACCATGGCATCGAGTTCGCGCTGCGCGTGGGCGTCAACACCGGTGAGGTGCTGGCGGGCAAGGTCGGCGAGGACTACACCGTGATCGGAGACGCAGTCAACGTTGCCGTCGCGGCTGCAGACGCAGCGCCAGCCCCGGGACGATCACAGTGGGCGAGCGAACGCAGCGGGCGACCAGCGGCGTGGTCGAGTACGAGCCGCTCGAGCCGCTCGAGCTGAGGGGCAAGGCTGAGCCGGTTGCCGCCTGGCGCGTGGTCGGACTGTCAGCGAAGCACACCGGCGTCTCACGCAGGTCGGGCCGCGAGGCGCCGCTCGTCGGCCGCGACGATGAGTTCGCCGACCTGCGGATGCTGCTCGGGCGGGTCGCGCGCAACAGAGCCCCGCATCTCGTGACGGTCTTTGGCCAGGCCGGTGTCGGCAAGACCCGGCTGCTGCGCGAGTTCGAGCGCACGCTTGACGCGAGCGACCCGCCCGTGCAGGTGCGCAGGGGCAGGTGCCTCTCGTTCGGCTCGAGCGTCGTCTACTGGCCGCTCAGCGAAATGCTGCGCAGCTGAATGCGCGATCGTCGATGGCGACCCGACGGAGGTCGCGTGGGCGAAGCTGAAGGAGCGGCTCGGCTCGCTGCTGGCCAACGACGGCGACGAGGATGATCTCGACGCGCCGGATCGCGCCGCTCGCGCGGCTGCTCGGCATCGAGGTCGCCGACATGCCGGCGACCACCGGAGGGGGAGGACGCGCAGAGTGCCCGCGAGGCCTTCTTCGGCGCCGTGCGCGCGTATCTGGAGGCGTTGGCCCAGGGCGAGCCGCTGGTGCTCGCATGGGAGGACATCCACTGGGCCGACGAGGGCATGCTCGACCTGATCGAGTATCTGTCGCAGTGGCTGCGCGCCCCGGTGCTGCAGGTGTGCCTGGCACGGGACGAGCTGCTCGAGCGACGCCCCGGCTGGGGCGCGTCGCGTCGCACCGACGACGAGCCTGTTCCTCGACCCGCTCACGGCCGCCGACACGCGGCGAGCTGATCGCGACGCTGCTGCAGGGACGCCGGCGCCAAACCGGAGGTCCTCGAGTGCGCTCGCCGAGCGCGCCGAGGGCAATCCGCTGTTCGCCGAGGAGATGGTCCAGCGGCTCGCGGAGGAAGGAAGCAGCAAGGCCGCCGAGCTGCCCGACACCGTGCAGGGGCTGCTCGCGGCGCGGCTGGATTCGCTCGAGCCGCTCGAGCGCCAGCTCGTGGCGCACGCCGCCGTCGTCGGCCGGACCTTCTGGGAGAGGCGCGCTCGCGCCGGTCGCCGACGCTGAGGGCGGTGACCTGCAGACGGCACTCGCTGACACCTCCGCGAGAAGGACATCATCGTCCCCGGGGAAGGCGGTGCGCCTGGCCGATGAGCAGGAGCTCGCGTTCAAGCACGTTCTGATCCGCGACGTCGCCTACGAGACGCTGCCGAAGGCGGTGCGCGCACGCAAGCACTTCGAGGTCGGCATGTTCATCGAACAGTCGCGCGGGTGAGCGCTGGCACGAGGTCGTGGCGCTGCTGGCCGAGCACTACGGTCGCGCCGCGACTCTCGGCGAGGAGGTGCACCTGCAGCCCGAGGAGCTGGCGCCGCTGCGCGCGAAGGCGCTGCAGTTCCTGGAGGCCGCGGGCGATGCGGCGAGCGCGCTGTACTCAAACCAGGAGGCGCTCGCGCACTACGCGCTCGCCGCGGCCCTGGACGACGGGCGATCAGGCCCGGCAGGCGCGCATCCGCGAGAAGCAGGGCGACCTCGCGCTGCGATTCGGGCGGGTGGATGCCGCGATCGAGGTGTGGGAGCAGGCCCTCGACTACTACGCCGAGGAAGAGGATCTCGAGCACGTCGCCGAGCTGCACCGCAAGATCGGCGCCGCGCTGGCGCATAAGGGCGAGCGCACGGAGGCGATCCAGCACCACCAGCAGGGGATCAACCTGATCAAGGACGGCCAGCCCTCGCTCGCCCTGGTGCGGCTGTACGAGGAGGCCGCCTGGCTGTACATGCAGGTCGGCGACAACATGCTCGCGATCTATGCCTCAGAGAAGGCGCTGCGGCTGGCCGAGCGTCTCGGAGAGGCGCGCGCCGCGAGCCGCGCGCACGGAATCTTCGGTCGCGTGTTCGGCCGCATCGGCGACACGGCGAAGGCGCGGGAGAACCTTCGAGCGAGCGATCGAGCTCGCCAAGGACTCCGACGAGAACGAGACCGTGCTTGCGATGCTCGCGCTCGGCCATCATCTCGAGAACGCCGAGGGCGACTACGCGGCGGCCGAAAGCTCCTATTCCGAAGCGCTCGCGCTGGCGCAGCGCATCGGCGACGTGCCCGCCCAGATCGAGCTGCATGCCGCGCTCGCGCAGCTCGCCTTCTATCGCTGCGACTGGGAGCAGGTCGGGGCGCTCAAACGACTCGAGCGCCGAGCTCGCCGAACGCGAGGGCCTGGTCGGCAAGCTGTGCCTGTCCTACATCGCTGCGGGGGCTGCTGCAGTGGCGCGACGGCGAGTGGGAGTCCTCGGCCGAGCTGTTCGGGCGTCGCTCGCGAGCTCGCCGAGCAGGTCGGCTGGTCGGAAGTCGCGTTCAATGCGCTGCTCGGGCTCGCGGTCACCGAGCGCGACCGCGGCGACTACGCCGCAGCCGAGGCCACGATCGCCCAGGCGCTCGACGTGTGCGAGCGCGCCGGCCTGGTCGGGCAGTCGATCCAGGCGACCTCCATGCGCGCGCTGATGCTCGTGCTGGTGGGCGAGCATGCGCATGCCCAGGAGGTCTCAGAACGGGCCTCAGATCTCGCCAAGCGCGTCCACTACCCGCTCGGCGAGGCGGCCGTACTCGAGGCGCGCGGCATGACCGCCGAGCTGCCCGACGCACTCGAGCTCCTGCGCGGCGGGCAGACGGCCTGGGAACAGCTCGGCCGTCCCCTCGACGCGGCGCGCTGCGAGCTGCTGCTCGGGCAGCGCTCGCGCGGACACGATGCGGCCGGCGCCGAGGAGGCGCTGGCAGGTGCCGCCGCGGCGTACGAACGCCTCGGTGTGAAGCATCTCGCCATGCGCGCCCGCGACCTGATGGTGGCCTGATCAGGCGGGCAGCTGGGCGGATGCCGCATCGCTCAGGCGCCCGGCGAACAGCAGCGCGCCGGTGCGATCGTCGCGCAGGAAGAACAGAAACGGGCGGTTCGCGTCGAATGGGATCGGTCGCGGCGGGAGGGCGTGGGCGACGGTCGGTTCGAGCGTGACGACGGTCGCCGCCGCTGCCACGGTGCCCGCTTCGTCGACCTTGAAGTCGGACGCATGCTCGACCAGGCCGATCCTCAGCCTCACGGCGTTGGTGATGCCCGAGAAGTTCGCCGCTTCGCTGAACGCGATCGGCATGCCCAGGGCCTTGAGCGGGTCGTTGAGGAGCGCGTGCGTCGCAAGGTGAAAGCGCGGCAGGCTCAGCTGCACCGGCTTGGAGGAGAGCCCGCGCACGATCGCGACGAGCCGCCCGTGAGCGAGCGCGCCTTCCAGAGCGGCGACGCTCTGGCCGACCGGCAGCAGCACGAGCAGCGACAGGGTTGAGGCGCGGTAGGGCAGATCCACGGCCGCGTAGCCGTGGCCGTGACCGTAGCGGAGTTCAGCGGTCTCGTGCATGAAGGCGATCGAGGAGCTGCCGCGTGCACCGTGGAATTGGGCGGGTGCCGTGGCTGTGGCCTTGAACGGGTAGCGCCAGGCCGCTTTGAGGTAGATCGCGTTGGCGAGCGCCATTCGCGTCTGCTTCGGCAGTTCGCTGAGGATGCTGGGGATGATGCCCTGCGTGTGGGCATTGACCCAGGCATTTATGGCTTCAACGGCACTTGACCGTTCGAAGTCGACGCTCTGCGGGGCCGTGCCGAAGTTCGCCTGCAGGCCAGCCAGGAAGGTGGGCTTCAGTGCGAAGCCCTGCTGCAGGAACAGCCCGTTTGCCAACTTGAGCGTGGCCGCCTGAGGGTCGCTCCTGCCGGCAGCGACCTGCTCGTTGGCGATGGCGCCCTGCAGCTGCCCCACCGCCGCAAAGGCCCGTGGCGAGCCGAGGTGCAGGACTCCCGCCATCTGCGAGGCCGTGCCTCCCGCCGCTCCGCTGCCGGCCATCGCCAGCGCGGCGGCGATGCTGTCGGGCGAGAGCACCAGATTGCCAGGGCCCAGCGAGTGCATCAGCGCGAGCGCGAGCGGCGTCGTGGCAGCCGCCGGGCTCAGGGCCAGGTGAGCGGCTTCGTGAGCGACCGGGACACTTCCCCCGCCCTGGACGAGGCCGGCCCGGTGCAGCCGCCGATCGCGAGCGCGAGCGCGACGACAGCGGCCAGCCAGCCGCCGAGAAGAATCGAGCGCATGGAGACGGTCGCGGGCATCGACCGTCATCCAGAAGCGTTCAGCACGGCGGCGGCGACCCGGTCCGGCGCTTCAAGCGGGGGCCAGTGGGCGACGTCGTCGAGTGCCAAAAACGGGGCGCCGGGCAGGCGCTCGCGGATCCGCTCGGCCATGTGCGCGCCGGAGATCGGGTCGAGCATCCCCCAGACGAACGCCAGCGGGACGTCGGTGCCCTCGAGCGCGGTCACCCAGCGCTCGCCGTACGTGGCGCGGTCTGAGATGTAGCGCACCAGCAGGTGAATGATCCGCTGGCCGTCGTCGCGGCTCATCCCCTGCCACATCTCGGCGCTGTCGGGGGCGCGGTCGAAGCCCTCGGCGAACGTCGCCGTCAGCCCCTCGATGAACAGCTCCCGCGTGATGGCTGCGCTCAGCTGCGGCCCCAGCTCGGGATCGAGCAGCGCCGTCTGCGTCGGCAGGGGGCGATGAAGGTCCGGATACAGGCCGCCGTTGAGCAGATGCATGGCGGAAAGCTCGCAGCCGAGCGTTTCACTCGCGCCGGCGGGCGAGCAGCTCCTCGGCCACGGACACCGCATAGTCGTGCGCGACGACGACGGTCGAGGTGATGCCCTCGCGGGCCCACAGCGCCTCGACCAGGTCCGCCTGCTCGAGCAGCGAGTAGTCGTGCTCGGCGGGCTTCTCGGAGGCGCCGAAGCCGAGGAAGTCGAACAGCAGCAGCGAGTGGCGCTCGGCCAGCGCCGGCGCGAGCTTCGCCCAGTCGTGGGAGGAGCTCGGGAAGCCGTGCATGGAGCGTCATCACCGGGCCCCCTTCCCATGCGGCGCACGAAGACGGCCCGGTTCTCGCCCCCGAGCGGGAGCTGCAGGCGCTCGCCGCCCGACCACCACTCCTCGATCCCGGCGACGGAGGGCATCATCGAGCCGGGCCGCGGCTCAGGCCGTCAGCCAGCGCTTGGGGTTCTCGACGAACACGGTCTGAAAGATCTTGTCGTCCATCACGCCCTGCTCGCGCAGGGTCGGCACGACCTCGTCGAAGACGAGCGTCATCGACCAGTTGCGGATGGCGCCCTGGCTGGCGAAGGCTTCGGCCGGCCTCCGGCGGAAACCAGTCGATCGTCGCGCAGTAGTCCTGGGAGATCATCAGGCGCTCGGCGTGCCCGCGGCGCAGCAGCTCGGCGGCCGTCGCGTTGCGCCTGTCGATCGGCAGGTACATCTCGAGGCCGTATCGGTCGAGGCCCACGTAGACGCCCGCGTCGATCAGTCCCTCGATATAGCCGATGTCGTCGGTGTCGCCGCAGTGCGCGATCTGCACGCGCGCCGGGTCGACCCCCTCCTCCTTGAATATCTCGACCTGACGAGGGCCCGTCGCGACCGCGGGCATCGAGTGGGCCATGATCGGCGCGCCCGTCTGGATGCTCGCGCGGGCGACCGCCCGGTGGATCTTCTCCACGTGCTCGGTGACACCGGCCGCGTCGGCGGCGCACTTCAGGAATGCGGCCCTGATGTCCGTGCCCTGCACCCCTCGCTCGATGTCTGAGACGAAGTGCTCGGCCATCGCGTCGATGTCGCGGTTCTCGAAGTAGTGGGGCAGGTAGTCGTAGCTGTAGATGCCGGTGCAGGCGACGATCTGCACTCCGGACTGATCGGCCACGCGCTTCATGAAGCGAACATCGCGTCCACCGAACATCGCCGTCGGATCGACGATCGTCCTGACTCCGCACGCCTTCGCCGCCTCGACGGCCTGCAGCGCGGCGTCGAGCTCGGCCTTCTCGTCGTAGCGCTCGGGCCACTCGGCGGCGACCGCCTCGTCGCGAAAGCGGACGTGCTCGTGAACGAGCACGAGCCCCAGCTGCTCGCCATCAACGGGTCCCTGCACGGTCTGCACGGTGGCCATTTGAGTCCCCCTCTCCTTCCGCTAGCGAAGCGGCTTTCCCCAGTCGGTCTCCTCGCGAAGCTGCGCCTTCAGCACCTTGCCGCCGGGATTGCGTGGCAGCGGCTCCTCGCGCAGGGCGACGTACTGAGGGACCTTGAAGTCGGCGAGATGCGTGCGACAGTGGCTGACGATCGCCGCGATGTCGGGCTCGGCACCGGGCGCGGGCACGATCACGGCACCAACCTTCTCGCCCATCATCTCGTCGGGAACGCCGACCGCCGCGGCCTCGCCGACACCGGGCGCGCCGGCGAGCGCATTCTCGACCTCGATCGAATAGACGTTCTCGCCGCCGCGGTTGATCATGTCCTTCTTGCGATCGACGATGTACAGCAGGCCATCGTCATCGATGCGCGCCAGGTCACCGGTGTGCAGCCAGCCCTCGACGAACGTCTCGGCCGTGGCCTGTGCCTTGTTCCAGTAGCCCTGGACGACGTTGGGGCCGCGCACCAGCAGCTCACCCACCATCGTCTCGGGGTCCGGATCGTCGATCGCGAGGTCAACCACGGGCATCGCGAAGCCGACGGAGTCGGCGTGCTCGGCAGCCTCCTCGTGGGGCAGAAACGAGGACAGCGAGGAGGTCTCGGTGAGGCCGAACCCGTTGCCGACGCGCGCGTTCGGGAAGGCGTCCTTGATGCGATGCACGAGGCTCTCTGCGATCGGGGCGCCGCCGTAGGAGACCCATTTGACCTCGCTCACGTCGAGCTCTGAGAACTTCGGATGGCGCATCACGGCGTGGTAGATCGCGGGCACCGATACGAGCAGGCTGATGCCGTGCTCACCGACCGCCTGGAAGAAGCCGTCCATGTCGAGTGGGCTCGACAGGATCTCGACCCGGCCTCCACGTTCGAGCACCGGAATCAGTTGGCTGTTGCACCCGGTCACATGAAACAGCGGGACGGAGATCAGGGTCGAGACCTCCGGCCCCTGCGAGGGATCGGCCATCAGGCCACGGAAGGCGTTCTCGCTGTTGGCCAGGAAGTTGGCGTGAGAGGTCATCGCTCCCTTGGGGAACCCGGTCGTGCCGCTCGTGTAGAAGATCGCCGCCAGATCGTCGGCGACCAGGTCCTCGACGACTGTCGGCGCGCCCGCCGGCAGCTCGCCGCCGGGCTCGAAGGTGAAGACGGCCCCGGAGTCCTTCACCAGGTAGGCCACCTCCTCCTCGGTGAAGCGGGTGTTCACGGGCACGACCACCGCGCCGAGGAGCTGTGCCCCGAAGAATGCGAGCACCCAGTCGATGCCGTTGGCCAGTCGGATCGCGACACGGTCGCCGCGGCCGACGCCGATGCGATGCAGACCGCCCGCCACACGGCTGGCGCGATCCCACAGCTCGCCATAGCTCAGCGACTCACCGCCCACCACCGCGACGGCAATCGCCGAGGCGTCGCGATCGACGCTTGCCCGCAGCAGATGCACGAGCGACGCCGGCCTGTCGGTGTAGCGCGCGATTCCGTCGGGGCCGCGTTCGACCCCCGTGTCATCAAATGGATTACGTCCCCGTGGCGCGGGCTCGATCACGCCGCCTCCTCTGTTGGACTGCCTGAGCCTACTGAAACTCCGGCAACCGGCGGGCGGATGGGGCGGGCCGGCCTCGACGCGGTCTCCTCGCATCCACGTCGCGCCCTATCGTGCTGTGCTCGTGCCCGTTTCCTCCTTCTCCGCGTCACTGATCGGTGGCGAGGCCGTGCTGCGGTTTCCCTACGACGAGCGCCTGCGCCAGCTTCTGCGCGCGATCCCGGGTCGGCGCTGGGATCCGCACGGGCGGGCCTGGTGCGTGCCGCTCGACCCCGAGCGTGCCGAGGCGCTCGCGCGTCTGTTCGGCAACCTGCCGGGCGAGCCGCAGATCAGCGACGCGCTGGCGACGGCGATGAGGCGCCGCCGGGCACGCCGCCGCCGCGAGGAGTGCCTGCTCGACCTCGCGCGACCCGACGAGAACTGGTGGCTCGGTTTCGCCACAGATGCTCCGGGAGAGACCGTGGCGGCGCTGCTCGCGCACCCCGGCGCTCACAGTCTGCCGGCGATCGCCCGCGGGCTGATCCCGATCGATGACAGAGCGGCACTGCTCATCGACGAGCTGGACACGGCGGGCGCCGGCCTGCGATTGACGGACGCCGCTCGCCGTGCGCTGTTCGCGCGCGGTGAGCGCGCCGGCCGCGAGGGCGGGGGCCCACCGCTGACGAGCCGGCCCGATCACACGAGGAGCTGGCGCGGCAGCATCGAGGTCGACGGTCCCGGCGAGGCGCCTGTGTTCCTGCTTCTCGGCGAGATCGCGCGCCTGCCCGGAGCGTTGCGCGAACGGGCGGTGAGCGCGCCCGGGCGGCGCGGCCGTGCCGCTGACGCTCGACTCGTGGAGTCTGATCGACGGGAAGCTCGGCGGTTGGATCAGCGCGGCCGCGAGGCGCTGCGTGGCGGCCCTGAAGGACGGACGCCCGGCTCCGCCCGCGGTCCTCGAACGCTCGGCCGTGCACGATGAGGAGACGTTCGTGCTCGCGCCCGGCCACGATGCCGCGCTGCCGGCGAGGTTCGCCGCGCTGAGAGGCGCGTCGCCGGGTGCGCCGCGCCGTGCCGCCCAGCACGAGCACGCGCGAATCCCGGCTATTCGCGCCGATCCATTCTGCGTGCCCGAGCTCGACCGCCTTCTCTGCGAGCACGAGATCTGGGTGGAGCCCGAAGCGCTCGTGCTGCTGCAGGACGTTCGCGAGCAGCATGCCCGCGCGGCCGGCCTGGTGGCGCTCTCGGCTGCGACAGATGCGCCGCTTGACGTTCCCGGCCTCGGCGGCGAGCTCAAGCCGTTCCAGCGTGCCGGGGTGAGCTATCTGCTCTCCCAGCGGCGCGCGTTCCTCGCCGACGAGCAGGGTCTCGGAAAGACGATCGAGGCGCTCGCGACGCTCGAGGCCGACGGCGCCTATCCGGCAATCGTCGTGTGTCCGGCCAGTCTCAAGCTCAACTGGCTGCGGGAGCTCGAACGCTGGGTGCCGCACCGCACCGCCCAGGTGCTCGTCGGCACCGGCGCAGATGGGCTGCTCGCCTCGAGCGATATCACGATCGTCAACTACGACATCGTCGCGGCCGCGGCTCGATGCGCTGCGTGCTCTGGCGCCGCGCGCGCTCGTGCTGGACGAGTCGCACTACTGCAAGAACGCCGCAGCGAAGCGCACCCAGGCCGTCCAGCGACTGTCTCAGGCGGTGCCGCACGACGGGCTCGTTCTCGCCCTCACGGGGACCCCGGTGATGAATCGCCCCGCCGAGCTGATCGCCCAGATGAGGATCCTCGGGCGACTCGGCGACTTCGGCTCGGGCCTGCAGTTCGGTGAGCGCTTTCGTGGCGCCGATGCCCACCTGCGCCTGCATTGGCATCTGCGCGCGCGCTGCTTCGTGCGTCGCCTGAAGGCCGACGTCCTGCCTCAGCTGCCGGCCAAGACGCGCGCCATCGTGCCGGTCGAGCTGGACAACGAGCCCGAGTACCGGCTCGCAGAGCGCGACGTCGTGGCGTGGCTGCAGAGTCAGCCGCTGGACCTGCGCGAGCTCGGCGCGAAGGTGGCGGCGGCGCTGCGCGCCGAGCGACTCGTGCGGCTGAACGCCCTCAAGCTGCTCGCTGCGCGCGGCAAGCTCCACGCCGCCCGCGGCTGGATTCACGACTTCTGCTCATCGGGCGAGCGCCTGGTCGTGTTCGCCCACCATCGTGAGATCCAGCAGGCCCTGCTCGAGCACTTCCCCAACGCGCTTCACATCCTCGGCGGGGACAGCCCCAGCGCCAGGGACGCGGCGCTGCAGGCATTCCAGGCGCCGGACGGCCCGCACAACCAGCTGATCGTCTGCTCGATCGAGGTAGCCGGCCAGGGCCTGACGCTGACGCGATCCTCAAACGTCGTCTTTCTCGAGCTCGACTGGACGCCGGCCAAGCACGACCAGGCGGAGGACCGCTGCCATCGCATCGGCCAGCAGGATGCGGTCAACGCCTCCTACCTGCTCGCGGCTCACACCATCGATGAGACGATCTGCACCCTGCTCGAGCGAAAGCGCGCGGTGATCGGCGCGGTCACCGACGGGCGCGAAGAGGACGAGGAGGGCGTTGTCGAGGCGCTCGTACGCGAGTTGCGAGGCACGCCCTTCCGGCACCTGCGGGCTGTCGCCTGAGCTTCGGTAGCTACGGGTTCAGGACGAGCGCGTTCATGATGTTCCACCAGGTTTCGACGCCGTCCCCGGCTTCGAATTCGGTCAGCTGTTCTTCGAGGGCGTTCGTGCGATGCAGGACCGCCCTCTGGCTTGGTCGCTCATACGGCGCGAGTGCGCCCGGCATTTCTCCGATCGCGACCCAGTTGGGCATGAACTGCTGGTCGAATCGAACGGTGCTCGCCGGCAGCGTCTGGTAGTCGCTCGCGACCCACGCCCTGATGTCGGCGCACACGTTGGGAGGGGCGAGCCCAATCAGCACCTTCAGCTTGCCGACGTATGACTTGACCGTGCTCGTCAGCCCGCGGTTGCTCCAGCGAAGACCCGCCGCGGCGCGGATGAAGCTCCTGCCCGCCGGCACGTCGGTGTGGTAGGCGCTCGTCACCATTGCGCCGATGATCTCGTTGCTGAGCTGGGTGGAGTCGGGGTTCTGGGGGGATTCGGCCGCTGCACGCGGGCATTCGCCTTCGATCTGGCTGCGCACCGCCCGCAGCGCCGCCCTGGCCGCCCCGAGCTTTGAGCTGCCGGCCTGGACGAGCGCGTAGTTGGCCTGGATGTACTGCTGCGTCGCCGCCGCGTCCCCGGATGCTGGCCCAAGCCGACGCCGGTATGGCCAGCACGGCGAGCACCGCAAGCGTGAATATGAGGCGCGCTCTGCTCACCGGGACAGCGTAAGCGATCGCTGATCGCCGAGCGCCGGCGAAGAAGTTGGTAAAGATCACCCCGCCCGAGCGCAACGGCGGCGCGAGCGCACCGTTGTGCGGTATATGGTCGCACCGCGGTATGGCCCAACCCGAACCCGAGTCCTCGGCCCTGAGTCGAGGATCTCTTCGACAGCGCGGTCTCATCGCTCTGGTGGTTCTGATCGTCGCGTGGGCGGTCCTCGCCGTGGCGCTCGGCTCACCCAGCCTCGACGTGTCGGGCTCGGCGCGCCGTGAGCAGCGCCGCCTCGCCGTCGTGTCTGCCATCAACGCTGAACCACAGCGCCAAGCTGGCCGGGCTGCGGAGTCGATGTCTCGCCGGCACCGGAAACCGCCACGGCGAGCCCGTACACGCAGATCAGCTTCCTGGGCGTGGCGGTCGTCGAGATCCACGGAGTCTCCGTCGTGGGCTGCGCGCAGCGGCGATCACCCGGGCCGCCTCGCCGGCTACTCGCAGGGCGACGGCGCGAGCTTCTTGCCCGACACCCCATTCCACGCCGGAGAGCGCGTGGTCGTGCACGCCGCCGATCGGAGCGGGCAACGCCGGCAGGCAGATCGCCTTTGGCTTTCGCATCGATACCCCATATCCAACGGCGAGCTGCACCCGCGTTTCCGAACCCGCCGGCGGCGCCCGCCGACTATCAGAGCTTCGACACCATGCCCGGCGTGGAGGCCCCGATCCTGACGGTCACCCGCCCGACCGCGACCCCGCAGCGGGCGACATCCTCACGACCAACGGGCCCGGCCCGGGCCAGTACGGGCCGCTGATCTACACGCCGCAGGGCCGGCTGGTCTGGTTCCAGAAGCTCTCGGGAGGCGAGACGGCGGAGGACCTGAGCGAGCAGACCTACGAAGGCGAGCGGGCCCTGACGTGGTGGAAGGGGCGGGTGCTCGTCGCTCGGCTTCGGCCAGGGCGAAGACCTCGTCATGAACTCCCACTACCAGACGATCGCGAGGGTCCCCGGAGGCAACGGCCTGCAGGCTGATCTGCACGACTTTCAGATCGCCCCTCACGACGTCGCCTACATCACTGCCTACAACCCGATTCGCTGCGACCTGTCGCCCGTGAAAGGGGCGCCCGACGGCGCGATCGATCGACACGGCGATTCAGGAGATCGACATGAAGACGGGCCTCGTGCGCTGGGAATGGCACAGCCTCGACCACATCGGCGTCTCGGAGTCCGAGACGGAAACGCCCACGACGCCGGCGCCATGGGACTGGTTTCATCTCAACTCGATCGATCCCGAGCCCGACGGGAACATCTTCATCTCGGCGCGCAGCACCTGGGCCGGCTATCAGCTCGAAGGAGGTTCCGGCAGGGTCCTCTGGCGCCTGGGCGGCCTGAAGAGCTCCTTCAAGATGGGGCCGGGCACGGAAACGGCGTGGCAGCACGACGGGCGCAGTGCTCGCAGACGGCGAGGTCACCTTCTACGACGACGGCTCGAACCCGCCGATCCACCGCCAGTCGCGGGGCGTGCGGATCGCGCTCGACTTCGGCACCCACGAAGCGCGCCTCGCCTCCTCCTATACGCACCCGAACCCGCCGCTGCTCGCGGCAAGCCAGGGCAACATGCAGACGCTGGCGAACGGAAGCGCCGTCGTCGGCTGGGGCGCGGTGCCCGCGATCAGCGAGTACGCCGCCGGCGGCTCGCTGCTGTTCGACGCCCATCTGCCGTTCGACCATGACCTTCTACAGGGCCTTCCGCTTCCCCTGGCGCGGGCGCCCGGCGAGCCCGCCGGCGGTGCTCGCCAGCCCGAACAGCACCGCTGAAGAGACGATCGTGCACGCGAGCTGGAACGGCGCCACCGAAGTGGCCGCCTGGCGCGTGCTCGCGGGCAAGCAGCCCGGGTCGCTGCACGCCGCAGGCCACGTCCCGGCCAGCGGCTTCGAGAGCTCGACGATCCTGCCTGACGAAGTACGTCCGCGTGGCGGTGCAGGCGCTCGACGCAGCCGGCCATGTGCTCGGCAGCTCGCCGAGCGCCCAGGTGATCAGCTACGCGCCTCGCTGCCGAGCCCCGGGGGGCTCGCGATGAGCCGTCAGTAGGCCGGTTTGGTGGAGTGCTTGTGCGTGGTCGTCGTGGCCGGCGCGTGCTGGTCGTCGACGGCTTGCTGGAGGACTCTCGCTTTGCCGCCGCATCCAGCCACCACGAGGGTGCTCGCCAGGGCGGCCAGTAGCGTTAGCATGGCGGTCAGTGGCGTTCTTCTCATGGGCCGGGCTCCAATTGTGGCGCGAGGGTTCGGGCGATCACCCTACCAGGAGTTCGCGGCGCCGATCGCAGCTGGACGGGCGCCTCATGAGCGTCGGGACGACGTCGCCCCCGGGAGCGCGCAGGCACCCCGCGCTCGAGAGCGAGCAGCGGCTCGCACGGCGCCTGGCTGCTGGGCGTCTGCTGCGTGGCGCAGTTCATGGTCATCCTCGACCTGAGCATCGTCAACGTCGCGCTGCCCTCGATTCAATCGAGCCTCGGCTTCTCCTCGCCGAACCTGCAGTGGGTCGTCGACGCGTACGCGATCACGTTCGCGGGCTTCCTGATGCTCGGCGGCCGCGCGGCCGATCGTTTCGGCCAGCGCCGCGATGATCGTCATCGGGCTGCTCGCTGTTCGGGCTCGCCTCGCTGGCCGGGGGCGCCGCGCCCGACCAGGGGGTGCTCGTCGGCCGCGCGCGCGCCTGCAGGGCTTCGCGCGGCGCGCTGATGGCCGCGACCTCGCTGGCGATCATCACCGCGTCGTTCCCGCCCGGGCCGAAGCTCCACCGCGCGATCGGCCTGTGGGCGGCGATGAACGGGCTCGGCGGCGCGGCCGGCGTGCTGCTCGGGGGGATCATCACCGAAGTGCTCAGCTGGCGCTGGGTTCTGCTGATCAACCCCCCGATCGCGATCGTGGCGGCGCTCGTGGCATACGCGGTCGTGCGCGAACGCCGCAGGGCGCGCGATGAGACCGCCTTCGACCTGGCCGGCGCGCTGACGCTGACGATCGGCCAGATGGTGCTCGTGTTACGGGGTCGTCGAAGCGGGCCTGAAGGGCTGGGGCACGTTCGCCGCGCTCGGCCCGATCGCCCTCGGCGTGGCCCTGCTCGGGCTCTTCGGCGTGATCGAGACGCGCGTGGCCTCCGCGCCGCTGATCCCCTTCAAGGAGCTGACCAAGCCGCTGAGAAACGTCAACGCGATCGTCCTGCTGTTCAGCGCGGCGCTGTTCCCGATGTGGTTCGTCGGCTCTCTGTACCTGCAGCAGGTGCTGGGTCTCTCGCCGCTGCACACCGGCCTGATCTTCCTGCCGATGACCCTGACGATCATGCTGGTCGCCTCGCGCGCGGGGAAACTGGTCAGCCGCTTCGGCGTGCGCCCGGTGCTCGGCGGCGGCCTGATCATGATGACCGGCGGGCTGCTGCTGTTCACCAGGATCGGCTCCAGCGGCAGCCCGATCGTGTACGTGATGATCCCCGGCATCCTCACGGCGGCGGGCATCGCGATGTCGATCGTCCCCTCGACGATCGCCGCGACCCAGGGCGCCAAGCAGGGGCAGGCCGGGCTCGCCTCGGGTCTCGTCAACACCTCCCGTCAGGTCGGCGGCGGCCTCGGGCTGGCGCTCCTGATCACGCTCGCCACCCAGCGCACCACCCATCTGATCGGCTCCGGCCAGCAGGTCTCGCAGGCGCTGACCGACGGCTTCCGCCTCGCCTACCTGATCGGCGCCGGCCTGGCCGCGGCGGCGGCGCTGATCACGTTCACGGCGCTCCCCGCGCCCCGATGCCGCGCTGGCGGCCGGCGCCCGGCGCTTCGCGCTGGCGATCGCCGGCGTGCTCGCGGTGCTTCCTCGCGCTCACCGTCGCGTTCGCCGGCTCCCACGGCGCTCCGATCGGCGCCTACACCACGCGCGGCGCCTACAGCTTCGTCACCGAGCCCTCGCTTCACCCGCCCAAGCATCCGCAGCACCGCGCACGCGCCCCGCGGCGCAGCTCGCGCCGGGCTACATCTTCACCGCGAACTTCTACGACCTGAACGAACCGCCGATCGTCGGCCAGAGCGGGCCGCTGATCCTCGACCGCAGCCTGCAGCCGGTGTGGTTCCAGCCCGTGCCGGAAAAGGTCGTCGCCTCCAACCTGAGCCTGCAGACCTACGAGGGCAAGCCGGCGCTGGCCTGGTGGCAGGGCCGCGTCACCAACACCGGCGCGACCGAAACCGGCGAAGACGTGGTCGTCAACCAGCACTACCAGACGGTCGCGACGCTGAAGGCGACGGACGGCTGGGTCCTGACCCTGCATGAGTTCAAGATTCAGGGAGAAGACGCGTGGGTGACCGCCAACAAGAACATCCCGATGAACCTCTCGAAGTACGGCGGCGCCTACAACGGCGCGCTGGTCGACTCGGCGGTGCAGGAGTACAACCTCAGGACCGGCAAGCTGCTCTGCAGCTGGGACGCGCTCGAGCACATCCCGCTGAGCGAGTCCCAGGCGACGCTGCCGACCAACGGCTTTCCGTGGGACGCCTACCACGTCAACGCGATCGACCTGACGGGCAACGGCATCGTTCCTCGTGTCGATGCGCAACACGTGGGCCGCCTACCTGGTCAACATCGCCACGGGCAGGATCGAATGGACGCTCGGCGGCAAGGACTCGAGCTTCAAGTTCGGCCCCGGCGCCGCCTTCCAGTGGCAGCACGACGTCGCGCTTCAGCCCGGCTCGAAGGTCAGCCTGTTCGACGACCACTGCTGCCAGCTCACCGGCGGAGGCACCTACGTCTCGCCGACGGCGCCATCTCGCGGGCTCGTGCTCAAGCTCGACCAGCAGACGCGCACGGCGACGCTCGTCGCGCAGTACAGCCTCGGCAACGACTTCGACGCCCAGTACATGGGCGACACCGAGCCGCTCCCGAACGGCAACGTGATCGTCGGCTGGGGCTCAGAACCGTACTTCTCCGAATACAGCCGCTCCGGCAAGCTGCTGTTCGAAGGTGAACTGCCGGGGCCAGACCTCACCTACCGGGCGACGCTCGAGCCGTGGGTCGGGCAGCCGCTCTCGCCGCCCGCCGGTGCCGCCCGCCAGACGGACGGCAGGACGACGGTGTATGCGAGCTGGAACGGCGCCACCGAAGTCGCGTCCTGGAGGGTCCTGGCCGGCGCGACCGCCGGCGGCCGGATGACCGCGGTGGCGAGCGCCGCGAGGTCCGGGTTCGAGACGGCGATTGCGGTCGGTCAGGCCTACGGGAGCTTCAGGCTCCAGGCGCTCGACCGCCGCCGGACGCGTGATCGGAACCTCCCGGCCGTTCAGCTCGCGGGCGCTTCGATGATGGTCCGTGCGACGCTGGCGCCCGCGGCGCTCGCCAGCTCGTCCTGCTCTGCGCATGCGGCCGCGCCTCCTCGGCCAACTCGGCGGTGCTCGCACGAGCGCGTCGCCATACGCGGCGCTCACCGCCGCCGCGGCCAATCCGGTGACGGTCTCGCCGCTGCCGGGAACCCCCGACGCCTCCCCGGCGACACAGATCAGCTTTCTCGGCGGGGCCGGCACGCAGCGTGGCGGACGTGCGCGTCACCGGCTCGCGCAGCGGCGCCCACGCGGGCGTTCTGCGCGCCTACTCGACCGGCACCGGAGAGAGCTTCCTGCCCGCCCGCCCGTTCCGTCGCCGGCGAGCGCGTGACGGTGCACGCGCGCACGGGCACTCAGAGCGCGGGCGTCAGCGAAGGCGAGCACGACCTTCACGATCGCCCACGAGGCCCCGCGTCAGCCAGAAGCGAGTTCCCGATCAACCCCGGCGATCCCGCGCCGTCCAGCACTACAGCTCAGCGCCCGCGCTCACGCCCTCGACCGTCACCATCACGACGCCCGCGCAGGCCCGGCGCGACGCGCCGGCGATCTGTTCCTCGCCCCCTACCAGGGCGCAGGGCTCCCCCGGGCCGATGATCGCCGAACAGAACGGCCGGCTCGTCTGGTTCCACCCGCTGCCGGCCGGCGATGACGCGACGCAACTTCCAGGTCCAGCAGTACGAAGGCAAGCCGGTGCTCACCTGGTGGCAGGGCCGCATCCTCGAGGTCGGCTTCGGCCAGGGCGAAGACGAGATCTACAACACCTCCTACCAGCACATCGCCACGATCCGGGCCGGCAACGGCTATCACGCCGACCTGCACGAAGTCCGCCTCACCCCGCAAGGCACCGCCTGGATCGACGCCTTCGACCCGATCGAGATGAACCTCTCGCCCTACCACGGCGCAGGCCAACGGCGTGCTCACCGACTCGGTCGTCCAGGAGATCGACATCAAGACCGGCCTGGTGATGTGGGAGTGGCACGCGCTCGGGCACATCCCGCTCCGCGAATCCCACAACCCGGCGCCCAGAGCCAGCTACCCGTGGGACTACGTCCACATCAACTCGATCTCCCCGGGCAGCGCCGGCGATGTGCTGCTGTCCTCGCGCAACACCTGGACGATCTATGACGTCGACATGCACAGTGGCGCGATCAGCTGGCGCCTCGGCGGCAGCCAGTCGAGCTTCAGGCTCGGGCCGGGGACGCGCTTCTACTGGCAGCACGACGCCGAGTTCCAGCCCGGCGGGCCTGATCTCGGTGTTCGACAACGGCTCGGACCCGCCCAAGGAGAAGCAGTCACGGGGCCTGCTGCTGCGCCCAACCTCGCCAACCACACCGTGACCCTCGTCAAGCAGTTCGTGAACCCCGCCAAAGACGCTGCTCGCCTCGAGCCAGGGCAACACCCTCAGCCTGCCCGGCGGCAACTGGCTGATCGGCTACGGCGGGCTGCCGAACTTCACCGAGTACGACGCGTCCGGCCACGTCCTGCTCGACGGCACGCTCGGCAAGAACGTCCAGAACTTCAGGACCTACCTGTCGCCCTGGAGCGGCCAGCCGGCGGGCCCGCCGTCGGTCGCCGCGACGCGCGGCCGGCGCGGGGACGCTCGCGGTCTCGGCGAGCTGGAACGGCGCCACCGACGTGGCCTCCTGGCGGCTGCTCGCGGGAGCCTCGCCGAGCGCGCTTGCGCCGGTGGCCACGGCCGCCGAAGGCGGCTTTCAGACGACGATCACAGCGCCACGCGGCCGGTCCCTACGTGGCCGTGCAGGCGCTCGACGGCTCGGGCACTGTGATCGGCACCTCGGCCACGGTCAAGGGGTGAGCGCGCGGCGCCGATGCCCGACGCCCGCTGCTTCGCGGCTGCTCGCCCGGCGGGTCCTGCTGCTGTCGCTGGTGCTCCTCGGGCTGCCGGCGCTCGCCATCCGCGCGCAGCCGCAGCGCCGGCAGCTCGGCTTCGCCCGGCTGCGTGCCCGCCAGGCTGAACGTCTCGGCGGCCCTCGCGGGCGAGCGGGTCACCGTCTCGCCCGGCACCCGGACAGCCGCGACGCCTCGCGCGCCACCCAGATCAGCATGCTCGGCGTGCCCGCGTCAGAGCTCCAGAGCGTCACCGTGCGGGGCTCGCGCAGCGGTGTCCACAGCGGCACGCCTCGAGGCCTACTCGCAGGGAGACGGCGCGAGCTTCGTGCCGGCGCGGCCGTTCGACCGAAGGCGAGCTCGTGAGCGTCCACGGCGACGTGCTCGAAGCGGGCCAGGGCGATCCCGTTCTCGTGGAGCTTCACGGTGGCGGTGCGCGACACGCGGGTCGCCAGCGCGGCCGTCGGTACGGGCACGAGCACGAGCCCGCGCCGGCGCCCGCTCCGACGGAATACCAGAGCTTTCACTCGCGCCCGGACCTGCGCCCGCCGATCGTGACGCGTCTCCGCCAAGGCGCAGACGCGCGACCGGCGATCTGTTCCTCGCGCCCTACTCCGGGGTCGGCCAGTACGGGCCGATGATCCTCAATGAAAATGGCGGCCTGATCTGGTTCAAGCCGCTGTCCCCCGCCGGAGCGCGGGCCGCGGACTTCCGCGTCCAGCAGTACGAAGGCAGCCCGTGCTCACCTGGTGGCAGGACCCGCTGATGGCCGGCGGCATCACGCACGGCCGGCCTTGTGATCGCGAACAGCTCCTACCAGACGATCGCGGTCGTCCGCGCCGGGCAACGGCTACCAGGCCGGACCTGCACGAATTCCAGATCACCCCGCAGGGCACGGCGCTGATCACCGTCTATGACGCGATCGAGTGCAACCTCTCCTCGGTCGGCGGCCCGCGCGACGGCGCGGTCGCCGACACGCTGCTGCAGGAGATCGATCTGAAGACCGGGCCTCGTCGTGGATGAGTGGCACAGCCTCGACCACGTGCCCCTTCAGAACTCCTACTCCTCGGCCGCGCCGACCAGCCGCGCCGAACCGTTCGACTACTTCCACATCAACTCGTCGACGTCGAGCAGAACGGCGACCTGCTCGTCGACTCGCGCAACACGTGGGCGGCATACGACGTCGACCCGAAGACCGGTCAGGTGCGCTGGGAGCTCGGGCGGCAGGCACTCGAGCTTCAAGATGGGCCCGGGCGCCGCCACCGCCTGGCAGCACGACGCGCGGCAGCAGCCCGACGGCGCGATCACGTTCTTCGACAACGGCGCCTTTCCGCGCGTGCACCCGCAGTCGCGCGCCATCGAAGTGGCGCTCGACCCGGCGAGCATGACGGCGACGCTCGTGCGCAGCTACGAGCACCCGAACCCGCTCGTGGCCGGCAGCCAGGGCAACGTGCAGGCTCTGGCCAACGGCGACTGGATGGTGGGCTGGGGTCAGGCCGGCTACCTCTCGGAGTTCAATCCCGCCGGCCAGCTGCTGTTCAACGCCCACCTGCCGCCGGACTGGGAGTCCTATCGCACCTATGCGCTTCCCTGGAGCGGTCAGCCGGCCGAAGCGCCGGCGCTGGCCTATGTGCCCCGGCGCGGCCTGCGCGAGGGCGGCGGGTCGTGTACGCAAGCTGGAACGGGGCGACCGAAGTCGCCTCCTGGCGCGTGCTGGCCGGGTCAACGCCGGCGACTCTCACGCCCGTGATCAGCGCTCGCGAAGACCGGCTTTGAGACGGCGATCTCGCTGCCGGCGGCGGTGGCCGGGCCCTACGTGGCAGTGCAGGCGCTCGACGGCTCAGGCGCGGTCCTGGGCATCTCGGCCGCGGTGAAGGCGACCGCCTGAGTGGCGCTTGCGCGAGCGGTCATGCTCCTCGAGCAACCCGACCTCGCGTTCAGAGCGCAGTTTGCGTCGCGCCGCCGCGCTCGTCGCGGCGTTCTTGGCGGTCGAGAAGTAGTCCGCGAATCCACGGGCGTGGGCGGCGCGCAGGCGTCCCGGGCAGCGGAGCCCGCAGCTCGTCGCTGAAGGCCTGCTGGTATTCGGCTAGCAGGGCTTCTTCCAGAGGGCTGTGGCCGGCGCTGTTGTCAGCTCGAGCCGCCCGGCCTGCGTGCGGTAGTCGTACAGCTCGGTTTCCTGGCCCTCGCGACAGCGGCACGATCCCATCGCTCGGGCCAGTTCGAGTAGGTCGCATACTTGGCCTGCGGCGTGCGCATCGCGACGACGTGCAGTGGCGCGTTGGCCGCGTAGGGTTCGATCGCGAACTCGGTCACCGTCTCGTCGGTCGCGTGCAGCACGTAGCGGCGTCCCGGCGCCGTCGCGTCGGCGAGGATCTGCGCGAGGTCGAGCCGGCCGGCGATGTGCGCGTAGTGGGGCTCCCGCCGCCATGTCGTCGAGCCGGTTGCGATCGTCAGCAGCAGCGGGGCGACGTCGACGCTCGAGGTGAGCTGGTTGCGTGGCCTTTGCGGATCGCTCGTCAGCACGCCGCGGGGATCCTTGACGATCAGGGGTACGCGGATTCCCTCCTCATAGCCGCTCGCACCCTTGCCGCGCAGGCCGTGCGAGGAGCCGTACTCGCCGTGGTCGGAGGTGAACACGATCACGGTGTTCGCCGCCACCTCGGGGCGACTTGCCAGGGTGCGCAGGACGTGGCCGATGTGGTGGTCGACCTCGAGCTGGAGCTTCACATAGAGATCGAGGAACTTCAGCCACCGTTCGGGCACTTCTGGGCCGCTGAACGGCACCGGCCCGAACGAGGCAGCGGCCGTGTCCTGAAAGGAACGCTGCAGGCGCGGCTTGTTGCGCTCGAGCAGGAGCTCCGGCGTCTCGAAGTTGGGCGGTAGGCGCCGAACCACCCTGGGAGCGCTGGCCTCGGGCGGAACTCGGTCGCTCCATGCATACCACCAGGCGATGTCGTGCGGGTTCACGAAGGAGACGGTCGTGCACCACGGCTCGGCACGCCCCTCGCGCGCGAACCACTCCTCGAATTGGCGAGCGACACGCGGGTCGACGTGCCAGCCCTGGCCGGGCGCCCCGTCCGGCGAGGGGTAGGTGCCTCCGGCGAAGCCATACCGCGCGAGCGCCGGTTCGCCCGTCGCCGTCGTTCGTCGTCGTGGGAGCAGACGCCGGCGGCGACAGAAGCCGTTCTCTATCTGCTAGAAACTGTGGTCATGATCTGCAGCCGGAAGGCGACGTCCATGATCTCGCGGTTGTTACGCGCAATGCGGATCCAGCGGAGGTTGGGATCGAATCCAAAGCCCTGCAGTAAGTGCTGGGTCAGGGTCACCTGGAAGGACGAGCTTAGCGCGGGCGAGAGCGTGCTGAAGAGAGCGTCTGAAATGGTACGGCCGTTGTTGAAGGTTACATTCAACAGCGTGCCGGTG
Organism: uncultured Solirubrobacteraceae bacterium; assembly: GCA_963764185.1. GTDB lineage: Bacteria > Actinomycetota > Thermoleophilia > Solirubrobacterales > Solirubrobacteraceae > Palsa-744. Next base: position 3,786 of record CAVXRF010000012.1, on the reverse strand, counting down.
GCCCAGCCGCCTTATTGTAGGTGAATTTTGTGTTGCTGGTGTTCTGCACCAGAGTCGAGGTGCCGGTAATAAATATATCTCCACTGGGGCGGTGGTGGCGCCATCACCCAGGATGCTGGTCCCCGAAACAATCGGGTCGACCTGGCCACCACCTAAACTCCGCCAGTCGTCGAGGACACGATGCCGGCAGCACCGGCGCCTGCGCCGCCCACGGCACCCGAACCGCCTCCAGCGCCTCCGCCTGTCGTACCGGCGGGTCCGGAGTTCCGGTACCTCCGGTGGCTACGCTGCCCGTGGTGCCACCGGGAGTTCCCTGTACGACTCCGGCGTTTACACCGAGTGCGATCGCGCCCGACGCGGTACGAAGGAGATCCGGCGTCCGCGGTATCGAGGTCGTAACGTCGACCAGCGCTCTCGAGATTGTTCTCCAGCGAGAGCGAGACGGCGTCATTCAGCGACAGGTACATCTTGCCGTCCTTGAGAATCGAATCGATCATCGCAGAGTTCGTCAGGTTGGGCTTGGGCACATCGCGCGGCATGTAGGGCTGCCAGAACTTGGGAAACGACGATTGCCCCTTGGTGTAGTCGAAGCTCCTGAATACGCATGGTGCATCATGCTGCGGCGCCGGCGCCTGCGGCATCGGGCTGACCTCTTGCGGCTCGGCCGATGACTGGTTGCTTTGCTGCGGCGCCTGCTGGGCGAACCCGGTGACCGTCATGAGCGCTGCCAAGTTTAGCGAGTTCAGGCTTTTCGTTGTCAACACTACCCGTCCAAGAAACCGACATTCCCTCGTCTCCCAAAAAACATATGACAATTTAGGACCGCGTAGGCTTTATTTTGCAGTGATTCTCCGTCGCCCATCCATAATACGGAGCGGAGCTGGCGAAGGTTCAATTGCAGGCCGGCAGTCGATCGTAGGATATGGTTGACTCGAACCTCGTAAGTTGCAGGAAATACAAATAGTATAGCCGAGTTACGGCGGCTTGTTTTTCGGCTACCGGGGGATGTGTGGTTAACTCGGATTCGACGGCGACCCCGGCTGTTCGCGCTTCTTGTGAGCCGCAATCCGAAACTGACGCTGGCGTATGACGGCACCGACTTCAACGGCTGGCAGATTCAGCCCGGTCAGCCGACCATCCAGGGCAGCTTGGCCGACTGCCTTCGGCGGCGCATTACCGGCGAGGATGTGCTGCCAACAAGGCTCGGGACGCACCGACGCCGGCGTGCACGCTCTGGGCAGGTTGCGTCGTTCGCGATTCAGTCGCCGATACCAGAGCGTGGACTGATGACTGCGCTGAACGATACCCTGCCGCCATCGATTGAAGTCACCTCCGCGGAAGCCGTGGACACCGGTTTCCAGGCCCGACATTCGGCCAAGGCGAAGACCTACCAGTACCGTATCTTTCGCGACGACGTTTGTCCGCCATCCCTGGGATGGCATGCGTTTCACGATCCTGGTCCCGATGAACGAAGAGGCCGTCATGCGGGCTACGGAAGGCATTGTCGGCAAGCACGACTTCTCCTTCTTTGCTGCTTCCGATCCGGATCGCAGCGCGCGCATCGCCAAAATCCCCACCCCGCCAAGAAGAAGGCGGAATGGGGCACCCAGCTAATCTCAGCCAGCCAAAAGAAGGCGGAATGGGGCACCCAGAGATGGATCATGGTGTAACGACTGCGCCTTCGAATGTGCGGACCATTCATTCTGCGCCGTGGGCGCGTACTCCCGACGAACTCAGGTCTGACGGTCCCGCGGCGACGGGTTCCTGCACCATATGGTCCGAAATGTTGTCGGCACCCTGCTGCAAGTCGGCAAGGAAAGCTCGCGGGTGAACGACATCGCGCGCATTTTGGAAGGTCGTGATCGCAGCGCAGCCGGCCCCACCGCCGCAGCGTGCGGACTGTACCTGGTGAGCGTAGAGTACTGAGCGGGATCCCTCGCGGCTAGCGCCGCTCGGGATGACAAACAAAAAGGCTCAGCGGCACGGCTAAAGCCGTGCCCTGATACAAAGCAGGCGATGCGAAAGTTTTTCAGCAGCCTGACGCCGTGCCCGACAGACAAAGCGAAAACTGCCGAGGCGAAGCGTGTCTGAAAGGACGACGCGGTAACGGGGCGTAACCATGACCGCTGAAACGCAAGCCGTTGTGAGCGACGCCATCATCATAGATGCCAATCCTGCCACCGGAGAAGTGCTGGCCGAATTACCTGTGCGGGCGTTGAAGAAGTACAGGCTGCGGTGCTGCGCGCGCGAAGCGCACAACCGAAATGGCAAGCGACCCGGTCGCCAAGCGCACAGGTTCTACGCACGTTTCAAACGCTATTGCGCGACCGCACGCAAGAAGTTGCGTAACTCATTTCCCGAGAAGCGGGAAAGCCAACCGCCGAGGCATTACGACGGAATCTGGTCGTGCTCGATGCGGCCGAGTTCTGCATGCGAAGCGCATCGCTTCTTCGCGATCAGCCGGTCCCGCACGGCAACCTCACCATGAAGTCGAAGCGGGGCAGGCTGACATGCGAGCCCTATGGCTGAGTCGGCATATCTCGCCGTGGTTATCCCTTCTCGACGCCTGCGGTCGACATCTCGCCGCGCTGATCACCGGGAACGCAGTCGTGATCAAGCCGTCAGAGTTCACCCCGGTTGGCTGCGCTCGAATTGCAAAAGCTAATGTACGCGCAGGACTCGATCCGGACCTGCTCCAGGTCGTGGTTGGTGAGGGGCCCGCAGGCGCAGCGCTGATCGACTCCGGCGTTGACAACTCATTTTTACCGGCAGTGTTGCGACCGGCAAACGCGTGGCCGAAGCGGCTGCCCGGCTTTGCTCCCGGTGGTGCTGGAGTTGGGCGGCAAAGATCCGATGATCGTGCTGCCCGACGTTGACCTCGATGTCGCTACCAGCGGAGCCCTGTGGGGCGCGTTCATGAATGCCGGCCAGACCTGTCTGTCGGTCGAGGCGCTGCTACGTGCATCGCAGCATCTATGAGACTTCCTGAAGATGGTGGGAAAGATTGGCCCGCTTCGCGTGGTAACGGCTTTGATTCGGAAGTTGAGATGGGGCCGCTGATCAACGAACGCCAGTTACGGACGTCGAAGCACACGTGAACGACGCTGTCGAGCGCGGCGCGCGACTGCTTGCGGGAGGCCGACGGCGAACCGGAGCTGGGCCGAACTTCTACGCGCCAACATTGCTGGCCGACGTGACTCCAGAAATGCGGTCATCCAGGAAGAGACCTTCGGGCCGGTGTTGCCGGCGGCAGCGTTCGATACCGAAGCCGAGGCCATCGAGCTGCCAACCACAGCGAATTCGGTTTGGCGGCCAGCGTCTGGACGCGGGACGAAAACGGGGGGAAGCCATGGCGCGGCAGATCAAAGCCGGCACGGTTATGGTCAACGACATGATTTCCTGCTTCGGCATTTCCGAGGCGCCGCACGGGGGCTGAAGCAGAGCGGCATCGGACGACCCATGGCGAGATGGGCCTGGCAGAGATGGTCCAAGTAAGTACATCGATTCAGACCGCCTGCCCAATATGACGAAGATCTGGTGGTACGGATACGGAGATACCTTCCAGCAACAGGCGATAGGGCTGGTGCAGGCGCTATACGGACGTAGTTTGGCAGAGCGTTTGAAAGGTTTGATCCACACGGTCGGCGCTCTCCGCGCGACACCCGTATCTAAGCCGCTGGCGGCGCTTGGAAAGCAAATCGATCGGACCATGGCGCATTTCGTATTGTGGAGCAGGCGTTGTGTCCCGGTTTAGGAGTGTTTACAAAAGGTTGAGTCGCAGACCGT
>CAVXRF010000011.1:0-12755 GCA_963764185.1 uncultured Solirubrobacteraceae bacterium | reverse complement strand
ATCGTCGATTCCTCGGCCACCATGCGGCGAAGTATCGCGCAGGAGCATGGCGCGGCTACGTCGCCGAGGTCGTCGGCGCGCTCGCCCGTGGTTGGCTCCACCTTCTTGACGAAGGTCCGACCGGCCCGGTCTCCGAGAGGGAGACCGGATCTTCGGCGTCTCCTGGCATCATCGAGCAACTCGTAGATCGAGGCCGGTGCCGGCGTGTACGTCGAATCGGCACTATCGGGTCGTGACAGACGTAGCTATCGAGCTTCTGGCTAGCCGATGCGTTCGAGCACTCGTCCGATCGCCGTGGCGCCGAACTCGACGGCATTGGCCGGCAGGCGCTCGTTCTCGGCGTGGATCAGCCGCATGAAGGGCATCTCTGCCGGCAGTTGCATCGGCAGGAACCCGTACGTCTGGATCCCGAGTAGGGAGAAGAATCGCCCATCGGTGACGCCGGGAAGCAGCATCGGTATCGCCTTGGCCTGAGGGTCGAGCTCTGCCAGTATCCCTGCGAGCACCCCGAACAGCCCCAGGTCGGGCTCGGCCGCGACGGGGTCGTGGCGCAGGACCTCGAACTCCATCTCCATGCCCGTGAGCGTGCGCAACTCGGCGAACAGCTGCTCTGGAGCGAACCCCGGCAGCAGACGGCCGTCGAGCGTCAGCGAGATCACATCCGGGATCACGTTGACCTTCTCACCGCCCGCCACGATCGTCGCGCTGACGGTGTTGTGCAGCAGCGGATCGAACACCCGCCCGCGCTCGCCCATGACATCGAGCAGGCGATCGGTGAGACGTGGCACGAGCAGGCCCTCGAGCGGCAGCGCAAACGCCGCCGGCAAGTCAGTGGCGGTCGCCTCGATCATCGCGCGCGCGACCGCCGTCACGTGCACCGGCAGCCGGCGACGGTCGAGCCGCTCCAGCAGCCTGCCGAGCCGGCCCATCGCGCCGTCCCTGATCGGCATCGAGCCGTGCCCGGCCGGGCCACGCAGGATCGCGCGCGACCAGCAGACCTGCTTCTCAGCGACCATGATCGGATAGAACCGCCGTCCGGCGACGTCCATTGTGAACCCACCGAACTCGCCGATCGCATAGCGCACGCCCGCGAACAGCTCCGGGTGCTCACGTACGAGGAATTCGGCGCCGAGTTCGCTGCCGGCCTCCTCGTCGGCCATCAGGCACAGGATCACATCGCCCGGCGGCGGCGTTCCGCTGGCCTTCGTGCGCATGAACGCGGCGAGCATCATCGCCACGCCGCCCTTCATGTCCAGCGTGCCGCGACCCCACACGTAGCCGTTGTGCAACTCGCCGGCAAACGGCTCATGCCGCCATTGCCCGCGCGCCGCAACAACGTCGACGTGGCCATGCAGCAGCAGTGGAGCGCACTCGCCGCGACCGGCCAGCCGAGCAATCAGGTTCGGGCGCTCGGCCTCACTCGAGACAATGCGCACCTCACAGCCGAGATCCTCCAGCAGCCCCCTGATCCAGTCGATGCACTGACGCTCATTGCCCGGAGGGTTGCTCGTGTCGAAGCGCAGCAGTCGCTGGAGGAGCTCGACGGGGCGATCCTGGATGGCGTCCAGATCCACGTCAACACAGTCTCCCCCATTGCAGCGGTCGCTGGCAGAGCGGGTTTGCGTTACGCAGACCAACCTTGCCTGAGCCGCACCCGGAGCGTCAAAACGCTCACGACGCGGTCCATCTCGTCCTCGCTGAGGGCCTTGGTATGCAGCTTTGGACACTCGACGGGCCGCTCGGCCGGGATGCCGACTCACGTGGCTTGCCGACCCGGCGGGCTTGATGAGCCGCCCGACCGGCCTGAAACCGCGATGATCGCCGATAGTGCGCGAGCACCCATACGACACTCGACGGGTCGAGAGTGCCACGAACTACATGCAAACGCGTGTCTGTCAGCGCTGAATCCGGCCCGAGTTTCCAAGCAGTCGCGCTGGATGGCGGTTGCGCAATGAGGTCTCAGCCGATGGCGTTGACCGCCGAGTCGGCCCAGCGGAGTGATTCGGGGTAGGTCTCCGTGATCAGCTCGGGAGCGCCTGTCAGCGCCATTGCGAGGGCGAAGTCGCCTCGCTCGTAGGCGATAACCGCGGCCAGCAGGCGGCCAAGCTCGCCTACACCGCCGAGGAGGGCCGATGCGATGTCCTCACGCAGGGGCAGTTCGCCGAGGACCGCCTCGATGGGCGCATTTGTGACGGCCTCGGCGACCGAGAACAGGCCGACGGTGAAGGACTCCTCCGGGTTCATCGACGTGAGTCGCCGGCCGAGCTGTTGACACATCCGCGCCCGCGTCAGGGCGGTCACGAGGATCTCGGCCGGGGCCTCGGGGACGTTGGCCAAAGCTGCGATCAGAGCGAATTCACGGACCGCCACCGTCCCCAGCCAGGCGAGGGCCTCGTGCACCGACCCGACGCGGCGAGGAAGCGCCATATGGCCCGAGTTGGCGTAGCGCAACAGGCGCATACTCAGCCCTGGATCTCGCGTGATGATGGCCGCCAGGCGCTCGAAGTTATCCGTCGACGCAAGATCGGCCATCGTCCCGATTGCACCCAGGCCGGCCTCGGCTGCGGTGCGTGACGACCGAGCGGTCGGCCTCAGGAAGAACTGGCCCTGGAACATGTCGAAACCCAGCCGGCAGCAGGTCTGGAAGGACCTGCGGCTGTCCACGCCGTCCGCCACCAGTTCCCGCGGACTCGTGCGCTGGCGCACCGAAGCGACGAGCTCTTCGAGCCGGTAGGACGAGTGAGCCCCAACGTCGACCACGACCGTCTGGACCCGGTCGAGCAGCGGTCCATTCACGGCGGCGAGGTCGACGGCGTCCAGGGCCAGCCGGAAGCCACGCATGGCATGACGGTCGATGGCCTCCCGCAGCTCATCGTCGAGGGACTCGGTCGCCCGCAAGCAAAGGGCGACCCGATCGTGCGGGAGCGAGAGCGCGCGCCGCTCGAGGAGCTCCCTGTTCGAGACACTCAGGATGACCAGGCCCCGGGGAGCAATTGCATGAAGCTCCTCGGCCAGCACGAGCTCGGCATCGCTGCCCTGGGACATCGCAGCCAGATAGCCGCCCGGCGAGCCCGATCCGTCCGTGCCGGACAGGAGGCGGTGGCCGAGCAGCTCCTCATCCGCATTGAAGAGCGGCTGGCGCACCAGACAGAGCGCTGCAGGACGCAACTCGGAGGCCGGTAGTGGCTTCGCGGATTTGAAGACGCCGCTTCGCTTTCCGACCATCGCGCGCACACGTGTCTTTCGGCTCGTGGGGCTGAGGGCTTAAGTCGGGCAGGCCGGCCACGCGGGCGCGAGACCCTGCCGGCGCCTACTGCGGCGCGGGCTACCGGCATGCTCAGCGCCTGCTCGGGCGCAGCCCGTCTCGTCGCGATAGGCGACCCCCAGACGGCGATCACCGAACCCCCGCGACCTCTGCCGACCCCTCACCGCGCAGCCGCTCAGCAGAACGGGTCTGAGCGCGTGCAGAAGGTTTCCGGCACGGGCAGCGGGATCCGCTTCCAGGACGCGCTCGAGAGCCGCTTGACTCCTTCATCGTCCCAGTCGACGCCCGCTCCGTCGATCACGACCGAGCTGAGCTCGTCATCCCCGTAATGGATGAACGTGTAGCGCGCCCGCTCGGCCTCGCCGCGGCGATAGCGCGTGAGACGATCCAGACCCACGTCCGCCGATGGGTCGCATGCGTGCAGGTAGGCGTACAGCCAGCCGCCCGCGATCAGCGGCGAAAGAAACGCCGGCGCGCATACGTTTCCCGCGCCGCTCGTCCGCTGGTCGATCAGCTCGGGGCGGCCACCGAGCGCCTCATACCAGAGCGTCGTGTCACCGAAATCCCCCTGTTCAGTCGATGTCACGTAGGCGATCTGGCGCGGGCCGATCGTGAGCGCGGTGACCTCGCCGGTGAGCCCCTTCGGCCAGCCCCCGCCTGGTGCCTCGCGCGAGCCACGGGAGGCCTCGAGCTTGGCCGCCGACGGTGCGCCGCCGCCGATCGTCCACACGTAGATGTTGTCCGGGTGCTTGCTGCCCGGAGCGCTCTCACGCACGAACGCGACGCGGTTCTTCCAGATCGCGGGCCGGGTGTCCGAGCCCCCGCCGGGAATCGCGAGCTGGCGCTCGGCGGCGCCCGCCACGCCAAGCGGCAGTTCGTAGATCGCGCATCCCAGCGATCCCTGTGGTTCGCTGCACCGTACGTACACCGCCGTCACACCGCCCCCGGCGCGCGGACCGAGCGCCACCTCGAGGGGGCCGTTGCTCGGCGCGATCGCGGCGGGAGCGATCACGCCTGAGGGCGAGCGCAGCATCAGCTGCGTGCTGGAGCCCGCGCCGGCGTGCGTCCACGCTGCCCACCCCCCATACGCCGAAACCCCGGATCCGGCCCGGTCGAGCGTGCTCACGCTGGCCGCTGCCGCGGGCGTCGCACCAGCCAACCACGCGGCACCTCCCAGTGACGCGAGCAGAAGCGTACGCGTCCATCCCGCTCGAGCAAACCGCAGCAGGCGCACCAACCCGATTCTACTCTCGACCGCAAGCATCGAGCGCGGACTGCGCCTCGACCTCTGCGCTCTAGGCCTCTGTGCGCTCCTTGAGGCTGGTGTTCTGCGCCAGGCTGCGGCCATGCTCGCGGGCGAGGTCCTCCGCCTCGGCGGCCAACTGCGCGGCGAGCTTCTTCGAATTGATCGAGAGCGGGGTTGACGCCGACGAGCGTGAAGTCCTTCTCCACAACGAGCTGCAGCTCCTCCCAGTTCTCGCGGGCGTCGACGACGAATCGTTCGACGCCCTCGCGTCCCCGGTAGCCGCCTCCGTCGAAGGCCCTAGCGAACTCCCACGCTCCTGAGTTGGACAAAACACAGGGGTCTCCTCGACTGCGACTCGGCGCCCGCTTGTTCTGCGAACCTCGGGCTCGCTGATCCGTCGCCGCTGCAAGCCGTCAACCGGCGCTTGACCTCGCCCGCGCGGGCGCTAGCGTCTTGGCCGGGCTTCGCACCCTCGACACGCAGACGATCGGGTCTCTGTAGAACTGTGACTACTCCCAGGAGGCATGCCTGTTGAAAGCTTCGCCGGTTCGACCCCTCCTCCGTGCCATCCTGCGGCAGTTGTGTTGCCGCGCGGGATTCCTAGGCTTCGTGTCGCCGGATCGCTGGTCTTGACAGTGGCAAGCCTTTCGCTGTCCGCCGCCGTCGCGCTGGCTGGTGAAACGCCCCTCAAGCAAAAAATGGAATGGCCAGTGATGGCCGTCGACAATGCCCACGAACATCTGCTCGTTGGAGGCCTCAGCTCAGAGGGGATATACGTCCTGAGCTACTCCGGAAAGCGGATCGCAAAGATCAAGAACGTTGGTGAAGTATACGATATGGCCATCAGCGGAAATACGCTGTTCGTAGTCGATGGCAAGCTCGGCGTCGTCGAAGTCAATCTTACGACGCTCCAGGTGAATCCCACGCCGCTCATCAGTTGGCACGTCCAGCCGTGGGCAATTGCGGTCACCGGCGATACACTCTGGGCCGCGGTTGCGGGGGAAGTGCGCGCGCGCCGCCAGCGCTCCTCCCCACAGTGGTACGAGCTGGCTTCGCTGAATCTCACGACACACGCCTACGCCGTGTTCCCTCAAATCTACTCCAAACCCTCGCTGGTCACGTCACCAGCAGATCCGGAAACGTTGTTCCTAGGGACCGAAGGTATATCGATCGGAGAGATCGATCGCTTCAGCGTGTCGTCTGGCACCCCCGTGCTTACCGCGAGTATCTCCGGCGAAAGCCGGCAATACCTCAGCGACCTCGCGGTAACACCAGACGGCAAGCGCCTCATCGTGGACGCTGTCTACCCGGATTCCTTCGAAGAGCTCAGCGCCGCTACTCTAGAACCCGGTGGGTTCCACTATGCCGCTGAAGGGTCGCCTTGTGACGAGGCCGTCTCTGGGCCGCAAGCAGACCTGCTCGCCACCGACATCGAGGATGGCGGAACTCCCGATATACGCGTCTACTCGGTAGGCGACGCGGAGCCGATCTTCGAAGCAATCGATCCGGACTCAAAACTTGACTGCGATCACGGCCTAGCCCTAAGCGCCAACGGTCGGTGGCTGTTTGCAGTGAGCTTTACCGGCGAGACGAATCACGACGCCGTGCTCAATACCTACGAACTGCAATAACAGCCCGGGCGAAGGCGCCCGCATTATTAGCATCCACCGTGGAACCGGAGATCGCACCGCCTCTGAGTGCGCGTCAACCGCACGCTGTGCCTTGAGGCTGCCGGCCAGGAGCACGAGACACGGCCGCCGCAACGCGCATTTGAAGGCCGTTTGGGTCGGTGAGAGCTGGCGTCACCGTCTGGGGCTCTTCGAGCACTTGGGCCTCGGCGTCGCCTGTGCCGCTAGTGTGCTGTGGTGTGGCGCGCGTTCCCCCTCCCCTGATCGAGTTTCCCGCGGATGACGCTGAGCGCGCCAGGCATTTCTGGACTGAACTTCTCGGGGCCGAGCTGCGTGCTCGCGACGCATCCGACGGAGAGGGCTGGGAGACGAGCTCAGAGGACCTGAGGCTCGGTGTCCATGTTCGCGGGCGCGGCCCTGGTGATTCCTTCTCGCTGGCGTACTTTCCTGTGAGCGATCTCGGGCTGGCGCTCGAGCGCGTACGCGCGCTCGGCGGTAGCGTTGTCCATCCCGGCGAGCGATGGGCGATCTGTAAGGACTCCGAGGGCAGCCCGTTCGGGCTCAGCCAGAGCACACCCGAGGGCTAATCGCTGGTTTCTCGGCGACGGGCGTGACGAAACGCCTGCATGAGCCAGCCTTCTGCTGTTGCAGATCGGCTCGCGTGCACTCGGCATGCAAATGAGCTAGAGGGCGCGTGGGCGGGGCCATGCGGTCTCCACACCGCAAGGCCCCGCCTGCGCGCCGTCATGCACTGCCCGTGCCCCGTCGTCGGCACCGGCCCAGCGATGCCGACGGTTCGGCGTCAGTAACCGACGGTCCCGCCGTACCAGTAGTTGGCAATTTTCAGGACGAAGTGGTCTCCGGCGTTTGCCATCCAGGGGCCGAATTCGCTCGCGAAACTACCGTATGCCACACCGAATTTGAAGACGACCTGCGTGGGCGACCAGGATTCAAGCACGATTCCGATGCAGTTACCGCCATTGGGCGTCCCTTCTCCGGCCCACCATTCATTGGTGTCGTCAATAAAGACGAGCGATTTCTTGCTCGTGATCTTTCCGAACCAGTCGCCATTGCCCGGCCCGTAGTCGCCGCAGCTGTCAGTGGCGGCCGATGAACCTTTTGGTGCTTTCGCCGGAAACCCGGTGCCGGTGACCGTAACTGTCGGGCCTGGCTGCCCTTCGGTGCCTGAAAAGGTGACGCTGCTGACCCGGGAGGCGCTCGCCGTTGCCGCTGGGATCAGTAGCAAACCTGTGGCGATTGCGGCGATGACCTTACGTGATCCTGCTGTAAACATGATTACTCCATTGCTCGAGGGCCCGGCCCCGCACACACATCGATGTGACGCGCGGGGCTGATTACGGGGCGATTGTCCTGCGGTGGGCCAAACGCAACCGCTCAGTTCTGGAAGAGGCCGCGTCCAAAACTGGACGAGGCGTCCGACCAGCGCCCGGGGTCGGCCTGCACCCAACCAGCTCTCACAACGCGTGACGCGTGCTTGCGACGCCGGCCCGCGACGCCCCGGTCCACGCGCGTGGCCTTGAATCACGGGATGACAGGCTTGCGCCGTCCGTGCGATCGGTGGATACTGCACCCGTGAGCGCTGGGGGGATCCAGACGGTCTCGGTCCTGATGACCGATCTCGTGGGCTCGACGGCCATCGCCGACCGGCTCGGCCCGGCCGCAGCGGAGGATCTGCGCGTCGAGCACTTCGAGCCTGCTGCGAGGTGCCTCGAGCGTACGGGCGGCCGGAGGTGAAGAATCTCGGCGATGGGCTGATGGTGGTCTTTGCCAGCGCGGCGGCAGTCGCTTGCGCTGCGCGGTCGAGATGCAACAGGCGATCGAGGCGCGCAACCGTCGCGCAGAGGAGCAGCTGGAGTGCGGATCGGTGTGAGCCTCGGCGATGCCACGGTCGAAGAGGGGGACTATTTCGGCTGGCCGGCAGTCGAGGCGAGCGAGGCTCTGCGCCGCTGCCGAGGGTGGGCAGATCATCGTCAACGCCCTCGTGCGCCAGCTCGCGGGCTCGCGCGAGGATGATCGCTTCCGGGCCCTCGGTGCGCCTCGAGCTGAAGGGGATCTCTGAGCCGGTGCAGGCGTTCGAGCTGGAGTGGGAGCCGGCGCCGCTCGACCGGCATCGCGCTGCCGGAGCGGCTGCGCGAGCTGCCGGCGACCGGCTATGTCGGGCGGGCGGCGCGAGCGCGAGCGGCTCAGCCGACGCTGTGGGCAGCAGGCGCGTCGAGGGCTCGCTGCGCCTCGCGCTGATCGGCGGCGAGGCGGGCGTCGGTAAGACGCGGCTGTCCACGCACCTGGCGCTGGACGTGCACGGGGAGGGCGCGACCGTCCTCTACGGGCGCTGTGATGAGGATCTCGGCGTCCCCTACCAGCCGTGGGTCGCAGGCGCTCGGCCACCTCGTCAAGGAGGCGCCGCAGACGATCCTCGATGCCCATGTCGAGCGCTTCGGCGGCGACCTCGCGCGCCTCGTTCCCGCCCTGCGCGATCGCGTGCCCGATCTCCCTCCCCACGCGAGAGCGATCCCGAGACCGAGCGCTATCTGCTCTACGCCGCCGTCGCCGGCCTGCTCGAGAGGGCCGGCGAGGAAGAGCCGCTGCTGTTGATCCTCGATGACCTGCACTGGGCCGATCCGCCGACGCTGTCGCTGCTTCGCCATGTCGTCGACCGCCGGCGTCTCGATGCGGGTGATGGTCGTGGGCGACCTACCGCGACTCCGAGCTCTCGCAGCGATCATCCGCTGACGGCGCTGCTGGCCGACCTGCACCGCGAGCAGGGGGTGGAGCGCATGAAGCTCACCGGCCTCGACGCCGAGGACGTGCTGGCGCTGATGGAGGCCGCGGCGGGGCAGGAGCTCGACGAGGACGGGCGTGCGCTCGCCGCGGAGATCACGCGCGAGACCGCCGGCAACCCGTTCTTCGCCGGTGAGCTGCTGCGGCACCTCACGGAGTCCGGGGCGATCGTGCAGGAGAGGTGGGCGCTGGCGCCTGGTGGGAGATCTCGCCGATCTGGGCCTGCCCCAGAGCGTGCGCGAGGTGATCGGGCGGCGCGTCGAGCGACTCGGGCCCGGAGGCGCGCACGGCGCTCAGCGCGGCCGCGGTCATCGGCCGTGACTTCGACCTCGATCTGCTGCTCGCGGTGGTCGAGCTCCCCGAGACGCGGCTGCTCGACCTGCTCGATGAGGGCGGTTGCGGCATCGCTGCTGCAGGAGAACACAGAGCGGGCGGGGCGCTTCACGTTCACCCACGCGCTCGTCGAGCACGCGCTGTATGAGGATCTCGGCGCTACGCGCCGCGCCCGTCTGCACCGGCAGGTCGCGGAGGCGCTCGAGGAGCAGTGCGGGGATGAGCCCGGCGAGCGGCTCGGCGAGCTCGCCGGCCATTGGGCCGCCGCGGTCGTGAGCACCGACACCGCCAAGGCGATCCACTACGCGCGGCTGGCGGCCGAGCGCGCGCTTGAGCAGCTCGCCCCGGATGAGGCCGTACGCTGGTACCGGCAGGCCCTCGAACTGCACGACCAGGCGCCCGGCGGCGACGGTTCGCGAGCGTTGCGAGCTGTTGATCGGCCTCGGCGAGGCCGCAGCGCCAGGTCGGCAGCCCCGAGTTTCGCCAGACGCTGCTCGACGCCGGCCGAGCTCGCGCAAGAGCTCGGCGACAGCGACCGCCTCTGCCGCGCGGTGCTCGCCAACACGCGAGGATTGTCCAGCCAGATTGGCGCCGTGGACAGCGAGCGCGTGGAGGCGCTCGAGGCGGCAGCCGCAGGCCTCCCGGACGACGATCCGCGACGGGCGCAGGTGCTCGCGCTGCTGGCCAGCGAGCTCCACTAGGCCGGCGACCCGGCGCGCTGCCGGCAGCTTGGCTGCGGAGGCGATCGAGATAGCCCGCGCCGCCGGCGACCCGGCGGCGCTGGCCCACACGCTCGCCCACGCCATATGGGCGATATGGGCGCCGGACACGCTGGCAGAGCGCCAGCGGCTGATCGACGAGCTGCTCGAGCTCGCGCAGCGTCTTGGACGACCCGTGGCTGAGCTTCTGGCGGCCTTCCGCGCATGCGCGGGTCGGCATCGAAGCCGGCGACCGCTCGCAGGCCGAGTCGCAGCCTGAGCGACGTTGAAGGCGCTGGCCGCCTCCGTGCCGCAGCCGCACGTTCGTCGGGTCTGGCTTGATACTTCGAGTCGCGTCTGGGCCTTCATCCAGGGCGACCTTCGAGGCATCCGAGCAGTGGGCGATCCAGGCGTTCGAGGCCGCGCACGCGCAGCCGGCGAGCCCGACGCGTCGTCCTCGTTCGGTGCGCTGATCGCTGCGGTCCGCCGCTCCAGGGCCGTCTCGGCGAGCTCGTCGAGCAGATGCGTGCAGCTCGCCGACGAGCCGGACAGCGTCGCCGGTTGGCGGGCGGCCGCAGCGCTCGCTCTGATCGAGAGCGGCCGGAGGATGAGGCGCGCGAGCTGGCGCTCGCCGAGGACCTCCAGAGCATTCCATGGGATCAGGCGTGGTCCGTGGCGATGTTCATCTGGGCCGACGTCTGCTGCGGTCTGGGCCTGGTCGAGACGCGCGCGGCGAGCTCTACGAGCTGCTGGCGCCCTTCTCCGGCCAGCTCGCCGCTCCTCCAGGGCACGGTCGTCCGGGACGTTCGCCTGGGCGCTCGGCACGCTCGCCACGACCCTCGAGCGCTACGAGCAGGCCGAGAGCCACTTTGCCGCGGCCGCCGAGATCGAGGAGCGGTTCGGCGCGCCGCTGTTCCTCGCCCGCACCCGGGCCGGCTGGGCCCGGGCGCTCATCGCCCGCGGCCGGCCCGAGGACCTCGAGCGCGCGAGGGACATGCTCGAGCAGGCCGACCGAGACGGCCGTGCGCCTCGGCGCGGCGGGAACCTCCCGCGAAGTCGAGGAGGCTCGCGACGAGCCTCGCCGCGTAGTGATGTTGGCCGAGTCGATACCTGGCCTGGTCCCGGACACGTTTCTCGCGTCCCTCGACAGCGACGAGTGGGAGGCATTGAACGAGCTCGGATTTCGCCGAAGCTTCCCGCGTGGCGCGATACTGATGTTCCAGAATGAGCCCGACGCGCGCGTGATGCTGCTCTTGGCCGGGACGCGTGAAGGTCACGCGCCTGGACCACGACGGCCACGAGATCCTGCTCAGCATCCGTGACCCAGGCGATGTTCTCGGCGAGTTGCGCTCATCGACCGCCTGCCTCGCATCGCGACGATCACTGCGCTCGAGCCGGTCGACGCGCTCGTAACGGCGGCCGAGACATTCCGCCGACACCTGGAGACCACGCCGCGCGTTGCGGTCGCGCTGCTCGAGGTTGTCAGCGCGTTTTCGTGAGACGACGCTCAAGCGCTCACAGTTCTCGGCTTCGGACACGATGGGTCGCCTGGCGGCGCGAATCGTGGAGCTCGCCGAGCGCTACGGCGAGCCGTCCGTCGAAGGTGTGGTGGTCACCTCCCCCCTCTCCAGGGAGGATCTTGCAGCATGGACGGGCGCCTCACGCGCGGGCGTCGCACACGCGCTTCAGGGCCTTCGCGAGCTCGGCTGGGTGCACACAGAGGGCCGGGCGCTGCTCGTCCGCGATCTGCAGGCGCTGCGCGCACGGGCGGCTTAGTCGGCCTGCGCGCAGGCCTTGCAGAGGCGTTGTGAGCGGACGTCGTTGGCGGCCGCCGCGTACGTCACGCCGCGGCCTCCAGAATGCCGTCGTTCACGTCGGTGGGCGCGGGTGAGCCCGCGGCGTACATCGGCTTGCGGTTGAGGCGTTTTCGCTGGAAGTCCTCAGCCAGGAGCGCGCCCACCTCCCCGAGCAGCGCGCGCCGGTCGCATCCCCGACGCGCCAACAGCCTGGCGGTGGCGCCCAGCAGGCGGGGCGGGGTGAAGACTTGCGAGGGCCGCGACCGGTGGCTGTAGAACAGATCCAGGAACGTGCCGATCTTGCCCTGCTGCAGCAGTCGCCTCTCGATCTCGGTGACCACGGCGGGCGTCGACCCAGCCTTCCCCATATCGGTCGCGAGCCAGTAGTGCTCGGCCGCGTCCTTGTCTCGCCAGCAGCCCCAGCCTGCCATCTCACCATCAATGTCTTCTGCGGAGCCATCCAGCGCGGTTGCGATCGCTGGCACGAGCGCGTCGACCTGTCGGAACGCGTCCTGTATGCCCTGGCCTGGCGTCGGGTCCTTGAAGTTGCCGGCGTCGCCGACCAGGACCCAGCCGGGGCCGGAGGCCTCCCGGAAGAACCCCTCCCAGCGCAGCATCCCGAACAGCTTCCCGGTCCGCCGCGCGCCCGAGAGCGCCTGCGCCACGGGCTGGCAGCCGCATGCGTACTCCATGAAGCTGCCATCCAAATCCTTCCGGAAGCGAGGGAGATCGACCAGATCCGGGATCAGGATCACCTGATAGAGGCCGCTGTCGGCGTGCGTCGCGATCACCATCCGATTGCCCCAGCGGTGGAACACAAATGCCGGATCGGAGTCGGGCTCGACTCCCTCGAAGAACGACCAATAGAGGAATCGCTCGTTCGGCGTGAGGTTCGACCGCGGCGAGCCCCGACGAGGCTCGCGATCGTCGAGTTGCGACCGTCGGCGCCGACAACCAGCCGTGCCCGGAGCGTCGTCTCCGAGGCGTTCT
>CAVXRF010000010.1:0-8814 GCA_963764185.1 uncultured Solirubrobacteraceae bacterium | reverse complement strand
GCGCTCAGACCCACCCGCCTCCGGCCCCCGCCGGCCCGTGTGATGGAGGGATGCGAGATAGCCGTGCGCCTGCAGCCGCGGGCGCGCGCGTACGCGATCGTGGGCGAGCGTGACGGCGTGGTCATCGTACGCGTGACCGCCCCGCCGGTGGACGGGCGCGCGAACGAGGCGCTGTGCCGACTGATCGCAAAGCGGGCACGGGTGGGAGTGCAGCGAGTCTCGGTCGTGCGCGGAGCGGGGGCGCGCGAGAAGGTCGTGCGCGTCGAGGGGATCGGCTCGCAGGAGCTGCGCAGGGCGCTCGAGCTCTGAAACAGGCAGGAGCTCAGCTTCTGGATCGGAGGGCTGCCGTCGGGGAGCGTGGTGATCGGGGTGGCGGTCGTCTTCTACGCTCTTACCATCGCCCTATGAGCACCGATAACTCAACCGACAGCTGGACCGAGCGCGCCGAGGCGACCTTCGCCGCCGCCGGCTACAAGAGCGGCGGTGCCCGCCGCGCGCTGCTGGGGCTGCTCGACGAGGAGACCTGCGCGCTGACGGCGCTCGAGATCGAGGATGCGCTGGCCGCCCGCGCCGGCGCTCGGCGTGTCAGCCGCGCGAGCGTGTACAGGATCCTCGATCAGCTCGAGCGCCTGCACCTGGTCCAGCGCGTCGAGACCGGCCAGGCAATGCTGCGCTATGAGCGCGTGGCCGAGCGCGAGCACCACCTCGTCTGCGACGAGTGCGGCCTTGTCATGCCGTTCTCGGACGCCGGCCTCGAGCGGGCCATCGACCGGCCCTCAAAGAACGTGCCGCTGGCGGTCTCAGAGCACGAGATAATCCTGCACGGCGCCCGCCGGGTCTGCGCCGCGTAGGCATGCACATCGACCCCTACATCGTTCTCGGCAGCGCGGTGGTCGGCTTCCTGGTCGGAATGACCGGCGCGGGAGGGGGTGCGCTGATGACGCCGATGCTCATCCTGCTGTTCGGCGTGACCCCGTCCGCGGCCATCTCCAGCGATCTCGTCGCTGCGGTCGTGATGCGCCCGATCGGAGCCGCCGTTCACCTGCGGCGCGGAACCGTCAACCGCAGCCTGGTGGGTTGGATGGTGCTGGGATCGGTGCCGACGGCGCTGGTGGGCGCCTACCTGCTGCACCTCATGGGAAATTCGAAAGCGGCTCAGCAGAAAATCGAGGTGGCGCTTGGCGTCGCGCTACTCGTCGGAGCCGCCGCAATGGTGCTGCGCTTCGTCCTTGATCGGCACAGCGGAGAGCGCCGCACCGGCAAGGTGCACGACGTCATCGCCCGGCCGCTGCCGACCGTGGTTATCGGGGCGGTGGGCGGACTGATCGTGGGGATGACCTCGGTCGGGTCGGGTTCGCTGATGATCGTGATGCTCCTGTTCCTGTACCCGATGATCGGTGCCAACCAGCTGGTCGGCACCGACCTGACGCAGGCCGTGCCGCTCACGCTCGCTGCCGCTCTCGGAGCTCTCATCTTCGGTCACGTTGTGTTCGGCGTGACGGCATCGCTCATAATCGGAAGCGTCCCCGCGGTGTTCGTCGGGTCGCTGTTCTCCTCAAGCGCCCCGGATCACTACGTCAGGCCGGTCATCACCTTCGTCGTCGCCGCCTCTGGGTTGAAGTATGTCGGCGTCGGGACGACGACGCTGGGTTGGCTCCTGTGCGCCATGCTCTTCAGCGGGGCGGCCATATGGCTGGCCTACGGTCGCCGCTGGCAGGGCGCAAAGGTGCCCGGCGAGGCTGAGCTGATCAAGGCCGAGCCGGCCCCGGTCGAGCCTGTGAGGATCGATTGAGGCACCTCAGTCGCCCGCGGCCCGCGGGCTCGCGCGCTCGCCGATTTCTCGTGCCGGGCGGCCCCACAGATAGCTGGCCAGACAGCCGAGGGCGAACACCGCGACGACCAACAGGACGGGGCCCGAGTCCTCGACCAGGGCGCCGACGACACCCGCGGTGAGGCCACCGGCGAAGGCGGCCTGCCAGACGGGGTCCTGCCCGACGGGGGCCAGCAGGCGCTCGCGCCGGCGCAGCCCGACTGCCGCATACAGGAACGCGACGGCCGTGGCGACGGGCATCGCGTGGTTGTGCAGCTCGCCCCAGGCGGCCTTGTAGCGGCGGACGATCACGTCACGCAGATCGCCGGCCGAGCGCGCATGCAGGATGCTGCCCGTGTAGTGGCCGGTGCCGTGCGCGGTGGCGAGGTCAAGCGCGGCCAGCGCGACGAGCGCAACGATGGGGCTGATCAGCACGATCAACGCGCGCCTTCTCGTGACCGCGCCCTCGGCCAGCATCACGGTCGCCACCGCGAAGGCCGCGCTCACGAGGATCACGCCGCCGACGCCTGCGCCGATCCGGGCCGAGCCCTCGACCACGGCGAGCACGACTCCCGCGGCGGCCATCGTGATCGCCGCACGGCGACGCGCCCGCGCCGTGGGGGGCGCTCCCTCGCGAGCCCCCAGCGGATAGAGCGCGGCGGCAACGGCCGCGAGCACGAGCACGGCGAGTCCGGACTTCAGCTCGTTGCCGATGCCGTAGAAGCGCGCGCCCAGAATCGGGTTGGGGCCGAGCAGCGAGCGCATCAACAGCTGCGTGTGTGCGAGCGCATCCACGGCGAGGGACACGAGCGCGACGATCGCCGGGGCAAGCGGCGCGCGCGGCCACGGAATCAGAGCGTCGGTGAGCGCGCCGAGCAGCAAACAGCCGAGCGCGATCGTCGCGTACTCGACCGCCGCCCCCGGCTCGAGCGCGGCGGGAAGCAGCACGGCTACGGGCGCCCACAGAACCGCCAGCGCTCCCGTGCGCATCGCCCACGCACGCGCACGCGGCCCGCGAGCCGATCCCAGAATGAGGAGCGCCCATGCGAGCAGCAGGAAGCCCAGCGCCTTCAGGCGTCTGCCGCCGATCACCTCGAGGCGCCGCTCCAGACCACGCAGGCTCGAGGAGTCAAGGGCGCCGTCGGTGTGAATCGGATCGCCGCGCATGTCGGCGGGAATCGGCCGCAGGCCGAGGTGATCGAGGATCGTGGGGGCGAGGTCGACCGAGGCGATCAACCCGCGCTGATTGGTCGTCTGTGAGCTCAGCTCGCGCCCGCCGCCGCCCGGGAGCCCCGCGGCGGCCACCCACAGCAGTTCGTGCCCGGGGGAGTCCGCAACCCGCTGCACGACGATGAGAAGCCCTCCCGCCGGCCGTTCTTCGCTCAGCGCACGCAGATCGCGATAGCCCGGCGCGCCGGCGGGCAGGTCGACGACGACGAGCCGCTTGGCCCTGCTCAGGGCGCCGGTGCGCGCGAGCAGCGTCGGCGCCGCCCCCAGCGACGCCTCGGCCACGTATCCATCCCGGTCGGCCGCCGCCACGCCGTCGATGTCATCTGTGCCGGCGATGCCGGCATAGCCGGCACCGCCGGGGATCTGCGAGGCCAGCAGACCGGGGCGCAGCAGCTGGGGAGCATCTTCCGCGCGCCTGCTCGCAGCTCGCCAGCCGACGACGACGGCGCCCGCCCCCGACGCGCTCAGGGACAGCGGCCGGAGCGCCCTGGTGTAGGCCGAGGAGGCGATCCGTGCCCCCTGAGTGACGTCGAGCAGAAACTGCGGCGTCGAGTAGGCGCCCTGGGTTGCGGACATGATCCCGATCGAGAGGCCGTGCACGCTCGCGAGCGTGGCCTGGAATGCGTCGTCGCGTGCGCCTGGGTGCACGGCCGAGGCGCTCGGCGCGACGACGCCTGTCGGCAGGAACGCCAGCACGACCGAGCTCCGAGCCGACCATGCGGCTGGGGGCGCGATCAACGCGGCGGCGCAGAGCGGGAGGGCTCCCCACGCCCACCGCCGCAGTGGTGGCCTCAGCCCTCCGCTCCCTCGGCCGCTACTCCGGGGCGGGCTCCCACGCTGACGGGCGGCATGACAGACGATGCTCCCTCCTGCCCGGCCGGTTGGCTCGGCAGGATCGTGCCCTCGATGTTCACGCGCGGCAGCAGCCGGTCGAGCCGGCCCGGGATCCGCCAGGTCGCGGGGCCGATGATGTGGAGCACGGCGGGCAGCAGCAGACAGCGGATCACGAGCGCGTCGAGGAACACGGCACTTGCGAGGCTCAGGCCGAACTCCTTGATGATGCGGTCTTCGCCGAGCATGAACGACAGGAACACGCAGACCATGATCGCGGCCGCGGCGGTGACGACGCGCCCGGTCAGCGCGAGGCCCTCCGAGACCGAGCGGGAGCTGTCGCGCGTGTGCGTCCAGCGCTCATGCATGCGGGAGATCAGAAACACCTCGTAGTCCATCGAGAGCCCGAACACGATCGCGAACAGCATCACCGGTATGAACGACTCGATCGGACCCTGGCTCACGCCGATCAAACCGCCCAGCCAGCCCCATTGGAAGATCATGACGATCACTCCGAGCGCCGCGCCGATGCTGAGCAGGTTCATCGCAGCCGCCTGCAGCGGGATCACGAGCGAGCGGAAGACGATCATCAACAGCAGGGCGCTGAGCAGCACCACCACACCGATGAACAGCGGCAGCTTGTGGCCGAGCACGGTCGCGAAGTCGACCGCGCCGGCGGTCACCCCGCCAACGTAGACCGTCATGCCCGTCTGCGCGGCGAGTGGCGGCACCACCTCTTCGCGCAGGCGCTTGACCAGCACGGTGGTCGCATAGGCCTGCGGGGAGGAGCGTGGGTAGACGCTGACCGTCGCCACTTCTCCGGCCGGGTTTATCCGGGCCGGAGCGACCGAGGCCACGTCCTGGCTGGCGGCGATGGCCGCTCGGAGCCTTGCGACGTCGGCCAGCCGGGCGGCAGATCCTCCTGGCGGCATCTTCGCCACGACGAGCAGCGGCCCGTTGAAGCCTTCGCCGAAGCCCTGTGCGAGCAGCTCATAGGCGCGATGGGTCGTCTGGCTCGCCGGGTCGTTGGAGGCGTCGCTCGAGCCGAGGCGAAGCGCGGTCGCGGGAGCCGCGATCGCGAGCATCGTCAGGGTCGCCGCGATCGCGATCGGCCAGGGCCGGCGCTGCACGAGCTGACTCCAGCGAAGCCAGGCGCCGCCGCCCGTCGGCACCGCAGCCGCGCCCACCGGTGCGCCTGCGCCGTTGGCGCTGACGGCGCCGTTCGTCTGGGCCGCGGGCGTTGCGCCGGCGGGTGCGGCCCGTCGAGCCCGTCTGCGGGCCCTGCGGCTCGGCCGCGTCACGCGGGCACCCGCGAGCGTGAGCAGAGCGGGCAGGAGCGTCAGTGAGGCGAGCATCACCAGCAGCACGCCGATCGAGGCGGAGATCGCCACGCCGTAGAGGAAGTCGACGCCGAGCAGCATCATGCCGAGCAGCGCGATCACCACCGTGCAGCCCGCGAACAGCACGGCGCGCCCGGCGGTGTCCATCGCCTGCATGACCGACTCGCGCGCGTTGGCGAACGTCGGACCGGGCGTCGCATACGCCTCCCGGAAGCGCGTAAGGATGAACAGCGAGTAGTCGATGCCGACGCCCAGCCCGATCATCGCCGCGAGCTCCGAGGAGAAGTTCGGCGTGTCGACGACGTGCGTGAACAGGGCGATCACCCCGAGGCCGGTGCCGAGACCGAACAGCGCGGTAACGATCGGCATTCCCATCGCCGTCAGGGATCCGAACGTCAGCAGCAGCACCACGATCGCCGCGAGCAGTCCCACCGCGGTGGACAGGCCGAAGCCCACCTGCTCGGTCGACTCGATCGCCTGACCGCCCAGCTCGACCTCGAGGCCGGGCCGGGCCGCGGCGCGGGCGACGCTCACGACCCGTTCCACGGCGCTCGTGGGCAGGAGGTTGGCTTTCTCGTTGAATACGATCGTGGCGAACGCGATCCTGCCGTCGGCCGATATCGACTTGCCGGCGGCGGCGCCCGTGTAGGGGCTGATCACGCTCGTCACATGCGGGAGCTTCGCGACTTCGGCGAAGGTGGCGCTCATCCTCGCGCGGACCGCGGGGTCGAGGACCGAGCCGCTCGCCACGTGGAAGACGATCGTGTCACGGTCGCCGGCCTGCGCGGGGAAGCTCCGCTGCAACAGGTCCGCGGCGCGCTGCGCGTCGGAGTTGGGCAGCGTGAAGTTGTTGGAGTAGTCCGTGCCGGCCGACTGGGCGAGCGCGTTGACGCCGAGCAGCAGCACGATCCATCCGATCACGACGTACTTGCGGTGGGTGGTCGACCAGCGCGCGAGCTTGAGCATTCTCAGAGGATACGAAGCGCGCGCCGGGGTTCCCGCGCGGCGGGTCGAGATTCCCGGCGCTCCGGAGCTCTCAGTTGACGCTTGGGTCCACGGGCATGCGCGCGAGCAGGGCGTAGCCGCCGCCCTTGCGGGTGAGCACGGCTTCCCAGAGCTCCGCCGGGACGTCGGTGAAGACGTCCTCGGGCAGCGCCGTCTGCGCGATCCAGTCGCCGTTGTCCACCTCGGCGTCGAGCTGCCCCTCGCCCCAGCCGGCGTAGCCCGCGAACACCCGACCCCGCGCGGTCGCCTGTGTGAGCTCGTCGATGTCCGCGTCGGGCGCCGGGAAGCCGATGCGCCCGAGCACCAGGAGCCCCGCGGGCGCGGGATCCAGAAACTCCGCCAGGAACACGATCGAGCTGGGCTGGACAGGACCTCCCACGTAGATGAGCTCCTCGCCCGCGACGGCCTGCTCGAGCTGGGGCACCGCGTCGGCCACGGTCACCTCCGAGGGGCGGTTGAGCACGACGCCCATGGCGCCCTCCTCGTTGTGCACGCCGATCAGCACGACCGTGCGCCTGAAGTTGGGGTCATACAGCGCCGGGGAGGCCAAGAGGAGCTGGCCGGCGAGTGAATCGTCCATCACAGATAGCTCATCGGCCGATGATGATCAGGATGATCAGAAGCAGGCCGCCGATCGCGGCCAGCACGCTGATCAGCGTGAGCAGCCGTTCGTCGGCGTGCCGGTAGCCGCCCTCGGATATCGCGTCATCGACCTCGCGTCCGCGCCGGCGTCCGTAGGCGATCACGAGCAGGCCGAGCGCAGCGAACAGCACGCCCACGACCGTGTAGAGCGTTTGCGGTCCGCCGGCGATGGCCGGTGCAATCCGCCCGGCGCCGAGGCTGACGGCGAACGCGGCGAGCCCCGTGCGCCACCAGGCCAGGTAGGTGCGCTCGTTGGCGAGCCTCGTGCGTCGCGTGGCGTCGCGCTGCTCGTCGAACTGCCCGCCGCCCGGCGGCTCCTTGTCAAGACTCGCTGGTGCCACGGCCTTGATTATCGCCTGTGTCGAGATCGCCCGAGGCCAGCTGGCCAGCACAACATCTAGCTGGCCGAGAACAGCTCCAGCGTTCCGGTGAGGTCGTGGTCGTTGGCGTTGCCCTCGGGCTCGACGATATGTCCGTCCACGACGATCGGGCTGTTCCAGTGCCCCGGCGTGCCGGGAAGCTTTGCGATCGCCCGCGGCGAGCCAGGGCGGTAGACGCAGATGCCTCCGGCCGACAGGTCATAGACGTAAAGCAGGCCGCCGGCCATGACCGGGCTTGTGCCGGGTGTTCCGTTCGCCCACGCCTGATAAAGCCTGCCGCCGCGGAGCACGTAGGCGGCGGTGCCGCTTTCGTCAGACACGAACATCGTCGTGTGCCCCTGTCTCCGCCAGACCGCCGGCGCCGAGAACAGCTCACCGCCGCCGGGTATCGACAGTCGCTGGATTTCCCCGCCAAGCGGATGACGGCGGGCCTGTGCGCTGCCCGCGGGGTGGCCGTCCAGAGTCGACAGCGTGAGCACGCGGAAGATGCCGTCCTTGCCCGCCAGCACCACACGGTCGCCGCCGAGCAGCACCGGCGCGCTCGAGCCGAGATCCAGGTCGCTCGTGTTGAGGTGTTCCTGGTCGGTCGGCGTGAACGACTGGCGCAGGCTCAGAGAGGGGAACGTGAGCTCCACAACGCTGTCGCCGAAGTTCGTGGTCCCGTTCCAGGGGCCGTTGCCCGTGTCGATGAGGATGCGCTTTCCGCCCGGCTCCACCACCGGGCCGCCACGCGACAGGATCGCCGAGTCGCTCGCGGAGCAGCTCTTGGGAACGATCAGCGTGCGGCGGTTGGCGCAGAGCGTGTTGAACACCCTCTGAAGGCGACCGCTTGCGCGGTCGATCAGGACGACGTGTCCCTGGTAGACGGGCGTGTCGCCGAGGTAGCCGCTCGTCGCCGCCACAATGTCGGGGCCGTCGATGTTGAGCGCTGCCCCGAGCTTCTCGCGTGTAGCGTCGTCGGTGATGCTGACCGGCCAGCCGCCGCGGGAGTCCTCCTTGCCGTCGGCGAGGGACAGCTTGTGGATCAGCCCGTTGGGCGAGGTCGCGAAGATGAACTGCCGACTCGGGTCGAGCAGCGGACTGGCGGTGCTGATCTGCGCGCTTCCCGCCCATCGCGAGTAGCCCGGCGGGGTGAACGTCCACAGGATCTGTCCGCTGTCGGCATCGATCGCGAGCGTCCGGCCATAGGTGGTCGTGACAACCACCACGTTGTGCGCGGCTCCGTCGACGAGCGCGCCGTGCAGGTAGATCGGCGAGGAGTCGACCGTTCCCGGAAGCGCCACGGTCATCCGCCGAAGGTGCGCGACGTTGGCGGCCGTGATCCCTGTCGCGGCTTCGCTCACGTCGCTGCGCTGCGGGTCGAGCCCGAACTCGGGCCATTCGAGCAGCCTCTGTCCGCTGGCGGCCCGGGCTGGTGAGGGGATCGCGCCGGAAGAGGTCTTCGCGCTCGAGCTCGCCGCCGGCGCGCTGCCGCAGGCTACGAGAAGCGCGCAGGCGACCGACGCTGAGGCCAAGCGCGTGAGGTTGACGGCGCCCATCCGCCATTGTTCTAGCGCATGCGGTTCTCGCCGGGTCT
>CAVXRF010000009.1:0-664776 GCA_963764185.1 uncultured Solirubrobacteraceae bacterium | reverse complement strand
CAGCCCGCCGAGGTCCCAGGTCAGCGCGGCGAGCGCTCGCAAGCTCGTGGCGGCTGCGGCGCAGCTCGGCCATCGAGCCGCTGGAGCGACGAGGCCGCCGACGGGTACGACCACGCCCGAGGCCGGGGGAGCCCAGCTCCTGGGTCGCGTCCTCCGGAGTGGAGCGGCCGTTCGGTGTCGACATCTCAGCCGCCCGTTTCGATGGGCTGGTTGCCGATCTTGTTGACTTCTTCCTCGTGCTGCTTGCCGGTTGAGTTGGCGATTTTCTGTTGCTGGGTGGGCTTACTTTGACGGCTTTCGCCGGCGGCGCTTTTTCGATCGCCTTTGCTTCTTTGACTTCCTTGGCTTCTGCCTTGGCGCTTGTTTTGCTTTCAGCGGCGGGCGTGGGCGTGGTGCTCGGCGTGGTCGTGCTCGGCGTGGTCGTGCTCGCGCCCGTCGTCGGGGCGGCGCCGGTGGTGAGGCCCTCGACCCTCACCACCTGCGTGGCGGGGGCTTTGCTCTGGCTGATCCAATGGCCGACCAGCAGGCCGACGATGATCGCAAGAAGCAGCACCGACAGCAGCCCGAACAATCCCGCGTAGCGGCGCATCCAGGCGGGTACCCCCGAGGAGGAGGGCTCGATCACGGACGGGTAGCCGGGGGAGACGAGCCCGGCGGGGCCCTGGCCGGCGCCATAGGGCTGGGAGTCGGACTGCAGCACGTCAAGGAAGGCCAGTCTCACCGAGGAGACGGGCTGACCGCATGACAGGCAGTAGCGCTGGTCCGGCGACAGCGGGGCGGAGCAGTTCGGGCAGCTCGCGCGGTCCTGCTCGGAGGGGACGGGAACGAGGCTCACAGCCACAGCCCCCTCCCCGAACCAATCGCCCCGGCCATCCGAGCCGGGCGCGCTCGCCGGCTCATCCGAATGCGCCTCGCACATAGTCGCGCGTGCGCTGCGCGCGCGGTTCGTCGAAGACCTCCGCGGTCGTCCCATACTCGACAAGGTCGCCGAGGTAGAGGAACGCGACTTTGTCGGCTACGCGGTGCGCCTGGGCGAGGTTGTGCGTGACGATCACGACCGCCAGGTCGCGGCGCAGCTCGCCGATCAGCTGCTCGATCACGCCGGTGGAGATCGGGTCAAGGGCGCTGCACGGCTCGTCCATCAGCAGCACCTCCGGCCGCGGTGCGATCGCGCGGGCGATGCACAGCCGCTGCTGCTGGCCGCCGGACAGGCGTAGCGCCGGGCGGTCGAGGTCGTCGCTGACCTCGTCGTAGAGCCCGGCGCGGCGGAGCGCATCGATGACCAGCGGTTCGAGCTCACGCCTGCGCGGGCGCTTGCGCGATTGCTCGCGCAGCGCGAACGCGACGTTGTCGAAGATCGACATCGGAAACGGGTTGGGCTGCTGGAAGACCATCGCCACCCGCGAGCGCAGGGTGGTGTCGGGCAGCTCGTGGATGTCCTCGCCGTCGAGCAGCACCTCGCCGGCGCGGCTGGCGCTGGGGGTCAGCTCGGTCAGCCGGTTGAGCGTGCGCAGGAGCGTCGTCTTGCCGCAGCCCGACGGACCGATCAGCGCAAGCACCTCGCCCTGATGGATCGACAGCGACACCGACTTGACCGCCGGCTTGCCCGCGTAGTTGATGCCGACTCCGTCGAGACGCAAGCGCTCCGGCCCGGCCGTCGACGGCCCCGGCTCGCGCAGGGGATTGCGCTCGCGCAGCGGCGGCGCGACCGGCTCGGGCGGGCGGTCGAGCACAATCGTGCGAACAGGCGGCACCGCCGGGACCGCCTGCGGGGCCTCGGTCGCGGGCGCCTCGGAGCTCTGTACGGCAGGCGCCTCGCCGCCTCCGATGGAAAGCACGCGAGGAGCCTCGATCGCAGACGCCTGGGCCTGGTCCGGGCGAGCCTCGTCCTGGTCCGGGCGAGGCTCGTCCTGCTGCTCGACGGCAGTCACGTTCCAGGGATCGAGGAGCATCTCTTCACGACTCATCGGACACATTTCCCATCAACTCAGGTATCTCAATCGAATCACTGATCTTATCGGGTCCTGCGCCGTTTTGGGATAAGTCCGCAAGGTCCCACTCAGATGGCTCCGCCCGGTACGGACAGCCCCATCGACCGCTGGTGGGAGCGGCCGATCCGGTCCACGAGCAGGTTCAGGGCGAGCACCATCAGCAGCAGCACGAACGCGGCCGCGTAGGCCTTCTGCGGCGCGGCCCCTTCGCCGGCCGGGGAGTTGTCGTAGATGTAGCTCGTCAGCGACGAGCCCGTGCCGCGCAGCACGTTCAGCCCGGGCACGGAACCCTGCGTTTCGATGTGCAGCGTCTCGCCGAGGAGCAGCAGCACGATCGCCGTGTCGCCGATGATGCGGCTGACGCCGAGCGTCACGCCGGTGGCGATGTTCGAGCGGACGCTCGGCAAGAGGACGCGGCGGATCGTCGTGATGCGGGTCTTCCCCAGAGCAAACGACGCCTCGCGCAGGTGCGCCGGAACCGACTGCAGCCCCTCCCGGGTGGCCGCGAACAGCGGCGGCAGCGCGATCAGCGACATCATCGCTCCGGCCGCGATGAAGGATCTGCCAAACACCCCGCCCCCTTCCGAGCGGAAGGACAGCGGCGCGAACAGGCCGAGCTGGAAGATCGACAGCCCGAACAGCGCGAGCACGATGTCCGGCGTCCCGGCGACGATCTCGATGCTCGACTCGACAACGCGAGCCAGCCAGCGCGGCCGCCCGTACTCCGCGATCCAGATCGCGCTGATCACCGCCACCGGCCCCGCGAACAGAATGCCGATTACGGTCAGCATCACGGTGCCGATCAGAGGGTCGAGGAATCCCCCGGACTGGCTCTGGGAGGTGGCGATCGCGGGCCGCGTGAACAGCAGTCCGGGGCGCAGGTACTCGATCCCCCGATAGCCCATGTAGAGGACGATCCCCGCCGAGACCAGGCACAGCCCGAGTCCCGCCGTCCACGCGCAGACGAGCACCAGCCGATCACCCCAGCGCCAGGTCCACGGCGACGATTGCCGGCCGCGCTTGCTGGTCGGCGGCCGACCTGCCTGGTGATGGGGGGCGAACGTGCTCATCCGCGGGTCTGGTACTTGCGCAGCGGCAGCTTCACCAGATAGCCGCCGATCGACAGCACGCACGCCGCGAACAGAAGCAGCGCCGCAAACGCATACAGCGTCGCTTTCAGGGCCGGGGCGCCCACGCCTTCGTGGTAGTCGACGATCGTCGAGGCCAGCGTGCGCAGCGGCTCGTAGAAGAAGACGACGCCGGCGGCCGGGTTCGGCTCGAACGATCGCCCGCCCGAGACCATCTGGATCATCACGGCCTCGCCGAAAGCACGGGCGGTCGCGAGCACGGCCGCGGCGACGATCGCCGGGCGCACCCCGCGCAGGGTGACCGCGAGCACCGCGCGCAGCGGGTTCAGGCCGAGCGCAACCGCCCCCTCCCGCCACGATGTCGGCGCGGCGATGAGCGCCTCGCAGATCAGCGCGATCATGATCGGCGTGATCATGATCGTCAGAATCACTGAGGCAACTCCGAGGCCGGCGCCGGTGAGCTCGACGACGTTCTGCTCGGAGGCCTTCTCTGAGGCGGTGACCAGGTGGTTGCCGACGAACGGCACGAGCACGAGCACGCCGATCAATCCGTAGATCACCGACGGCACCGACGCCAGCAGGCGGATCACCGGGATCACCACCTTGCGCAGCCGCGCCGGCGCGAGCTCGACGATGAAGATCGAGGAGAGCACCGCGATCACCAGTCCGAAGACGACCGCGATCGCGCTGGTCAGCAGCGTGCCGTAGACGATAGGCCAGGCGTTCAGATGGAACGCCGCGGCCGGCGGGTTCACGCTCGTCGCCTGCATGTTGCCGATCTCGGCTTCGAGGTTTCCACCCGGTCCGAGCCAGCTGAGCCCGTTGTGGGCGAAGATCGGCCAGGCCCGGATCCCGACGAACACGATCATCGCGATCACGCACACGCTCACGAGCAGAGAGACGCCGCCGAGCGCGCGCTCTGCGCGGCGGTCGGGCCAGGGCTTGCGCAGGCGCGCGAACAGGCTCGCCAGGAACCGGCGAGCCCCCGATGAAGACTCCGGGCCGCCATCGCCGGCCCACTTTCCCCCGCCCGGCGAGGCCGGCCCCGTCGCGCTGAACGGGACCAGCCCTGCCGCCGGATATTGGACCGGCGCCGTCATCTTGGAACTAGCTAAGCGGAATCCACTGGCTGGAGATGATCTTGCGCGCGGCCGCTGATTTCGTGATCCAGTTGATGAATGACGCGACAAAGCCTTTCGGCTGGTGCAGCGTCACCTCGTAGAACCGCGCCACGCCCGTGTACTGTTCAGAGGTCGCGGTGGCCTTGTTACAGGCCACGCCGTTGTAGCCAACGGAATTGACGCGACCCAGGCTTGCCGCGTAGTTGGACAGGAAGCCGATCCCGTTCGGATCGTTTTCGACGGCCTGACGCAGCAGTCCCTCAGAGGACTGTTCCGAGGCGAGTTTGGAGACCGTTTTACCTCCGAGCAGCAGCGTCTGGAAGCTCGTCAGCACGCCAGCGACCGATGTGCGGCTGATCAGGTCGATCGTGCCCGTGGCGCTCGCGCCCGGGACCTGGCTCCAGCTTCGGGTTTTGCCGGTGAAGATCGCCTGCAGCTGCGCCGCAGTCAGGTCTGAAAGCGGGTTTGACTTGTTCGTCACCACACAGATCGCGTACTTTGCGATCGGGGTGAAGAGGAGGCCGGCCGGAGGAGCGGGCGCTTCAAGGGGGCCACGCGAGGAATCACCGATCGAGACGCGGCTGGCCGCCACATCGTTGATCCCGATCTGTGTCCCGCCCTGGGCGATCTTGAACTTGACCGTGTGCGGTTTCAGCTTGACGTACTTCTGTGCGAGCAACGACACGAGCGGATAGGAGGCGGTGGCGCCGCTGATCGAGATCGTGGGGGTCGCCGAAGCGGCCACGGGCGCCGCGACCCCGAGCGCACAAGCCATCGTAAGAGCGACGGAGAGACGGCGGTTTCGATTCATTGAACAGGGGCTCCGTTTCTTGATGTTTGACATTTGGAAGGGCCGAACATATCATAATCCCGATAGATTCGATCCGGATAAGCTGGTTTGTGCGAAACTCCATCACAGAGTTTCCGGACGGGCGCTTGTAACCCGGACACCGGGTATTCGGAGCGGAGCTTCACCGGAAGTTTTCAGACGGAGCCTTTGGAGCGCAGCTTTGACCCTCTTGCCATTTCATGACCGAGATTCCCGACACCCCCACCTCCCAGTTCGGCCCCTCCCCGGCTCCTTCGCCGACCGCTGGATCCTCGCCGGCCTCACCCTCTGCACCGCCTACGGCGTCACCCCCCACGCCGCCGCCGGGGGGCGTCATACGTCTCCCCTCCGGGCGCGCAACCGCCGTGCTGGCCGGGGTGATGCTCGCCGTCGGCGTCGCCGTGGGCGCTGCCATCGGTCCGGCGCCTGACGCCTCCCTTGCCGGCGCCTCGCGCCTGCTTCCTCCGGTGTTGCGGGCCCTCGCGGCTCAGAGCGGGCAGTCAAGCGGCGCCGTGAAGCCGCCGGCGGTCACGCCCCAGGCGACGCCGCCCGCCGCCAAAGGTTCGAGTGCGAGCGCGACAGCGCCGAGCACCAAGGCTCCCTCGAGCACGGCGTCGCCGACCTCGTCGGCAACGCCGGAAACGTCCACGCACTCCACGACGACGCCTGCGAGCAGTCCCGCGCCGGTCCTTCCCCCGGTTACGAGCGTGTGGCTGATCGAGCTCGCCGGCACGACGTTCGCGGAAGCCCTGGCTCAGCCCGCCGCGGCCCCCTACATCGACGCCCAGGCTGTTCCGGCAGGAGCGCTGCTGAGCAGCTGGTCGGCGCTCGACGGCAGCGCATTCGCGAGCGACACGGCGCTGCTCGCGGGCTCCCCGCCGCAGGTCGTCGACACGATCGTTCAGCCTCCATGCCCCGAAGGCACCGCCGGCGCGCAGTGTCTCCTCGGCACGCCCGGCAGCCTCACCGCGGCCGACGAATTCCTGAAGGCGACCGTTCCCAAGATCACGGCAAACACCACCTACGGCACGCACGGGCTGATCGTGGTCACGTTCGGCTCGATCGCCAACGCCACCGCGAGCGAACTGCCGAGCGGCGCCTCGACCGCGACGCTGACATCCCATCCGCCGGCCGGCGTCCTGTTGATCTCACCCTTCGCGTCGGCGGACACCCGGCCCACCAAACCATCTTTCAACCCAGCCTCACCAGCAAAGAGCCTGGAAGGGCTCCTGCATCAATGACGCAGCAATCAACCAACGAACGGAGACCCCCGTTGCATGCATTCCGACCAGCCCACCGCACCGCCACATGTTGGCTCGCCGCGATCGTGGGCTCTTTCGCCCTGCTACTCGCTACCGCGGCAACGAGCCACGCCGAAGAATCCAATCCCAACAACTACACGTGCGCAGGCCAGGTATCCCCCGGCAAGCCGGAAGTCGGTAGTGAAGAACAGCAGGTTCAGTACGAGTTCTTCTGCAACGGCCCGATCACCGGCTACCAGCTGCAGTCGCAGATTCCGCTGACGGGAACCGGGGCCTCACCGCTCGTCACCGGCGTTCAGGCCGGAAATGCCCTCACGGACACCTTCTCGTGCTCGGCGGAATTCCCGGGTTACGCCACCAACTGCGTCGGCTTGACCCACGCGGGCTACGAGAGGATCACCGGGCAGTTTGCGATCGGCACCAAGATCTGCGTGGAGCCGCGCGTCGACCCGCTGCTGACGGTCACATACGCCTATCTGGAAAAAGGCGTCGTCACGCAGGCGATCTCGGGGCCATTCGACCTCGGCCGCCCGTCGGGCTGCCGTCCGGACGCTTTTTCGGGCAGCACGCGCCTGAACCCGAAGCCGCCGGTCATCGTCCACAAGAAGAAACACAAGAAGGCGCACGCCAAAAAAGCAAGCCACGCGAAGAAGTCCAGCCACAAGAAGGCCGGCTCGAAGAAGTAGAGCCCGCGGGGTCTCCGGGGACGGCGTCGCGCCCGTTGCGACGCCGTCCTTGCTGCGCCCCATCGCTCCAAGGACAGCTGGTCCTCCCCCGCGGGCCGGGTCGCCTACAGCAGGCTGGCTGTGATCCGCTCGACCTCGGCGATCGAGGTCAGCCCCTCGCGCACCTTGTGCATGCCGTCGTCGCGCAGGCGCAGCATCCCTTCCGAGACCGCGACCGCGACGATGTCGTCGATCGAGGCCCGCTCGAGAATGAGCGCGCGGATCGGCTCGCTGACGCTCATCACCTCATACAGGCCCAGGCGACCGCGGTAGCCCGCGCCGCCGCAGCGCGAGCAGCCCACCGGCTCATACGGTTCGGCGCCCGCCAGGTCGTGTTCGGCCAGCACCGCCTCAGAGACCTTGAGCGGGCGCTTGCAGTGCTTGCACAGCATCCGCACCAGTCGCTGGGCGACGATGCAGTCCACCGCCGAGGACACGAGGAACGGCTCGATGCCCATGTCGATCAGCCGTCCGAGCGCGCTCGGCGCGTCGCGGGTGTGAATGGTCGACAGCACGAGGTGGCCGGTGAGCGCCGCCTCCACAGCGATGTGAGCCGTCTCCCGGTCGCGGATCTCCCCGACCATGATCACGTCGGGATCGGCGCGCAGCATCGAGCGCAGTCCGACGTCGAAGGTGACTCCCGCCTTGGTGGCGATCTGCATCTGCTTGATGCCGGCTATCCGCTGCTCGACGGGATCCTCGATCGTGAGGATGCTCCGCTCGCCGTCGTTCAGGGCGTTCAGCGCCGCATACAGCGTGGTCGACTTGCCGGAGCCCGTGGGGCCCGTCACGAGCACGGCGCCGTTCGGCTTTTTGATCGCTCGGGTGAACCTGTCGAGCTCGGCCGGCTCCATGCCCAGCGAGTCAAGGCCCTGGATCACGACACCCTTGTCGAGGATGCGCAGGACCACCCCCTCGCCATAGACGAGGGGCAGGGTGACGACGCGGATGTCCACGCGCCGCCCGTCGACCGTCAGGGCAAAGCGCCCATCCTGCGGCACGCGCTTCTCGGAGATGTCCATGTCGGCCATGATCTTGATGCGCGAGACAACGCCCATCGCCATCCTGCGCTTGATCGTGGCTGCCGGATAGAGCACGCCGTCCACGCGATACTGCACGCGGGTGTCACCCTCCTCGGGGTTCACGTGGATGTCCGAGGCGCCCTGCTGGATCGCCTGGGCGACGATCGAGTGGACCAGCTTGATTATCGGCGCGTCCCTGTCGGCCGTCTCCTCGAGATGCAGATCCGCTTCGCCCGAGGGCTCGGCGTCCTCATCGATGAGGTCTTCGATCGACTCGTCCATGCGTGCGAGCCTCGCCAGCAGCAGATTCAGATCCTCGACCGAAGCCGCCGCGGCGCGCACACGCCTGCCGGTCATCATCGCGATGTCGTCGATCGTCAGGACGTTCGTGGGATCGGCCATCGCCAGCAGCAGGGCCCCGTCCTCGGCGAAGCCGACCGGAACGGCCTGGTAGCGCTTGGCCGCATCCGGGCTGAGAAGGCTGACCGCGCCCATGTCGAGGTCATAGACCGCCAGGTCGATGTAGTCCAGGCCGAAGCGCTCGGCGACGACGCGGGCGAGCTGGTCGTGGCGCAGGACGCCCTGCTCGACCAGCACGAGGCCGGTCGGGCGACCCTGGGCACGAGCCGACGCCACCGCCTCCTCGACGGTGTCTCGATCGGCGAAGCCGAGGTCGACGACCACTTCGCCGATCATCCGCGTCGAGCGCCCCGGGCGCCGCGGCGGGTACAGGCCGCTGCCGGAGTGCTCGCTCTCGGCGTCTGAGGGCGGTCCGGCGGGCGGAGAATCGGCTGTTGGTACGGCAATATCGCCCATCACCGCTGTATCGGCACCGCAGGAGCGGCGCTTTACCGTCCGCGGGCCCTAGGACACGCCGTTTTCAAACGCGCTCTTGACGTGTGCGTCGAGCGCATTCAGGCGATGCAGCGAAAGCGCCTCGGCTGAGCCAAAGCGCTGGCCGCTGGCGGCATCGGCCCCGTGGTGGAGGATCACGCAGTGCTCGAGCGCGAGTCTGCGCTCGCCGTCCAGCGCGGGCGGGGCATGCTCTGCGATCAGGCGAAGCCCGAGCTGGATGTGCCCGAGCAGCCTTCCCTGCTCGCTGCGGCTGATCTCGGAGCCGTAGGAGAACTCGCGCGTCTTGCCGAGATCGTGGACGATCGCCGCGCTCACGAGCAGATCGCGATCCAGGCGCGGATGCAGGGCACACAGCTCGAGGGACATCGTCGAGACCGCCACCGTGTGCTCGAGCAGGCCGCCGAGGTAGGCGTGGTGGTTGGAGGGACCGCGGGCGGAGGAGCCCGCGCCCGGCCGGCTGTTGGGCGGTCTGGGCACCGAGCAGGGCGCGCGGCGAATCTCCGCTCGCAGTTCGTCATCGCCCAGCAGGCGCGGCCAGCAGGGCCTTCAACCCGGGGTCGTAGACCTCCCGCGCCAGGTGCTCGAGGAAGCCTTCGAGCTCGTCGAGGTCACGGTAGGCGACGGGCAGAAAGCGGGTGGGGTCGGCCTCTACGCCCTCTGCGCGGGTGATCGTTCGAACCTCGATCTGGAGCTCGTCGCGAAAGCGCTCGACCCGTCCCTGAACCTGCACGAGCTCGCCCCGCTCGAAGCGCCCGGCGAGGACGTCGGCGTCACGGAAGGCGCGTCCGAGGATGGCTCCGGTGTTGTCGCGCAGCCCGATCGTCAGATACGGACTGCCCGAGCGGGAGATCTGGCGTTCCTTGCGAGTGCACGCGAACACCCCGTCCACCTCCTCCTCGCCGCGCAGGGTGGCGACGGTCTGGGCGCCGCTGCGCGGGAGAGCTGCTGACGGCGGACATCAGACCATGATGTACGGTGGTTCGGATGCAGCCCTTCATCTGGGACCGCCGTCCCGATGGCCTACGCGCCCCGGCGATGGTGTGCGCATTCCAGGGCTGGAACGACGCCGGCGATGCGGCCTCCAGCGCGGTCTCCTTCCTGGCCTCGGCACTGGAGGCGCGGCGCTTTGCGCGGATCGACTCCGAGGAGTTCTACGACTTTCAGGCCAACCGGCCGTGCGTCCAGTTCGACGATGCCAACAAGCGCGAGATCGTGTGGCCGACGGTGGAGGTCTTCGAGGCGCCTGCTCCCAGGGCTCCGCGAGATCTCGTGCTCGTCCAGGGCATCGAGCCCTCGATGCGCTGGCGCGCCTTCAGCTCGCATCTGGTCGACCTCGCCGAAGCGCTCGGCGTGCAGCTGGTGGTCTCGCTGGGTGCGCTGCTCGGCGATGTCCCGCACACCCGCCCGGTGACGATGACCGGCTACGCCTCGGACCCTTCGCTGGTCGCGCGCCTCGGCATGAGCAGCTCGAGCTATGAGGGGCCCACCGGCATCGTCGGCGTCCTGCAGCATGCGCCTGTGCGGAGGCGGGCCTGCCCTCGGCGAGCCTGTGGGCCGCCGTCCCCCACTACGTCGCCGCCGCCGCCAATCCGAAGGCGGCACTGGCGCTGGTGCGCAGGCTGGAAGGCCTCATCGGAGTGTCCGTCGACGTCTCAGAGCTCGAGTCGGCGGCAGCCGACTACGAGCGCCAGGTGGGGCTCGCCGTGCAGAGCGACCCCGACATCCAGGCGTTCGTCGAACGGCTCGAGCAGGCCGCTGAAAGCGAGGAGGAGAGCTCGCGCCAGGAGGTCCCCTCAGGAGACATGCTCGCCCGGGAATTCCAGCGCTTTCTGCGCCAGCGAGGGCTCGAGGGCAAGTAGCCCTACCCCTCCGACGCCGGGCACACGATGCGGTAGTCGCAGATCGAGCAGGCCGCTCGCGAGGGAGTCGGCTCGAACTCCTGGGCGAGTATCGCCTCGCCGACTTCGAGCACGGTCTCCTTCACCGACTCGGCGCTCTTCTCGCCGCTGGGGACGCGCACCTTGCGGTCGTCGAGCACGTAGTAGTAGGCCTGGCGTGAGGACTCGAACCCCCAGTCTTCGCGCGCGGCGAGCGCATACAGCGAGAGCTGGACGTCGTCGCGCAGCTGCGTGGCCGTCTTGGGGCGCGAGGTCTTGTAGTCGATCAGCTCGTACTCCTCGTCCTCGCCGTCGCGCAGACGATCGACGCGGTCGACGCGTCCGCGAAGGTGGTGGGGCCCAGCGTGAAGGAGAATGCCCGCTCGAACCACACCGGCTGAGAATCCTGATCTCCGAGCCGCTCGTGATAGCGCGTGAGCGCCACGCGCGCCTTCTCGCGCAGCTCGATCTCACGCTCGCGCTCGCCAAACCCGCCCTTGCGCCACCCGGCGTCGAGCAGGCCCAGCATCTGCTCGAGCGTCTGCCCGCCTTCGGAGTGATAGCGCTCGAGCACCTGATGGACGGCGATCCCGAAACGCTGGTGCAGCGTCTGTCCGGTCGGGATGCGCAGGACGCGCGCGAACTTGTATCTCAGCGGGCAGCTGCGGTATGTCTCGATGTCAGAGGCCGACAGGGCCAGGCCGATGCCCTTGCGCGGCAGGAACGGCCCCAGCGAAGGCTCGCCGAGCTGGCCGATCCGCGCTCCCGTCTCCGAGCCCGGGCGCTGGGCGCTCGGTCCGGGCGCGTCCTCCTCTCCGAGCAGGGCGTCGTCGAGCGTCGAGGTCTGCAGGATCTCCCGCTGGAGTGGCGTGGTTGCGGCGAGCAGGCGGGCGTTGATGTCCGACAGGGCCTCCGCGATGCCCTCGCCGGGCGGGCGCTGGAGCAGCGCCGAGAGCTTCAGCAGCTCCAGATATCGCACCACCCCGTGGGAGATGTCAAGGTCGGTGTCAAGCCGCAGCTCGCCCAGGCGCCCGCCGATTCGCGCGACGCTCGAAAGCACCTCCTCGCGCATCAGATGAAGCGTCGCCTCGAGCTCTGAGGCCGTGGCTCCGACCGTGTCTCCCGGTTGCGCCGGCTCAGACCCGGTTGGCCGGACCGTCTGCTGAGGCGCCCCGGACCAGCCGCCGGCGCGGGTCTCCGGCTGACCCTCCGCGACCATCGCGACCAGGTGACGAGCCATCTCGCGAGGCGTCGAGCGCGGCTTTCCACGTACGAACTCGGCGGCCAGCTCGCGCAGCTGCTCGAGGCTCGCCTGCTGCTCGGCCGCCTGCTCGGGCGCGAGCAACGGGCGCCCGCGAACACCGAGACGCTCGATCAGGCGGGCGACGAACACGTCTCCCTGCACGCTGTCGAGCTCGGACACCGAGCTCGAGTGCAGCTCGACGAACCGCTGAATCCGCTCGCGCGCCTCGGGCGGGACCTGGGGGGACTCGGTGGCCGCGGTGAGCCCCGAGACCAGGTCGAGCTTGCGCCGGCGAGCGACCTGGATCACGCGGGCCAGGTCCACCTGGCGCAGGTCGATCGGCGGGCGGGCCAGTGCGCGCACGACCGCCGCGGCGTCCTGCGGATCGACGAGCAGGCGCATCCATGCGAGCACGTCGCGCACCTCGGCCCGCTCCAGGAACGCCGTCGCGCGCGCGTGCCCATCGGAGGGTTCACCCCACGGCGCAGGCGCGGTCCTGGAGATGGGCACAGGCCTAGAATACGAGCGCGGCGGCCGTGTGGGGCTACGCTCTATGGGTGCAGGCAATCGATTGGCGTGCGGCCCAGCGGATCGGAGAGCTCGTCGCGGGCTCGCCGCCGTATGGAGGCGTGCGCGCCGGCTCGGTCGAGCCGCTCGCATACGACTTCGCCGAGCGCGTGAGCACCTACAGCGGGCTGCAGCTGCCGGGCGAGCTGCCGGCGCTCGAGATGGTCGACCGGCCGGGCTGGATCGCCGCCAACCTGAAGAGCATGCGACCGCTCGTGGAGACGCTCACCGACCACATCGAGGCGCCATCCGCCGGCCCGCTGTCCGGGCCCCTGCGCTCGGCCTCGGGCTTCCTGCTGGGCGCCCAGGTCGGGGCGCTGACCGGCGTGCTCTCCCAGCGGGTGCTGGGCCAGTACGACCTGGCGCTGCTCGACGACCGCGTACCGCCACGGCTGCTGCTGCTCGCTCCCAACCTGGCGCTCACGGCGCGCAACCTCGCAGTGGATCGCGACGAGCTGGTTCTGTGGGTGACCATCCACGAGATCACCCACGCGGTGCAGTTCTCGGGCGCGCCGTGGCTTCGAGACCATCTGGGAGGGCTGCTCAGAGAGCTGATCGACGGGCTGCAGGTCACGATCACGGGCCGAGGCTCGGCGCAGACCGCCGGTGACATAGCCGCCCCCAACGGCGACGGCAGCCCGGGCAATGGCTCGACCGGACTGAACGACGGCGCCGAGGAGGGCGGGCGCTGGCCCAAGCTGCCCGATCCAGGCGAGCTGCGCGAGCTCGTGGAGCGAGCGCGTCGCGGCGAGCTTCTGCGCCTGACGCTCGGCGAGGACCGCTGGCAGCTGGTCGAGCGCATTCAGGCGGTGATGTCGCTGATCGAGGGCCATGCCGAGCACACGATGGACGCGATCGGCGCCGAGGTACTGCCGTCGCTGCCGCGCCTGCGCGCCGCGCTCAACCACCGCCGGGAGGTCCGCAGCCTGCCCTGGCGCGTGCTCGAGCGCCTCCTGGGGCTGGAGATGAAGCTGCGCCAGTACGAGGTGGGGCGGCGCTTCTGCGACGCGGTCGTTGACGAGGGCGGACCAGAGGCGCTGGCGCGCGTGTGGAGCGGCCCCGAGGCCCTGCCGAGCTCCGCCGAGCTGCAGACGCCCGAGCTGTGGCTCGCGCGCACGCGCCTGCCGATCTAGCTGGCCTCGGATCTAGCCTCGAACGCCGGGCCGAGGCCCGCAGCCGCCGCGCGGGTGGCGCCCGAACCTCCGTTCGCATGAAAGCGCTGCTGGAAGGCGGCGCCCGGGTGCCCGATCGTCATCGAACGCATGTTCCTCTTGTTACAATCTACCCCGGGTGGAGACCCTCTCCTTGCAGGGTTTTCGCGCGATGGTATGATTGCCGAGTAACAATCTTCGTGGAGCGGGTTACAAACAGGTGTTCGCTTGCTAGGCTCGCCATCGGGCCTGCGAAGAAGCATCAAATCCGTATCCATTTCCTCGACAAGCGAGGAAGAAGAGGAGAACCCCTCGAATGCCAACTGCCAGCACAACTACCCCCCGCAAAACGGAAAGCCGGCGCGAAATCCGCCGCCAAACCCGGTGCGCGTAAAACCACCCGCTCGCGCCGTGCTTCGGCCACACGCAACAGCACCGCGGCCAAATCAAGGCGCGCTTCGACGGCGCGCGACCCGCGCCCTCAGAGACGCTCAGGCCAGCATCCGCCAGGCCGAGACCTCGACGCGCGAGAGCACAGGCGTCTTCGGCGACTACGCCGAGCGCGCAGTGCTGATCCCCGTCGGCGCGGCCCTGATCGCCCGCGATCGCGTGCTTGCGAGCGTCAACGACACGATCTCGAGCTACGGGTCCACCACCAAGGCACAGGCGCAGCTGCGCCGCTTCGAGCGCCGCGGCGTCACCGCGCGCAACCGCGTGGAGCGCGAGGTCCGCAAAACCCGCGTGCGCGTCGAGCGTGAACTGCGCCAGCGCCGTCGTGAGATCGAGAAGACCGTGAGCGAACTTGAGGATCGGCGCGACGCCGTCGCCAAGAACGTTCCCGAGCTTGCCAACCGCGTGCAGGAGCGCATTCTCAGCCTCGTCTGAACAACGACTTCCCCCGCCCCGGACCGGAGAGGACCGGGACACCGCCGACGGACCGGCGGTGGTCGGGACGGTCTGCCGGCCTCATATCCGCCGGCAGTAGTAGCACCCTCTCCTCCCTCGACCCGCGGGGCGGCCCCCACCGTCCCGCGGGTCTTTAATGCCTGCTCGAGGGGTTGCCCGCCGCGGCGGGCAGAGCAACGGCGAGCAGGTTTGTCAGAATGAGCGTCATGGTCGGCAGAGATGAGATCCTCGAGGCGCTCACGGCGGTGATCGATCCCGAGCTGCACCGCTCGATCGTCGAGCTCGACATGGTGCGCTCGATCGACATCGGCGCGAACGGTGTCGTCGACGTGACCGTCTCATTGACGACGCCCGGCTGCCCCATCAAGGGGCACTTCCAGACCGCCGTCGCGGAGGCTGCCTCGGCGCTTGACGGCGTGA
Organism: uncultured Solirubrobacteraceae bacterium; assembly: GCA_963764185.1. Classification (GTDB taxonomy): domain Bacteria; phylum Actinomycetota; class Thermoleophilia; order Solirubrobacterales; family Solirubrobacteraceae; genus Palsa-744. Next base: position 649,719 of record CAVXRF010000009.1, on the reverse strand, counting down.
CGCACGTGAACGTCTTCTTCGATGTGCTCAGCGACGCCCAGAAGGCCGCCCTGCAGCAGAAGCTCGGGCGCGGCAGCCTCCCCGAAGGGGCGCTCGCGCAGGTCGCGAACGTGCTCTGCATCGGTTCCGGCAAGGGCGGCGTCGGCAAGTCCACGCTGACCGCCAACCTCGCGGCGGCGCTGGCCGGTGAGGGCAAGCGCGTGGGCGTCCTCGACGCCGATGTGTGGGGCTACTCGATCCCGCGCATGTACGGGCTCGGCGCGACCCGGCCACCGGTCTCCGCAGAGCGCAAGATCATTCCCCTGAGCGCCCACGGAGTGTCGGTGATGTCGATCGGCTTCTTCGTGGAGGAGGACTCCGCGGTCGTGTGGCGCGGGCCGATGCTCCACAAGGCGCTCACCCAGTTCCTGCAGGACGTCGACTGGGGCGCGCTGGATTACCTCTTGATAGACCTGCCTCCGGGCACGGGCGATGTTTCGATGACGCTCGCCCAGCTGCTTCCGCAGGCCCAGTTCGTGATCGTGACCACTCCGCAGCAGACCGCCCAGAAGGTCGCGCGTCGCGCCGCCCACATGGCGCACAAGGTCTCGCTCGAGATCGGCGGGGTGGTCGAGAACATGTCCGGCTTCACCACACCCTCGGGCGAGCGCTTTGCGATCTTCGGCGAAGGCGGCGGAAAGGAGCTCGCGGACGAGCTCGACGTCCCGCTGCTCGGCAGCGTGCCCTTGACCATGCCCTTGCGCGAACACGCAGACAGCGGCGTTCCGCTCGTTATCGAGGACCCCGATGATCCCGCCTCACAGGCGATCCACCAGGTCGCGCGCGGGCTGATCGCGATGGCGCCCGCTGCCGCTCCCCGTTCTACCCCTCGTCGAGGTGGGCGCCCCGGCGCCCGAGCCCACGGAGAGCCGCAAACCCGTGGGCATGTCGCTGCCGATGGCCTGAGCGTCAGGCCGCCGCGCACACCGACATGCCCGAGCAGAACGGCGGGCCATGCGTGCCTGCGGGGGCGCGTGCGTTTCGCGCGCCCCGATTGATCGAGGCGCTTGACAAGCGCGTGCCAACTGGGAGGATCGTCTTCTATGTCAGCATCAGAGCAACAGGAAGAGAAGAGGGATGATGGGTTGACTGCGGCCTCCAGCGAGCCGGATCAGCCCGAGCCGGAGAACGGCGCGGTCGAATTCGACGAACGCCGCACCAAGATGGAGCGGCTGCGCGCGGAAGGAATCGACCCCTACCCGGCGGTCACGCTGTGGGCGACGCGCACGCGGATCGCCGACGTGCTGGCAGCGCATGACGCCGCCACGCTCGAGCCCGGCGAGCACCCGGAGCTGCAGCTACCAGATCGCCGGCCGCCTGATCTCCCGCCGCGGGCACGGCAAGACGGCGTTCCTCGACATTCGCGACCTGTCCGGCTCGATCCAGGTGGTCGTGCGCGTCGACGCCCTTGGACAGGAGACCTACGACCGCATCCTCGGCTTTGACATCGGCGACATCCTCGGGATACTCGGCTGCGTCTACGTCACCCAGCGCGGCCAGCTGGCGCTGGCGGTCAAGGAGTGCACGCTGTTGACCAAGACGCTGCGCCCGCCGCCGGACAAGCACCACGGGCTCGGCGACACCGGTACGCGCTACCGCTACCGCGAGCTCGACCTGCTCGCCAACGAGGACACCCGCGAGCTGTTCATCACGCGCAACAAGATCATCCTCGCGATCCGCGAGTGGCTCGCCGAACGCCACTTCGTCGAGATCGAAACGCCGGCTCTGCAGTCACTCGCCGGCGGCGCCGGCTCGCGACCGTTCACGACCCACCACAACGCCCTCGACCGCGACCTGTATCTGCGCATCTCCGTCGAGCTGTTCCTCAACCGCTGCATCGTCGGCGGCATGGAGAACGTCTACGACATGGGCAAGGTGTTCCGCAACGAGGGCATCTCGCCGAAGCACAGCCCCGAGTTCACGATCATCGAGTTCATGTGCGCCTACTCCGACTACAACGACGTCGCCACGGTGACCGAAGAAATGTTCCGCGACGTCGCCCGGACGGCGCTCGGGCGGACGGTGATCAAACGGAACGGCGAAGAGATCGACCTCGCCAAGCCCTGGCGGCGGGTGACGATGCGCGATCTGATCCTCGAGCGCACCGGCGTGGATTTCATGGAGTCCACGCGCGACGAGCTGGCCGAGGTGCTCGACGAGCCGGTCGACCCCGAGGCAACCTGGGCGGAGGTGGTCTCGGACATCTACTCGAGCAAGATCGAGCACACGATCAACCAGCCCACGCACGTCTTCGACTTCCCGCTCGAGCCCTTTCCGATCACCAAGCGCCACGCCGTGCACCCCGAGCTCGCGGAGCACTTCGACGCCGTGATCGGCGGCATCGAGCTGGTCAGCGGCGACACCGAGCTGAACGACCCGGTCGACCAGTGGCAGCGGTTCGTCGACCAGCGCAAGCGGCGGATGATCGACGACGAGGACGTCCCCCACCCCAACGACGAGGAGTACGCGCAGGGCGATCGAGTACGGCTACTCGCCGACGGCCGGCGGCGGCATGGGCGTCGATCGCCTGGTGATGATCCTCACCGAACGCGACACTCTGCGCGAGGTCATCCCGTTCCCGATCGTCAGAGACGTCCGATGAGCTCCTCCGAAGGGGCACAGGGAAAGCTCGACCTCGATCCCGGCGTGGTCGCCTCCTGCCGGCAGGCCGCTTCCCAGATCGCCGCGCAGGTCGGCGAGGAGATCGCCAACAAGACGACGGTCTCGGTCGAGCGAACGGTCGCACGGCTGCTCGGCGTGGACGGCGCCAACGAGCTCGACGCGCCTCTTCCCGAACGTGCTCGTCGACCATGTCGCCGACCGCGGCGAGCTCGGACGGGGAATCGCCTACTGGCTCGGCAACGCGATGCTCGACGACGAGAGGCGCACAGCCCAGCAGATCGCCGAGGACGTGGACGCCGGGAAGCTCGAGCTGTGCGCGCTGCAGCGCGCGCAGGATGGTGCGATCAGAGCACGCATAACGCTGGCCTGCGAGGAGCGCCTGACACAGATGAGCGCACGCATGAGCGAGCGCTCGGAGCTGCGTGCGCGCCTTGGTGAGAGCCCGCCGCCGTTGCGCTACGTGCTGACCGCGACCGGGAACGTGTATGAGGACGTCGTGCACGGCCTGGCCGTCGCCGAGGCCGGCGGAGACATCGTCGCGGTGATCCGCTCGACTGCGCAGAGCCTGCTCGACTACGTCCCATACGGGCCCACGACCGAGGGCTACGGCGGGACGTTCGCCACGCAGGCGAACTTCCGCATCATGCGCACCGCGCTCGATGAGTGGTCTGTGAAGAACGGCCGCTACGTGCGGCTGTCGAGCTTCTGCTCGGGCCTGTGCATGCCGGAGATCGCGGTGATGGGCGCGATCGAGGGCTTCGACAACATGGTCAATGACGCGCTCTACGGGATCCTCTACCGCGACATAAACCCTGTGCGCGGCCTGATCGACCAGCGCGTCTCGCGCATGATCAACGGCTACTTCGGTGTCGTGATCAACACAGGCGAGGACAACTACCTGCGCACCGCCGATGCGATCGAGGCCGCCCCGTCGGTGACCGCCTCGCAGTTCATCAACCGCCAGCTCGCGCTCGACTCCGGCGTGCCCGATGCGCAGATCGCGCTCGGCGACGCCTTCGAGATCGATCCGCCGGTGGTGAACGGTCTGCTGCTCGAGTGGGCGCAGGCGCAGCTGACGCGCGAGCTGTTCCCCGACTGTCCGGTCAAGTACATGCCCCCGACGCGACACATGGACGGCAACCTCTACCGCACGCACGCGTGCGACTCGCTTTTCAATCTCGTCACGATCGCGACCGGCCAGGGCATCCAGACGATCGGCGTCCCGACGGAGGGGATTTTCACGCCCCACGTCCACGACCGCGTGATCGGTCTGGAAAATGTCAATTACGTGTTCGACGCGGCGCGCGACCTCGGCGAGGAGATCGAGTTCAAGCGCGGCGGCATCGTGCAGACGCGCGCCCGGGAGGTGCTGCGGGGAGCGCACGAGCTGCTCGAGCGAATCGCCGATATCGGCCTGTTCGCCGCGCTAGGGGATGGGGTCTTCGGGGACGTCCCGCGCCAGGTCGACGAGGGCCGCGGAACCGAGGGGATCATCGATACTCACGAGGACTATCTGAACCCTGCCAGCGAGCTGATGGGCGGGGTGCCGAGCCGTGTCTAGCCCAGCCCCGGCAGCGGCGCCGGACCCGCGCGGGCGAATCGATCTCGAGCACGTGAAGCCCTACGCCGACCACCTCGGCGACGGGATCGTTCAATTCAGCTTCACGCTGCCCGTCCCCTACGGCCTGGCCGCGCGCAAGGCGGCCCAGGAGCTCGCGGCGAAGATGGGTTTCGAGCACCCGGAGGTCGTCCACTACCAGAGCCTCACCGAGGGCTACACCTACTTCGTGATGTTCGGGGAGTGTTCGAGCACCGTCGACTATGCCTCGCTCAGCGACGAGGGGTTCGACATCGAGTACATGAACGAGGACGAGATCGAAGCGTTCGCCGGCGAGCACATCGGCCGTCCGATCGTGATCGTGGGGGCCGCAACCGGCACCGACACCCACAGCGTGGGCATCGACGCGATGCTCAACCTGAAGGGCTTCCACGGGCATCATGGCCTGGAGGGCTACAAGGCCTTCCAGACCCACAACCTCGGCAGCCAGGTGCCCAACAGCGTGCTCGTGGCCAGGGCGATCGACCTCAATGCCGACGCGATCCTCGTCTCCCAGACGGTCACCCAGCAGAACCTCCACGTTCACAACCTGACCGAGCTCGTGGAGATCGTCGAGGCGGAGGGGCGGCGCAAGCAGCTGATCCTCACCTGCGGCGGCCCGCGCGTCTCCAACGAGCTCGCCAAGGAGCTCGGCTACGACGCCGGCTTCTCGAAGGGCACCTATCCCTATCACGTGGCCAGCTTCATCGTGCGCGAGCTGGCCGCGAGGATGGACGACTCCTCCGCCCACAGCCTCCGCGGCGCCGCGAGCACATCCGGCGCGGATGGCTAGCGACGCGCCGGCCCCGCTGACGGCGCTGCTGAGCGGAGCGCGGCGGCTGGCGCTGGTAGGGCTCGCCAAGAACACGGGCAAGACCGAGACGCTCACCGCGATCCTCGCCGAGCATGCGGCCGCGGGGACAGCAGTGGGAGTCACCTCGATCGGTCGCGACGGCGAGGCCCACGACGTGATCGACGCGCGCATCGAGAAGCCCCTCCTGAACCTCGCGCAGGGGAGCGTCGTGGCGACCACCGGCGAACTGCTGCGCGCGAGCGGCGTGGCACACGAGCGCCTCGCGCAGACGGGCGTGAGGACACCGCTCGGCGAAGTCATCCTGGCCCGCCTGACCGAGGCCGGTACGGTCGAAGTGGCCGGCCCGAGCGCGGCCGAGGACGTGCGCGCCGTGAGCGACGCGATGCTCGAGCTCGGCGCCGAGCAGGTGCTGATCGATGGCGCGATCGACCGTCGCGCGGCCTCCTCGCCGGCGGTCGCCGACGGGCTGCTGATGGCCACCGGCGCGGTCCTCGGCGAGGACATCGCGCAGGTCGTGGCGAGCACGCTGGACGCGATCGACCTCGTCAGGCTGCCCCGCGCCGGCGGCGCGGCTGCAAGCGGCGAGGCGGGCGCGGGCGACGGCGAGGCCGGTGAGCGCGTCGCGCTCGAGCGGCGGCTCGTGCTGAACGCCGAGCCGGCCGAGATCGCCGCACTTCTCAGCGAGCACCCGCGCGCCGGCAGCTTGCTCATCGACGGCGCCCTCTCCGAGCGCTTTCTGGAGGGGCTGCTCGGCGCCCGGCGCGAGCGCGCGGGCCGCCAGCTGAGGATCATCGTTGCCGACCCCACCAAGGTGTTCCTCTCGCGCCGGGGGCCGCGCTGGTACGCGCGCCAGGGCATCGCCATCGAGGTCCTCGCACCGATCGAGCTGCTCGCGATCACGGTCAACCCCGTGGCGCCGCAGTCACACAGCTTCGACTCGCTGAAGCTGCGCGAGCTGATCATGGAAGCCGTCGTGGACGTGCCCGTCCTCGACGTGCGCGACCCCTCCTACTTGGCGTTGGCGAAGTAGTCGGCGTTGATCTGGGTGTACTTCTGCCACTCGTCCGGCAGCTGGTCCTCCGCGAAGCAGGCATCCACCGGGCAGGCCTCGACGCAGGCGTCGCAGTCGATGCACTCCTCGGGGTCGATGTAGAGCATCTCGGCCGCGTCGTAGCCTGGCTCCTCCGGCGTCGGGTGAATGCAGTCCACCGGGCACACCTCGACGCAGGAGTTGTCCTTGGTGCCAATGCACGGCTCGGCGATAACGTAGGCCATTCAGTTCTTTCCTGGTTCGTTTGCGGGAAGAGTGCTTGCGAGAGGCCTATTTTACGGATGACGCCTCCGCTGCCGAACCCCATCCTAGGTGATTGCCGAATCAACCATCTGGCGGGTCAGCCACTCCGCTAGGTTGGGGCGATGCTGCTGCTCACCGGCGCCACCGGCCTCGTCGGCTCGGCCGTACTGCGGCGGCTCGTGGCCGAAGGCGATGAGGTGCGCTGCCTCGTGCGCAACCCGCGGCGGCTGGGCGCCCAGCGCGTGCGCGTGCAGATCGCTCTGGGCGATCTCGCCGACCCGCCCTCGTTCCGCAACGCGCTGCGCGGCGTGCAGACGGTCGTGCACCTCGCGGCCTCCATCCGCGACCAGCCGCGCGGGTCGATCGAGGAGCTCAACGGGATCGCCACCTGGCGGATGGTCGAGGCCGCTGAGCGCTCGGGGGTCGAGCGCTTCGTGTTCTTCTCGGCGCTCGGCGCCTCCACCCACCAGCGCGCCCGCTGCTTTCGCGCGAAGGCGCTCGCCGAGCAGGCGGTGCGCGAGTCGCGCCTGCATTCGACGGTGTTCGCGCCGTCGATCGTCTACGCCCCGGGGGATCCCTGGCTCACGCTGCTGGAGCGCCTGGCCCTGCTCCCGGTGATGCCCGTGTCCGGGCGCGGGCGGGCCGTGTATGAGCCGATCTGGGCCGAGGACGCGGCCGACTGCGTCATCGCCTCGCTGCGTGCGCCCAGTGGCGGTCGGACAGAGGCGGGGCGTCATGAGCGCTTTGAGCTGGCGGGCCCGCAGAGGCTCGACTACAACGACATCGTGCATACGGTGCTTCGCTCGATGAACCGCAGCCGGCCGCTGCTGCACATCCCCACGGCGGTCCTGTCTCGCAGCCTGCGCCTGCTCGAGGCCGTGTGGGGACCGCGCGCGTTCGCCACCTGGGATGAGGCGGAGCTGATGGAGGTCCCGATGATCTCCAAGCGCGGAACCGCTGACGCCGAGAGCCTCGGCGTCAGCCCGCTTGAGATGCCGGCCGTGCTCGGCGTACGCTAATCGAGAACGCCCGCCGTTAGCGGAGCGCGGCGCTCGGCCCAGGGCTGGGCCTCTTCGAGCTGCGTGGCGAGTGCGAGCAGGTTCTGCTCGCCGGCGGGACGCCCGACGATCTGCACCCCCAGCGGAAGGCCGTCCTCACCCTGGAAGAGCGGCAGCGAGATGCCGGGCTGCCCATCCGCGTTGAAGACCGGGGTGAACGGGGTGAACAGGCCCGAGCGGGTGAAGGTCGACATCGGATCGGGAGCGGCCGTGTCGAGCGTCCCGATCGGGAGCGGACGCTCCGCGAGCGCGGGCGTGAGCAGCGCGTCGTAGGGTGCGAGAAAGGAGACCAGTCGACGGGCGAACCCCTGCAGCTGTACCACCAGGCCCATGCCCTGCACCGCGTTCAGCTGCTGGACCATCGAGAAGATCGCCCAGCTCATCGGCTCGAGGTCCTCGGCGGTCGGCTCGTGCCCGCCCACGACGCCCGAATGGGCGATCGACTGGGCGATGTGAACTGAGAACACCGCGCCGAAAATCTCGCTCAACCCCTCGATCTGCCAGGGCGGATCGACCTCCTCGACCTCATGGCCCAACGAGCGCAGCAGCTCAGCCGCCTCGGCGACCGCGCCCGCGCTCACCGGATCGACCACGGCGTCGGCGATCGGCGCAAGCGTGGTGGAGGCGATGCGCAGTCGCCCGCCGCGAGCCCCATCGGCGGAGACGGGCGCCCGCCCGGCGGCCGCGGCGAACGGCTCGGACGGCGGCGGCGCCCAGGTGGCGTCGCCGATCTCATAGCCGGCGAGCACGTCCAGGATCGTCGCCGTCTCGGCGACCGTGCGCGTGAGCACCCCGTCGATCGTCAGCGGCGAGTCGCCCAGGTCCGGGGCCGGCGAGATGCGCCCGCGGCTGGGCTTCAGGCCCACCAGCCCGCAGCACGCTGCCGGAATGCGGATCGAGCCACCGCCGTCATTGCCGTGAGCGACCGGCACCATGCCGGCAGCCACGGCGGCGGCCGCGCCGCCAGAGGAGCCGCCGGGGGTCCGCTGCAGATCCCAGGGGTTGCGGGTCGGCCCGAACAGGCGCGCCTCGCTGACGGGCAGGATGCCGTACTCGGGCAGGGTCGTCGTGCCGACGATCACGAATCCCGCTTCTCTGAAGCGGCGCACGATGTTGTGGTCGTAGTTGCTCACGTGGTCTGCCATCAGCGAGCAGCCGTGGGTGAGCCGCAGGCCGTTCACCGCGCGGTTGTTCTTGATCGCGATGGGAACCCCGGCGAACGGGCGCTCGTCCCCGGGGCCGACCTCATCGGCCGCTGCCAGCGCGCCCTCGGCGTCGACCTGGACGAACGCGTTCAGGGCGGGGTTCAACTCCTCGATGCGATCGAGCGAGTTCTGCACGAGCTCCCGCGCCGATATGTCTCGCTGGCGCACCATGGTCGCGAGCTCACTCGCCGGGTGAAACATCAGATCGTCTTGGGACATGGCTCCTCCTCGGTGGTCACGAGAGTCCACAAGAGCGTACCCGCATGTCCATTCCTGCGACGATGTGTGCCTGCCCACAAGGCAGCCACCCCGTCGAGCAGCGAGCCCAGAAAGCGAGTGCAATGAGCGAGGTCCAGTCCCCCACCCAATCCGCCCCCACCGCCGCCTCCTCCCGCCTGGAGGGTGTGCAGTCGGGCCTTGAAGGCGTCGTCGCCTTCGCCACCGAGATCGCCGAGCCGGACAAAGAGGGTGGCGCGCTGCGCTACCGCGGTGTCGACATCGAGAACCTTGTCGGCGCCATTCCCTACGAGCAGGTCTGGGGCCTGTTGGTCGACGGGCACTTCAAGCCCGGTCTGCCTCCCGCCGAACCGCATGCCCTGACGGTGCGCTCGGGCGATCATCGCGTCGACGTGCAGTCGGCGCTTGCGATGCTCGCGCCGGAGTGGGGCTTCGGCCAGCTGATCGACATCACCGACGAGGAGGCCCGTGACAACCTCGCGCGCGCCTCTGTGATGGCCCTCTCGTTCGTGGCCCAGTCGGCGCGGGAAGCCGGCCAGCCGCCCGTGCCGCAGACCGAGATAGACGAAGGCCGCACGATTCCCGAGCGCTTCCTGATCCGCTGGCGCGGTGAGGCGAACCCCGATCACGTGAAGGCGATCGATGCCTACTGGGTCTCGGCGGCCGAGCACGGCATGAACGCCTCCACCTTCACCGCCCGCGTGGTCGCCTCGACCGGGGCCGACTGCGCCGCTGCGCTGTCCGCCGCCGTGGGCGCCCTGTCCGGACCGCTGCATGGAGGCGCGCCGTCGCGCGTGCTGAAGATGCTCGATGAAGTCGAAACGAGCGGCGACGCCGAGCGCTGGGTCTCAGACGCGCTCGACCGCGGCGAGCGGCTGATGGGCTTCGGCCATCGCATCTACCGCGCCGAAGACCCCCGCGCACGGGTGCTGCGGCGGACCTGCAAGGAACTCGGATCTCCCCGCTTCGAGGCGGCGGAGGCATTCGAGAAGGCGGCCCTGGCCGAGCTTCACGCGCGCAGACCCGACCGCGTGCTCGCCACGAACGTGGAGTTCTGGTCGGCCGTGGTGCTCGATCTGGCGGAAGTCCCGCCGGACCTGTTCACGCCGATGTTCACCTGTGCGCGTGTGGCCGGCTGGTCCGCTCACATCCTCGAGCAGAAGCGGGAGGCCAAGCTGATCCGCCCGACGGCAAAGTATGTGGGTTACGGGCCGCGGTCGGTGGCCGAAGTCGAATAGAGACCCACGGTTGCCCGAGTTCCGCGAGGGGCTTATCGTGGGCTTCGAGGGGTATCGAGAGCGCGCCGAAGCCCTCGCAGCCGTGGGGTTGGGACAGTAGGCGCGGCGGAGCTTCGCCGGTCACTGCGCCGCGCCCGCGGGCGGAATTCGGTGGCCGCCGTCCGCCGGCCGGCATCCGCACCTTCGCAGAGAGGGCCCGGCATCATGCCGGGCCCTCTCTGCATCTATCGGCACAAAGCGGCGCTTACTACATCATTCCGCTCATGTCGGGCATGCCGCCGCCGCCGGCGCCGGCGCCTTCCTTCTCGGGCACCTCGGCGACGATCGCCTCGGTGGTGAGGATGTTCTTGGCGATCGATGCCGCGTTCTGAAGCGCCGAGCGGGTGACCATGGCGGGGTCGATAACGCCGGCTGCGACGAGATCGACGATCTCGTTGGTGGCGGCGTTGAGGCCCTGGCCTTTCTTGGCCTTGCGCACGTCGTTGACGACGACAGAGCCCTCGAGGCCCGCGTTCTCGGCGAGCTGGCGCAGCGGCTCCTCGAGTGCACGGAGCACGATCCGCGCCCCGTGTTCTCGTCGTCGTCGACAGGCCGTCGACCTTGACGGCGGAGGAGGCCTGCAGCAGCGCGACGCCTCCGCCGGGCACGATGCCCTCCTCGAGCGCGGCGCGAGTGGCCTGCAGGGCGTCCTCGACGCGGTGCTTCTTCTCCTTCATCTCCGTCTCGGTGGCCGCTCCGACCTTGACCACGGCGACACCGCCGGACAGCTTGGCCAGGCGCTCCTGGAGCTTCTCGCGATCGAAGTCCGAGTCGGTGTTATCGACTTCGGCTTTGATCTGGTTGATGCGCCCCTTGATCGCCTGGGCGTCACCGCCACCGTCGACGATCGTGGTCGTGTCCTTGGCCACCACCACGCGACGGGCGCGCCCGAGCTGTGAGAGCTGTGTGTTCTCGAGCTTCAGCCCCATCTCCTCGGTGATCACCTCGCCGTTGGTGAGGATTGCGATGTCCTCGAGCATCCGCTTGCGACGGTCTCCGAAGCCGGGGGCCTTGACGGCCACGCCGGTGAAGGTTCCGCGCAGCTTGTTCACCACGAGCGTGGCGAGCGACTCGCCCTCGACGTCCTCGGCGATGATCAACAGCGGCTTGCCGCTCTGGATCACAGCCTCGAGCACCGGCAGCACGTCGCGCACCGAGCCGATCTTCTGGTTGGCGATGAGGATGTAGGGGTCCTCGAGGGTCGCCTCCATGCGGTCCTGGTCGGTGACCATGTAGGGCGAGATGTAGCCCTTGTCGAACTGCATGCCCTCGGTGAACTCGAGGTCCATGCCGAACGTCTGGCCCTCCTCGACGTTGACGACGCCGTCCTTGCCGACCTTCTCGATCGCGTCGGCGATCACGTCGCCGATGTCGTCGTCGCCGGCGGAGATGGTCGCCACGCGGGCTATCTGGTCCTTGCCGGAGACCTCCTTCGACTGGGAGGCGATGTTGGCCACGACCTGATCGACCGCTTTCTCGATGCCGCGCTTGAGCGCCAGCGGGTTGGCGCCCGCCGCGACGTTCTTCAGGCCCTGGCGAACGATCGCCTGAGCGAGCACGGTGGCCGTGGTCGTGCCATCGCCGGCCACGTCGTTGGTGGCGGTGGCCACCTCGCGCACCAGCTGGGCGCCCTGATTCTCGAATACGTCCTCGACCTCGATCTCTCGAGCGATCGTCACACCGTCATTTGTGATGGTGGGGGCGCCGAACTTCTTGTCGAGTACTACATAGCGGCCCTTGGGGCCGAGCGTGACCTTGACCGCGTTTGCGACCGCGTCGACGCCGGCCTCCAGCGCCTGGCGTGCGTCTGAGCTGTACTTCAGTTCCTTGTGAGCCATGTTCTTCAGATCTCCTTATGCCTCGACGCGGGCCAGGACATCGGACTCGCGCAACACGAGCAGATCCTCCCCGTCGATCTTGATCTCGGTCCCGCCGTACTTGCTGTAGAGGACCTCGTCGCCCTTCTTTACATCCAGCGGGATGCGCTTACCGTCATCGTCGAGCTTGCCGTCGCCGGTGGCGAGGACCTTGCCCTTTTGTGGCTTCTCCTTGGCAGTGTCGGGCAGAACGAGACCACTGGCTGTGGTCTCCTCCTCCTCGATCGCCCGCACGATCAGACGATCGCCCAGGGGCTTGAGCTTCATATTGAAAAACCTCCATCTAGAGAACGCGACGGCGGCGTGTGGTCCCCTTGCCGGGGATCGAGCCGCCTTTTGGCACTCTCGGGGGGAGAGTGCCAACGAACAGCCTCAATATATAGAAGATATGCGGCTCTTCAAGGCCTGGCTGGCAGTCAGGGGCTCGAACTGCCAACAATATTGCACCGATTCGGCCCCGCGGGGTCGGGGTCGGTCAGTTCTGCGCGCCGCCGAAACCCTTCATCGCCTCGGTCATGCCCGTAGGCTTGTCGAGAATCTGCGAGAAGCGCACGACCGTGACGGTGTCCTCCATGGAGACCTCGCGGCCATATATCTGCTCGAGGAAGTGGATCAGCTCCTCGTGGCGGCGGAACTCGGGGTTGTCGTGCTTGATGTCGCGCGGGGAGAGGTCTGCGACCTTCATCACCTCGACCTGGTCGATGACCGCCTCGAAGATCCTTTCCCGCGGCGAGTACTGATATCCGATCGTGACCAGCACCGCCTGGTTCTTGCGGTACTTGCCCGACTTGTTGCCAAGCCGGATGGTGGCCGTCTTACGGCCTCGCTTGAGCTCGTCGGCGAAGATCGTCGAGTAGAAGTTCAGCACCTGCACGGACGGCAGGCTACCGGTCTTTCGGTCCGCCTTCTTCCAAGCAGGCGAGCGCCCGCACCACCATCTCGCGCTCGCCCGCGTGGCTGAGAGCCGTCTGAGCCTCCCGCAGGCCGATCCAGCGAGCCTCCTCCACCTCGTCGTCGTGGTCGGAGGTATCGCCCTCGACGTAGGAGAACAGGTAGAAGGAGACGGCCTTTGAGATCGTGTGCCCGTCGCGGCGGTACCAGTAGCGCGCCTCGCCCAGCTCGCGCACCGGCTCGGCCACGATCCCGGTCTCCTCGCGCACCTCGCGCGCTGCGGCCTGCAGCGGGGTCTCACCGGGGTCGACGTGCCCCTTGGGCAGCGCCAGGACGCGTGAGCCGTCGGGAGCGCGGCGCCTCGGGACGATCACGACGATCTGCTCGTCCGCCAGGCGCGGCTCGCCGCGCACCACCACGCCGCCGGCGGAGATCTCCTGTGGCCGAGCTTTGCGCCGGCGTTTAGAAGACATACTGCTTCAGCGCTTGGGGATCGTGCACCACCAGGCGGCCCCTGCCCTGGCTGATGACGCCGGCGCGCTCGAGCACGGCCAGAAAGCGGCTGGCAGACTCGCGCGAGGTGCCGGCGAGCTGCGCCAGGTCGGCCTGCGTGGCGGTGATGAGGACGTCGCCCCTGGCGGATGTGGCCGGCGACGGGTGAGCGGAGCCCGGCGAGGAGTGCCCGCCGGCGACGGCGGCGGTCGCGTCCCCCCCGGCGCTCTGCAGCCGGTCGCGCTCCTCGGCGAGCTCCTGCGCGACGAGCTCGCCGAGTGCGACGGCAACGCGACTCTGGACCGTCTGAAAGGACTGGCGGGAGAGGCGTTCGTTCATCTCCCTGAGGCGCCTGCCCAGGGCGATGACCAGCCGCGTGGAGATCTCGGGGTGTTCGGTCATCAGCCTGCGCATGTCGGGACCGAGTACGGCCACCACGACGGTGGGCTCGATCGCCTCGACGGTGGCCGAGCGGAGCTCGTCCTCGAACATCGCCAGCTCGCCGAAGAAGTCGCCCGGCCCGAAGGTCGCCAGCGTGATCGTGCGCCCGTCCCCGTGCTCGCGGATGGCGCGCGCATGGCCCTCCTGCACCACGTAGCAGGTGTCGCTCGCGTCGCCCTCGCGGAACACCACCTCGCCCGGCTGAAAGCCGCGCGGCACCGACAGCTCGGCTATCCGCTCGAGATCGCCCTGCACGAGGGTGGAGAACACCGGCACTCGCCCGAGCAGCTCCACCACGTCCGCTGAGCGCATCCCGGCCATCGCGCAGGCATATCACAAGCTGAGCGGCCACCGGCGCGGGGCGACGCCCGCCAGCGCTATCTTCACGAGCATGTTCTTGCCGAAACCGGTCCGCTCCTCCATGGCCGCGCTCGTACTGCTCCTCTCGGCGCTGGCACTCTGCATCGATGCCGCCCAGGCGACGAGCAAGGCCTCAGCCGCGACCGCGGGCGCGAGCAAGCACTCGGTGCTGGCGTCCACCCAGCTATGGGCCACGATCGACGTGTGCAACCCGCCCGATCAGCCCGACACCGTCGGCATCCGCGGATCGATGCCCGGCGACGGCGAGTCGAACCAGACCATGTACATGCGCTTCCGCCTGCAGTATCTGGCGGCGGGCAAAAAATGGGTTGACCTGACGACGGAAACCGGCTCCGGATTCGTCGCCGTGGGCCGCGCCAAGTCGACCCGCCAGGCGGGGCGGAGCTTCCAGCTGGTCCCGGTCCCGGGCAAGCCCGCCTTCATGCTGCGCGGCGTGGTGAGCTTTCAGTGGCGGCGGGGGTCAACGGTCGTGACCTCCGGCTCGAAGCCCACGAGCGCGGGACGTCAGAGCCTGGCCGGCGCCGATCCGGCCGGCTTCAGCGCCGCGACCTGCTCGATCGGCTGAGTGGCAAGCGGCCACGGGCCACGAGCGAGGGCCGCGGGCGCTGCGTGCAGGTCCGGACCTAGAACAGGCGCGGGTCGTTCGTGATGATCCCGTCGACGCCCATTCTCGTCAGCTTGTCGATCATCCTCGAGTCGTCGACCGTCCACACGTAGAGTTCGCCGCCACCCTCGGCCACCGCGCGCACGAGCGCGGCGGAGACGACGCGCCAGTGCGCCATGATCGCGTCGAAGCGGCCGTCCTGGAGCGCCACCCGGGCGCGCCGCGGCAGGGTTGCCCGGTAACCGGTGAGCATGGCGAGCGCGGGGATCGCGGTGAGCAGGTCGGTGGTGTAGTCGCGGCGCACGCGCGGCACCGACCAGCCCAGGCGCAGCGACGGCTCGGCGGCACGGATACGGGCCAGGGCGGTCGGGAAACATGCCGCTGATCAGGGTGCGATCGACCAGCCCGAAGTCGCGCAGGCTCTGCAGCACGCGCAGCTCATAGCCCGGCAGCTTGACGTCGACGTCGAGCTCGATGCCGGCGAACGCCTCGCCCGCCAGGTGCTCGAGCGCGGACTCGAAGCTCAGCGGCGTGCGCGCGGTCATGTCCTCGAAGTCGTGCGCCACCAGCAGCCTGCCGCTGCCGTCGGCGCGCTCTGAGAGGACGTCCAGCTCGATCATGTCCACGCCCGTGGCGAAGTGCCGCGTCGAAGCTCGCAAGCGTGTTCCCGGGCTCGATGTGCGCGGCCCCCTTGTGACCGACACGGCGAGGGCGCGTTGCGCCTGCGCGGGTGATTCCCATAGGACAAGTAAAGGGCATCGCCACAACGACCATCTCAGCGGTTAACAAACGGCACTCCCAAGAGCGATTCAGGCGGTCAGCGTGAGTCTTCGCGGACCGGAGTGGAAACCCAGCTCGACGAGCGTCCCCACGAGCTCAGAGGCCATCGCGGGCTCGCCGTCGATCCGCTCGAGGGCGAGCTTGCCGACGCGCCCGGAGCGCACCGCCTCTGAAAGCGCCCGCAGGCCCTCGGGCACGGAATCATCGGTGAGGGTGAGGAGACCGCGACCACCGCGCTCCACGTACAGAGCCGGCTCGTCTTCGACGAGGACCACGTAGGCCCCCGCCACCCGCGCCGGGCGGCGCTGCAGGCCCTCGCGTTTGGGCCACGCCAGCGCGGCGCCGTAGGGCTGAGCCGGGTCGGCAGCGGCGATCACGAGCGCCCGTGATCCCCCGCCCGGGCGCGGCCTGCGAGCCCGTGCGCACGGCGCGCAGGCGCTCGACGGCGCCGGGCAGCGCGAACTGGGCGCCGCCCATCCCCTCGATGAAGTAGCCGCGACGGCAGACACCGAGCGTCTCGAGGTCGGAGAAGGCCTGATAGAGCATTGCGAAGCCGCCCCTGATCCCCTCGGCGAGCACCTGCTCGCGCGTGACGATCCCGTAGCGCTCGAGCAGCAGCTCGCAGAGCGCACGCCTGCGCTCGGCCGGATCCGCCGAGGCGCCTCCGAAGACCGGCTCGGTCGAGCGACCAGCGACCCTGCACCTGCTGGCCCAGCGGCGAGCGCCGCGCGCCCGTGCGGCGCTCGCCGAAGCGCAGCCGGGGCATACGCTCGGCCTGGCCCGGGCCGGCGCGGGCTGCCGGCGGGCGAGGTCCGCGGGCGAGCGCAAGGTGGGGCGCGCGCAGCGGCGCCCAGGCGTCGTTGGTGACCTCCCCCGCCCACACGAGGTCCCACAGCGCGATCGCGCAACGTCTCGGCGGGGGCGTCCAGCTCGGCCAGCAGGTCGGTGAAGAAGCAGGGCCCCTGCGCCAGGCGTGCGCGCAGGAGCTCGTGCTCGGGCTGCTGCGGCGGCGATGCGCCGCCCCGCGCCGAGGCACCCAGCGACGGCGGGCCGATCGACGGTGCGTCATCGCGGAAGTAGAGGGCGACGCGCCCGGAGCGCGCCCCCGAGGAGCCCGCCCCGACCCACACGAGCTCGCCGCTCGCGCAGAGGCTGTCGAGCCACGACTGGGAGTAGGCGCCGGTGCGGCGCGGGAGCACGTCGCGCTCCCAGATCTCCACCGGCAGCGCGAGGCCCTGCAGCCCCACCAGCACCTCGCGCAGCCGGTCGATGCCCGGCGCCGGCGCCGGAGTGGCGGTCGACGCCCTGCCAGGACGGCAGGAAGGCCGCGAGGCTGCGCCGCGTCGGTGGGCTCGATCTCCTTGCGCAGGGCCGCCAGCGACGCGCGCCTGCAGGCGCCGCAGAACCTCGACGTCGCACCAATCGCGCTCTGAGCCGCCCGGCCGCAGCTCGCCGCGGACGAGACTCGCCCGAGCGCTCGAGCTCGCGCAGCACCGCGCTCGCGTCGACGCCGTAGCGGCCGCGCAGATCCTCGGTCGTGAACGGCCCGTGCGTGCGCGCGAAACGCGCGACGAGCACGCGCCAGCGCGTCGGGCACATCCTCGAGGAACGCCTCGCGGCAGACCGCCGGGCGGAACCGCGGACAGCGCGTCGCGGTAGAGGCCGGCCTCGTCGGCGGCGACGTAGCGCTCCTCCCCGCCGATGCGCAGGCGGATCGCGCGCCGTTCGCGCTCCAGCTCGGCGCAGCAGGCGCGGCGGCGTCGATGCCGTCGAACACGCGCTCGCGAGACCTCCTCGCGCGTCGAGGTCGCCGACGCGGCGCAGGACGTCGTGCAGGCCGTCGCGGCCCGTCGCGCGCGTCAGCTCGGAGCGGTGCTGGAGGTCGTCTTCGACGCGCTCGAGCGCTCCCGGGTCGATCAGCTCGCGCAGCTCCTCCTGGCCGAGCAGCTCGCGCAGCAGGTCGCGGTCGAGCGACAGCGCGGCGGCGCGGCGCTCGGCGTTGGGCGTGTCGCCCTCGTACATGTAGGTGGCGACGTAGTCGAACAGCAGCGAGGAGGCGAACGGCGAGGCCGTCGGGGTCTCGACCTCGACGAGCGAGATCTCGCGGGTGTGCAGGTCGCGCAGCAGCTCTTCGAGGCCCGCCACGTCGAGAACGTCGCGCAGGCACTCCCGGTAGGTCTCGAGCACGATCGGGAAGTCGGCGTAGCGGCTTGCCACCTCGAGCAGGCTCTGCGCCTTCAGGCGCTGCTGCCACAGCGGCGTGCGCCGGCCCGGGTAGGCGCGCGGAATCAACAGCGCGCGCGCGGCGTTCTCGCGAAAGCGCGCACCGAACAGCGCCGAGCCGCCGAGCTCGGCGGTGATCGCCTGCTCGACCTCCTCGGGCTCGAGCAGCACCAGCTCGGCGGCGGAGGGCAGCGCCTCGGCTTCCTCGGCATCGAGATCCGGGAGGTGCAGGACGATGCCGTCGTCGGACCAGATCACGTCGGCCTCGAGGTCGAAGCGCTCGCGAATGCGCGCCGAGAGGGCGAGCGCCCAGGCGGCGTGGACGCGGCCGCCGTAGGGCGAGAGCAGGCACAGGCGCCAGTCGCCGATCTCGTCGCGGAAGCGCTCGAGGACGATCGTGCGGTCGCTCGGCAGCACGCGCGTGGCCGCCTGCTGCTCGCGCAGGTAGGACGAGCAGGTTGCGCGCCGCGCGCTCGTCGAGGTCGTAGTCGCGCTCGCAGCGTCTCGGCATCCTGCTCGACCGCCCAGCGGGCGAACGCGCCGATCGCCTCGCCGAGCTCCTTCGGGCGCCCGACCGAGTCGCCCTTCCAGAACGGCACCGGCGCCGGGAGCGCCCGGCGCCGGGGTGACGATCACGCGGTCGCGGCCGATCTCCTCGATCCGCCAGGTGGAGGCGCCCGAGCAGGAACACCTGGCCGGGCCGCGCCTCGTAGACCATCTCCTCGTCGAGCTCGCCCACGCGCCGCCCGTCGGGCAGCGTGACCGCGTACAGCCCGCGGTCGGGGATCGTGCCGGCGTTTGCGACCGCGAGCTGGCGCGATCCGCGAGCGCGGGCGGATGGTGCCCGGCGACGCGGTCCCACACGATGCGCGCGCGCAGCTCGCCGAACTCCTTCGACGGGTAGCGCCCGTCGAGCATGTCGAGCACGTTCTCGAGCAGCTCGCGCGAGAGCTCGGAGTAGGAGTAGGTGCTCGTGACGAGCGCATGCAGCTCGTCCACCGAGAGCCGCCGACGGCTCGCCATCGCCGGCGGCGCTGTCGCCGTTCGTCGAGGAGCCGGCTTTCGCCGGCTCGGCCGCGACGGCGATCGCGACGATCTGCTGCGCGAGCACGTCGAGGGCGTTGCGCGGCACGACGGTGGACTCGATCCGCCCTTCGTGCATGCGCCGGCGACGACCGCGCACTCGAGCAGGTCGCCGCGGAACTTGGGGAAGATCCGCCCGCGGCTCACCTCGTCGACGCCGTGCCCGGCGCGCCCGATGCGCTGCAGTCCGCGCGCGACGGACTTGGGCGACTCGATCTGAAGGACGAGATCGACGGCGCCCATGTCGATGCCGAGCTCGAGCGAGCTGGTGGCGACGAGGCAGGGCAGCTCGCCGCGCCTTCAGGAGCTCCTCGACCTTCGATCGCTCCTCGCGCGCGAGCGAGCCGTGGTGGGCGCGCGCGACCTCCTCGTCGGCGAGCTCGTTCAGGCGCAGCGCGACGCGCTCGGCCGAGCGGCGGTTGTTGACGAACACGATCGTCGAGTTGTGCGGCCTGCACGAGGCTCGAGCAGCTCCGGGTAGATCGCCGGCCAGATCGAGGAGCGCGTGGACTCGCCGCCTGCGACCGGCTCGAGTGGGTCGCGCTCGGGGTCGATCGGGCCGCCGGGCTCGGTCATCGACTCCACCGGCACCTCGATGCGCAGGTCGAGCTTCTTGCGGATGCCCGCGTCGATGATGTTGACGCTTGCCGGCGCGGACCGACCAGGTAGCGGCCGATCTCCTCGAGCGGGCTCTGCGTCGCGCTCAGGCCGATCCGCTGGACCGCGGTTGCGGCGTCCCCGGGTGACGAGCGCACGTGCGCCTCCAGGCGCTCGAGCGTCAGCGCGAGGTGCGAGCCGCGCTTTGAGTGGGCGACGGCGTGGATCTCATCGACGATCACGGCCTCCACGCCGCTCAGCATCGCGCGCGCCTGGGAGGTGAGGATCAGGTAGAGCGACTCGGGGGTCGTGATGAGGATGTCCGGCGGGTTGCGCGCCATCGCCGCGCGCTCGCGCTGGGGCGTGTCGCCGGTGCGGATGCCCGACGCGCACCGCCGTCTGCGCCGATGCCCGCGCAGCGGGCGCGCGCAGGTTGCGCTCGATGTCGTAGGCCAGCGCCTTCAGCGGGCTGACGTAGACGACGCGGGTGCCGCTGCCGGCGCGCCCCCGACGACGCTGAGCGGTCGAGCGCCCACAGGAATGCCGCCAGCGTCTTGCCCGAGCCGGTCGGCGCGGACAGCAGCACGTGCTCGCCGCGCGGCGATCGCCGGCCAGGCCAGCGCCTGGGCCGGCGTCGGCGAGGCGAAGGCCTGATCGAACCAGTCTCGGACCGGCGGGCTGAAGCTTGAGAGCGGCACGCGCCTGAGGCTAGCGCGCCCCCTGGGTTCGGCGCGCCTCGCGCCGCATAGACTCAGCCGCCGATGGACCAAGGGTGTGCTGCCGTCCCAGCGCGCTGCGCGAGGCCGTCTCCCGCGGAATGGATCGTCGGCGGGCGAATGGCGGATCCTGCCCGCAGTCGGTGCAGCCCGCGAGCGTCGATCTGCGGCTCGGCGACCACGCGTGGGCGCTGCGCTGCAGCTTTCTGCCCGACAGCAGACTCGACGGTCGAGGAGAAGGTCGAGGGCCTGGCATTCGAGCGGATCGACCTGCGCGACGGCGCGACGCTGGAGCGCGACCGGCCCTATCTCGTTCCGCTGATCGAGGAACTGCGCCTGCCGGCGGACATCCGCGCGAAGGCCAACCCCAAGAGCTCGACCGGGCGCCTGGACGTGTTCACGCGCGTGCTCACCGACCGCAACCACCGCTTCGACGAGATCGCGGGCGGCTATCAGGGCCAGCTCTACCTGGAGGTCGTGCCGCGGACGTTCGCGATCCGCGTGAAGACGCGGCCTCGCGCTGAACCAGGTGCGGCTGATAGCCGCGGACGCCGCATCTGGGCGACGCGGAGCTGGCGGCTCTCCACAGAAGTCCCCGCTGCTCTACCTCGATTCCCAGCCCGTGAGGCACGTCCGAGCTGTCGCTCGCCGATGGACTGTTCCTCAGCCTTGACGTCTCCGGGAGCGCCGACGTCGATCGTCGGATACCGCGCCAAGAAGAACAGCCTTCCGATCGACCTCACGCAGCGCGGGGACGCTGCGCTGGCAGGACTACTGGGAGCCCGTGCACCCGGAGCGGGCGGGCGGATCGTGCTCGAGCCGGAGGTCTTCTACCTGCTGCTGTCGGCCGAGGGGGTGTGCATTCCGCCGGCATACGCCGCCGAGATGCTGGCCTACGATCCGACCGCCGGCGAGCTTCGCACTCACTACGCCGGCTTCTTCGATCCCGGGTTTGGCTACACCGCGAGGCGCAGATGCCACGGCAGCCGTGCGGCGCTCGAGGTGCAGAGCTCGCGATGTGGCCTTCATGGTCGAGCACGGCCAGCCGGTGTGCAAGCTCGCGTTCGAGCGGATGACGGACGGACCCCGACGTGCTCTACGGCGAGGACGCCGGATCCAGCTACCAGGGACAGCAGACGATGCTCAGCAAGCACTTCGCCGCGCAGGCCGCGGGGGTCAGGGAGCTGACGCCCGAGGCGTGTCCGGCAAAGCCGCCAAACCGGCCTGATCGCAGCCCGGCTGCCAGCATGCACGTTGATTGTTTATGATTACCACTCGCGGGCACTCAAACAGGATTCTCAATCGGACCGCGCAGTCCACAATCGCCGAATCAGTGCCAAGGACAGGAACGGGGACCGAACAGCCGATGCCGAGAACAACGGTGCCCCGAAGCCGTCACACGCAGCGAGCCGGCCTGGTCGATCCCCAGCCTGCGCGAGCCGCGCTATCTCGCAGTCGCTCGAGCGCGGCCTGGCGATCCTCAGCTGCTTCACGCCGGCGCGCCCGGTGCTGGGCATCGCTGATATCGCCGACCATCTCGGCATGAGCCGCTCGACCACGCACCGCTATGTGATCACGCTCGTCGCGCTCGGCTACCTCGAGCAGGGCGCCTCGCGCAAGTACCGGCTGGGCCTGCGCGTGACCGACCTGGGGATGTCGGCGCTCAACTCGACCGGGCTGCGCGAGCACTCCTCATCCGTATCTGCAGGAGCTGCGCCAGCGGACCTCCTACACGGTGCGCCTGGGCGTGCTCGACGGGCCGGAGATCCTGCTGATCAATCGCGCGCGCAGCTTCCGCCGCGGGCCGAACAGGATCGACCTCGACCTGCAGGCCGGCTCGCGCCTGCCCGCCTACTGCAGCTCGATCGGCAAGCTGCTGCTGGCGAACCTGCCCGACCCCGACCAGCGCGAGGTGTTGACCTCGATGAAGCTGACCAAGCGCGGCCCGAACACGATCACGAGCAAGAAGGCGCTGCGCGACCACCTCGAGCAGGTGCGCGCCGCCGGCCTGGCGGTCGACGACGAGGAGCTCGCAGCGGGGATCTACTCGATCTCGACGCCCGTGCGCAACGAGGACCGGGAGATCGTCGCCGGGGTCAGCATCGCGGCGCCCAGATCGCAGATCTCGCTGGAGGAGATGGTCGAGCGGCTCGGCCCCCATCTGGTGTCCACGGCCGACCACATCTCCGCGCGGCTGGGCTATCGGCGCGACGACGAGCGCCACTGAGCCGGGCGGCGGCGCGCGCCGAGCGAGACATGCGGCTGGCCGGTGGCGTAGCCTCCCACGGCCGCATGACCGCTACTGTCAATCGCACGCTTGCCCTGATCTGTGCCCCGCTGCTCGCCCTGGGTGTGAGCGCGTGCAGCAATGCCAACTCGACCGCTGCCTTCAAGGGAGAAGAACACGCGGTCGCCCAGACGGTCTCGAACCTGCAGACCGACGCGACGGCGCGGAACGAACAGAAGGTCTGCGAGAACGATCTGGCGAGCGCCGTGGTTACGCGCCTTGACAGCGCTAAGGAAGGCTGCGAGCAGGCGATCAAAAACCAGCTCAACGAGGTCGACACCTTCGAATTGACGGTGCAGAAGGTGCAGGTGAACGCCTCGGCCACTCCCCCCACGGCGACAGCGAGCGTGAAGAGCGTCAATGCCGGCAAGACCGTGGTGAGCACGGTTACGCTCGTGAAGGAAGGCGGCAGGTGGAAGATCTCGAGCATCTCCTCCTGACCGCGGAGTCGCGGCCTGCGGGAGGTTGCTCAGATCAGCCCAGCGAACTTCCGTACTGTCGCTGGTAGTAGTCGCGATAGTCGCCCGAGCGGATCGGCTCCCACCACCAGGCGTTGTCGCGATACCAGGCGACGGTCTGCTCGAGGCCGTCGCTGAAGCGCACGCGTGGGCTCCAGCCGAGCTCGCGAACCTTCGCGGAGGAGAGCGAGTAGCGGCGGTCGTGCCCGGGCCGGTCGGCGACGTGCTCGATCAGCGACTGCTCGGCGCCTGCCAGCTCGACGATACGCTTGACAACAGCGATGTTGGGCTGCTCGTCGGGGCCGCCGGCGTTGTACACCTCGCCCGCCACCCCATGCTCGAGCACGTGGCCGATGGCGGCGGCGAAGTCGCTCGAGTGGATCCAGTTTCGCACCTGCATGCCGTCGCCGTACACCGGCAGCACGTCTCCATGGAGAGCGTTCAGGATCATCAGCGGGATGAGCTTCTCCGGATACTGGTAGGGGCCGTAGTTGTTCGAGCCGCGGCAGATGACCGTGGGCAGGGCGTAGGTGTGGAAATAGCTCTCGACGAGCAGGTCGGCGCCGGTCTTGGTCGCCGAGTAGGGCGAAGAGGGGCGCAGGGGCGAGTCCTCTGTGAAGGTGCCCTCCTCGATCGAGCCGTAGACCTCGTCGGTCGAGACCTGGACGTAGCGGAGCTCGTGCCTGCGAGCCGCCTCGAGCAGGACGTAGGTCCCGAGAGCGTGCGTGGAGACGAAGGCGTCGGGCTCGGCGATCGAGCGGTCGACGTGCGTCTCGGCGGCCAGGTTGACGATCGCCTCCGGCGAGCCGGCGTCGATCGCAGCGGCAACCGCCGCGGGATCCTCGATCGCGCCGCGCACGAAGCGGAAAGAGGGGTGCTCGGCGAAGTCGTGGAAGTTCTCCTCGCGGCCGGCGTAGGTGAGCTTGTCAAGGACGGTCACCTGATCGCCGTGCTCGAGCAGACGCTGGCGCGCGAAGGTCGAGCCGATGAACCCGGCGCCGCCGCACACGAGCAGTCTCATGCGCGCATCATCCCAGCACGTGCCGCCAGGTATCCCGCCAGACCGTCGCGCCAGTCCGGCATCGGCAGCACATCGCCCCGCTCTGACTCGAGGGCCGACCACGCCGGGCGCGGCGCCGGGCGGGCCATCTGCTCACTGCTCGCCGGCTCGACGCGGCAGGGGATCTCGGCCTGGCGGAAGATCTCGCGGGCGAAGCCGTTCCAGGAGACCTCGCCCGTGCCTGCGAGGTGAACGAGGCCTGAAACCTCCCGCTCGATCAGACCGAGCAGTGCGGGCGCGAGATGCCCGGTCCAGGTGGGACAGCCGATCTGGTCGGTCACGACGCGCACGCTCGGCGTGGCCGGCTGCGCCGCGCCCGGCTCGCCGCCGTCGTGCTCGCCTGCCAGGCGCAGCATGGTGGCGGCGAAGTTGGGGCCGTGCAAGCCGAACAGCCAGGAGCTGCGCACGACCGTGTGACGGGCGGACGCTGCGAGCACCTGGAGCTCACCGGCGAGCTTGGTCTCACCGTAGACCGACAGTGGCCCGGTCCGATCGGACTCCAGATAGGGGCGCGGAGCGCCCCTATCGTCCAGCGGGGCGTCGCCTTCAAACACATAGTCGCTTGAGAGGTGCAGGAGCGGCACACCGGCCGCGGCCGCGGCGCGCGCCAGGTTTCCGGCGCCATCGGCGTTGACCGCGTGCGCCTGTTCGCGATGCTCCTCGGCCCCGTCGACATCGGTCCAGGCCGCGCAGTTGATCGCCGCCTCGGGAGCGACGCGCTGGACGGCGCGCTCGACGGCCGCGTCGTCGGCTATGTCGAGCTCGGCCCGTCCGAGCGCCACGAGCTCGTGTCCGGCGCGCTCGCCGGCGAGCACGACATCGCTGCCCAGCATCCCGCGAGCGCCGGTCACGAGCAGCCTCATGCCGGCCTCACAGGATGGAGATATCGGAGTTGTCCCCGACCATGAAGCGATACGCGCGCGGCTGGCCCTCACCGCGGCGCACCGTCACGTTGCGCCCCAGCAGCGAGGACTCCATGCGCCCGTCGAGGTCTGAGACCGTGCAACCGGCGAGCAGGATCGAATGCTCGACCTCTGAGCTCTGGATCTCGCAACGCTCGCCGATCGCGGTGTAGGGACCGACATAGCAGTCCGTCAGCCGTGCGTCGGCGCCGACGATCGCGGGGCCGCGGACGATTGTGCGCTCGAGCCGGGCGCCGGACTCGATCACGACACGCCCGTCGACACGCGAGTCGATCAGCTCGCCGTCGATCCGCCCGGGAAGGTTGTCGAGGACGAGGCGGTTGGCCTCGAGCATGTCCTCCAGGCGCCCGGTGTCCTTCCACCAGCCGCGCACGATGTGCGGCTCCACGTGCATGCCGGCGTCGAGCAGGTGCTGGATCGCATCGGTGATCTCGAGCTCCCCGCGCGGAGAGGCTGAGATCGCGCGCGCGGCCACGTGGATCTGCGCCGTGAACATGTAGACGCCGACGAGCGCCAGGTCGGTGGCGGGCTCGGTGGGCTTCTCGATCAGCCGCACCACACGGCCCACCGCACCGGGGGCGGTGGCAGCCAGCTCGGCCACGCCGTAGTTCTCGGGGTCCGGCACGGGCGTCAGCAGAATCAAGGCGTCCGGCGAGTGCTCGCGAAAGGCCGTGACCAGCTCGGAGATCCCGCCCTGCAGGAGATTGTCGCCGAGGTACATCACGAACGGGCTCGCGTCCAGGTAGGCCTCGGCCGTGAGCACCGCGTGCGCGAGCCCGAGCGGCTCCTCTTGGAGGATGTAGGAGATGCGAACCCCGAACCGCGAGCCGTCTCCGGCGGCCTCTTCGATCTCCCGGCCGGTCTCCGGGGCGATCACGATCCCGACGTCCGTTATGCCGGCCTCGGCCATCGCCTCGATCCCGTAGAACAACACGGGCTTGTTGGCCACCGGCACGAGCTGCTTGGCGCTCGTATGGGTGATCGGGCGCAGGCGCGTGCCCTTGCCCCCTGAGAGGATCAGTCCCTTCAGCGGCTCCACTGCGGGGGCAGCCTACCGGGGCGGGGTGGGGCCGCGCGCGCAACCCGAGCCCTGACGGGGCTTCGCCCGATACCCATCAGTAGACGCCGGCGAGCTTGCGGTGATCCCACGTCGCCCGCCCGCGCTCGATGAACTCGAGGCCGACGCGCTTGGCCGCCTGGGCCTTCACGGCATCGGCCCCTCCGCTCGGCAGCTCCTGCGGCGGCTCTAAGCCGCGCGGCACCGAATTGCGCAGCAGGATCGCCGCGCCCAGCGGCGCCACGGTGTCGAGATCGCGGTGGATGACGACGTCGCACTCGAGCATCAGCCCGCGCAGATCCTCATAGGCCTCGCCGGCCTCGACCTGCAGTGTGGCGCGCGGGTCCCGCTCGAGGTTGCGCACCTTCTGGGAGCTCGCATACGTCCACGCCCACACGCGCGGTGAGGGACCGTCCGCGGAGGGCTCCCGCAGCACGTACCACAGCGGCATCAGGTGCGGCCAGCCACGTGGTCCGATGGTCGCGCAGGTGACGGTGCGCTCGCCGGCGAGGAACGAGGCGGCCTCCTGCGCCGACATCTTGATCTGCTCGCGCCGGCTCATCGGGTGCGGCGAGGAGCTCGCCTAGACCCCGGCCGGCGTGGCGTGCGCCTCGCGCAGACGCGCCACCGCGGCGCGGACCGCCTCGCGCGCGTCCTTCGGCTCGAGCACGGCGGCGTCGCAGGCTTCCCTGAGGATCTCCCGCACGAGCCAGTCGACGCCCGCGAAGCTCAGCTCGACGACGACAGCTCCGTCGCTTCGCTCCTCGACCATCCGCCGTGCCTCGCGCGCCCAGCGCGCCCGCTCGGGGGAGACCCAGACGCGCGCGCTGCGCGAAGCCTGCACCTCGCCGGTGCGCAGCCAGCCGTCGACCTCGGCCGCGGGGTCGACCTCCGGCCGCGGCTCGAAGGTCTCCTTGGTGACCGTCGCGCTCTTGATGCGGTCCAGGCGAAAGTGGCGCATGCCATCGCGCTCGGGGTCGAACGAGGCTACATACCAGCCCTCGCGACCGTTAGTCAGCGCATACGGCTCGACCCTGCGCAGCGACAGCTCGTCCTCGTTCTCCTTGTAGTACTCGAGCTCGACGATCTTGCGCTCGACGATCGCATCAGACACGAGGCGGGCGACACCGGAGTCGTCGCCGCCGGCGCGCGCGACCTGAAGGCCCTGCTCCATCGGGTCCTCGCCCAGCGCCGCCACGATCTTCTCGCGTGCGGAGGTGAGCGACCCCTCGGGGATGTGCTCGCCGATCAGATCGATGGCCGCCACGAGCGCCTTCGCCTCGACCGGCAGAAGCCGGGCCGGCCGGTCGAAGTTGTCGCTGTAGGGCTCCGGATCGACCTCGATCTCACCCTCCTGCTCCTTGATCTCGGCATACAGGACGTAGGAGCCGCCGCCGAAGTTGACGACGTTCAGGACGTTCACGTCCTCACGCAACTCCTCCTGGCTGAGCTGCAGGCGCTCACAGACCTCGTCGATCACCACCCGCTCTCCCGCGCGCCCGGCCTGGATGAGGATGCTCGCGAGCGTGACCAGACGGGCGAAGCGCTCGGGGCGGATCGCGGTCTCACCCCGGCCCGCGGGGCTCTCGTCGCCGTCGGCGTCCGCTGAGGCGGACCGGCGCGAGGCTGCCCGGCCGCGACCGGGCGCCGAGGAGCGTGTGCTCGTGGTGTCCGCTACGGTGGCCTTCGCCTCGGCGCCGGGAAGCGCCTCGCCGTGGCGCTCCTCCAACAGCTCGAGCCGCTGCTCGAGCTCTGTGATCAGCTCGTCGGGTCCCTGCAGGCGGGCGTGAGCGCCAAGGCCGAGCATCCAGGAGATGATGCCGCGCGAGCTCGAGTAGGGGGTCAGAAAGACCCGGCTCCCGTCCTCGGCCTCGGCGGTGTCAGCCGGGTTTCGAATCTCCCCGTAGCGGCCGAAGTGGCGCTCGACCTGCCACGCGATCCGCTCGGAGATGAGTATCTCCGCCACCCCCTGCTCCTCGCCGAGCTGCCAGTCGGCGCGGTTGGCGTAGGAGCGCGGATCGAAGTCCGCCGGCCGGCGGAAGTCGTGCTCGGCCTTGGTCGCGTAGGAGACCTTGCCGCGGATGCGCGAGAGGCGGAACACGCGGATCGCCTTGCGCTCGTGGGAATGGCCAAGCAGGTAGAACTGGCCGCCCTGGAAGAGCAGGTGATAGGGATCGACCCGGCGCGGGCCCACCTCGTCGCGCTCCATCGTGTAGTAGTCGAACAGGATCGTCTTGTTGCGGAAGATCGCCGTCTCCACCTTCGCCAGGCGGGCGGACAGCTCGTGCCCGCCGGCCGAAGCCGTGATGCCGAGCGCGACCGAGCGCTGCTCGGGAGCGCGCAGCGGGCTGGGGCGCCCCCAGGTGATCTGCTGCAGTGCGAGACGCA
This sequence comes from uncultured Solirubrobacteraceae bacterium, assembly GCA_963764185.1. Lineage (GTDB taxonomy): Bacteria > Actinomycetota > Thermoleophilia > Solirubrobacterales > Solirubrobacteraceae > Palsa-744. The sequence continues at coordinate 621,318 of CAVXRF010000009.1, read as the reverse complement.
GCGGCTCGGCGTATGCGAATTCGCCATCGAGCAGGCTCAGCGCGGTCTGCAACGCGGCGAGCTCCTTGTCGGTGAAGGCGATCGGGGGCAGATGGAAGTTCTCCGGTCGCAGCGAGTAGTTCTCCTGCTCGGCGGCCCCGTCGGCGGGGCGCTCGACGGTCAGCTGGATGCGCAGCGATTCGAGCTCTGAGCGATCGGCGTAGAAGCGCCGCGCGAAGGCGTCCTCGTTCATTCCGCTGTAGCCCTCCACGTCGCGGCGGATCTCAAGGGCCGTGACGGGCCGGCGCTCGGCCATCAGGTATGAGATCAGCGACAGCTGGCGTATCAGCTTCTCGGTGTCCTTTGCCATCGGTCCGAACCATAGAACCCGGCGGCGAGACAGTTGCAGCACCGCCCTCGCGACCAGTCGCTATTTGCGGACTTTCGGGCCGGTTTTGGGTGCTCAGCATCGAGGTGCTCGGCGCTTCCGAGCTGCGCGAAGGTCGCCGCGCGCATCACCCGGTCCCCGCTTTTGGTCACACCGCGCCGCTGTAGGGTTCCCGCGTGTCTGCTCGTCAGATCCACGGATGCCTGGTCGCGTTTGCTGCTGGGACGGGCGTTGTTCTGGCCGGTTGCGCGTCGAGCAGCATCCAGACCGACGCTGCGACCTTCCGCAACGAACACGCCGTCACGGCCACGCGCGTCGCCGCGGCGAGCAAGGCGGTCGCGGCTGCGGTGTCGCGGCTGTCGAGCTCGCCCAGCCGCTCGCAGCTGGAACAGCTCGCTCACGCAGCCGCGCAGGCTCGACCCAGCAGCGTATTGGCGGGCGAGTGGAATGTGGCCAAAAGCGGAGAAGGCGGCGAAGAAGGCATCGAAGAAGAAGACCTGCCGCGGGCCGAGACCGAAGCAACCGAAGCGGCCAACGAGCTGGCCGGCGCGATGTCCGCGCTGGAGGCATACACGCGCACGCCAAGCACGGCCGCACTCGCTCGCGATGAGAGCAAGCTCGCCCATGCGCGCGAAGTGTGGGACGAAAGCATTTCGGAGATCTGGCACCTCGCCCACGACTCCTCCCCGCCGATCGTCTAGCGGTCAGCCGAAATTGGATTGACGCGTATCGTCCGCGCGTTATAGAGTCGAGAAAGCGGGAAGGTCTATCCCGGGGAGATGGTCGTGAGCGGCTTCGCGAGGCGTGTCGTGGCGGTGATCGTGGCCGTGGCTGCGGTGGGGGTACTTATCGGCCTGTACGTGGCCGACTGGGCCACGAGCTTCCCCACGCCGGTCAGCTCGACGGTCAACCCTCCATCCGCGGGGGGCGGCACGAACCTGACGCTCGAGACGGTCGGCGCCATCGGCCACAAATACGGTAGCGATCCGGACTGGGTCTCCTACCTGGCGCGCAGCCATGGCCGTTGGGTGCACAGCACGATCTATACGGTGCCCGCCCACTCGGTCGTGCATGTCACGCTGTACCAGTTCGACTCGCCAACCGGCCTGCGCAACCCGCTCTTCTCCCAGGTTCAGGGCACCGTCGGCGCGACGATGACCCTCAACGGCAAGAGCGTCAACTCGGTTGGACCCGAAGAACCCGCGCACACGTTCGCGATCCCGGAACTCGGCGTGTACGTGCCGCTCCCGGGCGTCAACGAAGAAGCCAAGAACTTCTGCGGAGAAGGCCCGTGCGATCCGGCCACGCAGGAGCACGACACAATCACGTTCAGCTTCCGCACAGGCAGGAAGGGGCGCTATCGCTGGCAGTGCTTCGTGCCCTGCGGCGCCGGCACCCTCAACGGCAACGGCGGCCCCATGCAGACGCTCGGCTACATGGGGGGTTTCATCGATGTCGTCTGAGCCCGCGGTCGCCCGTGAGCAGGGGTCGGGCGAGCCGGACCACTGGCGGCGCTTCCTCGTGCTTTGGCTGGTCGCGGCGGTCATCGCGGTCCCGCTGGTGATCATCTTCGTCGGCCCACTGCTCGGCCCCAGCACGGGCAGCGAAGAGGCGGCGGGTCAGCAGACGATCATGACGGTGCTGGCAGCGGTGGCCACGCCGGTGGTCCTGCTCGTGATGCTCTATCTCTGCTACGCCGTGGTGTACTTCCGCCAGGAGAAGGGCGCGGCGTTGGAAGGACCGGCGATCCACGGCAACGCCCGCCTGCAGGCGGTCTGGATTGTGATCACCTCGCTGATCGTGCTCGGGCTCGCCGTCTACGGCACCTACGAACTCGAGGCCAACTACGGTCATGGCTCGGGCAGCGGACCCGACCCGCTGACCGCGCCGAGCGGCCCGAAGCTCCCGGTGCAGGTGATCGCGCAGCAGTGGCTGTTCACCTACCGGTATCCGACCTACGGCGGCGTGGAGACCTACCAGCTCGTGCTGCCGGTCAACAAGACGATCGAATTCCGGGTGACCTCGCTCGACGTGGTCCACTCGTTCTGGGCCTACAAGCTGGGCGTCAAGGCTGACGCCAACCCGGGCTTTGAGAACATCGCCTTCGTGAGGCCCACGAAGCGCGAGTCATTCGAGGTGCGCTGCGCTGAGCTGTGCGGCATCTGGCACGCGTCGATGACCAACGCAGGCAGGGTCGTGAGCGCGAGCGCGTTCAGCGCCTGGATCCACGAACAGCAGGCGAAGCTCGCGCCCGCAACCACGGTGCTGCCGAAGTACAGCAAGACCTATGTTCCCGAACCCACAAGGCGGGGCGAATGAGCGCTGCAGAGATACCGAGCACTGGCGCGAGCATGTCGCGCACCGAGGACCAACGGCCTGTGTGGCGCCGGCTGATCGGCTTCAACCTGTTGACCGCCGTCATCCTGGGCGTTGGCGGCTACTACCTCGGCTGGTGGATCGGGCACCTGATCAAGAGCCCGTCGTTCGCCTACGAGAGCGCGACCGACGAGAACGATGTCGCGCTCCTGCTTGGTTACGCCGGCGGCGTCGTCGGCTTCCTGATCGGCATGGGCTTTGCCAACTACCCGGTCGAACGACTGCTCGGACGGCCGGCGTCGCTGCGCGAGAAAGAGGACCACGGGATCGCCCGCTACTTCGGCCTGTGCACCGACCACAAGGTCGTCGGCATGCAGTACCTGGTCGGCATCGGCGTCTTCCTCTTTGTCGGCGCGGCGAACGCGATGCTGATTCGCGCCGAGCTGCTGCACGATACCCCCACGATCATGGGGCCCGGCCAGTACCTGACGACGGTGGGAATCCACGGCTCGATGATGATGGGGATCATGACCTCGGGCGTGCTCGGCCCGTTCGCGAACTACTTCGTGCCGATCATGATCGGCGCCAGGCGAATGGCCTACCCCCGCATCGAGTCGCTCACGTTCTGGCTGCTGATGGCAGCGGGCTTCATCCTCGTCTCGACGATCTTCTTCGGGGGCTTCCCCACGGGCTGGACCGGCTATGAGCCCCTCAACGACCAGGCCGTCGCGGGCATGGACTCCTACATCTGCTTCTTCGCGCTGGTGGGCCTCTCGATGATGCTGCTGGGCATGAACATGATCGCCACGATCCTCACGATGCGCGCGCCCGGCATGACCTGGTCGCGTCTGCCGATCTTCGTGTGGTCGGTGCTGGCGACGTCGGTGCTGATGGTGCTGGCCGCGCCGACGCTGATCGCCACGCTGCTGATGGCTGCCCTGGATCGCTCGATCGACACCTCGTTCTTCATCGTCGGTGGAGGCGGCAGCTCTTTTCTCTTCCAGAATCTGTTCTGGTTCTTCGGGCACCCCGAGGTGTACATCCTCGCCCTCCCCGGCTTCGGCATCGTGCTCGAGTTGCTGCCGGTGTTCGCGCGCAAGCCCCTGTGGGGCTACAAGCTGGCAGTCTCGGGCATGCTCGGCGTCACCCTGCTGAGCTTCTTCGTGTGGCAGCACCATCTGTTCGTCAGCGGCATAAACGCCGATCTGCGGCCCTTCTTCATGCTCTCCACGGAGATCATCTCGGTCCCCACCGGCTTCATCTTCCTGTGCTTCATGGGCACGCTGTGGAAGGGGCGAATATCGCTGGCGGTGCCGATGCTGTTCTGCCTGGCGTGGGCCTTCAACTTCCTGATCGGCGGCACCTCCGGGGTGGTGCTCTCCGACGTCGCCACCGACACCCAGCTGCACGGAAGCTTCTTCGTGATGGCGCACTTCCATTACACGATCGTGGGTGGGCTCATATTCAGCTTCTTCGCCGCGATCTACTACTGGGTGCCAAAGATGACAGGGCTGCGCTTCAACGAGGGCCTCGCCAAGGCGCACTTCTGGCTGATGTTCATCTCCTTCAACTCGACCTTCCTGCCGCTGTTCGCGCTCGGCATCATGGGCATGCCCAGGCGCGTGAGCAGCTATGAAGCAAACCTCGTTCCATTGAACACGTGGGTCTCGATCTCGGCCTTCGTGCTCGGCTTCTCGATGCTGATCTTCATCGCGAACGTTGTCTACTCGATGATCTTCGCGCGGGTGCCTGCCGAGGCCAACCCATGGCACTCGAAGTCGATCGAGTGGCAGCTGCCGACGCCCGTGCCCGTCAACAACTTCGAGCAGATACCCGTGTTTGACCCCGACCCCTACCCCTACGGTTCGCCGCTGCCGATCGGTAGCGGACAGGCGGCGGCGGCGGGAGCCTGAGCGATGTCCTACGCGAGTGAAAACCCGCCGCTCGTGCCGCCCGTGCCGCTGGGCGTGGAGATTCCGCCCGAGCCGCCGCACGTCGCCGCGCGCACCTTGGCGGTTGCGTCGAGGCTGCTGTGCGGGTCGACGACCTTCTTCTTCCTGGCATTCGCGTTTGCCTACTTCTACCTGCGTTCGCTCGATCAGAACGGCCAGTGGCACCCGGCGCATGTGCACCCCAGCCAAGGGCTGGGCGCCGCATTCGTCGCGTGCATCGTGCTCAGCGCGGCGCTCGCGATCGTGGCCGGACGTCGGATGAAGGCCGAATCGCCGACCTGGGTCACGCCGGCGATCGTCGCCGTCGTGCTGGGGCTCGCGGCGGTCGCGCTGCAGTGCATCGAGTTCACCGTCCAGGACTTCGGACCGACCAACGGCGCGTACGCGAGCGTGTTCTGCGGGTGGAGCGCCTTCTACCTGATCGCCGTGCTGGCGACGATGTACTGGCTCGAGACGCACGTGGCCACGGAGCTGCGCGCCCGCCGCGCGCCGGCATCGAGCCAGGGCGATGTCCAAGAACCCGATCGGCTGATCGCCCCGGGACTGGATGCGGCGGTCTTCTACTGGTCCTTCCTGGGGGGCGTCGGCGTGCTGACCTACGTGGTCCTGTATCTCCTATAGGGGGTGTTCTTGCCAAGCTTCGAGATGCCGCTCGCCAGTCACTTTCTAACTGGGTCGATCCTTTCGCTGGTGCTCCCGCTTGCTGTGCTGATCATCGTCGTCGTCTGGTACGTCGTGCTGGTCCGCCGCGGCTTCGGCGAGCGTTGAGGCGCACCGGGGGCGAGCCTCAGGCTAGGCTACGGGCGGCGGTTCGGCCAGCCAACCGGAGGAGCTAGCACGTCATGCCAGGCATGAGCACCGGCCTCGAAGCCAACGACCAGACGGTCGTCTCGGCCTTCCACCGCGCGCTCCTGACCCAGGGCTTGGTGATCCTCGTGATCCTGGTGCTCGTGGGCGCGATATGGATCCTCCTGCGCGCGTTCCAGCTCTCGCGCGGGGTGACGTCGCAGGTCGGTGCTCCTGAAGCATCCCCGGCGTTTGCGTTCAGAGAGCCGGCAGCGCGGCGACTGTTGCGGCTCTCCTTCGGCGCGCTGTGGATCTTCGACGGGGTCCTCCAGAGCCAGCCAAAGATGCCACTCGGCATGGGTCCCGACGTGATTCAGTCGACCGCAGCGGCCTCGCCGGCCTGGGTGCAGCATCTCGACAACACGCTGCTGACCGTCTGGAACTATCACCCGATCGCCACCGCCACGGCCGCGGTCTGGATCCAGCTCGGCATCGGCGTGTGGCTGCTGGCCGCGCCGCGAGGCAACTGGTCGCGTCTGGCGGGGCTCGCGAGCGTCCTCTGGGGGCTCAACGTGTGGGTCTTCGGCGAGGCCTTCGGGGGGATCTTCGCCCCAGGCCTGACGTGGCTCTTCGGTGCGCCCGGCGCCGCGGTGTTCTACTGCGTCGCCGGCGTCCTGATAGCCCTTCGCGAATCCGCCTGGACGACTCCCCGCACCGGGCGGATCGTGCTTCGCGGCATGGGCGTGTTTTTTCTCGGCATGGCCGTGCTGCAGGCGTGGCCCGGGCGCGGCTTCTGGCAGGGAGAGCCGAGGGCGGGTGCCGTCTCCGGGACGCTCACGACGATGATCAGGGAAATGTCTGAAACGCCGCAGCCGCACTTTCTCTCCTCGCTTTTGGGCAGCTTCGGCGGATTCGTCGCGACCCACGGCTGGGAGGTCAACCTGTTTGCGGTGATCGTCCTCGCGGCGATCGGGACGACGTTCCTCACGGCACGGCCATCGCTCGTTCGTCTCGGAGTGATCGCAGGCTGCGTGCTTTGCCTCGCCGACTGGATACTCGTCGAGGACTTCGGCTTCTTCGGCGGCGTGGGCACGGACCCGAACAGCATGATCCCGATGGCCCTGGTGTTCGTCGCCGGCTACCTGGCGATCACGCGCGTGCCGGTGCTCGCGACGAGCGACGCCGCCGCGCGCGGCTCCGCCGATCAGGCCGCTGCTCGCCCTTGGCGCGAGCGGCTGCGAGCGGATCCGGCGTATGCGTTTCGAGCGCTGGCCGCGCTCGCCGCGCTCGCGATCACGGTCGTGGGCGCCGTTCCGATGGCGCTCGCCGCGAGCGAGCCCCACGCCGACCGGATAATCGCCGAAGCCGTCGATGGCACCCCCAACGCAGTCGACCTGTCCGCGACACCGTTCACGCTCCTTGACCAGCACGGCCAGCTGGTGTCGCTGGCCGCCCTTCGCGGCAGGACGATCGCGCTGACCTTTCTCGACGACGTGTGCACCTCGGACTGCCCGATCATCGCCCAGGAGTTCCGCCTCGCCGACGGCATGCTGGGCGCTGAGGCCCGCCGCGTGGAGTTGATCGCGGTCGACGCCAATCCGCTGTACATCGCCCCGGACTACCTGGCGGCATTCGATCGCCAGGAGGGCCTTGAAGGCGTACCCAACTGGCTGTATCTCACCGGCGCGCTCGCGCAGTTGAAGAGTGTGTGGCGCTCCTACGGCGCGACCGTCGAATACTCGCCGGGCGGCGCTATGATCGCGCACAGCGAGTCCGCTGACGTGATCGACGGCGATGGGCGCATCCGCTACGTCCTCAACACCGATCCGGGCCCGGCGAGCGAGGCGTCGAAGTCCTCCTTCGCGGTCACGCTCGCAGATGCGCTCAAGAGCGCCATCCACAATTCGTGACCGCGGAAGGGGCCTCGGGGCGAGAGCGGCGTTCAATTCCCAGGGTCATCGTGCTCGCGCTGTCGGCGCTCACGACGATCTTGCTCGCAGCGTGCGGCTCGTCGGCGCGCGCACCTTCAGGGTCTGGCGCTCCCTCGATCTCCACTCCGCTTGCGACGTCGGTTCAGACCTCGGCCGGGACTTGGGCCACGGTGGCGATGGGACACCTGGACCAGCCGCTGAACACGTTCTGGCAGCTGCTGTTCCGGCCAGCGGGCAGCACGTCATGGTCGAACCAGGTCCAGGCCACGGCTGTGGCGACGAACGGTGGCCTCGTGCTCGCCTCGCAGCGTGGCCGCGGCCTGCTCGCCGGCGTGCGTCCCACGAACCTGCTCACCTTCTCGCCGCTGATCTTCACCTCCGATGCCGGGCGCACCTGGTCGACCGGACTTCTGGCCGAGGGTCTCGCTGCACACCCCGACGCGCTCGCAGCCAATTCCGCAAGCCAGCTGCTTGCGCTCGCGAGCGCTCGTGCGGGACCGCAGGTGCTGACGAGCAACAGCGGCCTCTCCGGGTGGCGGCCATCTATCACGACGTCCGCGCTCGCCTCCACGGTCTCCGGACGCTCGTGCGGTCTGGCCTCGATTAACGCCGTAGCCTTCATGGAGGGAACCGCGCTCGCCGGCGGCAGCTGCAGCCGGCCGGGCGTCCTTGGGATCTTCAGCGAGCGCGCCGGGGGCTGGCGCCTGCTCGAAGCAGCGCCGCCCAGCTCGCTCGAGGGCGATCGCGTCGAGGTGCTCGCGCTGCAGGCCGACGGCGACGGGGTCGGCGCGCTCCTGGGGATCTCCGCTGGGAGCGCGATCAGTCTCGTCGCTGCCTGGTACAGCGACGGCCGCTGGAGCAGCTCGCCACCGCTGCGAGTGAGCGCCTCCGAGGAGGTCTCGTCATTCGGCCCGACGAGCGGGAACGGCATCTTCGTGTTGCTCGCCGCGTCCTCGGGAGCGGCGCAGCTGGCCGTCGCCAACGGCCCAGGCGCCGGCTGGCAGCAGCTTGCGCCACCGCCGGCGGGGACCGCCACGGTCGCCTTCGGCCCGGCGTCGAGCGTCGAGGCCCTCGCCGTCCAGGACACGGTATTGAGCGTCTGGGCACTGACTGCGCACCCCAGCAAGTGGGTGCATCGGCAGACAATCAAGGTGCCGATCGAGTTTGGCTCCTCAGAATGACGAGGGCTGACTGGGCTGGCCAAGGATCCGTGCGAGCGCTGAATCCACGACGCCCGCTTCCTGGGCGATCAGCCGTCGAATGGCGATGATGAGCGCCGGCACGGCCCACAGATCGCCGCACACCCACAGGATGCCCGCGCCGAGCTGCTGGTCGCCAAAAGGCGACAGCGCCACGCCGGGAACGTGGCTGTAGACCGAATACCACGAGTGGTCCGTGAAGAGCGTCATCGTCATAGCGAGCAACCACATGACGGTGTTGGTGGCGAGCAGCGCAACCGCCTGGCCAGCGGGCGCGACTTGCATTCGCAGCGGCGGCGAGGCAATGATCAACAGCCAGAATAGGACGCCGGTGACGAGCATGCTGCCGTTCATCAGCCACACGTGAACGAACCGGTTTCGCTCGGCGAGGTCGAACACGCCGGGTATGTGCCAGCCGACCATCACGAGGTTGAAGGCCACCACGACCACCAGCGGGCGCAAGAGCAACCTGCGCCCTCTGCGTAGAGGACGTGCCCACGCTCCGTGCAGGAGCGACTTGAGCGCCGGGCGACGCAGCCGCAGCGGCACACCGACCAGCAGCGGCTGCCAAGGAGCGCCGGCGACGATCAGCGTCGGCGCCGCGAACATCAACAGCAGGTGCTGGATCGTGTGTATATAGAAGTAGTCATATCCCCAATATTCAAGCGGCGAACAAACGGCGATCGACAGAACCGCAAGGCCGCCGTAGAACCAAAGTGAGCGCAGTCGCCGTCCGCGGACTCGGTCGGGGCGGGTGCGGCGGAGGAGCCGGCGCAGGCCGAGCTCGTGCCAGAGCGCAAGCGCGACCGCGCACAGGGCGAGCGCGTTGAACGACCAGTGGTGGAGCAGGTGGTTCATGCGGTCAGGCCACGGAGCTTACTCCCGGGTCACTTCCAAGCTGACGGGCCTTGAGTCAACCGTGCGGCTACCCGTAACCTGTAGCGGGCTATGCCCGCCCGGGCCGACTCCGCCAAGCAGTGTGTTAGCCGATGAGCAGTACGCCGATCCCGTTCGCCCACACCGCCAACGGCGCCGGCGAGCGGCTACGCGAACGGATAATGAACGCCCAGCCCGCGCCTGCTGCATCGGGCTCAGTCTCTACGCCCCCCCACAGCCCATGAGCACTCCAACGGGCTCCAGGCTCGGGCGAGTCTCCGAAGAACTGCCCACCGTCTCCACATCCTCTGATGGCGAGGTCGCGCTTGCCATCGGTGGCATGACCTGTGGTGCCTGCGTCGCTCGCGTCGAGCGAGCGCTGAACGACCTCGAGGGTGTCGTGGCACAGGTCAACTACGCCACCGAGCGCGCCACCGTAGCGCTCCCCAGCAACATGCCGGTAGGACGCCTGATCGGCAGGGTCACCTCCGCCGGCTACACGGCCGAGCTCGTCGGTGATGACGAACCGGGGGCCACAGCCAGCTCGCTCGAGCAGGAGCAACGCGTGCGCTCCCTGCGCCGGCGTTTCTTCCTGGCCGCGGCGCTGTTCATGCCGCTGTGCGACACCTCGATTGCCTTCTCGATCTACCCGACGCTGCGCTTCCCCGGATGGCAGTGGCTCATGGTCGCACTCGCCGCGCCTGTGGTCACGTGGGCCGCGTGGCCGTTCTATGAGGCTGCGATCCGCGCCGCTCGTCACCGCACCACGACGATGGACACCCTGGTATCGCTGGGAATCCTGGCGGCCACGGGCTGGTCGCTGTACTCAATGTTCTTCCTCGATACCGAGGTGCACCGTTCGCTGCTCGGGCTGGCCCATGGGTCGGGGGGCGGCATCTATCTCGACGTGCCCGCCGGGGTGACCACGTTCCTGCTCGCCGGTCGCTACTTCGAGGCGTGGTCCAGGCAGCGGAGCGGCAATGCGCTGCGCGCGCTGGCCGCGGTCGGAGCACGGGATGCGGCCGTCCTCGATGCCGCGGGCCGCGAGCAGCGACGAGCGGTCGCGGACCTGGCAGTCGGTGACCGATTCGTCGTGCGCCCAGGCGAGACTGTTGCAACCGATGGCGAGGTCGTGACCGGGCGGTCGGCGATCGACCGGAGCGTCATGACCGGCGAGTCCCAACCCGTCGAGGCGGGTGTCGGCGACGCGGTACTCGGGGGCACGGTTTCGCTCAACGGTCGGATGGTGGTGCAAGCGACCAAGGTCGGACGCGAGACACAACTCGCTCACATGATGACTCTCGTCGAACACGCCCAGAACGAGAACGCTGCCGTCCAACGGCTGGCCGACCGCGTCTCAAGCGTTTTCGTTCCCGCGGTCCTGCTCATCGCGCTCGGCACTCTGATCGCTTGGCTTTTGACTGACAATCCCACGACCGTGGCGGTCAGCGCGACCCTCTCGGTACTGATCATCGCCTGTCCCTGTGCCCTCGGCCTTGCGACCCCGGCCGCATTGCTCGTGGCCACCTGGGCGGGAGCGCGCCTGGGGATCTTCTTCAAGGGCTACCAGGCGCTCGAGAGCTCCCACCACGTCGACACCGTGGTGCTCGACAAGACCGGTACGCTCACCGAGGGGCAGGTGACCCTCGTGGACCTCGAGGCAGTCGCGGGAGTCGAGCAGCGCGAGGTGTTGCGACTGGCGGGAGCGGTGGAGCAAGCATCCGAGCATCCGGTTGCGCGCGCCATCGCCAGTGTGGCCGAGCACTGGGTCGGCGACCTGCCCGAGGTGGACTCGTTCGTTGCGCTACCCGGGATCGGCGCGCGAGGGATCGTGGAGGGACACGAGCTTTTCGTCGGACGGGCGGAAGTCGACGCTGGCAAGCTCGACGCGCTCCCGCCCATCCTCGCCGATCGTTGTGCCGAGTGGGAGGGCCTCGGACGGACGGTCGTCGTCGTTCGCCGTGATGGCGGCGTGGTCGGAGCGCTCGCCGTCGCCGATGCGATCCGGCCCTCCGCGGCGCCCGCGGTGCGCCGGCTGCAGGCGCTCGGACTGCGCTGTGTGCTTTTGACGGGCGACAACGAGACGACCGCCGGGGCGGTCGCTGCATCGATCGGTATCACCGAGGTCGTGGCCGGTGCGCTGCCCGCCGAGAAGGTCGCCGTCATCCGACGCCTGCAGCTGGAGGGCCGATGCGTGGCGATGGTGGGCGACGGAGTGAACGATGCCCCGGCGCTGGCGGCCGCGGACCTTGGCCTAGCCGTCGGCTCGGGCACCGACGTTGCGATCAACGCCGCGGACCTCATCATCGTGCGCGACGACCTTTGCGTCACGGCGACAGCGATCGGATTGGCACGCAGGACCCTGAAAACGATTCAGGGCAATCTGGCCTGGGCATTCCTCTACAACCTTGCGGCAATCCCGATCGCTGCCCTAGGCCTGCTTAACCCCCTGGTCGCTGCAGCGGCAATGGCACTGTCCTCCAGCTTCGTGGTCTGGAACAGCTCCCGCTTGCGCCATGTGGCTCCCCCTTCGGACTTCTGAAGGAGCCCGGCTTGACGCTTCCGCTCGCGGCCCTGGAGGCCCCTTGCGCTTGCCGTGCCTCAGGCGGCTTCGCGCGCCGGCGCCGGCGGCTCGGCGAGCTGCGATTCCTCGGCGCCTCGCTCGGCGAAGAACGCGCCTGCGCCGATCGCGCGATCGAATCCCGACCAGCGCCGGCCTGGGGCGAGCTCCTTCTCCAGGCGGTCAAAGCTGCCCAGGCGCCCGCCCAGGTTGTCGATCATGTGCACGAGCGTGGCCTCGCGCGTGCACGGCACGACCGGGCTGCCGTGCTCGAGCGCTCCGTGGTGGGAGAGGATGATGTGCCCGACGGCCTGCGCGAGCTCCGCCGGAAAGTCCTCGATGTCCTCGATCATGCGGCGGATGCGGTAGTAGCCGAGGGCGATCTCACCGTGCAACCTGCCGGCATCGGTGAGGTCGATGTTGCGGGGGTCATCGGTGTAGGCCTCGAGCTTGCCGATGTCGTGCAGCAGTGCTCCGGTCACGGCCACGTCGCGATCGATGCCCGGGAAGGTGGCGCTGATCGTCGAGACGGCCTGGGCGACCCCGAGGCTGTGCTCGAGCAAGCCGTGCGGGTAGGCCTGGTGGTAGTACTTCGCCGCCGGGGCGACCCGGTAGCGGGCCCACAGCTCCGAGTCCTCGGCGAAGATGCGCTCGAGGAGGATGCGCAGGTGGGGCTGCTGGATCGTCTCCACCAGCTCGCGTACCTCGCCTTCCATCTGGGAGACATCGCGCGCGGGGCCGTCGATGAGGTCGGCGGGGTCAAAGCTCCCGGGTGCCGCCATCTGCAGATCGCGCAGGTTGATCTGCGGGCCGAAGCGGGGATGCACCGTGTAGCGGCCGCTCACCCTGATCGGCGTGCCGACGCGGGCGAGCTCTTCAACCTCGGCGAGCTCCTCCCACACCATGCAGGCGACGGCGCCCGTGCGGTCGCCGAGCTGCAGGCGCAGGTAGTCGCCGCCGTCGCGCCGCTGGCGACGCTCGGACTCGCGGACCAGAACGACCTGGTCGATCTCGATGCCGTCGGTCAGCTCGTTCAGGAGCATTGCTTGAAGGTAGATGGGGGTGCGGACGGGACGCACCGGGACTCGATTCTGAAGTCCTGAATCGCTCCGCCGCGCCGTGATGCTCAGCCGCGCGAACGGGACCGACGTGCTATCCCTGCGGGCGATGCTGGAGAGCGCCGAACCGGACCGCGATTCAAGCGCGGGCGTGATCGCCGCCAGCGGAACGGTGCGGAGCGCGGGCGTGATCGGAAGCGCCGGGACGGCCGCGAGCGCGGGGGTGATCGGCAGCGCCGGGACGGTGGCGAGCGCCGCAGTAGTGGGCAGCGCGGGGACGGCCGCGAGCGCCGGTGTCGTCGGGAGCGCCGCCGTTCTGCTGAGCGCCGGTGTCGTTCGCAGCGCCGCGATCGTGGCCGGGGTCGGCAACAGTGGCTGCGTCGCGTGCGTGGGGTGTATCGGATGCATCAATTGCGTGGGCTGTGTGGCATGCGTTGGGTGCGTCGGGCTGCGCGGAGCTGTGGGAGCGGTGCGACGCTCCTCGTGACGCGATGACGGCCACCCCGCTTCGCCTGTCGGTGCTCGACCAGTCGCCGATCTCCGAGGGATCCTCGGGGGCACAGGCGCTGCGTAACACCCTCGACCTGGCGCGGCTGGCGGATCGGCTCGGCTATCACCGCTACTGGGTTGCCGAGCACCATGGCGGCCCGATGCTCGCCGGACCGAGCCCCGAGGCGCTGATCGGCCCGATCGCCGCCGCCACGACGAGAATCCGGGTCGGCAGCGGCGGCGTGATGCTCCCTCACTACAGCCCGTTCAAGGTCGCCGAGACCTTCAGCCTGCTCGCGGGCCTGTTTCCCGGCCGCATCGACCTCGCGCTCGGCCGCGCCGCCGGCACTGACCCGCTGACCAGCTTCGCGCTGCAGCGCGATCGACGCACCGCGGCGCCGGACGACTTCCCCCAGCAGCTCGCCGAGCTGCTGGGCTATCTGGATGACCGTCTCCCGCCGGACCATCCCTTCGCGCGGCTGGCCAAGATGCTGCCCGGGCTGCCGGAGCGTCCCGAGCCGTGGCTGCTCGGCTCCTCCCCGCAGAGCGCGCTGTGGGCGGCCGAGCTGGGGCTGCCCTACGCGTTCGCCGATTTCATCAACGCCGGCGGCGCCGAGATCACTGCGCTGTATCGCGAGCGCTTCGCCGAACATGAACACGCGGGGCTGAAAGCGCGGACGGCGGTTGCGGTCTGGGTGATCTGCGCCGACAGCGAGGAGGAGGCACGGCGACTGGCTGCGAGCGGGCGGATGACGTTCACGCTGCTGCGTCGCGGCGAGCTGATCGCGGTGCCGCCACCGGAGAAGGCCCTCGAGTTCCTGGCGGCCGACGAGCGCACGCCCGAACAGCCGCGCTCTGAGCGACGTGCCGTTCTGGGAGCCCCCGCCGCGGTCCGCGCGGAGCTCGAGGACGTGGCCGGGAAATACGGCGCCGAGGAGGTGATCGTCGTGAGCATCACCTACGAGCACGAGGCCCGCAGGCACTCCTACGAGCTGCTCGCGGAAGCCTTCGGGATGTGAGCCTTGACAGGTGACCATATAGTCACATATGACTGCGGCCATGGACGAGGTGTTCAAGGCTCTCGCCGACCCGACCCGCCGCAGCCTGCTCGACGAGCTGTTCGAGCAGGACGGGCAGACGCTCAGCGCGCTCGAGGAGCGGTTGCCGATGACGCGCTTCGGCGTGATGAAGCACCTCAGGTGCTCGAGGAGGCCGGGCTCGTGACCACGCGCAGGCGCGGGCGCGAGAAGCTCCACTTCCTGAACCCCGTCCCGATCCGGCTCGTCCACGACCGCTGGGTGAGCAAGTACGCCGAGCCCTGGGCGGCGACGCTCAGCGCGCTCAAGACGACAATCGAGGAGGATCAGATCATGAACGCTCAGAACAGCGGCAAGCGGCCTGGACGGCAGCGCCCAGGAGAAGGTGTTCGAGATCTACATCAAGACGACGCCCGAGCGGCTGTGGGAGGCGATCACCGACGGCGAGATGCGACGGCAGTACAACTTCGGCGTGCGGGTGCTCTCCGACTGGAAGCCCGGCTCGCGCTACGAGCTATCTGCCCCGGCGCCGGCGGCGCAGATCGCCGACGGGGAGAACCTCGAGGTCGATCCGCCGCGGCGGCTCGTCCAGAGCTTCACCGCGCTGTGGAGCGAGGACGTGCAGGAGCGAAGGGACCTCGCGGGTCACCTGGGAGATCGAGCCGGTCGGCGACTCCTGCCGGCTGACGGTCACCCACGACCAGCTGCGCGAAGGACGCCAACGGCGAACTCTACGGCGGCTGGCCGATGATCCTCTCGGGCCTGAAGACGCTGCTGGAGACCGGCGAGAAGCTGACGACGCCCGGCTCGCTGCGCTACTCGGAGGCCCCCCTGTCGCCGGCCTGAGGCTGCCTCAGGCGAAAACGAGGCGCCGCTGCATCTCGGCGGCGCCTCTGTCAGGGCTCGAGCCGATGCGGCCCGCGATAGAGGAACGTGACCTCGCTCACGTTGTCCTGGCCGAGCATCTGCATCAGGAGCCTCGTCAATCCGAATCCGAAGCCCCCGTGCGGCGGCGCGCCGAAGCGGAAGAAGTTGAGGTAGTACTGGATCGGAGCGGTCTCCACGCCCTTCTCCTCGGCCTGCGCGAGCAGCTGCTCGTAGCGGTGCTCGCGCTGAGCGCCGGTCGTCAGCTCGATGCCCCGCCACAGCAGGTCGAAGCTCTTGGTCACGGTCGGCCTGTCGGGATAGCGCATGTGGTAGAAGGGCCTCACCGACGTGGGGTAGTCGGTCACGAACGCGAACTCGTGGCCGTGCTTCTGCTTGATGATCGCCGACAGCGCGCGCTCGCTCGGTGGGTCGAGGTCGTGCTCGGCGCCCGGCGCATCGTGGCCCGCCTCGCGCAGCAGCTCCTTGGCCTCGTCGAGGGTCACCCGCGGGAACGGCACGCGTCGGCACGATCAGCTCGGTGTCGAATGTCCGCGCGATCTGCCTCCCCGTGGACGTCATTGACGACCGCGAGCACGTGCGCCAGCCAGCGCTCCTCGAAGGCACATCACGTCATCGTGCGACTCGATCCAGGAGATCTCCACGTCGACGCTCGTGAACTCCGTGTCGTGGCGGGAGGTGAAGGACGGGTTCGCGCGGAAGACCGGGCCGATCTCGAACACGCTTGCCCGAAGCCCGCCGCCATCGCCATCTGCTTGTAGAACTGCGGCGACTGGGCGAGGTAGGCCGTGCGTTCGAAGTACTCGACCTTGAACAGCTCCGCGCCTGACTCGCTGGCCGAGCCCATGAGCTTCGGCGTGTGGATCTCGATGAAGTCCTCGGCGCGCCAGAACTCGCGCATGGCGTGCTCAGCGGTCGTCTGCACCTCGAAGATCAGCTTCCGGTCGGGGCGGCGCAGGTCGAGATAGCGCCAGTCGATCCGCTTGTCCAGAGCCGAGTCCGGCGCGATCGGAAGCTCGGGCTCGGCCGAGCGAGTCGACCTCCAGCACCTCGAGCCGCAGCTCCAGGCCCCCCAGCTTCACGCGCTCGTCGGCGACGACCGTCCCGCTGACCGTGACCGCGGACTCCGCCGTCAGGGCCGAGACCTGCTCGTTCAGCCCGGCTGGCCTGACCGTCCTTGCCCAGCACCACCTGGAGGAGCCCGGTTTCGTCGCGGACGACGATGAACTGCATGCGCTTCTGGTCGCGAAGGGTATGCACCCAGCCGCGGATCGTCACCTGCTCGCCGATCTTCTCGGGAAGTTCCTCGATGAATGTGCGCCTCACGCCGGGGACCCTATATGGATGGCCGTTTTTTGGAGACAATCCCGCGCCGCCACCGCAGGCCGGTCTGTGTCGCCGGCCTCCCCGCCGCTCGCACGAGTCCCGGCCGTGCGATCGCGCGATCGCGGCTATTTGGCCTCCTCGGGCAAAAGCTCGACTTCGACGCTGAGCTCCTCGGCCTCGACCGTGTCCAAGCGCTCGATGTTGCCCGCCTGAAGCAGGTCGCCGGAACCCAGCTCGAGTGCGTGCAGGCGCTCGGGGAGGTCCTCCACGATCACGTGGAGAACCGGCGCGCGCATCGGCCGGCGCGCCTCGCTCTTGGCCTTGCGAACCTCCCGCAGCACATCCGCGGTCACATCGAGTGCGGTGTCCTCCCGTCGTGCACTCCTGCGGATCGCTGTTTCGTTCCCCGGCCAGCTCGCCGGCCTCAGGCCATGCGGCGAGATGCACCGAGCCCTGCTGCCACCAGGACCACACCTCCTCGGATACAAACGGCAGGAACGGCGCGAACAGTCGCTGGAAGACCGACAGCGAGAGCCGAAGCGCGCGGCTGACCGATGCGCTCACCTGCGGATCGGTGTCATAGCGGCGGCCCTTCACGAGCTCCAGGTAGAAGTCGCAGTACCACCAGAAGAAGCTCTCCGCGCGTGCGAGCGCCCGCGCATAGTCGTACTCCTCGAAGCTCTGCGTCGCATCGGCCACCACCGTCGCCAGCCGCGCGATCATCGCGCGATCGAGCGGATGCGTCAGGGCCTCGCCCTGCGCGGGCAGGTCGAGCAGGGCGAACTTCGACGCGTTCAGCAGCTTCACCGCCAGGCGCCTGCCGACCTTCATCTGCTGCGGGTCGAACGCCGTGTCCGTGCCCGGGCGGCCGCTCGCCGCCCAGTAGCGCACGGCGTCCGCGCCGTACTCCTCGAGCAGGTGCATCGGGGTGACCACGTTGCCCTTGGACTTCGACATCTTCTTGCGGTCGGGGTCGAGCACCCAGCCGGAGATCGCCGCGTTGCGCCACGGCAGCATGTCGTAGTCGAGATGCGAGCGCAGGATCGTCGAGAACAGCCACGTCCTGATGATGTCGTGGGCCTGCGGGCGGACGTCCATCGGGAACACCCGCGCGAACAGATCCTCGTCCTCGCCCGCCTGGCCGGCGATCTGCGGGGTGAGCGATGAGGTGGCCCACGTATCCATGACGTCAGGATCGCCGACGAAACCGTTCGGCCTGCCGCGCTGGGCGGCCTCGTATCCCTCCGGGACGTCGGTCGAGGGGTCGACCGGGAGCTGCTCCTCGCGCGCGGCAATCGGCTGGTCGTAGATGACCGCGCCGCTGCCGTCGAGCGGATACCACACGGGGAAGGGCACCCCGAAGAAGCGCTGGCGGCTGATGCACCAGTCGCCGGTCAGCCCGTTCACCCAATCCTCGAACCGGGCCCGCATGTAGGGCGGGTGCCATTTGAGCTCCCGCGCCACGCCTGATCAGCGCATCGTGGTACTCGACCGTGTGGATGAACCACTGACGGCTCGTCACTATCTCAACGGGCCGCTCGCCCTTCTCGAAGAACTTCACCGCGTGCGTCACCGGCTGGGGCTCGCCGACGAGGTCTTTGGACTGCTCGAGCAGCTCGACGATGCGCCGGCGCGCCTGGTTGACGGTCCTCCCCGCAACTCCCCATAGCTCGCGCGGGCGCGCTTCGAGGTCCGCGGACTCCCACCCGGGGGAGCCCCAGGGAACATCGCTGAGGCGCCCGTCGGGACCGAGCACCGAGCGGACCGGCAGCCCCAGCTCGCGCCACCAGACGACATCGGTGACGTCGCCGAACGTGCACACCATCACCAGCCCGGTGCCCTTGTCGGGATCG
Organism: uncultured Solirubrobacteraceae bacterium; assembly: GCA_963764185.1. GTDB lineage: Bacteria > Actinomycetota > Thermoleophilia > Solirubrobacterales > Solirubrobacteraceae > Palsa-744. Next base: position 602,683 of record CAVXRF010000009.1, on the reverse strand, counting down.
ACGAGCGGGTGGGTGAGCACCGGCAGCGCGTGCCGAACAGCGGTGTCAGCACCTCTCTGCCGACCAGCCCGCGCTGGCGCTCATCGTCGGGGTGGGCGAGCAGCGCCACGCAGGCCGGGATCAGCTCCGGTCGCGTCGTCTCGATCAGCGCCTCTGTGCCGTCACCGTCGCCGCCGGCTGAATGATCATCCCCGTCGCCGGCGAGCTGAAAGCGCACGCGGTTCATCGCGCCCGGGCGCTCGCGATCCTCGAGCTCGGCCTGCGCGACGGCGGTCTGGAAGTCGACGTCCCACAGCGTCGGCGCCTCCAGCTGGTAGGCCTCCTCGCGCTCGAGCAGCCGCAGGAACGAGCGCTGAGAGATGCGCTGGGCTATCGCGCCGATCGTCGTGTAGGTCATCGACCAGTCGACCGACAGCCCGAGCGTGCGCCAGAGCTCCTCGAAGACCTGCTCGTCGCTCATCGGTCAGACGCAGGCACAGCTCGACGAAGTTCGGTCGCGACACCGCCACCGGCTCCTTCTCCGAAGGCTCGCCGGGCGGCGTGAAATCGGGGTCGTATGCGACAGACGGGTCACAGCGCACGCCGAAGTGGTTCTGCACGCGACGCTCGGTGGGCAGGCCGTTGTCGTCCCAGCCCATCGGGTAGAAGACGGCCGTGCCGCGCATCCGCTGATAGCGGGCGAGCGTATCGGTGTGGGTGTAGGAGAAGACGTGGCCCGACGTGCAGCGAGCCGCTCACCGTCGGAGGAGGCGTGTCTATCGAGAACACGCGCTCGCGCGGCGCGGCACGATCGAAGCGGTAGGCGCCGTCGCGCTCCCAGACGGCACCCCACTTGGCCTCGAGCCCATCGAGCGTGGGCCGCTCGGGCACGGTTGCAGTTCTCGGTTGACGGTGGCGGTGGCAAGGCCTGGATCGTATCCGCACGGTTGAGCTGGGCGGTGGTCTCGTGGCCCGTGCGCCCAGGGGCGCGTGCCGAGCCGGAAGACCGGCCGCGGAAGCGTCGAGCCAGGCCGAGAATGCTCAAGCGACGAGCGCCCTGCACCGATGCACACCGGATGAATGCGCAAGCCGATGTGGACACCGCTCAGGCGGATACGGAGCGCCAGCTTTGCTGCACGATGACGAGCGTTCTGCTGCGACTCGTTCGCGATAAGGGCGGCGAGGAGGCCGTGCAGACGCTGCTCGAAAGCGCCAAAGCCAAACACGACGCCGCCTATCTCGAGGACATCGACAACTGGATCTCCCTGGATGAAGCATGCGCGCTGCTCGAGGCGGGAGCGCGCGAGACCGGCGATCCGAGATTTGCGCGGGGGGTCGGGGAGTCGACGCTTCGCCAGCACGCAGGCACGCAGGCCGCCACGCTGCTGCGCTCGCTTGGCTCTGTGGAGGCGATCCTCCAGGTGGTCGCCCTGTCGGCGGCAAAGGTGAGCACGGTCAGCGAGATGGAGGCGGTCGAAGTACGTCCTGGGCACGCCGTGATCAGAGCGATGGCCCGCGGGGGCATCACCCGGCGCCCCGTGCACTGCGAATGGACCGCCGGGCTGCTTGCCGGGACGCCGATTCTGTTCGGGCTTCCGCTGCTGCACGTCGAAGAGACCGAATGTCAAGCGCACGGGGACGCCCACTGCTCCTACACGCTGTCGTGGGATCCCGAGCGCGCGGCGGCGGCTGCAGATCCCCAGCAGCGCGTCACCGCGCTTGAGGCTCAGATGGCGGCGATGTCCGAGCGCCTGCAGAGCGCCTATGCGACGGCCAGCGATCTGGTGTCGACTGAGGATCTCGACACTGTGCTGCACCGAATCGTCGAGCGAGCGGCCAACGCGGTGCGCGCCCCGAGTCACGTTCTTGCGATCCGCACCGAGCCCGGTGAGGAGCCGCAGGTCTACAGGGACGGGATCGATAGACGCGGGGCGCTGGCGCTGGCGCGGGCGACGCTCGAGGGCGAAGCGCCGGCAGGCAACTCAACCCTGGTCGTGGAGGTCACCTCCCCCCGTCGCCACTACGGACAGCTGATCGCCCACTACCCGAGCGCAGTGGAGTTCTTCCCGCAGGACCGGGAAATGCTTGGCCTGTATGCCAAGCACGCTGCCGCCGTGCTCGATACGGCGATGGCACTGCGCGAGTCCGCGCAACGCCACAGTCAGGTCAATCTGCTGCTCTCGCTCTCCGAAGCGCTGGCGCAGACGGGGACGAGCGACGAGGTCGCCAAACGCCTCGCGGAGGCGATCCCCGAGGTGGTCGACTGCGATCGGATGGGCGTTTGGCTGTGGGATGAGAGCGAGCAGCAATTGACGTCCGCGTCGGTGTGGGGACGCGAGCCCGAGCACGCGGCGTACCTGCTCGGATTGAAAGTCTCGCCCAAGGACACCCCGCGGCTCGCCCGCATGGCCGCCGACCCGCAGCCGGTATTCCTCGACGACGCCACCGACGACCCCTTTCTGCGCCAGCTGATGGCGACGCTCGACGCGGTCGTGCTGGCGGTTGTTCCAATCGTGGCACGGGGCACGTTCCTGGGCGCCCTCAGCGTGTCGGTGACCGAGCGCCCGCAGCGGCTGCGACCCGACCGAGACTTGATCGAACGGCTCACCGGCGTCGCCGCCCTTGCCGCGCCGGCGATCCAGAACGCGCGACTCGTGGACGAGCTGCACCACAACGCCAGCCACGATGGACTTACCGGCCTATTGAACCTGGTCGGCTTCAGACAGCACATCGACCGAGTGCTGAAGAGCGTCAGTGCGGTTCATGAACGCGTCGGCCTTCTGTTCATCGACCTCAACGACTTCAAGCTGGTCAACGACACCTTCGGCCACGAGGGTGGCGACGAGCTGCTTCGCCAGGCGGCCGCCCGACTGTGCGGGATCGGTCGCGATGATGACCGCGTCGCCCGTCTCGGCGGAGACGAGTTCGCCATCATTCTCGCGGACGTGGACCGCGATGATCAGGTTCGCGCGGCTGAACAGCGCGTTCGCGAAGCGTTCACGGAGCCCTTCGTGCTGGGCGAGCTGTCGGCTTCGATCGGCGCGAGCGTCGGAGGGGTGGTGTGGCCCGAGGACGGTCGCACGGTGGGCGAGCTCGTCAGACGCGCCGACGCAGCCATGTATGAGGACAAGGCCGAGCACCGAAGGGCATCGCGCGAGCACGGCCGCGAGCTCGCACCTCAACACGCCTGAGGCTCAGTCAGTTTCATTGCGCGACTGGGTTCGCGTACGGTATAGACAAGCCACCTGGCGTCGTGTGAGATGCATGACGCGGCGGGGCGTCACGCGATGGTTACCGTAAACGTCAAGGAGCGGCAAGCGGTCGGTCCGGGCCCCCGGTCCCGGCGTCGCGTCTCAACGCCCAAGGCGGTGCTCGCGGTCGCTGTGCTGGGGAGCTTCATGGCGTTTATCGACGCCACGATCGTGAACATCGCGGTGCCGAATATCCGCCACGAATTCCCTGAGTCGGGGCTCTCGAGCGTCTCCTGGATTCTGAACGCCTACAACATCGTGTTCGCCGCCTTTCTGGTCGGCGGAGGACAGCTGGCGGACCTCCTAGGTCGCAGGCGTGTGTTCTCGTTCGCGCTGCTGCTGTTCACACTCGCCTCGGCGCTGTGCGCGGCCGCTCCCAGCCTCAACGCGTTGATCGCCGCTCGCCTGATCCAGGCAGCCGGAGCGGCCGCTCTGGTACCCAGCTCGCTTGCGATCGTGCTCGAGGCAAACGTGGCCGAGGAGCGCATGCACGCGGTGGCGCTGTGGGCGGCGGTCGCGGCGCTGGCCGCCGGCATCGGCCCCCCGCTCGGTGGCCTGCTGATCACGGCGTCGAGCTGGCGCTTGGTATTTCTCGTGAACATTCCGGTGGGCGTCGTCGCCTTCCTGCTGGCGCGTCGCGTTCTGGTGGAGAGCCGCGCGCCCGGACGCAGGCGCATGCCCGACCTGCTCGGTGGGCTCGTATTCGCCCTGGCAATCGCGTCGCTCGTGCTCGCGGTCGTCAAGGGGGAGGAATGGGGCTGGGACTCGGCGCGGGTGCTGGGATCGTTCGCTGCGGCGCTCGTGCTGGGCGCGTATTTCGTCGTGCGCTCGAGCAGCCAGCGAACGCCGGTTATCGACCTGTCGCTGCTGCGCATCCGGGCGTTTGCACTGTCTAACGGGGTGACGATCGTGATGGCAAGCGGCTTCTACGCCTACACGCTGTGCAACGTCCTGTTCCTCACGAGCGTGTGGCGCTACTCGGTTCTCAAGGCGGGGCTCTCCCTGATGCCGGGGCCGTTTGTGGCGATGGCCGTCGCCGGGCCGGCCAGCCGCGCGGTCGGGCGCTTCGGTCACCGTGCGATCGTCGTTCCGGGCGCCCTTGTGTGGGCCGGCGGCATGGTCTACTTCGCTACGCGGCTCGGCGTCTCGCCGGACTTCCTGGGCGAGTGGCTGGTGGGGATGGTGATTCTCGGCATCGGAGCGGGGCTCACCTTTCCCGACGCTGAGCGGCGCCGCCGTCGGCTCCGTGCCGGGACCACGATTCGCGGTCGCGACCTCATTGAACTCGGTCGCCCGGCAGCTGGGTGCCGCGCTCGGCGTGGCGATCCTGATCGCGATCATCGGCAAACCCACCCCCCTTCAAGCCCTGCACGCCTTCCAGCACGGATGGCTGTTTGCAGGCGGGTGCTTCCTGGTCGGCTCGCTGGCCTGCCTGGGCCTCGTCGTCAGACGCCCAAGCGAGGACGCCGTGGACATCGGAACCGACGGCATCGCCGCTGGCGTGCCGGGCGAGGAGCTGATCGATCGCCGGGCGGACATCCCGCAGCTTCCGAGCCTCGCAGAATCCGAGGGTCAGCGGGCGGTGGTCGCTCCACAGACTGTTACGGAGTTCCTGCGCAACGTTCCCGTCTTCGCCGGGCTGTCGGGGGACATGCTCGACCAGATTGCAGAGCTGGCGAGCGACGTCACGCTCAAGCGGGGGGATTGGCTGTTTCGAGAGGGCGATACCGCGGACGGGGTATACGTCGTGCGGGTCGGCCACCTCGAGGTGATCCAGGACGGACCGCAGTCTGAGGCCATCAACACGCTCACGCGCGGAGCGGTGCTGGGCGAGCTGGCGTTGCTCAGTGAATCCGTGCGCAGCGCATCGATTCGCGCGCTGCGCGACACCGAAGTGCTGAAGATCGACAAGGCGCAGTTCGACTCGTTGCTTCACTCCGAGCCCGGGCTCGCTTTGAGCCTCGCGCGCGTATTGAGCACTCAGCTGCAGGCGAGTCGCGCGATGCCGCCGGCCCGCCGCTCGCGGCCGGTGACGATCGTTATGCGCGCGGTCGGTCCGGACATCCCTCTGCTGGAGCTGGCCGACGAGCTCAGCAGGGCGATGTGTGAGTGGGGCAATGTGGCGGTGCTGTATCCAGAAGAGACCAGGACAGCAGGCGGCGAGGCGGAGTCGCGAGCGGACGCGGTGGCGCGATTCGGTCCGCTGGTCGAGCGCTGTGAGCTGGACCACGATCACGTGATCATGGTGTGCGGCTCAGATCAGGCGACGAGCGCGTGGGACGAGTTCTGCATGTCGCACGCCGATCGTGCGCTCGCGATCGTCGGCAAGGCCGGGCCCCGCCAAGAGGAGAACGGCGCGGCGAGCGATGAGGGCCTGGTTGCGCGCCTGCATGGCTCTGACCTCGTCGGCTTCGGGGTGCAACCCGGCTCAGGAGACCTGGCCGCTTGGATCGCGGGCCTCGCGCCGCCCAGCACCTTCGCAATCCGGACCGGTACCGACCGTGGCAGCGACGTCGCTCGCATGGCACGACGGCTGGCGGGGCGGTCGGTCGGCGTCGTGCTGAGCGGCGGCGGAGCGCGAGCATTTGCGCACCTGGGCGTGCTCGAGGTGCTGCTGGACGCCGGCATGCCCGTTGACCGCGTCGGCGGAGTCAGCATGGGCGCATTCATCGGCGGGCTGCTCGCCGCCGAACACGACAGCGCCTCGATGGACGCCACGTGTTACGAGGAGTTCGTCCGGCGAAACCCGATCAACGACTACACCGTTCCGCGCTCATCGCTGATCAAGGGGCAGAAGGCCGAAGCGATGCTCGAGCGGGTGTTCGGTGACGTTCGACTCGAGGAGCTGGCGCGACCGTTCTACTGCGCAAGCGTGAACCTGCGCGGCAACAGCCTGCTCATCGACCGCGACGGCCCGATGGTCTCGGCGATCGGTGCCAGCATGTCGCTGCCGCTGATCGGACCGCCGATGCGACGCGGGGAGAGCCTGCTAATCGACGGCTCACTGCTCGACAACCTGCCGCTTGCACCGATGAGCTCGAGCGGAGAGGGACCGGTGCTCGCGATCGACATCAAGGGCGGTGAGGAGCGCACCCAGCCGGTCGAGGGCGCCTCGACAGCCGAGGCAGCGGCGCATCCGGCCCGCCGAAAGCGTCTGCCCTCACTGCCGGAGACGATGGCCCGAGTCGCGCTGCTTTCAAGTGCAAACACCGACGAGTCCGCACGGCGATACGCCGACATGACGATCGCGGTGCGGGTCTCGGGCGTTGGCCTGCTGGAGTTCCATCAGATCGACGAGGCCCGCGCAACCGGGCGCAGGGCCGCGCTCGCCGCGCTCGCCGATGCTCCAGAGTGGCTGCTTCACAGCGGAGCCGCGCATTCTTCAGTCATTGGGCGGCGGACCGTCGTGCGGGTGTGAGTGGCAGTCGTCAGGGCGCCTTGGCGAGGTAGCTGTGCCCGGCCTTGACCGTCAGATGGCGATGGTTGACGAAGTTCGTCACGGCCACGCGGTCGGTGACGACGTGAATGAAGGTTCCATCGCAGAGGTCCTCGGTCAGCCAGCGTGTGCCGAGGACGGCGCCGGCTGCGTAGCTGCCCTTGGTCGAGTACTTGCCATGACCTTCGGACCACAGTTTGCGCACCACATGTTTTGGCGAGGCGCGCTTGGAGCTCGTGCGTGCGAGGTGGCTACGCTCCGCCGCAGTCGGGCATACCGCGAAGTCCCCACCGACGAGCGTCGCCGCCACGAAGCCGTCGTGTTCCTGGGTGAGCTTGAACTCTCCCTGTGAGTAGACGATCGTCTGGATGACGCCGTGGGGGCCGACGGTCTTGACCGTGACGCTGCCGTTGGTCGCGTTGATGACCGTCCCGAATGGAATCTCGCGAAGCCCGGTGAGCGCGACGAAGATCGAAGATCCGGGCAGCTTCACGAGCACACTGCCGGAGACCGGAGACACGTTGCCGCTAACGCCGAACTTTGGCGGTGGCGGGGCTGCGGCGACGCTCCCCAGGACTCCGGATTTCGCTGTCGAGCCGCCTTCGCCGCTACCGCCGCTGGTGGTGCTCGTCGCCGTCGCCGTGGGAATCGCGAGCGTTTTGAACGTTGCATCGGCGCCTTTGGTCGTGCCTCCCGCGGTGGTCACGGAGATCCTGAAGTGGTAGGTGGTGTTGGCGGTCAGGCCGGTGAGCGACGCCGACACGGAGACGGCGCCGCTCGCGGATCCCGGGGGGATCGCGCAAGGCACGCTGGAGCCATATTCGATCGATGCGCCGTATTCGACTTCGCATTTGCTGATTTCGCCGCCTTCGGGATTCACGGTCCCGTTGAGAACCGCCGAGGTCTGCGTCAGCGACGTCGGCGCGCTCGGTTCAACCGCAGGGGTGTTCGGGAGCGTCGCGAGCGTTTCGTCAGAGCCTTTGCTCGTGCCGCCAGTGTTGGTCGCGGAGATCCTGAAGTGGTAGGTGGTGTTGGCGGTCAGGCCGGTGATCGCGGCGGACACCGCGGCGGGGGTCGAGCCTGAGCCTGGCGAGGGGGTGCAGGGCGCGGTCTTGCCGTATGCGGTGCTGGTGCCGTATTCGAAGGTGCATGCGGTTACTTCGCCGCCATTGGGGTTGACGGTGGCGCCCACCGTCGCGGTTGTCTGTGTCACCGACGAGGCGGCTTTCGTCACGACTTCGGGCGCGATGGGTGGCGTTTTGAAGGTTTCATCAGTGCTCTCGCTCGCACCTCCCGCATTGGTCGCCGAGATCCTGAAGTGGTAGGTGGTGTTCGCCGTCAGGCCGGTGATCGCGGCGGACACCGCAGCGGGAGTCGAGCCTGAGCCCGGCGAGGGGGTGCAGGGCGCGGTTTTCCCGTAAGCGGTGCTGGTGCCGTATTCGACTTCGCATTTGCTGACTTCTGCGCCTTCGGGGTTCACCGCCCCATTCAAGGTTGCCGAGGTCTGCGTCAACAGGGACGCCGGTTTGGCTTCCACGGTCGGCGGATTCGGGAGCGTTTTGAAGGTTTCGTCAGAGCCTTTGCTCGTGCCGCCAGTGTTGGTCGCGGAGATCCTGAAGTGGTAGGTGGTGTTGGCGGTCAGGCCGGTGATCGCGGCGGACACGGCAGCGGGAGTCGAGCCTGAGCCCGGCGAGGGGGTGCAGGGCGCGGTCTTGCCGTATGCGGTGCTGGTGCCGTATTCGAACTGGCATTCGCTGACTTCACCGTCTTCGGGGTTCACCGTCCCGTTCAAGGTCGCAGAGGTCTGTGTCAGCGCGGAGGCGGGCTTTGCTTCCACGGTCGGGGCGACGGTCACGTAGGTGAACGAGGGGCCGAGCGTTGAGCTGCCCCCCTCGTCTGAGACGATCACTTCGCGAGCGCCCGAGCCCGATGGAGTCAGCGCGGTGATTTCTTCTTCAGAGGCCACCACGACCGAGGTCGCCGCCGAGCCGATCGTGACCGTAGCGCCTTTCAAGAACCCTTTGCCGGAGATTTTCACAGGGGTCGAGCCGGTGGCCGGGCCTTCGTTGGGGGTGATCGCTTCGACGACCGGCGCCGGCGGTTCGACGGTCAGGGTGGCGATGGAGCTCGTGGCTTCGCCCTGGGAGTTCTTGAAGACGGCCTCGTAGCGGTCCCCGGACTCGGTGGCGCTCGTGGTGGGGATCGTGTAGGTGTCAGAGGTCGCGCCGGCTATTTCTTTGAAGGTGCCGCCGCCTTCTGAGACTTGCCACTGAACGCTCGGGGCCGGGTTGCCGGAGGCTTCGGCGGTGAAGCTCGCCGCTGCGGGGGCGGTGACGGTGTCGTCTTTGGGCTGCACGGTCACTTCCGGTTTGGCCAGGGCGGGGTTGACGGTCAGGGTGGCGATGGAGCTCGTGGCTTCGCCCTGGGAGTTCTTGAAGACGGCCTCGTAGCGGTCCCCGGACTCGGTGGTGCTCGTGGTGGGGATCGTGTAGGTGTCAGAGGTCGCGCCGGCTATTTCTTTGAAGGTGCCGCCGCCTTCTGAGACCTGCCACTGAACGCTCGGGGCCGGGTTGCCGGAGGCTTCGGCGGTGAAGCTCGCCGCTGCGGGGGCGGTGACGGTGTCGTCTTTGGGCTGCACGGTCACTTCCGGTTTGGCCAGGGCGGGGTTGACGGTCAGGGTGGCGATGGAGCTCGTGGCTTCGCCCTGGGAGTTCTTGAAGACGGCCTCGTAGCGGTCCCCGGACTCGGTGGCGCTCGTGGTGGGGATCGTGTAGGTGTCAGAGGTCGCGCCGGCTATTTCTTTGAAGGTGCCGCCGCCTTCTGAGACTTGCCACTGAACGCTCGGGGCCGGGTTGCCGGAGGCTTCGGCGGTGAAGCTCGCCGCTGCGGGGGCGGTGACGGTGTCGTCTTTGGGCTGCACGGTCACTTCCGGTTTGGCCAGGGCGGGGTTGACGGTCAGGGTGGCGATGGAGCTCGTGGCTTCGCCCTGGGAGTTCTTGAAGACGGCCTCGTAGCGGTCCCCGGACTCGGTGGCGCTCGTGGTGGGGATCGTGTAGGTGTCAGAGGTCGCGCCGGCTATTTCTTTGAAGGTGCCGCCGCCTTCTGAGACTTGCCACTGAACGCTCGGGGCCGGGTTGCCGGAGGCTTCGGCGGTGAAGCTCGCCGCTGCGGGGGCGGTGACGGTGTCGTCTTTGGGCTGCACGGTCACTTCCGGTTTGGCCAGGGCGGGGTTGACGGTCAGGGTGGCGATGGAGCTCGTGGCTTCGCCCTGGGAGTTCTTGAAGACGGCCTCGTAGCGGTCCCCGGACTCGGTGGCGCTCGTGGTGGGGATCGTGTAGGTGTCAGAGGTCGCGCCGGCTATTTCTTTGAAGGTGCCGCCGCCTTCTGAGACTTGCCACTGAACGCTCGGGGCCGGGTTGCCGGAGGCTTCGGCGGTGAAGCTCGCCGCTGCGGGGGCGGTGACGGTGTCGTCTTTGGGCTGCACGGTCACTTCCGGTTTGGCCAGGGCGGGGTTGACGGTCAGGGTGGCGATGGAGCTCGTGGCTTCGCCCTGGGAGTTCTTGAAGACGGCCTCGTAGCGGTCCCCGGACTCGGTGGCGCTCGTGGTGGGGATCGTGTAGGTGTCAGAGGTCGCGCCGGCTATTTCTTTGAAGGTGCCGCCGCCTTCTGAGACCTGCCACTGAACGCTCGGGGCCGGGTTGCCGGAGGCTTCGGCGGTGAAGCTCGCCGCTGCGGGGGCGGTGACGGTGTCGTCTTTGGGCTGCACGGTCACTTCCGGTTTGGCCAGGGCGGGGTTGACGGTCAGGGTGGCGATGGAGCTCGTGGCTTCGCCCTGGGAGTTCTTGAAGACGGCCTCGTAGCGGTCCCCGGACTCGGTGGCGCTCGTGGTGGGGATCGTGTAGGTGTCAGAGGTCGCGCCGGCTATTTCTTTGAAGGTGCCGCCGCCTTCTGAGACCTGCCACTGAACGCTCGGGGCCGGGTTGCCGGAGGCTTCGGCGGTGAAGCTCGCCGCTGCGGGGGCGGTGACGGTGTCGTCTTTGGGCTGCACGGTCACTTCCGGTTTGGCCAGGGCGGGGTTGACGGTCAGGGTGGCGATGGAGCTCGTGGCTTCGCCCTGGGAGTTCTTGAAGACGGCCTCGTAGCGGTCCCCGGACTCGGTGGCGCTCGTGGTGGGGATCGTGTAGGTGTCAGAGGTCGCGCCGGCTATTTCTTTGAAGGTGCCGCCGCCTTCTGAGACCTGCCACTGAACGCTCGGGGCCGGGTTGCCGGAGGCTTCGGCGGTGAAGCTCGCCGTTGCGGGAGCGGTGACGGTCTCGTCTTTGGGCTGCTCTGTCACCTCCGGGTTGGCCAGGGCGGGGTTGACCGTCAGGGTCACTTCCTCAGTCGTCGTTTCGCCTTTGGCGTTGCTGAAGATGGCCTCGAACTTGGTGCCCGATTCGGTGGTGGCCGTGGGCGGCGTGGTGTAGGTGTCCGATTCGGCGCCGAGGATCGGCGAGAAGACCGGCGCCCCCGGCGCCTCCGAGTACCACTGCACCGACGGGGCTGCGCAGTTGGCCGGTGTCGAGGCGGCCGCTTTGAAGCTCGCCGTGGCGGGAGCGGTGACGGTCTGGTCTTTGGGCTCTTCTGTGATCGCCGGGGCGGCGGCACACGCCGGCGCGTTGACCGTCAGGGTCACTTCCTCAGTCGTCGTTTCGCCTTTGGCGTTGCTGAAGATGGCCTCGAACTTGGTGCCCGATTCGGTGGTGGCCGTGGGCGGCGTGGTGTAGGTGTCCGATTCGGCGCCGAGGATCGGCGAGAAGACCGGCGCCCCCGGCGCCTCCGAGTACCACTGCACCGACGGGGCTGCGCAGTTGGCCGGTGTCGAGGCGGCCGCTTTGAAGCTCGCCGTGGCGGGAGCGGTGACGGTCTGGTCTTTGGGCTCTTCTGTGATCGCCGGGGCGGCGGCACACGCCGGCGCGTTGACCGTCAGGGTCACTTCCTCAGTCGTCGTTTCGCCTTTGGCGTTGCTGAAGATGGCCTCGAACTTGGTGCCCGATTCGGTGGTGGCCGTGGGCGGCGTGGTGTAGGTGTCCGATTCGGCGCCGAGGATCGGCGAGAAGACCGGCGCCCCCGGCGCCTCCGAGTACCACTGCACCGACGGGGCTGCGCAGTTGGCCGGTGTCGAGGCGGCCGCTTTGAAGCTCGCCGTGGCGGGAGCGGTGACGGTCTGGTCTTTGGGCTCTTCTGTGATCGCCGGGGCGGCGGCACACGCCGGCGCGTTGACCGTCAGGGTCACTTCCTCAGTCGTCGTTTCGCCTTTGGCGTTGCTGAAGATGGCCTCGAACTTGGTGCCCGATTCGGTGGTGGCCGTGGGCGGCGTGGTGTAGGTGTCCGATTCGGCGCCGAGGATCGGCGAGAAGACCGGCGCCCCCGGCGCCTCCGAGTACCACTGCACCGACGGGGCTGCGCAGTTGGCCGGTGTCGAGGCGGCCGCTTTGAAGCTCGCCGTGGCGGGAGCGGTGACGGTCTGGTCTTTGGGCTCTTCTGTGATCGCCGGGGCGGCGGCACACGCCGGCGCGTTGACCGTCAGGGTCACTTCCTCAGTCGTCGTTTCGCCTTTGGCGTTGCTGAAGATGGCCTCGAACTTGGTGCCCGATTCGGTGGTGGCCGTGGGCGGCGTGGTGTAGGTGTCCGATTCGGCGCCGAGGATCGGCGAGAAGACCGGCGCCCCCGGCGCCTCCGAGTACCACTGCACCGACGGGGCTGCGCAGTTGGCCGGTGTCGAGGCGGCCGCTTTGAAGCTCGCCGTGGCGGGAGCGGTGACGGTCTGGTCTTTGGGCTCTTCTGTGATCGCCGGGGCGGCGGCACACGCCGGCGCGTTGACCGTCAGGGTCACTTCCTCAGTCGTCGTTTCGCCTTTGGCGTTGCTGAAGATGGCCTCGAACTTGGTGCCCGATTCGGTGGTGGCCGTGGGCGGCGTGGTGTAGGTGTCCGATTCGGCGCCGAGGATCGGCGAGAAGACCGGCGCCCCCGGCGCCTCCGAGTACCACTGCACCGACGGGGCTGCGCAGTTGGCCGGTGTCGAGGCGGCCGCTTTGAAGCTCGCCGTGGCGGGAGCGGTGACGGTCTGGTCTTTGGGCTCTTCTGTGATCGCCGGGGCGGCGGCACACGCCGGCGCGTTGACCGTCAGGGTCACTTCCTCAGTCGTCGTTTCGCCTTTGGCGTTGCTGAAGATGGCCTCGAACTTGGTGCCCGATTCGGTGGTGGCCGTGGGCGGCGTGGTGTAGGTGTCCGATTCGGCGCCGAGGATCGGCGAGAAGACCGGCGCCCCCGGCGCCTCCGAGTACCACTGCACCGACGGGGCTGCGCAGTTGGCCGGTGTCGAGGCGGCCGCTTTGAAGCTCGCCGTGGCGGGAGCGGTGACGGTCTGGTCTTTGGGCTCTTCTGTGATCGCCGGGGCGGCGGCACACGCCGGCGCGTTGACCGTCAGGGTCACTTCCTCAGTCGTCGTTTCGCCTTTGGCGTTGCTGAAGATGGCCTCGAACTTGGTGCCCGATTCGGTGGTGGCCGTGGGCGGCGTGGTGTAGGTGTCCGATTCGGCGCCGAGGATCGGCGAGAAGACCGGCGCCCCCGGCGCCTCCGAGTACCACTGCACCGACGGGGCTGCGCAGTTGGCCGGTGTCGAGGCGGCCGCTTTGAAGCTCGCCGTGGCGGGAGCGGTGACGGTCTGGTCTTTGGGCTCTTCTGTGATCGCCGGGGCGGCGGCACACGCCGGCGCGTTGACCGTCAGGGTCACTTCCTCAGTCGTCGTTTCGCCTTTGGCGTTGCTGAAGATGGCCTCGAACTTGGTGCCCGATTCGGTGGTGGCCGTGGGCGGCGTGGTGTAGGTGTCCGATTCGGCGCCGAGGATCGGCGAGAAGACCGGCGCCCCCGGCGCCTCCGAGTACCACTGCACCGACGGGGCTGCGCAGTTGGCCGGTGTCGAGGCGGCCGCTTTGAAGCTCGCCGTGGCGGGAGCGGTGACGGTCTGGTCTTTGGGCTCTTCTGTGATCGCCGGGGCGGCGGCACACGCCGGCGCGTTGACCGTCAGGGTGGCCGGGTCGCTCGTGGCTTTGCCCTGGGAGTTCGTGAAGACGGCCTCATAGCGGTTGCCCGATTCCGAGGTGTTGGTGGCGAGGATCGTGTAGGTGTCCGATTTCGCGCCCGCTATTTCTTTGAAGGGGCCGCCGGCTTCTGAGACCTCCCACTGAACGGTCGGGGTCGGGTTGCCGGAGGCTTCGGCGGTGAAGCTCGCCGCTTCGGGAGCTGTGACCGTGTCGTCTTTGGGCTGCACGGTCACTTCCGGTTTGGTCAGGGCCGCGTTGCGCCTGACCGCGATGATGTCCGCTTTGCTGTAGTCGCCTTCGAAGTCGTTTCCGACCATCGCGAATTCTCCGCTGATCGACGCGCTGGACGTGATCACGTCGAACTCCGTGCCCACCGCCGGTTCGTAGCCGTTGACCAAGTCGGGGAACAGGAGACCGCCCGGATCGAAGGCCGCGCCACCGGAGACTTTGACGGTGCCCAAGCTCGTCGCGCTTTCGATCTCTGGTTCCAGCCTGCCCGCGTTGACGAACTGGTCTTTGCTGCTCGTCTCAGCAAAGCTCGCGCCCGCCGCGACCTTGAAGTCGCCTTCATTCGTCGTCGTCGTGTTTTCGTCCTGGTTCAGCTCGCCGGACTTGATTTCCACGGTCCCGCCGGCGGCGTTCGTCAGATTGGTCTGCAGATAGGTCTGGTTGCTGGATCCGCTTTCCGCAATGAGCAGGCCGTCGTTGTCGATCTGAGACGTGGTGCCGACGAAGGCGGGCTCTCCGCCTTTGGACGGCGAGTCCAACACGAGCGTGCCTTCGTTGGTGACCGTCCCTGAGATTTTGACCAGCGCGTTGTGAGATTCGATCGCGTCGGCCGTGACCGTCTGTTTCTTCGGGACCGTCCCGCTGAGCACTGCGCTGTCGAGCAGATCGAAACTGCCGGCGCCGCTCACGTCGGTCAGCTCGCCGCTGCTGAAGATCGACACCGCGTTTCCGGTCTCGGCCGCCGCGCCCGCTTCCTGCGTCCATGAGGCGTCGCCCGAGAGGGAGATCGTTCCCTTGTTTTCCAGCGAGCCCCTGTTGACGAACTCGTCTTTGCTGCTGCTCGCCGCGAACGTCGCGCCGGCTTCGACCTTGAAGGCGCCTTCGTTGGTCGTCGTCGTGTTTTCGTTCTGGTTCAGCTCGCCGGACTCGACCTGCACGGTCCCCGACGCTTCGTTGGTCAGATTGGTCTCGAGATAGTTCTCATTGGCCGACTTGGCTTCCGCGTTGAGCAGACCCTTGTTGTCGATATGCGATGAGGTGCCCGCGAGGATCGCCTCTCCCCCTCCGGCTGGGGATTCCATCGCCAACGTCCCTTCGTTGGTGACCGTCCCGGAGATTTTGACCTCGGCGTCGTGCGACGGGATCGCGTCGGCCGTGACCGTCTGTTCCTTGGGAACCGTCCCGCTGAGCACTGCGCTGTCGATCAGGTCGAAGCTTCCGGCGCCGCTCACGTCGGTCAGCTTGCCGCTGTTCAAGATCGACACCGGGCCACCGCTCTGGGGCTTCGTGCCCGCTTCCTGGGTCCATGAGGCGTTGCCCGACAGGGAGACTGTGCCGCCGTTGGCCAGCGACCCCTTGTTGACGAACAGATCGCTGCTGCTCGTCGCGGCGAACGTCGCGCCGCTTGCGACTTCGAACTTGCCTTCATTCGTCGTCGTCGTGTTTTCGTCCTGGTTCAGCTCGCCGGACTTGATTTCCACGGTCCCGCCGGCGGCGTTCGTCAGATTGGTCTGCAGATAGGTCTGGTTGCTGGATCCGCTTTCCGCAATGAGCAGGCCGTCGTTGTCGATCTGAGACGTGGTGCCGACGAAGGCGGGCTCTCCGCCTTTGGACGGCGAGTCCAACACGAGCGTGCCTTCGTTGGTGACCGTCCCTGAGATTTTGACCAGCGCGTTGTGAGATTCGATCGCGTCGGCCGTGACCGTCTGTTTCTTCGGGACCGTCCCGCTGAGCACTGCGCTGTCGAGCAGATCGAAACTGCCGGCGCCGCTCACGTCGGTCAGCTCGCCGCTGCTGAAGATCGACACCGCGTTTCCGGTCTCGGCCGCCGCGCCCGCTTCCTGCGTCCATGAGGCGTCGCCCGGAGGGAGATCGTTCCCTTGTTTTCCAGCGAGCCCCTGTTGACGAACTCGTCTTTGCTGCTGCTCGCCGCGAACGTCGCGCCGGCTTCGACCTTGAAGGCGCCTTCGTTGGTCGTCGTCGTGTTTTCGTTCTGGTTCAGCTCGCCGGACTCGACCTGCACGGTCCCCGACGCTTCGTTGGTCAGATTGGTCTCGAGATAGTTCTCATTGGCCGACTTGGCTTCCGCGTTGAGCAGACCCTTGTTGTCGATATGCGATGAGGTGCCCGCGAGGATCGCCTCTCCCCCTCCGGCTGGGGATTCCATCGCCAACGTCCCTTCGTTGGTGACCGTCCCGGAGATTTTGACCTCGGCGTCGTGCGACGGGATCGCGTCGGCCGTGACCGTCTGTTCCTTGGGAACCGTCCCGCTGAGCACTGCGCTGTCGATCAGGTCGAAGCTTCCGGCGCCGCTCACGTCGGTCAGCTTGCCGCTGTTCAAGATCGACACCGGGCCACCGCTCTGGGGCTTCGTGCCCGCTTCCTGGGTCCATGAGGCGTTGCCCGACAGGGAGACTGTGCCGCCGTTGGCCAGCGACCCCTTGTTGACGAACAGATCGCTGCTGCTCGTCGCGGCGAACGTCGCGCCGCTTGCGACTTCGAACTTGCCTTCATTCGTCGTCGTCGTGTTTTCGTCCTGGTTCAGCTCGCCGGACTTGATTTCCACGGTCCCTGACGCTTCGTTGATGAGAGGCGCCTCCAGATAGTTCGTCGTGTGAGCCGAGGAGATCACCTCGCCGTCGTTGTCGAGCGTCGCCGTCTTGGGCGCCACGACGACCGCATCGTCGCCGGAACCGCTTTCCATGTTCAACGCTCCCGTATGGCCTACGGCGCTGTCTTCGGAAACGCTGAGCGTTCCCGACGAGGAGGGTCCCCCGATGAGCAGTGTCTGCTTCGTCGAGCCCGAGGAGTCACCGATTGTCAGCGAGTTGACGCTGGCGCTTCCGGGGAGAGTCACCGTGTATTCCCCGGGCGTCGTGATGCACACGTTGTCGGTTGCCGCCGGCACGGCGCCCGTGGACCAATCGGCGGCAGTGTTCCACGAGCCGCTCACCGGGTTGGCCCAGGCGTCGCTGCAAGGGCCCGCCTGGTAGGTGTATTTGGGTCCTCCCGTCGATTTGCCGCCTGCGTCGGTGACGACCACTTCGTCGGCGCCCGCTGCGGTGATGGTGGTCTTCGCCGTGATTTCTTCGGCGGAGTCGACGACCACCGAGCTCGCGCCGGAGCCGATCGTCACCGTCGCGCCGGTCACGAAGCCTTTCCCCTTGATCGTCACCGGAGTCCCGCCGGCCGCCGGGCCATGCGCCGGTTCGATCGAGGTCACGGTCGGTGCGGGCAGGTAGCTGTATGTGGGTCCGCCGGTGGAAGAGCCGCCTTCGTCGGTGACGACCACTTCCTGTGCGCCTTCGCCGGCGGGCGTCATTGCGGTTATTTCCGTCGCGGACACCACTTTGACGTCGGTCGCCGAGCCGCCAATCGTCACCGTCGAGCCGGCGAGGAAGCCTTTGCCCTTGATTTTCACCGGCGTGCCACCGCCCAACGGCCCCTGGCTCGGGGTGATGCTTTCGGCCGACGGTGGCGGCGGAGCGACATAGGTGAATTCCGCACCCTCCGCCGAGCTGCCGTCGAAACCGGTGACCCTCACTTCGAAGGGCCCGGCGCTTCCTGGTGGTGTCTTCGCCGTGATCTTCTGTTCGGATACCACGTCCACTTCGGTCGCTTCATTCCCGTCGATGCTCACGGTCGAACCCGGCGCAAAGCGCTGGCCTTCGATCGTCACGGGCGTGCCTCCCGTCGTCGGGCCCGAGGAAGGGGTGACGCTTTCCACGAGCGGCAGCCCGGCTTCGACGTAGGTGAAGGTCGGTGTGTCCGCCGAGACGCCGTGCGCATCCCTGATGACCACTTCGGGTTTGCTGACCGGGGTCGCCGCCGTCCTGGCTGTGATTTCTTCGCTGGAGACCACATCCACTTCGGTTGCCTCGGCGCCGATATCGACCTCCGCGCCGGGGTCGAAGCCGGTGCCGGTGATCGTCACCTCCGTCCCCCCGCCGAGGAGCCCGCGTCGGGTTCGATCTTTGTCACCGTCGGCGGTTCCAGCGGTTCGTAGGTGTAGAACGGGCCGCCCGTCGAGGTGCCGTTGATGTCTTCGACGATCACCTCGCGGCCGCCGGTGAATCCGAGGCCGGTCGTCGCGGTGATTTCCGTTTCCGAGACCACGACCACGTTGCTCGCTTCTTCGATGCCGCCGGTCGTCACCTTCGCACCGGCAACGAAACCGCTCCCCTTGATCGTCACCGGCGTTCCCCCGCTCGTGGTACCGGCGGATGGAGTGATGCTGTCCACGTGCGGCGGGGTCAGGGGACTCACGTAGCTGTATGCGGGGCCTCCCGTGGAGGTCCCACCCGAGTCGCTGACAACGACTTCGTCATGGCCTTCGTCGCCCGCCGGCGTGGTGGCCGTGATTTCCGTTTCTGAGACGACGACGACGCTGCTCAGTTCATTTCCGCCGATCTCGACCTCTGCCCCGGATAGAAGCCCGTGCCTTTGATCGTCACCGGCGTGCCGCCGCCGGTCGAGCCCGAGGAGGGCGTGATGCTTTCGACGTTGGGCATGGCAAACTGAGGAGTGAACTCTGGGCCACCCGTGGAGCTGCCGCCCGCGTCGCGCACCACCACTTCGGCAGGCACGTCGAGGCCCGGAGGCGTCGTGGTCGTGATTTCGGTTTCGGAGACCACCACAACTTCGCCCGAGGGGGCGCCGTCGAATTCGACCTTGGCCCCGGGAAGGAAGCCGGTGCCCTTGATGGTCACGGGGGTGCCGCGCCCGAAGGGTCCTTCCGACGGCGTGATGCTTTCCACGGTCGGCCGGCTGACGGATTCGGTGGACCGTTCGCTTGAGAGCTGCCAGTTGAGGACTTCCTGCACGGCGTCGCCGCTGCCTGTGCCCGCCGTGAAGCCCGCCAGGGTGTAGTTGCTGCCGAGCAGTTCGGCCAGATCCACTTCGTAGGTGAGCAGCGGCTCGGTCGGCTTGCTGGCACCGGAGGGCGCTGCATAGACGGACAGCTCGTGGCTTGCGGCGTCGTAGCTGATCCAGGCGTGAACGGGGGTTTCGCCGTACAGTTCGAACGGCAGCGTCCCGCTTTCCGCCAGATGCACTTCCGGATTGCCGTCCTCCATGAAGGAGATGTAGGGAACGGGAGGGTCATAGGCGTTCTGGTAGATGTCGAACTGCACGACCGCGCTCGGCGTGATGCCGGCGTAGCCGAGGTCGCCTCCGACTTCGCCGAGCTGTTCGGCGGAGTCGGGTTGCAGCACGAACGCGATGCCGTCCGCATACGTGCCAAAGCTTTCCAGCGTGTTGCTGCCGTGCATCTTCAGTTCGAATTCCGTTTCAAATGATCCGGTCGTCTGGATCTCGCTGCGGCTGAACGCGGTTCCGCTCTTGAATTCTTCGGCCGGCGTCAGCTGCAACGAGGAGCCGGTGATAGAGGCGGCCCCGTTCAGCTGCAGACCGGTGGCAGCGGAGAAGGTCGGATAGCTGATCACCGGACTGTCCTGCGCGCGATCGAGCTCCACGACCGTGGAGGCGGCCTCGCCGGCGACGTAGACGTTGAGGCCGTCGGGACTCACGGTCAGCCCCCGTGGGCCATCGAGCCCGATCAGTTCGGTCGACCCTTTGCCACAGCCGTGCGAGTCCGAGGTCACGCATTCGTGAGGTTCTGGCAGCTGTACGAGGGCTCCCGATTCCGGATCGCGTTCGAACGCCGCGACGGCGGCTTCGCCGAAGCTCGAGACGTACAGGTCCTGGCCGCCGGGACTGATCGCCACGCCGAGCGGATTGGCGATGGACTCCACCTGGGCGCAGTGTTCCGTCTCACCGGCATGCGTGGTCGATATGCAGCCCAACTGGGTGAGTTCACCCGTTTCCTGGTTGCGGTGGAGCTCGATCACAGCACTGTCGTCGTAGGAGTTCGCGTAGATGTTCTTGCCGTCCGGGCTGATGACGAGATCCCCGGGACCGTCGATCGCAGTTCCGTGAGCGCATGCCTCGTTGGAGGTGCTCATGCAACCCGCTTCCCCGGGAAGCTGCGTGAGCGCACCCGTCTCCGCTTCACGTTCGAGGGCGACGATCGCGCCTTCGCCATATTCACCGCCGGCGGCGACGTAGACATCCTTGTCGTCGGGGCTCACGACGATCCCGATCGCGCGTTCGAGCCCTACCGCAACCGTCGTGCCGCATTCGCTCACCGCGATGCTGCTGATGCAGTTGTTCGGTGCGGGCAGCTGTTCAACCGCGCCAGATTCGCCGTCCCGGGAGAACTCCGCCACGGCACTATCCGAGTAGCTCGCCACGTACACGTTGTTCCCGTCCGGGCTGACCGTGACCCCGTAGGGCTGGTAGAGGCCCTTCGCCCCCTGTGTTTCGCATTCGGTCCCGGACGCTTCGCGGGCGATGCATCCGACTTTCGTCAACAGGCCGGTTTCCGGGTTGCGGCTGAACGCCGCCAGGTCGTTTGCGCCGCCGCCCTGGCTGACCACGTACACGCTGTTGCCTTCCGGGCTTATCGCGAGCGCCGTCGGCTCGTCGACCGCGGTCACGTTCATGGTCGCGTTTTTCGATGCGCACGGCGGATGGCTGCTCGGCTCAGACGATATGCAGCCGATAACCGAGAGCGCACCGCTCTCCGGGTCGCGACGGTACTCGATCAAGTCGCCCGCCGGCGCGACTGAATACGCGTTCTTGCCGTCGGGGCTGACCTGCACCTGGTAGGCAGAGTCCAGTCCGAACGGCACGAGCGTGCCGCAGCCGCTCGTGTTGGAAAGTTCTTCTTCGGTTACGCAGTTGGATGGAGGGGCCAGCTGCGACAGGGCGCCGGGCGTGATCCCCTCAGACGACGCGGGATGGGCCATCAGCGTCGCGACGGCGAGAACCGTGATGATCCCGCCGACTCGCACGATCCCCCGGGTCGCATCGCCAATCCCCTTATGTGGGCCCCTGCGGTTAGCATCAATGCCTTTGCCGAACCGGGGATTCTGACAGGAGAAGCTGAGAATGGGTCGAGCGGCGTGGCGGCGACGGAAGACGGCTCTGCTGATCGCCGTTGCCTTTCTGGCCGCCGGGCTCGGCGTCGTCGTGTATGCGACGCACCTGTTCAGGCGCACCGAACTGCAGACGATCGACGCCCGCTTCTCGATCCGTGGAACTGAGCGGGCGCCGTCGGACATCGTCCTCGTCCAGATCGATCCCGCAACGCTTCAGAAACTCCGCCAGCGTTTCCCATTCCCGCGAGCCTATGAGGCGCGTGTGATCGATCACCTTCGCGAAGCCGGCGCGAAGGTGATCGCCATGGACATCCAGTTCACGCAGCCCACGGACCCGACCGACGATCAGGATCTCGCCGCCGCCATCGAACGGGCGCACGGGAAAGTCGTCCTGGCCGCCACCGAAGTCGCCACAAACGGCGAAACCAAAGTCTTCGGCGGAAATCAGGTACTCGATGAATTGGGAGCCAGGGCGGCCTACTCGGTCCTAACCCTCGACAGCGATGGCGAGGTCCGCCGCCTGAGCTACGCGAAGAACGGCCTGAAGAGCTTCCCGGTGGTCACCGCGGAACTGCGCCGGCCACCGCGTCCCGGCTTCCCTGTTTCGCCACGGACCGCTGCCGATCGACTTCGCCGGCCCGCCCGAAACGCTCCGCCAGGAATCGTTCTACAACGTCCTGGTTGGCAAGCCCGATCCGAGTCTGTTTGCCAACAAGATCGTCATCGTCGGCGCGTCAGCGCCGATCCTTCAAGACGTTCACGCCACGGCTACCACGAACGGCACGACCATGTCGGGGCCGGAAGTGTGGGGCAACGCGGTCTCCACGCTGTTGCGGGGAGCGCCGCTTCGAAACGTCCCCGCATGGCTCGACGTGCTCGTGATCGTGCTACTGGGCGCCATCGCCCCGCTGGCCAGTCTGCGCCTGCGCTCGCTGCGCGCATTTCTCAACGCGCTCGCGGCGGCCGTCGTCTTCACGATCGCCACCCAGATCGCGTTCAATCACGGCTGGATCGTCGCCTTCGTCTATCCGCTGTTCGCGCTCGCTCTCGGGACGCTCGGAACGCTCGCCGTGCTGTATCTGATCACCGCCATCGAGCGAGAGCGCGTGCACGACCTGTTCTCGCGCTTCGTGCCCGCCGACGTTGTTGAGCAGGTTGTCGCGCGCGCGGACGACAATCTGCGTCTCGGCGCGGTGGAGCGCGACTGCACCGTGCTCTTCTCCGATCTGCGCGGCTTCACGAGCTTCTCCGAGAGGCAGCCGGCGCAGCGCGTGATCGAGGTGGTCAACTGCTATTTGAACGAGATGACCGAGGCTATCCTCGACTCAGGCGGCACGCTGATCGCCTATATGGGCGACGGCATCATGGCGGTGTTCGGAGCGCCGCTCGAGCAGGACGATCACGCCGATCGCGCGCTGGCCGCCGCCACCAAGATGATCGGCCCGCGTCTCGAGCGCTTCAACGCCTGGCTCGCCGAACGGGGCCACGATCACACCTTCGTCATGGGCGTGGGCATCAACAGCGGCCCGGTGATGGCCGGCAACATCGGCTCCGAGAAGCGAGTCGAGTACACGGCCCTCGGCGACACCACCAACACGGCCTCGCGCCTTGAGGGGATGACCAAGGGCAGCGGGCACATGCTGTTCATCGCCGAGACCACCCGCGAACGAATGCAGAACCCGCCCGAGGACCTTGTGCTCGTTGGAGAGCTCGAGATTCGCGGGCGCCTGGCCGCGGTTCCGGTGTGGACGATCGCCGGGCAGCCGTGAGCAAAGCTCAGCGCCGGCGCCAGCGCGTGAGGCGGCCGAGGCGTGCCTCGGCGAGCGCCAGACGAGCGGCGGCGTGGCCCGGCACCCCGTGCACCGCCCCGCCCGGAAAGGTCGCCGCGCTGCCCAGGTACAGGCCCCGCACCGGCGTGCGGTAGGGGGCGAGCGACGGCAGCGGACGGAAGATGACCTGGTCGAGTGAGTAGCTGCCGCCGCCAACGTCTCCCCCGATCAGGTTGGCGTTGCGGCGCTGCAACTCGGCTGGGCCAAGGACATGGCGAGCGAGGATACGCTCGCCAAATCCGGGGGCGAACCGCTCCACCTGGGCCTCCATGCGCGCCACGTGCGCGTCCCGCTCATGCTCCCAGTCCACCCACTGAGGACCGTGCGTGTAAGCCCAGGCCGTGTGCTTGCCCGCCGGGGCTCGCGAGGGATCGGCGACCGACTGCTGCCCGACCAGTAGGAACGGACGCTCGGGCAGGCCGCCCGAAGCCCTGCTCGCTTGAAGCATCTCGGGGGCGGATCCACCGACGTGGACGGTGCCGGCTTCCCGCGCCTCCGCTGCCTCCCACGGAATCTGACCGTCGAGCGCCCAGTCGATCTTCAGCGTCGCCGGGCCGTAGCGATAGCGAAGCAGCGCGCGCTTGTATGAGGCGAGCAGCGCATCGCCCGCGAGGCTCGCAAGCGCCACCGGCATCACGTCGGCGAGAACCACCGACGCCGTCAGCCGCTCACCACCCTCGAGCTCGACGCCGACCACGCGCCCGCGCTCCACGGCGACACGGGTGGCGGTTGCAGAGGTGCGCACGGCACCGCCGAGCTCCTGCAGGTAGGAGACGAGCGCATCGGTGAGCCGCCCCGCCCCGCCCTCGGGGCTTGGCCAGCCCACGCCGTGACCGAGCAGGTTCATCTGGACGGCGGCGATGGCGCTTCCCCCGCTCGCCGGCGGCACATCGGAATGCATCGCCGAGCCGTACAGCCAGGCGCGCGTTCCGTCGCCCTCGAACAGCTCCTCGCCGAGCGCCTGTGCAGGCATCAAAAGCAGCCGTGCGAAGTCCAGCGTCGCGCGCGGCCCCAGCCCAGCCGCCAGCCGCAGGGCGCCCCTGACGGGGGGAAAGCCACTGAGCGTCGTCTGGCAGAGAGCGCCGAACTGCCGCACGAACGGCGCCGCGAATGAGCGCCAGCGCTCGCCGTCGCCGGGATGGACACGGTCGAGGCTGTCCGCCGTGCGATCGAGGTCGCGGTACAGCGCGGGTGCGCTGCCGTCGGGGAGCGGATGTGCATAGCACGCCGCGGGGTGCACCCAGTGCAGTCCGTGACGGTCCAGAGGCATACGCGCGAACACCGGCGAGGCCGCCCCCGCCGGATACACCGCGGAGAAGGTGTCGTGGCGGAATCCAGGCAGCGTGAGCTCCTCGGTCGCCACCGCGCCACCGGGGCGATCGGCCGCCTCGAGCACGAGCACGCGCCACCCCGACCGCGCCATCGTGATGGCCGCCGCCAGTCCGTTCGGACCGGACCCGACGACGAGCGCGTCGTAGCTCATGGACACAAGCATAGGTCCGCCGCGCAGCCGCAATGGCGCATAATGGCGCCTGTGCGCCACCAGAGCTCGATCACATCGCTGTCATGGATCCCCTCAGAGGCGGTCGAGGGCTCGCAACGGCTGGCGTTCGATGCGGGCATGGCTCACTACGATCCACCGCCGCCCGAGGTGATCGGGGATCTGGAGGCGCTGCGCGCCGCCGATCGCTTCCGCTTCGCAAACGTACTGAAGGCCTGGGTGGAGACCGATGACTCGGGGCGCATCGTCGACTTCGGGCGCGACGGGGGCGGGCTGATGGGCGCCACCACGGTCAAGCTCGGCCCGGTGGCGCGCACCTTCGAAGCGGTCGGGCTGCCCGACATCGTCGGCAAGCCCGTCAAGGGCGAGCGCTGGGTTCGCTTCACCCAGACCGCCGGCGGACGCACGGGCGTGCCCGCCCCCCGCCGGGTTCGCCGGCGCCCGTTCGTGCAGTGGCAGGCCCCGCTGGTGTGGACGACCCTGTCGCTGACAATCCATGCCGACGGCGAGGTCGAGGGCGCCATGACGGGCCACAGCCGCTTTCCGCGCCACTGGATATATGGCGACGACGGTCACCTCACCCACAAGTCGGGGCTGGCCGACTTCAAGGACTGGTACCGCAAGTCCTTCGGTCGCCACACTCCCTGGGGCGACACCGACTCCAAGGCGCTCGTGACGGCGGTCGAGACCGCACTCGAGCGGAGCCTCTCGGCGCAGATCATGCAAGGGGGCGCAAAGCCGTCCATTCGACGCGTCAAGGCCGGCACCACGCTGGTCAGGCAGGGAGAGACCGGCTCAGAGGTGTTCCTGGTGCTCGACGGCGTGCTGCGCGTCGAGGAGGACGGCAGGCGACTGGCCGAGTACGGACCGGGGGCGCTGCTCGGCGAGCGAGCGCACCTGGAGGGCGGTCGGCGAACCTCGACGCTCGTGGCGGTGACGCCGTGCAGGGTGGCGGCCGTCGAGGCGGCCGAGCTCGATCGCGAGGCGCTGCACGAGCTGTCCAAGGACCACCGCCGGACACATCCTGACCGGAGCTGAGCTGTTTGCGGATCCACTTCTGCGGCGTGCGGGGATCGACCCCTGCGCCCGGTATCCACTTCGTGCGCTACGGGGGACACACCTCGTGCCTGGCGCTGGCTCATTACGGCGCGGCTCAGCCCAGCCTGCTCCTTGACGCGGGTGTCGGGCTGCAGGCGGCCTCGAGCCTGTTCGCCGGCGCGCCCTTCACGGGCACCATCCTGCTCACCCACCTGCACTGGGATCACATCCTCGGACTGCCGTTCTTCGCCGCCGGCGACCGGGCCGATGCACGCGCCAGCGTGCTGCTTCCCGAGCAGGACGGGGAGGCGACGCCGGCCGAGGTGCTCGCGCGGGTGATGTCCCCGCCCTACTTCCCGATCGGACCCACCGAGCTTGAGGGGGATTGGACGTTCTCGGTGATCACGCCCGGCGAGCAGCGCGTCGAGGGCTTTGAGGTGCTCGCGCGAGAGATCCCGCACAAGGGGGGGCGGACGTTCGGATACCGCATCAGCGACGGGCACTCCACGCTCGCCTACATGCCCGATCACTGCCCCACCGCGCTCGGCCCCGGCGAGGATGGCTTCGGCGAGTACCACCCGGCGGCACTCGAACTGGCCCACGGCGCCGACGTGCTCGTCCACGACGCGCAGCTGTTTCCTGAGGAGCTCGCCACAGACGCGCGCTTCGGCCACGCCGTCGCCGACTACGCGGTCGAGCTCGGCCGGCGCGCCGGCACGAGGTCGGTCGTCCTCTTCCACCACCGCCAGGATCGCACCGACGAGGCGCTGGACGGGCTCGCCCAGCGCTTCCGTGGAGCCTTTCCCCATGTGATCGTCGCCAAGGAGGGCACCGTGCTCGATCCGTGAGAGCCGGCCCCGAGGCACACAGCCCGTTCGCAGTCCGGAGGCAGTGTGCCGGCTCTCACGCGGCGAGCATCTGCTCGCGCAGCGCCCGGCGAGTCTCCGCCACGATCGCCTCGAGCGAGTCGAGCTGCGCCTCCTCGATACCCGGATCCTGATCTCTGCCGGTGCGTTCCATCTGCTGGCAGGCCAGTCTCAGCCGTGCCGCGCCGAGGGTCGCGGCGCTGCCCTTGAGCAGATGCGCTGCGCGTCTGAGCTCGATCTGATCGCCGCGGCGTGCCGCTCCGAGGATGTCGGCGACACACTTCGGCAGCGACTCATCGAACGTATCCATGAGGCTTTCACGCATCTCGAGGGTGAGGCTGTCTCGAATCTGGGAGATCGTCGCCTCGTCGAGCAGCTGATCGGCATCCTCGGCGGCGTCTTCCGGGCCGCTCGCCGCTTGATCGCCTGCGCCGTTGGTCTGCGTCGCCGGCTGATGAGCGGGCAGCCAGCGCTTCATGGCGCCTTCAAGCTGCTCGGCCCGCACCGGCTTGCTCAGGTAGTCGTCCATTCCGGCGGCCAGGCAGCGATCGCGATCGCCCGGCATCGAATGAGCGGTCAGCGCGATGATCGGAATGTGACGGGCGCCCTCCGCGGCGCGGATGCGCCTGGTCGCCTCATATCCGTCCAGCTCGGGCATCTGGCAGTCCATCAGGATGGCGGCGTACCCGCCTGCGGACGCCATCTCGACGGCCTCGCGACCGTTGTGGGCGACGGCCGACTGGAGCCCCTGTTTGATCAGCAGCGCCCTCGCGACCGCGTGGTTGACCTCGTTGTCCTCGGCGATCAGCACCAGCGGGACGCGATCGGGCGTCTTCACCTGTGGGCGAGATCCGGGCGGAGCAGGTGCGCCGCCTGCGAGCGCTTCCCCGCTCGGAGCCACCGCCGGCAGGTTGGCGGTGAACCAGAACAGGCTCCCGCCCTCCTGCCGAGGCTCGGCGCCGATCTCGCCGCCCATCCGATGTGCGAGGTCGCGCGAGATCGCCAATCCGAGCCCGGTGCCGCCGTATCGCCTGGTCGTCGACTGATCGGCCTGGACGAACGAATCGAACAGACGCGCCGCCTGCTCGGTCTCGATGCCCACCCCGGTGTCTGAGACCTCGAAACGCACCGCATCGCCGAGATCGTGAAATACGCTGAGGACGACCTCGCCCGCCGCAGTGAACTTGACAGCGTTTGACAGGAGATTCGACAGGATCTGGTTCAGGCGGCGCCGATCGCCGTTGACCGTCACCGGTACCTCGGGGTCCACCCAATGGCTCATCTGTAGCCCCTTGGCGTGCGCCTGCTCGGCGAGCACGAGACACGTCTCCTCGAGCGCGACGCGGAGCTCAAAATCGGCTGGATCGAGCTCGAGCCGCCCGCCCTCGATCTTCGAGAAGTCGAGAATGTCGTTGATGACCAAGAGGAGCGACTCACCTGAGGCCATCAGGGCATCGGCGTACTCTTGCTGAACAGGATCCAGCGAGGTCTCACGCAGAAGGTTCGCCATCCCGACCACGCCATTCAGCGGCGTGCGTAGCTCGTGGCTCATGTTGGCCACGAACTCCGACTTGTGCCGTGCCGCCTCGACAGCCTCGGTCAACGCCAGCTTCTGCTCGGTGATATCCGTCGAGATTCCGGCCACGGCGGTCACCGCGCCCTGCTCATTGTGGACCGGGAACTTCACGGCGAGGTAGGTGCGATCGCCCTCCGGCGAACGCACCTCCTGCTCGAAGGAGATCGCCGTGTTGGCCTCGATCACCGCCTTATCGCTCTCCCGAACCTGCTCCGCCGTTTCGGCTGAACCCAGCTCGGTCGCGCTGCGGCCGAGCACCTCCTCGGCCGTCACCGAGCGAATGCGTTCGAACTCACGGTTGACGAGCAGATAGCGCCCGGCGGTGTCCTTGATATAGATCGCCGCGTTCGCGTTCTCAAGGACGCCCTGAAAGCGTTCGTTCGTGATCCGCAGGGCCCGTTCTCGCTCCTCCAGCGTTCCCGACATCGAGTTGAAGGCGCGCGCCAGCGAGCCGACCTCGCCGCCACCTCGCTGCGGGACGCGTGCGCTGTGATCACCCTCGCCGAGGCGTCCGGCCGCGAAGGCGACGCGGCGGATCGGGATCAGGACCGTACGTGCCAGATAGGTGGCGAGCAGCGCCAGCAGCAGCGCGATGATGACAAATCCGCAGCCGGCCAGGCCGGTGAATGTGCGCGTCCCGACGCTCAGTGCGAGTACGACGAAGACGCCCGCGACGATCGCCAGCGTGACGCCGAACGCGCCGAGCAACGCCCTGCTCAGGCTTGCGCGGCGGAGGGAGTCAGTCCAGCCGGCGACGTATCGGCTCGCCCCTATGGCTTGCCACCTGCTCGCCTCAGGAGGTTTCGTGGCGCCCATCAAAATGCGCCTTGGTCAACTCGGTGCCTACTCGAATTCGCGACCTGAGTAGCTCGCTCATACCGCCGCTCTTCCTCGCCGTGCCTTCTTGGGAAAGACGCTCGGAGACCCGGGCGGTTTGTCACGCTTGCGAGGGCCCGTCGGCGCCCGTGGCGTCGGTGAGGCGGATGTTCTCAGCAGGTCCGCGAGGTCATCGGCTGACGCCGGTCGCGCGAAGAGATACCCCTGAGCAGCATCACACTCGTACCCGACCAGCATCTCGGCGACGCTCTCGTCCTCCACTCCCTCGGCAACGACCCTCAGACCCAAATTATGCGCGAGGTCGATCGTCGAGCTCACGATGATCTCATCGTCGCTGACGGACCCGAGGTTCATGACGAACGATCTGTCGATCTTGATCTCATTCACCGCCAGACGCTGCAGATATGCCAACGATGAGTAGCCGGTACCGAAGTCGTCGATCGACAGCTCTCCCATGGTGCGCAGTCGAGTGAGTACGTCGGGAGCGGCCTCTCCGATCAATGCGCTCTCGGTGAGCTCAAGAGTCAAAGAGCCGGGCGCCGTGCCACAAAGCTGAGTCAATTCGGCCACCGTGTCGGGCAGCGTGCTTGCTTGGCGGAGACTCCGCGCGGAAACGTTGACGGCCATGGTGAGATCGAAGCCTTCGTCGCGCCAGATCCGCTGCTGGCGCAGAGCCGTCTCGAGCACCCACCTCGTGACGGGCGCGATCAAATGAGTTCGTTCCACCTCATGCATGAATCTGGCGGGCGCCAGTAGACCCTGCGTCGGGTGCTGCCAGCGAATCAGTGCCTCGACGCCGGTGATTTCGCGGGTGGCGAGATCGACCTTGGGCTGATAGTAAAGGATCAGCTCATCACGAGTGACACAATGACGAAGGTCGAGCAGCAGTGCCAGATGATCGGCCGTCTGGGTCTCCTGCATCACGCTGAAGACGGCGTGACCCTCACCGGATCGCTTAGCCGAGTACATCGCGAGATCAGCACGATGCAGCAGGTCGGTAGTGGTGTCGCCGTGCTCGGGAAACAGGGCGATGCCGATACTCGGTGACACGTGAACGGTCTCGTCATTGAGCGTAAACCCGCGCTCGCACACCTGCTGAATCTTTAAGGCCACCGCCACCGCCGCCGACAGATCGGCCGTGTCGGCCGGCAGGATCGCGAACTCGTCTCCGCCAAGTCGGGCGACCGTGTCGTCCTCGCGCAAGGTGGCGACAAGGCGTTCGCCGACCTGCCTGAGCAGCATATCGCCACGGTCGTGTCCGAGCGTGTCGTTGACATGCTTGAACCCGTCAAGATCCATCACCAACACGGCGCGCGGCTCGTCGGCCCGTCTGGCCGACGCGAGCGTTCGAGACAGGAGATCGCTGAACAGCGTGCGATTGGCAAGACCGGTGAGACCGTCGTGCAGGGCCAGGTGCTCGAGCGCCTGGGTATGCGCCCGGCGCTCGGAGATGTCACGTACACATGCAAGCGTGAACGTGCGCTCTTCATGCTGCATCTCGCCGCGTTCCAACTCCATGGCGAACGTTGAGCCGTCCTCGCGGCAACCGAGCGTCTCAATCGTTCGATCGGGCGGGTTTCTCACAACGTCCAGATCTCGCAACTCATCTCGGCGCTGGGGCGCGATCATGAACGCAAAGGGATGTCCGATCGGCTCCCCGGCGTGGTAGCCAAACAGCCGGCCCACGGACCGGTTGACCGATTCGATAACACCCCTCTCGTCCAGGATGAAAATTCCATCTGAGACGTTGTCAAGCACGGCCTGCGTGCGGATATCGCTGTCGAGCAAGGCCGCGTTCAATTTCGTAATCGACTCGAGCGAACGCTCGAGCTCCTGAGACTGCAGGAAAAGGTCGATGAAGGCCATGACCTTAGCTCGCAGCACGTCGGGGGGGATTGGCGTGAAAATGAAGTCGACAGCGCCACTCGCATACGCGCTTGCGGCCTCCCCGTCCTCACCCCCCTTTGCGGTTACAAAGATGATCGGCGTGTGTATTCCCCGGCTCTGCTCACTGAAGCGCTTGGCCGTCTCGAATCCGCTCAACGTGGGCATGCGCACGTCCATGAGGATTATCGCGAAGGTCCGGCAGGCGAGGATCTCCAGTGCGCCGCGACCCGAGTCCACCTCGACGACGGGGTAGCCGAGCGGGGCAAGCATCGCACGAAGTGCAACGCGCTTCACGGGGCTGTCGTCGACGAGCAGGATCGCCGGGGCGGAAATCTCACCGGGCGCTTCGCCGGCCGGCGCGCGGCTCACACGCGGCCGTGCGGGGGCCGGCCGAGTCGCCATCAGCCGACCGTCTCGTTCGGGCGCTCTGAGCGCCTGCTTGCCGGTAGCCACTCGCCGAGCACGAGGAGGAGCTGCGCCGTGTCGACTGGCTTGGCGACATAGGCCGAAGCGCCTGCGTCGATGCAGCGCTGGCGCTCTCCGGCCTCCACCTTCGCCGTGAACGCCACGAGCGGGATCTCGCCGCCTGCAGGCAACCTGCGCATGGACCGCATCGTCGCGTAGCCATCCATTCCGGGCATCATGATGTCCACCAGCACGAGGTCGATGCCGGTGGTCTCCTTGAGGAGCTCAACGCCCTGCTGCCCGCTCTCGGCCGAGACCGCCTCGACATCGACCCGTTTGAGCAGAGCGGCGAGGGCGAAGATGTTGGGGAAGTCGTCATCCACCACCAGCACCTTCCTGCCCGCCATGCTCTGTCCGGCCGGGTTCGCCAGGGGAGGCATGGGCGTCAGTGCGGGAGGCTCGAGCGCCGAACTGCCCGCCACCTCGGCGGTGCCGTTGGACTGCGCCGGCGGGGTCATGGTGGCGGTGGCGCCCGCGTCGCCATTGGAGGAGGAGGTCTCCAGCGCTCCTGCGAACGTCGGCGCAGGCGCATGAACGTCGGCTGTCGATAAGACGCTCTCGAAACCGTTGGAGGCCGCCGGCTCGGCCCCTAGTGGAGACGAAGGCGGCGGCGCCGAATCCTCGGGCACGGCTGCGGCCACGATGGCCGTGCGAAGGTCGGGAGTGCGAGGGAGATACAGAGTGAAGGTGCTGCCCCCGCCGGGCGTGCTGATGAGTGTTACCTCGCCGCCGAGCAGCCGCACGAGCTCGCGGGTGATCGAGAGCCCGAGCCCGGTGCCGCCGTACTGGCGCGCCGTCGAGCCATCGGCCTGGGCGAACGCCTCGAAGATGAGGTGCTGCTGCTCGGGCGTGATGCCGATCCCGGTGTCATTGATGCTGAAGGCGACCACCGAGTCCGCTCGGCTGAGCGCCTCGCTGGTCGGGTTCCAGCCGCCGTCTGCGCGGCTGATGCGCACGCTCACGCCGCCCTCCTCGGTGAACTTGAACGCATTGGAGAGCAGGTTCTTGAGCACTTGGCGCAGGCGACCGGCATCGGTTGTGATTGCGCTCGAGACGTCCGGTGCCAGCTCCACGGAGAAGGACAGGTTCTGCTGCTTGGCGACGTGGGCGAAGTCGCCTTCGAGCGCGTCCTTGACCTCGGCCAGCTCTACCTCGTCGCTCTCGAGGGTGACCGTGCCCGACTCGACCTTGGCGAGGTCCAGCAGGTCGTCGAGCAGCCGCAACAGGTCGTTGCCCGAGGAGCGGATCACGCCGGCGTACTGCACCTGCGTCTCGCTGAGGGTCTGCTCATGGTTGTCCTCGAGCTCACCGGCGAGTATCAGCAGGCTGTTGAGCGGCGTGCGCAGCTCATGCGACATGTTCGAGAAGAACTCCGACTTGTACCTCGAGGAGACCGCCAGCTGCTCGGCCTTCTCCTCGACCAGCCGCTTGGCCTGCACGACCTCCTGGTTCTTGCGCTCCACCTCCGAGTACTGCTCGGCCAGGCGGGTCGCCTGGCTTGCGAGGTCCTCGTTGGAGGCGCTCAGCTCTTCCTGGCGGGACTGCAGCTCCTGCGCCTGTGACTGTGACTGCTTGAGCAGGTTCTCGGTGAGGGTGTTGGCCTCGATCGTGTTGAGCACGAGCCCGATGCTCTCGGTGAGCTGGTCGAGGAACGCCTGGTGGGTGAGGCTGAACGGGCTGAAGGATGCGAGCTCAACGACGGCGCGCACCGAGCCTTCGAACAGGATCGGCAGCGCGATGATGTTGAGCGGCGCCGAGTCGCCCAGGCCGGAGCTGATCCTGACGTAGTCGGCGGGGACATCGGTCAGCAGAATGCTCTCCTTCTCCTGGGCACACTGCCCGACCAGCCCTTCGCCGAGGCGGAATTGGCTCGCGAGGTGCTTGCGCTCCTTGTAGCCGTAGCCGGCCTGGTAGATCAGGACGGGCTCGCCATCCTCGAGGCTTGAGAGCGTGTAGAAGACAGCGTGCTGGGCGGACACGAGCGGCGCGAGCTCCGAGAGGATCATGCTTGACACCGTGGCCAGGTCGCGCTGGCCCTGAAGCATGCGCGTGAAGCGCTCGAGGTTGGTCTTCAGCCAATCCTGCTCGGTGTTCTCGCGCGTGGTCTCGCGCAGGTTGCGGATCATCTCGTTGAGCTTGTCCTTCAAGACGGCGACCTCGCCCGATGCCTCCACGCCGACCTGCCGCGTCAGGTCACCCTCGGTGACCGCTGTCGCCACATCCGCGATCGCCCGCACCTGGTTCGTCAGGTTGGCCGCGAGCTGGTTGACGTTGTCGGTCAGGTCCTTCCACACGCCCGCGACCTCGGCCGACTGGGCCTGGCCACCGAGCTTGCCCTCGACGCCGACCTCGCGGGCCACGCGGGTCACCTCGGATGCGAACCGGTTGAGCTGATCGACCATCGCGTTGACGGTGTTCTTCAGCTGCAGGAACTCGCCCTTGACGTCGGCTGAGATCTTCTTGCTCAGGTCGCCGTTGGCCACCGCGGTGGTCACCTCGGCGATGTCGCGGACCTGCCCGGTGAGGTTGCCGGCCATCAGGTTGACGTTGTCGGTCAGGTCCTTCCATACGCCCGCGACCTCGATCGTCACGGCCGCGGCCTGCCCGAGCTTGCCCTCGGTGCCGACCTCGCGGGCGACGCGGGTGACCTCCGAGATGAACCGGTTGAGCTGGTCCACCATCGCGTTGATGGTGTTCTTGAGCTCCAGCACCTCGCCATGCACATCGGCCGTGATCTTCTTGCTCAGGTCGCCGTCGGCGACCGCGCCGATGACGCGCTGCATGTCCGTGGTGGGACGCACGAGGTCCTCGATCAGGCTATTGACCGAGTCGATGGTCTCCGACCACACCCGATCGGACCCCCTCAGCGCCACGCGCTGGGAGAGCTTGCCCTCTTTGCCGACGACGCGGCTGACCCGGGCGAGCTCGTCTCCGAGGGTCTGGTTCGCCGCGATCACGTCGTTGAGCGTGTCCGCGATCTTGCCCGCGACACCGGTCCCGGTGAGCGGCATGCGGACGGAGAAGTCGCCGTTCTTCACGTCGGAGAGCACCGTCAGCAGAACCGCCTCGTCGAGCTCATCGGGGCGATGCTCGAGAACGCCCGTGTGCGTCGAATCTCCGGCCCTGTGAGGCTCTACCATGGTGCGCTCCTTGCCAGCGGTCGGTCGAGCTCGCGCTCGGAGGTCGCCGCCCAGCTGGTCTCACACATGTGACTGCTCCATCGTTCGGGAAGGGAGGCTGCCTCTGGACCAGCGACGGCCATGCGTACACATCGGCCACACCAACGCCTCTGTACATGGTCCATTCGAACCTAATTTGGGGGTCATATCGGACCCCACCCCCGGCAGAACCAACCTGTCGAAGGAGTAGACTGCGCGGAAGGGGAGAAGGGATGGGCCCTAATGCCGGTACAGCAGGACCAACCCGCCGAGCCCTCGCGGCCGATAACGGTCGTCCTGGTTGACGACGAGCAGCTGATTCGCAGCGCCCTGGCCCAGGCGCTGGCAGCCGGCGGGCTGGATCTGATCGGCGAGGCCACCAACACGGCGGACGCGGTCAAGATGGTCGTCGACCTGCGCCCGGACGTCGTCCTGATGGACATCAGGCTGCCGGGAAGCCAGGGCGTGCAGGCGATCGAGGCGATCGGCCTGCTCGCGCCGGCCTCTCGCATGCTGATCCTCACGCGTACCGAGCAGAACCGCGTCGTCGAGGCGATCGTCGCCGGCGCCAGCGGGTACATCCTGAAGACCGCCGAGCCGGCCACGATCATCGCCGCGGTGAAGGCGACCGCAGCCGGAGAATCTGTCATCTCCTCGGAGATCGCCGGGAAGCTGCTGCAGCGGATCCGCGAACTGGGCATCCCGATAGCCATGGACAGCGACAACACGGCCAATGCGATCCGAGCCGCCCTGACCCCGCGCGAACTTGAAATCTTCACCCGCCTTGCGAGCGGCAAAAGCAATCACGACATCGCCGGCGAACTCGACCTCAGCACCAACACGGTCTCAAACCACATCGCCAGCATCCTCGCGAAGCTGCACCTCGACAATCGCATCCAGGCAGCCGTGCAGGCAGTTCGCACCGGCATATCCTGAGCCGGGCGATGATCTTTCGCCAGATCACCCACGATGATCTCGGCTGCGCCTCTTACCTGATCGGCGATGAGCGGGCCGGGGTCGCCGCGGTCGTCGACCCGCGTTTCGAGATCGACGAATACCTCGAGCTCGCGCGCTACCGGGGGGTCACGATCAACCACGTGCTTGAGACCCACAACCACGCCGACCACGTCTCAGGCCACGGGCGCCTCGTCGCCGCCACCGGCGCGCGCATCCACGTTCATCGCGCCGCAGACCCAGACTACGAGCACGAACCGTTCGATGACGGCTGGCAGCTCGAGCTCGGGTCGCTGATCGTGCGTGCGCTGCATACACCCGGACACCGGCCCGAGCACACGGCATTCGCGCTGATCGACACCAGGCGGGGTGCGGATCCGTGGGCGGTGCTGAGCGGCGACAGCATGTTCGTGGGCGATGTCGCGCGCCCGGACTTGGCGATCGAGAAGACCGAAGGCGCACGCCAGATCTTCCGCTCGCTGCACGAGAAGCTGCTGACCCTGCCCGATGACTGCGAGCTGTGGCCGGCGCACCTCGGGGGATCGATGTGCGGCGGGCCGGGCATGGACATGAAGATCTGCTCGACCGTCGGCTTCGAGAAGCGCTACAACGCGATGCTGTCCTTGACGAACGAGGCGGAGTTCGTCGAGCAGGCCCTCGCCAAGCTCGGCCCGCAGCCGCCGAACTTCGAGAAGATCGTGGCCCTCAACCGCGGGGCGCTGCTGATCGGCGGGGTCGAGGTGGCCGCTCTGTACCCCCACCAGGTGGAGCTCAAGCGCGACGAGGGCGCACTGTTGGTTGACGTTCGCACCGACCTGCAGTTCGACGATGTCCACATCGCGGGCTCGATCTGCATCCCCTCGTTCAGCTCGGGGTTCGGATCGAAGCTCGCTTGGCTCGCCGACCACGACCAGGAGATCGTGTTCATCGGACGCGACGACGCCGACGGCATGCGTGCCGCCGCGCTCGCCGTTGCCGTCGGCGTGCGCAACATCGCCGGCCTGCTCGCCGGAGGAATGACCAACTGGCGCCAGGAACGCCACCCGGTGTCACAGACCGAGCGCCTGACGGTCGAGGATCTGTCGGCCCGCCTTGGCAGCGACCCCGAGCTGCAGATCCTCGACGTCCGTGAGCGCAGTGAGTGGGACGCGGGCCACATTCCGGGCTCGACCTTCATGCCCTGGCATGACATCGAGGAGGTTCCGCCGGGCCTGGACGCCGCGCGCCCGGTCGCCGTCATCTGCGCCGCCGGCCTGCGCGCGGCCACAGCCGCCAGCCTGCTTCGCCTGCACGGCGCAGAGCACGTCCTTCACGTCGTCGACGGCGGCGTGCCCAGGTGGGGTGAGCTCGGGAAACCCCTGGAGCGCACCTCGCTCGAATAGATTGGCGGGCCTAACTCGAGGGGAAAGGATGAATGCGATGGCCAAGATTCTGTGCGTGCTCTACGAAGACCCTGTTGACGGATATCCGCCGTCCTACCCGCGCGCGGACATCCCCGAGATCAAGCGCTACCCCGACGGCCAGACGACGCCCACCCCGAGCGCGATCGACTTCTCCCCGGGCGAGCTCCTCGGGAGCGTCTCGGGCGAGCTGGGGTTGCGCAAGTTCCTCGAGGCAGGCGGCCACGAGCTCGTCGTGACCTCAGACAAGGACGGGCCCGATTCCGTCTTTGAGCGCGAGCTTCCAGATGCGGACGTCGTGATCTCCCAGCCTTTCTGGCCCGCCTACCTGACCGCCGGGCGCATCGCCAAGGCTCCCAAGCTGAAGCTCGCGCTGACGGCCGGGATCGGCTCAGACCACGTCGACCTGCAGGCGGCGATCGACCACGGCATCACGGTAGCCGAGGTGACCTACAGCAACAGCATCAGCGTGGCCGAGCACGTGGTGATGATGATCCTCGCGCTTGTGCGCAACTACATCCCCTCCTACAAATGGGTGATCGACGGCGGCTGGAACATCGCCGACTGCGTATCGCGCTCCTACGATTTGGAGGGCATGCAGGTCGGCAGCGTGGCTGCCGGGCGCATCGGCTCGGCGGTGCTGCGGCGCCTCGCGCCGTTCGAAGTCGGCCTGCACTACACCGACCGGCACAGGCTGGGAGCCGAGGTCGAGGAGGAACTTGGCGTCACCTTCCACCCCGACGTCGAGTCGCTGGTGAGCGTGTGCGACGTGGTCACGATCAACGCCCCGCTGTATCCGGAGACCGAAAACCTGTTCGACTCCGAGCTGCTCGCCAAGATGAAGCGAGGGGCCTACCTCGTGAACACCGCCCGCGGCAAGATCTGTGATCGCGACGCCGTGGTGGCGGCCTGCGAGAGCGGCCAGCTCGCCGGCTACGCCGGCGACGTATGGTTCCCCCAGCCACCGCCGGTGAACCACCCATGGCGCACGATGCCACACCACGGTATGACCCCACACATCTCGGGTACCAGCCTGTCGGCCCAGGCCCGCTACGCCGCCGGAGCGCGCGAGATCCTCGAGTGCTGGCTGGACGGCCGTCCGATCCGCGAGGAGTACCTGATCGTCGACGGCGGCTCACTCGCCGGCGCGGGCGCCCACTCCTACAGCCCCGGCAACGCGACCGGCGGCTCCGAGGAGGCCTCTCGGTTCAGCGCAGGCTGAGCGGCCGCAGAGCCTGCATCGCCGCGCTGACCGTCACGCTGCTCGCGTCGGCCGGCTGCGGCTCGGCGGCCAAGGCTCCGGCGCGCTCGGGGCTCGTGGCGATCGGCGCCGGGCTCGAGGGGCCGGCGGGGCTCGAGGCGAGCGTCTACGCAAAGGGGCCGGCCACGCTCGCCAACGTTCTGCTCGATCGACAGGGGCGGCTGTGGCTGACGGCCGCAGGCCTTGAAACCCACACTCAGGACGGGGTGTATGAGATCTCAAGGCCCGGCGCACCGGCCGTCAAGGTCATATCCGGACTGTCAGACCCGCTGGGCCTCGTCCGGTATGACGGCGAGCTGTATGTGTCCTCGATCGGGCGCGTCGATGCGTACGGCGGTTTCAACGGAAGGCGCTTCACCAAGCACACGCGGATTCTCAGCGGCCCCGTCGCCGGCGGCGAGAATAACGTCCTCGTGCTGGCACCCGACGGTCGCTTCGTGATGGGCGTCACCGCGTCCTGCGACCACTGCACTCCGCGCTCGGTGTGGTCGGGGTCGATCGTCTCCTTCCGTCCCGATGGCAGCGATCTTCGCCTATACGCAACGCGCATCCGGGCGCCCTACGGTCTGGCCTACTTCCCTGGCACGAGCGATCTGCTGGTCACCATGAACCAGCGCGACGACCTCGGCGCAGCGACTCCCGGTGATTTCCTTGCGCTCGTCCGCCAGGGCGAGGACTGGCGCTCGCCAGGCTGCTACGGACAGGGAGGACCGGCCTGCAGCGGGGTGCCGGCGCCGATCGCCGTGCTCGACAAACACGCGGCCGTCGGCGATGTGGTCATCGGCGCGGGCCAGCCCGGCGCGTCGTCCGGCAGCTGGGCACTCGTCACGGAGTGGCAGTCGGCAAAGGTGCAGCGGGTCGCCCTGGGCCGAGCCGGCTCGACATACACGGGCACGGTCACGCCGTTTCTGACGGGTATCCGCAACCCACTTGCGATCGCGCCCGGCCCCGATCGCTCCCTGCTCGTCGGCGACTGGGCCACGGGCACGATCTACCACATCCAGCCAAAGGAGACCGAATGACCTTCTACGAGGACCTCGTGTCCAAGGGACGCGAGCACCCCCACGCCGTCGTCCATGTGGAGCGCGGCTCACACCGCGCCGTCGTCACGCTCGATGATCCCGCCAAGCTGAACGTCCTGACCTCCGCCCTCGTGCAGCAGCTGAGGGGCGCTCTGGAGGAGCTCGTCGCCGACCGGGCGATCCGCTCGATCGTGCTGACGGGCGCCGACCCCGGCTTCTCCGCGGGCGGCGATCTGCGGATGATGGACGACGCCCCCGCGGCACTCGCCTCGCCGGAGGGCGCAACCGATATCTGGCGCTGGATCCGCTATGAGTTCGGCGGCATCGTGCGGCTGATCGCCCGCAGCGACACAGCCTTCATCGCCGCCATCAACGGTCCTGCCGCGGGCGTCGGTCTGGCCTGGGCGCT
This sequence comes from uncultured Solirubrobacteraceae bacterium, assembly GCA_963764185.1. Lineage (GTDB taxonomy): Bacteria > Actinomycetota > Thermoleophilia > Solirubrobacterales > Solirubrobacteraceae > Palsa-744. Next base: position 563,560 of record CAVXRF010000009.1, on the reverse strand, counting down.
GACATGCGATCTGGCGATCGCCTCCGAGCGCGCCCGGATCGTGCCCGCCTTCGGGCGCCTCGGGCTCCTGCCCGAGGTGGGAACCTCCTGGGCGATCACCAGACGGCTCGGCTACCAGGGCGCGTTCGCCTACTACGCCGGCGGTGAGCATCTCGACGCGGCGCGCGCGCAGGAGCTCGGTCTCGTGCACGAAGTGGTCCCGCACGAGCAGCTGCTGGCGGCTGCCGACGCGTGGTGCGAGCGAATCGCAGCGCTGCCCGCACACGCCCTGGCGATGACCAAGCCGCTGCTGCGCGCCGCGGCGGACGGTAGCTGGGAGAGCACGCTGGCGATGGAGGAGTTCGCAGAGCCACAGTGCTTCACCACCGGCGCCTTCCAGCAGGCCGTGAGCGGACTGCTGGCGGCGCGCTGACCCGTCCGCCACGGCGGCCGCCGCCGACAGCGCTGCCACCGGCAATTGAGAGCTACCCGCTCGCCACCGGCTGCGCGGCTGCGGCCTCGAGTATCGCCACGGCCTCGCTGCGCCGCCGCGCCGTCAGGCGCTCTTCAGCGTTCTCTCGCCCCTCTGGTGAGACGAACCCGACGATGTCCGGCAGGCGGAAGATCTTGCCTAGCCCACCCCACGTTCCGTCGGGGATCTCCAGGCTGAAGACCCACACGCGGAACTCCGGGTTGGGCCACCTGCCGGCCTCCGCGTCGGCGACCGCCTGCGTGATCGCCGCGGTCACCGCCGCCCTGCGCTCGTCGTCGTACTGACCCTCCGGGACCTGGCAGACGAACTTGTAGTGAGGCTCCTGCGCGGGCGCACCGGCGACATACATCTCGGGGCGATGCACGAACAGCCACGCGATCGAGCGAACCAGCTCGTTGCTCGGGTCGGCGCCCTCGTGTTCGATCAGTAGATCCGTGACCCGGCTGAGCAGCTCGCGCTCGGCATCGGCTCCCAGCGCGTCCTTGGGGATGTATGCGTCACACATCGGCATTTCTCGGCCTCCCTTCCGCCGCCCCGCGGACGGCTGGGTTGTAAAAGCCGACGCAGCCTAGCGTGGCGTAGTCCAATTGTCAAACTCAGCTATCCTGGAGAGCCGTGCACCCCGACCGCTTCAGCTACAGCGCCGAGAACTGCTCCATTCACCGCAGCCTCGACATCGTCGGCGAGCGCTGGACCCTGCTCGTGCTGCGCGAGGCCTTCTATGGCGTGCGGCGCTTTGAGGACTTCGTGCGCACGCTCGGCTGTCCGCGCGACGCGCTCAGCGCGCGCCTGCGCACGCTTGTCGAGGAGGGGATCCTGGTGCGTGAGCCCTACCGCGAGCCCGGTAGACGCGCCCGCAGCGAGTACCGCCTGACCGAGAAGGGACTCGAGCTGTTCCCCGCCCTGCTCGCGCTTCTGCAATGGGGCGATCGCTGGACCGCGGATCCGAGCGGCCCCGCCGTGGAGCTGACTCATCGCGAGTGCGGCGAGCCGCTTGAGATGACGATGGGCTGCCGGGGCGGTCACGGTCCCCTGAGCATCCGCGACGTCGAAGCCAGGCCCGGGCCCGGAGCCCGCAAGGTGGCCTGAGTCCTGGAAGGGCGATCGGCCCTCAAGCGGCGTGCGAGCCTCTTCTGGCAAGCTCAAATTCGCCGAGGCCGTAGTCCTGATTGCACGTCATCGTCGTGTTCGTGTCGTGGCAGGAGAGGCTGTCCGGGAACACGACCTGCTGGTTGGTGGGCAGCGTCTGACCCCTCCGCCTGAGCCTGAGTTTGATCCTCTTCGCTTTCCCGGTCGGCCGCAGCCGGTAGGCGCGCCCGCCCGCCAGCCGCTCGCACGCGACGTTGTTCGGGACCGGCGTCCACAGGCAGCGGATGTTGCCGCTGGGCGTCGAAAAGTGACACGGCACGCTCGCGCTGTGAGGTCCGCTGCAGGCATAGCGCACATGGGCGTCTCGCGCACCCTGGCCAGACGCCGGGGCGGAGGAGACGCCAGCCGACAGGCAGACGATGCAGGCGGCGGACGCGGCGAGCCCCGCGGCGGCCGCCAGGGGCCTTCCCGGGAGCATCTCTGCGATGTGGTTGTGCATCAGACCGGTTGCCTCCTGGCCGCGCGCATATCCTAGATCGCGCGCTCGCGCCCGCGCCAGTAGGGCTCGCGCAGGCGGCGCTTGAAAATCTTGCCGGAGTCCTCGCGCGGCAGGGAGTCGCTGAACTCGACCACCCGCGGCGTCTTGTAGCCGGCCAGCCTCGCGCTGACGTGATCGCGCACCGCATCGGCGCTCAGCCGCGCTCCATCGTGCGAGCTCGACGTGCGCGGCCAGCGCCTCGCCGAACTCCTCATCGGGGATCCCGAACACGGCGCAGTCGCGGACGCCCGGAAGCGACAGCAGGCAGGCCTCGATCTCGGCCGGGTAGATGTTCACGCCGCCGCTGATGACCATGTCGCTGCGGCGATCGTTGAGGTACAGGTATCCGTCGGCGTCGAGGTAGCCGATGTCGCCGCAGCTGATCAGCCCGTCGCGCTCGACCGAACGGCGCTTCTCCTCGTCGCCGGCGTAGGTGAAGTCGGGCCAGGCACCGAGCCACATGAACACCTCGCCGGACTCGCCGGTGGGGAGCTCCGCGCCCGTCGGCGTCGAGGATCTTGATAACGGCCTGGCGGATGGGCCGCCCGACCGTTCCCGGGTGCACGAGCCACTCCTCGCTGGTGCAGTAACGACCGGGCCGGTCTCGGTCCCGCCGTAGTACTCGGCGATGATCGGCCCCAGCCACTCGATCATCGCGCGCTTGACCTCGGGCGGGCAGGGCGCGGCGGCGTGGACGACCCAGCGCAGCGAGGAGAGGTCATAGCGCGCGCGCACCTGCTCCGGCAGGGCGAGCAGCCGCACGAACATCGTCGGCACCATCTGCACGACCGTGACACCCCGCTCGGCGACGATGCTGCAGGAACTCCTCGGCGTCGAAGCGCGGTCATGATCGTCATGTCCATGCCGCGGATCGCCGCCACCATCGCGTAGACGTTGGGCGCGGTGTGGTACATCGGCGCCGGGATCACGGTGCGCTCGCCCGGCCCGAGCTGGAAGATCTCGCCGAGCAGCGCCCGCGTTCCCTCGCGCTGGGCGTCGGTGGCGGGCGTGCGCACGACGCCCTTCGGCCTCCCGGTCGTCCCGGAGGTGTAGATGATGCTCACCGGCGCCGCTCTCGGGCGCCTGCGCCCACGGCTCATAACCGGCAAGCCAGTCCGGCCACCACAGCGCGCCGTCGGGAAGCCCGGCGTCGCGCCGGCGTGACTCGGCGAGCCCGCCGTCCGCACCCGGATCGGCCCGCACGAAGATGACGCGCGAGGCCCTCAGGCACGCTCTGTGCGATCGCCGGCCACAGGTCGGCGTGCACGACGAGCACCTTCGCGCCGCTGTCGCTCAGCACGTGGGCGACCTCCTCCCCGCGCCAGTGCCAGTTGATCGGCACGGCGCTCGCGCCCAGCGGCACCGTCGCGATCGAGGCCTCGAGGAACTCGATCGAGTTGCGCAGCAGAAGCGCGACCCGATCGCCCGGCCCGACGCCGAGCTCGAGCAGCCCCGTGCTCGCGCGCAGCGCGCGCGCGAACAGGTCGGGGTAGGTCGTGAAGCGCCCGGCGCAGCGCACGCCGATCTCGATCTCCTCCTGCTCGGCCATCGGAGGCAGATCCTAGTCGTCTCGTTCGCGGGTGCGCCCCCGCCGTGGGCAGAGAAGCAGCCCGGGCTGGACTCAGCCGGCGTCCACGAGCTCCTGATGATCCAGCGTCATGAAGGCCTCGACGATGTGGGGATCGAATTGGCTGCCGCTGCAGCGCTTGATCTCCGCCACGGCGTCGCCCACCGACAGCGCACCCTTGTACGGACGCGCATGGGTCATCGCATCGAAGGCATCCGCGACCGCCACGATCCGTCCGGTGATGGGGATCGCCGGCCCCTCGAGGTTGGACGGGTACCCTCTCCCGTTCCAGTGCTCGTGGTGGGCGAGGGCGATCTCGCTCGCCATCTGCAGTACCGGAAAACCACTCTCGCCGAGGATCCGCCCACCGATCGTGGTGTGGGTCTTTATGAGCTCGAACTCCTCCTCCGTCAGCCTGCCGGGCTTCAGCAGGATCCTGTCGGGAATGCCGATCTTGCCGACATCGTGGAGAGCAGCGGCGCTGCGGATGGTTGAGATCAGCTCGCTGTCCAGACCCAGCTCGCTCGCGAGCAGTCCCGCCGTGTGGGCCACGCGCCCGGTGTGCTTGTTGGTGTCGTCATCGCGATACTCGCTGACGAGCGCGAGGCGTTTGAGATCCTTGAGCCGGGCAGTCTGCAGTTCCTCGAGCGTGCATCGGAGCTCGGTGATGTCGGTGAACGAGCCCACCGAGGCGTATGGCTCGCGCTCGCCGGGATTGAACACCGGGGAGCTGCTGACCGACAGCCAGCGGACCGGAGCGCCGGGACTCTGCACCCCCATGATCGCACCACGCTGGGGCTCACCGGTGCGCAGCGTCATGTTCACGGGGTACTCCTCAAGGCGAAACGGCGAGCCGTCCTCATGGATGAGGGGGGCGAGCGGTCGATCCGGCGTGCTGTTGGTGAGCTCATCCGCCGACACTCCGAGGAGTCGCTCCGCACTCCGGTTGAATGCCAGCACCCGTCCGTCGAGGCCGCGCATGATCAGGCCCTCGTTGAGGGCTTCAACGACGGATTGATATCGCTGCTCGCTGGCCCGAAGCGCCTCCTCGGTGGCGCGCTGCTCGCTGAGGTCGCGATAGATCCCGATACCGCCGGCTACCTTGCCGTCGTCGTCGAGGATCGGGGCCATCGAGATCCGCACCTTCACCAGATGGCCGTCCTTGGCGACTCGTTCGGTCTCCACCTCGGCTCGCTTGCCCGCTCGCACGGCGGCGTGGAAGGCAGCAGTCTCATCGGCGCGACTCTCCGGGGTGAGCAGGAGCAGGCTCTGTCCGATGATCTCCGCTCGCGAATAGCCAAACAGGCATTCGGCGCCCTCGCTCCAGCCGGTGAGCGTGCCCGTCAGCGTCGCGGCGATGACCCCGTCGCTAGCCGACTCGGTGAGGGCCACGAGCTCGAGCGCGCGCACGAGCCTTGCGGACTCTGCCAGCGAAGCCCTCACGGGCCTGGGCACGGTCGGGCGGCGATTCGCGAGTTCACGTGCCCGGCCTGAACGTTTGCCGTGCTGTGAAGCCGCGCGGGACATGAAGAGGCCATCGACTGACGAACGCGCTGCTTGAGTTGCCCGCCCGACAGTGCACGGAAAGGTGGATAGCCTCCACCCCGTGGAGCACGTCACCCTGCACGACAGCGGCGAGGGCGTCGTCGTCATGACCGCCGACCGCGCACCGGCAAACGCGATGGACGTCACCCTGCTGGGCGACATCCTGCAGGCGGTCGAGCAGCTGGCGAGCGACCTGCCTCGCGCGCTGGTCCTCAGCGGGCGCGCCGGGTTCTTCTCAGCCGGCGCAGACCTCAAGGCGGTGCCGGGCTACGACGCAGAGGATCAGCGCCGGATGGTGACTGGAATCAACGACATGGCGCTCGGCCTGTATGAGCTGCCGTGTCCGGTCGTGGGCGCCATCACCGGCCACGCCATCGCCGGCGGCTTCGTGCTCGCCCTCTGCACAGACATCCGCGTGGCCTCAAGCGCGGGCAGCTACGGATTGACCGAGGTCAAGGTCGGCGTCCCCTACCCGCAGGCGGCGATCGGAGTGGTCACCGCGGAGCTCGCGCCGCACGCCGCGCGAGTGCTCGCACTGGGCAACCAGCTGATCGACGGCGCCCGGTGCCTGCGTCTGGGCGCCTTCGACGAGGTCGTCGAGCCCGAGCGAGTCCTGCCGCGCGCGCTCGAGCTCGCAGCGGGCCTCGCGGCCTTCCCCGCCGACGTCTACGCACGCACCAAGCGCGAGCTGCGGGGTGCGACCGTCGCGCGCCTGCGCGCCGCCGCCGCGGAGGACCCGCTGCTCGACCAGTGGGTCGCCTAGCGCGCAGCGAGCGGAGCCGAGAAGTGGGACAACTAGGAGAGAACGAACGAATCGCACGGCGTCCGCGGATGTGGACGCAGTCGCCTGCGCCCGACCGAAAGGACCTGATTTCATGAGCTGGGACTTCTCCACCGATACCGACTTCCAGGAGCAGCTGGACTGGATGGCGGAGTTCGTCCGCCGCGAGATCTGGCCGCTCGAGGCGATCTGGCACGAGCTGGGGCTCGATGGCCTGGCGACGGCAATCGCGCCGTTGCAGGAGGAGGTCAAGGCACGCGGGCTGTGGGCCGCGCACCTGCCGCCGGAGCTCGGCGGGCAGGGGATGGGGCAGGTCAGGCTGGGGCTCATGCACGAGATCCTCGGCACGTCCCCGATCGCGCCGCTGGCCTTTGGCAACGCGGCCCCGGACTCCGGCAATTCCGAGATCCTCGCGATGGCGGGCACGCCCGAGCAGAAGGACCGCTGGCTGCATCCGCTGCTCGCGGGCGACCTTCGCAGCGCCTTCAGCATGACCGAGCCGCACACGCCGGGATCCGATCCCACGCAGCTGCGCACGCGCGCCGTCAAAGACGGCGAGGAGTGGGTGATCGACGGGCTCAAGTGGTTCTCCTCGAACGGCTCGATCGCCGACTTCCTGATCGTCATGGCCGTCACGAACCCCGACGCGCGGGCCTCCCAGCGGGCGTCGATGTTCATCGTTCCGAGCGATACCCCCGGTGTCGAGATCCTTCGCGACGTGCCCACGATGGAGCATCCGTGGGAGCAGTTCGGCGGCTACGGCGGGCACTCGGAAATCAGCTACGACAGCGTGCGAATCCCCGCCGAGGCCCTGCTCGGGGGTGAGGGCGAGGGCTTCATGCTGGCCCAGCAGCGGCTCGGTCCCGGTCGCATCCACCACTGCATGCGCTGGCTCGGCGTCGCACGCCGGGCGTTCGACATGATGTGCGAGCGAGCGACCTATCGCTACGCCCACGGCTCGGTGCTGGCCGACAAGCAGACCGTCCAGAACTGGATCGCCGACAGCGCCGCCGAGATGCAGGCCGCGCGCCTGATGACCCTGCACGCCGCGTGGGTGATGGACACTGAGGGTGCAAGCGCCGCGCGCACCGACGTCGCCCTGATCAAGTTCTACGGGGCCAAGGTCCTGCACGATGTGGTCGACCGGGCGCTGCAGACGCACGGCTCGCTCGGCTACTCAACCGACCTGCCGCTCGAGCAGATGTATCGCTTCGCGCGGGCCGCGCGCATCTACGACGGGCCTGATGAGGTCCACCGCCAGTCGGTTGCCCGCCATGTCCTCGCCGGCTATGAGCCACCCGCGGACGGTGTTCCAAGCGAACATCTGCCCACTCGCCGCGAGGAGTCGCGCGAGCGCTTCAGGCATCTCCTGGAGACGGTGACCGCCAACGATTAGCCGAGCACCAGCTCAGCCACATCGCGCAGCGTCGCCGCATCGCCGGACACGAGCAGCGTCGTGACGATCGACTCGCGCCAGCGCTCGAGCTCGTCACGGATCTTCTCGCGCGGGCCGACCAGCGACATCTGCTGGATCAGCTCGCCGGGAATCCGTGCCCCGGCCTCATCCTTGCGCCCGGCAAGGTAGAGGTCCTGGATCTCGAGCACCTCCTTCTCATAACCCATGCGAATCGGCACGTTGGCATGAAAGTTCGCGCCCTTGGCGCCCATCCCGCCGAAGTACAGCGCGTAGAACGGGCGCAGGGCATCGACGGCCGCGTCGAGATCCTCGGAGATGATCACGGGCACCGTGGCCGCGATCTCGAAGTCCTCCGCGCTGCGCCTGGCGCCCTCGCGAGCGAAGCCTTCCTGCAACGGGCCGAGGTACAGATCCTGATGCTCGGGGGAGAAGAGCATCGCCAGCCAGCCATCACACAGCTCTGCGCACATCGCGATGTTCTTCGGTCCCTCGGCGCCGAGGAAGATGGGGATGTCCTCGCGCAGTGGATGGATCGAGGACTTCAGCGGCTTGCCGAGCCCGGTCCCGTCCGGGAGCGGCAGCGGGTAGGCGGGCCCGTCGTTCCTGACCGGTCCGCGCCGCGCCCAGATATCGCGCAGAATTCCGATGTACTCGCGGGTGCGCGCGAGCGGCTTCGCGTAGGGACGCCCGTACCAGCCCTCGACGACCTGCGGACCGGAGGCGCCGAGACCGAGGATGAAGCGGCCGCCCGACAGGTGATCCATCGTCATCGCGGCCATCGCCGTCGCGGCCGGCTGGCGCGCCGAGATCTGCACGATCGCCGTTCCCAGCTTGATCCGCTCGGTCGTCGCCCCCCACCACGCGAGCGGGGTGAGGCAGTCCGAGCCGTAGGCCTCCGCCGTCCACATCGAGTCGAACCCCAGGCGATCGGCCTCGGCGATCGCCTCGGCGATCCCGGGTGGAGGCCCCCCGGCCCAGTAGCCGGTGTTCAGTCCAAGCTTGAGTGCTCGCGCCACGACTGCATAGTCTTATCGATCTGCCAATAGAGTGCGGGCGTGGGAGATTCCGAGCAACCTCTAGAGAGCGTTGAGCTACGCCGTCGCCGCGAGGCGGTCGTGCGAGAGCACATGGAATCCGAGAACGTCCACGACTTCGACACCACGATCGGCACCTTCGCGCACCCGCGCTATGAACTGATCGCCACCGGCGAGGTCTACGACGGCGAGCAGGAGGTTCGCGGCTACTACGCCGAAAGCCGCGCCGCCTTCCCCGACCAGCGCAACGAGGTGATCGCCCTGCACCACGCCGAGGACACCGTGATCGTCGAGTTCGACCTGCTCGGGACCCACCTCGGCCCGCTGCGAGGGCTGCCCCCGACGGGCCGCAGCTTCCGCTGCCGCATGTGCGCCCTGTTCATCTTCGAGGGGGATCGCATCACCAACGAGCGCGTCTACTTCGACCAGCTCACCATCATGCGCCAGCTCGGCGTCGCCCACGATCCGAACACCATCGCCGGACGCGCCACGACCCTCCTCAGCCATCCGCTCACGATCGGCGGGGCGCTCGTCCAGGGCCTGCGCGACCGAGGACGCCCTTCCTGACAGGCCGCTCGCCCGGGGCATCTCACCGGCGCGCGCGCCTGGGAGTAAAGTCTGCGTGTGGCAGTTTCACCGGCGCCGCAGACACCCGAGACGGACCTGGGCTCCCTGGACTTCTGGGGCAAACCGGCCGAGGAGCGCGATCGCTACTTCGCCCAGCTGCGGAGCGAGGCGCCGATCTCCCGGCACGAGCCGCCCGAGGACATCCTGGGGCTGCCCCAGCAGGAGCGCATGGGCTACTGGGCGATCGTGCGCTACGAGGACGTGCGCGCGATCTCGCGCGATCCGCAGACCTTCTGCTCGGGCGAGGGCACGCAGTTCGCCGATGCGCCGCCCGAGTTCCTCGAGGCCTCGATGTCGTTTCTGGCAATGGACGCGCCGCGGCACACGAAGCTGCGCGGCCTCGTGTCATCCGCCTTCACCCCGCGGCAGGTCGCTCGCATCGAGGAGGGCATCCGCGTGAACGCACGACAGATCGTCGAGGAGGCGACCGCCGGCGACGGGGGCGACTTCGTGGAGCTGATCGCCAAGCGGCTGCCCCTGGTCACGATCTCGGACATGATCGGCGTACCCGACGCCGATCGCGAGCGCGTGGTCGCAGCGGCCGATCTGCTGGTCACGGCCTCAGACCCGGAGGCGTTCGGCGATCGACCGCCGATCGAGGTGCTCGGGGAGGCGCTCTGGACGCTCACGGAGTTCGCCACCGAGCTCGCCGCCCACCGCCAGGCGAAGCCCGGCGACGACCTGATGACGGCGCTCGTCCAGGCCGAGGTCGACGGCGAGCGCCTCACCCATGCGGAGATCGCCGCCTTCTTCGTGCTGCTGTCCGTGGCCGGCAACGACACCACCCGTCACACAACCTCGCACGCCATGCGCGCGCTGAGCGTCAACCCCGAGCAGCGCGCGCTGCTGCTTGAGGACCTCGACGGGCGCCTCACGGCGGCTGTCGAGGAGTTCATTCGCTGGGCTTCGCCGGTGATGACCTTCCGGCGCACGACCACGCGCGAGGTCGAGCTCCACGGCGAGCGCCTGCCGGCCGGTGAGAAGGTGGTGCTCTTCTACCACTCGGCCAACCGCGACGAGCGCGCCTTCGAGGACCCGTGGCGCTTCGACGTGAGCCGCGACCCAAACCGTCACCTCGGCTTCGGCGGCGGCGGCCCGCACTACTGCCTGGGAGCGTCGCTGGCACGAGCGCAGCTCCGCTCGATCTTCGGCGAGCTCCTGCGTGTGTCCCGCGCATCGAGGCGCAGGAGCCCGAGCTGCTGCGCAGCGCCTTCGTCCATGGCGTCAAGCGCATGGAGTGCGAGTTTCGACCAGGCGCCTGAGCGCCCCGGGACAGGCAGTGGCAAAACGCACTACGCTGCAACGTAGGGGAGTTCAAACACCGCCTTCGATTAACAAGAGGAGAGACTGCGATGAGCACACAGACAACCATCGACAGCAACGAGCTTTTCATCGGCGGCGAGTGGACCGAGCCACTGGGCAGCGAGCGCATATCTGTGACCTCGGCCAGCACGGAGGAGCTGATCGGGTCGGTGCCGGAGGGCACGAACGCGGACATGGACGCCGCGGTCAGCGCTGCCCGCAGGGCGTTCGACGACCCGGCCGGGTGGTCCTCATGGTCGGTCGAGGACCGCGCGCAGGCGCTCGAGCGGTTCGCCGGCGCCCTTGAAAGCCGCGGCGAGGAGACCGCTCACCGCGTCTCGCATGCAGAACGGCATGCCGATCTCCTTTGCGCTGATGGTGGAGGCGGTCTTCCCGTCGGTGCTGGCGCGCTACTACGCAGGGTTGATCCGCCAGATGCCTCTGCAGGAGGACCGCCAGGGGTTGCTCGGCGGGACCGTGCACGTGGTCTCACAAGCCGGTCGGCGTGGTCGGCGCGATCGTGCCCTGGAACTACCCGCAGACCCTCGCCCTGTTCAAGCTTGCGCCACTGCTCGCGGCGGGATGCACGGTCGTCATCAAGCCGAGCCCGGAGACCGTGCTCGACAGCCTGCTGCTCGCGGAGGCGATCATCGAGGCCGGGCTGCCAGCCGGCGTCGTGAACATCGTGCCAGGCGGCAGAGAGGTGGGGGCCTACCTGGTGGAACACCCGGGCGTAGACAAGGTCGCATTCACCGGCTCCACCGCAGCCGGGCGGCTGATCGCGCGCCGCTGTGGCGAGCTGCTGCGCCCGGTCACCCTGGAGCTCGGCGGCAAGTCCGCCGCGATCGTGCTCGACGACGCCGATCTGTCGAACGCCACCGAAACGCTGTTCGCCGCGACCCTGGCGAACAACGGCCAGACCTGCAACATCGGCACGCGGATACTCGCGCCGCGCTCGCGCTACGACGAGGTCCTCGAGGTGTTCAGCGGCCTTGCGGGCGCGCTGCAGGTGGGCGATTCGCTAGATCCCGCCACGCAGATCGGTCCGCTCGCGAGCGCACGCCAGCGCGAGCGCGTCGAGGGATACATCGCGAAGGGCCGCGCCGAGGGCGGGCGGGTCGTCGCCGGAGGCGGGCGTCCCGAGAGCCAGGACCGAGGCTGGTTCGTCGAACCGACGATCTTTGCCGATGTGGAGAACAGCGACACGATCGCGCGCGAGGAGATCTTCGGGCCGGTGCTCGCGGTGATCCCCTACGACGGTGTCGATCAGGCCATCGCGATGGCCAACGACTCCGAGTTCGGGCTCGGCGGCAGCGTGTGGACCAACGACTACGAGCGCGGCGAAGCCGTGGCCAAGCGCGTGCAGACGGGCCGCATCGGGATCAACCACTACATGCTCGACCCGGCCGCGTCCGTTCGGCGGCGTGAAGGCCAGCGGCCTTGGACGCGAGCTGGGTCCCGAGGGTCTCACCGCCTTCCTCCAGCTGCAGTCGATCTACGAGGCGGCGCCTGAATAGGCCGTTGCGACGCCGGGTTGCCGTGGTCACGGGCGCCGCTGGCGGCTTCGGGCGCGAGATCGCCCGCCGGCTCGCGGACCGGGGCTACGCGGTTCTCGTGACGGACCTCGACGCCGAGGGCGCCGCCGAGACGGCACGCGAGATCGGTGGCGGTGCCTGGAGCAGAGGCCTCGATGTCCGCGACCCCGACGCGCACCGCGCAGCCGCGACGGAGGCGGCCGAGCAGGGGCGACTTGCGGTGTGGGTCAACAACGCCGGTGTCCTGCGCACCGAAAAGGCATGGGAGCATTCGGACGCCGACGTCCGGCTGATCGTCGAGACGAATGTGCTCGGCGTCATGTGGGGCTCCCGCGCCGCCATCGCGACGATGCGCGACTCGGTGAGCGGGGATGAGCACGTGGTCAACATCGCCTCGATGTCCGCCTTCGGACCGGTTCCCGGTCTCGCCGTCTACGCATCCTCAAAGCACGCAGTGCTCGGCTTCACCACCTCGCTGCAGGGCGACCTGCGCGCTGCCGGCTTGCCCATTCGCGTCCACGCGCTGTGCCCGGACGGGGCCGACACGCCGATGGTGCAGGAGCGCGCCGGTGACCACGACGCAGCGATCATCTGGTCGGGCTCGCGGCTGCTCACCGCGCGGGAGGTCGCCGAGGGCGTGATGGCGCTGCTCGACTCGCGCCGGATCGTGCTTGCGCTGCCCGGGCACCGTGGCGTGCTCGTCCGCGCACTCGGCCTCGCACCGGGGATCGGCGTGAGGCTCGCCGAGCCATTGCGCCGGCGCGGCGAGCACAGGCGCTCGAGCGCCCGCAGCGTCCAGGAGCGCTAGCTGGTCGGCGCGCAGGCAGTCAGCCCGTACGGATGGGCGACCTTCGCGAAGTCGCCGAACACATCTGTCGCGACCAGTGCGGGGTCGCTCTTGACCTTATTGAGATCTGCCTGAGCCAGGGTCAGCATGTTGGTCACGACGGCCTGTTCGCCGGCCGGCACGCCGAGCGCCTTTATCTGGGTGATCTGGGTTTGGATGGAGGGCACGTAGGTCGTCCTCACGAGCGCGGCGACCTGCGTCTTTGAGGGCTGGGTGGACAGCTTCGCTCCGGCGGCGCTCAGCAGGGGGTCTGCCCTTCCGCAGATGGCGTTGGCCTTCGTCACAAACGCGGCCTTGGTGATCGCAGGCGTTGACGTAGATGCGGTGCTGCCGCTGCCGCCACAGCCGGCGACACCCACGGCGGTGAGCAGTAATCCAGCGATCATCATCCCACCCACCCGGCCGGGCGAGACAATCCCCGTAACTTCGGCAGTCGGCCCGGAACGAAGCGGTCGCATAATCGAGCTCCTCCAGTGTTGGCGCCTGGTTGCTAGCTGTCGGATCGCGGCAAGTTACACGCGCCCTCGGACAGCCCGAGCGGGCCCGGACGGCCCCACGGCCCCAATATTCGTCCAGAGGGGGCCGAACTTCGACAGAAAACCCAGCCGGGGGTCCGATCTCGGAGTGGACGCATGGGCCAATCCCACAAGTGCAGGCGAAACCGCGTGTCCGCAAGCGAAACTCCCATTCCAACCGAGGCATCGCGGCCCGCAGCGGCCGCACTGTCCGGTTCGCGCACGACCAGGAACAGGCGCCCGAGGCTCGGGCTCCTGAGGCGATTGGGCTCCGGCCGCAAGGGCGTCTGGGTATCGATCACGGCAATGCTGGTACTGGCGGGGACGCTCGCGTCGGTGCTCGGCGCGCGCGCCGTGGCCCACTCCGACGCCAACCAGGGGCGGCTGGCATTCCACCTCGCCTCAGCCGAGATCGCCTCGACGCTCAAGCTCGCGATCCAGCACGAGGAAGATCTCGTCGTCAGCGCCAGCGCCTTCATCACCGGCAACCCGAATGCGACGCCGGCGGACTTCGACAGGTGGGCGGAAGCGGTGCACGCCATGCGGCGCTACCCCGAGCTCCAGAACATGGGGCTCGTGAAGCTCGTCTCAGCGCAGCACCTCGCGGCATTCGAGTCGCGCCTGGCCGCCAACCCGGTTCGGCCCCTGGGACCGAGCTCGGCCGGGTTCAAGGGCGCGCTTCAGATCATGCCCCCCGGCAGCCGGCCCTACTACTGCTTCGCCGTCGCCGGACTCGCGAGGAGTGCCGAAAGCTACATCCCCGCGGGCCTTGACTACTGCGCGCTGGCCCCGACACTGATCACAGGCCGCAGCTCGGGCCTTGTCAGCTATGCGCCGTTCGTCGACGGGACAACGACAACGCTGGGGGTGGAGACCCCGGTCTACCGCGGCGGCGTGGAGCCATCGACGGTGGCGGCGCGCAAGCGAGCGTTCGTCGGATGGCTTGGCGAGCTGCTCGTGCCCGACGTCGTGCTCGACAGAGCGCTCGAGGGTCACCCGAACATGGCCGTGACGTTCCGCTACCGCTCTGAGGCATCGCACGTCGCCTTCATGAGCGGCACCGCGCCGGCGCGGGCGCAGAGCACGACGATCACCCTCCCGGAAGGGTGGACGGTGCAGACCTTCGCGGCCGCCGTCGCGGGCGGGGTGTTCGGCAATTGGAACTCGCTCGCACTGCTGATCGGGGGAACGCTCCTGAGCGTGGTGATCGGGCTGCTGATGCTCGTCCTCGGAACCGGTCGACGGCGAGCGCTGTCGCTCGTGCGCGAGAAGACCCGCGAGCTCTCCCATCAGGCTCTGCACGACACGCTCACCGGCCTTCCCAACCGCGCCCTCGTGCTCGACCGGGCCGAGCAGCTTCTCGCGCGCGTGGCCCGCCAGCCCGGCATCGTGGCCGGCGCGCTGTACATAGACATCGACGGCTTCAAGCATGTCAACGACAACCTCGGCCACGCGGCCGGCGACCAGCTCCTGAGGATCGTCGGAAACCGGCTCCAGGGTGCCGTGCGCGAACAGGACACGGTCGGTCGGCTCGGTGGAGACGAGTTCGTGATGCTGGTCGAGGCGACCTCGGAGGAGGGCTCATTCGACTCGCTCGCCGACCGCCTCACCGAGGTGCTGCGCGAGCCGGTGGAGCTCGACGACGGGCGCAAGATCCTGTCGGTGACGGCCAGCATCGGGGTGGCGGTCGGCAGACATTCGACCCCCGACGCTCTCCTGCGCGACGCGGATCTGGCCCTGTACGCGGCCAAGGCGGCGGGGAAGGACCGCTATGCCCTGTTCGAGGCAAGCATGCACGAGGGCGTGGAGGGTCGCATGGAGCTCGCGGGCGAGCTGGGCGGCGCGCTCCAGCGCGAGGAGTTCTTCCTGCTCTACCAGCCGATCTTCGACCTGCCCAGCCGAGAGGTGATCGGCGTCGAGGCGCTCATCCGCTGGCAGCATCCGGAGCGGGGCATCGTCCCGCCGGACAGCTTCGTCCCGCTGGCCGAGGAGAGCGGGCTGATCGTGCCGATCGGCCGCTGGGTCCTCGATGAGGCCTGCCACCAGGCTTCAGCGTGGGCTGCGGAGGGCCTTGGAATCGGGGTCTCGGTGAACGTATCCGCCTATCAGCTCGGCCGCAAGGAGTTCGCCGAGGATGTTCGCCGCGCGCTGAGGGAGTCCCGCATCGAGCCCTCATCGCTGACCCTCGAGATCACCGAGACGACGTTGATGGGCAACGTCCCCGACGCGGTCGAGCAGCTGAGGGA
Source organism: uncultured Solirubrobacteraceae bacterium (assembly GCA_963764185.1). Classification (GTDB taxonomy): domain Bacteria; phylum Actinomycetota; class Thermoleophilia; order Solirubrobacterales; family Solirubrobacteraceae; genus Palsa-744. Next base: position 548,045 of record CAVXRF010000009.1, on the reverse strand, counting down.
GATCAAGGCGCTCGGCGTGCGCGTCGCGATCGACGATTTCGGCACCGGCTATGCGTCTCTGTCAAACCTGCAGCGCATGCCCGTCGACATCCTCAAGATCGACAAGAGCTTCGTGGCGGCGCTGAACGACGGCGGCCAGAGCCGCGAGCTGCTGGCGGCCATCCTGGGCGTCGGGCAGGCCCTGTCGCTGGCCGTCGTCGCCGAGGGAATCGAGCACCAGAGCCAGATGGCGATGCTCGAAGAAATGGGCTGCGAGATGGCCCAGGGCTTCCTCATCGCGAAGCCCAGCCCGGCGGGGCTGATCGAGGGCCTGCTCGGCCCACGCAGCGCACGCAGCGCCGTCAGCTGAGAGCTCAGGCCGGCCCGGCGATGATGTTGGCGGCGGTCGCGTGCGCGAGCGACATGATCGAGATCATCGGGTTCACCCCGGGCGCCGAGGGGAAGGCCGAGGCGTCGCCGATCCAAACACCGGTGGTGTCGTGCAGCTGTCCGCGCCCGTCGGCGACGGAGTCCGCCGGGTCCGAGCCCATGCGGCAGGACCCCATCTGGTGCGCTGTGAACGCGGCGACGTCGTTGGCCTGCAGCGAGCTCTGCTCGATGTCGGCGAGGAAGGCGTCGAAGTCGTCGCCCTCGCGCCAGCTGAGGGCCCGTTGGCGAAAGGTGATGATCTCCCTGGCGCCGGCCGCGCGATGGAGCTTTGCGAGCTCGACCATCGCGCGGCGGAACAGTCGCGCATCGAGCTCATCGTCGAATGACCAGCGCGTGACCGCTCGGCCGTAGTCGTCGATCACCACCCGCCCCTCGCCGTGGTCGCGCGCGACCGAGATGAACGGGGCCGAGTACCTGAAGACCCGTCCGATCGTGTCCTTGTGCTGGCGGCCATCCACCCAGGGAAGCGACATCGCCTGGATCGCGGGCGTCAGCCCGATGGCCTCGATCAGAAAGCCGTACTCGCCCTCGCAGCGCGTGAACTCGTCAGACAGCGCAGACTGGATCTGCCCGATCCAGCCTTCGATCGGCTGCTCATAGGCGCCAACGACGACCGATGCCGGATGCAGTCGCAGATGCTTGCCGACAGCCGGGCCGCCGATGCCCGAGCGCAGCAACAGCGCGGGCGCCTCGATCGCGCCGCAGCCGACCACGACGGTCGGAGCATTCACCCTCAAGCTGGTGGTTGAGCCGTCGTCATTGGTGACCGTCGCCTCAACGCCGACGGCGCGGCCATCCTCGACGAGGATCCGCTCGGCGCGGCAGCCGACGACGAAGCGGGCACCCGCGTCTGCGGCATCCTGCAGGAAGGTCTTCATCGTCGACTGCTTGCACCCCTTCTGACAGCCGACGAAGCAGTAGCCGCACACGCGCGGGTCCTCACACGAGGCGTCGGCGTTGCGGGTCAGGTCACGGTGGGCGTAGCCCAGCTTCTCGCATGCCCCGATCAGCGTTTTGTGCGTGCGATTCTGCGACGTCGCGGCATCGTTGACTTTCAGTCGCTCCCAGATCGCGTCGATATGCGCGTCGTAGCCCGGCCCGTCTATCCCCTCGATCCCGGCAGCGGCCCACTCCCGGCGGATGTGCTCGGGGGTGCGGATGCAGTTCATATAGTTGACGACCGTGCCTCCCCCCAGCGTCGAGCCGGCGAAGATCGAGATCGAACCGTCCTCGGAGGCGGTCAGGCCGCCGCCCAGATAGAGCTCGAGCATGCCCGGGAGCTCGAGCTGCTTGAAATCGGACTCGTTGCGGTAGCCGCCCATCTCCAACACGACCACCGAGGAGCCGGCCTTCTGCAACTCGGCTGCGATCACGCCGCCGCCGGCACCCGAGCCGACCACGCAGACGTCGGCCTGAAGCGTCGCCGACTCACCCGAGAGGTGCTCGAGCGCAATCGTCTTCGGCGCCTGCTCGGGCGACGGCGGGGCCGAGATCGGGCCCGGGTAGCCGAGCGCGTCCCAGTTGGCGTTGTGGCCGGCCTCGTCGGGGAGCGCGTAGAAGAACAGGAAGGTGAGCGCCCGCAGCTGGCGCACGCCCAACTTGGCCGCCGGGCTCGAGTCGGCGAACTGGTGGAGCATCCCGGTGCGCGCCTCGAGCGGCAGGCTCGCGAAGTCGTGCTCGCTGAACGCGTCCAGGAGCTGGCCGAGGGCCTCGATTTCCTCGGGCATCATCGATTGGGCCAATAGCCCCTCGATCTGCCCGGCAACACCGAGATCCGAGGCGCAGCGCGCATAGAAGTCACGCAGCACCTCGTCGTCGCCGTCAGCGTCGATCGAGGGTGCGAACGTGTCGCAGACCGCCCCGAGTGTGCGCCGCCTTGTGTCGCTCAGTACGCCAACGGTTACGGCCATCTCCACATCTCCTCGCTCCGTTTGAGAACCCATCCCAGTCTCTCAGACCCTGGCCTCTCACGCGTGCGGGCGGCCGGCCTTTGGCGGCCACGGAAACGAGCCGCCGGCTCGGGCTCGACGGGCCGCGCTAAGGCGCCGCCGGCACGACCGCCACCGGGCCATCCTCGACGGGCAGCGTTCCGTATCGAAGACGGGCCCCGGTGGTCGCTCCACGTGAGCCTGCAGCTCGAGGAATGCGTCCGCGGGTTCGAGGAATCCGACGCGCGGCGTGCGGTAGTGCATCGGCACGACCCAGCGCGGCGACAGCCGATCGACGATCGCTGCGGCCTGTTGCGCTCCCGCGGTCGGCCCACCGCCCACCGGGAGGAACAGCAGATCGATGCGACCGATCGCCTCGGCCTGCTCCTCGCGCAGCGTGCGCTGGCCGAAGTCGCCGAAATGGCAGACGCGCAGGCCCTCGAGCTCGAAGACGAAAATCGTGTTCGGCCCCCGTTCGGTGCCCGCAGCCTCGTCATGCTCGGAGGCGATGGCGGTGACCTCGCCCACCGGGGAGTCAAGCCGACCGGCGGTCGAGCGCAGGATCACCGGGTCTCCACCCACGACCTCCACGCCGTTGTGGTCCGCGTGCTCATGGGTCACGAGCAGCAGATCGGCCGTCACACCTTCGATCGCCGGGTAGTCGAACTGCACCCCGCGGCTCGTGAGCCCGGACAGGTCGCCGAAAGGGTCGATCGCCACGGTCGCCTCCGCGGAGACGAGGCGAAACGCCGACTGGCCATACCACTCAACCTCCATGCTGCTCCTTTGCGCTCGGGGCTGGCGGAATTATGCCCGCTCGAGATCGGCGAGCGTGCGACATCGCTCATCCCGCCCGCTTCGGCACGCTGATCAGCGCCGCGCTGCTGGGCTCGATCTGGACGGTTATGACGCCGTCCCTGTTGGCTGCGCTGGGCAGCCGCGAGGGCTCGCTCCAGGAACCGTCCGCCGTCACCGCCCGGCCGCCCAGCCTGACGCCCGAGAGCGCTTCGGGCGACGGCGCCGTCAGCGACAGGATGCTCGCTCCCTGAAAGCCGCGCCCCACCCGCAGGCGCACGGCCACCCTGCGCGCGCCCGGCGGATCGTCATCGATCAGTACGAAATGAAGTCCTCCGTCGCCGGCGCGAAAGGCCGTCGCCTGAAGGTTGGGTTTATCCGGCGAGGCGATGCTGGCCGGGAGCGGGCGCTCGCCGACCAGCGCCTTGGCGAGCAGCAGCGCGTACCACTCCGGCTGCGGCCTGCAGGGCTCCGGCAGCCAGCGTTTCCGGGGTTGGCGCGCACACGGGCGTATAGCCGCCGCAGTTGCCGGGATTCCCCTGCAGGTTGATGCCGACGACGCCCGCGCCCATGCTCTCGCGTCTCGTAGCCGATCGCCCACAGCGCCGAGGCGAACGTGTTGCTGATGCCCTCCACCCCACCGCAGGAGACGCTGTTCGCCTCGTCGAGGCGGAACGGGAGTTCGCTCGCCTTCGCGATCGCCATGTAGCGCAGCAGCGAGGCGACCTCGGCGCGGCGGATCTGCGGGCTGAGCAGCCGGGCGATCGTGGGCGCAGGCATCTGTTCGCAGCCGAGCGGATAGTGGTGTCCGGTCAGCAGCGCAGGCGTCTGATCCACGACCTCGCCCAGCCCCCAGCTTTCGAACGCGCTCGACCCCGACACATCCGGGCCGGCCAGCGGGATGCCGGGGCAGCAGCTTCGATGGCGCTGCGATAGGCCGCGATCTGGGCGTCGTACTGCACGAACGTCCACGGTTCCGAGCGCAGGCCGTGCAGCGCGTACGCGTTCGGCTCGTTGCCCAGCTCGATGTCCTGCAGCCATGGCCCCAGCGCTGCCTTCGCCGCCGCCGCCTCGCGCGCGGCCGCTTCGGGTTCGAAGTGGCCGAGGCCGATCGTGAGCAGCACGTGCCATCCGCTCCTGGCGGCGAGAGTGGCGAGCTCGCGGAGCTGGCCCGCTTCAAGGACGCTCGTCGCCCAGCTCGGACGGGGTGTCGCCTGATCGCTCCAGGCGACACGCGTGTCGGCGGATCACGCCCCCGAAGCGAAGCACGCCATGGCCGAGCGAGCGCAGCAGCGTGACCAGGTCTCCGCCTTCGTCGTAGCTCGCTATCTGGGCCAGGCTCGACAGCTCGAAGGACAGCCCGAGAAATTCCTGCGGCACCGCCGTCCCGGGCTGCGTCTGATCGATCGACACCGTCGCCGGCGTCAGGGCGCTCTTCGCACGCCTGGCTCACCGCGACTGGCGCGAGCAGGATTGCGAGCGCCGCGCAGAGCGCCACGCGCATGGCGGCGCCGACACGGCTTCCCGCGCTCAGCCCTGATCCATCGCGGCGCTCCATCAACGGCTCAGTAAACACGTCCGCAGGCGCCCCTGCGCCGGCGCCGGGTGAAGGCGCGAGCCGTCCGTCCAATCGGTCGCCTAGTGTGAGCGCGTCGATGGAGCCCTCGTGAGCGGCACCGCCACCCCCGCCCAGATTCGCGATTCGATGGCATTCGCCGTGCTGATCGGCGTGGAGCTTCTCGAGGCGCGCCCGGAGCTCGTCCGCGGCGCGCTCGCGTGGGCTCCCGAGCGCTGCACCGCCGGCGGTCTGATGCACGGCGGCGCGGTGATGGCCCTCGCGGACACCTGCGGCGGGGTGTGCGCGTTCCTGAACCTTCCCGAGGGCGCACACGGCACCGCGACCATCGAGTCGAAGACCAACTTCATGCGCGCGGTTCGCGACGGCACGATCACCGCCACCACACGCCCCCTGCACCTCGGACGCACGCTCATGGTTCTGGAGACCGTCATCGCCCGCGAGGACGGCTCGCTCGCCGCGAAGGTCACCCAGACGCAGGCGTTTCACTACCCGCGCAGCTGAGGGCGGCTCGCCCGGCCACCACGCTCACACGGCCAGCGCGGGCGCCGCCGTGACCCAGCGCTGCTCGGAGGAGAACTCGATTCGCTCGGCGGCGTCGAGGAGTCGCGACTCCTCGCCCCACGGCGCGAGCAGCTGGAGCCCGATCGGCAGCCCGCTCGAGTGAAAGCCGACCGGGACCGACACGCCCGGGACGCCCGTCAGGTTCGCGAGAATCGCCTGGCGGACATTCGGCGCGTCGGGCAGCGCCGGGCCCGACGGGAGCTCCATCATCGGCGCCTCGATCGGCGGTGCGGGCGCGCAGTTGGTCGGCCAGGCGAGGAGATCATGAGTCGCGAACGCCTCGGCGATGACCCGGCGCAGGCGAGCGCGCACGCGATCTGCCCGCACGAGCCGCAGCGCGGGCTGGAGCGCTCCGTACAGCAGCAGCCCGCGGGTGATCGGGTCGAGCCCGCCCACCACCTTGGCGGGCACCGCCGCGACCAGCTCGGCCCCCAGACGCACCGCGCCGGCCGGCGACGCGAGCTCGGCGAACGGAAGCTCAAGCTCGCTCTGCGCAAACCCTGCGAGCGCGAGCGCGTCACGGCAGGCCGCCTCCACATCGACGTCAACGTCTTCCCAGTACGGGCGCCGCACCACGCCGACGCGCAGCGAGGAGGCGTCCCGCGCGGGCAGCGGCCGGGCGAGCAGCGCCTCGAGCAGCAGGCGCGTGTCCCCGGAATCGCGAGCGAGGGCGCCGGGGCCGGAGAACGACGAGTTCGACCCGGTGTAGCCGTCATAAGGCAGTGCTCCGTAGGTGACCTTCAGCCCGACCAATCCGCACCAGCCGGCGGGAAGCCTTGTGGAGCCGCCGCTGTCGCTGCCCAAGGCGCCGCCGATCATCCGCGCCGCAACCGCCGCGGCCGAGCCGCTCGAGGAGCCGCCGGTGCAGCGCTCGAGATTCCACGGGTTGCGGGCGGCCCCGTGGGGCGAGGCGATGCCCGTCGTACCGAGCCCGAGCTCGTGCTCGTTGTCAACGCCCACGACCACCGCGCCGGCATCGCGCAGCCGCCGGAAGACGCCCGAGGCGCTGGGCGCGCCGAGCTCGTGGCGAGTGCCGTTGTGGTAGCCCCGCCACGGCAGGGAGAACATGTCCTTGAGCGTGACTGGCACGCCGTGCAGCGGCCCGGGCGGCGCCGCGGCGAGCATCGCTCGCGACTCGTCCGGGAAGGTGGCCACGACGGCGTGCAGCGCGCCATTGCGCTCCTCGATGCGCGCGAGGGTGGCGTCGAGCAGCTCGCCGGCGTCGAGCTCGCCGGCGGCGATCAGCAGCGCCTGCTCGCGCAGCGGCAGATCCTGCGGGTGCGTCACGAGCGAGCCCGCATCAGCGGCGCGCTGCCCGGGTCGATCGAAGCCTCGAACGGCAGCTCCTCCAGAGGGGCCCCGTCGAGCGCGTTCATCGCCGGTTCGAACACCTGCGTCACCACCTCCAGAACATCGAGGTCGCCGTCCTCGAAGGGGATGGTCGTGCGGGCCAGGGCCTGCGCCGCCAGCACCTTGAAATCGCTCATCTGCCTCTCCCTGCATTCGCCGGCCGGCCGGCGGGACGCCGTGCGGCTCGTAAGCGAGATCAACCCTACCTGCTCACCCCAGGAAGATGCCCGACAGGACCGCGTTGGCGCCGGCCGTGCGATCGACCACGATCGAGACCGTTTCCCCGGCGGCGACTTCGATCGGGAAGCTCAGCCAGGCGCCCTGGTTGAAGCTGCTCGACAGATCCGCTGTCGTGCCGTTCACGCTGATGAGCTCCCGCCGGGAGGTGGAGTCCCAGTCGAGCGCGTAGAGATGCAGCGTGCCCGTGTAGGACGCGTTGAATTTCAGCGCGATTCGAATCTGATTCGGGTCGTAGTAAGTGGCCGCCTCGCGGGTCGTTTTTTCGGGGCTCTCGAGCGCCCGCAAGTCGCTGGTCGACGGCGCCCACACGTAGCGGCTGCCGTGCACGAGGCTCACCGACGCGCTCGGCGTCGCCATGGAGACGAGGTCGCTTCCCCCGCTCCAGGCCGCCAGGTCATAGCCAGCGGTCCCGTGTGTGCCGACCCAGCTGCCCTGGGGTGAGCTTGAGGCCGCTATCGCCGGCGGCGAGCCTCCTTCACCCAGGAATATCCCGGACAGCACGGCGTTGGCGCCGGCCTCTCGATCGACCACGATCGAGACCGTTCCCCCGGCCGCGACTTCGATCGGGAAGCTCACCCAGGATCCCTGGTTGAAGCTGCTCGACAGATCGGCGCTCTGGCCGTTCACGCTGATGAGCTCGCGCCGGGAGGTGGAGTCCCAGTCGACTGCGTACAGGTGAAGACTGCCCGTGTAGGCGTGTTTGAACTTCAGCGACAGGCGGATCTGATTCGGGTCGTAGTAGGTGGCCGCCTCGCGCGTGAGGCCATCTGGGCTCTCAAGCGCCCTCGGGTCTTCTGTGGAGGAGGCCCACACGTAGCGACTGCCCTGCGTCACGCTCAGGCTGGTTTCGGGTAGGTCGGAGACGTCTGATTCACCATCCCAGGCCGCGAGGTCATAGCCGGCCGAGCCGAGCGCGCCTGTCCATGTGCCCTCGGGTGAGCTCGAGGCCGCTATCGCCGGCGGCGAGCCTCCTTCACCCAGGAATATCCCGGACAGCACGGCGTTGGCGCCGGCCTCTCGATCGACCACGATCGAGACCGTTCCCCCGGCCGCGACTTCGATCGGGAAGCTCACCCCGGATCCCTGGTTGAAGCTGCTCGACAGATCGGCGCTCTGGCCGTTCACGCTGATGAGCTCGCGCCGGGAGGTCGAGTCCCAGTCGAGCGCGTACAGGTGAAGACTGCCTGTGTAGGCGTGTTTGAACTTCAGCGACAGGCGGATCTGATTCGGGTCGTAGTAGGTGGCCGCCTCGCGCGTGAGGCCATCTGGGCTCTCAAGCGCCCTCGGGTCTTCTGTTGAGGAGGCCCACACGTAGCGACTGCCCTGCGTCACGCTCAGGCTGGTTTCGGGTAGGTCGGAGACGTCTGATTCACCATCCCAGGCCGCGAGGTCATAGCCGGCCGAGCCGAGCGCGCCTGTCCATGTGCCCTGCGGTGAGGTTGACGCGGCGATCGCGGGCGGTGGCCCCGCGTCGCCGAGGAAGATGCCTGAAATCACCTTGCCGGTGATCGTCACGCTCCCGCCCGCCGGCTCGCTGACCGGGAAGAGTGCCCATTGGCCTTCGCTCCAACCGTTGCTGCCCTGGTCGACGTTGTCGCTCATTCCGACCGACTGGCCACCGACGGTGATGTCCTCGTTTGGTTTCCCTTCCGCGATCTTCGCTCCTTCCGAGAGCACCGAGTACACGCGCAGGTTCCCGGTATACGCCGTGCGGAAGGTCAGCTTGACTTGCGTTTCCCCAAGGGTGAGCAGGCCACCCTGCGTTTCTTGATCGCAGTAACCCGCGGCCGTGCGCGTCAATCCATCCGGGCTCGTGAGCGCGCTCGTGTTGCTCGTGTTCGCCGCCCACAGACAGCGGCTGCCTTTTATTAGGCTCACCGACGCGTCCGGGAGATTGCTCACGTCGCTTTCGCCGTCCCAGCCCGCCAGGTCATACCCTTCGTTACCGAGAGCACCCGCCCAATTCGTTCGGCTGGACGCCGAGGAGGGCACGAAGACGGCCACCGCTCCCCCGCCTGCGTGTTCGGTCGCCATCAGGCCACTGCTACTGAAAGCAATATTGCCCACGGGGTCGGGGCTCTCAAGCGACTCAACTGCGCCGAGCGCACCGGACGACCCGACGGACTTCAGGTCAACTTCCGAGTTGTCGTATCCAGTCGTGGCGACCGTGCTGCCGTCCGGACTGAACGCCCACGCGTTCGTAGGGGCAGGCGTGGTCGTGGCGCTGCCGATCGCCGTGAGCGCACCCGAGGTGGCCACCGAGTAGGTCGTCAGCACCTGGCCCACGGTGACGCCCCACCCGGCCACCGTGAGGACATTGCCGCCGGGCCTGAACACGGCAACTTGACCCTGCGCGCCGGAGGCCGCGAACGGGGACCCAGGCACTGCCGTAAGGGCGCCCGAGGAACTGACCGAGAAGATACTCACCCCGGCGGAGTCCGGCACGGCGAGCAGGCCACCGGACGGACTGAACGCGACGCGTCCGGCCCCCTTCACGCTGTACGGCGAGCCCGCCGCGGGCGTCAGCGCGCCCGAGGCGCTCACCGAGAACATGTAAAGAGATTCGCCGGCACTCGCCTCGAGCAGTCCCCCGCTGGGGCTGAATACGATCGACGCCGGTGGGGCGCCGAGCGTGAACGGGGATCCGGGCGCCGACGTTAGGGCACCGGAGAGCCCGACCAAGAACATCGAGATGCTGTCGCTACCTTTATTCGCGGCTGCCAGAAGTGCTCCGCTCGGGCTGAAGGCCACCGAACCAGCCGACACGTCGGGGGCCGCGCCTGCAACCGGGGTTAGGGCACCCGACGTGCCGACCGAGAATATTTCCGTTCCGTGGGCGAGCAGCCCACCCCCGGGACTGAACGCCAAGCCGGATCCGCCGCTGGTGGGCGACGACAGTGGCGAGCCCGGCGCAGGCGTGTACGCCAGTTCGCTCGCGGCCGCAACGCTCGGTGCCAGAAGGCAGATCGCCACGAGCGCAACCCCCAGCAGCCGGCCGAGGCTCGGCAACACTCTCACACAATTGTCGAGCTCACATTTACCGGTCGCATACTCAGCAGGCACAGCGCTACAGACGCTACCGACGGGATTGGATTCCGACTATCGGGCAACCGGCCCATGGCCGTTCAGGGTGTGAACGTTAACGTCGCGTCCGCAAACCCACCCGCGCGGCCGCCGAGAGTCAGCCCTGCGGCATGAATTCCCAGCCATGGCGGATGGCGGCGGCCAGCGTGCCGGCCACGTCGGGAGCGCCATCGGGCCCGGGCGCGCCGGCTTCGGAGAAGAAGCGCTCCATGCCCGCGGGACTGAACAGCAGGACGCGCCGGCCGGGTTGATCGCCGATGTTGGCGGCCGAGTGGATCACGCCCCGTGGTACGTGGACGGTCTGCCCGCTCGAGGCGCGCAGCCGTATCCCGTCGACCTCCATCTCGAAGTCGCCCGCGATGATGTGGATCGTCTCGGCCTCGTTGCGGTGTCGGTGAGGCGGCAGAGACCAGCCCGCGGGCGGGTGGTCGACGAGCAGACAGAACGCACCGCCGGTGTCCTCGGAGACGAGGTGGATCTCCGTGCGAACGCCGCCCGGCATCCACACGACCGTCGGATCGGCTGCCATGAGCGGACAATAACCGCCCGCTACGCCGTCCTGGCCGTCACCGCCCAGACGCGATGGGGCACCGCGAGCGGATCTCCGGGGAAGCTCTCGGCGAGCATCGCCGCGAGCTCATCCGAGCACGCCCGCACGGCCTCCTCACCAAGCGTGCCGGCGATCGGGGCGCTGGCCCGCACACGACCCACCCACGCCTCGTGCGAGTAGGGCGCCATCACGTCGAAGGAGAAGGTCTCTATGTCCTGGAAACCCGCCGTCTGAAGGTCCGTCAGCCAATGTGGGTAGAGCCCCGCGCGACCGGCGTACGGCCATTGCGGGTTGTAGCGCAGGATGATCTGCTCGGTGGCGGCGACGGCATTGCCCGCAATCGGCAGCCAGTCGAAGTGGGCGATCACTACGGCGCCGGCGCTCACCAGCAGGCGCGCGACCTCGCGTGCCGCCGCGGGCCGGTCAAACCAGTGCCAGCACTGCCCCGCGCTGACCACGTCAAACGCAGCGCTCGGCAGCCCGGTGGCCTCGGCCGGCCGCTCGACGTAGTCGATCTCCACACCCGCCTCGCGATCGAGTCGCCTCGCCTGCTCGATGAGGGGCCGCGCTATGTCGACTCCCGTGACGTCGCATCCACGCTGTGCAAACAGCCGCGCGAGGCTGCCCGTGCCGGTGCCCAGATCGACGACGCGTGCGTCCGGCCGTGCGATGCCGCGCGCCGCGAGACAGTCGATCAGCTCCACCGGAAAGCCGGCGCGGTGTAGTGCGTAGTCAGAGGCGGTGAGGCCGAAATCCGGCGGCCGGGCGGTCACCCATCCATCTCGGCCGGCACGGACGACTCGGAGGACTGCGCGCTCAGCGCCGACCGCGCGCCCGGCTCAACGGCGGTCGGCCCATCCGCTGCTCCGTCGAGCGCCTCGCGCGCTGCCGAGAGCGCCTCGTCGAGGCCGGCGCGCTCGGCGCCATTCGGGACAGAGGCGCTCCGTCCTTCGGCGGCGGCGATGAGCGGCTGCAGCACGTCCATCGGCAACGGGAAAACGATCGTGGCGCTCTGGTTGTGGCTCACCTCGATCAGCGTCTGCAGGTAGCGGAGCTGGATCGTGACGGGGTTGCGGCTGATCACGTCGGCCGCGTCGTTCAGCCGGGCGGCGGCCTGGAATTCACCCTCGGCGTTGATGATCTTCGCGCGCCGCTCGCGCTCGGCCTCGGCCTGACGCGCCATCGCGTGCTGCATCCGCTCGGGGATCTCCACATCCTTGATCTCCACCGCCGTGACCTTCACCCCCCACGGCTCGGTCTGATCATCGATGATGTGCTGGAGGTGTTCGTTCAAACGCTCGCGCTCGGCGAGCAGCGCGTCGAGCTCGGCCTTGCCGAGGACCGAGCGCAGAGTCGTCTGGGCGATCTGGGAAGTGGCGGCCAGCACGTCCTCGATCTCGATCACCGACTTCGTGGAATCGATCACCCGGTAGTAGGCCACGGCGGTGACGCGTGCCGGGACGTTGTCGCGGGTGATGATCTCCTGCGCAGGGATTTCGAGCGTGACCGTGCGAAGACTGACGCGGACCATGCGATCCACGACGGGCGTCAGAAAGATCAGCCCGGGCCCGCGCTGACTCGTCACGCGGCCGAGGCGGAACACGACGGCGCGCTCATACTCCCGCAGCACGCGCACCGACGTGCCGGCAATCACGAGCGCGGTGACGGCCAGGAAAACGAGGACGAGCCCGAGCGCGAGGATCATCCGATCAGCTCCCACTCCTCAGCGCGGCGCACCGACAGCGTGAGACCGCTGACCCGCTCGACCACGACCGAATCGCCCTCATGCAGCTTCTCCCCGTTGATGTCGGCCCATTCATGGCGGGCGCGCCACAGCGCCCCCTCGACGAACACCTGACCGGCGGAGTCGCTCCAGCGACGGACGACGCCCACCCGGCCGCACAACGCCTCAGTCCCCGCCTGTACACGCGCGCGCCGTGAGCCGGCGGCCCTGCGCGTCACCACCACCGCCCACCCGCCGGCCGCCGCGCCAAGCCCGACGCCGACCGGCACCGCGATCGCCGCGCCGCCTCCGAGCGCGGCGATGACGATGATCGCGCCGGCCACCAGCGCCGCACCGCCGCACACGCCCAGCACCGTGCCGGGCATGTGAGCCTCGGCGACCACCAGAATGGCACCTGTCAAGAGCAGCGCAAAGCCAAGCGCGGTCATGTCAAAGTCCTCCACTGCGATGATACGCCTCGATCTTCGATCAGCGCGAGGACTCAGCTGACGGCGGCTGACTGCAGCGCGGAGCCGCGGCGCCGGGCTCCGTGCACGACGCTGCGGTTGCGCCCGAGTTCCTTGGCCTGATACAGCGCCCTGTCGGCAGCCTGAACGAGCGCGTCGCGCGTCTGGCCGTGCAGGGGGAACTCGACGATCCCGAAGCTCATCGTCAGCGGCTCGCCGTAACCGTCCAGCAGGCGCGGGACTCCATCGCGCAGCCTCTCGGCCAGTTCAAACGCGCCGTCGGTGCCGGTGGCCGGGAGAATCGCGGCAAACTCGTCGCCACCGATCCGGGCCATGGTGTCGATGGCGCGCACCGCGGCCCTGGCAAGCTCGCCGACGGCGGTCAGGGCGACATCGCCGGCCGGATGCCCGAAGCGGTCGTTGAGCTCCTTGAAGCCGTCTATGTCGGCCAGCACCAGCGCGACGGGCTGCGCCGTGCGGCGACCCCTCTCGAGCTCGACCTCGAAGCGCTCGTCGAACCCCTGCCGATTGACCAGACCGGTCAGCAGATCGGTGCGCACGGCCTCGAACAGCCGCTCCACGAGCTCATCGTTGCGCCGCTTGAGGATGTGCACGAGGCTCGCCGCCAGGGCGACCATCCCGATGGTTATGAACCAGCGGGTGTAGCCGATCTGTCCCGGGTGGACGAGCAGCAGCGTGACCGCGTAGGCAGCGGCGACGACCGCGAGCTGGCGGGCCAGCTGCGCGCGCGTGAAGAAGTAGCCCGCGTACAGCGCGACCCACACGTACAGGACCTCATTGTCAGCCGACGGGCCGCCGTGGCGCTCACCGTTGAAGTAGAGCGTCAGGGAGATGGTCAGGGTGCCGAGGACCATGACGCCCTGATAGACCCACGCCGGCAGGCGCCCATGCCATCTGAGCAGCGCCGCGCCGATCACCGCGAGGCCTGCCGCGATCGCCCAGAAGCCTGTGATGTCCGCCTTCGGCGAGTGCGGAGCGAGGATCGCGGCCACCGTGATCACCGACCCCACGAGGAACATGAGCCCGGCCACGGGGCCCATCGTCGCCCGTGCGAACCCGGAAGACGTCGATTCGGAGCCCATATTCAGTTGTATCGGCGCACCGCGCCGCTGGTTGAGCGCTGCACCAGCTCAGCGGACACCCAGTGCCGAGCCCCAACGCGTCGCTGCGCATCGCCGTCCGGGCGGTCCGTTTGAAGGGGAGACCTACGCCGCGAGCAGGCCGGCCTCGCGAACCGGCGCCGGCGCCCGCCCAGCTCGCCCTGGCGGAGTCAATGAGGCCCACAGATGCTGCACCGCATAGGCGCGATATGGCCGCCAGTGCTCGGCGAGCATCTGGGCGCTCGCCGGCCGGCCGTCCTGGCCGAGCCGCTCGAGCGCGTGGCGGACGCCGAGGTCGCTCGCCGGAAAGGCGTCAGGGTCGCGCAGGGCGCGCATCGCTATGTACTCGGCCGTCCAAGGCCCCATGCCCGGCAGTGACAGCAGCCGCCGGCGCGCCTCCGCGCGATCGGCTCCGGCGTCTATCACGAGCTCGCCGCGCGCGAGCGTGCCGACGAGCGCGAGCAGCGCGCGTCTGCGCGCAACTGGCATCGCCAGTCTCGCGGTGTCCGCGCCGGCGAGCGCCTGCGCCGACGGAAAGACGTGCGTGACCGCGCCGAGCGGTCGCTTGAGCTCTTCACCGTGCTCGGCAACCAGACGGCCTGTGAGCGTCGCGGCGCCGCGCAGGGAGACCTGCTGGCCGAGCACCGCGCGCACGGCGAGTTCGTGGCCGTCGACGCTGCCCGGCACGCGCCGTCCCGGAGCGGCGCGCACCAGCGCCCCGAGCAGCGACTCCGAGCCGAGCGCCTCGAGCACGCTGTGCGGGTCGGAATCGAGATCGAGCAGCGCGCGCGAGCGCTGCATCGCGGCGCCGAGGTCGCGCAGATCGGCGAGCCAGTAGCGCGCGTGAACGTGCCCCTCGGCGGGTCGCAGCTCGACGACACCGCTGCCGTGTGGCAGGCGCAGGCTGCGCCGGTAGGCGCCGTCGCGCACCTCCTCGACGCCGGGCACGGCGCGCAGCCGAGGAACGCGAGCAGGCCGTCCGCGTCGAGCGGCGCGCGGTAGGGCAGGCGCAGCGACAGCGCGCCGCTGTCCTGCCGGGCGCCCGTAGTCTGCGCGCGCGTACCGCAGCGCGCTCGGCGTCATCGCAAAGACCTCCTGGACGGTCGCGTTGAACTGGCGCACGCTCTGAAAGCCCGCGGCAAACGTCACGTCGGTGATCGGCAGGGCGGTCGTCTCGAGCAGGATGCGCGCGGTCTGGGCGCGCTGGGCGCGGGCGAGCGCGAGCGGTCCCGCGCCGACCACGGCCACGAGCTTGCGGTGCACGTGGCGCTCGGTGTAGCCGAGCCGCGCGGCCAGGCCGCCGACGCCCTCGCGGTCGACCACGCCGTCGGCGATCAGCCGCATCGCGCGCCCGACGAGGTCAGCGCGGAGATCCCACTCGGGCGAACCCGGCGTCGCGTCCGGGCGGCAGCGCTTGCAGGCGCGAAAGCCCGCCGACTGCGCGGCCGCCGCGGACGCGAAGAAGCGAACGTTCTCGCGTTTCGGCGTGCGCGCCGGACAGCTCGGGCGGCAGTAGATGCCGGTCGTCTTCACGCCGCAGAAGACCCATCCGTCGAAGCGCGGATCGCATGCCTCTATGGCCCGCCAGACGCGGTCAGAGTCGTCCTGCATCGACACACCGTGTCACAACCCGGCGCCCCCGTCTAGCGGAAATCGGACCTGGTCCCCGCCGGCGCTGTAGAAGGCCGAAAACCGCGAGATCAGGCAGCGCGCCTGTGGCATGGTGAAACCGACCACCCCAGCACCCGCTGGTCGGAGCTCGTGAGCAGGACCATCCGAGAACACATCGAGCGACACCGCCGCAGACATCGCTTAGCAAACTCCTACGTTGCCCTAAGGTCGTGCGCAGGCCGATGCCGTGTGATGGTCTCCGCCGGCGGCCCGTCAGGGCCACTCCGCCATCGAGAGGATCCGCGAGCGATGATCAGGCTGCCTGAAGCATCCAACAGGAAACGTGTGGCATTGCTGGCCCTGGGCGGGGGCGTCACAGTGATCCTCGTGGTCTTCCTGCTCATCTACTTCGTGATCTTCCCCACCTCCTCGCCCAAACCCTTCAGGCTCGCCACCTCCACCACGAGCGCGGCCGCCGCGACGAGCTCGGCGTCCACCTCGGCCGGCGGCGTGGCCGGGCGCTGGAGCGTCGCCAGCGGCTCGGAGGCGGGCTATCGGGTACGCGAGAAGCTCGCCTTCCTGCCCGCACAGAGCGATGCCGTCGGGCGGACCTCGTCGATCACGGGGGCCGCGCTGCTGAGCGAATCCAACGGGAAGATCACGATCAAGACCGCCTCATTTGACGTCGCTGTCAACACGCTCAAAAGCGATCGCTCGATGCGGGATGAAAAAATTCATGAAATCGGGCTCGAAAGCGACCGCTATCCGACGGCCTCGTTTGTTCTATCGCCGCCGGTCAGCCTCTCACGGAGCGCGATCGCCGGCCATGTGGCGCGCGCCTCGGTGACGGGCACCTTCACGATCCATGGCACCTCCAAGACCGAGACGCTCCCGGTCGAATTCACCCTGTCGGGCTCGACCCTCGAGGCCGCCGGCTCGCTCACGTTTCCGTGGAGCGAATTCGGCATGAGCGCGCCCAGCATCGGCGGCTTCGTCAACGTGACCGAAAAAGCGACGATGGAATTCGACCTGCACCTGCAGCGGGCCTAGCCAGGGCGATGCGCTCGGGGTGACCTGCGGCTCCGAGGCCCCGCCGCGCTTGGACTGCAGCGGGCGATGAGGAGCCGGACCCGGCCGAACCGGGGCGCATAATCTGAGTCGCGTTGAGTGACAGCACCAAACCAGGCGACGGTGGAGCGGTGCTCGTTCTCGGCGAACCCGGGGGTCTTGGCGCAGCTCTCGTGAGCAGGCTCGAGCAGCGCGGAATGGCGGTCGAGGCGCCGGCGCCGCTGAGCGACAGCGAGATCTCGGCTTACCTTCATGAGGAGCGCTGGGTGGCCGTTGCCGTCGTGACGCGCGACGACGTGCTCGCCCTGCGCCTGACGTTGCTGAGCGCCCACCTGAGGCCCGATCTTCCGCTGTGGGTCACGATGTTCGACAGGACGATCGCCCGCGAGCTTCAGCACGTGGTTCCGGCGGTGCACGTGCTGTCGCCGTCGGAACTCGTCGCCGACGACCTTGCCGAGCAGTGCATCGCTGCGGCCGGCGGCCGTGCATCGCGGCGACGAATTCGCGGGGTGCGCCTCGTCGATGACGCCACTGCGGCTGCTCGTGCGCGCCGGCGCCGGGCTGCTGCTCGCTCTCATGTTCGAGGGCGCCGATCACGATGATCGCGCTGCACGAGAGCGCGGTCGACGCGCTCTACTTCAGTACGAGGACCGTCGCGACCGTCGCGGGAACGCCCGGCGCGGCGTCGGGCCCCGGCTGGTTCAAGGCGCTCTCCACCCTCGACACGCTCGCCGCACTGCTGCTGGTCGCCGTCTTCACCGCGGCCCTCGTGCGCCGTCTGAGCCGCCCGCGCCTGACGACGCTGTTCGGAGCGCGCGCGGCGCCGGCGCGACGACACGTCTTGCTCGTCGGCTTCGGGCAGGTCGGCTTCCGCCTCGCCCAGGAGCTCCGCAGACGCGGCGTCGCGGTCCTGGGGGTCGAGCGAGATCCCGAGGCTCCCTGCGTGCGACTCGCGCGCGCGGCGGGGATCCCGGTGGCGATCGGACGCGGCGATGACCGCGAGACGCTCGAGCGGCTCGGAATTCGCCGCTGCGCGGCCGTCGCCGCCGTGACCTCCGCCGACCTGGTCAACGTCGCGGTCGGGCTGGCTGCGAGCGATGTCACGGCGGGCGTTCCGCTCGTCCTGCGGCTGGGCGACGGAGACGTTGCGGCCGAGACCGACTCGCTGCTGCATCTGGGGCGGATATGCGACGCTCACGGGATCGCCGCCGATACCCTCATGCACGGGCTTCAGGCGCTCAAGCGCCCGGACCAGGCGCCACCGGAGAGGCGCCGGTAGGGTCGCGGCGAGCGCGCTCGGCACGGCCGCGCGTCCTCGGATAGCCTTGAGCGATGAACGATCAGTCGATCCTCAACCGCATCGACGCGCTGATCGACGAGGAGCACGCCCTGCTGGGCCGCGAGGAGGCCGACGCGGTCGATCGCGAGGCGCTCGAGGCCGATCAGCAGCGCTTGAATGAGGTCTCGATCGAGCTCGACAGATGCTGGGATCTGCTGCGCCAGCGCAGGGCACGCCGCGAGGCGGGGCAGGATCCCGACGCGGCCCAGGCGCGCGATCCCGACGTCGTTGAGAAATATCTCCAGTAGGCGATCAACGCTCTACGCGCCAGAGCCCGGGCGCCCGAAGAACATCTTCAGGCTGCCGTTGACGACGCTGACGATGATCGCCGCGAGCACCGCCCACCAGAAGCTCGCGATCGTGAACTGCGGCACGATCCAGTGGGTCAGGTAGAGCATGAAGACGTCGATGAGCAGGTAGAAGACGCCGAGTGTGACGATGATGAAAGGCACCGAGAGGATCGTCAGCACCGGCTTCAGGAAGAAGTTCACGAGCGTGAACACGAGCCCGGCGAGCAGGAGCGCCCACCAGTCGCTGCCGTAGCTCAACCCGGACAGCAGCCACGCGGCCACGAACAGGGCGACCACGTTGAACGCCCACGTGATCGTCAGCCGGCGGATCATGGCGGGGACCCCGCACGCATCACTGCCCCACCGCGCGCCGGTAGCGCGAGACGGCCATTGGCGCGAAGACGGCGACGATCGCCACCGACCAGGCGACCGCCCCCCACACGTTGTTGTGAGCCGGGATCCCCAGCCACAGGGATCGCATCGCGTCGACCACGATCGTAAATGGGTTGACTTCGGCGAACGCCCGCAGGGGTTCCGGCATGGACCGCACCGGAACGAAGGCCGAGGAGATGAACGTGAGCGGGAACACGACGATGAAGCCGACGGAGTTCGCCGCCTCCGGCGAGGACACGAGCATCCCGAGGAACGCGAACACCCAGGAGAACGCGTACCCGAACAGGAGGAGCAGGCCGAAGCCGGCGAGAGCTTCAAGCAGGCCGGTGTGGAAGACGAACCCGATCAGCAGTCCGGTGACGATCAGGATCGTGGCCGACAGCGCATTCGTCACCACATCGGCGAGCGTCCGCCCGGCGAGCACGGCGGGGCGGGCCATCGGCAGCGAGCGAAAGCGGTCGATCAGGCCCTTGTGGAGATCCTCGTTGAGACCCAGCGCGGTGACAAACCCACCGAACGCGATGTTCTGCACGATGATCCCCGGGATCAGGAAGTCGACGTAGGTGAACCCCGGCGTCTTGATGGCGCCGCCGAACACGTATCGAAACAACAGCACGAACATGATCGGCTGCACCGTAAACGCCAGCAGCAGCTCGGGCGCGCGCGGCAGCCGCACCAGGTTGCGCTCGGCGATCACCAGCGTGTCGGTCACCAGGCGTCTCACCCGCTCGCCCCCGACCCCGGCTCGTCGACCTCGGCGGCGTGCCCGGTGAGTGCCAAGAACACATCGTCCAGCGTCGGACGGCGCAGGACGATGTCCGCGACACCGATGCCGTCGTGGTCGAGCGCCCGCACCGCTGCGACGATCGCGCCGCCTTTGCCCCGCACCCCCACGGTGACGAGATCACCCGCAACGTCAGGAGCATCGTCCGTGATCGAAGCAAGCGCCCGTACCGCCTGCTGCGCACGCGCGCCATCGTCGAGCGTGATCTCGAGCCGCTGCCCGCCCACGCGATCCTTCAGCTGGTCCGGCGTGCCCTCCGCCAGGACGCGGCCATGATCGATGACCGCGATCGCCGTCGCCAGCCGATCGGCCTCATCGAGGTTCTGCGTCGTCAGCAGCACCGTCGTGCCCTCAGCCACGAGCCGCTCGATCGTCTCCCACAGCTCCAGACGGCTGCGAGGGTCAAGGCCGGTGGTCGGCTCATCGAGGAACAGCACCGGGGGATTCGCGACCAGGGCCGCGGCCAGATCGAGGCGCCGCCGCATGCCGCCGGAGTAGGTCTTGGTCGGCCTGCCGGCAGCGTCGAGCAGTTCGAAGCGCTCGAGCAGCTCGCGCCCTCGTTGCCTGGCCTTCGCGCGCGGCTTGCCGTACAGACGCCCGACCATGATGAGGTTCTCGAGCCCGGTGAGGTTTTCATCGACGGCCGCGTACTGCCCGGCGAGGCCGATGCGCTCGCGCAGCCTCCCAGCATCCCGGACGACGTCGAGACCGGCGACCCGCGCTGTCCCACCATCGGGCTTCAGCAGTGTCGTCAGTATGCGGATGATCGTCGTCTTGCCGGCCCCATTCGGTCCGAGCAGGCCCAGCACCGTGCCCGGCACCGCCTCGAGATCGACACCCGCAAGTGCGCGCACCGCCCCGTAGGACTTGACGAGCCCGCGCACACTGACGCCGTCCTGTTCAGCTCGATCCGCATCCGGCCGAGATCCCCAGTGCCCGGTGGCCGGGGCTGGGGAGTCGGCGTCGATCGGCACAGGCCCAAATCTAGCGGGACGGCTGCACGCCTCCAGATGGCGCAGGTCTGAGGCGATCACCCGATCCGGTGTGATGACCCTTGCTAGTGTGGCCGGCGAGGTGGGACGCTGACATCCAGCCAGGCCACACCCGGCGCGGCCGGCTCCGGCGGCCAGGATCGGGCACGGGGGCGTCCGCTTCCAGCGCCGGTGACCCCATTGCCACCGCGCTTTGACGAGTGGCAGATCGAGCTGCACGGACGCCGTGTGATCTACCGGGTCGCGGGCAGCGGGCCGCCCATCGTCCTCATACACGGCATGCTCAACTCCTCGAGCCATTGGCGCTCGGTGGCGCTGAACCTGGCCAGCGACTTCACGGTGATCGCACCCGACCTGATCGGGCATGGCGACTCGGCGGCGCCGCGCGGCGACTACTCGCTGGGAGCGCACGCCGCCAGCATCCGTGACCTGCTGGCCGCGACCGGGGTCGATCGCGCGACGATCGTGGGCCACTCCCTGGGCGGCGGCGTGGCGATGCAGTTCTTCTACCAGTTTCCCCAGCGTGTCGAGCGCCTGGTGCTCATCTCAAGCGGCGGGCTCGGGCATGAGGTGAGCCCGCTGCTGCGCAGCGCGACGCTGCCCGGCATGACCGCCCTGCTGTCGCTGACGATCCATCCTCGGCTGATCGAGGCGCTCAGCCAAACGGGCGGGCGCCTGCGACGGCGCGACGCTCGGCTCGGCGTGCACATGCAGGCATTCGCGCGGGCGCTCCGCCCGCTGGAGACCTCCGGGGCGCGCGAGGCCTTCCTGCAGACGCTTCGCGCCGTGATCGACACGCGCGGCCAGCGCGTGAGCGCAACCGACCGCCTGTATCTGCTCGAGTCGCTGCCCACGATGATCGTCTGGGGCGAGCGCGATCACACGATCCCGCTCGGCCATGGGCGCTCCGCTCACGAGGCGATACCGCACAGCCGCTTCCGCACGCTGCCCGGCGCCGCGCACTTTCCCCACCTCGAAGACCCGGACGCTCTATCAGGGCTCCTGCGGGAGTTCGCCTGCGACACGCAGCCGGGGCGAATCGACGACGCCGACTGGGGGGCCGTGCTGGCGAGACGCTCGCCGCGCTCGCGCAGGGCCGGCAACGCGGCGGCCTAGTTTCCCGGAGCCGGGCCCCGTCTCCCCGCTCGCGCTGCGGTATCCATAACTCTGGCCCGAGCGCCCGGCAGGACATTGGACGAGGGTCCGCGGCGTGGCTCAAGGCGGGCCCTGGCAGTGCCGATCGGAGAGTCGATGGAGCCCGTAGCCGAGCGTGCGGACCGCGATCGCGCGGACCCAACCTTTTCCGAGCCAGCCGTCATGGCGCGCAGTCTCGGGCTGCTGTATCTCGCCGGCGCCACGATCGGGCTGATCTCGCTGTTCCTGCCCCGCGCGCCGCACACCAACATCGGCGCGCTGGCGGTCAACATCGGGATGGCGTACGTGGGCGGCGTGCTCCTGCTGAGCGTCTTCCGGCGCATGCCGGCGTGGAGCTTCCACATCGCGATATTGACCGGCACCGTTCTGATAACGCGGGCCGTCTACTACAGCGGCGCAGGTGTCAGCTACTACGGCATCTGGTACGTGTGGGTGGCGCTGTTCGCCTTCTCGTTCTTCAAGCGCAGCGAGGCGACCCTGCACGTGGGCGTCGTGGGCGTCGCCTATGCGATCGTGCTCGCGGTCAGGCACGAGCCGAACGCCGAGGGACGATGGGTGACGACGATCGCCTCGCTGCTGATCGCCGGAGTGTTCATCGATGCGCTCGTGCGCCGTGTTCGGCGCCAGCGCCGGCAGGCCGCCGACGACGCCGAGAACCTGGCCGCGGTGGTGAACGCGATGCATCGCATCTTCCAGCAGCCCACCGCCGATGCGACGCGCCACGACCTGTGCAGCACCGCCTCACAGGTTGCGCGCGCCGACAGCGCGGCCCTGTGGGAGCCGCGCGCGGACGACAGCGCGCTCGTGCCGGCCGCCGTGACCGGCGAGAAGGTGATTGCCGCGGAGCTCCTGCTCGGGGACTCGCTCGCCGGCGCCCGCCAGGCCTACGTGACCGGCCAGGCCACCTTTGCCCAGCTCGCCGATCAGCACGACGCCGAGCTCGATCCGGGCGAGCGTGGCAGGGTGCGTTGCGCGATGTGGCAGCCCGTGCTGCGCGACCAGACCACGGTCGCCGTGCTGGCCCTGTACTGGCTGACGCCGGTGCCGGCGCCGAAGCAGAACGTGCGAGCGACGATCGTGCTGCTGGCCGCACAGGCGGCGATCGCCATCGAGCGCGTCGATCTGCTGGCGCGCCTTGAACGCATCGCGCACACCGATGAGCTCACGGGGCTGCCCAACCGTCGCGCGTGGCGCGAGGAGCTCCCCCGCGAGATGGCACGGGCCAAGCGCGAGCGCTGGCCGCTGTGCGTGGCCATGCTGGACATCGACAGCCTGAAGAAGCTCAACGACACCCACGGCCACAACGCCGGCGACCAGCTGCTCAAGCAGAACGCCGCGGCGTGGAGCTCCGCCCTGCGACCGGTCGATCTCCTCGCCCGCTACGGGGGAGACGAGTTTGCAGCGGTGCTCACCGGCTGTCGCCTCGACGACGCGCAGAAGCTCGTCGATCGCCTGATCGAGGTGACCCCCGAGGATCACAGCTTCTCGGTCGGGATCGCCGAATGGGACGGAGTTCAGGACGTTCAGGCGCTCATGGCCGCGGCCGACGCCAGCCTGTACTCGGCCAAGGGCGTCCGCGCGAAACCCCTCGTCGCGCCGCGTTGATCCCCGCTGCGTGCCACTCGAGCGTCCCGGCCGGCGCGTCTCGGACAAGCGTCCAAAACACGCGGCGATTTTGCGGTCAATCCGCCCGGTGGTCCGAGAATATCGACATGGGATGCCCGATAGGTGCCGATGAAGCGCCCGCCACGTCGCCCTCTTCGGGCAGACGGGAGAGCGCGGACGCACAGAGAACGAGCGTCCAGACGGAGCTGCGATGCGTGTGGACCGGCGACCCGGCGAGCGGCTGCTCGTGCACGTCGAGCGTCCCCGAGGGCGTCGTGACCGCGGCCTGGAGGCACGAGCTCGAGCAGGACGACGTGCTCGCAGATCGCTTCTTTCACTTCCCCTGGCAGAACGACGTCTGGCTCGCCTACGGCCTCGTGGACGGAGGCATTCGCGGAGTGCACTGTCCTGCGCACCGGGCCGAGCGCCAGCAGCGCACAGCTGCAAGTGCCCGCATCGACGAGCATGTCGATGCGTTCGCACTGTATGCATGATTGAACCGGACGCTGACCGGGAAAGCTGACCCGCCGAGCTTCCGGCGGGCTGAACGAGGAGGAGCGCAATGTCCGATGCGGTGCAGGGCCCTAGAAGCGCGCTGGTGTTCGGCGCGCGCAATCTCGGAGGCGCCGTGATCGAGGCCCTGATCGCTCACGACTGGGCGGTCGCAGGGGTCGCCCGCTCGGATGCGACGCTCGAGAAGATCACCGCGGCCGGTGCACTGGCGCTGCGCGCGGATGTGACCGACCAGGCCAGCGTTCACGACGTGCTCGCGCGCGTGGCGAGCGAGCACGGTCGGGTCGATCTCGCCATCAACGCCGCCTCCGCCTACGGTGGTACTCGTAGCGGCCCCTTCGGCGGAGGCCCGATGGCGGAGGCGAGCGCGGATGCATTCGACGCCTGGGCGGCGGCCCCCGCTCGCGCGGCCTTCGCCTTCCTGTCGGGAGCCGCGAGCTTCCTCGTGGCCCAGGGGCGAGCCGCGACCGCGATTCAGGTGACGGGCGGCTCATCGAGACGAGCCATGCCGGGCCGGGGGCTGTGGGCGGCCGGGGCCTTTGGCGTGCGGGCCATCACCCAGGCCGCGGCTCTCGAGTTGCGCGGCCAGGGCATCCATGTCGCACTGCTGATCGTCGATGCCGGGATCGAACCCGTGGGCGCAGCGACGGCTTCCCCTCGCCGCGAGACGCTCGCCGATCCCCGCGAGATCGCCGACGCCGTGCTGTTTCTCGCCGACCAGGGCTCTCGCGCGGCGACGCATGAGCTGCAGCTCACGCCGCTCGCCGAGACATGGGTGCCGTAGGCGGCGTCGCCCGCGCTCGCCCCCAGGTCGATCAGATGCCCGTCAGACGCCACGCCCGGCTCGCGGCTGCAACGGCCGCCATCGCCGGGGTCCTCGTGATCGCGCTGGGCGGCTCTGCGTCAGCGGCCGCCGCGGTGTCGCCCGTCGTGCTCGATCCCAGGGGTGTGTCGGTGGCCGCCTACGGCGGCTGGGCCGCGTGGAGCCGCCCGGACGCCGTGAGCGGCGACTACGCTCTCGTGGTGCGCTCCCCCCGGGGCGCGATCTCTGTGCCCGCGGTGGCCGAGAGCGCCGCGCCGTTCGACGTCGCGCTGGGGCCCGCAGGCGGCTCTGAGGTGGCGGCGGTCTACTCCCGATGCGCCAACGACAGCGCCCGCACGGGCTGCCACATCGCCGAGCTCCGGCTCGGCGTGGCCGGAGCCGCCGAGCGCGCGCTCGAGCCGCCCGGCGGCGGCTCAGACCACGAGCCGGCGATCTGGGACGGCGGCCTCGTGTTCCTGCGCGGCAACCCCTCCGGCGGCAATCGCCGTCCCGAGGACCTCATGTTCTGGCAGATCGGCGGGCGCAGGGTGAAGTCGCTCGCGCTGCCGGCCTCCCGGGGCGCGCGCTACGGCGGGGAGAGTTGGCCGAGGGGCCTGACCGGTTCGATCACCGCGCTCACCTTCAACGGCAAGCAGGTCGCCTACGTGACGTCCAACTCGGTCGGGACCTTCGGCGAGAGCACGCTGTGGTTCGAGCCGCTCGGCGGGCACCCTGAGCTGATCGACCAGGAGACGGGCGGCGCGGGCAATGTCTGCCCGCCGGAATTTCTCTCGCCGGTGCTCGCCGGGCCGTGGCTGTACGCCTACCTGCACGCGTGTGACCCATCGGCCGACCCGCACCTCGATCGTCTCACCCGTTACCGCCATGGAGAGGTGGAGCGAGCGGCCTTTACGTTCATCCACTTCGGCGATGAACCAATCACCTCGGTCGTCCCCGACGGGGCCGGCGTCGACTGGGACTCCGACGGGGTCGAGCGGCTTTCAACGGTGAGCTGGCGGAGGATCGCCGCGCCGGTGGCACAGACCTTCTGCAGCCGATCGGACCCGTTCTGCTGAGCGGCCCCTTCAGCCGGTCTGCCGGGCGCCCTCGAGCACCCAGCGGGTGACCGCCTGGTGGTAGTTGAGGGGCCCGGGCACGGTGTTGTAGGTCTTGACGTATCTGAAGCCGACGCTCTGAAGCGTCCGGTTCGGCGCGACGTTGAAGGCGCTCGGTTCACAGAAGAGGCGCTTCAGGGCCAGCGCGGCGAAATAGATGTCGACCGTCTCGCGCAGAGCCTCAGAGCCGATGCCCGCACCGCGACGCGTCGGATCGACGACATGCAGATGCATGTGCGCCTCCTCGCCGTAGACGATCCTGTCCGAGGTCGAGAAGCCGACCGGGACGCCGTCCAGCTCCCAGATGACGAGCAGCGTGGAGCGCTCCTTCAGAGGCTTGGCGTACTCGGCGGCGTAGCGCGCCTGCCAATCGGTGTGATTGGGCAGCCGGGTCGGGTCCACGCCCATCATCTCCAGGTGCTCGGGTGTCGAGCCGTGGAAGTAGTCGATGATGAGGCCAACCTCACCCAGAGCCATCTCGCGGACCTCCAGCGACATGGCGACATCATCGCGTTCTGCCCGGCGATGTGCGCCTAGGAGTGTCCTACGACGCGCTCGAGGGAGGGCTCTCGATCCGCGCCCGTCCCTGCGCCCACCGGCAGATCATCGAGCGGCACCTCATCGCCGGGGGACGAGTGGGATGCGGGCGCGGAGTAGTGGTACTTCTCGCCGCGCATCAGCGACGCGGCGGCCGCGATCAGACACGCGATGATCGCGAACGTGAACGCCTCATGCAGGCCGGAGCGAAACGGCGATGAGATCAGGTGCGGAAAGAAGGAACGGCCGGTGAGCGTCGCGCGATTGGCGGCCGACAGCGTCGCAAGGACGTGAGGACCGAGAAGGCTCTGGATCGGGTTGTAGCCGAGGAAGGCGGCGAACAGGATCGACACCGGCGGCAGGCCTCCGACGCGATCGGCCGTGGCGGCGGCGACGCCGTGCGCCTCGAGGCCCGCGGTCATCGTGTGCGGCAGGCTGGTGGCGAGACCAAGGATCATCAGGGTGAAGAAGATCCCGATCGAGAGCACCTGGGCCGAGTTCTGGAAGGTCTGGTTCATTCCACCTCCGGCTCCCCTGTCGCCGGGCGGCAGGCTGTTCATCACGGCCGCCCGGTTGGGAGAGGCGAACATGCCCATCGAGATGCCGTTGAGCGCGAGCACGAGGGCGAACAGCGGGTAGGGAAAGTCCGTCGGCAGCAGGATCAGAAGGAAGAAGCTGACGGCGGCGCCGAGCATCCCTCCCGTCGCGAACCAGCGCGCGCCGAAGCGATCGGACATGTACCCCGAGGTGGGGCCCGCCATCAAGAGGCCGATGGTGAGCGGCAACATGTATATCCCGGCCCACAGCGGCGTTTCGGTGAAGTCGAAGCCGTGCTGGGGCAGCCAGATTCCCTGCAGCCAGATGATCAGCATGAACAGCAGCCCGCCGCGCGCGACCGCCGAGAGGAACGTCGAGAGCGTGCCGAAGGTGAAGGCTCGAATGCGGAACAGGGGCAGGCGGAACATCGGCTCTGCGACGTGTCGCTCGATCGCCGCGAAGGCCAGCAGCGAGACTACCCCGCCGAGCAGCAGGGCGATAACGCGCGGGCTGGCCCAGCCGGTGGCGTCGCCGCCGTAGGGGCGGATGCCGTAGGTGACCGACACCATGATCAGAACGAGCCCGAGTGCGAACGTGAAGTTTCCCCACCAGTCGATCGACGCCCGTTGCGGCGTGCTGCGCTCCTCGAGCTTCAGATAGGCCCACACGGTCCCGAACAGCCCGACGGGAACCGAGATCAGAAACACGAGCCGCCAGTCGATCGGGGCGAGGATGCCTCCCAGCACCAGCCCGATGAACATCCCGCTGACACCGACGATGTTGTTGATGCCGAGCGCCATCCCCCGCTGGTTGGTCGGAAAGGCATCCGTCAGGATCGCGGCCGAGTTGGCCAGCAGGAACGCGGCGCCAACGCCCTGCACGAGCCGGAATGCAATCAGGTAGATCGCCCCGGGCGGGCCGGTCATCCAGTCCACGGTCAGCGCCAGCGAGGCCAGCGTGTAGACGACGAAGCCGAGGTTGTACATGCGCACCCGCCCGTACATGTCCCCGAGCCGCCCGAAGCTCACGATCAGCACGCTCGTCACGACGAGAAAGCCGAGGATCATCCACAGCAGGTAGAAGCTGTTGGCCGGCACCAGCGGATCGAGGTGGATGCCCCGGAAGATGTCGGGCATCGCGATCAGCACGATCGAGCCGTCGAGAGTCGCGAGCAGCACCCCCAGCGTGACGTTCGAGAGGGCGATCCACTTGTATCGATCCGAGCGCTCGGCTGAGGGTGTAGCGCCGTTCGCCCCGACTGTGGCGCCGTGGGCGCCATCGACGCTCGCCCGGACGCTTCGCCTTCGCCTCATCCCCACAGTTTATACAGGTAAACTGTACAGCTAGCCTGGCTAGGAGCTATAGTCCTGTGGTCGTGTCCGCCGACGTCTCACTCGTCGCCAGCGAACTGCGCGTGGTGCTCGGCCAGCTGGTGCGTCGGCTCCGAGCCGAGCATCGCTTCTCCCTGGCGCAGGGCGGCGTGCTCGGGCGCCTGGACCGCGAAGGCGCCAGGAGCACGAGCGACCTGGCCACCGCCGAGCGGGTTCGCCCGCAATCGATGGCACAGGTCGTCGGCGAACTCGAAGCCGATGGGTTGATCAGCCGCCGGCCCGACCCCACCGACGGGCGCCGTGCCCTGCTCGAGCTGACCGACTCCGGGCGCCGGACGCTCGAAGCCGACCGCCGCCAGCGCGAGGGTTGGCTGATAGCGGCCATCGCCGAGAACTTCTCTGGAGAGGAGCAGCAGGCGCTGGCCGAGGCGGTTCCGCTGCTCACGCGCCTTGCCGACTCCTGATCCCTAGGAGCGCCTCTCGAACACCAGGCGGAAGTGGTCGAGCAGCTCGCGTTCGAAGCAGACCTTGTTGGCGCTCACGCCGGAGGTGAAGGCGAGCCGGAAGTCGGCGCTCGTAAGCCAGCGGGGCACGAGCTTCAGCTTCAGCAGCGACTTCCTCAGGCTCGGCGCCCCGATCCGGGCGTTCCACTGACTGATCGTCTCGATGTAGTCCAGCGCGGCCGCTGACGCTCGAGATGAGCCCGAAGTGTGGCTCGGCGCAGCGAACGACCTGCTCACAGCCGAAGGGAAGCCATGAGCCCGGGAACTGGCGGGCCATCAGGGCCAGATACCAGGCCTCGGAATCGCGCTCAGGGAGTGTGTCCAGCGCCTCGACGGCGCGCTCGGGGGAGATCATTTTGGCTCCGAAGACCATCGTCTGCAGATAGAGCCGCCCGCCGGGCGGCAGCAGGGTCGCGATGCGCGCGAAGAGGGCGCGATAGATCTCCTCCTGGCGGCCGGCGCGATAGTCCTCGGGCGAGCAGAAATGCTCGAAGGCGCCGAGGCTCGCGACGGCGTCGAACCCCCCGAAGCGCTCGCGCGTGATCTGGCGCGCATCGGCCAGGTGAACGTCGAGGCCGTGACGCCGGCACGCGGCCAGCTGCGCCGAGGAGAGCGTCACGCCGACGCCGCCGGCGCCGCGCTCGCGGATGAAGGCGAGCAACGGCCCCCAGCCGCATCCGAGGTCGAGCACGCGCCGCCCGGGCGCGATCCCGATCTGCTCGGCCACATACTCGTGCTTGCGTCGCTGGGCCTGCTCGAGGCTCAGCGAGAAGTCGCCGTCGTACTTCGCCCCGCTGAAGTCGGCGAGCTCGCCGAGGCTGAGCCGGAAGATGCTGTCCGTGAGCGTGTAGGTGAAGTCGATATCCGCGCGGTCGGCCATGGCGATTACGCCGCCGTCCTCGCCGGGTGCGAGGCGAGGACCGCGCTCAGCGCAACACGATCGAGCGCATCGTGTGCTCGTCGGGAAGCTTGTCGAGGATGGCGCGCAGGATCTCGCGCTCGGAGGCCTGCCCGCGCTGGGAATCGTCGAAGCGCAGGCGCAGGGCGCTGTGCGCGATCTTCATCTGCTCCGGGGCCAGCGGCACGGTCAACCTTCCCTCCGCCCCGGGCTCGGCCTCGAGCTCGGCGAGAACCTCGCGCGCCAGGCGGCGAATCTGAGGCTGGTGCGCCTCGTCTGAGATGAGCAGGCGCAGCGCCTCAGCGGCCACCGGCACCTCCTCGGCATCGAGAAACAGGTGGTAGACAGGCTCGGGCGCCTGCGCTGTGTCAGTCATGCGTCAAGTATCGCGCACCGCACGAGCCCACACGTCTCGTCCGATCGCCTACAACGGTGGTCCGCGAGGCTTCGAAGTGGGGTTTGAGGCTCGCAAGCACGGGCATTTCATGCGCTGAGTGCCGATCGAGTCCGCTGATCCAGATCTCGAGGCCTGTCTGCGTCTCGATGCTCACGCCCCGCGTGCGGCGCGCTACCAGGTGGCTCAGGTCGACCGGCCGGGGCCGGACCTGCGGGATGCCGTCGTGCTCCTCACGAGCGAGTTGATCACGCGTGCGGTCCAGCAATGCCAATCCGCCGCCGAGGTGGTCGAACTACGTGTGTGGATGCCCAAGGACGTGGTGCGGGTCGAGTTGCGGGCGCCCCGTGAGCTGCTGTGCCTCCCGCTCGAGGAACGTCGTGGTCCGGACTACGACGTGATGCTGCTCGGCCAGGTCGCAGACCGCTGGGCGATCGACACCGACGAGCACCCGGCATGCATGTGGTTTGAGATCGATCGACACGCACCGAAGGCCGATCCAACGCCCATGGCCAATCCAAAACCAGAGCGGACCTCCTCGATTGAGGACGCGCCTATGAGAGTCGCGCCTCGATCCTTTCCACGACCGCGCCCAGCTCGCGCATGGTCACGTTGAGAGCGCGCGCGATCTGGCGCACCGTCACCCACCCCGGGCCAGCCTGGCCGAGCTCGATCCGGGCCAGCGAGCCGGCGCTGATGCCGGAACGGGACGCGAGCGCCTGGCGGGATTCGTCGCGTTCTTCGCGCATCTCGCGAAGGGCGGCGGCGAGGGCTTCGTCGGGTCTCGGGCGGCGCGGCACGCAGCCAGCATTCTAGCCGTCAGAACTCATGCTTGGCCAGCCGCAGACCAGCTCCGCCATCGGTCTCGCTCACCGCCGCCACGGCCGGCACCATCTCGCTCGTCACGAGGCCGTGCTCCGTCGTGAGCTCGTCGATGATCTGAAACGAGCGCGCGATCCGTTGCGGGGTGTCGATCACGATCGTGACCACGGGGACGTGGCGGCGAAGCTGCAGGATGCGGTCGCCGTGCGGCTCGTGGTCGCCGTGGAAGCCCCAGATCCCGCGGACGCTCGTCGCCCCGGCGGCATCCGATTCCCTCAGGCGGCGGATGATCTGGAGGCTCAGCGGGCGCCCATCGCGGGTGGCCGCCTGGGAGGTGTAGACCATCAGCTTCTGCCACAGGGCGAGGCCGTGCTCGTCGGTGCCTGGAAGCTCATGCGGCGAGGCCAACAGCTGTCCGTCGCGCTTACAGACGCGCACACGCTCCAGGGTGATCAGCGGCCGGCGCAGGAGGCCCGCGAGCTCGGGGAGCAGTGCGGTGATCTGAGCTCCCCGACCGACGCCGATGATCATCGTCGGAACCTCGGCGTTGGGGGAGAAGAACCTCGCTCGAAACCGCTGCCCGCCGCGGGTTCCATCGACGCCGAGCAGGACGGTCGCGCCGGCGACCCGATGGCGGTGGAGCAGGTCGGTGACGGCGGCGAAGGCGGGGACGCGACCGACTCGCTCCTGGCGGCCGACGTAGACGGTGAGCTTCGTCGCCTCGCGCAGTGGGCCCGACAGCGCCACGGGCCCGATCTCTCCGGACAGCAGGCGTGCGCGCTCGAGCGTGATCAGACCACGGGGTGAGATCTGCATGATCGGATGGAGCAACTCCTCGATGCGCTCGCGACTGTCAACCGCGACGGAGACGACCGGGAGGTCTTCGGAGAGTGTCAGCTGCCTGTCGGTGTGCAGGTGGTGCAGTCGTCCGAAGCCCTCGGCGCCTCGCAGCAGCACGCTCGCCTGCAGGCGGTGCTCGCCGTAGATGTCGAGCAGCTCGTCTCCCAACAGGCCGTTCTCGGTGCGGTCGCGCTCGCCGAAGTAGGTAGTCAGCTTCAGGGCATCCTGGTTCATGCGTGTGCTCCGATCAGGTGACCAACGGCTGCGCCGGCGACGCCGAACAGGAGGCTTGCGAGGATGTTGAGCAGCCCAAGGGCAGGTTCGGCGTTCTCGCCGAGCCGCTGGGACTCGAGCATCCACGTCGAGAATGTGGTGTAGGAGCCGAGCGTCGCGGTGCCCGCTAGCAACACCGCGTTGCCCGTCACCGCCAGGCCGGCGAGCAGGCCGAGGGCCAGCGCACCGCTGATGTTGACCACGAATGTCCCGAGCGGGAAGCTGCCGGCGACCCGCGAGCCGACCGCCCCATCGACGACGAACCGGGCGATCGCCCCGAACCCGCCGAGCAGCGCGACAGCGCACCACAGCCCCGCGCTCATGCGATCACCCGCGCTCGCCTGACGGTCGTCGTGGCGAGCCAGATCGCCAGGTACCCGGCCGCGATGCTCGCCGCCGCATAGCCCGCCGCGAGACCGTCGCGGTGGTGTTCGATCATTTTCAGAATCTCGACCTGCATAGTCGAGAACGTGGTGTAGGCGCCGCAGAAGCCCGTGCCGAGCAGGGGACGGCGGTAGGTCGACTGCGGCAGCCGGTCCTGCAGGCGGGTGACCAGGTAGCCGAGCGCAAACGAGCCGCTGACGTTGACGGAGAACGTCACCCACGGCCAGCTGTCCGCGGCGCCGGTGAATTCGGCTGCAAGCCAGACGCGAAGCAGCGCGCCGGCCGCCCCGCCGACGAAGATCGCGGCCAGCTCACGTCTGTCAAGGCTCGGTCTCACGGCGTGAGCACCACGATGCGCATGACCAGGATGCGCATGAGCTGCATGATCGGGACGGCCCAGTCAGTGGGGTTCTGCACGGCTTTCGATGTCTCCTCTCGCGTAAATGTGGGTTCGCGAAAGGAGCCATCAGCCCTTGTGTCCTCGGCGGGCGGTTCGAGTGCTCACGCCCTACCTCGCCGGCGCGCTCTCACCAGGGCTCCATCTGGTCTCAGAGGAACATACCGCACGTCCTGCCGCGGTAGAAGGCCCTGCCGGTTGACGCCCGCGATCAGGCGTAAGTCAGTGGATGAGGCGGAACTCAGTGAATCAGCTGGGACTCGTCGGCGCTCTCCTCACTACCCTCTTCGGCCAGCGGCCAGACGGCGATGTCCTCGGGCGGCAGGTCCAGACGCAGGGACTGCCCGATCTCGAGGCGCTCGCTGTCGCCGTAGCGCAGGGTGAGCGTGAGGCCCCCGTCGAGGGCGAGCGTCAGCTCGCGCACGGTGCCGAGGTCGACATCGTCGATCAGCGTCGCCGGGTAGCGCCCGTCCGGCGCCAGCGAGACGCGCTCGGAGCGCACGCACCAGACGACCTGCGTCTCATCTGCCAGCTCGCCAGTTGACGCGCGGATCTCGACGCCGTCCGAAAGGATGCGATCAGGTGCCACGGTGACCCCGCGATGGGTGTTGGTGATGCCAAGCAGCGCGGCTATCTGCGGCAGAGCCCGGGGCGTGAAAGACCGACTCGCGAGTCCCCGCCTGGAGCACACGCCCGCCGCCCAGGACGACGATCTCATCGGCCAGCAGGGCGGCCTCCTCGGGATCATGCGTGACGATCACCGTGTTCAGGCCGGCCTCTCGCTGCAGTCGGCGCAGGTCACGCCGCAGCCGGTCGCGAACCGGTGCATCAAGCCCCGTGAAGGGCTCGTCGAGCAACAGCAGGTTCGGCTCGACGGCCAGCGCACGTGCGATCGCGACTCGCCGCTGCTGGCCACCCGAGAGCTCGTCGGGATAGCGATCCTCAAGCCCTCCGAGGCCGAGGCGCTCGATCCACCAGGCGGCCAGTCCCGGCTTTGCGTGGGGGGCGAAGGTGACCTGGCGCCAGACGGTGCGCCGCGGCATCAGCGCGGACTGCTGGGGCACGTAGCCGATTCCACGGCGCTCGGGGGGCAGCGCGTCAAGCGCCTGTGAGCCGGCCGTTATGTGTCCGGCGCCCTGTATCGGCGTGAGCCCCGCCAGCAGGCGCAGGGTCAATGTCTTACCGGCCCCCGATGGACCCAGCAGGGCCAGGCGTGGGCTGCGGGCGCGATGGGCGACGTTCAGCGAGAAGCCGCCGAGCTGCTTGGCCACCGCGAAGTCCAGGAGCGCCGGCGGGCGGGGTGAGAGCGACACCGGCGCCGGTGTCGATGTGCGAGGCCTTCTTCGTCGCGGGAGCGGCAGCTGCACGAGCAGCACGACCGTGAGCGCGGCCAGCAGGGCGACGGCGATCGGGAGCATCGTGGCCGGCAGACCCGTCTCGTCGAACTGCACGAAGGTGTAAACGGGCAGCGAGAACGGGTGGTAGGCGAGGATCACGGTGGCGCCGAACTCCGCGAAGGCGCGCAGCCACGTCAACAGGATCCCGGCGCCGATGCCGGGCAGCGCCGCCGGCACGGCAACGCGCGCGAAGCGCGCCAGGCGCCCGAGCCCGAGCGTCGCCGCCACATCCTCGAGAGCCGGGTCGACCGCCGCGAAGGCGGCGCGCGCGACGATGATCAGGAAGGGCGCGGCGACGAAGATCTGCGCGAGGACGATCCCCGCTCGGGTGTCGGTCAGCCTGCCTTCAAACAGTTCGCCGGGGATCGTGAACGGACCGACCACGTACAGAAGCAGGATCGCCGCTCATCAGCGTCGGCAGGGCCAGCGGCAGCGCCACAAGCGCGAGCAGCACACGCCCCATGACGCCCCGCCTGCGGGCCAGCAGGTAGGCAAGCGGCGTGCCGAGCACGGTGATCACCACGGTCGAGATCGTCGCCGTGAACAGCGACGTCGCGAGCGCCGAGCCGAGCCCTGGGGCGGCCGAGGCGCCGCCCGCCAGGCGCACCGCGAAGGCGGCGATCGGAACCAGCAGATAGAGGGCGAGCAGCCCGCCCAACCAGGGCAGCGGGCTGCTCGCCCTCGCGCGCATCTGCTAGCCCGCGCCCACGGTGCTGCGCAGGCCCGCGGGCACCGCGGAGGCGCTACCGGAGAATTTCGGTGTGATCGGAACCAGCCCGTAGGCCTTTTCGACGGCCTTGCGTTTCGGGCTCAGGATGAACGACACGAGCGCTTCCGCACCCGCGGGGTTCTGTGCGTTGTTGAGGAGCGTGATCGTGTAGTCGGCGTACTTGTAGGCAGGCGTCAGCGGAACCGTCGGGACTTTCGCTTTCTTCGCCTCGACCACGTAGAAGAAGCCGGCGTCGAGCTGTCCGGCCTGCAGGCGGGCGAGCATCGTCGTCTCTTCAAAGATGCCGAACTTCTTCAGCGCCTTCTTCAGCGCCGGGTCATGAAGTTTCTTGGCGGCCGCTTCGACGGCTTCGACGGTCAGCTTGCCCTTGGGGTCGGCCTTGGGTTCGGTGCGCCCGACCCGGATACCGTGCTCGGTGAGGACCCTGTACCACGGCTTGCCGGCCGCCAGCTGTTTGCCGAACTTGCTTTTCGGGTTATACCCAAGCTCCAGGGTCGAGGAGGTGAAGGTCGAGTACCACGACACCCAGTTCCCGTTGGCCGCCCCTTCCAGTTCGTGGTCGGCCGAGGATGACGCGCTGACGAACACGTCGGCCTGGCGGACCTTGCCCTTGATCGCGGCCGCGTCTTCGTTCGATCCGCCACCGAAGCCTTCGAATGGATATCCCGTGGCAGTGGTGAATTCGGGGCCGGTGGACTTTTCCATGAAGCTCACCAGCGAGCCCGCGTAGATGGCCGACACCTTGGAAGCCGCGGTACCGGCCGCCGGTGCGGAGGCCGCCGCCGCGGGGCTTCCGGTGAGTGCGATCGTCGCCGTTGCTGCGAGCGTCAACGCCCCGCACCCCCCCGCCGTCCACGCGACCCACGCTCTCGATGTAATTCTTCTCACGGGCCTGTCCTTCCGGTTGAGATGACTTGCTCGGACTCAGGATTCAAACCCTCCGTGGCCGCTCGGCAAAGATGCCCCCAAGCGATGGATCCCCTCTCGTCGCCTCAGCATTGCACATGCAATACGCCCACGTGCCCGCAGTTCGCTGGCAGATCGGGCGGCCTCTGCATAGGCACAGTATGCAACGGCGCAGGACCGCCCGGCTCAGCCGTCCACATGTGCAATGTTTAGGCAGATGTCGCGCGATCTATCTCTCGGCGAAGCCGCGAAGGCGATCGGTGTGAGCGCCGACACGTTGCGCCGCTGGGATCGGTCGGGCAAGCTGAAGAGCCACCGCGACGAGCACAACCGCCGTCGCGTCTCCGAGGCGGAGGTGCGCCGGCTGACGTCCCGCCCCCGGCGTCATGTGACGGGTGCGAGCGGGTCGGCGCGCAACCGCTTCGCGGGGACGATCAGCTCGGTCGAGGTCGACGGCGTGATGGCACTCGTCGAGATGCAGGCGGGACCGTTCTTCATTACCGCGGCGATCACGCGTGACTCGGTGGAGGAGCTGGGGCTCGCTCCGGGAGTTCAGGCGACCGCGGCGGTCAAGGCGACATCGGTGCTGATCGAACGGACAACGCGCTGATCGTGGGGGAGATGCTTGACACGGCGCGAGTGGCCGCGCCGGGCAATCAGCCGCCGATGTAGGACATCTCGATCCGGCCCGCGGCCCTGCGAACGTCCTGCGCGCCATTCCCGCCCGAGTCGTCCACCCCTGTGGACCCGCGCAGGCTGCGCAACTCGGAGTAGCGATCCGCGCGGGCCGTCCAGATCTCGCTCATGCGGCTCGCTATGTGTGAGTCCTCCCCACCGCCGCGCAGCAGCGCGCGCAGATCGTGGCCGCGCTTTGCGAACAGACAGGTGTACAGCCGGCCCTCGGCCGACAGTCGCGCGCGGACGCAGCCCTCGCAGAAGGGCCGGGTGACCGAGTGGATGACCCCGATCTCCCCCTCCCCGTCGCGATAGGCCCAGCGCGAGGCGACCTCTCCCTCGTGGCTCGCGGCGCGAGCGCTTCAAGGGGCCAGCGCTCGCTCGATGGCCGCCAGGATCTCGCTCGCGGGGACGACCTGCGCCAGGCGCCATCCGTTGCTCTCGCCGACGTCCATGTACTCGATGAAGCGCAGGATCTCCGCACGGCCGCGGAAGTGCTCGGCCATCGCAACGACGCAGTGATCGTTGACCCCGCGCCTGACGACCATGTTGACCTTGACCGGCGCAAGGCCCGCGGCCCGCGCCGCATCGATGCCCTTCAGCACCCGCGCGAGCGGGACACGCGTGTCGCTCATCGAGCGGAACACGCTCCTCATCGAGCGCATCCAGGCTGACCGTCACACGGCTCAGGCCGGCGCCGGCGAGCGAAGAGGCAAGCGGAGCCAGCAGCGGTCCCGTTGGTGGTCAGAGCGATGTCGTCTATGCCATCGACCCCGGCGAGCATCTCGACCAGGCGCTCGAGCCCTGGACGCAGCAGCGGCTCGCCGCCGGTGAGGCGGATCTTGCGCGACCCCCTGGGCGGAGATGATCCTCGCGACCCGGGCGATCTCCTCGAAGCTGAGCAGCTCGGAGCGGTCCATGAACTGATAGTCGGCTCCGAACACCTCCCGCGGCATGCAGTAGGGACAGCGCAGGTTGCAGCGATCGGTAACCGAGACGCGCAGATCACGAAGTGGCCTTCCCCGTTGATCCAACATGTCACCCACGATAGGGCGCAGGGCTGAACTACCCTCTGACCACGATGACCTCCAAGCCAATCGAACCTGCGGCTCGCACCGTGTCGGCGGGCATGACCGTCACGGTCCGCCTGTTCGCGGTGCTGCGAGAGCGCGCCGGGAGCGATCACATCGAGCTCGAGCTGGCGGGCGGCGCGACCGTCGCTGACGCGCTTCAGGCGCTGTCGAAGATCCCTTCGCTGGCGGGCCTGTTGGATCGCGTTCCCGTGCAGATGGCGGTCAACCGCGACTACGCCTCGCCGGGAACGGCGCTTTCCCCTGACGACGAGTTGGCGCTGATTCCCCCGCTGAGTGGTGGCGCGGGCCGCTCCGCAGAGGAGGTGCACGTCGCCGTGGGCAACGAGCCCCTCAGCCTGGAGACACTTTCTCAAGCGGTGTCGGACCCGCGCGCCGGCGCGATCGTGAGCTTCCAGGGGGTCACGCGCGAGGTGGACCACCTCGACTACGAGGCCTACAGCGAGATGGCGCGTGAGCGGATCACGCAGATCCTGCGCGAGTGCGTGAAAAGGCACGGACTATGCGCCGCCGCAGCCGAGCACCGCGTCGGTCCGGTGGCGCTCGGTGAGTGCAGCGTGATCGTGGCCGCCTCCGCGCCCCACCGCATCGAAGCGTTCGCGGGCGCACGCGAGATCATCGACCGCATCAAGGCCGAGGCGCCGATCTGGAAGCGCGAGGTCGACTCCGACGGTGTGGCGCGTCAGGTCCCGGGAACGCCGCCGCCCGGCGCCCAGATCCAAGCCACCGGCACGACCGTGGCCGGGCGGGATGAGTGCGGTGGCTGACGCTCGCCTCACCCATCTCGATGAGAAGGGGCGCGCGCGCATGGTCGACGTCGGCGCGAAGGAGGCGCGCGAGCGCGTCGCGCGGGCCCGCGCACGGGTGCGCATGTCCGCGCAGACCGCGCGCGCCGTCGAGACGGGAGACGCGCCCAAGGGGGAGGTGCTCGCGACCGCACGCCTGGCGGGCATCCAGGCAGCCAAGCAGACCGGTCAGCTGATCCCGCTGGCCCATCCGATCACGCTCACCTTCATCGACGTGAGCGCCTCGGTCGACTCAGAGCAGGGTCTCGTCGAGCTCGTCAGCGAGGTTCACGCGGTCGATCGCACGGGCGTGGAGATGGAGGCGATGACGGCCTGCGCGGTGGCGGCGCTGACCGTCTATGACATGGTCAAGGGGATCGAGCGCGGCGTCGAGGTCGAGCAGGTGGTGCTGCTCGAGAAGACCGGCGGACGCAGCGACTGGCGCCGCAGCGAGGACGACTGAGTGCCCGGGCGCGCGGCCGTCGTGACCGTGAGCACGTCCAGGACCGCCGGCGCCGGCAGCGATGAGGGCGGCCTGCGACTGACCGTGCTGGCCGAGCGGCTGGGCCTCGAGATCGCCGGGCAGGATGTGATTCCCGACGATCGTGCGCTGATCGAAGAGCGCCTTCGCCACTGGACCGACGTCGAGCGATGCGATCTCGTCCTCACGACCGGCGGTACCGGCCTGTCGCCCAGCGACGTGACTCCCGAGGCGACGCTGGCGGTGATCGAGCGCGAGGCGCCGGGCATCCCGCACGCGATGCGCGAGGCCTCGCGCGCGCGCGCGCGTCACTGGATGCTCTCTCGCGCGGTGGCCGGGACGCGCGGCTCCAGCCTGATCGTCAACTTCCCGGGGAACCCCGCGAGTATCGATCAGACCGGCGAGGCGATCGCGGACTCCCTGAAGCACGCGCTCGATCTGATCGCAGGCCGCCCCTCGGGGCACTGAATAGCAGGGGATTTTCGCCTCTGGGCAGCAAAGGCCCACTGTTATCGTCTCTCACTGTGGGCGACGTCACCGAATCGATAGGCGACTGGACCGGCCGCGGCGAGCGTGTGGCGATGGCCACGGTCGTTGAGACGAAGAAATCCGCGCCCACACCGAACGGCACGAAGATGGTGCTCGGTGCCAGCGGTGAGATCGTGGGCGCCGTCTCGGGCGGCTGCGTGGAGGGTGCCGTCGTGGAGGTCGCCGAGGGCATTCTCGGCGGCGAGGAGCCGCGCCTGGTGCACTACGGCATCGCCGATGAGGAAGCGTGGGAGGTCGGACTGCCGTGCGGCGGGGAGATCTCCGTCTGGGTCGAGGCCTTCGATTCCGACAGCCTTCAGTCGCGATTCAACGAGCGCGTCCGCGAAGGCAGGCGCGCTGTGATCGTCACAGCGCTCGAGGGTGTTCCGCGGCCCGGCGCCAAGCTGTTCCTCGACGTCGGCGGGGAGCCTGCGGGCACGCTCG
This sequence comes from uncultured Solirubrobacteraceae bacterium, assembly GCA_963764185.1. Taxonomy (GTDB): domain Bacteria; phylum Actinomycetota; class Thermoleophilia; order Solirubrobacterales; family Solirubrobacteraceae; genus Palsa-744. Next base: position 508,598 of record CAVXRF010000009.1, on the reverse strand, counting down.
GCGACGATGCGCTCGACGATGCCGCGAGCGCACTGGCCGGGGAGGCCCTGTGGTCGGAGCACAGCGCCCTTCGCAAGCACGATGGCGCCCTGCTGTTCGTCGACGTCGCGGCCCCTCCGCCGCGGCTCATCATCGTCGGCGCGGTCGACTTCGCCGCGCAGCTGTCCGCGCTGGCGGCGCTCGCGGGCTGGCGGACATTCGTCGTCGATCCACGCAGCCGCTTTGCCACGCCTGAGCGCTTCCCCGCCGCGGAGGCGGTGATCGCCGCCTGGCCCCAGGAGGCATTCGATCTGCTCGAGCAGATCGACCGAGCGACGGCGATCGCCGTGCTCACTCACGACCCAAAGCTCGATGACGCCGCGCTGCTCGCCGCGCTGGCCTCTGAGGCCGGCTATATCGGCGCGATGGGCAGCCGTCGCACACAGGCCAAGCGCCGCGAGCGGCTGCTGGCAGCCGGGCTGGACGCTTCCGCGCTCGACCGCGTGGCCGCGCCCATCGGGCTTGATCTCGGGGGCCTGACCGCCGCCGAGACCGCACTGTCAATCATGGGCGAGATCGTGGCCGTGCGACGCGGGCGAGCCGGCGGGCGGCTCACCGAGCGAGACGGGCGCATTCACGAGCCGGTCGTGGCGTGACGATCGGCTTGACGGCTCCTCAGGCCGGCTCGCCCGCCTGCTGGGTGTAAGACTCGAGCAGGTGCTAGGTGGCCGCTCCCGGCGCGGGCGCATGGCCCCGGCTCTCGGTCTCGGCTCTCGCGCCAGACCTCCTGGGCCATGCCAGGAACAGCATGAGCAGCCCGTAGGCGATCACGATGATGCCCACGATCAGCACCAGCGTCCCGATGAAGTCGATCTTGGAGGTCGATACCAGGTGGGTGTAGTTACCTCGCTGGGCTTCGAGGACCGGGATCAGGTCCGAGCTGAAGTACGTGCGCACCGCCGGGACCGTCGTGATCGGGGTACCGTTGAAGCGCGTGAAGCCGGTGGCACCCGGCAGGTCGTTCCACCCGCTCGTCACCGCCGGTAGATTGGTGATCGACTGCGCGAGCGCCGGGAACCCGGCGGGCAGCGCGGCGAGCAGCTGGGCCTGTGACAGGTGAAGCGTCTTCTCCAGGAACGCGAACAGTCCGGGGAGTTCGCCCGACACCGCCGACAGCGGGATCGCTCCGAGCAGCGCGGTCACGTGCGGGAAGTTCTTCTTCAGGGCGGCGAGCACTTCAGCCTGCGAGAGCCCCGTCTTCTTTGAGACGAACGCGATCAGCTTTGGCACTTCGCCCGCGGCCCCTCCCTTGGAGGTCATGATCGGGTCCTCCATGTTGACGATCGCCGAGACCATGTTGATCCCGGCGCGATCGCCGTGAACGCGCGCGGCGGTGTTGACAGGTCGCAGCGCGTCGAGCAGCTTCTGTCCATTGCTGACGCGCGGGACAAGCGCGAGGATCAGGGCCAGCGCCACAACCACCACACCGACTATCGGGACGACTGATGCGCTCGCGATCGCCACGTCGCGCGAGACCGGGCCCCTGAGGTGCAGCGCGATCATCAGCGCCGCAAACACGACCACGACGACTCCGATGATCAACAGCACGGGCGCGATCCAGGTGAGGCTCGAGGTCCCGTCAAGACTCGCGTAGTTGCCCCGCTGGGCTTCCAGCACCGGGATCAGGTCGGAGCTGAAGTACGTGCGGACGGCCGGGACCGTCGTGATCGGCGTGCCGTTGAAGCGCGTGAAGCCGGCCGTGCCAGGTACGTCGTTCCACCCACTCGTCACGGCGGGCAGGTTGGTGATCGACTGCGCGAGCGCCGGGAAGCTCGTCTGCAGCGCGGCGAGCAGCTGCGCCTGTGACAGGTGAAGCGTCTTCTCCAGGAACGCGAACAGGGCAGGTAGTTCGCCCGACACCGCCGACAGCGGGATCGCTCCGAGCAGAGCCGTCACGTGGGGGAAGTTCTTCTGCAGGGCGGCGAGCACTTCGGCCTGCGAGAGCCCGGTCTTTGCCGAGACGAACGCGAGCAGCTTCGGCACTTCGCCGGCGGCCCCTCCGCTGGGAGTGACGATCGGGTTGGCCATGTTGACGTCGCTGGAGATGATGTTGATACCGGCTCGGTCACCCGCGACTCGCTGAGCGGCGAATGCCGGGTGGGCGCCGTTGAGGACCTTCTGCCCGTCGTCCAGACGCGAGATCAGATTCAGGCCGAGCACCACGCTGACAACCAGAACGCCGACCACGAGCACGACGGTCCATTGCAGAACGCCGGACCGCCTCTCGCTTCTGTTTCGCACCGGAACCTCCCCACGCTGTAGCCCCATTTCGGGGCTTCGGCCACCCCCAACAACGGCCTGCCGTTGCCAGTATAGGCACACCCCAAAGCGAGCCACAAATTCTCAGGCGAGGCACCTCGACGTCCGTTGATCGAGGCGCAATCTCACTGGACACACCCGGCATCGCGCGGTAGTCTGGGAGTGTTGAAAATGGCGAATCTGGGTAGCGTTTCGACGATTCGGCGATCGGAGCGGCGAGGAGAGTCAGCTTGACCGGAAAGGCCGGAAACAGGGCCTTTGAACACAGGACCCCACGGGGGACGGTCAGCTGCCACGGTGCCCCATGCCCACGCTGACCGCAACATCAACCGGGTGGACGGTGGGGATCGTGCTGGGCGTCGTGGTGGTCGCCGCGACAGCGGTGATCGTGATCACCATCGTGCTGCTCGCGATGAGGATCGCCAGACAGGCCAAGACCGCCGAGGATGCGGTCGAGGTGGTGCGCCTCCAGACGGCCGAGCTCAGTGGCATCGAGCGAATCAACGACTCGGGCGTGCGCATCCTGCACGCCGCCCGGTCACTGCGAAAGGTGGCGGTGGGAAAGTGACCGTCCCACTCGCAACCTCGGCGCACACCTACTGGGCGATCGCTCTGAGCATCGGCTTTGGCGCGGCGGTGATCGTCGCGATTCTGCTCACGCTGCTGCTGCACTTCGTCGGCAGCATCGAGAGATCCGTCGACGGCCTGCTCGCAACCGCGGGTGAGGTCGCGGCGAACACCGCCTATATCCCACAGCTCGAGGCCACGGCACCCGTGCTCTCACTCATCGTCGATGAGGCGGTCGTCCAGGACGGATACATGAACGCGCTGACCGACGGGTACGGCGGCGTATGAGCAGCACGCACGTACTGGTCCTTCTGAGCGTCGTCCTGGCCGCGGGAGTCGTGCTCGTGCTGGCCGTGGCGCTGATCGAAGTGCGCACCGGCCTGAAGCGGATCTCCGAGGGCCTCGCGACGCTGGCGACGGCGCTTGAGGGAGTCGAGTCCGAGCACCTGCGCCCGCTCGAGGGCGCGGTCACGGCGATCAACGCACAGTTCGACATCATCCTCGGCGCGCTGCCGGGGATCGCCCGCAAGGCCGCGATCGTCGCCGAGCGGAGGCCGCGATGATCCTCTGGTGGATCGGTGACGTCGTCCTGCTCGTGGTGGTCCTTCCGATCGTCGTGTATCTGCTGCGCGGGGTGCTGGACGCCGCCACGAGCATCGTCCCGAGCGTGCAGGCGATCGCCAGGGTGGCGGCCGCAGGGTCAAAGGACCTCGACGCTGCAGCGCTCCTGCTGACCACGCAGGACCAGGCGACAAAGACGGTCGCGGGCGTCGCCGACTACGGCGGCTCCCTCGACGTGATCCTCGACGACGCCGGATAGCGACAGGGGGGTCTTGGTGGGAGTGCTTGCATTCACGGCAGCCGGCGGGGTCATGATCCTCGCCGTGGTGCTGATCGTCCTCGCGCTCGTCTTCTACCTCGTCTCGGTGATATTGCAACTGCGCAAGATCGCGGCGGGACTGGACGTGGTGATAACGGGCGTCGGTGAGATCGTGCAGAAGAGCGCGCCGGTCAACGACGTCGTGACGACGATCAACGAGCAACTCGACGCCGGGGTCGATGCGCTCGAGGGCCTGCTGGTAAAGAAGGCGGGCATGCAGGACGCGGTCGGCCTTGTCGACGGCCTGTATGCGGGCGCCGCCGCCGACGGCTTCAGAAACTTCCCCGGCAGCGCCACGACCAGGGCACCACGCATCGCAGAGATCTACACCCAGGGGGCGCTCACGCTCGCGCGGCTGGGCCGGGAGGCGCCGATCGCCGCGGCGAACCCCGCGGGCCCGGTACTGCGGAACACCGAGGCGGGAAGCCTCGCAGCGCGTGAGCTGTACCCCGACATCCGTCACACGATGCCCGAGCAGCTGCCGCGATCTCCGGTCATCGGCACCGACGCGCCCGTGCAGTACGAACAGCGCGAGGACATCGGCGCGCCGCGCAAGCGCATGCCAAGCCATGCCCGGGCGCATGCCCCGGCGGGCGCGTCCGGTAACCACGCGGAGTCGGGCGATCCGCCCGGCGGGGAGTGACCGCACGTGCCCGCCGGCACCCAAGCGATCGCGAAAAGTCGGTTGCTACGCTGGATATGCCCCAAAATTCGGCCGCTTCCAAGGTAGGAGCACCCGTTGCAGACCCCTGCATCATTCGAGTACGAGCGCGCAACCAGCGTCGACGGCGCGATCGCGTCGCTTCAGAGGCTCGGCTCCGAGGCGCGGCTCATCGCGGGCGGTCACAGCCTCCTGCCGATGATGAAGCTGCGCCTGGCCAATCCCGGGCACCTGATCGACATCAACGACCTCACCGAGCTGTCATACATTCGCGAACAGGATGATGAGGTACGGATCGGGGCGCTCACCCGCCACGTGGATCTTCTGCAGTCCGAGCTGCTCGCCGAGCGCTTCCCGCTGTTTCGCGACGCCGAGAACGTGATCGCCGACCCGGTCGTGCGCAACCGCGGCACGATCGGCGGCTCGCTGTGCCAGGCCGACGCGGCCGAGGACCTCTCGGCGGTGTGCTCGGCGGCCAAGGCGAAGGCCGTCATCCGCGGCGCCGGCGGCGAGCGTGTCGTCGCCATGGGGGACTTTCACATCGGCCCGTACATGACCGCGGTGGGTGAGGGTGAGATGCTCACCGAGATTCGCCTTCCGTTGCGCGCCGGCGCGGGCAGCGCACACGAGAAGGTCGAGCGCCGGGCGGGAGACTGGGCCATCGCAGCCGCATCCGCGGCGGTGTGGATGGATGGCGGTGCGCTCAGCGACGTGGGCATCGCCCTCAGCGCAGTTGGGCTGACGACCATCCACCTCACGCGGGCGGAGGAGCTGTTGCGCGGCAGGGCCCCCTCGGATGAGCTGTTCGCACAGGCCGGCGAGATCGCCTCGGCGGACTGCTCCCCCGGCGCCGACGGTCGCGGAGCGATCGACTACAAGCGTCATCTCGCTGGCGTGCTGACGGTGCGCGCTCTGCGCCGCGCGAGCACACGCGCCCTGAATCAGGAGGTCTGATCATGCAGATCACGATCACGCTCAACGGCGAGCCCGTCTCGCGTGACATCGAGCCCCGCCAGCTGCTGGTTCACTTCATTCGCGACACGCCGGGGTTGACCGGCACCCACTGGGGCTGCGACACGTCCAACTGCGGTGCCTGCGTCGTTCTGATGGACGGCAAGCCGATCAAGTCCTGCACGACGCTCGCCGTGATGTGCGAGGGCCATGAGATCCGCACCGTCGAGTCGCTCGAGGTCGATGGCCGCCTGGATCCGGTGCAGATGGGCTTCCACGAGCGCCACGCGCTGCAGTGCGGATTCTGCACGCCGGGAATGGTGATGACGGCCCGCGCTCTGCTCGACGAGAACCCCGACCCGAGCGAGCTCGAGATCCGCACGGCCATATCCGGCGCCATCTGTCGCTGTACCGGATACAAGAACATCGTCAGCGCTGTCGAATGGGCGGCCGACTACGAAGCCACGCAGAGACAGGAGGTGTGAGCATGGCTACCGTCGAGAACCTCCCCAGCCCGAGCACCGAGCGGCCGATCGGGTTTGGTCGTCTCAAGCGCAAGGAGGACGCGCGCTTCATCCGCGGCAAGGGCACCTACCTGGATGACATCCGGCTGCCCGGGACGGTGTACGGCGCCCTCCTGCGCAGCCCCTACGCACACGCGAGGATCGTCTCGATCGACACCTCGAAGGCGCTCGCACATCCGAACGTGGCCGCGGTCGTCACCGCGAAGGACCTCGAGACGCTCGGCCTTGCGTGGATGCCGACGATCTCCTACGACACCCAGGCTGTGCTGGCGGGCGACAAGGTCCGCTTCCAGGGCCAGGAGGTCGCGTTTGTGATCGCGACCGACGAATACTCGGCAAACGATGCGCTGCAGTTGATCGACGTCGAGTACGAGCCGCTGCCGGCGGTCGTCAACGCCCGCAAGGCGCTCGACCCCGATGCGCCGCTGATCCGCGACGACAAGACCGGGCAGCACGACAACCTCGCCAGCCCGACCTGGGAGGCCGGCGATGAAGCGGCGACCGATCGCGCGTTCGCGGAGGCCGACACGGTCGTGGAGCGCGACATCATCTACCCGCGCTGTCACCCGGCTCCGCTCGAGACGTGCGGGATGATCGCCGACTTCAACCCCAAGACGGGGCAGCTCGACATCTACAACGGCAACCAGGCGCCACACGTGCACCGCACGGTCTACGCGCACGTCGCCGGCCTGCCCGAGCACATGATCCGCATCCGCTGCTCGGACATCGGCGGCGGGTTCGGCAACAAGGTCCCGGTGTATCCGGGCTACGTGTGCGCGATCGCCGGCTCGATCGTCGCCGGCGTGCCGGTCAAGTGGGTCGAGAATCGCTCGGAGAACCTGATGTCCACCGGCTTTGCCCGCGACTACGTGATGCACGCGGAAATGTGCTCGAAGGCCGGCAAGATCACCGGCCTGCGTGTAGATGTGATCGCCGACCACGGCGCCTTCGACAGCACGGCGCAGCCGACCAAGTTCCCGGCCGGCTTCTTCCACATCGTGTGCGGCTCCTACGATCTCGAGGCCTCGCACGTCAAGGTCAAGGCGGTCTACACGAACAAGGCGCCCGGAGGTGTCGCATACCGCTGCTCCTTCCGGATCACGGAGGCCGTGTATCTCGTCGAGCGGATGGTGGATGCGCTCGCGCTCGAGATGAAGGCCGACCCGATCGAGCTGCGCATGCAGAGCTTCATCGGCCCCGAGCAGTTTCCGTATGAGACGACGACCGGCTGGACGTATGACTCCGGCGACTACGCAAAGACGATGCGCGTGGCGATGGACATCGCCGGATATGAGGACCTGCGCCGCGAACAGGCCGAGAAGCGCGCGCGCGGCGAGCTGATGGGAATCGGCGTGTCGTTCTTCACCGAGGGCGTCGGCGCGGGGCCGCGCAAGCACATGGACATCCTCGGATTCTCGATGAACGACGGCGCGGACCTGCGCGTGCACCCGTCCGGCAAGGCGGTTGTGAGCATCAGCGCACAGACCCAGGGCCAGGGCCACGAGACCACGTTTGCGCAGATCGTCGCCGAGGAGCTCGGCATCCCGCCAGAGGACGTCGAGGTCCGCCACGGGGACACCGACAAGTCGCCCTACGGCCTCGGTACCTATGGCAGCCGCTCGACGCCGGTCTCCGGCGCAGCTGTGGCCGTCGTCTCGCGCAAGGTGCGTGACAAGGCGCGCCTGATAGCAGCGACGATGCTCGAGACCAGGCCCGAGGATCTGGCGTGGGAGAAGGGCCGCTGGTTCGTCAAGGGCGACCCCGAGAAGGGAGCGCTGATCGAGGAGGTCGCCGCGCGCGCCTACAGCGGCGAGGCGATGCCCGCCGGGATGGAGGGCGGCCTCGACGCCCAGGTGATCTACGACCCGCCGAACCTGACCTACCCCTACGGCGCCTACATCGCGGTCGTCGACATCGATCCTGACACCGCACAGGTGACCGTCCGGCGCTTCATCGCGGTGGACGACTGCGGCGTGCGGATCAACCCCATGATCGTCGACGGTCAGATCCACGGCGGGCTGGCCGAGGGCATCGGCATCGCGCTGATGGAGGTCATCACCTTCGATGAGGAGGGCAACTGCCTGAACTCGTCGTTCATGGACTACCTGATCCCCACGGCACTCGAGTGTCCGGACTTTGAGCTCGGTGAGACCGTGACGCCGTGCCCGCACCACCCGCTCGGCGCGAAGGGCGTCGGTGAGTCCCCGAACGTCGGCTCCCCGCCTGCGATCGTGAACGCGGTGATCGACGCGCTGCACGAGACCCACGGTGTCGAGCACGTCGACATGCCCTGTACGCCTGCGCGTGTATGGGCGGCGATGCAGGGGCGGCCCGAGCCGCCGCAATGATGACCGCCGCTGTGTCGCGGCGGGCCGAGGAGCTCGCCGCGCAGGGCGCAGCATTTGTGACGGCGACGGTCGTGCGCGCCCAGCACCCGACCAGCGCACGGACGGGCGACGTGGCGCTCGTGCGCAGCGATGGAACGATCGAGGGATTCGTGGGCGGTGTGTGCGCAGAGCACAGCGTGCGCGTGTATTCGCTGCGGGCCATCGAGGCAAACGAGACCATGCTCCTGCGGATCCTCCCCGTCGACGGCGACGACGCCGGCGCTGACGAGGAGGCGCCGAGTGATCACGAGATCTCACGGGAACAGGGCGCTGTGACGGTCCAGAACCACTGCCTGTCAGGCGGGGCGATCGAGATCTTCCTCGAGCCGATGCTGCCTGCGCCGCGTGCGCTGGTCGCCGGCGAGACGCCGATCGCCGAAGCGGTCCGGGCGCTCGGCGCAGAGCTCGGGCTCGAGGTCGTCGCGGTGCGGGACCGCTCGCCCGAACCGGCCGCCGGTGATCTCGCGCTGATCGTCGCCTCACACGGGCGCGACGAGCTTCACATCCTGCGCCGCGGGCTTGAGGCGGGCCTTTCCTACGTGGGCCTCGTCGCCAGCCCAAAGCGCGGGACCGGCGTGATCTCCGAGCTGCGAGGCGACGGTGTCCCTGAGGAACTGCTCGAGCGGATCGACGTCCCCGCGGGCATCGAGATCGGCGCGCTCACGCCCGCCGAGGTGGCCGTCTCGATCCTCGCAAAGCTCATCGCCGTTCGTCGTGAGAGCGGCGAGCCGGCACGCGCCCCGGCCGTGGCGCCCGGCGCGGCGGCGGTGAGCGCTCAGACACCGGTGCGACCCCTGATCGCCGTCGACCCGATCTGCGGGATGACGGTCGCCGCCGTTCCCGGGACGCCCTTCGTGGAGCGCGAGGGCGAGAGGACCTACTTCTGCTGCGAGGGTTGCAAGAGGAAGTTCGAGGAGCGGCAGGAGCATGCAACCGCCGCCAGCTGAGCCCTTCGTGACGGGGCTCGTCCTCGGCGCGGGCGGATCGACGCGCCTGGGGCAGCCCAAGCAGCTGCTCCCCTACCGCGACGGCACTCTGCTCGGCCACGTCCTGGACGTCGCTCGCGCTGCCGGATTCGACCAGATCATCACCGCGCTCGGCGGCGCGGCGGATGAGGTCTCACACAACGTCGATCTCACGGGCACCGATGTGGTCGTCAACGGCGCCTATGGCTCGGGCTGCTCGTCGTCGATCGCCGCGGCGCTCGGAGCGCTCGACCCGCGCTGCAAGGTCATGGTGCTGATGCTCGGTGACCAACCTGGGGTGAGCACAGCCACCGTCGCGGCCCTACGTGCCGGCCGCGGCGACGCGCCCCTGGCAGTGTGCCGCTACGAGGATGGGCGCGGGCATCCGATCGCGTTCGCGCGAAGCGTCTTTGGAGAGCTCGCGGAACTGCACGGCGACAAGGGCGTCTGGAGGCTGCTCGACCGCCGCTCAGGCGATGTGGCGGAGGTCGACATCGAGGGACCGGTTCCCCGCGACGTCGACACGCCCGATGACTACCGGGCGGTGCTGGCCGAGACCGGGGCCGGGGTTTCCATCGCCGTGGACGACACCGAGCAGATCAACCGATGAGCCCTGAACGGGTCACGGGCGAAGCCGCCGGGGAGATCGGCCGTCTCGCACCGGACGTCGAGACGCTGGCCCAGCGCCTGGCGCAGCGTCGACTACCTCGTCGACGAGGGCCTCGCGACATCGATGTTCCTCGAGCGTGCGCCTGCCGCAGCCCCTGCTGCTCGAGGGCGAGGCGGGTGTCGGCAAGACCGAGGCGGCCAAGTCGCTTGCGCTGGTGCTCGACACGCCGCTGATCCGCCTGCAGTGCTACGAGGGGATCGACGCCGCCGAGGCGCTGTATGAGTGGAACTATCCGCGCCAGCTGCTCAGCATCCGGCTCGCCGATTCGAGCGGCTCGCGCTCGCGCGAGGAGGAGCTGTTCGGCCCGGACTACCTGATCCGCCGGCCGCTGCTGCGCGCGCTCGAGCACCCCGGCCCGCGGCCCGCGGTCCTGCTGATCGACGAGATCGACCGCGCCGACGACGACTTCGAGGCGTTCCTGCTCGAGCTGCTCGCCGAGGCCAGCGTGACGATCCCCGAGATCGGCACGATCCGCGCCACGCACCCGCCGATCATCGTGCTCACCTCCAACCGCACGCGCGACCTGCACGACGCGGTCAAGCGCCGCTGCCTGTATCACTGGATCGACTACCCGGACGCCGCAGCGCGAGGTCGAGATCGTGCGCCGGCGCGTGCAAGGACGCGTCGCAGACGCTCGCGGTTGCAGGTCGCCGACGCGGTCGCGCGCATGCGCGACAGCGACGTCCAGAAGCCGCCCGGGCGTCGCCGAGGCGATCGACTGGCTGGCGGCGCTGAGCCTGCTCGGCGTCGAGCGCGCTCGACGCGGACGCCGTCGAGCGCACGCTCGGATCGGTGCTCAAGTACGGCGAGGACCAGGAGGTGGTCCGCGCGGCCGGCCTCGAGCTGCTCGTGCACGCCGATGACTGACGCGGGCCCGGCGAACGGCGTGTTCGGGGTCGAGACGGTCGAGCTCGATCTGCCGGCGCTGGTCGGCGCGCTTCAGCCGGCGGCTGCGCGAGGCAGGTGTGCCGGTCACCACCGCGCGCGCCGCCGACTTCGCCCGTGCGCTCACGCTCGTGCGGCCGATCACCCGGCGGCGGCTGTACTGGACCGCCCGCGCGGTGTTCGTGTCCGACCCAGCGCAGCTCAAGGCGTTCGACGCGGTCTTCGCCGCGGTGTTCGGCGCTCCGGCGCGGAGACGACCGAGTTCGAGCCCGACGACGCCGAGACGGTCGCGTCGCCGCCCGGACGACCGGCCCAGCGAGCGAGCGACGACACGCGCCAGCGAGACGCGTGGATAAGCTCGATCGGCTGGCCGACGCATCAGCCGCACCGCCGGGCGAGGACGACGAGCACGACGAGCGCACGAGATCGAGGTGCCGCTGGCGATGGCCAGCGAGGAGGAGCGCCTGCGGCGCAAGAGCTTCGACGCGCTCGAGCCGCACGAGCTCGCGCAGCTCTACCGGCTGATGTCGCCGCCTCGAGCTCGCGACCCCGCTGCGCCGCACCCGCCGCTCACGAGCGAGAGCCGCCACGGCGCGCGCGATCGACATGCGGCGCACGCTGCGCGCCAGCATGCGCACCGGCGGTGACCCGATCCGCCTCGCGCGCCGCCGCCGGCGCATCGCCCGCCGGCGGCTCGTGATGCTGTGCGACATCTCGGGTTCGATGGAGCCCTACGCGCGCGCCTACCTGCAGTTCCTGACCTGCGCCGCCGGCTGCGAGCCCGCACGCCGAGGCGTTCGTGTTCGCCACTCGGCTGACCCGCCTGACCCGCGCGCTCGCCTCGCGCCACCCCGAGCGCGCGATCCAGCGCGCCGCCGCGGCGGCGCCCGACTGGTCGAGCGGAACGCGGATCGGCGACGCGCTGAAGGCCTTCAACGACCGCACGGCCGGCGCGGCATGGCGCGCGGCGCCGTGGTCGTGATCCTGTCCGACGGCTGGGAGCGCGGCGACCCGATGCTGGTCGGACGCGAGATGCAGCGCCTCGGCGCGCCTCGCGCACCGCATCGTGTGGGTCAACCCGCGCGTCAGCGCGAGCGGCTTCTCCGTACAGGCCGGCGGCATGGCCGCGGCGCTGCCGTACTGCGACGCGCTCGTCAGCGGGCACAGCTTCAAGGCTCTGAGCGAGGTGGTCGACGCGATCGGAGTCCGGTCGTGGGGCCGTGCGGGCGCGCCGGGGGCGGGCCTCAAGAGACGGGCCCCGATCGAGGCCGAGGACGTGGAGCCCTGGGCCAGCGCGACCCCGGTCGCCGGCAGCTCGGTCGCGATGCCGAGCGGTCACGGCCCGGCCGGGGCAACACCACCCCCGGGTGGGTCGGCCAGGAGCGCGAGCGATGACCAAGGAGCTCGAGCATGAATGACACGCGGGGAAAGATCTGCATCTACCCCGGGTGCGAACGACCCGCGGTGCCCGCCGCACCCGCTCGGCGGACCGCAGCCGGCGTTCTGCGAGCTGGACGAGCACAACGCGCTGAGCGCCCACCAGGAGCGCCAGCGACTCGCGAGCGCACGCGCACGAGAATCTTCCACGGACGCCGGCGACAGCGACCGATGATGATCACCCGCGAAACGAGGAGGTCCAACCGTGGCTGACGAGGCCTATCGAGCAGTCTTTCTGCGCGTGCACCCGACCGGCAAGATGGTGCTGAGCCTGACCACCGAGTCCGACGGCAAGGAGGCGCGAGTACGCCCAGCTCGTCGCCGAGCGAGCTCGGCATCCCGCCGCTCGACGTCAAGGTCGTCGCCGCCGACACCAACCGCTTCGGCGTCGGGCACGGCTACAACACGACCCCCTCGCCCGGCACGGCGGCGGCGATCGTCAGCGCCACCGCCAAGATCCGCGACAAGGCCCGGCTGCTCGCGGGTATGGCGCTGGAAGCCCCTCCGGAGACACTGAACTGGTCCAACGGCGCGTGGACCCGTGGCGGCGAGGACCCGGCGGGCGTGAGGACGATCGAGGACATCGCTCTGTACGCGCACGGCACCGGCGCTCTGCCCCCAGGAGTCGAGGGCGGGCTCGACGCCCAGACGGTCTACCGCGACTGATGGGCTTGCCGATTCGCGGCACACACACGCTGGGACCTGACAACGGGGAGCTGTCGGTGAGGACGGGGCGCAACGGCGCGGCGGCCAAGGCCGGGCACGACCTGCTGATCGACGTAACCTCCTGGCAGGCGATGCTCGAGATCGGCGAGGACCCCGCTCACAGCAGCATCGCGTTGCACGCGGACCCCGCATCTCTTCACGTGCGCGAAGGGACGGGGGGAATGCAGTCGCTGGGCGATGATGACAAGGCGAGCATCCGCCAGACGATCGACGAGGAGGTCCTGAAGGGTCAGGGCATCGAGTTCCGCTCAACCGAGGTGCACGGCGGCGAGGATGGGCGGATCAAGGTTCGCGGCGAGCTGACGCTCGCCGGTAGCAGCGGCCCGGTCGAATTCGACCTCCTCATCTCGCCCGAGGGCGGGCTCACCGCCAGCACCGTCCTGAAGCAGACCGACTGGGGAATCAAGCCCTACTCGACGCTGTTCGGCGCACTTAAGGTGGCCGATGAGGTCGAGGTCGTGCTCGACGCCGGTCCGCTGCCCGGTTGATCGCGTGAGCCCTGCGCCTCCATCGGGCGGTGTGGCCGAGAGACCCGCACCGCCAGAGCTCTTGGGGATTGACGACGCGCTGGCCATGGTCCTCGCACACGCGAGCGCGCTCCCGGCCGAGCAGGTGCGCCTCGAGCAGGTCCAAGGCCGCTTCCTCGCCGAGGACGTCAGCGCGGCGATCGACCTGCCCCCATTCGAGAGCTCGGCGATGGACGGCTACGCACTGCGTTCGGCAGACGCGCCCGGACGGCTCGCGCTCGCCGGTGAGTCGGCGGCCGGCAGTCCTTATCTCGGCGAGCTGGCGCCCGGTCAGGCCGTCGCCATCTCCACCGGCGCCGTCGTGCCGGCGCAGGCCGACGCCGTGGTGCCCATCGAGGACGCCGCTCGGGAGGGCGAGGAGCTCGTGCTGAGATCTGCAGTCGCGGCGGGCGCGTTCGTGCGCAACCGCGGCAGCGACGTCAAACGCGGCGAGCGCCTGCTTCGCGCGGGCACGCTGCTGGGCCCGGCCCAGATCGGTGCGGCCGCCGCCTCGGGCCTCGGCACCCTCGCCTGTCGTAAGCAACCCAGCGTGGCCGTGCTCAGCACCGGCAGCGAGCTGCGCCAAGCGGGCGAGCACCTCGGCGACGGCGAGATATTCGACGCCAACACGCCGATGCTCAGGGCCTCACTTCAGGCGAGCGGGGCGCGCGTTGAGCAGATCATGCCCGCCGCCGACTCGCGTGAGGCACACCGCGCGGCGCTCGCACGGGCGCTAGAACATGACGTCGTCGTCAGCTCCGGCGGCGTGTCGGTGGGCGCCCACGACCTCGTTCGCGACGTCGGGCGCGAGCTCGGCATCAGCGAGGTCTTCTGGCGCATCGCGATGCGTCCCGGAAAGCCGCTTGCGTTCGGCGTGCGCGAGTCGACGCTCGTCTTCGGACTGCCCGGCAATCCGGTGTCGAGCCTCGTCTGCTGCGAGCTGTTCGTGCGCCCGGCGCTGCTCGCTTTGCAGGGCGCATCGAGCGTGAGGCCGGCGTGGCGCTCGGGTTCGCTGAGCTCGCCGGTGGCGCGAAACGCACGGCGCGACCACCTGATGCGGGTGCGTCTCAGCGCATCAGGCGGCTCGGTCGCGCTCGCGCCGCTGCTCGGCCAGGAGTCCCATCAGATCGCGATCAGCGCCCAGGCCGATGGCCTCGCCTGGATTCCCCGCGGCGCGGGAGAGCTGCCCGCCGGCTCGGAGGTCGCCTACCTGCCGCTGTAGGTTATTCGGAGCCACCTCCCGCCCTTCGACACAGGAGAAACCGCGCATGGCTGTGGAGCTCGACAATCCCTTCTCGACAGCAAAACCGATCGACGAGAGCTACGCCGCGATCCTCGACCTCGACCGGGTCGTGCCGTGCGTCGAGGGCGGCAGCGTGCTCGAGCGGACCGGACCGGACTCCGTCAGGGCGGAGATCAAGGTCAAGATGGGAGCGATGTCGATGACGTTCACGGGCGTTGTCGAGGTCGCCGAGCAGGACCCCGCCGCCCACCGCGTGGTGCTGGGCATCAAGTCCAAGGAGGCCGGCGGCCAGGGGTATGCCAACGCGACCGTCGAGTTCGCTCTCAACGACGGCGGCGGCACGATCCACACGCACGCCCAGATCACGGGCAAGGCCGCATCGATGGGGGAGGGAGTCGTCGTCGGCGTGCTGGACGCCCTGATCAAGGATTTCACGACGAAGCTCGCCGAGCTCTGATGTGCCCCCCGGCCGGGCATTAGAGTCGGTTTACGACAACAGGCGCGTTGGGGCGATGGCAAACATCACGATGAGGCGCATCCGCCCGGGCGAGGTGCCATTCGACGGCGGGACCGCGATCCAGGAGGACGTCGACAGGCCCGTCTTCCGTGGCAATGGGCCCGACGACTATGTCTGCGTCGAGTGCGGCAACGTGCTCGCGACGGCGATGCACGCGGTGCAGATGACGAAGAAGGTCCGCGTCCGCTGCGGGCGCTGCGGGACGGTCAACGTCGCGGTGACCGACGAGTCGCAGGCACCGGCCCGCTGAGTCAGGCGCCAAGGCGCGCCAGCAGCGAGCCTCGGTGGCGGCGGTATGCAGCCGCCCCATCGCCATCGACCGCTGCGATCCGGACGAGCGGCGGATGGCCCATCGCCGGCGTGGCGAGATCGCGCAGGGCGTCGTGGTAGGCCACTTCCCGCTGCACGCCACCGAACCCGAAGCCCTTGGCGGCCAGGCCGCGCTGAAGACCGTCGGTCCTCGCGCACCAGTCCCGGCACAGCGCCTTGTGCGCCTCGACGTCGAACCCGACGCTGACATCGACCGGGTAGAGCTCGAGCGCCGCGAGGCGAAACGAGGTGAAGTGCGATGAGGCGTCGACTTCGATCACGGTGCCGGTCGGCGCGTGCACCAACTCGACCGGGAGCAGCAGGTTCGCGCGCGATGCGTACAGCACCGAGACGTCTCCCTTCAGGCGCGCGTAGATCGCAGCGAGCAGCTCGAGTGCCGCTGTCACGGGCCGGATGAGCGCCCCATCACGCCGCTCCCTTGCGACGCGCTCGAGCCCCACGTGGCCCTGCTCGCAGAGCCAGTCGAACGACTGACCTTCGAGCCGGATGCCGTCCTCTGCCGCGGCCTGCGCAAAGGACCCGTGAAGGTCGCCCGGCGCCACCTGAGGATCTTAGATGCTCCCCGGCGCGCTCATTTGAGTTTGCCGAGCACTCCTTCGACGCCGCCTTTCACTTCTTTGACCACTTCTTTGACCACTTCTTTTGTTTTGCCGAGCACTTCTTTGGTTTTGCCCGCCACTTCTTCGGTTTTGGCTTTGGCGGTGCCTTCTTCGCTCTTGCCTTTGGCTTCTTCGGTTTTGGCTTTGGCGGTGCCTTCTTCGCTCTTGCCTTTGGCTTCTTCGGTTTTGGCTTTGGCGGTGCCTTCTTCGCCCTTGCCTTTGGCTTCTTCGGTTTTGGCTTTGGCGGTGCCTTCTTCGCTTTTGCCTTTGCTCGGGCTTTCCGGCGTACCTTTGGCCGAGCCTTCTTCGCTCTTGCCCTTGGCGGTTTCGCCCTTGCCGGCGACGGCTCCTTCAGCTGCTGCGGAACCGGCGCCCTGGGTCGAGGAGCCGCCGCCGTCTGATGGCTGAGCTCCGCTCGCAGCGCCGGTCTGAGCTCCGCTGCCGGCCGCTGGGCTGAGCGCAGCGTGTCGCGAGCGCGCGGAGTGGTGCCCGGCGCCTGCGGTTGCGCCTGCGCCCTGGCCGATCGACGCCGTCGGCGTGGTCGAGGAGGCGCCCTGAGCGTGCGATGCCGCCGTCGATTCTGAACGCGCATCAACCGCCCTGTGCTTCACAGCCGGCAGCCCGAGCGTGGAGGAGGAGACTGCGGCGCCGCCGACGAGGGCTGCCACGGCGACCACCTTGGCCGCGGAGCCGACACTGGCGGCGCTACCGACGAGCCAGGAGAGGACTCTCTCCGGCAGGCCCGCGACAAACGCCCATGCCGCGAGCGGGCGGCGACCGGCATAGTGCCCGCAGAACGCGCGCACGACGCCAGGGTCAAGCCTCGTACCCGCCTCCTCCCTGAGGATGTCTATCGCCCTCTTGTGCGGACTCGCAGACCGGTAGGGACGCTCTGAGGTGATCGCGTCAAAGGTGTCGGCGACGGCGATGATCCGTGCCCCGAGCGGTATCTGCTGCCCGGACTGGCCGTCGGGATAGCCCGTCCCGTCGAGGCGCTCATGGTGATGGCGGACCATCGACGTCAGCTCCGGATCGCCGAGCACGTCGGCCATCACCGCGCCGTCGCCCGGATGGCGCTTTATCACCTCGTACTCCGCATCGGTCAGTCGGCCGGCCTTGTGGAGGATCGCCTTCGGCGTTTTGATCTTCCCCACATCGTGGATAGCTGCCGCGGTGCGGATCCTCGCAACCTCCTCGCGTGGGAGGCCGAGCCGTCTGGCGATCATCCAGGAATAGCGGGCGACCCTGCGCGAGTGACCGTGGAGGTAGGGGTCGCGCGTCTCCATCTCCGCGACCAGCTGCTCAAGGAGCTTGGCCCGCTCCTTGGTGCTCATGCCGTCCAGCCTGCCGCGGCGCGTCTCGCTCATCGGCCCGAGGGTGTCCAGCGCGGACGCCAGCCGGCGCTGGGAGCGCACGCGATGCAGGTAGCCCCAGATCATCAGCTCGCTGAACAGCAGGTCTTCAGAGCCGGGCCACTTCTCCCACAGCACGCGGCCCAGATGAGAGGCACCGAGAGAAAGGACCATCCCGAGGACCACGCACAGGACCGCCGAGGAGATCGTCCTCGAGTCGCGCAGCCACCAGACGATCGCGATCGGAAAGCCGGCGACGAGCAGCGTCGCGGCGGTGACCTGCGCGAACTGCCTGGCGGAGGGAGTCAGAGGCCGGCTTCTGAGAAGCGGCTGCTCGGCAGCCGCGGAATTGCTCTCAGCAGCCGCGAGCCTGCTGTCAGCGACAGAGGAGCTGCTCTCAGCAGGAGCGGGACTGCTCGAAGGAGCGCCCGCATCTCGCCGCCGAAAGCGCCTGCGGACTGCCGGCGCAGCGCTCGAGCGCTGCCGAGAGCGGACTATTGGTGGCATCTCAGGACTTCCATGTGGGGCATTTCCGGACCTCCGTCTGAATGCTGACCGCGTCGAATCCGTTGAGGTCCGCAGCCGGGCGGTCTCTGTGAGATCCCTGGCTTTGCGTCCCCGTCTCGCGACGGGTTTGCCCTGAGCGACCGTCTACTTGCAAAAGCGTCGGCCGTCCGCCGGGCCGGCTTTACGCCGCGGTGCGGAATTGGACCAAGGGTCGAGACACGCGCGAAGGCCATCCCCTCGGATCGATCCCCGGAGCTCTCAGGTCATCATGGGGCCGCCCGGGAGGACGACCCAGAGCTTCTGCGCGAGCTCCACCACCAGCTCGCGGTCGAGCTCGCTGACGCTGGCCGACCCGCTTCGCTCCATCGTCATGGCGAGCTCGCGCCACGCCTGCGCCACCGGGGCCACCCGCACGGTCGGCCCCCACCCGGTCACCGCGCGCAGCTCATCGGCCCGCGCCCTGACGTCCTCGACCGTCAGCTCACCGAATGGGCGATCGGCCCCGCGGATGAACACCCCTCGCTTGACGATCGTGTCGAGCTCAGCGTTCGACTCGCTCATCTCAGCTCACCGGTTCCACGGCATGGCCATTCGCCGGGCTGCCACCGCAGCCTGTCCGTAGGAGATCCCCCCGTCGCCGACCGGCAACTGCTCGGGCGTGATCGCACGCAGGCCCGCTCGATGCAGGCCCGCCATGACCGCCTCGAGCAGACGCCGGTTCTGGAACACGCCTCCGGAGAGCACGATCAGATCGATCCCCTGCGAGGAGGCTGCCAGGGCCAATGCCTCGACCGTTGCGGCGCTCAACGCAGTATGGAAGCGACTGGCGACGGCGCCGGCGGTGGCTCCCGCCGCGAGATCGGCACCGATGGCCTGGATCGTCTCACGCGGGTCGATCACGATCAGCTCTCCGTCCCTATGCAGGGCCATCGGGTAACGGCCCCGCTCGGAGGGGTCGCACGCCGCCTCGAGCTCGATCGCCGCCTGACCCTCGTAGTTAACCCGCGCTCGCAGTCCGCATAGCGCGCCGACCGCGTCGAACAGGCGCCCCATGCTCGTCGTCATCGGTGCGTGCACGCCCGTGCGAACCAGCTGGGCCACCTGGCGCCACGCGCGATCCGCCACGCCCGCTCGGAGCGCCGGCGGGATCTCGGGATCGCGCTCTCCGTCCTCGTCCGCTTCGCAGACCGACAGCCATGCGCACGCCATCCGCCACGGTTCCCGGATCGCACGTGCGCCGCCGGGCAGTCGAACGGGCAGCAGAGACCCGGCGCGGCGGAAG
The DNA here is from genome assembly GCA_963764185.1 of uncultured Solirubrobacteraceae bacterium. GTDB lineage: Bacteria > Actinomycetota > Thermoleophilia > Solirubrobacterales > Solirubrobacteraceae > Palsa-744. The sequence continues at coordinate 489,311 of CAVXRF010000009.1, read as the reverse complement.
TCTTCGAGATCGCCGAGCAGCAGCTCGCCACCCCAGACCGTCCCGTCGAGCCCGTAGCCGGTCCCATCGAATATCGCGCCCACGGCCGGGCCCGGCTCTCCGTGCTCGGCCAGGCATGCGGCCAGGTGGGCGTGATGGTGCTGAACGCCGATCAGCTGCTCGAGCCCGCAGTCCAGCGCATACTTTGTGGACAGATACTCGGGATGGAGATCATGGGCGACCACCTCCGGCGCTACCTCGAACAGTCGCTCGAAGTGCTCGATCCCCTCGGTGAAGGAGCGCAGCGTCTCGTAGTTCTCCAGATCGCCGATGTGGTGGGAGACCCACGCGCGGCGTCCCCTGGCCAGGCAGAACGTGTTCTTGAGCTCGGCGCCACAGGCGAGGATCGGGTGCTCGGCGCTGTCGGGCAGCGACAGGCCGGCGGGCACGTAGCCACGCGAGCGCCGCAGCAGCATCTTGCGAGCACCGGTCGGAGCGTCGAGCACGCGCAGGACCGAATCGTCGGTGCGTGTCTGGATCGGGCGGTCATGGACGAGCAGCAGGTCCGCGATTCCTCCCAGGCGGGCGAGCGCATCCTCGTCGCGATAGGCGATCGGCTCCTCGGAGGCGTTTCCGCTCGTCATCACGAGCGTCAGGACCTCCCGGCCGTGACGTCGCGCGGCACCCCCGGCGCCCGCCGCATGCGGCGCGCCGCCGTTCAGATCGGCGAGCAGCAGGTGATGAAGCGGGGAGTACGGCAGCATCACGCCGAGCTCGGGCGCAGCGGGGGCCACCGAATGCGCCACCGCCGCGTCCTCGAGCCTCGCGGAGCGAGCACGATCGGGCGCTCGGGGCCGCACAGCAGCGCGCGCTCGGCGGGGCCGAGCCGCACCAGGCTGCCCGCATCCTCAACCGTGGCCACCATCAACCCAAACGGCTTGTCCTCGCGGTGCTTGCGCGCACGCAGCGCGGCGACCGCCGCCTCGTCATCGGCACGGCAGGCGAGGTGAAACCCCCCGATCCCCTTGACCGCCACGATCTTCCCTTCGCGCAGCGCCTCGGCGGCCGCCTGCACCGCATCGCCGGGCGCGCCCGAGTGAAAGCCGCTCCCCGTCCACTCCGCAGCAGCGACACCGCCGGTCCGCACTGCGGGCAGGCGTTCGGCTGCGCGTGGAATCGGCGATCGGCCGGGTCCTCGTACTCGGCACGGCAGCGCCCGCACATCTGGAAGCCCGCCATCGTCGTGAACGGGCGGTCGTAGGGGATCCCGCGCACGATCGTGAAGCGCGGCCCGCAGTTGGTGCAGTTGATGAACGGGTATCGATAGCGACGGTCGCTCCGGGTCGAACAGTTCGCGCAGGCAGTCCGGGCAGGTCGCGCTGTCGGGCGTGACGGGCGCATCGATCGTGCCGGTGCGCGGGCTGTCGCGGATCGCGAACCCGCTGCCGCCGTGTGGTTCGCGCTCCTCGATGCGCACTCCGCTCGATCACCGCCAGCGGTGGCGCGTCGGGCCCGAGCCGCGCGAGGAACTCCTCGACCGCGGCCGCGCCTCCCTCCACCTCCAGCAGGACTCCGTGGGAGTCGTTCAGGACGAAGCCCGTGAGCCCGTGCTGCTCGGCCAACCTGTAGACGTATGGCCGGAAGCCGACCCCCTGCACCGTTCCCTGCACGCGCACACGCACGCGGCGGGTGGAGGCGGTCGCCCGTGCAACAGGCGCGCGAACGCTCACTCCCGAGCTCCTGCCTCCGGCACGAGCTCGACGAGCTCCCGCAGCGCGTGGTAGGCGCTGGCCTGGGCCTCCTGGATTCGCGGTATGTGCTCGGAGCGGGTGATCACGACGTGGTCGGCCAGTCGCTCGGAGCCGACCCGGCCGCCGTCGTAGCCGACCATCGCGATCGTCTCGAGACCCCTGGCGCCGCGCCTCGCAGAGCGCCTCGATCACGTTGCGCGAGTTGCCCGAGGTGGACAGCGCGAGCAGCGCGTCGCCGCGCATCCCGTAGGCGATCACCTGGCGAGAGAAGATCGCGTCGATACCGATGTCGTTGGCGATCGCGGTCAGGATCCCGGAGTCCTCGGTCAGGTCGATCGCCGGCCGAGCCCTGCCCGCCACGCCCTCCGAGCGGAAGTCGGCGACGACGTCCATCGCATCGGTCGCCGAGCCCCCGTTGCCGAGCGCCAGCAGCTTGCCACCCCGCTCGAAGCTCTCGCGCAGCGCGCTCGCCGCACCCAGCAGCGCATCGCGGTTCTCGTTCAGCGTCTGGACCCGCAACGCGCCGATCTCAGCGGCCTTCATGCAGCCACCGAGCGACGCACGTCCTCGACGACCGGCTCCAGCTCGCCGCTCCTGCTCGGCCAGGAACGGATACAGAAAGCTCGAGGCGCCGGCGTCGTGCACCCGGCGGGCGTCACGACCCGCGAGCAGTCCGCGGTGGTCGAAGAACACGTGCACCAGCTCCCACAGCACGTGGTAGAGCGTCTCGACGAGCTCCTGGCGAACGTAGTCATCGTCGCTCGGAGGCTCGAACTCCCACTCCGCCCCGATCTGCGCGAAGGCGATCGTCAGGCATCCGCGCCGGCGCGCGAGCGCCACCGCGCGGGCGACCTCGCTCGACCTCGTCATCCTGGTCGAGGAACGCGATCACGATGTCATCCTCGCGCGCGATCAGATCGAGCTGGCAGGCGAGCTCGCCGCCATCTGCGGTCAGGGCGATGGCGGGCAAGCGCGCGCTTGCCAACGATCACGGGATGGACGAACTCGACCGCCACGTGCCGCGCATCCGATCGCGCCGCCGATGAGGTCCCCAGCGCGATCAGCCTGCCGCCGCGCGCGAAGCGCTCGGCCATCCGATGGCAGAGACGCGCAAGCCGCTCGGCCTCCTGCGGCGAAGAACTCGGCGGTTGGCCTCTGTACGCCGCGCGAGCAGCGCCTGCAGATGCGCGCCCAGCGCGCCGTGGGTGGCGGTCGCTGTCAAGCCGGCATCCCCTCGCGCGTGCGTGCGACGCCGGTCAGCCAGTCGCGCCAGGCGTCGATGCCCTCGCCGGTGCGGGCGCTCACGAGCATCGCTCGGCGTCCGGGTGCACCTGGTCGACGTTGTAGAGAAACCGATCCAGGTCATAGTCGAGGTGCGGCAGCAGGTCGATCTTGTTGACCAGCACCAGATCGCAGGTGCGGAACATGAGCGGGTACTTCAGCGGCTTGTCCTCGCCCTCGGTGACCGAGGAGACCATCACCCGCACGTCCTCGCCGACCTTGAACTCGGCCGGACAGACGAGGTTGCCCACGTTCTCGATCACGAGCATGTCGATCTCATCAAGCGGCAGCTGCAGCCAGTGCCGAGCGCACCATGTTCGCGTCGAGGTGGCACTCGCCGCCGAAGCTCGGATCGGTGTTCAGCTGGGTGACCGGCACGTGCAGGCCGGCGAGCCGATCGGCGTCCATCGACCCCTGCACGTCCCCCTCGAGGACCCCGACGCGAACGCCCGGCAGCTCGCCCACCACCCGCTCGAGCAGCGACGTCTTGCCGGCGCCCGGCGCGCTCATGAAGTTCACGACCGTCACGCCGGCGCGGTCGAAGTCCGCACGATTGGCTTGGGCGATCGTGTTGTTGGCGTCCAGCGCATCCTCGACGATCCTCACTTTTGTGCGATGCATGCGGCCTCCTCGATCTCGATTGACTCCACTTCGAACTCGTTTCCGCTCGCCACCTCGACGTTGGCGCCAGCCGCAGGTCGGGCAGCGGAACGCCGGGATCTCGATCTCCCACTCGCGCTCGCATGCGTTGCAGCGCAGGCTCGCCTCGATGATCTGCGAGCTCCAGCCTCGCGCCTTCGCAGACCGTCCCCCGGGCGACGAACTCGAAGTAGAACTCGAGCGTGTCGGGAACGACCTGGCGCAGGCGCCCGACGCGCAGGCTGACGAGGCTGACGCGCCGCTCGTCGGCGTGCTTGACGGCCGTGTTGAGCACCGCGCCGCTCAGCGACAGCTCGTGCATCGCGCTACTCCGCTGGTTCCAGCATCGCGCTCGCGCGAAGCTCTTCGGCGGTCTCGAGCACCAGCTCGACCGCCCGCTCGACCGCCGACTGCACCTCCAGCGAGAGCCCGAAGCCCATCTCCTCGACCTCTGCGGGCTCGCAGGCGATGACCACCACCCTGCCGGGCCATGCGCCGATCGACCTGACGAAGCGCAGGACCGTCTGCGGGTCCATGCCGTGGGGGTTGATCGCCTCGCCGTCGTCGATCTTGCCCTCGACGGACTCCTCTGGCACCTCCATCACATACAGCGTGCCCGGCTCGCCTCCCTGGCGGCTCACGTCGAGGATCACGAGGGCGTCGTAGCCGCGCATCACCTCGTAGGCCAGGTCGAGACCGCCGGTGCCGGCGTCCATCACCGCGACGCCCGCGGGCAGCCGGCGGCGTTCGAGTCTGCCTCGCGACCTCGCCACCGAAGCCGTCGTCTCGAAGCCACGCGTTGCCGACCCCGGCGATGAGAATCCGCGGCTCGCGCTCGGGACTCATGCAAGTCTCCCGGTGGGGGCAGCCTTCACCGGAGCACCTCGACCTCGGGGGTGAAGAAGAACAGGTAGCGGCCGCTGTCGCGAAGCAGCTCCTGGCCGGGGTCATCGTCCACCGTGACCCCGAGGTGCGTCTTGCCGTCGTAGTCGATCAGGATGCGCTCGATCGTCGCGGTGCGCCCGTCGAGCATGCGCGCATGCAGGTCCGCCTCCGGGCCGGGCCGGATCCTCACCTTGCCGCCGCGGCAAAAGCGCACTCCGTCGACGTCGGACGTGCTCCTCGCCGGCCTGCGGATCGAGCAGATCCGGGGGCTCCTCGGGCGGGGTCTCGCTGACCGGGCTGCGCGCGGCCACGCCTGCCGGGTCCCGCAGCGTGACGCGCCCGTGCAGCGCGAGAATGTCATCCGGCGTGGCGGCTGCCGGCGCGCGCCACCATCTCGCAAACGACGCGGGTCGTGGCGCTCGATCTCCTCACGCTCGGAGTCGCTGAGCACCTTGACGTGCAGCAACAGCGCCTCCTCGATCTCGGTGGAGTCGAACAGGCCCCCGCGGCTCTCGGGCGCGATCTGCGGGTGATCGGGGAGCACGATCGCGGCGCCGAGCACGGCGTCGTCGCCGGCGCTCGCCAGCACCGGGTAGGTGTTGACGCTCGCGCATGGGCGCTCAAGCGGCGAGCTGAAGCGCCCGCCGCAGACGCGCAGGATCGGATGCGTCGAGAGCAGCGAGTGCGCGAGCGCGCCGGCGCGGTCGAGACCCTGCGCGCACGGCTGTCCGGTTCTCGACGCGAAGCGCCATTTCGTGGGCGCCGTCGCCGAGCTCGTGCGCGCGCAGGCTGAGCGCCCATCGAGCAGCGGCCCAGCTGACCTCGCCTGCGATCTCCGACCTCGAGCGCGGTGGCGCCCTCGCTCCCCGCAGACGCCGTCGGCGAGCGCCACGAGCGTCGCGTCCGCCAGCCGAACGCGGTGGGCGACGGCCTCGTGGCGCGCGCCACCGGCCGCGAGAAACCTGACCTCGGCGCTGAGCACCGCCCCGGGCGGCGCCTGCAGCACGCAGCGCAGCTCGAGGTGCTCGAAGGTGCTGGCGAGCGCAGCGGCGTAGGTCAGGCGGGTAGAGGATCCCGAACGGCGTGGGAGTCGCATTCTTGGTGGCCCCCGGTGTGTAGGGGTACAGCGCGTATCCCTCGTACAGCAGCGAGTCGATCAGCCGCTCGAGGGCCTCGGGCATAGCAACCTCAGCCATCGCGAGCCTCGCCGAGGAGCTGGCGGATGCAGGCGTCGTAGGTGGGCAGCCCGCGCGCGACGCGCCGGCGCTCGAGCGCGTGCAGCGTCTCGGCGCGCAGCGCCACCCAGCCCGTGTTCGGGTAGTAGTGCTCGATCGTCTCCCGCCAGACGTCAACGGGCATGCGGTAATCGACCGATGCTCGACCAGGGCACGAGCACCATCTGCAAGCCCCCCTGCTCGTTTGGGTAGTAGACCATGCCGTTGAAGTGCAGCGCCAGCGGCGCCTCCCCGTCGGGGAGCGAATGGAGGTACTTGGCGGCCGCGACCTCCAGGTCGTAGTTGCAGGCGATCGGCACCGCCACGGTGGTCGAGCCGGTGAACGCCGGGACGATCACGTCGAGCCGCGCCCACACGAGGCTCTGCGTCGTCACCGCCCAGCGCTCGGGCGCGCCGAACAGTCCGGCGAGACGCTCGCGCGTGACGCCGTCATAGGCGCGCCTGGCCGGCTCGATCATCAGCTGGATGGTGAGAGCGATCATGTACACCTCGCGCCCGCTCGGCTCTGAGACCTGGAGATCGAGCATCAGCGTCGGCGCTGCGGCGTAGCGCAGCGGGCGAACTCCCAGAACCTCGAACTCGGGCTCGGGCCCCGTGGATGAGGGCTCGGGGGCATCCGTCAGCTCCTCGGCCGCGATGTCGGGGGGCACGCTCATCTCACGACAGCCTCCGCCCGCAGCTCATCGAAGAATCTCGATACCGCCTCCCGCCACCCTCGGGCCGCCGGAGATCCCCTCCCAGTTGACCTTGATCGTCCCGGTGAGGGCGTAGCAGCGGTCGATCGGCGCTATCGCATAGGCCGGGGGGTCCGACAGCCGGTTGACGACCAAGCCCTCGATGTCGGCCTCCAGGCCCGCCAGGATGGGGTTGAGCTCGACCATCCGGCTCCAGGAGGAGAAGTGCAGCTCGCTCTCGGTCGCGCCCGCGGGACTCGGGTACAGGGCGACCACGCAGCCGGCCATGCTCGACTCCATGAAGAAGGCGAGCCCGATCGGTATCTGAAAGCCGGCCCACACATCCTCGGGCAGCTCGAGCTCCGGCAGCCACAGCGTCCGGCCCCCCGTCGGGCGGTACTCGGCATCGCCCGAGCGCAGCGCCCAGCAGCTCTCGCACACGCACTCGATCCTGCGCTCGACCAAATTCAGCAGGTGACGATGGTCCGCCGGGATGGTTGTCGCGCAAAGATCGCACGACTCCTCGCTCGCAGACGCGCGAGCGGCGCCTGCGGCACTCACCTCGGCGCTCTCGGCGACTCCCCCCCTGGCGGCGGCGTCAGGACGGACAAGGCCGCGAAGCCCGGCGACCAGCTGGGCGCGGCGCTTCGCGGTCATGGCATCGTCGATCGGGCGCCGGGCGGACGGGCGGGCGCGGCCCGCACCGAGCGGGCGAGCGCCGGGATCGCCGCCCGCCACGCTCACCGCGTCAACGCCACCTTCACGTGGCCCTGCTCACGCAGGAGCGGAACCGGCTGGAGCTGAAGGCGATCATCATCCATCGATCGCCCCGCGCGCGGCAGGAAGAAGGTTCTCGAGCAGCTCGGGCAGGCAAGCGTGCCGGCCTCCAGCTCACCGCGGTCGAGCGGGCCGCCGCAGTCCGCGCAGGTGTTCGCGTACGCCAAGAGCGTGCCGTCGACGTTCGCCACGACGAGCTCCTCGCCGGCGACCTGGGCGCCGACCATATGGCCGACGGGCACCAGGTCGAGGTGATCGACCTCGAACCACGAGGGCGCGGGTGCCGGCGCGGGGGTCGGCGCGGGCGAGATCACCAGCGGCAGCTCGACTCCGGCGGCCGCCGGCGCGCCGTTCATGAGCGGCAGCGAGGGTCCCGTCGCAGCAGGCGCCACCCCCTCGACCTCAAGACCCTCGAGGTCGGGCGCCGCCTCCTCGAGGGCCTGCTTGATCGCCAGCTCGAGCGTCATCGCGGAGGCTGCGCAGTCCGAGCAGCTGCCGCGCAGCTTGATGCGCGCGACGCCCTCATCGAGCGACAGCAGCTCGACGTCGCCGCCGTGGGATTCCATGTAGGGCCGCACGTGCTCGAGCGCGCTCTGCACCCGATCGGACAGCGGCACCGGGTGCAGGTCGTGGATCAAGAGGAGCGGCACGACGAGCTCCTCCTCGGCGAGCGCGGCAGCCAGGCGTTCGCCCTCCTCGCCGGCGGCGAGCAGACAGCCGACGATCCGCTCCAGCCCCGCGCCGTACATCTGCACCACCGCGGACACCAGGTCCTCGGCGAGCTCACGCGTCTGTGGATCGCCGGAGGAGTCGAGCCGCGCCTGGAGCTCCTGCACGCGCACGAGCAGGTCGTCGTGCTCCTGGCCGATCGTCGTGACGGACATCTCAGACGACCTACGCCAGCGCCGTCGGCGTGTGGATCACCTTGCGCACCCTGCCGCTCCCGTTGTACATGTGCACGCCGCAGGGCAAACACGGATCGAACGACCGAACCGCCCGCATGATGTCGATGCCTTTGAAGTTCTCCGGGCCGTTCTCCTCGAAGATGGGCGTGTTCTGCACGGCATCCTCATAGGGTCCAGGCGTCCCGAAGACGTCTCGAGGGCTGGCGTTCCACGGCGTCGGCGGGTAGGGTTGGTAGTTGGCGATCTTGCCGTCGCGGATCACCATGTGGTGAGACAGCACGCCGCGGGCGGCCTCGTGGAAACCGCAGCTGACCGCGCTGTCGGGGACCGTGAATTTGTTCCAGCTTTTCGTCCGCCCGGCCTGGACCTCCTTCATCGCCCGCTCGAGGCAGTGCAGGGCGATCAGGGCGCTGTAGGCCTGGTGATAGGTCCTCGCGCGGTCGCGCTCGATCGCGTTGGACTTCTCGGGCACCTTCCACTCGAGTTCCATCTCGGGCATGTTCGGCGAGCGCGGCAGCACCATCTGAATCGAGTTACCGGTGGCCTTGGCGTAGCCGAAGTCGACCAGCCCGGCCTTTGCGGTGCACCACTGGCGGGCGAACGGCCCGCCCCCGGTGTCGCAGCAGACGTGCGTGTCGCTGCGCTTGTCGTAGATCCGCGGGGAGACGACCCACGTGTACTTGTCGGTGAAGTCCCGCTTCTGCGGTCGCGGCAGCGTGACCTTGTTCCACGGGTGATTCTTGTCGACGGGGTTGCCGAGCGGATCCTGTGTGACCAGCGTCGGCTCGTTCTCCCAGGAGTCGAAGTAGGAGGAGCCGAGCAGGATGCGGATCATAAGGTTGATCTCCACGAGATCCGTTGAAATCAGCTCGCCGCCGATGGCGACGCCGGGGGTGATGTAGCGCTTGCGCCCCCACTCGGTCATGTTGCGGTAGTCGTAGTCGACGTAATCGGGATCGTCGAAGGAGCCCCAGTTGACGAGGTTCGTCTCACGGAAGCCGACCATGTCGTAGCCGGGCAGCTCCTGCAGGAAGAAGTCATACAGGTCGTCGTGCATCGGCACGCTGCGCTTGACGTAGTCGAAGTAGCGCATCAGGCGCACGTAGTAGTCGGTGCACGTCTGGTGGGTGATGTCGGCGCTGCACCCTCCCGGCATGATCGTCGAGGGGTGCGTGTGGCGGCCTCCGAACAGGCAGTACATCTCGCGCGTGTAGCGCGCGACGTGCAGCGTCTCCAGATAGAACTCGCCGGTGAACGGATTGAGCGCCCGCATGATGTCGGCGATCGTCTTGAAGCCGTGGATGTCCCGATGCGGTGCCGGCGTGTTCTCGGCCGTCGCCAGCAGCGTCGGGTTCGTCTCCTTGACCATCTGCTCGCAGAAGTCGACGTTGGCCATGCAGTCGTTGAAGATCGCGTGATCGAAGATGTAGTCCGCGGTCTCGGCCAGATTGAACGCGAGGTCTCCGAGCGCCGGCGGCTTGACGCCGTAAGCCATGTTCTGGTTCAGGCACGAGCACGTGCAGTGGTTGTCGCCGCAGATGCCGCAGATGCGACTGGTGATGAAGTGGGCGTCGCGCGGATCGATGCCCTTCATGAAGATGTCAAACCCGCGAAAGATCATCGAGGTGCTGTAGCACTTGAGGACCTGCTGGTTGGTGAAGTCGATCTCGGTGTGAATGCCGAGGCTCCCGACGATCCGCGTGATCGGATCCCAGGACATCTCCTTGACCATCACTTTCTGCTGCGAAGGCGTTTCAGTCGCCATTTGCTTATCTCCTCACTCGGCCTTCAGCCGGAATAGTCGAAAAGGGCTCTGCCAGGGTTGCTCGACGCTCACCACCTCTTTGCGTAGCCGCTGGAGAGTGTCTTGCCCCTGCGGCGCCACTCCGGCTCGATGTCGTACTTCGTTTTGATGTTGCGTTTGCGGAAATAGCGGACGACGGGTCCGTAGGTGTACTCCGTGACGCCGGCAGCCCAGCGGCCGTACTTGTCCTCGTCCATGAACGGCATGAACTTGTCGGGGAAGCCGGGCATCGTGCACGCCATGCAGATGCCGCCCACGTTGGGACACCCGCCGATCCCGTTGACCCAGCCCCGGACGGGCACGTTGCACTTGACCACCGGCCCCTTGCAGCCAAGCTTCACCAGGCAGCGGTGATCAGAGCCGTATTCGGTCGCGTACTGGCCCTGCTCGGTGAAGCCGGCGCGGTTACAGCTCTCGCGCACGGTCCGCCCGAACAGCCACTTCGGGCGCAGCGCCTCGTCGAGCTCCGGAGCCGGCGCGAGTCCCGCCAGGTGCAGCGCGAGGTACAGCAGCGTCTCGGTCATGTTGTCGGGCTGTGCGGGACAGCCGGGGATGCAGACGATCGGCAGGCCGGCTTTGGACTTCCAGCTCCAGCCGAGGTAGTCGGGAACGCCCATCGCGCCCGTCGGGTTGTTCTTCATCGCCGGGATCCCGCCGTAGGTCGCGCACGTGCCGACGGCGACGACCGCCGCGCACTTCGGCGCCAGCCGGTCGATCCACTCGTTCATCGTGATCGGCTGTCCGTCCTGCGGGTTCACGGCGAAGCCGGTCCAGTGCCCGTCTCCGTTGATCTCCTCGTTGCCGAGCGAGCCCTCGATCACGAGCACGAACGGGTCGAGCTTGCCCTGCTCGGCGTCGAACCACGCCTGCGCGTAGTCCTGGCCGACGGCGTAGTCGATCACCTGGTTGTGCACGACCACCTTGGGCATCCCGGGGATCGCCTGCAGGATGATGTCCTCGAGGCTCGGATTGGTGGCGGAGGTCATCGCCACGGAGTCCCCCTCGCAGCTGAGACCCGTCGTCATCCACAGGACATGGGCGGTGACCGCCTCGGTCTTCCTGTGCTCCGCAAACGCCATGCTCGCCATAACCTCTCCTCTCGACTCTGATCAACAGATGCGCGGCAGCGGGTCACCCACCAGCTGGTCCATCACCCGCCGCCCGCCGAAGCTCGTCTCGCACCAGCACCATCCCCGGCGGCTCCGTCCGCACCTCGCCGATCTCCGCCGCCTGCTCGCACCCGGGGACCGCGCGCAGCGCCGCCAGCGCACTGTCCGACAGCCTCCGGGGCGACGAACGCGACGAGCTTGCCCTCGTTGGCGACGTACATCGGGTCGATCCCGAGGATCTCCGCGGCCCCGGCCACCGCCGGATGCACGGGGATCGGCGCCCTCGCGCACGAGCATCGCCACCGAGGAGGAGCGCGCCAGCTCGTTGAGCACCGAGGCCACGCCGCCGCGGGTGGCGTCGCGCAGGCAGCGCAGCGCGGGCCCGGCGGCGTCGAGCAGCGCGTCGACCGCCGGCCACAGCGAGGCCGTGTCGGACTCGATCGCGGCATCCAGCTCGAATTCGCCGCGCGCGAGCATGATCGCCATGCCGTGCTCGCCGATGCTGCCCGACAGCAGGATGCGGTCGCCGGGCCGGATGTCGGAGGGGGCGACAGCTCGCGCGCGGATCGCGGCTGCCGAGCCCGGTCGTGCAGATGTACATCCCGTCGGCGTGGCCGCGCTCGACGACCTTCGTGTCGCCCGCGACGATCTCGACGCCCGCCGCCCGCGCGGCCCGCGCGATCGCGTCGACCTCGGCGCGCAGCTCCTCGGCCGCGAGCCCCTCCTCGAGCACCAGCGAGAGGCTCAGCGCGAGCGGACGGGCGCCGGACACGGCCAGGTCGTTGACGGTGCCGTTGACCGCCAGCTCGCCGATCGAGCCGCCGGGGAAGCGCAGCGGCCTGACCACGTAGGAGTCGGTCGTGAGCGCGAGTCTGCACGCCGTCGACGGCCACCTCGCCGGCGTCGGCCAGCTCGCCCAGCGTCTCGCCGCCGAAGGCCGGCACGAACAGTCCCTCGATCAGGCTCTGGGTCGCCTTGCCGCCGGCGCCGTGGGCCATCGTGATCCGCTCGTCGCGAAACTTCGCGCGCTTGCCGCGGGCGGTCTCGATGATCCCGAGGATCCTCTCCTCGCGCTCAGAGATGATCGGCCTGGCTCGGCCATCACACGACCTCCCGCTCGCGCGCGAAGCGCCCGAAGTTGTAGTAGGCCGCGCAGGCCCCCTCGGAGGAGACCATGCACGTGCCGATCGGGCGCTCGGGGGTGCAGGCGGTGCCGAAGACCTTGCACTCCCACGGCTTGATCACGCCCTTCAGGACCTCGCCGCACTGGCACGCCTTCGGGTCGGCGACGCGCACGCCGGGCACGCTCGAAGCGCAGCTCGGCGTCGAGGTCGGCGTAGGCCTCCGAGAGCTTCAGGCCGCTGTGGGAGATGAAGCCGAGGCCGCGCCACTCGAAGTGCGGACGCAGCTCGAACACCTCGGCCAGCACCTCGAGCGCGCGCAGGTTGCCCTCGTAGGGCACGACGCGCTTGTACTGGTTCTCGACCTCGCACCGGCCCTCGGCGAGCTGGCGCAGGATCATCGCGATCGCCTGCAGGATGTCCAGCGGCTCGAAGCCCGCGACCACGACCGGCTTGCCGTAGTCGGCGGGGATGAACTCGAACGGCCGCGCGCCGACGACCGTCGCGACGTGGCCGGGGCCGATGAAGCCGTCCAGGCGCAGGTCGGGCGACTCCAGCAGCGCGCGCAGCGGCGGCACGATCGTGACGTGGCTGCAGATGCAGGAGAAGTTGCTGCACGCCCTCGGCGCGCGCGCGCTTGAGCGTCAGCGCGGTGGAGGGCGCCGTCGTCTCGAAGCCGATCGCGAAGAAGACGACCTCGCGGTCGGGGTTCTGCTTGGCGATCCGCAGCGCGTCCAGCGGCGAGTAGACCATGCGCACGTCGGCGCCCGCGGCCTTGGCGTCGAGCAGGCTTCCGCTCGGATCCCGGCACGCGCATCATGTCGCCGAAGCAGGTGAAGATCACGCCGGGCATCTCGGCGATCGCGATCCCGTCGTCGACGCGGCCCATCGGGATCACGCACACCGGGCAGCCCGGCCCGTGCACGAGCTCGACGTTCGCGGGCAGCAGGTCGTCGACGCCGTACTTGTAGATCGAGTGCGTGTGGCCGCCGCAGACCTCCATCACCTTGTAGTGGCGCCCGGGCTCGACCAGCGAGAGGATCTCGCCGGCCACGGCGCGGCCGAGCGCGGCGTCGCGGAACTCGTCGACGAACCTCACGCCGCCACCTCGCGGGAGGCGACGCGATCGCGACGCCGGCGTGCACGAGCACCCGCTCGCCGGCGGCGACCGGCTCGACCAGCGCGGTCTCCACCGTGTGCCGCGCGCCCTCGGCGTCCGCGCACAGCGCGAGGCCCCGCCGCTCGTCGATGCGCACGACCGTCATCGGCACGCCGTCGTCGGCGCAGGTGATGCAGTGCTCGCTCGGGCACACGGCGAGGCCGATGACGGAGGGCGAGCTCACTCGATCACGCTGGCCTTCAGCTCCTCGAGCTCCCGCTCGTAGTCCTCGCCCATCCGTTCGAGCAGCTCGCGCGTCGCCCGCGCCTCCTCTTCGTCCACCTGGGAGATCGCGAAGCCGACGTGGATCAGTACCCAGTCGCCCGGGCCCGACGCCCGCCGCCCTCGACGTCCAGCAGACCGATGTTGACGGTGCGCCGCACGCCCGCCACGTCCACCATCGCGAGGCGGTGCTCGTCGTCCACCACCTCCACGATCTGACCTGGGATGGCGAGACACATGTAGCACACGCCCCTTCTCTGGATCGGTCGGCCCGCCGCTGGAGCGCGGCGGAGCCCTGCTGGCGGTCGTGCATCGACCGTCCGAACATCTTTTATCACCGTCGCCGACGGGCCGAGCGCGCAGGTGGTAATCCCGCTTACACACGGCTGACGGTAATCCTGGTTACAGCCCTCGGAATCGCGGGTAGTCTGCTACGCGAAAGGCGTAGCACTCGCCGGCGTAGTCAGAGCTGTCGTGCTCGGAGGGAGCAACGGGGCGCTGCGATGTCAATCGAAGGCCGAGATGTCGTCAGGCTGGGGCTCGTCGCGCTGGCCCGCGCGCACCGGCACGCGCCAGAGCGCCCGGAATCACCTCCGCTCTACGCCTATCTGCTCGATGCCGACGACGATCTCGCCGAGGAGCTCGACATCCGCACGCGCTTCGCGGCGCGCCAGCTCGCGACGGCGAGGGTGCTCGAAGCGGACACCGGCGAGTGCGACCTCGAGTCGTGGTTCGCGGCCGTCGGGCACGGGCCCGGCCTGCTGATCCTCGACGGCCTCGTCGCGGTCGACACGCGCATCGCCGACCGGACGGTCACCGAGCTGGTGGGAAGCGGCGATCTGCTGCAGCCGCTCAGCCGGCACGTGGACGACATGTCGAACGGGTCGCGTCGTGGCGCGCGCTGTGCGCCTGCCGCTTCGCGCTGCTCGATGCGGAGTTCGCCGAGCGGGTGCTCCCCTGGCCGCAGATCGGCCACGCGCTGCTGCGCCGCACAGAGCGCCGCGCGGAGGACCTCGGCATGCTGCGGGCGATCTCCTGCCAACCGAGGCTCGAGGTTCGCCTGGTGCTCTTCCTCTGGCACCTGGCCGCCCGCTGGGGACGCGTCGAGCCGACCGGAATCCGCCTGATGCTGCCGCTGACCCACCGCCTGCTCGGCCAGCTCGTGGCCGCCGAGCGACCGTCGATATCGCACGCGCTCGGTCGGCTCGCCGATGCCGGGCCTGGTGAGCGGTACGGCCGGCGACTGGCACCTGCACGGCAGCCTTGACGCTCATCTCGAGACGCTGATCGAGGGGACCGCCCGTCTCATGCGCGCTCGCGAGCCGCCGCCGCTCCAGCGACGACCGGATCGCGTGAGCGCGTGAGCGACCGCGCTGCCAGCCAGCCGCCACAGCGCTCGCCGGAGCGCAGCGCCCGTCAACGTCCTGTGGATCACGAGCGGTCTCGGCTGCGACGGCGACTCGATCGCGATGACCGCCGCGACCAACCCGAGCCTCGAGGATCTGCTGCGCGGCTGCCTGCCAGGGATGCCGCCGGTCATCCTCTACAACCCGGTGTTCGCCTTCGAGACCGGCGAGGACTTCATGCGCGCCTGGTTCAGAGCCGCCGCGGGCCGGCTCGACCCGTTCATCCTGGTCCTCGAGGGGTCCGTTCCCAACGAGGAGATCAACGGAGACGGACACTGGGCCGGCCTCGGCGTCGACGCCGCCACGCGGCAGCCGATCCTCGACGAACACGTGGATCGACCGCCTGGCCCCGAAGGCCGCGGCCGTGCTCGCGCTCGGCACCTGCGCCGCGTACGGCGGGATCCCCGCGATGCGCAACAACCCGACGGGCGCGATGGGCCTGCGCGACTACCTCGGCTGGAGCTGGATGTCCCGCCTCGGCATCCCGATCGTCAACCTGCCGGGCTGCCCGGTGCAGCCCGACAACATCACCGAGACGCTGCTGCGCCTGGTGCTCCATCTGGCGGGCATGGGCCCGGCGCTCGAGCTCGACGAGCAGGGGCGCCCGCAGTGGATCTTCGGCCGCACCGTCCACGAGTCCTGCGATCGCGCCGGGCTGGCCGAGCACGGCCAGTTCTCGAGCACGCACGGCGACGGCCGCTGCCTGGTCAAGCTCGGCTGCAAGGGGCCGGTGGTCAAGTGCAACGTGCCCGTCCGCGGCTGGGTCGGACGGCATCGGCGGCTGCCCCAACGTGGGCGGCATCTGCATGGCGTGCACGATGCCGGGCTTCCCCGACAAGTACATGCCCTTCGTGGAGCCCGACACGGCTGCGCGGCTCTACGCGAAGACCGCGCGACTCGCCTACGGCCCGCTGGTGAAGTACCTTCGCGACCGCCGGATCCGCCGCACCTTCGACGTCGAGCCGCGAGTGGCGGCGGCGCGGCGACGAGCTGACCAGCGGCTACCGGCCTCGACGGCTCTACCGTGAACCGATGCCGGTCGCCGGTCCTCTTCACGTGTGAGTCATGGCAGCGCGCCGGATCCCGAGACGCAGCGTCGCTCGAGCGTCAACTGCTCGACCTACGCCACGGCGAGTACGTGGACGCCGACCCGGGACGCTGGCTCACCTGGCACGGGCGCGGATGTACGGTCCCCAGCGCTACGCCTGCGGCGAGCACCGGGGCGAGCTGAAGGCGCTCTGCGCGAGCACTACGGACGTGCGGATGTGAGATGAACGTAGTCGCCGTGACTGTGCTCGTGCTCGACGTGCGTGTGCTGGGCTGCGCCTGAGCACGTCGCACACGTGCCGACGATCGGGAAATGATTGAAGCGTGCCTCATACCCGTATCGTTCTCTGATGCGCTCGCGGATCGGATCGAGCTCCTTGGAGGCAACGCCGTGACGGCACCGCAACGCTCGCAGTACAGGTACTCGCGCTCGCCGCGACCGAGCAGCGCGTACAGCCCGGGGCCGTGGCCCAGGTGAACGTGCCGCACGAGGCCATGGCGCTCGAGCGTCTCGAGATTGCGATACACCGAGGCCGCCTCCAGGTTCAGCGGCGCGCGAGGTGTTCGGCGGAGACGGGACCATCCACCGCAAACAGCGCCTCGAGCACCAGTCGCCGAGAGGTGGACAGCCGCAGTCCCCGCTCACGCAGCGCCGCGACCGCGTCGGCGAGGCTCGCGCACTCAGCGGCGGGACGTCGGGGGAGACGGTCATCGCGTCCGGCTGCCTCGCCCTCGGTGAGGTGCGGCGGTCCAGCGCTCCTCGATGTCGCCCGAAGCGCCAGACCGCCAGCGCGATCGCCCAGGTCGCGACGAACATCCCGACGATGATGAAACCCAGCAGGTTGATGTCGATGCCCTCGAACCAGCCCCAGAACGAGCCGGAGAGCTTCAGCTGTCTCGCGCGAGCAGCCCGCCGAGCTCGATCGTGCCGATCACGAGCGCGACGGCGACCGACAGCCCGGTGATCGTGATGTTGTAGAAGACCTTGCGCACCGGCTTGGAGAACGCCCAGCCGTAGGCGAAGTTCATGAACGAGCCGTCGATCGTGTCCAGCAGCGACATGCCGGCGGCGAACAGGATCGGCAGGCAGAGGATCGCGTACCACGGCAGCCCCGCGCCCGCCGCGCCGCCGGCGAGGCACGAGCAGCGCGACCTCGGTCGCGGTGTCGAAGCCCGAGCCCGAACAGCACGCCGACCGGGTACATCTGCCAGGGCTTGGTGACCGTCTTCGTGAGCCGCCGAAGAAGCGGTTCATCAGCCCGCGGCTGTCGAGCTGCTGCCTCCAGCGTCTGCCTCGTCGTAGGTGCCGCGTGCGCATCTCGCGGAACACCCTGACGATGCCCAGCAGGATCACGATGTTCAGCGCCGCGATCACGTAGAGGAACGACGCCCGAGACGCCTGTGCCGACCCAGCCGGTGACCTGTGCAGGCTCGAGTTGCCGTTCTTGACCGGGCCGGTCAGCGACCTGACGCCGATCGAGAGCAGGAACGCGAGCGCGAACACGATCGTCGAGTGCCCGAGCGAGAACCAGAACCCGACGCTCAGCGGCCGCTTGCCCTCGGCCATCAGCTTGCGCGTCGTGTTGTCGATCGCCGAGATGTGGTCGGCGTCGAAGGCGTGGCGCAACCCGAGCGTGTAGGCCGTGACGCCGATCCCGACCGTGAACGCTCCCGCCGTGCCGAGGCGGTAGTGGTGCGGCGCGACGAGCGGCGATCAGCGTCAGGAAGCCGAGCACGTGCAGGCCCGCCGACGGCCGCGACCATCAGCAGCAGCGTCATCCGCTGCCCGGAGTCAAGCGAAGCCCAGAATGCGCGTGAGCCTGCCCGCCGCCCCACCCCGGCTGCCGTTGAGCTCACGCCGCCTCTACCTCTGCGCCTGTAGCGGATCGTCTGCCACAACTGGAACCTATGCCCAGGCGTTCGCTACTGCAATGTCATCGTGATTACGTTGTAACCGTGGTTACCGCGGTCCCCTGAGATGGGAGCGTGCTCGCCGGCACTCGACGTCGAGCATGATCCGGCGCTGGCCATATCGTTCGCCGATGGCGCGCACCCGGCTGTACCGCGACGGCGTTCTCGTGCTCGAGGACTTCCCGGTCGCGGACATCTCCGAGCACCTCACCGACGAGAGCGCGTGCGTGTGGCTCGACTACTGCGACCCGACCAAGGCGGAGCTCGCCACGATCGCCGAGGAGTTTCAGCTGCATCCGCTGGCCGTTGAGGATGCGGTCAACGCACATCAGCGGCCGAAGCTCGACCGCTACGACACGCACCTGTTCCTGAGCTCCTATGCCGTGAATCTGGACACCGAGTCGGGTGAACTGCGCACGCACGAAGTCGATGCTTCATAACGACCCAGGCGCTGATCACCGTCCGCGAGGATGAGGGCGTGCCGATCGATTCGGTGGTCGCTCGCTGGGATGCGTCCAAGGAGCTCGCCAGGCACGGTGTGTCATTCCTGCTCTGGGGTCTGCTCGACGACATCGTCGACGGGCACTTCGAAGCGGTGCAGTCACTCGACAGCGAGATCGAGGCGCTCGAGGATCTCCTGTTCGATGGCGCGCCGCGCAATACCGAGGTTCAGCGCCGGTCCTTTGAGCTTCGCAAGAGCCTCGTCCTGCTGCGTCGGGTCGTGCTGCCGATGCGCGAGGTCGTCAACTCGCTGATGCGCCGCGACCTGCACACTCTCGACCAGGCCATGGCCCCCTACTACCAGGATGTGTACGACCACGTGCTTCGCGCGACGGAGTGGACGGAGTCGCTGCGAGACCTCGTCAGCACGATCCTCGAGACGAACCTCACGATCCAGAGCAACCGGATGAACCTGATGATGAAGCAGGTCACGAGCTGGGCGGCGATCATCGCCGTCCCGACGGCGATAACCGGCTTCTACGGGCAGAACGTCCCCTTCCCCGGTTTCGCCGATCACTGGGGGTTCTGGTTTTCAACGGCGCTCATCATCGTGCTTTCAACCGTCCTGTACCGGGGCTTCCGACGTCGCGACTGGCTCTAGCCGGAAAGGCCTCGTGCCGCCCAGGCACGCGCTGACACGATAAACGGCGCCGCCGGCAGGAGCTCACGGCACAGTTCGCGCAGCTGTGTTCGCCGTGCGGGGTCGAGGCCGGCCGTGTAGGCGCCGGCCGGGCCGACGCCGAGTGTGAACGGCTCCCACCACGACTCGAAGCTCGCATGCTCGATGCTGGCTTCGAGGGCGGCCTCCTCGATCTCCCGCAGCCCGGCGGCGTGGAGGAGCTGCGCGAGCCCACCCGCACGTGCACCGGCACGCCGCGACTCATCCTCGACCTCAGGATCGAGCCTGTGTGCCGCCTCCCAGAACAGGCTGAGTGGGCTGCGGCCGCCAGCGTGATCCCACACGCACGCCGCCACCACGCCACCCGGCCGAGTGACACGCGACATCTCGCCGAGCCCAACGGCGGGATCCGCCATGAAGTGAACAACGAGCTGTGCCAGAGCCCGGTCGAACGTCCGGTCGGCGAATGGCAGCCGCTCAGCCGATGCGAGTCGCACGTCGACGCCGGGGTGGCGCTCGCGAGCCGCCGAGACGAAGGATTCCGAGGGGTCGACTGCGGAAACGAGGCCTGCTCCCAGTCGGCTGATGAGCTCGGCCGTGAGAGCGCCCGGGCCGCAGCCCACATCGAGCACCCGTTGGCCGGCCGTGATTTCCCCGAACTCGGCGAGCTGAGGGGCGAGCAGCAGCGAGTAGACGCCCATGAAACGGTCGTACGCGTCGGCCGTGGCGGTGAAGCTCATTGCTCCGACGCGGAGCCGTCGCTCAGCACGAAGCGCTCGATCGCCTTCGCGAACCCCTCCTCCTCGTTGGAAGCCGTCACCCGCCGCGCGGCCCGGTGCACCTCGCGGCTCGGCGTTGCCCATCGCGATGCTCAAGCCGGAGCGGGCGAACATCAGGATGTCGTTTGGCATGTCGCCGATCGTCGCGAACTGCTCGGGGGGGATGCCGAGGTGCGCGGAGAGATAGCTGACGACCTCGCCCTTGTTCGCCTGGGGATGGGTGATGTCCAGGTAGTAAGGCTGCGATTGGGCGGCGGAGACGTGGTCGCCGAACTTCTCGCGCGCCTGATCGGTGGTCTTCGCCACCAGATCGTGGTCATCGGAGACGCCCACGATCTTGGCGACGTCGGTGACGCCGTCGAAGCTCTCGACGATCTTCGGATCGAACGTCGACGGTTTTCGCCTCGCGGTCCACGTGCGGGAGCGTTGGCGTCGCGCACGAGCCAGTCGGCGCCGCTGTAGAGCCACACGTCGAGGCCCTGGCCTGTCGAGCAGCTCGATCGCCGGCGCGACGAGCTGATCGGGGATCGTCTTCTGCTCGATGACCGACATGTCCGGGCGCACGATCAGCCCGCCGTTGAACGCCGCGATCGGCGTGCGTCAGAGCGAGCGGCTCGATCAGCATCGACATGCCGCGCGGAGGCCGCCCGCTGGTCACCGCGAACTCGATGCCCGCCTCGCGCAGGCGCTTGACCGCCGCCACCGCGCGCTCGGTCAGAGCCTTCTCCTGGGTCACGAGCGTGCCGTCCACGTCGGCGAGCACGATCTTGATCGGCGGCTGCGTCATCGTGCTCGAGCCGCTTGCCTTCAGCGCACCGGTAGCGGCGGATCAGCGCGTTCGTGGAGGAGTCGTGCTCGAGCTGCGGCTCGGACTCGCTCTCGAGCTCGGGGATGATCGCCTTGGCCAGCGCCTTGCCGAGCTCGACGCCCCACTGGTCGAAGGAGTCGATGTCCCAGATCGCGCCCTGAGTGAAGACGCTGTGCTCATACAGCGCCACCAGCGACCCGAGGATCGCGCGGCGTGAGCTTCTCCGCGAGCAGCACGTTGGTGGGGCGGTTGCCCTCCATCACGCGATGTGGCACGACCGCCTCGGGCGTCCCCTCGGCGCGCACCTGCTCCTCGGTCTTGCCGAACGCGAGCGCCTGCGCCTGCGCGAACACGTTGGAGGAGAGGATGTCGTGATGGTCGCGCAGCGGGTTGATGCTCTTGCCGAAGCCGATCAGATCGACCGGGATCAGCTTCGTGCCCTGGTGCAGCAGCTGGTAGAAGCTGTGCTGGCCGTTGGTTCCCGGCTCGCCCCAGTAGACCGCGCCGGTCTCGTAGTCGACGTGCTCTCCGGCGAGCGTCACGTGCTTGCCGTTGGACTCCATCGTCAGCTGCTGCAGGTAGGCGGGAAAGCGCTTCAGGTACTGCTCGTAGGGCATCACGCCGATCGACTGCGAGCCGAAGAAGTCGCCGTACCAGACCGCCAAGAGCCCCATCAGCACAGGCAGGTTCTGCTCGCAGCGGCGCGCTGCGGAAGTGCTCGTCGATCGCGTGGAAGCCGCGCCGAGCATCTCCGCGAACTGCTCCGGGCCGATCGCGAGCATCGTCGAGAGCCCGATCGCCGAGTCCATCGAGTAGCGCCCGCCGACCCAGTCCCAGAAGCCGAACATGTTGGCGGTGTCGATGCCGAACTCGGCGCACGAGCTGCTCGTTGGTGGAGACCGCCACGAAGTGCTTGGCGATCGCCGCCTCGTCGCCGCCAGCTGCGCGAGCACCCATTCGCGCGCGGAGGTCGCGTTGGTGAGCGTCTCCAGCGTGGTGAACGTCTTCGAGGAGACGATGAACAGCGTCTCCTCCGCGCTGAGGTCGCGGGTGGCCTCGACGAAGTCGGTCGCGTCGACGTTCGAGACGAAGCGGAACGTGAGATCGCGCTGCGTGTAAGCGCGCAGCGCCTCGTAGGCCATCACCGGTCCGAGGTCCGAGCCGCCGATGCCGATGTTCACGATGTTGCGGATCGGCTTGCCGGTGTGGCCCTTCCACTCGCCCGAGCGCACCCGCTCGGCGAACGCCGCCATCCGGTCGAGCACCTCGTGGACCTGCGCGACGACGTCCACGCCGTCGACGATCAGCGAGGCCTCGCGGGGCATGCGCAGCGCGACGTGCAGCACCGAGCGGTTCTCTGAGACGTTGATCCGCTCGCCGCGGAACATCGCGTCGCGTCGCTCCTCGACGCCGGACTCGCGCGCCAGCTCGATCAGCAGCCGCATCGTCTCGGCGGTCACCCGGTTCTTCGAGTAGTCGAGGTAGAGGCCGCCGCCTGCGCGGTCAAGCGCTCGCCACGCTCGGGGTCCTCGGCGAACAGCTCGCGCAGGTGGCGATCCTTGATCAGCTCGTAGTGGGCCTGCAGCGCCTTGAAGGACCGTCGCTGCCGGAGTGGGATCGGGGGCACGGATCCTCAGCTTTCTCGGGTTGGCCGCGGTTCAGAGCCGCCGGCGCGTTCCGGCGATCCCGGCAAGCATACGCTCGACGCCCTCAGCGGAATCGCGCCTGGCGCGGTCCGGGTCCGAGGCCTTGGCGACGACCATCGCCGCCTCGTTGAGCGCGCCCACCAGAAGGTGGGCAAGCGCATCAACGGGCGCCGGCTCGATTGCGCCCTCGTCGATTGCCGCCTGCAGGGCGCCTCTCAGCAGACCAAGGCCGTGCCGACCGTCGATCTCGCGGAATTCCTCCCACCCGAGCACCGAGGGTGCATCGGAGAGCATGATCCGGCGCACCGCCGGGTCCGAGCAGAGATCGAGGAAGCACAGACAACCGGCACGCAAGCGACCCCACGCATCGGACTGACGCGCGGCGGCCTGGACGACCCGTAGCGAAACCTCACCCGCCACCTCCTCACACACGGCGCGGAAGAGCTCCTCCTTGCCGGAAAAGTGGTGATACAGCGCTCCACGCGTGACGCCCGCCTGAGCGCTTACCTGCTCCAGAGCGACGGCTCCGTAGCCCTCGCCGGCAAACAGCTCGCGTGCGACCGCCAGCAGCGCGACACGCGTCTGCTCACCGTGCTCCGGTCGCGTGCGATGGACCCTCTTTGTTACCACTGGCATCAGCCTATCGCTTGACCTACGTACTGTTTGTAGGTAGATTGGCGCGATGCGATCACTCTCACTGCAGTGCCGCGACATGAACTTCTCAGGCCTCGACGCTGGCGCGGAGGGCGCGCCACTGGCGATTTTGCTTCACGGCTTCCCCCAGACCCCCCGGGCCTGGCGCGCCCAGCTCGAGACCCTCAGCCACGCCGGCTACCACGCGGTGGCCCCCGGCCTGCGGGGATTTGCCGACGTGGCGCGCCCGCTTGACATCGAGCAGAACACGCTGGCAGAGGCCGTCGGCGACGTGCTCGCAATCGCCACCGAGCTCGGGGCCGAGACGTTTCACCTCGCCGGCCACGACCTCGGCGGCATCGTCGCGTGGGAGCTGGCCTGTCGCCACCCCGAGCGCGTGCGCACGCTGACGGTGGCGTCGACGCCGCACCTGGCGCCCTTTGCTCAGGCGATCCTCGACGGCTCGGCCGAGCGACTGCCGCCGTTTGAGCTCTTCCGCCAACCGGGCGTGGCTGAGCAGCTGATGCTCGCCGACGATGCAGCGGTGCTGCGGCAGGCCTACGCCGGGCTTACCCCCGAGGCGATCGAGAAGTACGTCCAATGCTTCAGTGCGCCGGGAGTGCTCAGCGCAACCCTCGCCTACTTCCGCGCCTTCGACTTCGGCGCGTGGCTTGAGCTGCCGTCCTGCACGCCGCCCACACTGTTCGTATGGGGCCGCGATGACCCGTTTCTCGCCGCCTCCACCGCCTCTGAAACGCGCGAGCACGTCAGTGGCACCTTCCGCGAAGAGGTGCTCGACGGGGTCGGCCACTGGGTGCCCGAGCTTGCTGGCAAGCGTGTCTCAGAGCTCATGCAGTCTCAGTTTGAACTGCGCCCGGGAGTCGGCTAGACGCCCCTGGCGATCCTCGCCGAGGTGCGTCGGAGCAGCCATCCGGGGAACCGCCGGGCAACGTTCGGCTAGGGCAAAACCACCCACGGCAATGCGCCGTGAAGGTCAACCCTGCAGACTGGCTCGGCGATGTCCCTATTCATTCTCGCCCGCCACGCCCAGTCGACGCTCAACGTCGAAGGGCGTGTCAACGGCGATCCCAACGTGGCCGTCGCGTTGACCGAGGAGGGAGTCCGGCAGGCCCGCTGGCTCCAACTCCAGCTGGCAGAGCAGCCGATCGATCTGTGTGTCCACACGCGCTTTGAACGTACTCGGCAGACGGCGGCAATCGTCCTCGAGGGTCGCGTGGTGCCCCTCCTCGAAGAGCCATTGCTGGACGACATCGACGTCGGGGCCCTCGAGGGCCGGAGGTATGCGGAATACCGTGCCTGGAAGCAGGCGCACTCTCGCCGCGAGCGGTTTCCCGGCGGAGAGAGTCTCGACGAGAGCGCCGCGCGCTACTCGCGGGCGTTTTCGAGCCTCGCGCGGAGCGGCTCCGGAGTCGTCCTCGTGGTCTGCCACGAGATACCGCTGCGTTACGTGCTCAACGTCACTGTGGGCTCCGAGTCGCTCGAGGCTCCGGTTCACCGCGTGCCGAACGCCATGCCGTTTCTGTTCCACACCGCGGCGATCAGGCGGGCGGCACGGGCGATAGAGCGGCTGGCGCATACGTAGAGCACGTGCGGGCGTCGGACGCGCCCGTGGCAGTCACGCCGCAGCCCCCGCCCCCGCCGGCTTCAGCTCCGCGGTGGCCTCGCCACCGGCGATGACGCTTCCGTCCTCGGATACCAGCTCGAGGCGAATGCGCCCCTATGCCGCCGCTGAGCGAGGCCGGCGCCTGGAACTCGCCGGCGTCCCGCTGACGCGGCTGCTGGTCTACCGGGCGGCTCATCTATTCGACGCCGGCGCCGACACGATGGCCGTCGGGGGCGAGGCGAACATGGCAAAGCTGCTGAGCGCTGATGTGCTCTTCGACGCCGCCGACCACGCGATGCAGACCCTCGGTGCCCAAGCGTGGGACGAGCGCGAGGGCACGATCGACCTGTTCCTCGACGCCCGCGCGGCGCGCTCGGCCCCGATCTCCCAGGAGCTCGCGCTCAACTACATCGCCCAGCACGTGCTCGGCCTGCCGAGCCATCACTGAGAGCGGCACCGGTCAGCGCCCACGTGCTCCGGGTTCGAGCCGAGCGCTGCCGGACGTCGGCGCCGTCGGGGACCCCGTTGCCGGGTCCCCGACCGAGAGACCTGCGGCCACCGAGTCGACGAGCCCGGAAACCTCACGGCCCGCCGCGGGTAGGTCACACCCCGCTTCCGCGCAGCCGTACATCATTCCGAATGGACCCGCGGATGAGATCACTGGCGTGGGCTTTCGCCTCAGCCGCGGAGCTATTCGCCCATCACCCCTAAGTTCGTCGAACGACATGCACACACTCAAGACCGTCGTCGCCATCGGATGGATCATCTTCTGGGTCTACTGGCTCGTGTCCGCCTTCGGTGTGAAGGAGGGCAGAGCTAGCCGACGTCGGATCCCGCTGAACGGCCTGAGCGCCCTGTCGGTGATCCTCCTTCTCCGCATCTTCCGCGGTGGGAGCTTGGCTGTCCACAGCCCGGTCCTCGGGGCGATCGGGGTCGTCGTGTTCGCGTCCGGGCTCGCACTGGCGATCTGGGCTCGCGTGCATCTCGGACGAAACTGGGGCATGCCGATGACCCAGAAGGCCGAGCCGGAGCTCATTACGTCCGGCCCATACCGATTCGTCCGCCACCCGATCTACTCAGGACTGCTGGCCGCGCTGCTCGGGACCGCACTGGTGACCAACCTGATCGGCCTCGTTATCGTCGCGGTCCTCGGTGGCTACTTCTACTACTCCGCATCGGTGGAGGAGAAGAACCTCATCGCGACATTCCCCACGGCGTATCCGGCCTACCGAGCCAGCACGAAGATGCTCATTCCCTTCGTCCTCTAGCTGCACCGCGCCGCGGGCGCCCCTCTGTGTGCCAGGCCATGCCGTCTCTCTCCGCGGCGCCCATGACGCTATTCGAACGCCTCGCTCCCCCGAGGGCGTGGCCGTGAACTCCTCGGGCGATCTCTTCGTCGCCGACAGCGCCAACAGCCGGGGCGAGGAATGGGCGTTGCCGTAAGGCGCGGTAAGAGCGCGCACGAGGCCGGAAGCGGGGCTGGAAGAAGGCCCGTATTTGCAGGGACTCTCCCAGCTACGCGTGCCGTCACATCGTGCCCGCTATTGCTGGAGGTATTTCAGCACTGCGAGCACACGTCGGTGATCGCCGGCGGACTGCAGCAGGTCGAGCTTTCCGAGGATGCTCTGCACATGCTTCTCCACTGCGCCAACGGTGAGCACGAGCGCGTCGGCAATGCCGGCGTTGGAGCGGCCCTCGGCCATCAGCGTGAGCACTTCGCGCTCGCGCGGGGTGAGACGCTCGAGTGGACCGTCCTCGCTCCGTCGGGAGAACAGCTGCGCCACCACCTCCGGGTCGAGGGCCGTGCCCCCGCCCGCGACCCTGCGAACGGCCTCGACGAACTCGACAACGTGCATGATCCTGTCCTTCAGCAGATAGCCGACGCCGCCACTGGGGTCGGCGAGCAACTCGGCGGCGTAGGCGTGCTCTACGTACTGGGAGACCACGAGGATCGCCGTCCCCGGCACCTGCGCGCGCGCCCGCAGCGCCGCCCGAAGGCCCTCGTCGCGAAACTCCGGCGGCAGGCGGATGTCGACGACGGCGATGTCGGGCTCGTGCTCGACGACCGCTTGCACCAGGGCCTCCCCGTCGCCGACCGCGGCTGCCACATCGAAGTCGTTGTCGCGCAGGAGGCGCGCCAGGCCGTCGCGCAGCAGCGCGAGGTCCTCGGCGATCACTACGCGCACGGCAGCTCCGCGGTCAGAACGGTGGGACCGCCGGGCGGGCTCAGCACGCGAAGCGTGCCGTCGAGGGCCTGCACGCGGCCGCGCAGGCCGCGCAGCCCGTTGCCCTCAGGGTCGGCGCCGCCGGTGCCGTCGTCGTTGATCTCCAGGTGCAGCGAGCCCCCGCGCCGCGCGATGCGTATCTCCACGCGCGTGGCATGGGCGTGCTTGGCGGCGTTGGCGAGCCCCTCCGCGGAGACGAAGTAGGCGGCGCTCTCGACCGCCGCGCTCGGCCGTTCGACGAGATCCACGGAGACGCTCACCGGCGTCGGGCTGAGATCCGCCAGCGAGCGCACGGCAGACTCCAGGCCGCGGTCGGCCAGCACGGGCGGGTGGATGCCGCGCGCGAGGTCTCGCAACTCGCGCAGCGCGTGCTCGGCCCCGGCGCGCGCCTCTGCCAGCAGCTCGCGTGCCTGCTCCGGCTCGTCGGCGTCGAGCTTCTGCTCGGCCATCCCCAGGCTCATCCCCAGCGACACCAGGCGGGCCTGAGCGCCGTCGTGAAGGTCGCGCTCGATGCGGCGGAGCTTCTCCTCCTGTGCGTCCACCGCCCCGGCGCGGGTGCTGGTGAGCACGTCGATGCGCTCGCTCATCTGCTGCTGGGTAGGGAGCGTGAAGAACACGACGCTCGCCTGGATCGCGAACACGATGGCAAAGGCGAGGGCCGGCCACTCTGGCCAGAAGCTGCCCCCGCCGCTCGCGCCCCACACGCCGACGTTGAACAGCGTCAGGCTCAGCCAGACCCCGCCGGTCAATGCGAGCGCGAACGTCATGTGCGCCCGTCGCCAGATCGTGGGGCGACGTCGCAGCAGCTGCACCCAGCCGTGTATCGCGAGGGCTAGCGCGAACGGTAGGAACACCCAAACCGGCCAGAAGCCACCGGCGCCGCTCAGCGCCCAGATCAGCACGAGCACCGTCAGGGTCAGCATCGACGCCCACAGCTGGACGGCGAAGGCGCGTCCTAGCTGCGCCGCGCCGGGCATCGGCACACCATCCTCGGGCGGGAGGCTTCGTGCGGGGGAATCGATCGGCATGTCCATCGCGATGAGCACAACCAGGGTGTCATGGCAGCGGCCGTCACGCCAGCTCGGCTACGGCACGGGCCCCGCTGCGCTCGCGGTTCATGCGGGGCAGCCATCCGAGCCAGTGCGGCAGATACCAGTTCCATTCGCCGAGCAGCTTCATCGTGGCGGGTAGCAGCACGCTGCGGATCAACGTCGCGTCGATCAACACCGCGACGGCGAGCCCGACCCCGAGCTGCTTGATGTCCAGCGTCGGCAGAGAGGCGAAGATCGCGAACACAGCGACCATTACCGCGGCCGCCGCCGTGACCGTCCCAGCGGTCGCGCGGATCCCACGCGACACTGCGTCCGAGGTGCTGGCGCCGCGGTCGTGGAGCTCCCTGATGCGGCTCACGATGAACACGTGGTAGTCCATCGAGAGACCGAACAGCACCGGGAACAGGAACAGCGGCAGCCACGCCACGACCGCGCCGTTGGAGTGGAAGCCGAGGACGCCCTCCAGATGTCCCTCTTGGAACACCCACACGAGCACGCCGTACGCCGCCCCAACGGACAGCAGGTTCAGGACGATCGATGTGAGCGGAATCACGAT
Source organism: uncultured Solirubrobacteraceae bacterium (assembly GCA_963764185.1). Lineage (GTDB taxonomy): Bacteria > Actinomycetota > Thermoleophilia > Solirubrobacterales > Solirubrobacteraceae > Palsa-744. The sequence continues at coordinate 460,963 of CAVXRF010000009.1, read as the reverse complement.
CGAGCGGAACGTGATCAAAAGCAGCAGGAACGCCAGCCCGAGCACGAAGCCGAACACCAGCGGGGCATGATCGGAAAGCGTCCGGTTGAAGTCGCTCGTGCCCGCGGCCATGCCGCCGACCGCGTAGCTGACGCCGTCGAGCCGCCCGAGCGTCGCTGGCAGCACGTGATCGCGCAGCGTCTGCAGCGCGCGCATCGACGCCGCGTTCTGCCCGTTTCCCGGCTGCGGGATGTCGATCTCAGCCACAGTCTGCTCGGCGTTGACGTGCGTCGTGATCGGCTCGCTGGCCTCGCCGCTTGCGAGCGCCCGGTGCTCCATCTGCGCGAGCGCCCGGCGCACCGCTGGAGAGTTGACGTCCGCCCCGCTCACGACCACCTGCGCTGGTTGCGGCGCGCCGGGAAAGGCACGCTGGATCTGAGTGTAGGTGCGCTCGATCTGGAGCTGACGCGGAATGTCGTTCCCGCTCAGAAAGCTCGTGTGCATCCCGAACAGAGGCAGCGCCAGCACCACCAGCACGCCGCTCGACAGCGCGACGGCTACCCACGGGAAGCGCAGCACCGGCCTCAGCACGAGATCCCAGATGCGCGAGTTGGACCGTGCCCTGCCTGGGCGCCTGACCGCTCCCTTCTCCACTTTGTCGCCCAGCCTGCCGAGCAGCGCCGGGAGCACCGTGAGCGAGCCGACCATCGCCGTGAACACAACGAGCATCGCGCCCAAGCCGAGAGAGGTGAAGACCTTCGAGCCCGTGAGCAACATGCCCGCCATCGCGATCAGCACGGTGAACCCGGACACGAGCACGGCTCGCCCTGAGGTTGCGGCGGCGCGCTGGAGCGCAACCGCGCTCGAGTGTCCCCGTCGGCGCTCCTCGCGCTCGCGCCGGAGGTAGAAGAGCGAGTAGTCCACGCCCACCGCCATGCCCATCAGCAGCATCACCGAGCTCGTCGCTTCTGACTGATGCACGAGGTGGCTTGCCACGGCCGCGAGCCCGACTCGAGGCGAGCACGGCGGAGAACGCGAGCAGCACGGGGATGCCGGCGGCGACGAACGCGCCAAACGCGACGAGCATGATCAGGAACGTGATCGGCACCGACAGCTTCTCCGCCCGCGCGAAGCCTTCGCCGCGGAGTTTGCTGAGCGCATGCGCCGCGCTCGCGTCGCCGAACTCCGCGACGACGAACCCAGGGCTCTGACGTTGGACGGCGGCCACCGCGTTCAGCACGGGCTGCACGCGGTCGGCGGCGGTTTCAGAGTCGCCGCGCATCGAGAACTGAACGAGCGCCGAGTGGCGGTCCCTCGAAATCTGTCCGCCGTCGCCGGACGCGAACGGCGAGCGCACATCCTCCACCTGAGACGTCGCCGCGACTGCGCTCAGCACGTGCGCGACCACGTGCTGAAACGTCGGCTCGCTCGCGGTGAAGCTCTTGCCCTGAACGAGCACGGCCTCATTGGCGGATTGATCGAGGTCGGCGTGCGCGAGCGTCGCCTGCGCGCGTGCTGAGGCGCCGGTGCCCTGTTCGGATTCAGTGAGCTTGACCACGCCGACGGCCTGGCCGAGCGCCGCCGAGGCGATCACGAAGGCTAGCCAAGCGAAGGTGGCCTTCTTCCAATTCGCCGCGCTCCATCGCGCAGCTCGGGCTGCAATGTTCACCGGACTCTCCTCTCGCTGGAATGACATGAGAGGAGCCTCCTGATCGCTGGCTCGCCTGCCAATGAAGCGTTCCGGTGTGCCGCACACCGGGTAGCTGGCGTGTTCTCGGTGCGATACACGGCACCAGTCCCGGCGCGCCTGCTGGTGTACACGCGCGCGGCGCTGACGATGCGCGTGCCCGACGCTCACCAGGCGTGCAGGGGCATCGAGAGATGGCGAGACCCGGACTCGAACCGGGGACACCACGATTTTCAGTCGTGTGCTCTACCAACTGAGCTATCTCGCCGCGACGGCCGATGCTAGCGCCTCGCTGACCGCCTCGCGGGAGGCTCACCCGGCAGCGCCCGCGTGTTCCCAGCTTCCAGATAGGGCAGCGGGTCGATCGGATATGCCCCCGGCGGCCTGCCAGCCTCCGAGCCACATCTCGAAGTGCAGGTGCGGCGCGGTCGCATCCCCGGTCTGCCCCGCCTTGCACAGCGCCTGCCCGGCCGCCACGCTCTGACCGGTGCTCACGGCGAACGATTCGGCCTCGCAGTGGGCGAACATGAAGTCGAAGCCCGACGTGGGTGTGCTCCACCAGGTAGTACCCCGCCCCGCCGGCCTGGTAGCTCGTCGTAGGATCGTGCCCGGCGTAGCGGGCCACCACCGGCGTCCCTTCGGCCGTCAGCACGTCCTGGCCCTGGTGGACGTATCCGTCGCGGGGTGCCCCGAAGCGGTTTTCCGGGCCCCCGAAGTTGTGGGCTCCCACGACCGGGAACACCGCCCCGTCCGCCGCCGACTGGGCCGGGGTCGGGCACGCCGGCCGGCGCGGAGCCGTCGGGGACCGGCGGCGGGGTCGCCGGTGCGCGGGGCCTTGATCTTCGAGCCTCACCTCACCCGCGAGATGTGCGCCGCGACGAGCGCGCCCCGGTGGTGGTCCTGGCGCGGTCACGATCACCTGGTAGCTCCCGGCCGGCAGCGTGCGCCCTGCGGGCCAGCTCACGGTCAGGGTGCGTTCCGTGTGCACCCAGCCCATATTCACCGATCACCGCCGCCGTGCGTGCGAGAGGCTGATCGACCGTCACCTGCGCGTGGACCGTGCCGACGCCCTCGCTCATCGATGCGCAGTCACGAGCCGGGCGGCCTGCCGGCCGAGCGCCGAGGCGCGGGATCGCAGCTCGTCACCACGGGGCCCCGCGGAAACGGCAGCGGGACGACGCCGTACCGGTGCCTCCGGCCAGTGGCGCGGAAGGCGCCTGTGCGCCGTCCGCGCACGTCACCGCCGGGCGCTGCGCCGATGCGATCAGGGCGCGGGTGGACAGTACGCATCAGCGACAGGCAGAGCCAGGCCAGCCGCGGCGTGCGGACCTCATACGGGCAGTCTCGCGCCATCGCGTGGCCCCCCGTCAGGCCTGCGGGACGAATTGCAGAGCCCGCGAGGACACCGCGCTTCGCAGACGAGTGCGGGCGCCTACCCGCGCTCGAATTCCTCCATCAGCGCCTCGTAGGTCAGCCGCAGGCCCTCGCGCGATCGGCACCTCGGCCTGCCACCCCAGCTCCCGCTCGGCCAGGCCGCGCGTCCAGGCAGCTGTGCTGGAGCTCGCCCGGCCGCAGGTCCGCGAGCTGGGGCTCGATCGTCTTAGCCGGCCGCCTCCGCGCAGCTCGCTCCACATCGTGACCACGTCGGTCTCGACGCCGGTGGCGACGTTGAAGGTCCCCGCCGTCCCCGAGCCGCGCAGCAGCGCGTCTCACGACGTCGCGCCACGTACACGTAGTCGCGCGTCGGCTTGCCGTGCCCGTACAGCTTCGGGGCGCGTCCCGATGTAGAGGTGGTGGGTGAAGATCGCCACGACGCCCGCCTCGCCGTGCGGGCTCTGGCGGGGCCCGTACACGTTCCCAGCCTGCACGACGGCGTGGGGATGCCGTGGACAGCGACCACGTCTTCACGTATGCCTCCGCCGCCCACTTCGACGCGCCGTAGGGCGACAGCGGCGCGGGGATCCGGTCCTCGGCCGTCGGCATCGGCGCGTCGTCCCCGTAGAGCGCGCCCCCGGTCGAGGTGAACACGACCGGCGCCTCGACTCTGCCGGCCACCTCGACGACGTTGAGCGTGCCCTTCACGTTCACCTCGCAGTCCCGCCCGGGTCCTCCACCGAGGCCACCACGCTCGCCTGGGCCGCGAGGTGGAAGATCGCCTCGGGCGCCACCTCCTGGCCACGACCGCGCGCAGGCCGCCGAGGTCCACTATGTCGAGCTCGCGCAGGTCGGCCTCGCTTGGCGACCCGCGCCCGGTCCCCGGAGGAGAGGTCGTCGACCACCGTCACCTCGTCGCCGTCGGCGAGCAGCGCGTCGACCACGTGCGAGCCGATGAAGCCGGCCCCGCCGGTCACGATCGCGCGTGCAGCTCACAGCGCGGGAATCTACACGGACGGGACGGGCACGGGCCCGGCGAGCAGCTCCTCGACCACGTGCACCGACTCGTCGATCCGCTCGAGCACCCTCATCCCGGCGGTGCTCGCGCCGGCAGGCTGCCGCCTGACGGCGGCGCCCCCGAGCATGATCGGGATCTCCGGGTGCCTGGCGCGAGGTCCCGGATCGCGAGTCCCGACCGAGCTCGATCTCCGTGGACCGGGTCCCCCGACGACCACCACGTCGGGGTGACTGGCTCGTCGACCCTTGGCCAGCAGTGCTCGGCGGAGACGTCGGTGTCGAGCATCGTCCTGGTAATCCGGCGGCCGCGAGCTGGTCGTGGACCATCTGCAGACCGAGCGTGTGGGAGTCCCCTTCCACGCACGCAAGCAGCACCCGCTCGCGGGTCGGCTCGGTGCCGCCGGTCATGTACCGGTTGAGGGTCGCCAGCACCGGCGCGTGATGATCGAGAGGCGCCCTGCTCGCGGTCGTCGTCGATCTCCCCGGCCGCGTGAGAGCTCGCCGATGTGGTGCAGCGCCGGCGCGATGACCTCGGCGTGGAGCATCGTCGGCGGGACCCCGTCCTCGATCGCCGCGGCGATCGCTCCCTCGGCCATCTCGGCTTCCCCGCGGTCCAGCGCCGTCACGTAGGTCTCGAGCGTGCTCTCCACGAGCGCCATCGGGTCCGCCCGCATCCCGCTCGCGCGCGTCGGGCCCTGCTCCTGCCGAGCACTTCCATGAAGGCGTCCAGCACCACCGGGTCGAAGTGGTGCCCGCGCTCCTCGCGCATCATCCTCATCGCCTCCTCGACCGAGAACGCCTTGCGGTAGACGCGGTCGCTGGTGAGCGCGTCGAAGACGTCCGCCACCGCCACGATCCGTCCCTCGATCGGGATCGCCTCGCCCGCAAGCCCACGCGGGTAGCCGCTGCCGTCCCACTTCTCCTGGTGGCTGAGCGCGATCGTCGCGGCCATGTCGAGGATCGAGGAGGAGGAGCCACGCACCAGCCTGTAGCCCTCCTCGGCGTGGGTCTCGACGATCGCCCGCTCCTCAGGGGTCAGCGGACCGGGCTTGAGCAGTATCGCGTCGGGGATCGCCACCTTGCCGACGTCGTGGAGGGGCGCGGCGTGGCTGAGCCTCTGCGCAGAACTCCGGGTCCATGCCGATCTGTTCGGCCAGCAGCGTCGAGAAACGCCCGATCCGCTCGATGTGAGCGCCGGTGTCCTCGTCGCGGAACTCGACCGCCATCGACAGACGCCTCACGGTCTCGGCCTGGGCGATCTCGAGCTCTGACAGCGCGTTCTTCAGCTCGTTGGAGCGACCGTTGATCTCCTGTTCGAGCGCCGTTCGAGCGTCCTCGCCGAGGCGCCACCCGAGCAGCATGGTCGCGCAGGCTAGCACCGCCAGGCAGCCGACGACAGCGGCTGATGCCCCGGCCAGCACGGCCCCCACGGCGGCGCCCACGGCGAGCACCAACCACGACGCGTAGGACACGTGGTCCAGCGGCGAGCGCCGGCGCGGCGTACGGTTGCCGGACGCCAGCCTCAGCGAGAGGGGTTGTACCTGGGGTTCAATGCCCACATGATCTAATCGGCTGCCGGCCCGATTAACGTCAGTCGCGCCGCCTCTTGGCCAGCGGCCCTCAGCCACCGCGTCCTGAGCACTCCTCGGCCGATCATCCGGCCCAGGGCGAGGTGGGGCCATCCCGCGCTTGGCGGGCCGTCGAAAGCGGGCTTGGGTCGCGCCGGTCACTCTGAAGTCTCAGATCCTCTGTCCAGGCCCGCGATCGGCACGCCTCTCGGGCCTCTTGAGCACGCCCGGAGGCGGGTAGACGGATGGTCTAGTGGTTCGCCTAGTGCCCGGCCAGCTGGGTGATATCGATCGCGTTTGCGGGCGCGGTGACCGAGACCGGCCCGTTCCAGTGATCGAAGACGATCTTGCCCGATCCCGCGCCACCCTTCGCGACCGCGACCGGATACGGCGGGCCCGTCGTGGCGACATACAGCGTCCCGCCCTGCGAGGTGTCCGTGATCGCGAGCGCCTTGCGCCCGTCAACGGTCGCAACGGCTCCCTTGACCAGCGGACCGTGCGCCGTCAGGGTTGCATCCATCAGCTGGCGCAGATCGGTGAGCGAAGCGAGCGAAGCGAGGTTGCCGGCACTCGCGGGGGCCTTCAGCCACCTCCCCTGAAGAAGCTGAGCGGCCGTCGCGCCGGCGACATGGCGGTAGAAGGCGGGGCTGCCTTTGAGAAAGACGTTTCCGTGGATCTGAATCAGTTCAAAGCTGAGCCCGTTCTCAGACACCTGCCCGCGACCACCCTTGCTCGCGAGCAGATACATGTCAAGCGTGATCGGTGCGCGGCCGCTCAGGATGGAGCCCGAGACATGCACCGAGTTGGCACTGTCCGCGAGAACTTTCGCCCCTGCGAGGATTTCGGTGGGCGTCTTGCGGGCAATCCCGTTGCCCTCAGAGGAGCTACCGCAGCCCGTGATAGCCGCGGCAAGGAGCGCGAGGCCGAGCAACGGAACCGCTGGGAGCCGGGTGCGAGCGCGCATTGCCGCGGAGACTCTAGCCGGGGGGATGGTCGGCTACCCGAGAAGACCGCGCGAGCTAGGGTATCGGTCGATGACGGCAACCAACGGCTCATCCGAGACGCCTGAGGAGCCGCCGCCTGGCTCAACTCCGCGTCCCTCGCCCGAGCGGGATCTGCGCTCGCTCTACCACAAGCACTTCGGCGATCGGCGCAAGGAGCGCCAGCTGTTCTCGATGGGGTCCTTCTTCGTGACCTTCGCGGCCGTGCGAGGGATAACGCACGCGATTCGGGCCGAACGGGGGCCGTTCAAGAACATCACGCCGGGAGGCCGGCACATCCACCACATGACCTTCGGCATAACCGGCCTGCTGACGGTCGGCTATCTGTGGCTGCTCGAGATCGGCACGAACGAGCGCCGAGGCTCATCGCGGGTGACCTCGCTCGTGTACGGGAGTGGCGCTGCGCTCACCCTCGACGAGTTCGCGCTGTGGCTGAACCTCGAAGACGACTACTGGAACAAGCAGGGCCGGGAGAGCATCGACGCCGTGGTGCTGTTCGGATCCCTGCTTGTGCTGAGCGTGCTCGGCAAGGGCTTCGTTGCCGAGCTGTTGCGGCCTGAGCGCCGGTACAGAGCGGACCACTGAAGAAGGCGCGCGAGCAAGCTCCGCGCTCACCAGACTTCTAGAGAACCCCAGGGGAAGTACTGCCCGTATTTGATTGAACCGCTGTACGTAGCTTCTCCGCCTGCTTCAGAGTGCAGCGCTCCACTGCCCGCTCCGGAGAAGGCTATTTCCGAGGGGTTGCCGTTCAGGCCAGGGCCTGGGCCCGCGCCGATGCCGATCTGCGGTTCCAGCTCTCCTTCGAAGTTCGCAGTTTTGAGGTGTTCGCCGGTGGCTACGACTTCGCAGACGACCTTCACATCGACCTCTCCCGATGACGGCGCTCCGAATGTCCCCGAGAAGGGCGTCCCGATGTCGTCGCGGACGGATTCGGGAGCGCCGCCCACAGACAGTGATTGCTTCCACGGCAGATTCAGCGCCGTGACCGTGGCGCGCCCTGGCTCGCCAACCGCTTCTTCGGCTTCTTTTTCGCACTTCGGTGCAACACACGAGTAGAAGCCGAAGCCGAAGATCTTGCCCACGCCCGCGCCGCCGCTGGGATTTTCGACTGTGCCGAATCCCGCGGTTTTGCAGCTGATCTCGCCCAGCGCGCTCGTCTGCGAGAGGCTCGTGCTGGTGAAGCCTCCCCACGAGAGGAAGACCCTGGGCGTGCTGACGGGGAGGATCTCCCCGGCGTTGTACCAGTTGCACAGCCCAACCGTCCCCTGACCGCCGGGCGAGCTGGCGGGGCCACATACTGGAGGCGCCGGCAGCGTTTTGAAGGTTTCGTCAGAGCCCTTGCTCGTGCCGCCGGAGTTGGTCGCCGACACCCTGAAGTGGTAGGTGGTGTTGGCGGAGAGACCCGAAATTGGCGCGGCCACCGCAACGGGGCCGCTTCCAGAGCCCGGCGAGGGCGAGCAAACGGCGCTGGATCCGTAGGCTTCGGTGATGCCGTATTCGAGCTTGCATTCGCTGACTTCCCCGCCGTTGGGGTTCACGGTCGCGTTCATGGTCGCCGAGCTCTGGGTGACCCCAGATCCTGGCTCGGTCACGACCGTCGGGGCAGACGGCGCATACGCGTACTGGGCAGCTGGGCTGGCGGGACTGGTGCCGAAAGCTTCCACGCTTACGGGGACCGTGCCTGTACCGGGTGGCGCAAGCGCGGTCAGCTTGCCTTCGGACTCTTCTTTGAAGCTCCCCGTTTCGTTTTTGGCTTCCTGGGAGCCGAACATGATCTTCGTGACAACATAATCGACGCCGAGAGATTCCAGGGGTGGTTCGCAGAAAACGGTGATGAAGAAGTTTCTGCCCTTTATCGTCACCAGGTTGCCTCCCGCGTCCGGGCCACCGCCCGGCTGAACGCTGGTGATGACCGGGAATTCGCTTTCTCGCGGTGTGCATGATGATCGCCCGTCATAGCGAAAGACGTCCGCCGAGCTGCTGGAGCTGGTGACGCCGTTGTCGCTGACGAGCACTTCCACTTTCCCCTTGCCGGCGGGAGAGACGGCGATGATCGAGCTGGCGGATTCGACTTTGAAGCTTTTGGCGTTCGTCGCGCCGAACTTGACGGCCGTGGCTTCGCCGAGGTTCGTGCCAGTGATGGTCACGGTGCTCCCGCCCGATTCTTCGCCGGAGCTGGGGCTGATCTCGCTGACACTCGGAGCGTTGCTGTCGAACGTGAACCTATCGGCCGGGACGGTCGCGCTCGTGCCCCCCCTGTTGGTCACGGTCACATCCACCGTGCCGGTTCCCGGCGGCGAGACCGCGACGATGGACGTTTCCGAGGCAACGGTGTAGCTGGCAGCGTTGGTTGTACCGAACTTGACGGCCGTGACACCGGTGAAACCGGTGCCGGTGATCGTCACCGACGTCCCGCCGGCGGTTGAGCCTGCGCTGGGTTCCACCGTCGTGACGGTCGCACCATAGGTGAACTTATCTGCCTGGCTGGTCGCGCTGCTGCCCCCAGGGTAGGTCACGGTCACATTCACCGCGCCGGTTCCCGGCGGCGAGACGGCGATGATCGACGTTTCTGAAGACACGGTGTAGCTGGCAGCGTTGGCAGTACCGAACTTGACGGCCGTGACACCGGTGAAGCCGGTGCCCGTGATGGCCACCGAAGTCCCGCCGGCAGTCGGACCCGCGTTGGGTTCCACCTCGCTGACGGTCGCACCGTATGTGAACTTGTCCGCCTGGCTGCTCGCGCTCGTGCCGGCCGCGTTGGTCACGGTCACATTCACCGCGCCGGTTCCGGGCGGCGAGACGGCGATGATGGACGTTTCCGAGGCCACGCTGTAGCTGGCAGCGTTGGCAGTACCGAACTTGACGGCCGTGACACCGGTGAAACCGGTGCCCGTGATGGTCACCGAATTCCCGCCGGCAGTCGAGCCGGCGTTGGGTGCGACACCCGTGACCGTCGGGGCCAGTTGTCCGAGGGCAAGGCTGTCCCAGTCGCCGGCGGCGACCGCCGTCGCGGCGCTCAGCCCACTCACGGCCACCGGCACCTTGCTGCTTTTTTCGGTGCCGTTGCCCAGTTGTCCGGAGTTGTTGTAGCCCCAGGCCATAACCGCGCCGCTGCTCAGTAGGGCAAGGCTGTGGTCGGCGCCGGCTGCGATCGCCGTGACGCCGCTCAACCCGCTCGCCCCGACCGGCACGTCGGTTTCGGTTTCGCTTCCGTCGCCGAGCTCCCCATTTTCGTTTAGCCCCCAGGCCATCACGTTGCCGCCGCTCAGGAGGGCGAAGCTGTCGGACCCACCGGCGGCGATCGCCGTGACGCCGCTGAGTCCGCTCACCGCAACCGGAACGTCGCTCGTGCCCCCAGAGGTCCCGTTGCCCAGCTCTCCACGAGAGTCATCACCCCACGCCATGACCGTGCCATTGCTCAGGAGGGCGAGGCTGTGTCCCTCGCCGGCCGCGATCGCCGTGACACCACTGAGCCCGCTCACCGTGACCGGCACGTCGCTGCTCGTGTGGGTGCCGTTGCCGAGCTGCCCAGCGTCGTTTTCACCCCACGTCTTGACCGTGCCGTTGCTGAGGAGGGCCATGCCATGCCAGTAGCCGGCCGCGATTGCCGTCACACCGCTCAACCCGCTCACCGCCACGGGCACGTCGCTGCTCGTATGGGTGCCGTTGCCGAGCTGCCCCGAGCCGTTTTCACCCCACGCCATGACCGTGCCATTGCTCAGGAGGGCGAGGCTGTATTCATAGCCGCCGGCGATCGCCGTGACGCCGCTCAAGCCGCTCACCGCGACCGGCACGTCGCTTTCGGTGGTCGTACCGTCACCGAGCTGCCCATAGCCGTTTCGGCCCCACGCCATGACCGTGCCATTGCTCAGGAGGGCCAGGCTGTGATTCCCTCCGGCGGCGATCGCCGTGACGCCGGTCAACCCGCTCACCGCCCCCGGCACGTCGGTGTCGGTGGTCGTGCCGTTACCCAACTGTCCACCCAAGTTATAGCCCCAGCTTGCTGCCACGGAGGATGCGCCAGGAGCCTCCTCCGGCGTGGCCATCGTGAGACTCTCGCCAAAGATCCCGCTAGAGGGCGCGGCACGGGGCGCGGGGCGCGCCGGCGCCGCACCGGGCATCGCGAACGCCCCGATCATGGCGGCCAAGAACAGGACCGCACCCCGGCGGTACCGGCCCGCGATGCCATGCCGCCTGTGGAACACCTTGCCCGCTCCTCCCCGCATGGGCCCTTCGGATGCGGCCTAACGGGCGATCCGTGCCTTTCCGCTCCCTACCGGCTCCTCCAAGCTGTTCGAATTTGTAACACCGACGCGCCCGTGTGTCAAGAGGGCGCCGGTCACGCGCGCGAGTGGACCGCCGATCTATGGCACCCATTCCTCGATCCGGTTGTTGCCCGTGTCTGCGACATAGACATCGCCGGTCGAGGCGACGGCGACCGCGTTTGGACCCGAGAGCTGGCCGGCTCCGGATCCGGCGGAGCCGAATGCGGTGATGAAGCTGCCTTCCGAGCTGAACTCCTGCACGCGGTTGTTGGCGGGTTCTGTGACGTAGAGGTTGCCCGTTGTGTCTGTGGCGATGCCGTAGGTCCCGTTTGATTTGCCCGTTCCTGCGCCTTTCTGGTCGAATGCTCTGATGAATTCGCCTGTGCTGGGCGAGAACTCCTGGACCCTCGAGTTGGCCGATTCAGAGATGTACGCATTCCCGCCTGAGAAGGCCAGTCCGAAGGCCTGGCCTATCTGTCCTTCGCCTGATCCGGAGGAGCCGAACCTGCTCATGTAGGTGCCGGTTGGTGAGAACTCCACCACCCGGCCGCTCGCGGTGACGCCATATGGGTTCAGGACCCATACGTTGCCTTCGGAGTCGACGGCGACGGCGACGGGATAGAGCAGGTGCCCGGAGGCGAGGACCGATGAGCCGAACGTCCTTAGGTGTTCCCCGGCGGGTCCGAACTCCTCCACCTGGTTGTTCAGCGGGTCGGTCACGTAGACATCCCCGGATTCGTTTGTGGCGATGCCGCCTATGCTCCGCAACTGCCCCGGCCCCGTGCCCGCTTCGCCGAACTGCCTCAGGTACTTGCGTTCTGAGTTGAACTCCACGATCCGCTCATGGCCTGGGTCTGCGACGAAGATGTCCCCGCTCGGGTCGACCGCCACCGCGTTCGGTTCTGAGAAGTCGATTTCCGGGTTTTCGTAGTGGGTGATGCTGGTGGTGTAGGTGGGGGGTTCGCCGATGACAGGCGGTGCTGCCCATTCCTCGATCCGGTTGTTGCCCGTGTCTGCGACATAGACATCGCCGGTCGAGGCGACGGCGACCGCCTTTGGACCCGAGAGCTGGCCGGCTCCGGATCCGGCGGAGCCGAATGCGGTGATGAAGCTGCCTTCCGAGCTGAACTCCTGCACGCGGTTGTTGGCGGGTTCTGTGACGTAGAGGTTGCCCGTTGTGTCTGTGGCGATGCCGTAGGTCCCGTTTGATTTGCCCGTTCCTGCGCCTTTCTGGTCGAATGCTCTGATGAATTCGCCTGTGCTGGGCGAGAACTCCTGGACCCTCGAGTTGGCCGATTCAGAGATGTACGCATTCCCGCCTGAGAAGGCCAGTCCGAAGGCCTGGCCTATCTGTCCTTCGCCTGATCCGGAGGAGCCGAACCTGCTCATGTAGGTGCCGGTTGGTGAGAACTCCACCACCCGGCCGCTCGCGGTGACGCCATATGGGTTCAGGACCCATACGTTGCCTTCGGAGTCGACGGCGACGGCGACGGGATAGAGCAGGTGCCCGGAGGCGAGGACCGATGAGCCGAACGTCCTTAGGTGTTCCCCGGCGGGTCCGAACTCCTCCACCTGGTTGTTCAGCGGGTCGGTCACGTAGACATCCCCGGATTCGTTTGTGGCGATGCCGCCTATGCTCCGCAACTGCCCCGGCCCCGTGCCCGCTTCGCCGAACTGCCTCAGGTACTTGCGTTCTGAGTTGAACTCCACGATCCGCTCATGGCCTGGGTCTGCGACGAAGATGTCCCCGCTCGGGTCGACCGCCACCGCGTTCGGTTCTGAGAAGTCGATTTCCGGGTTTTCGTAGTGGGTGATGCTGGTGGTGTAGGTGGGTTCCGTCGTGAACGCGCCATCCGAGCCGTAGCTTGTGCCGCCGGCGTTCGTCGCGGCGATCCTGAAGTGATAGGTGGTGTACGCGCTAAGGCCCGTAATCGATGCGGACACTTCGACCGGGCTTTCCCCGACCCAGGTGCCGGTGTGCACGGCAAGCTTGACCCGTAGGAGTTCGTGGTGCCGTATTCGAGCTTGCATTCGCTGACTTCTCCGCCGTTGGGGTTCACGGTCGCGTTCAGGCTGGCCGACGTCTGCGTCACCGCCGACGCCCGTTCGGTTACGACGGTCGGGGGGTTGGGCGGCGTTTTGAGCGTTTCGTCTGAGCCTTTGCTCGTGCCGCCCGCGTTTGTCGCTGAGATCCTGAAGTGGTAGGTGGTGTTCGGGACGAGGCTCGTGGCCGATGCGGACACCTCGACCGGGGTTTCCCCCGACCCAGGTGCCGGTGTGCACGGCAAGCTTGACCCGTAGGAGTTCGTGGTGCCGTATTCCAGCTTGCATTCGCTGACTTCTCCGCCGTTGGGGTTCACGGTCGCGTTCAGGCTGGCCGAGGTCTGCGTCACCGCCGACCCCGATTCGGTTACGACGGTCGGGGGGATGGGTGGCGTTTTGAACGTTTCGTCTGAGCCTTTGCTCGTGCCGCCCGCGTTCGTCGCTGAGACCCTGAAGTGGTAGGTGGTCCTTGCCGCCAAGCCCGTGGCCACCCCGATCACCGGAATCGGATTGGTCCCGGACCCCATGGGCGGAGGTGAGCACGCGGCGCTCGATCCATAGGAGGTCGTGGTGCCGTATTCAAGCTTGCATTCGCTGACTTCTCCGCCGTTGGGATTCACCATGCCGGTCAACAGCGCATTGGTGGCGTGGATCGCCATCGCCGTTCCGGTTACCACCGTCGGGGGGTTCGGTGGCGTTTTGAACGTTTCGTCTGAACTCTTGCTGGTGCCGCCCGTGCTCGTAGCTGAGATCCTGAAGTGGTAGGTGGTGTTCGGGACGAGGCTCGTGGCCGATGCGGACACCTCGACCGGGGTTTCCCCCGATCCAGGCAGTGCCGAGCACGGCGCAATTTTGCCGTAGGAGTTGGTAGTGCCGTATTCGAATTCGCATTTAGTGACTTCCGTGCCGTTGGGGTTGACCGTCGCGTTCAGGCTGGCCGAGGTCTGGGTGACCGATGAGGCCGGTTCGGTTATGACCGCCGGAGCGTTCGGGAGCGTTTTGAAGGTTTCGTCTGAGCCGTAGCTCGTGCCGCCCATGTTCGTCGCTGAGATCCTGAAGTGGTAGCTAGTGTTCGCACTGAGGCCCGTGACCGATGCGGAAACCGCTACAGGGGTTTCGCCCGACCCCGGTAGGGTGGCGCACGGCTCGCTTGATCCATAGGAGTTCGTGGTGCCGTATTCGAGCTTGCATTCGCTGATGGCCGCGCCGTTGGGGTTGACCGTCGCGTTCAGGCTGGCCGAGGTCTGGGTGACCGATGAGGCCGGTTCGGTTATGACCGCCGGGTAGTAGGTAACCGCCAACCCCCACGGGCCGATCGCGCCTTTGATGAAGCTCTGGTTGACTTCTTTGCCTTCGAGGTTCGCGCGCCCGATCGTGTTGCTGGACAGGTTGGTCCAGTAGATGTGCGCGCCGTCGACCGCGACTGCGGACGGGCTGCCCGCACCGGTGATGAAGCTCTGGTTGACTTCTTTGCCTTCGAGGTTCGCGCGGCCGATCGTGTTTCCCCCGAGGTTGTCCCAGTAGATGTGTTGACCGTCGACCGCCACCCCGCGCACTTCACTCGCAGCGGTGATGAAGTTCTGGTCGACTTCTTTGCCTTCGAGGTTCGCGCGCCCGATCGTCTGTCTGGACTGGTCGGTCCAGTAGAGGTGCACGCCGTCGACCGCCAGTCCGTTTGGCTCGACCGCACCGGTGATGAAGCTCTGGTTGACTTCCGTGCCGTTGAGGTTCGCGCGCCCGATCGTGCCGCCTGTAAGGGAGGTCCAGTAGATGTGTTTGCCGTCGACGGCAACCCCTCGCGGTTCGGTCACGCCGGCGATGAAGCTCAGGTTGGGTTCTTCGCCGTTCAGGCTTGCCCGCCCTAACGATGCGCTGCCGCCGTTCGCCCAGTAGACGTGTGCACCGTCGACTGTCATCTGGCGTGGTTCGCTCACCCCTTTGATCAAGCTCGGGTTGACTTCTTCGCCGTTGACGTTCGCCCGCGCGATTGTGCCGGTGCCCTCGTTGTCCCAGTAGAGGTAGCGGCTCGCTTGCACTGCGCCGGCCGTTCCCAGTTGCGCCAGCAACCCGAGCATCAGCACCGCCACGGTTGCGCTGAGCGTTGTCCTCCGTGGGCGGCGCCGGAACGGAAGCGCAAGTTTCCGCTCGGCCGTTCGTGCCTCTTTCCCCGGGACGGCGGTGCCAAGCGCCTGTCGAATGCCCCCCGCTAAGGTCCCCCGAGCTACCCCCATCATCCCGCCTCTCTCAGTTGTACACGTCTCGCCCCCCTTGCCAAGGCACACGAACTGTCCGCGTCCCGGCCGTCCGGCGCCGAGCCTCAGCGCTGCAAACAACCCGCCATGCCCTCCTCGATGCGCGAATACGCCGATGGTCATGCACGGACCACCGGCGGGAGCAAACCTACGCACACCTCACTGACGCGTCAATGGCCGTTTTCCACTATTTCTCCCCTTCACACCCCCAGCGCCACGTACTTCGTCTCCAGATACTCGGAGATCCCCTCGAAGCCGCCCTCGCGGCCGAAGCCCGACTGCTTGACGCCGCCGAAGGGCGCGGCGGGATTTGAGACGACGCCCTGGTTGAGCCCGATCATGCCCGTTTCGATGCGCTCGCAGACTGTGAAGGCGCGCTCGAGGTCGCGCGTGTAGACGTAGGCGACGAGGCCGTACTCGGTGCGGTTGGCCGCCGCCAGCGCCTGCTCGTCGGAGGAGAAGGTGGCGATGGGCGCGACGGGGCCGAAGATCTCCTCGCTGAGCGCGCGCGCTCCGGGCGGCACATCGGCTAGAACGGTCGGCTCGTAGAAGTAGCCGCGACCGCCGGGGCGCTCGCCGCCGAGGAGCATCTGCGCGCCACCATCGACCGCGTCGGCCACGAGTTCTGTGACCTTCTCGCGCTGGGCTTCGTCGATCAGCGGGCCGACGTCGACGTCCGGATCGGTGCCCCGCCCGACCTTCAGCGCGGCCATGCGCTCGGCCAGCCCACGGGCGAACGGCTCGGCCAGGGACTCGTGCACGTGGAAGCGGTTGGCCGCCGTGCACGCCTCGCCGACGTTGCGCATCTTGGCGACGAAGGCGCCCTCGATGGCGGCGTCGAGGTCGGCATCCTCGAACACCAGAAACGGCGCGTTGCCGCCGAGCTCCATCGACACCCTCAGCACCTGCTCGGCCGACTGTTCGATCAGCCTGCGCCCGACCTCGGTGGAACCGGTGAACGACAGCTTGCGCGTGCGCGGGTCCTTGAGAAGCGGTTCGATCACCGCACCGGAGTGCCTGGCGGTGATGACGTTGAGCACGCCTCCCGGCAACCCCGCCTGCTCCAGGATCTTCGCCAGGGCGAGCATCGACAGCGGCGTCTGCTGGGCAGGCTTCACGACGATCGTGCAGCCCGCCGCTATCGCCGGCGCGATCTTGCGGGTGCCCATCGCTGTCGGGAAGTTCCAGGGGGTGACGAATACGCACGGGCCGACCGGCTGGCGCATGGTGAGGATGCGACCCTTGCCGGTGGTATTGACCATGTAGCGCCCATGGATGCGCACAGCCTCCTCGGAGAACCAGCGGAAGAACTCCGCGGCATAGGAGATCTCCGCGCGGGACTCGGCGAGCGCCTTGCCCATCTCGAGCGTCATCAGCAGCGCCAGCTGCTCGGTCTCAGAGACGATCGCCTCGTAGGCGCGGCGCAGAACCTCGCCGCGCTCGCGCGGCGCCGTGACGGCCCACTCGGCCTGTTTGTCCGCCGCCGCCGAGAGCGCCGCCAGGGCATCCTCGAGCTGCGCGTCGGCCACCTCCACGAGCGGCTCCTCGGTGGACGGGTCCTCGACCGCGAGCGTGCCGCCCTGGGATGCCGCGCGCCACTGCCCCCCTATGTAGAGATCCGTCGGCACGCTCTTCAGCACGGCCGATACCTCCGCGGCCCCTGAGGTCTGGGCGCTCATCGCGCGCGCGTCACCGTACGCCGGGGCGCCGTGGCGCTCGCCGTGCACGGCGGCGGACCCAAACACTCGGCCGTCCCAGCGGGGTAACGCTCAAAGAACGGCTCGGTCCGCCCGATCGAGGGGATGTGCAGGATGCAGCGACCGGGCGACTGCCTCGCCCGCCGATCCAGGCCCAACCGAGCACGGATGCTCACCACCAGACCAACCTACCACCGTCTTTACCCCCTCCTCCACGTCCTCGGCGCGAGCCTCATCTCGATGCTGCTGTGGACCGGCGCCGCCGACGCGTCGACGCTCGTGATCACTGGTGCCGGGGACGGGCACGGCGTGGGCATGAGCCAGGACGGAGCGCTCGGTTACGCCCAGCACGGATACTCATATCAGGCGATTCTGGATCACTACTACACGGGCACGGCGCTCGCGCAGGCGCCCGCGGGCGCGGTGGTTCGCGTGCTGGTCGGTTCGAAGGTGCAGACGATCGCGCTCGAACGCTATGTGCGGGGCGTGGTCGCCGCCGAGGAGCCCTCCAGCTGGCCGCTGGCGGCGCTCGAGGCACAGGCCGTGGCCAGCCGCACGTACGCCCTCACCGCACACGCGGGCGGATCGAAGTTCGACGTCTACTCGGACACGCGCTCGCAGATGTATGAGGGCGTGGCAGCGGAAACCGCGAGCACGAACGCGGCCGTCGCCGCGACCGCAGGGCAGATCGTGACCTACGCCGGCAAGCCCGCGATCACCTACTTCTTCGCGAGCTCCGGGGGGATGACCGAGAGCGTTCAGAACTCGTTCCTCGGCTCCGCGCCCGAGCCGTGGCTCGTCAGCGTGGCCGATCCCTACGACAGCGGGCCCGCCTACGAGTGGAAGCTCAGCATCAGCTTCACGGCCGCCGCCGCGAAACTGAAGGGGCTCGTGAAGGGCAGCTTCCGCGGTATCGAGGTGCTCACGCGCGGGGTCTCGCCGAGGATCGTCTCGGCCGAGGTGCTGGGCTCGCGCGGGGACGATCCGGTGAGCGGACCGGAACTTGCCGCCCGCTTGGGCCTGCAGAGCACGTGGGCGTACTTCAGCGTGAAGAACGGCACGAGCGTCAAAGCGGAGCCCGACCACAGCGGGCAGGCTCCCTCGGCGAGCCCGCCGGCGAGCCCCGCCCCGCCGGCGCCGGCCGTGACGACCGGGCCGCAGGGTGGCGCCCAGGCGCCCGCCGTCGCGGAATCGAGCGCCACCGGAGGAACCTCCGCATGAACCTCCGCCACCGCATCGTGCTGCTCGCGTGCGCCGCCGGGCTCGCGCTGCCGGCGAGCGCCTCGGCAGCGCACTCGATCGGAAGCCGCGAACAGGTCTCCTGGGTACGGCGTGCCGCAGGCAACTTCGTGGCCGCCGAGCTCGCCGGCAACGGGACGGGCGTGTGCGCGATCCTCAACGCTCCGCTGCGAGCGAGCCTTCACCACCGCAGCTGCTCGCAGCGATGGAACGCGAAGCTCGCAACGATGCTCGGCGAACCCGGCGGGACGGCTCGGCTTCGAGCCGAGCGACGGGCGATCCCCTCGGCCGTCGTGATCGTCCAGGGCAGGGTCGCGGCAATTGAGCTGCCCACCCCGCTGATGAGCGGCCCGAGCCCGAACCGCTTCCTGTGGAGCGAAAACTGCTGGATGCTCAAAGGCTGAGCGCCCGCCCGGTCGATTCGCCCAAGCCCGGGTCCGACCCCGGCGCCGGGAAGGGCATACCCTGGGCCGGTGGCCGCTCCGCTGCTGATCGCCGACGTGCCGTGGCTTCTGTATCGCTCGTTCTTCGCGCTGCCGAAGTCGATCGTGGACGCCGAGGGCCAGCCGGTGAACGCCCTGCTGGGAACGGTCAACGCGATGCTGTCGCTGATCGATTCGCGCCTGCCGGCGCGCGGCGTGCGCTGCGTGGTCGCATGTACGGGCGCCGAGCAGGCGGATTATCGCGTGCGCCTGTACCCGGCCTACCACGCCCACCGGGAGCCGATGCCGCCTGAGCTTCGGGCGCAGTGGGAAAAGGCCCCGCCCCTGCTTGAGAGCCTCGGCTGGACGGTGGGCACGAGCCCTGACCTGGAGGCCGACGACGTGATGCTCTCGTTCGCGCGGGTGGAGGAGGAGGGCGGCGGACGGGCCCTGCTGGTGACCGGAGACCGCGACCTGTTCGGAGCCGTCTCAGAGCGCGTCGCCGTGGCGGAGCTGGCCAAGGGCTCAGCGGGCGCCGAGATCGGCCCGGCGCAGGTGATCGAGCGCTACGGCGTCCCACCCGAGCTCGTGCCGGATTTCATCGCGCTGCGCGGCGACCCCTCCGACGGGCTGCCCGGGGCGCCCGGGATCGGCGCCAAGACGGCCGCTCAGCTGTTGCAGCGCTACGGATCGCTCGAGAACATCCTCAGACGGCCGCCTCGCTCGCCGGCACGGCGGCGCTCGCCAGGAGGGCGACCTCAGGACAGGAGGGCGACATGCGCCCGCGGGCGGCGGCGGCGCTGCGCGAGAACGATCAGCTGCTGCGCTCCTTCAAGCAGATCGCGACGCTCCAGCGCATCGATGTCGAGCGCCCGCCGGACGCCCCACGGATTTCGCCGGCGGCGCGCGCGCCGCACGGGAGATGGGGATGCGGCGTCTGGCCGAGCGGCTCGAGACGCTGGCGAGCGAAGCGAGCGCCTCCTAAGGCGTGAACTTGACGGTGATCACGTCACCGTCGGCCATCTCGTAGTCGCGGCCCTCCAGGCGCAGTGTGCCGCGGTCGCGGGCCCCCGCGTAGCCGCCGGCGTCCACGAGCTCGCGCCAGCCGATCACCTCGGCGCGGACGAAGCCCTTCTGGATGTCCGAGTGGATCTCCCCCGCGGCGTGCCAGGCGGTGAGCCCCTGGCGCAGGTGCCAGGACTGGGCCGGCTTGGCCTCCCCGGCGGTGAAGAAGGCGATCAGATGGAGCAGCGAGAAGGCCCCGCGCACGACGCGCTCGAGCCCGGACTCGCCGGGTGGGTGGGCCCACAATTCCCTGCGCATCGCCTCGGCATCCTCGTCCTCGAGCTCTGCCAGCTCGGCCTCGATGCGCGAGGAGACCGCCACCGCGCCCGCGCCCTGAGCCTGCGCATGCGCGGCGACGTCCGCGGGGACCTCGTCAGAGCCCTCATCGACGTTTACAACGAACAGCACCGGCTTGGCCGTCAGCGAGCCGAGGTCGCGGGCGGCGTTCTGGGCGTCCTCGGGCACCGGCACCCCCGCGCACGGGACGGCCGGCCTGAAGGGCGGCTATGACCTCGTTCAGCCAGACCTCTTCGGCGACTGCCACGCGATCTCCGCTGCGAGCCTGGCGGGCGACGCGATCGATTCGCCTTTCGGCCTGCTCGAGATCGGCCAGCACGAGCTCGGTCTCGATCGTCTCGACATCCTTCAGCGGATCGACGCGGCCCTCCGGGTGGATCACGTTCTCATCGCCGTGCGCCCGCACGACATGGACGATCGCGTCGGTCTCGCGAATGTTCGCGAGGAAGCGGTTGCCAAGGCCCTCGCCCTCGTGGGCGCCCGCGACGAGGCCGGCGATGTCGTGGAAGTCAACGGTGTCCCACACGATCTCCGAGGCGCCCACCGTGTCGGCGACCAGCTCCAATCGCTCGTCGCGCACGGGCACGACGGCGACGTTCGGCTCGATCGTGGTGAACGGGTAGTTGGCCGCCTCGGCGCCCGCTTTGGTGAGCGCGTTGAAGAGGGAGGACTTGCCCGCGTTGGGCATCCCCACGATGCCGATCCTCGTGCTCATCGGGGCTCCGGGCCGTGCGCCTGGCTAGGCGCCGAAGCCGACGCGCAGCTCGTCGCTCTCGGAGCGAACGTAGACCACCTGGGCAAGGTCGAGGCGGACCGGCCCCTCCTCGCTTGAGACCTCGTGCCAGCCGCTCGAGCCGAGCGCCTTGTTGAGGGACTTCAGCTGCTCGTCTGAGACCCGCAGCGCCAGCACCTGCCCTCCCTGGAAGCCGACGCTGATGTGCCTTGCGGCGGCCGCCATCAGTGGCCGTCCTTCCCCGCGGCCGGTTCGACGATCTCGGTCAGCACGCCCCCGGTCGCACCGGGGTGCATGAAGGCCACGCGCGAGCCGCGGATGCCCGTCCTCGGCTGCTCGTCGATCAGGGCCATGCCCGCCCGCTTGAGCGCGGCGAGCGTCGCGTCGATGTCGCTCACCTGGTAGGCGACGTGGTGCAGGCCCGGGCCCCTTCCTCTGGCAGGAACCTGCCCACCGGCGTCTCCGCGTCCAACGGCGCGAGAAGCTCCACGTGGTTCTCGCCGACGTCCAGCAGCACGGCCTCCACGCCCTGGTCTGCGACCACCTCGCGGTGGGCCACCTCAAGGTCGAAGTTGTCGCGGTAGAGCTCGAGCGACGGATCGATCTGCTCGACGGCCACGCCGATGTGGTCGATGCGAGCTGAACACCCGCAGCAGTCTATAGACGCCCGGCGCCGCCCTCCCGCGGAGGGTCGTGCACCTCGACCGCACCGGGACCGGCGGGCGGGGCTGACACGTCGATCGAGCCGGGGCCGGCCGGAGCCTCATGCGCCTGCGCGGCGGCGACGACGCGCAGGCCGACGCCGGGCGCGCGCTCGAGGCGCGGAACGCCCTCCATGATCCGTTCGATCGAATCGCGCTCGAGGACCTCGTGCTCGAGCAGCTCGTTGGCAAATGCGTCGAGCTGGCGGCGGTGGGAGAGGATCATCCGCTGCGCTGCGCGGCGCGCTTCTTCGATCAGATCCTGGCGCTCCTCGTCGCGAATCCGCAGTGTCGTCTCCGACAGCCGCACGTCCCCCTCGGGAGAGCGCCCGACGCCGGCGGTGCCCATCGCGAAGTCATGCACCATCGAGTGCGAGATCTCCGCCACGCGCTTCAGATCGTCAGAGGCGCCGGTCGTGATCGCGCCGAACACCACCTGCTCGGCCACGCGCCCGCCGAGCAGCACGGTCATGTAGTCGAGCAGCTCCTCGCGCGTCTTCAGGTAGCGATCCTCCGCCGGCAGGTTGAGCGTGTAGCCGAGCGCCTGTCCGCGGGGGACTATCGAGATGCGGTGGACGCGGTCGACCGACGGCAGGAGCTCGCCGCACAGAGCGTGCCCGGCCTCGTGAAAGGCGACGACGCGCTTCTCGTGGGCATTCAGCACCCGCTTGGACTGCACGCCCGCAACGACCCGCTCGAGCGCAGAATCGAAGTCCACCATCGTGATCGCCTTCGAGCCGCGGCGCGTGGCGAAGATCGCGGCCTCGTTGCAGATGTTCGCGAGGTCCGCGCCGGTCAGACCGCTCGTCTGCTGCGCCACGAGGCCCAGATCGACATCTTCGAGCGGCTTCTCGCGCGTGTGCACCTTGAGCACGCCCTCGCGCCCTTTGACGTCCGGAGGCACCACGAACACCTGGCGGTCGAAGCGGCCCGGTCGCAAGAGCGCCGGATCGAGCTTCTCGAGCAGGTTCGAGGCGGCGATCACCACGACGCGGCCGGTCGATGAGAAGCCGTCCATCTCGACGAGCAGCTGGTTGAGCGTCTGGTCCTTCTCCCCGGAGACGTCCATGCCCCGCCGGCCGCCGACGGCATCGAGCTCGTCGATG
The DNA here is from genome assembly GCA_963764185.1 of uncultured Solirubrobacteraceae bacterium. Lineage (GTDB taxonomy): Bacteria > Actinomycetota > Thermoleophilia > Solirubrobacterales > Solirubrobacteraceae > Palsa-744. Next base: position 438,517 of record CAVXRF010000009.1, on the reverse strand, counting down.
AAGATGATCGCGGGTTCGTGCTTGCGCGCGATCGCGAACAGCCGCCGGATGCGTGCCGCGCCCAGGCCGGCGAACATCTCGACGAACGACGCCGCCGACTGGGCGAAGAACTGCGCGCCGGATTCGTGCGCCACGGCCTTCGCCAGGAGCGTCTTGCCGGTCCCCGGCGGGCCGTGCAGAAGGATGCCCTTGGGCACCTTCGCGCCCAGCTCCTGGAACGGCTTTGGATCGCGCAGGAACTCGACTATCTCCTGGAGCTCCGCCTTCGCCTCGTCGACCCCGGCGATGTCCGCGAAGGACACCGCCTGCTTGGAGCTCGGTTTGATCTGCTGAGGCTTGACCCGCGGCATCACCTTCAGCGTGCGCCACAGGATGAAGATGATCGCCGTGAAGAACAGGATCCCCACGACGGGCTCCCACTGAAGCGCCCAGTTCTGTATGTCCGTCACGAGCGAGGTGTGCGGCGCAGATGCCGGGGCGATGGTCGTGCTCACGGTCTCCGTCGCCGTGTGCGGATGTGCGAGCAGGGCGTGGGCGAGCCGCGACGGCGGTGCATCGATCACGCTGCGCACCGCCGCGGTGACCTGAGCATTCACCCGTTCCAGCAAGTCAACCATCCTTGGCATCGTCGATCAAGTATGCCGCTTCCATGAGCTATTTCCGAGGAATCTTCGCGCCGCAAGAAATCTTCCGGCGCGGTCCTGCGCACCCGTCAGCCCAGCATGCGCACGGCGAGGTCCCGGAAGAACTCCGTCGCAAAGGCCAGGTCGCGCACGTCGATGCGCTCGTCGGCGGCATGGATGAGTGGAGCCGTCTGCAAAAGCGTTTGATGGCGGTGGGGAAAGAAGCCGTAGGCCACGCACTCGGGAAACGCCTCGCGGAAGTGGCGCGAATCGGTGAAGCCCGGCAGGATCACCGGCACGACGTCGGCGCCGGGATCCTGCTCTGCAGATCCAGCCCGATATGGCGTCCATCAGCGGCGAGGCGATCGGCGAGCGGTTGCCGGCCATGCGCTCGGTGAACTCGATGCTGAACGCCCCGTCCTGCTCTGAGCCGAGCACCTCGGCGATCCCCGCTCGAACCTCCTCCTCGCCCAGGCCGGGGGGCACGCGGCAGTCCACTTTCAGCTCGGCCCGGCTGGGGATCACGTTGATCTTCTCCGAGGCCCTGATGCGCGTGGGCGTGAACGTGACGCCCAGCATCGGCTCGAACATCGTCGCCAGCCGCGCGTCGGCTTCGCGCAGGCGCGTGACCGAGCCCCGCGGGTCCGAGGCGTCCTCGCCGATCCCGCCGAGGAACGCCTGCGGCTCGGCGGTGAGCTGATAGGACGGCTGGCGAGCCGCGAACCGGTCGAGCACCGGTCCCATCTTCAACAGTGCGTTGTCGCCCATCGCCGGCATCGACGCGTGCCCGGCCACGCCGTCGGTCGCCACGGTGAAGCGGAACACGCCCTTCTCGGCGCAGCACACCCCGTAGCGGCGCCTGCCCTCGTATTCGAACACCGCTCCCCCGCCCTCGTTGACGAGCATGTCGCAGCGCACCTTCTGCGGATGCGTCTGGGTGATCCACTGAGCGCCCAGCTCGCCGCCGGTCTCCTCGTCCACGACGGCCGCGATCAACAGCTCGCCGCGGGCCGGGCGCCAGCCCGAACGCGCCAGCGACGCGGCGGCGGCGAGCTCCGCCGCCACCTGCGACTTCATGTCGAGCGCCCCCCGCCCCCACAGAAAGCCCTCGGCGAGGTCGCCCGACCACGGGTCGTGTGTCCACTCGGCCGCGTCCGCGAGCACGGTGTCGACGTGACCGAGGTAGCACAGCGTCGGCCCGTCCTCGAGCCCGCGCAGGCGCGCGATCAGGTTGGGGCGCTCGGGCTGTGCGCCGAGCAGCTCGCATTCGAGGCCGGCGGCGGTGAGGTGGTCGGCCAGGTATTCCTGGGCGGCGCGCTCATTGCCGGGCGGATTTACGGTGTTGAAGCGGAGCAGTCGCTGAAGCAGCGCCTCGGCCTCCGCGGCGGGCGACGGTGTGCTCATCGCGAAGATCGTACGCCCATCGCCTGAAGCTCCTGCTCGGTGAGCGGGTAATGACAGGCGGCCGAGGTCCCCGAGCCCTTGTCCTCGAGCAGCGGCTCCTCGAGGGCACAGCGCTCCTGCGCCTTCGGGCAGCGCGTGTGGAAGCGGCACGCGCTGGGCGGGTTCGCCGGGCTCGGCACGTCGCCGCTGAGCAGCGGGCGCTCGCGCCGTCGGCGCGGAGGGGTCGGCGACGGGCACGGCGGACAGCAGAGCGCCGCTGTAGGGGTGGCGGGGGAAGCCGTACAGCTCCTCGTTGGCGCCCGTCTCGACGATCTTGCCGAGATACATGACCGCCACGCGGTCGCACATGTGGCGCACGACCGACAGATCGTGCGCGATGAAGATGAGCGTCAACCCGAACCGCTGCTGCATTTCGCGCAGCAGGTTGAGGACCTGTGCCTGGATCGACACATCCAGCGCCGACACCGGCTCGTCAGCGATGAGGAGCTTTGGTTTCAGCGCGAGAGCGCGCGCGATGCCGATCCTCTGGCGCTGCCCTCCGGAGAACTCGTGGGGGTAGCGGTTGTAGTGCTCGGGATTCAGCCCGACGGTCTCCATCAGCGTTTGCACGGCGCGCTTTCGCTCTCCCTGTCCCTGTTCCAGGCCGTGGATCTCGAATGGCTCGCCGACGATCGAGCCCACCGTCTTGCGCGGGTTCAGGGACGAGTAGGGGTCCTGGAAGATCATCTGCATCTCGCGCCTGACCGCCTTCAGGCGGCGCGCCCTTCAGGTGGGTGATGTCCTGCCCGTCGAAGCGCACCTCACCAGCCGTCGCGTCGAGGAGCCGCATGATCAGCCGGGCGGTGGTGCTCTTGCCGCAGCCCGTCTCCCCGACGATGCCGAGCGTCTCGCCCCGCTGCAGATCGAAGCTCAAACCGTCCACCGCCCTGACCGCGCCGATCCTGCGCTGGAAGACGATCCCCCGGGTGATCGGGAAGTGCTTGACCAGGCCGCGCACCTCCATGAGCGCGCTCACGAGGGCACCGCCGGTGGGCCCACCGCGGCCAGCGCCTCATCGGGCATCCGCCCGGAGCGCAGCTCCGCCCACAGGCGCCGGCGAGTATCCGCGCCGAGCAGGCAGGCGACCTGGTGGCTCGGCTCGCCCGCCAGCGGCTCGAGCCGCGGGTCGATGCGGGCGTGCTCTGGCTGTGCGTAGGGACAGCGCGGATGGAAGTGACAGCCCGAGGGCCGGTTGATGAGGCTCGGCGGCGTGCCCGGGAATCGGCACGAGGTCCTCATCGCGCGCCCCATCCAGCGTCGGGATCGACTTCAACAGGCCCCATGTGTAGGGGTGCTCGGGTGCGGAGAAGAGGACCTTGGTGGGAGCCGTCTCGATGATCCGGCCCGCGTACATGACGGCAACGTCGTCGGCCATCTCGGCGACCACCCCGAGGTCGTGGGTGATGATCACGATCGCCATCCCGAGCTCGCGCTGCAGGCGTTCCAGAAGCGCCAGGATCTGGGCCTGGACGGTCACGTCGAGGGCCGTCGTCGGCTCGTCGGCGATCAACAGCCTGGGCTCGTTGGCGAGCGCCATCGCGATCATCGCGCGCTGGCGCATCCCTCCGGAGAACTCATGCGGATACTCATCCGCGCGCCTGCCCGGATCGGGGATGCCGACGAGACCCAGAAGCTCGATGGCGCGCTCGCGCGCCTTCGACTTGGACACGTGCTGGTGTGCGCGCACGGCCTCGATCAGCTGCGCTGCCGACCCTGTAGAAGGGGTGAAGTGAGGACTGCGGGTCCTGGAAGACCATCGCGATCTCGTTGCCCCGGATCGCGCGCAGCTCCTCATCGGTCATGGCCAGCAGGTCGCGGCCTTCGAACAGGATCACGCCCGGAGATGCGCGCGCCCGGGCCACGGGTGAGGCCGAGCGTCGTCATCGAGGCGACGGACTTTCCCGAGCCCGACTCGCCGACGATCCCGAGCGTGCCGCCGCGCTCGACCTGATAGCTGATCCCGTCGACGGCGTGCACGACGCCGTCTTCGGTCGAGAACTCGACGCGCAAGTCCTCCACGCGCAGCAGCGGCTCGCGCGGGGGCCCGCCGCTCATGCGTAGCGCACCCGTGGATCGAGGTAGGCGTAGACGATGTCCACGACGATGTTGGCCACGATGATGAACAGCGCGGCGAGCAGCACGGTCCCCTGGATGATCGGGAAGTCCGAGTGCGTGATCGCGTCGTAGTTCAACCGCCCGATCCCGGGGATGTTGAACACGATTTCGACGAGCACCGCGCTGCCGAGCAGGACCCCGATGTCGAGACCGAGGATCGTGACGATCGGGTTGATCGCCGAGCGCAGGCCGTGGCGCAGCACGACTCGGCGCTCGGTCAGGCCCTTGGCGCGGGCGGTGCGGATGTAGTCCTCGCCCATCATCTCGATCATGCTGCCGCGCATCAGCCGCGCGTAGATCGCGGCGTTGCCCGGCCGCGAGCACGAGCCAGGGCAGGATCAGCGAGGTGAACCATTTCCACGGGTCGCTGGAGAACGCGACGTAGCTGCCTGAGCCGGGAAACACCTTCAGCTGGCCGATGTCGCTCGCGAACAGGTACAGGACGATCAGCCCCAGCCAGTATTCCGGCGCAGAGACGAACACGAGTGCGGCGCCCATCGCCCCCCGGTCGAGCTTGGAGCGACGGCGGACCGCCGAGACGATCCCCACCGACAGGCCGCTGACGCAGCCAGATCACCGAGGCTCCGAGCACGAGTGAGAACGTGGCGGGCAGCCGGTTGACGATCAGGCCCCTGACCGACGCCGAGCTGTAGTAGCTGTAGCCGAGGTTGAAGTGCAGGAAGATGCCCTTCATGTAGAGCCAGAACTGCACGATCAGCGGTTTGTTCAGGCCCAGGTCGACGGCTGATCTCGGCGATCACCTTGGGGCTCGCGTTGTGCCCCGCCCGCAGCCTCGCGGCGTTGCCGGTCGGCAGGATCCTGAACAGCACGAACGTGAGCGCGGAGACGAGTATCAGCAGCACCACTCCCCACAGCAGTCGTGCGGATGATGTAGCGCGTCATGTCGTTCGCAGGTTCATCGTCGCGGGCCTCATCGCCGCGCAGTGCTCGGCTGTGAGCGGCGGGCGCGGTGAGCCGCGCCGGCGTGGCGCGGCCCACCTCACCTCAGCGGCCTCGCCTACTTCAGCGAGGTGAAGCTGTAGTCCCACTGGCCGGAGTTCCACTGATCGCCCACACCGGCGACGTCTTTGGACCTCGATGTTGGGCTCCTTGTCCCAGTCGAAGGGGATCGCCGCTGCGTCGGCGACGATTTCCCGGTCGATCGCGGCCCACGCCTTCGCGCGGGCTTCGGCGCCCACCAGCTGTTCGGCCTTTTCCATCGCGGCGTTGATCGTGGGGTTGTTCACCTGGCCCCAGTTGTTGTTGCCCGAGGGGATGATGGCCTTGCCGTTGAACGTCGGGGCGAGCACCGCTTGGCCGGATCGGCGAAGTCGGCGCCCCAGGCGACGTTCGGGCAGACGTCGATCTCTTCGGCCGGCGACTCCGCAGTACTTGCGAGTACATGACCGACTCGTCGACGAGGCTGAGTTTGGTCGTGAAGCCCAGGCTCTTCAACGTGTTGTTCACGATTTCGGCCTCCTGCGGGTCGGGTTCGCCGGTGGCGCCGACGATCTGGAGGGTCTTTCCGCCGGTGTATTTGCCGCTCGGGTAGCCCGCGAGCTTCATGTACTTTTCGGCGACGGCCGCGTCACCTTCGGGGTGTTCGTTGTAGTCGACCTTCGGGCCCTGCAGGCCACCGGCTTCTTCAAAGCCCGGGATTTCGGGATACAGGAAGTGAGTCATCACATCGGTCACGAGCGACCCTCCGCGGGCCTTGTTCATCGCCACGCGGTCCAGCGCCGCCCAGAACGCCTTGCGCACGTTGATGTTGGCGAACGGCCCCTGCTTGTTGTTGACCGCGATGTAGTGCGAGCCGGCGCCCGGTGAGATCGAAAGCTGGCTGCGGAATTTTTCATACGCCAGCTGAACGATCGGAGCGGCCGGGGTGTCGTTCTGGACCATGTCCGAGCCTTCCAGCACCTGGCGTCCGATCACCGTCGGGTCACCGCCGATGCTGATGTTGATCTGGTCGAGGTAGGCGGGCCTGAAGTCGGTGCTCGCCTGCCAGTTCGGGTTGCGCACGAGGGTCGCCGACTTGCCCGGCTGGTAGCCGATCCCCAGCACCTTGCCTTCGCTGTTGTTCTTGAACATGTACGGGCCGGTGGCGACCTGGTAGTTGCCGTATTCGCTCGGTTTCCTTGAGTCGAAGCGCTTGGCGTATTCCTCCGGCACGGCGGCGCTCAGCGGCAGCGCAAGTGCGTCGAGGACGATCTGGCCGTCGGGCTTGCTCAGGTGAAAGACGATCGTGTACTTGTTCGGCGTGGTGATGCCCGGGAACGGACCTCCCTTGGCTTTTTCAACGCCTTCCAGCGAGCTGAAATAGACTTCGAAGTAGGGATTGGCGACGTTCGGGTTGGCGCCCCGCTCGATCGCGTAGGCGACGTCGGCCGAGGTCACTTCACGGTTGACGGGCGGTGAGAAGTGGACGCCGTGGCGGATGTGCACGGTGACCGTCTTGCCGCCGTCTGAGATTTCCCCGGGGGCGGAGGCCATATCCGGTGTGGTCGCGCTGAACGTGTTCGGCTTGTAGGAGAACAGCGGCCGCTGCGTTGCGTACACGGCCTCGTAGTCGATCGAGTAGTAGGCGATCCCCGGATCGATGTTTTCGAAGTCGTCGTGGTTGAGGACGGTGAGCGTGCCACCGCGTTTGCCGCCGCTCTGCGGCTGGGTCTTGGGACTCTGGATCCCGTTGGCGCTGATCGGAGCTGGAGCTCGAGCTGCTCGAGCCACAAGCTGCGAGCACCAGCGCCAGCACACCGGCGAGCGCCACCATCGCGCCCAGTCTGATCGGCCTCATGACGGCTCCTCTTGTGATCGTGTTGGAGAGGCCGGCCGGGTCATCGGGCGGTCCTCGGATTAAGGGCATCCGCCAGGCCGTCGCCCAGCAGGTTGAAGGCGAGCACCGTCAGCAGCAGCGCGATGCCCGGGAAGGTCATGTACCACCACGCGGTGTTGAAGATCGGGGTGGCCTGGGCGATCATCTGGCCCCAGCTCGCCGTCGGCGGGCGGACGCCCACTCCCAGGAAGGACAGCGCGGCCTCAAAGAGGATGTTCAGCGGAATCAGGAGGGTCGCGTAGACGATCACCGGCGCGATCAGGTTCGGCAGGATCTCCCTGAACATGATTCGCCCGTTTGAGGCTCCGAGCGAGCGGGACGCCTCCACGAACTCCTTCTCGCGCAGGGACAGGACGAGGCCTCTGACGATGCGCGCGATGTACGTCCAGTTCGCGAGCACGATGATGAACAGGATCACCCCGATGCCGGGCTGCAGCGCCCCGTACACGCAGCCTCGAACCCCGCATGCAGCCGCAACGCCGAGGCCCAGCAGGAGGATCGGGATCGACAGGACGACGTCGATGATGCGCGACAGCACCGTGTCCACCCAGCCGCGATAGAAGCCGGCGACTACTCCGACGAAGACGCCGATCAGGGTCGCCAGGGCGGTACCGAGGATCCCCACCACGAGCGCGACTCGCGTCCCATAGATCACGCGCGACATCACATCCTGGCCGAGCTGGTCCACACCGAAGGGGTGGGCAAGGCTCGGGCCGAGCGGATTGCCGAAGGCGTTGGTGAGGTTGGAGTTCTGGACATACGGGCCCGGCAGGCCCAGCACCTTCACGATCAGCGGGGCGGCGATCGCGACGACGACGAGCACGACGACGAACGCGAGCGAGACCATCGCGACGCGGTCCTGGCTGAAGCGCCGCCAGAACAGCGCCAGCGGGGAGCGGGCAGCAATTCCTTCGCTCGGCTCGAGGAACGCCAGGCCCGCGCCTCCGAGGCCACCGCCTCCGGCCTCGGGCAGAAGTTCGGCCCCGCCGACGCTCATCGGCGGGGTCCTTCCTTGAGGGGATTTGGGGTCAGGTTGACGTGAAGCACCGGATGTAGGAGTTCGACAACTCCTTATCGGCAACCTGCTCCGGCTTTCTGAGAGAGGCCCCGGTTCTTGCCGCTTTCGGCGCGATACTCAAGGGATGGACACGCTGTTCGACGAGAACCCGGCGGGCGCGGGAGCGGACGCGGCCGGCCGGCGGGACGAGCCCGCCCGAGAGCGTGAGCGCGGCGAGCGCCACCCGCTCGCGGTGCGCGTCCGCCCGACGACGCTCGAGGAGTTCGTCGGGCAGACGCACCTGCTCGGCGAGGGCTCCGCGCTGCGGACGGCGATCGAGCAGGGCAAACACCACTCGATGGTGCTGTACGGGCCCCCCGGCTCGGGCAAGACGACGCTGGCGCGGATGGTCGCCGCGCACGCCGGAGCCGCGTTTGAGGAGCTGAGCGCCGTGCAGGCGGGACGCGCCGAGGTGCGCGCGGTGATCGAGCGCGCTGAGCACCGCCGCTCGATGAACGGCGCGGAGACGATCTTCTTCCTCGATGAGATCCACCGCTTCAACAAGGCCCAGCAGGACGCGCTGCTGCCCGCCGTCGAGGAGGGCCTGATCACGCTGATCGGCGCCACCACCGAGAACCCGGCCTTCGAGGTCAACGGAGCATTGCTCTCGCGCCTGCGGGTCTATGCGCTCCTCCCCCTGAGCGCCACAGAGGTGGAGCTCCTGCTGCGCCGCGCGAGCTCTGAGCAGGGGAGCATCGACGTGGATCAGGAGGCGCTCGAGTTCCTGGCGGCGCGAAGCGAAGGCGACGCCCGCACCGCCCTGAACGCGCTCGAGCTGGCCGGCGCCACGGCCGCCGAGCTGGGCGAGGAGCGCGTGACGCTCGCCCGCGTCGAGGATGCCCTGCAGCGCCGGGCGGTGCTGTTCGACAAACAGGGGGACCGCCACTACGACTACATCTCCGCCTGGATCAAGGCCACCCGCGGGTCTGACCCGGACGCGTCGCTGTACTACCTGGCGGTGATGCTCGAGGGCGGTGAGGATCCCCGCTTCATCGTGCGGCGCATGGTGATACTCGCCTCCGAGGACATCGGCAACGCCGACCCCGGCGCACTTTCGCTGGCGACCGCCGCCGCGCTGGCGGTCGATCGCGTCGGGCTGCCGGAGGCGCGCTACGCGCTTGCGCAGGCAGCGATCTATCTGGCGCTGGCGCCGAAGTCGGACGCCGCCGGGCGCGCGCTCGCCGCCGCGGAGGCGCACGTGCGCGAGCATGGTGCGGCGCCGGCGCCGGGCTGGCTTCGCCCGGGAGCACGTCCGGGACAGCAGACCGGCGGCTATGACTCCCCGCATGGGCGCCCCGGGCACGTCTCCCCGCAGGAGCTCCTGCCCGAGGGCGTGGTGGGCGAGCGCTTCTACGAGCCTGAGGAGGCGGAGGCGGAGCTCGCCGTGCGCCTGCGGGAGATTCGCCGGGCACGCGGGGTGGAGGAGCGATAATCCGCCCGTATATGGACGCTGTGCAGAGCGAGCCGCGGGCGCCGGAGCTGCTGTCCGCGCACGATCCGGCCACGGGCGCGGTCCTCGGCAGCCTGACGATCACGCCACCGGCGGAGATCGGCGCGGTGGTCTCTGAAGTGGCGAAGGTCCAGCCGCTGTGGGCCCTGTTGCGGGTGAAGGACCGGGCCAGGTACATGCGCAGGATGGCCCAGGCCGTGATCGACGAGTTCGACGAGCTGCAGGAGGGGCTTGCGCGCGAACAGGGCCGGCCGCGCGCGGAGATCGCGGCGCTCGAGCTGCTGGCGGCGATCGACGCGCTGATCTGGATCGCAGAGGACGGCGCGGACGTGCTGGGCGGGCGGCGGGTGGGGATCCATCGCTCGATGTCGATCGCCAAGCGGGCGCGCATCGCCTATGAGCCGTACGGAGTCGTCGGGGTGATCGGCGCCGGCAGCGCCCCCTTCGCGCAGCCGCTCGGTCAGATCGCCGGGGCGCTCCTGGCGGGAAACGGCGTGGCGTTCAAGCCGGCGGTGCGAGCCGCGCCTGCGGGCGAGCGGATCGCACGGGTCCTCGCGCGCGCGGATCTGCCGGAGGGGCTCGTGCGGATCGTGCACGGCGGCGCCGAGGCCGGCGTGGCCCTGGCACAGGCGCCGGTGGACAAGATCCTGTTCACCGGATCGCCCGTGACCGGGCGCGAGGTCGCGCGAGCGTGCGTCTCGCGCGAGACGGAGGTGACCGTCGAGCTCGGCGGCAAGGACGCGATGCTCGTGCTCGCCGACGCTCAGCTCGAGCACGCTGCGGCCGGCGCGCTGTGGGCCGGCTGCGCCGGAGCGGGACAGGCGCGCGGATCGATCGAGCGCATCTACGTCCTGCGCGAGGTCGCAGAGCCATTTCTCAATCGACTCGTGAAGGGCGCCACTGCGCTCAGGGTCGGCGACCCGGCGGACCCCCGCGTCCAGGTCGGCCCGCTCTCCTCCGCACGCCGCGTCGAGCACCTGAACGCGCTGGTGGCGGAGGCCGTGGCGGAGGGGGCGGCGCTGCGCTGCGGCGGCCCGGTCAGCCCCGCGGGGTGCGAGGGAGGCTCCTTCTACGCGCCCGCGGTCATCACCGGCGCCACGCCTGAGATGCGCCTGATGCGCGAGCCGCTGGACGGACCGGTGCTGGCGGTGGTGAGCGTCGATTCGGTCGATGAGGCGATCACGCTGGCCAACGACTCGGAATACGGGCTGGGGGCATCGGTGTGGACCGCCGACCGCTACCAGGCCCTGCGGATCGCGCGCGAGCTGCATGCCGGGATGGTGTGGATCAACGACCATCTCCCCGGCCCGACCGTGTCCCGGGGCCCGTGGGGGGCGAGCGCAGGGAGCGGGCTGGGGCGGACTCTCGGGCAGAGCGGACTGAGGGCATGCGCGCAGGAGAAGCTCATCACGTGGGATCCCCCTGCCACGCGCGGGTTGTGGTGGAGCCCCTACGACGAGGTGACGCTCCGCGCGGCACGGACGGTCGCGAGCATGCGCTCGCTGCGCGAGTCAGACCGCGAGGGCGCCTGGCGCCATGGCGCGCTTGCGCTTGCCCGCGTGGGGGCACGCGCCCTGGGACGCGGACTGCCGAAGGGATAACGGTTGCGGCTAGGCTTGGGTGATGCCCGCCCAGGCCTACGCAGGCAAGCCGTGCGTCTGTCAGCTGCACAGGGGAATCTGTGACCAGAGCTGTGTCCAGGGGATGCTGGACACGCCCTTCTACATCGCCTGCCTGAAACTCGAGGGCCGGCGCTGCGTGGTCGTCGGGGGCGGGGCGATCGGGCTCGAGAAGGTCGAGGGGCTGCTTGCCTGCGGCGGCGAGGTCACGCTGATCGCGCCGCGGGCGGTGGACCCCCTGGCGGAGTACGCGCGCGAGGGCTCGATCCGGTGGGAGCGGCGCGAGTACGCCGGGCGGAGCGACCTCGAGGGCGTGTTCATCGCGATCGCGGCGACGGACGACACCGATGTGAACATCGCCGTCTTCTCCGATGCCGAGGAGCGGGCGATGCTCGTGAACGTGGTCGACGTGCCGCCCCTGTGCAACTTCATCCTGCCGGCGATCGTGCGCACCGGCCCGCTGGCCATCGCGATCTCGACCGCTGGGGCCTCGCCGGCGCTGGCCAAGCGCATAAAGCGAGAGATCGAAGGCTCCTACGGTGAGCCGTACGCGCGGCTGGCGGTGCTGCTCAACGAGGTGCGCGGATGGGCCAAGGACACGCTGGCCACCTATCAGGATCGCAAGGACTTCTTCGAGGAGATCGTCAACGGCGACCCCGACCCGGTAGAGCTGCTGAGCGCCGGCGAGGACCTCGAGGGCAGCGGCGAGCAGGCGGTTCGCGACCTGATCGCGCGGGCGCAGAGCGCACACGCGCCACAGGTGTCGAGAGCCTGAGCGTGGCTGCGCTCCGTCTCGAGGGGCTCGCCCGGTACTTCGGCGAGCGCGAGGCGCTCAGCGATGTCTCGCTGTCACTCCCCGACGGACAGACGCTCGTCGTGTTCGGGCCCAATGGGGCCGGAAAGAGCACTCTGCTGCGCGTGCTCGCGACGCTGTTGCGCCCGCATGCGGGCCAGGTTTGCGTGCTCGGCGCTGAGCTTCCCGAGCAGGCATGGGCGGTGCGCGGACGCGTCGGCCTGCTCGCCCACGAGCCCCTGCTGTATCGCCAGCTGACGGCGCGCGAGAACCTGCGCTTCCACGCGCGCCTGCACGGTGTCGGCGAGGCGCGCGTCGAGGAGCTCCTCGAGGCGGTGGCGATGGCCGGGCGCGCGTCCGAGCCCGTGCGGACACTCTCGCGCGGGATGGTTCAGCGCGTGGCCGTCGCCCGCGCCGTTCTGCACGATCCCGAGCTGCTGCTGCTGGATGAGCCCTACGCCAACCTCGATCCCGCCGCCGTCGAGCTGGTCAGGCCGCTGATCGGAGCGGGCACGGGGCATACGCGCGTGATCTGCAGCCACGATCCCTCGGGCGGGCTGGCCGAGGCCGACGTGGTGCTCGGCCTGCGCGCCGGCCGCGTGGCGCTGGCGTGCGCCGCCCGCGACATCGAGCCCGAGGCGATCGCGGAGCTGTACCGGTGAGCGCCAGGGCGGAGGCTCCCTCGCGAGGCGAGCGCAGGCCGGCGCCGGGGTCTCCCCGCAGCGCGAGGCCCCCGCGCCTCGCCGCAACGGTCGCCGCGCTGCTGCGCAAGGAGCTGCTCGTCGAGCTGCGCACGCTCGAGTCGGTGCCGGGCATGTCGCTGTTCGCCGTCACGACGTTCGTGGTGTTCCACTTCGCCCTGAACCGCAACAGCGTCGAAGGCGACCTCGCGTCCGGCATCCTGTGGGTGACGCTCCTGTTTGCGGCGATCCTCGGCGTGAATCGCCTGTTCGTGGCGGACGCCGAAGAGGGAGGCTTCGACGGATTCCTGCTGGCGCCGGTGGACCGCAGCGCCCTGTTCGCCGCCAAGGCGCTGGCCCTGCTCGCCTACCTGGCGGTGCTCGAGCTCGTCGCGGTGCCGGCCTTCGCGCTGCTCTTGCTGGGTCCCTCGCTCGGTAAGGCGCTTCCGGGCCTGCTCGCGGTGCTCGCGCTGGCCGATGTCGGCGTGGCGGTGATCGGCACGCTCGTCTCGGCGCTCGCGGTGCGCACGCGAGCGCGCGATCTGCTCGGAGCGCTGCTGGCGCTGCCGCTGCTCGTACCCGTCGTGATCGGAGCGGCTCGCGCCACCGCTCCCGCTGTTCTCGCTCACCCACGTCAGCGGGCCGCCGGTGCGCTGGCTGCTGACGCTGGGCCTCTATGATCTGGTGTTCGGCTTGATCGCCTTTGCCCTGTTCGACTTCCTCCTGGAGGACTGAATGGAATCCTCAAGCCGGCGTCCTGCCGGCTCCTCTCAATCCAAGCGCCGCCGTGCCGGCGAGCTCGATTCCTACGGCAAGGGCCTGCCCGCTCTGAGCATCGCCACGGTCGTCGTGATCACGATCACGCTGGCCCTGGTCTTCTTCTACGCCCCGCTCGAAGCCGAACAGGGCTTTCTGCAGAAGATCTTCTACGTGCACGTGCCGCTGGCGATCATCGCGCTGTGCGGGTTCGTGCTGGGTGGAGTGTTCGGCGCCCTGCACCTGCGAACGCGCGACTCGCGCTGGGACATGCGCTCCTACGTGACCATCCACATGAGCCTCATCTTCGCCGTCGGCGCGCTGATCACCGGCTCGATCTGGGCAAAGGGATCGTGGGGGCACTGGTGGGTGTGGAGCGAGCCCACGCTCGTGTCCTTCCTGATCGTGTTCCTGCTGTACGCGACCTACCAGCCGCTGCGCTTCGCGATCGAGGATCCCGAGCGCCAGGCTCGCTACGCATCGGTGTTCGCGATCACGGCCGGCGCGTTCGTGCCGATGAACTTCATCGCCGTGCGTCTGTCGACCGCCTACCTGCATCCGCGCGTGCTCGGCAGCACCTCGAACCTGCCGCCGCGAATGGCCGTCACGTTCCTGATATCGCTGCTCGGGCTGTCGCTGCTGTTCGCGACCCTGTGCAAGTTCGAGCTCACCGCCAAGCACACGCGCGCCCAGCTGCGCGCCCTGCGCCGGCAGGCCGATCGCAGGGCGGGCGCCCGAAGCTCGGCCGGCTGGGCGGGGCAGCCGCGCAGGCGCCAGCCGCGCAGCGCGGCGCCAACCCAGCTGCCCGCGACGAGGATGAGCGCTCGCGTGGCGGGAAGGCCGGGGGGCTGATGGGCGCCGTGGTGCTCGGCGAGCTGCCCGCCCTGCCGCTGCACGAGGCCGGCAAGTACGTGGCCGGCGCCTACGTGGTGCTGTTCGCGATCGTGCTCATCTACGTCGCGATCATGGCGATCCGCCTGAGCCACATCGAGCGCCAGCTCGGAGAGCTGCTCGCACAGGAGCAGGCCGCCGAGCCGGAGGAGCTCGACGCTCCCCGTCCGGAGTCGACGCTGGCATGAGCGAGCTTCTCGCCCTCGGCATCTCCCACAAGACGGCGCCGGTCGCGTTGCGCGAGCGCCTCGCGTTCACCGAGTCCGAGGCCAGCGAGTTCGCCAGGCAGGCGACCGCGACCGCCGAGGTGCACGAGGCGGTGGTCATATCGACGTGCAACCGCACCGAGGTCTATCTCGTCGTCGGCGACCCCGTGCGCGCCGAGTCGGAGGTGCTCGGCCTGCTGGCCGGTCACGCATCGATCCGGCCGACCGAGCTCGCCGAGGCGATCTACTCACCGCGCAACTGCGACGCCGCCCGCCAGCTCTACCGGGTGACCGCGGGCCTTGAGTCGATGATCGTCGGCGAGGCGGAGATACAGGGCCAGGTCAGGCGCGCCCACGAGTCCGCGATGCGGGCCGGCGCCACCGGCGCGCTGTCGAACCGCCTGTTCGCCGCCGCGCTGACGACCGGCAAGCGCGTTCGCACCGAGACCGCGATCGGCTCGAGCCGCGTGAGCGTTCCCTCGGTGGCGGTCGACCTCGCGCTGAGCGTCCTCGACACGCTGCAGCAGCGCCATGTCGTGATCCTCGGAGCGGGTGAGACGAGCGAGCTGACCGCCCGCGCACTGTCCGACTGCGGCGCCGAGACGATCTTCGTCGCCAACCGCCATGCGGACCGGGCGCTGAGCCTCGCTCAGCGCTTCGGCGGCTCGGTCGTCGGGCTCGATGGGCTTCCCGACCAGCTGCTCGCGGCCGACATCGTGCTGTCGTCGACCTCCTCCCCCCATCCGATCGTCGGCTCGGAGGAGCTCGCGCTCGTGATGCATGAGCGCAACGGGCGCCCGCTGCTGTTCATCGACATCGCGGTGCCGCGCGACATCGACCCCGGCTGCCGCGAGCTCGAGGGCGTGAGCCTGTATGACATCGACGACCTGCAGGCCGTCATCGAGAGCAATCTGAACACCCGCGCCGCCGAGGCGCCGCAGGCGCTCGAGATCGTCGAGGAGGAGATCCACCGCTTCGCCCGCTGGCTCGGGCAGCGCGACACACTGCCGACGATCAGCGCCCTGCGCGAGCACGGCAACGCGCTGGTGGAGCAGGTGCTCGCCGAGAACGCCGGGCGCTGGGAGTCGGCGTCACCCCGAGACCTCGCGCGCGTCGAGGCGATCGCGCGAGCGGTGATGAGCCGGCTGCTGCACGAGCCAACGATCCGCCTGCGCAGCCTCGGCGAGGACCGCGGTCACGCCGGCCTCGAGATGGTCAGAGAGCTGTTCGCGCTGGGTGAGGATGGACAGGCCCCGGAGGAGTCATCGGGGAGATTGGCGGAGGTCCACGACCTGCGCCGCCGCCGCGAGCGCTGATGCGGATCGGAACCCGGGGCAGCGCGCTCGCACTTGCGCAGGCCGGGCTGGTGGCGGAGCTCTTGGGAGATTCAGAGATCGTCACGCTCCAGACAAGCGGCGACCGGGGCGTGGCGGCACAGGACAAGTCCCGCTGGGTTCTGGAGCTCGAGGATGCCCTGAGGAGCGGGGAGATCGATGTCGCGGTGCACTCTGCCAAGGACGTTCCGGGGGACCTGGCCAACGGGCTTCAGTTGCTGGGAGCGCCGTCGCGAGCGGCTCCCGAGGACGTCCTCTGCGGAGCCGCCGGGCTGGATGGGCTGGACGCCGGCGCGCGCGTGGCCACCAGCAGCGTCCGCCGCCTCTCCCAGCTGCGCTCTGCCCGTGAGGACCTCGAGGTGGTGGCGATGCACGGGAACGTCGATACCCGTCTGCGCAAGCTCGCCGCGGGCGAGTTCGACGCGATCGTGCTCGCCCGGGCAGGGCTTCAGCGCCTGCACAGAGAGTCAGAGATCGGAGCCGTGCTCGACGCGCACAGCTTCGTGCCGGCGCCGGGACAGGGAATCCTCGCGCTCGAGGGACGCGCCGAGGATGCACGCACCGTGCGCGCGGTGCGCGACATCAACGATGCTGAGACGTTCGCGTGCCTGCTGGCCGAGCGCGCCCTGGCGAAGGCGTTGGGGGCCAGCTGCAATACGCCGCTCGGCGCCTGGGCGGTCCCGGCTCGCGACGGGCGCCTGCGCATGCGTGCGTGGGTTGGGCTGCCCGACGGATCGGCGTGGTGCAGCGATGAGCTTCTCGGCGAGGCCTCCGAGCCCGAGGCGCTCGGGGCCGAGATGGCGGCGCGGCTGAATCTCGCCGGCGCCGGCGAGATGCTGCGGCGCGCGGAGGAGATGGCGCAGGTTGGAAGCGCCTGAGCCGTCCGGACGGGTCTATCTCGTGGGCGCCGGTCCCGGCGACCCCGGCCTGCTCACCGCGCGCGCTCTCGAGCTGATCGCGAGCGCCGACGTGATCCTGTATGACCGCCTGATTCCAGGGACGGCTCTCGCCGGCGCGCGTGCGGACGCGCAGCTCGTGTTCGTCGGCAAGGAGGGCGGGGGGGCCTCGGTGCCGCAGGAGCTGACCGAGACGCTGATGGTGGAGCGCGCGCGGCAGGGCGCCACGGTCGTGCGCCTGAAGGGCGGCGATCCGTTCGTGTTCGGGCGCGGCGGCGAGGAGGCGCTCACGCTGCGGGCGGCCGGCATCCCCTATGAGGTGGTGCCCGGGGTGACCGCGGGTCTGGCCGGCGCTGCCTACGCGGGCATCCCGGTGACCCACCGCGGGCTCGCGAGCGCGGTGGCGCTCGTCACCGGCCATGCGGCCGCCTCCGCGGACGCCGCGGATGAGGATCTCGACTGGGCGGCGCTCGCGGCATTTCCCGGGACGCTCGTCCTGTACATGGCGGTGCGCAACCTGCCCGCCATCGCCGAGGCGCTGATCGCCGGCGGGCGTGCGCCGTCCGAGCCCGCGGCGGTCGTTGAAGGCGGCACGCTCCCGGGTCAGCGCTCCGTCGCCGGAACCCTCGCGACGATCGCGGATATGGCTCGCCGCGAGCAGATCCGCGCGCCGGCGATCACCGTGGTGGGGGCGGTCGCCGCGCTGTCCGGGCAGCTCGCCTGGCGTGAGCCGCGCGTCCTTGACGGGCGCACCATCGCGGTCACGCGCGCGCGCGCGCAGGCGAGTGCCCTCACGCGAGCGCTGGAAGGGCTGGGAGCGCGGGTCGTGCAGGCGCCCGTCATCAGGGTTCGCGCGCTGCCCGGCCCGCCGCTCGACCCGGCGCCCTATGACCTGCTCTGCCTGTCGAGCCCCAACGCGGTCTCAGCGCTGTTCGAGCGTCTCGCCGCGGGTGGGCGCGATGCCAGGGCGCTGGCGGGGCGCGGGTGGCCGCCGTCGGCCAGGGCACCGCCGCCGCGCTCGCCGAGCGGGGGATCGCTGCGAACATCGTCCCTGAGCGCTCCGTCGCCGAGGGTCTCGCCGAGGCTCTGGCCGAGGTGCCCGCGAGTCGCGCCCTGATCGCGCAGGCGAGCCGCGCCCGCGACGTGCTCGCTGAGACGCTGCGTGCGCGCGGGGTCGAGGTGGACGTGCTCGCGCTGTATGAGACGGTCGCCGAGCCCCTCTCCGCGCCCGCACTCGCGGCCGCGCGAGCGGCCGACTACATCACCTTCACCTCCTCCTCGACGGTGCGCTTCTTCCTCGAGGCGATGCATTCGGCGACCGAGCAGGACGGCGACGGCGATCGCGGGGGCGAGCGTCACGGCATCTCTGCGGCCACGCGCATCGTCTCGATCGGCCCGCTCACCTCAGAGACGCTGCGCGAGAACGGGCTCGAGCCCCAGGTCGAGGCTCAACGTCACGACATCGACGGTCTGATCGAGTCGCTCCTCTCAGATGCAACAGGGCGAGAGCGCTGAACGCTCCGATCTTCATCGCTTCCTCTCCGACTACGGCCACCGCGACGAGTTCGTGGGGGTCTGCCACGGCGTGATCGCGCGCCGCTGCCCGGCGCGCGCGTGATCGACCTGACCCACGCAATCCCGCGCCACGACGTGCGCACGGGCGCGCTCGTGCTGCGCGACGCGCTCGCCTTCATTCCCGCGGGCGTGCATCTGGCGGTCGTCGATCCGACGGTCGGCGCGGTCGGAACCGACGCGCGGCGGGCCGTGGCGCTGCGCACCGCCGAGCAGGAGCGCCTGCTCGTGGGCCCCGACAACGGCCTCTTGATGCTCGCGGCCGAGCGCCTGGCGGGGTGATCGAGGCGGTCGACATCGGCGCGCTCGCCCGAGCGCCTTCAACCGGTCTCGGCCACCTTCCACGGCCGCGACATCTTCGCTCCGGTGGCCGCCGCGCTCGGCGGCAGGAGAGCCGCTCGCCGCGGTCGGCGAGCCGCTCGCGGTGGAGGAGCTGCGCGGGCTCGAGCTTCCCCACGCTCATGCCGCCGACGGCGCGCTCATCGCCCATGTGCTTCGCGCCGACCATTTCGGGAACCTGATCCTCGACGCCTCCCACGCCCTGCTCTCCTCGGCCGGCGTGCGGCTCGGCGAGAGATCATGGTGGAGGTCGCGGGCCATGTCCATGCCGGCCGCTACGCCTCCAGCTTCGCCGATGTCGCCCCCGGGGAGCTGCTGCTCTACGAGGACGCTCAGCGGATGGCGGCACTCGCCGTCAACCGCGGCTCGGCGGCCGAGCGCCTCGGTGCCGAGCGCGATGACGAGATCCTCCTGCGAGCGGCGTGAGCGCGCTCGGCCGACCACGCCTGCACCGGCGCAGCACCGACTCGACGAACGACCGCGCCCGCCTGCTTGCGATCGCCGGAGCGCCGGACGGAACCCTCGTCACCGCCTCGCTGCAGACCGCCGGGCGCGGACGTCAGGGCCGGCGCTGGATCGCACCCGCCGACAGCTCCCTGCTGATGTCGCTGATACTGCGCACCCCGCCGCCCCTGCTGCCGCTGATCGCGGCCGTCGCCGTCTGCGACGTGGCGGGCGAGGACGCGGGCGGGCGGGCCTAATCAAGTGGCCCAACGACGTCGTGCTAGCGCGCGAGAACGGCCTGGCAAAGCTGGCGGGCATACTCGCCGAGGGACGCCCCCAGGAGGGCTGGGCGATCCTCGGGATCGGCCTGAACGTCGCGCTGCGCCCCGAGGAGATGCCGGCCGAGCTGCGCGAGACGACGGCGACGCTCGGCCGCTCGCCGCGGGAGATCGAGCCGACCCTCGAGCGGCTGCTCGATGCGCTCGAGCGAAGACTCGGCGAGCAGCAGTCGGCCACGCTCACGGCCTGGCGCGCGCTCGACGCGCTGCGCGGCCGCGAGATCGCCTGGGGGGCCCACGATCAGGCCGGCGAGCCGGCGCGCGGACGCGCCGAGGGAATCGACGGGACCGGGCGCCTCATCGTCGCCCTCCCCGGCGGCGGGCACACGACGCTCGCTGCCGGCGAGGTCCACCTGCTGGACGCCGGCCGGCCCTAGGATCCAGGCTGCGCGGCTGGATCGGCGATCGCCGATCGGCGCGGTCACTCTTCAGCGTTGTTGAGCGCGTCCTCGACGCTTCGCTGCAGCGTTTCCTGCGCGCCGCTCTGCAGCCCGTTGACGCTCGCTTGTTCGGCGGGCCCATTGGAGAAGGCATCCGAGGAGCGGGAATCGGGGCCTCGGTGCCCTCCATCGGCACCTCTGCCCGACGCGTCCCCGACCCCCTTCGCCGCGGCCTCCATGCCGGGTCCCGTCCCGTTTGAGCCGTTCTTCGCGCCCTTGCGCCTGCGCCGCGCGTTGCGGGCTCTGCGTTTCGGGAAGTTGCGCAGCAGCTCACGAGCGAGCGCCGGCGGCTTGCGGGCCATGCGCGTGCGGGCCCCGCGCAGCGCCTCCTCGGCCTCCGGCGTGTGGGCCAGCGCCGCCGCCAGCAGCGCGGCCGCCAGGCGGCGGTCCTGCTTTCGCGCGGCGTGGATCAGCCGCCGGGCGTTGCGCGCGTGTGCACCGCCCGCAGAGTTGACCAGCAGGCCGAGCAACCGCTTGGTCTCCGGCCAGCGCTGCACTGCGTACTCCTCGTGCACGTCGCGCGTGTACTCGGCCAGGCGCCAGATCCAGGCGTTGGCCTGGTCGCGGCGGCCGATGCGCCGCTCGACCAGCGCGCGCAGCATGATCTTGGAGGCCTCCTTGCGCTCGTCGCGCCCCCAGCCGCCGATGATGTCGATGGCCGTGTCGAAGGCATCCGGATCGCGCAGCGAGGCGATGTCCGTCAATGCCCGCAGGCGCAGCTGCGGGTTGTTGTTGCGCTGCACGGCGGTGATCAAGAAGCGGCTCTTCAGCTCCCCGGTGCGGTCGAAGTGGAGCATCGCCCGCGCACGCCGCCAACCGCTGGGCGCGACCCGCGCGCCGGCGAGGGCCGCCCACACGTGCTGCTCGCCGTAGTCGAGATGCTCCACGGCGATCCGCCACAGCTCGCGCTCGAACACCGCGAACCGCCGCTCCTCCTCGGCGCACACCGGCAGCACGCGCCGCTCCACCCGCATGCGCCGTCCCCGTCCGCGCCGCACGGGACCGACGACGATCGCGCCTCCGCGGTAGACGTCCCGGTCGAGCAGCGAGTGAAGCGTGACCACGGGATCGTCGTGCTTGGTGGCCGGGTGCACGAAATCGACGACCAGCCCCGCCTCCTTGCCCGGGTGCCGGCGCGTGACGCGGCCGACGCGTTGCTGGTAGATGCGCTTGGAGGCCGTCGGCGCGAGGTGCACGCAGACCGTGGCGCGCGGGCTGTTCCAGCCCTCGGCCAGCAGCTGAGCGTTGATCAGCACGTCGATGTCGCCGCGCTCGTAGCGCGCCAGGATCTCGGCCAGCTCGCGCTTGGGGGTCTCCCCCGAGACGCCCTGAGCCTTGATCCCCTCCGCCCTGAACGCCTCAGCGAGGTTGTAGGCGTGGCGCACGCCCGCTGCGTAGACGACGCCCGGCACGCCGTTGAAGCGCGTCCGGTAGAGGTTGGCGACAGCCAGGTTGAACGGCTGCTGGTCGAGCAGTTTGGCGAGCTCCTCCTGGTCGAACTCGGTGTCGACCTCGCCGCGGCGCAGCGGGACCTTGGCAATCGTGCGCACGCCCACGCCGGGTGAGATGCGCACGCAGCGCAGCGGGGCGATAACGCCCCGGCGGGCCGCCTGGGCGAGGTCGAAGCGCGAGGTTTGAGTGGGGAACAGGTCGGTGACGTGCCGCGCGATGAGCGCACCCGTGGCGGTCATGCCGATGAAGATCGGCCCCGTCCATTCGCGAATCGCGCCACTGGTCTTCTCGCCGAGGGCCGTATGCGCCTCGTCGCAGATGACGATCGTGTAGGCGCTCGAGATCTTGCCGGCGTTGCGCACGAACCACTGATAGGTCTCGACGGTCACGGGACCGCGCCCGGCCACCTCGGCCGAGTCCTCGCCCTTCAGCAGCGCGCGGCTGATGCGCTTGGAGTAGCCACGGTCGCGCAGCTCGCCATGAAACTGGTCGACGAGGTTGCGACGGTGGGTGAGGATCAGCACACCGCCCGTCTGCGAGGCCTCCACGAATCCGAGCGCCGCCACGGTCTTGCCGGCGCCGGTGGCGTGCTCGAACCAGAACCGCTTGGCCGCGTTCGGGTCCTCCGGCTGCTCGGCGAGGGATTCCTCGTCGTCGTCGTCCTCGACCCAGTCGCGAGGCTCCTCATCGGAGTCGCTGGACAGCTCGGGCTCCTCCTCGGGCTCCTCCTCATCGGCGATCAGCTCGACCTCGTCGTCGAGGTCGTCCTCCTCATCCTCATCCTCATCCTCATCCTCATCCGGCGCTGCGCGCTGGACGGGGCCCAGATCGTCGTCGTCCTCCTCCTCATCCTCGTCCTCGAGCTCCTCCTCCTCGTCCTCCTCGTCGATCGCCTCGGCGTCCGCGGCGGGCGAGGTGGGGGCGGCCTCGGCGTCGGCGTCGGCGTCCTCCGGGCCGAGGATGTCGGCGGAGGCGAGCAGCTCGGGCGATGCCGAGGCGGCGGCACGGCCGTTGCCATTCTGAGACGGGCGCTGCGCCTCGGCCAGCAGAGCCGTGAGCGTGCCCGACAGCGCGTCCACCTGGTGGGCCGACAGCACCGTCCCGTCCGCCAGCTTGGGCTCATCCTCGGAGAGCAGCCGCTCCAGGCCTAGCAGCAGCGAGAAGTCGCGACGCCAGGCGGTTGACGGATGCTTGGCCTTCGGGTCCGCCTTCAGCTCGGCGAGCGCCTGGTCGAGCGCGCGCCTGCGGGGGGTGCCGGCGGCCAGCGCGACGGCGGGGTCCTCCCCGTCGTGCAGGAAGCGCTCGCGCACGAGCTTTTCCGCGCGCGCGATTTCGGCGGGAGGAGGGATGGGAGCGACCGCACGGGCCACTGAGGTGGACTCGGCCATTGAGGCTCTGGACTTCGAGACTGAGCCGCCGCCGAAGTGGCTTCAGCGCGACTCGGAAAGACTGGCGCCCTACTGGCGCCGTTTGCCGGATGCTCAGAGCACCCCGGCTCCGACGTGTCTTTTAGAGGGTATAGCACGTCGCGGCGAGATTGAAGTCGAAGCTCGGCGCGCGATTGAAATCGAGGCATCTGCCACCCTGTGCGGCGATGACGCTGAAGCGCGCAGCGATCGCAACCGCCGGGCTGGCCGTGCTGGCCCTGCTCGCCATCGGCCTCGTTCAGCTGGCCGGCTCCTCCTCCTCGCCGGCGGCGCCGTCGAAGCTCACGCTCGCCCAGATGCGCGCTCGCCTCACGGGCTCGCCAGCGCCGCTGGCCGCGCTGCACGCCCAGGCCGGTGAGCTGTTGCCGGGCGGCCTGGGCGCCGTGAGAGCGCGTCTGGCGGCGCTGCGCGGGTTGCCCGTGGTGATCAACAAGTGGGCGTCCTGGTGCGTGCCGTGCCGCTCGGAGTTCGGCGCATTTCAGCGGGCCTCCGTCGCGCAGGGGCGACAGGTGGCCTTCATCGGAGTGGATTCCGGCGACAGCAGCCTGCCCGATGCGCGCGCCTTCCTTCGCGCCTTCCCGGTGAGCTACCCGAGCTACTACGACAAGTCACGGCCAGGCCGGTGTCGCACTGACCGACTCGACGTTCACGCCGGTCACCGTGTTCTATGACAGCCGTGGCCGCGAGTACATCCGCCAGGGCCCCTATCTGAGCTCGGCGAAGCTCGAACAGGACGTCAGGCGATATGCCCTCGACGGCTGATCTGAGAATGCACGGGCAGGGTGCGGCGCGTGCCTGAGATTCGGATCGACCCGCTGAGCGGTCACAGGACGATCGTCGCCGGCGAGCGATCGCGCCGCCCGGGCGGAGAGCCCGGGCGCTGGCTTCGCGACGGCTCACCCGAGCCGATCGATCCAGACCGCGATCCGTTTGCCGATGGCAACGAGGACCGTACGCCGCCCGAGCTCATGCCGTGCGCCCCGGTGGCGGCCCGCCCGACTCTCCCGGATGGACGGTCCGCGTGATCCCCAACCTGTTCCCGGCCCTCACTCCGTCCGACGGCGAGACCCCGCCCCAGGAGCCCCCGGAACGCAGGGGCCAGCCGGAGCTGCTCCGCTCGCTGGCGGCGACGGGCGCACACGAGGTGATCGTCAATGGACCTCAGCCGGCGCTGTCGCTGGCCGAGCTTCCTATCCAGCAGGTCACCGCCGCTGTGGAGACCTGGCGGGCTCGCATGCGCGCGCACGCGGCGAGCGCCTGCGTTCAGCTGATCGTCAACGAGCGCCCCGAGGCCGGCGCATCGCTGCCGCACACCCACGCGCAGCTGTATGCGATGGACTTCGTGCCCGCGGCGGTCGCACGCGAGCGCGAGCGCTCCGGCGCTTACACGACCCGGACGATGGGTCAGAGCCTCCTCGGCGACCTGGTCGCCGAGGAGGTACGGCTGCGCGAGCGGATCGTCGCGATTGACGAGGAGGCGGTGCTGATGGCACCGTACGCCTCCCGCCTGCCCTTCCAGCTGATGCTCGCGCCGCGCAGACCCCGGCCACGCTTCGAGGACGACGGCCCATCCGGAAGCGCGCTTCTACATGACGGGCTGTGCCGGCTGGCCCGCCATTTCGGCTCGAGTCCCCCGCTGAACATGTGGGTTCGCACCGCTCCGCGCGGGGCCGATCATTTCTGCTGGCGGATCGACGTGCTCCCACGCCTCACCCACCTGGCCGGCCTCGAGCTCTCGACCGACGTGAACCTGAACATCGTCGCACCGGAGGACGCGGCGGCGGTACTGCGCGAGGCGTGAGGAAGCGAGCGAGGCCGCAGCGATCGCCGGATGGTTAGGCTGCCAGCAGCGATGCCGCCCGAGGAGCGCTTTCTACCCCGCTTCGCCGCCGAGCCGCCGCAGGAGCAGCTGCCGTACGGCCGCTGGGCCGAGCGGCTGCGCGAGGAGTTTCTGACCGCCGCCCTGAAGGTGGACGGGGAGCTCGAGGATCTCGGCGAGCCAGGCGAGATCATCTGGTATCCCGACCGCAGCTGGCACGGGCGCACCTATGTGCCCGGTACCTCGCTCACGTCCAACGGATACGAGCTCTTCGGCTACGTTCGCTTCCTCTCCGCAGCCGCGGATGAGGAGCCGAGCGAGTTCTGGGCTTACGTCGACTTCACCGAGGAGACGGCAGCGCGGAACCCCGATTGGAGCATGGACCTGTGCGATGAGGTGATCGGCCTCTGGCGCGGGCACTCCGGGGCCGTGGCCTCGATGACGCTCGTGTGGGGCCACCCGCTCGTCCCCGGCGGGCGCGTGGTCACCGCCGAGCTCGCCGGGCTCGCCGTCGACCAGTGCGAGCTGATCGAGGAGCGCTTCACGCTGATCGCTCCCGACGACTACCGCCAGGACCTGCTGGAGATCAGGCTGTTCGGGTCAAAGAACCAGCAGCTGGCGGCCGAGTCGCTGTATGCGCAGGAGGATGGGCAGGAGGAGGAGGAGGAGGAGGAGGAGGAGGAGGCCGCGGCGGAATGACCGCGGCCCCCTCGCTGCGGCGGGCTACCTGCCGACGCTGCTGTTGACCTTGCAGGTGGCGAGCGCCCGTTCCTTGATCACACCGGAAGGCAGGTGCGAGGCGTCGATCAGGTCGACGCAGGCTTCCTCGGCCACCTGGCGCAGGGCTGAGGAGCTGCCACTCGAGGCCGCTTTTTCGCAGGTCTTTTCGAGCGTGCCCTTCGAGCTCGCGGGGATCGCCGACTGCGACTGGACGGTGTGCTTACAGGCCGACACGGCCTTCTTGGCCTGCGCCGGAGTCAGGGGCGTCACCGCCGGAATGGTGGTCGTCGCCGTGCCTGTGCCCGCCGGGCTGGTCGTCGCCGGGCTTGTCGTGGCGGCCCCGGGAGTGCTCTCGGTGGTGGTTGTCGAGTTGCTGCTCCCGCAACCCGAGAGCAACACCGCGCCGACGAGTGCCACGAGGAGCCATGTGGACAGCTTCAATGTCATTTATTCCTCCGTAGTTGGTCAGGACGCTCGCCCACCGCTTTCGTGCGAGCCGGCGACCGTCCGCCCCCTGAACGCTACACCGGCAAGCCGGCCTCCGGCGCCGGGGCGCTTCTGCATTGATTTCCCCCCACGCCCGAGCCCCAGAAGAGCTCATCGGTCCCGGGGCCGGGCTGCAGAGGAGCTCAGCGGGCCTCGGGGAGCTGCTGAACCGACCAGCGGTTGCCGTCGGGATCCTCGAAGAACACGAACGAGCCCCACGGGAACTCCGTCACCTCGCTCACCTCCACCCCCGCGCCGCGCAAGCTCGGCGCGGGCTGCGTGGGCGTCGGCGACGCGTCAGCTGCAGGCCGCGGGCGGAGCCCGGCTCGGAGTCGACGATTCCGGTCCCGAGCGCGATCGAGCATGCCGACCCCGGTGGTGTGAGCTGCACGAAGCGGATCTCCTCGCTCACGGCGTGGTCGTGTTCGGCGATGAAGCCGACCTGGTCTGCGTAGAACGTCTTCGCGCGATCCACGTCGGTCACTGGGATCGCCACGAGCTCGAGCTTGAACTCCATGGCTGCCTGCCTTTCGATGTCGTCGCGTGTCGGTCACGAGCGCGTCACGCTATGATCAATTGCGGTCAGAAACTGTCCGCATACCGTGAGAGCCTTCTGCGACGTGCTCGATACCTCGGCAAGGCTCCTGAAGCTCCTCTCGCTCATGCAGGCACGGGCCGACTGGACGGGCCCCGAGCTCGCCGCGCGACTCGAGGTCGGCGTTCGCACGGTGCGCCGCGACGTCGAGCGGCTGCGGACGCTCGGCTACCCCGTCCATGCCGCGCCGGGCGTCGCGGGGGGCTACCGTCTCGGCGCCGGCGCCTCGCTGCCGCCCCTGCTGCTGGACGAGGAGGAGGCCGTCGCCGTCGCGGTCGCGCTGCGCACGGCCGCGAGCGCCAGCGTCACCGGCATCGAGGAGACCGCGCTGCGCGCTCTCGCGAAGCTCGAGGGTGTGCTCCCGCCGCCGTTGCGCCGCCGCGTTGCCGCCGTGAGCTCGGCGATGGTGCCATACCCGAGCTTTGGCGCGCCCGTCGATCCCGGGCTCCTCGCGCTCCTTGCCGCGGCGATCCGCGACCGCGAGCGGCTGCGGCTGCGCTACCGAGACCACGCAGGCACGTCGACCAGTCGCCTCGTCGAGCCCCATCGCCTCGTGCCCACCGGACGCCGCTGGTATCTCGTCGCATGGGACGCGGGCCGCGAGGACTGGCGCACGTTCCGCGTCGACCGCATCGAGCCGGCGCCTTCGAGCGCGGGCCGCTACATCGCGCGCGAGCCGCCTGCGGCGGACATCGCGGCCTACGTCGCGCGCGGAGTCAGTGCGGCGCGCGGCACCCACCAGGCACGCGTGCTGCTGCACGCGCCGCTCGCCGCCGTCGCGCCGCGGGTCCCGCCGGCCAGCGGCGCGCTCGAGGCCGTCGACGAGCACATCATGCATGCTGCACACGGGCGCCGACTGGCTCGGCGGCCTCGCGATCTATGTGGCTGCGATCGGCGTTGACTTCGAGGTCCTCGACCCACCCGAGTTCGCCGCCGAGATCCGCCGCCTCGGCGAGCGCTTCACGCGCGCCGTCGAGGGAGGCGGCGGCCGGGGCTGATCCGCGGCACCGACGCGCTGCTGCTCAACCCAGGAAGATCCCCGACAGAACAGCGTTTGCTCCGGCCGTGCGGTCGACCACGATCGAGACCGTTTCCCCGGCGGCCGCGGAGAGCGGGAACGCCACCATGCGCCCTGGTTGAAGCTGCTTGACAACGCGGCCGTCTGAGAATCCACGCTGATGAGCTCCTGCCCGGGTCGCCGAGTCCCAGTCCACCGCGTACAGGCGCAGGGTGCCTGCATAAGGGGATTTGAACGTCAGTGAGACGCGAATCTGGCTGGGGTCGTAGTAGGCGGCGGCGTTGCGCGTGATGCCTTCGAGCTCCTGCAGCGCGCGCACATCCCCCGTGTCGGCGGCCCACTCATAACGACTGCCCTGAGCGAGTGTCAGGGATGCATTGGGAAGGTATGTGAAGTCGCCTGTGCCGCCTTCCCACCCCGCCAGCACGACGCCGGCCGTCCCGTAGTCGCCCGGCCAGGTGCCCTGGGGAGAGCTCTGCGATTCCACCGCGGGCGCTGGCCCCGCTTCGCCGAGGAAGACGCCGGAGAGCACGGCGTTTGCGCCCGCCGTGCGTTCCACGACGATCGAGACGCTTTCCCCGGCTGCCGCCACGGAGATCGGGAAGCTCACCCAGACGCCCTGGTTGAAGCTGGACGACAGGTCCGCCGTCTGACCATCCACGCTTATCAGCTCTCGCCGGGCCGTTGAGTCCCAGTCGAGCGCATACAGGCGAAGCGTGCCCGTGTAGGGGGAGTTGAACTTCAACGACAGGTGAATCTGGTTGGGGTCATAGTAGGTGGCCGCCCGGCGGGTGAGACCGTCGGGGCTCTGTAGCGCTCGCACGTCTTCGGTCGAGGAGGCCCACACGAAGCGGCTGCCCTGAGTGACGCTCAGGCTGGCTTGCGGGAGGTCCGAGACGTCTGATTCACCATCCCAGGCTGCCAGGTCATAACCCGCCGAGCCAAGTGCACCGGTCCATGTCCCCTGAGGGGAGCTCGAGTAGGGTCGGCGCAGCGGATGGCCCCGGTCCGCCCAGGAACCGCACACGCCACTGCTGGTCGTTGCAGCCCGAGCCGCTCGCCGTGATCTTCACCTCGACGTTGTCGCCGGGCAGCGCAGAACCCGATTCTTTGGTGTTCGAGCAGCTGTGAGCGCTCGTGGAGGTGACCGTGCAGGACAGCAGCGTCGTGCCCGTCGTGTTGTCGATGACCGACACGAGCACGCTTTCTCTGCCGGCGAGCGCCGCGTTCGTGTCGGCGTACAGGTTGCTCACCGTCTCACCGTTGGCCGGGGTCGGGCCTGCCAGCAGATTGCTGGCCGAGTAGCCGCTCGTTCTCGATGGACAGGGACCGTTGCCCTGGCCTGCGAGCTCTGTGTAGTTCAGGCAGTAGCCGCTCGGCACGCCCTCAGAGCTCGCGAAGGTCGCGATCGCGGCGTTGCCGGGCTGGCCCGTGGCGCCGGTTGGACCGCTCGAGCCGCTCACTCCGGTTGCGCCCGTCACTCCCTGCGCGCCGGCTGGCCCGGTCGCTCCGGTTGCTCCCGCTCCGCTCGCGCCGGTTGCCCCGGTTGCCCCCGTTGCGCCGCTCTGACCTGTGACTCCTTCGCTGCCGCTTGCGCCGGCGGGCCCGGTCGCTCCGGTCGGTCCCGTTGCTCCCGCGGATCCCGGCGCGCCGTCACCTCCGTTACCCCCAGCCGCTCCCGTTGCACCCGTCGCTCCGGTCACTCCCTGGGGTCCGCCTTCACCCGTGGCACCGGTTTCACCCGTGGCTCCGCCTTTGCCGGTCACCCCGGTCGGTCCGGTTGCTCCCGTCGCGCCCGCTTCTCCGGTCGGTCCAGTTGCACCGGTGACGCCGGGCGGTCCGCCGGCCCCGGTCGGGCCGGTCGCTCCGGTGGGCCCGGTCGCGCCGCTGCCCTCGGTCTCGCGAACGCGCTCACGCTGAAGGCGAGCACGGCCACGAGCATCAACAGAAGACCGGCGCCTGCGCGCAAGCAACTCCGTGACCGTGTCGTCAGGACTCCCATCCCCCCTCGGGCCAAGCGATCCACCCGGACCCTGGCCGTCCGTAGCCGTGCGCGTGACGGTACCAGATCGCACCTTCTCAGAGCAGGCCGCCGACACAGCCCACAGGCGTCGTTCACTCCTGCGGGGACCTCCCTTCGGGCGTTACAGGTATCACAGCCAATGTCTCCGAGCGGGCTTGTGAGGTCCGAATGATCCGCGGCAGCCTGTCCGGTCGTATAGGGGCTCAACGGCACGACCAGGGGACTTCCCGGCGGCCGCAACTCTGGCAACCGAGAAGGAGCCCATATGAGCTATGAGATAAACCTTGATGAGATCGACGTCGACGGCGCGATCGGTGAAGCGGCAGGCGAGGTTTCCGGTGACACGCGGCTGAGCTTTCTGAAGAAGGCGGGCCTCGCCGGGGGTGCGGCGGTCGGCGGCGGCGCCGTCCTCTCGGCGCTCGCGCCAAGCGCGTTTGCCGCCGGTGGCGGGCGCCCTCCGGCCTCATTCGGCAAGGGCGACGTCGGCATCCTCAACTACGCACTCACGCTGGAGTACCTCGAGGCCGCCTTCTACAACGGCGCGACTCAAGCCAACCTGTCCCTAAGCTCACAGGTGTCCTCTTTCCTGAAGATTGTCACCAGAGACGAGAACGCACACGTGAAGTTCCTGAAGAACGCGCTCGGCTCCAAGGCCGCCAAGGAACCGAAGTTCGACTTCAAAGGTGCCAACACGAACACGGAAATGTTCATGAAGACAGCGCAGGTGCTCGAGAACACCGGCGTGCACGCTTACTCGGGGCAGGCATTGAACATCCAAACGCCCGCCTACGTGAGGGCCGCTGTTTCGATCCTCACGATCGAGGCGCGTCATGCAAGCGTCATCGGCCTGCTCAACGAACCGGCCGGCGAAGACATTGCACCCGATGGCCCGTTCGACACGCCGCTCACGGCCGCGAAGGTACTTGCGGCTGTCAAGGGCACCGGCTTCATCGTCGGCTGAGGTACACCGGGCTCACGCGGAGGAGGCGCGCCTCCTCCGCGTCGTCCCGGGGCTGTCCCACGAGCAGCGAATCCAGCGACGCGCGCGCGAGCAGCCCCGGCAGCATCGGCGCCAGGAAGTTCACGAGCCGGTAGGCGATGACGGCGAACAGGGCGTGGGCAGCATGCACGTGGACCGCGATCAGCGAGACGGTGAGCAGCGCCTCGGTGATCCCCGCGCCGCCGAGGGGCAGTGAGCGCCGACTGGCGGCGTAGCCCGTGGCAAACGCGACGACCAGCGCGGGGATGGAGATCTCGACCCCGAAGCAGCGCAGGGCAAAGCCGAGGCAGGCTATCTCGGCCGCCCAGTAGATCGCCATCCCGAGCAGTGCCCATGGACGCTCGAGCGGACGCAGCACGACGCTCCGCAGAACCGCGACGCCGGCGAGCAGATCGCCGATCCAGCCTCGGACGGGGCCGTCCGAGCTCTCGAAGTAGCGGAGAATCTCCGGGCGCGTCGCCCACCAGGCGAGCAGGAATCCCGGCGGCACCGCGAGGACCCACGGCAGCGTGAGCCAGAGGGATGCGCTGCCAGGCTCCAGGAGCAGGATGAACGCGCACACGCATGCGGCGGGGGCCAGGAGCGCGTACTCGATCGCGCCGAGCCCAAGGACCTGAACCCTCGCGCGGCGGCGACTCTGATGGACGGCGCTCAGCGCAAGGCGATCGAGGGCGAAACCCCCCATCGGGACAGAGGGCCCGAAGCCGGCCACGACGAGCCGGACGGTGAGCATCAATGAGAGGCGCTCTCGCTCCGGGGCGAGCATCGCCGAGCGGTAGGCGATGACATAGCCGACGTAGGCCACGAGCTCGACCGCGAGCGCAGCCAGCAGCCACACCGGTTGCATCTGCCCGAGCGTGTGCCACAGCGCCCGCGGCCTGTCAGAGGCGGCGATGGCCACCACCGTGCCCCCAGCGATAAGCACCGATAGAAGCAGGGCGATGCGGGGGCGGCGGTTCAGAGTTCTCATCGCTTGCACGTGACGGGATCGCGGCCCGCCAACCTCATCGTAGGCGCCGCGGCGCCACCGGCGCCGGCCTCGGCTGTTTGTCCGTACAGGCGGCCAACCATCGCGTCGCCCGTCGATCAGACCGAAAAGGGATTGATGCGCAAGGGTCCCACATACACGGGCGGGTTCGTGGGGAGCTTCGCCGGCAGCCTCATCCCCAGCCTGTGGGGCGCCGGGCAGTTCTCGCCCTGGTCTCTCGTGTTCTTCATGATCGGCGGCGTCCTCGGAATCTGGCTGGCATACCGCCTCGCCTGAGGCTGTTGCAGGCGGCCGCCGATCTGGCGGCGCCACTCACCGTGCGCGCCGCGTCGTCAGGGCAGATTGATCGTCGGGACCGACTGGCCGCGGCGCGCGGCCTCCACCTTCAACCGCGGTGCCAGACGGCGGCCCTTGAGCAGGAAGCCGATCGCGATCTGCGCGCGGTTCCCGGTCAGGCTCCAGTCCGCCAACGCCCGCTCGAGGTGTAAACGCGATCCCTCGGCGCCGTGCACGAGGGTTCCCATGAGCGTGTGGTTCTCCTGTGTGGTGAAGTGCTCGTCGTGACCGTGCAGCGTCAGACACGCCGGCCCGGCCGGCAGCTCCGGCGCGCCCGCGCCGATCTGAAGCGGCACGTCCTCGCCCTCCAATGCGCCGCCCACGACCGGTATGCACACGGGGTACCCGTCTGAATCGACAACCGTGAGATCGGCAAAGGGCAGGGTCTGCAACGCGCGGGCCGCCACCTCGCGCCATCCCTGCGGAGGACTCAGCCACGCACCTGGCTGGCGTCCCGGCGGAGCCGGGTCTGACTGCGGCAGCGCCAAAGCAGGATCAACCTGCCACTGTTGCGGCCTGACCGCGAGCTCGCGGTCAGGCCACCAGTGGATTCGCTGCGGCACGATCTCGATCCATATGCGCGCGTAGTAGAACCCGAGGCGCCTGAGCAGCGCCTTGGGTTGGCCCTTCACCGATGCGGGCAGCTTCATCATCGATGAGCGCACGTAGCGGTCGGTGTTGCCTTGCAGGTCGGCATCGCGGACGGCGGCGTGACCCTGCACGAGGACGACCGGTGCATCGCCCGTGCCGGCTCCGATCGTGTCGGCGAACAGCAGCGCCACCTTGGGATTCCGCCGGGCGCGCTCAGCCTTGGCCGGATAGGTCAGTCCTGTCGAGACATCGATGCTCCCCGTGCCGACGTACGGGGTGGCGGGCACCGTTACGGGCGCTCCCGCGCGGGTCAAACTCGCGTACTCACACGTGAGCGCGCGCTCGAACACCGCGAGTAGCTCCGATGGCCAGCCGACAGGAGATGGTTCCTCTGGCGTCACGGCCGGGACTCTACTTTCTCCGCCAGCACCGAAGAGGCCGCTGCGTGGCAGCGACCTCTTCGCCTCCGTGGAGCCGCCTGGCCGGCGGTCAGACAGCGGAGTCGGTGATGATGTCGCCGGCGAGACGACCACTTGGCGCCGGGCCGGCTGCGGGCGTAGAGGCTGATCGTGCGGGCGGTGGTCATCGCGAGGGCCTCGAGCACGAGCGCGTCGGTGAGCACGTCGGCGGTGATGTGGTGGGCGAGCATCCAGCTGTCGAGGCTTCCGGCGAACCAGTGGTTGTGCCGTAGATGAACGCGAGCCGTAGCGGCGGCTGTCGCGATCCAGATCAGTGCGTAGCCGACTGCCGGCGCGCGTGAACACCTCGCCGCTGCCGTCGTCGTGCTCGACGCGCATGAAGCTCGCGGCGAGCAGGCCGAGCACGGCGCCCGTGCCTGCGCCTGCGAGCTCGAGTGCCAGACCGGCGCCGCTGGTCGCGAAAGCGGTCAGGTACATCGAGCCGGCGATGCCGGCGATGATCAGCGGCCGAAGCAGGCGCCGCCGACCGACGGCACGGTGGCCGAGGTCGGAGAGGAACACGCCGGTGAGGATGACGGCGGTGAGGATGAGGGCGCTGGTCGGCATTTTGGCTCCTTGTTTCGTGGGTTCGGCTTGTGGAACACACGCTCGCAGCGGCGTGAGCCCGTGTCATCGGCGCGTGGGACGATCTGTGGGTGGATCCTCGCGCCCGTCTCCACCTGGATCTCCACCTACGCGCGGCAGGTGCGCCCGGCCGAACGATCATGGTCGCGCGCCTGCTCGGGCTGGTCGTCGTGGATGTCCTGGTCGCGCTCAGCCCGCGCCACGCCGGCTCGGTCGCTGCTGTTGGTCC
This sequence comes from uncultured Solirubrobacteraceae bacterium, assembly GCA_963764185.1. Classification (GTDB taxonomy): domain Bacteria; phylum Actinomycetota; class Thermoleophilia; order Solirubrobacterales; family Solirubrobacteraceae; genus Palsa-744. The sequence continues at coordinate 404,958 of CAVXRF010000009.1, read as the reverse complement.
TCCTCGCTGCGCTGGCGAACGCGGGGGCGCTCGTCTGGTTGCTCGGGCGCCCGCGCCACGCCGGGGTCCAGGCCGGAGCACTCGCGCTCATGGGGTCCGCCGGCGGCCTGCTCGCGGCGCTCCAGCACGGCAGCGCGGCGCTGGCCTTCCCGGCCGTGGCCGTCGTCCAGGCCGTCGCCGACGGATCGGTGCTCGAGGCGCTCGCGACCGCCGCGCTCGCGCTCGTGGCGCTCGAGGCAGGTGTCATCTGGGCGAACCGCGGCGTCGACCCAGGCGCTCGGCTATCCGGCGATCCTTCTCGCAAGCGCGCTCATCGGGCTCACCCGTCGCCAATACGTCGCACGGGGCCGGGCCGCCGAGGCGCTCATCGCCCAAACGCGGCGAACCGAGGCGGCGAGCAGGCGAGCGGCGGCGCTCGATGAGCGCACGCGGATCGCGCGCGAGATCCACGACGTGCTCGCTCATGCCCTCGGCGGCCTGACGGTCCAGCTCGAGGCGGCCGAGCTGCTGCTGGCCGAGCGTGGCGACGTCGACGGTGCGCTCGAACGGATCCGTGGATGCCGGCTGACGGCGCGCGAGGGACTCGAGGAGGCGCGACGCGCGGTCGCCGCGCTGCGCAGCGACACGCCGCCGCTCCCCGAGAGTCTCACCGCACTTCTTGAATCGCACCGCGAGCAGGACAATCGTGTCGAGCTCGCCGTCGAGGGCGCCGCGCGGGAGCTCTCCCCGGAGGTCTCGCTCACCTTGATGCGCACCGTTCAGGAGGCCCTCACAAACGCCCGGCGCCACGCACCGGGGTCGGCGGTGCGCGTGCGCCTCATCTACACGGCGGCGAGCACGAGCGTGATCGTCACGAACGATGCTGCCGCGCGCGACGCCGGTGGCCGCGGGCGCGAAACCCACGGGAGGCTATGGTCTGGCGGGAATGCGCGAGCGCCTCGAGCTCGCGGGTGGTCGGCTCGCGGCCGGCCCGGGCCCGGAGGGCTGGACGGTCAGCGCGGAGGTTCCCGCGTGAGCCCGGCGCTGCGGGTGCTTGTGGTCGACGATCAGCAGATCGTGCGCGAGGGACTCGCGACGATCCTCGACATGCTTCCGGATGTGAGCGTCGTCGCTACCGCCGGCGACGGAGCCGAGGCGCTCGAGCTCGTCGCGCGACACCGGCCCGACGTCGTGCTGCTGGATCTGCACATGCCGGTGCTCGACGGAGTCGCTGCGACGCGGCGAATCGTCGCCGAGCATCCGTCGAGCGCCGTTCTGATCCTGACCACCTTCGGCGAGGACGATGATGCGCTCGAGGCGCTTCGCGCCGGCGCCCGGGGCGTCCTGACCAAGGACGCCGGGCATGAGGAGATCTCCCGCGCACTCCACCAGGCCGCTGCGGGCCACATGACTCTCGCTGCCCCGCTCCAGGCCCGCCTGCTCGCTGCGGCCGCCCCGCCGGACGTACCCGTCAGGGTCGAGTTCCCCGACGGTCTCACCGCACGCGAGGCCGAGGTGCTCGGCCTGATCGGGGCCGGCTTCACCAATCGCGAGATCGCAGAGCGGCTGGTCGTCTCCGAGGCAACCGTGAAGACACACATCAACCATGTGTTCGCCAAGATCGGTGCCCGCGATCGCGCAGCAGCGATCAATTACGCTGCCCTAGCACGGGCTGGCGCCGACCTGAACCGCAGGCCGCGAATGTGACGGCACCCCGGGCTCTCGAGGTCCCAGGCGTGCACGGCGTGCTCAGGTCGCCGGGTGCGCCCTCAGATCGCTTGCCACTTCGCGACCAAGTCCATGCAACGCCCAGCCGGCGCCGATCAACAGTCCGCCGCGGAAGATCAGCACAATGCCGATTATCACGGCGAGCGTGGCCAGGCTGGGACCGGGCCACGAGAGGATCACGATCCCGGCCACCAGGTCGAGGAGCGCGATCGCGATGTTCGCGGCCCGACTTTCGGGCTCGCCAAGGGCGGCCACGAAACGAACCCCTCCGGCCACGATGAACCACACGCCGAAGACCAGCACGAAGACAACGAGCGTGCCGAACGGTTTCTTGATCAGCACGAGACCGGCGATTGCGCTGAGCACGCCGACCAGCGCAAGCAGGCCTCGGCCTTCACCCCGGCCAAACACCGAGGCGATGATGGCCAGGACGCCATCGACAAGCAGAAAGATCCCGCCGATCACGGTGAATGTGCTGAGGGTTTCGTGTGGCGAGGCCACGAAGAAGATGCCTACGCCCAACACCGCCACGCCGAACAAGACCACCAACCACCACAGGCTCGCAAACCGGTGGAGTTCTTCATCAACGATCGCAGACATTGTGACCCCCTAGTGTCAATTGACTCAAGATGTTTACCCCCTCGCCGGCCACGTGTTACACCGACTGCTCGCGCAAAGCTGCGAGTGTGCCGGCGTACAGGCGCTGCTTGATCACGCCGAGCGTCACGGGGTCCTTCGACGCGAGCGCCGCGGCTCGCGCGATCGCCCCGCCGAGCACCTCATCGATGCCGACGGCTTCATCGACGATTCCGGCCGCGGCGGCGTCATCTCCTCCGTAGCGTCGAGCGGTGGTCATCGCCTCGTGGGCGACCTGCGGAGAAAGCCGTGCCGCTATGAGTGCGCTCATGCCGGGCGTGAAGGGGATCCTGATGTCGGCCTCCGGCAGGCAGAAGTACCCGCGGTCTGCTCGCATGACACGGTGGTCGTGCGCGAGCGCCAGCATCGCGCCGGCGGCGAACGTATGGCCCTGCAACGCCGCCACAGAAGGGACGTCGAGCTCGAGGACCCGTGCGAGCAGCAGGTGAACGCGATCGGTGAAACTCTGGATCTGTTCGGGGTGCGAGGCCATCCACTCCAGGTCAAGCCCGTTGGACCAGATCTTTCCGCTGGCCGTGGTGACGAGCGCTCGTGGGGCTTCGGCCGCCTGCACCTCGTCCAGGTGCCCTTCGACAGCGTCGAGGAAGGCCTCGTTGAAGCGGTTCTCCCCGTCTCCGAGATCAAGCAGGAATATGTCTCCCTCGCGGGTGAGCGTGGGTGCCATGTTCGCGCGGCCACCGCGCCTTGGGGGCGCCGGTGGCGGCCTTTCTCTTGGCGTACTGGGCGGAGCGGAGCATCATAGGCGATCGTCACTCGATCGCATGGGTCAGAAAGCCGGGAGCAACCGAAGCACCACTGCGTCTGACGAGCACCCGTCCTGCCAGTCAGCGCCGAGTTTGGCTGTTGCGGGGTCGCGTCTGCTCGACCGGCTGCCGATATCTGGGGAGTGAGTCCCACGCTGGACAAGCTTCGCCTGAACAAACGCCTGATGGCGTACACGGCCGCGGCCATGTATGGAGGGGCGGCCTTCGACGGCTCGATCGAGGGCTTCCTCCCGGGTGATCCCAGCTTCGCGATCGCTCCCGTGCTGGGAGCGATCGTCATCACCCTGGTGCTCGTGCTGGTGGGGCCCCGGCTTCCCTGTCGCGCACTGGCGGCGCTCGGACCGATCGGAGTCCTGCTCATCGCCTACGCGCTGAGCGAAACGCGCGGTGCCGGCGACGGCGCTGTCCTCTACATGTGGCCGGTTCTCTGGACGACGTTCTTCTTCGGCCGCCGTGGAGCGGTGTCCATCGTCGCGTGCGTCGGTGTGGCCCACGCGATCGCTCTGCTGCTCCTGCCCGCGATGAGCAGCTACCCCGGCCGGTGGGTTGACGTGATGGTCTCGGTCTCGGTGGTCTCCGTGGTCATCCTCACGCTGGTGCGCCGCAACGACATGCTGCTCACACAGCTCGCCGAGGAAGCACGCACCGACACCCTCACCGGCCTGCTCAACCGACGCGGCTTCGACGAGCGCGCTTCGCTCGAGCTCGCGCACGCGAGGCGGGAGGGCCGCTCGATCGCCGTGGTGACATTTGACATCGATTTCTTCAAGCGCATCAACGACGAGTGGGGCCATGAGATCGGCGACCGGGTGCTCGTGCGGATAGGTGAGCTCCTTACCAGCCGGACCAGGGACATCGACGTGGCTGCTCGCTTTGGCGGCGAGGAGTTCGTGGTCCTGCTGCCCGACTGCACGAGCTCCGAGGCCGAGGCCTTCACAGAGCGCATGCGGCACGCCCTCGTCTCAGACGACTCGACCGGGCTGCCCACCGTGCGGGTGAGCGCCGGGATCCTCGCGGAAGTCGCACCGAACGGCGTCGAGGAAATGCTCCGCGGAGCTGACTCTGCCCTCTACGATGCCAAGCGCGCCGGGCGCGATCGCATCGTGATCGCGGATCGCCGGGAAGGCGCCCGCGCGCACGTCCTGCAGTGAGTCGAGGCACCACAGGACACGGCTTTCGACGCCACTCTGCCCCCACCGGAACGGGCGCAGAGCGACGTCTATTGACTACAGCGGAACGGCAATCCGGCTAGAGCACCCCGTGAAGCAGCATCGACAGCCCGACGTCAAGTGCATCGGCCTTCTGCCCGAGCGCGTTGGGGTGAACCGCGACACCGGTGAGTGAGCCGAACAGCGGTTCGATCCAGCGCCTACCCACAGGTTCGCACGCGTTGTGCCCCATGCTCAGCGTGAACGTGTCCACGAATATCGCGTTGTGGGCGAGCGCCTCACGCTGCAATATCGCATTGCCGCGGCGCTGAACGTCGAGGTTGAACCACCGCAGATCACCGGTTGTCCACGGAATCGCCGTAGGACAGTAACCGTTCAGCGGCGTGATTTCCGGGTAACCGACGACGAACACCTTCGCTTTGGGTGCCAGCACGTGAATCTCGGCAAGCGCCGCTTCGGCGGGCGCGACGTTCGCTGCGAACGTTTTTGTCACAAAGCCTTCAAAGGCTTCCTGACACGGCGCACCGACGTTGGGGTGACCGTAATCGAGTGCCGTACAACCTTCCAGCAGAGTCCCAAACAGGTTGCCGTCGTTACCGCCCATGCCGAGCGTCACCACCCTTGTTGCCGGAGTGAGGGCATTGAACTGCGGCGGAGTGACTCCGGGAAGCTGTTCGTTGGTGAGGTTTTCGGTCTTGGCGCCGCTACAGCTCACATCCGTGAGCGACAGCCCCAGGGCGGAGGCCACCAGATGGGGATAGTTCGCCGCCGACTGACCGCATTGTGGCGGCGCAGTCGGCGAAACCGGGGTGATCCCCGGACCGGCGGTGTAAGAGTCACCCAACGCCACGTAGGGTGCTCCGGTGGCGTTGGCGACCGACGGCACGCCAAGCGCCCCGACGGCCAAGACGAGCATGACACTGAGGTGTAGATGACGACGTCCTCGTTTGCTGGGCGCGGAGCGCCGTCCATTGCGGAGTACTTGCATGTTCCTCTCCCTCTAGAGCTTCAAGCGGTTTTGGGCTGCGCTCCCCCAAGAACACGAGACGCAACCGGCCGACAGCCTAGCCCATGCCCAGTGCCGCGCGAGCCGCTTCCATGGCGCGCCCGTCGCCCATCCCGGGCGGGAGTCGAACCTGGATCCAGCGCTCGCGAGGGGGTAGGTCCGGCTAGGCGCCCTGCGGCTCGAGATCGCGCGCTGGAGCGCGCACGCCGTGGAGCATGATCGCCAGGTGGCGACGCCAGTCGGCACTGCCTGGCTTGTAGTACATCGTCGATGTGATCCCACACATCACCATTCCGAAATCCTCGAAGGTGAAGTCCTCTCGGACGACACCGGCACTGATTCGCGCGCCCGATGATCCGGGTCACGACCGCGGCCAGAACGGCCTTCTGCTCCTCGATGCCCTCCCACTCGAGCTGGTTGGAGCCCATCATCGCCAGCTGAAAGCCCATGTCTCCCTCGACCGCTTCGGCGGAGTGGAGCATGACGGTCTCAAGCGCCTCGCGCGGGTCCACGGTGTCCTCGGCGAGCGTCGCGATCGCCGCGAACTCCTGGAAGCGGACGCGCACCATCTCGGTCAGCAGCGCCTCCTTGGTCGGGAAGTGGCGGTAGACGGTGCCGATCCCGACGCCGGCGTGCGCGGCGATCTCGTCCATCTGCGCCTCGGGGCCCTCGCGTGCGAACAGCTCGCGGCCCGAGGACATGATCCGCTCGCGGTTGCGTCGGGCGTCGGCTCTGAGTGTGCGCTGATCGGTGGACATGACCTTGACAAACGGAATCTTAGCTCCGTATGCTGCTATAAGCAAGGGGAACCGTAATTCCGCTTCCGGATCATTCTTCGCCATTCCACTCCCGAGAGGACCAGCATGAGCACGACCGAGACCCAATCTGGCGGCACATCGACGGTGGGCTCTGCGCCGCGCAGGGCGGCCGCCGACCTGAGCTCGCAGCGCGGCAAGAACCTCGCTCTGATGCTCCTGGCGATGACGCAGTTCGTGGTGGTGATCGACGCGTCGATCGTGAACGTCGCGCTCCCGTCGATCGGCGCCCACCTGCACTTCTCCCGCGATGACCTCTCGTGGGTGGTGAACGCCTACACGCTCACCTTCGGAGGGTTCCTGCTGCTCGGCGGACGCCTGGCCGACCTGCTCGGGCGCCGGCGGATGTTCATGATCGGCCTGGTCGTCTTCTCGCTCGCCTCGCTGGCCGGCGGCCTGGCCCAGTCCGAGGCATGGCTGATCGCCGCGCGTGCGGTTCAGGGCCTCGGCGCGGCGATCGTCTCGCCGGCGGCGCTGTCGATCATCACGACCACGTTCGCCGAAGGCGCGGAGCGCAACCGCGCATTGGGCATCTGGGGTGCGGTCGCCGGCGCCGGCGGCGCCGCCGGGGTCCTGCTGGGCGGCATTCTCACGAGCGGGCTGAGCTGGCGCTGGGTGCTGTTCGTGAACGTCCCGATCGGCATCGCCTCGGCGATGCTCGCCCCCCGGCTGTTGCTCGAGAGCACGCTCCGAAGACGGCACCGAAGGCTTCGACATTCCCGGCGCCGTGACCGTCACGGCGGGCCTCGCGCTGCTCGTTTACACGGTGGTCGACGCCGTCAACGTCGGGCTGGGGCTCGACGGCCACGCTTCTGCGGCTCGCCGGGTCGGCCCTCCTGCTCGCGGCGTTCGTCGTGATCGAGCGCCGCCAGCGCCACCCGCTGCTGCCATTTTCGATCTTCCGCCTGCGCACGCTCCGGGGATCGGACATCGTGGGCCTGTTGATCGGCATGTCTCTGTTCTCGATGTTCTTCTTCATCTCGCTCTACCTGCAGGACGTCCTGCACTTCTCGCCGATCAAGACCGGGCTCTCCTATCTCCCGCTCGCCGTGGGCATAATCATCTCGGCCGGGGTCGGCTCGCAGCTCGTTACGCGCATCGGCTTCAAGCCGGTGCTGATCGGAGGTCTGCTGCTGATCGCGGGCGGTCTGGTGTGGTTCTCGCAAGTCCCCGCGCCTGGTGGGTCCTTCGGCGCCGACGTGCTGGGGCCGTCGCTGCTCGCCGCCTTCGGCCTCGGGTTCTCGTTTGTTTCGGTGACCATCGGCGCCGTGACGGGGGTCAAGCCGCATGAGGCCGGCCTCGCCTCGGGACTGATCAACACCTCCCAGCAGGTCGGCGGCGCGCTCGGCCTGGCGATTCTCGCGACCGTCGCCAACAGCCGCACTCAAGGGCTGCTGAGCGGCGGCGTGCACACCTCGGTCGCGCTCACCAAAGGGTTCGACCGCGCCTTTCTCGTCGGTGCTGGCTTTGCGATCGTCGGCGCGATCCTCGCGGCTGTCCTGATCTCCTCGCGCGACAGCCGCGAGCAGGCGCAGGCCGCGCGTCGCGGCGAGCTCGAGGCGGTCCCTGCCTGAAGCCGAAAGCGTACGTCCGCCGCCTAGTCCGGCTCGCCAAAGCTCTCGGCGAGCCTGTAGAGGCGTACGTGGGAATGCGCGATCGCCTGAAGCTCGCGAATCAGCTCGTGAGCCTCAGGCGAGTCCGTGAGATCCTGCCGGTCCTTGATCGTTCGCATGCGCACCATCAGGATCATCGCGCCGCCGTCGGTGCTCTCGTAGAGCCGGGCAGAAACGAAACCTGCTCGACCGACGATCACCTCCCGCACACCGTCGGAGATCCGTCGCGCCAGCTGATCCCGCCGCGATTCGGCAACCGTCCAGACGTCGATGAGGATCGGGGGTTCCATTGGGCAGGGAGTCTAGATCGCCGTGGGCGAGGGGTTGGCCTCTGCGGCATGGGAGCGACTGGGTAAGATCGCGGTTGCTGCGAGCGGGTCCGCCCGGAGCAGGGGTCGAAGGGGAGGTTCGTCGATGGCCGAAGGCAACGTTCTCATCCACGTTTGGGATGTCGACCCGAACGAAGAGTCCTCCAATATCCAGCGTCTCGACGAACTCTTCGCTCACCAGATTGGGAGCGATCCCGGGTTCGTGTCTGCAAGGGTCCTCGTGAGCGATGACCGCACCTCCATCGCGGCGGTCATAGAGATGCGAAGCGTCGAGGATCGCCAGCGCATCGAGCAGCTGCCCGAGGTTCGCGAGACGCTCGATCACCTACACGGTGCGGCAAATGTCGTTCTCAGGCTCTACGAGCAGGTCAAGGCCTACAACAGATAGCCGACTCGAGCGCGATCACACGCGGGCGCGAGGCGCGCTGTCGGGCGGCGACCACGGAGTCAATGCCAACAACGGAGGTCCCCATGAGCACCATCGACGAGCGGATGGTCTTGGCCCACTTCATCGTCTCGGATGACGTCGAGCGTTCCCGCCGCTTCTACACCGATGTACTGGGCGGGGAGACGGTCATCGGCGGCGAGGCCGGTGACGAGGTCACGTACGTCGCGCTGGCCAACAGCTGGATCATCATCAACCTCGGAGGAGGCCCGACCGACGACAAGCCGACCGTCACGCTGGAGACGCCGCGCGACCCAGACCGGGTCAGCAGTTTCCTCAACATCCGGGTTGCGGACATCCAAGCGCTGTACGCCGAGTGGAGCGCGCGGGGCGCCCACTTCCTGACGCCGCCGAAGCAGCACGAGACCGAGATTCGCTGCTACATCCGCGATCCCGACGGCTACCTGATCGAGGTGGGTCAGACGACCCTGCCGAGGGGCTGGCGTCCACCGTCTTGACCACCTGTGTGGGCGCGCCGTCTGCCGACGGCCGTGGCGTGCGCTGGGGGCGCTCATAGGTCGAGCACGACGTCGTCGTGTGGCTGCGAGCAACAGATGAGCGCGCTCCCGTCAGGGGGCGGCTCCACGGGGTCGGGGTTGTAGTCGAGCTCACCGGCAATCAGCGTGGTCTCACACGTTTGGCAGACGCCAGTCCGGCAGGACCAGCGGACGGGCACGTCGCAGGCCTCGGCAAGCTCGAGAAGACTGCCGTAGTCGCTGCTCCACGATACTTCGAGGTTGCTGCGGGCGAACTCGATCGTGGGGCCGCCTCCTGGAGAGCCGACGGGCAGGTGTGGTGTGCGGGCCGGTGTTGAGGCGATGCCCGGCGTCGAGCTCGGCTCGGGCCCGAACGGCTCGGTGTGGATGTGCGACGCGTCGATGCCTATCGACGCCAGGCCGGCGCTGATCTCGTCCATGAACCTTGCCGGGCCACATATGTACGCCTCCGCATCGCGCGGTGGCTCGTGCTCGAGGATCAGCGAGGGGGTCAGGCGACCGGCAATGTCGAAGTCGCGACCTTTCAGGTCGTCGGCCCCGGGCCGGCTGTAGAAGACGCGGATGCGTGCATTCGGGAACGCCGCGAGCAGCGTCCGTGTCTCCGCCGCGAACGAGTGCTCGTGGCCGCTGCGTGCGCCGTGCAACCACCAGATCTCCCGAGCGGAGTGCTTCTCCGCGAGCGCGTTGAGCATCGCCAGCACGGGTGTGGAGCCGATGCCGGCGCTGATCAGCAGCACCGGTGCCTCGGATTCGTCGAGGATGAAGCTGCCGCGCGGTGCCGCGACTTCGAGCTGGTCTGCGACGGCGAGCCGAGTGTGCAGATAGGTGCTCGCGGCGCCGTCGCGCTCGCGCTTGACCGCGATCCGGTAGTAGCCGGCGTCCGGCGGACCGGAGAGGGAGTAGTTGCGCAGCAGCGGCCTGTCGGCTCCTTCGGGCTTGATCCGCAGCGTGAGGTACTGGCCGGCGCGGGCAGCTGGAAGCGGCTTGCCGTCGGGATCCTCGAAGCGGATGGAGATGACCGAGTCGCTCTCCTGATTGATCGCGGTGACTGCGAGTCGACGGAAGCCGGGCCACGCTGCGGGAGGGCTCGCCGTCGCAAGGCCGGCATTGCCACGCTCGCCTTCTCCGTCGAGCAATGCGCGGAACGAGCCCTGCCAGCCGGCGCTGAGGGCGGGAATCCGCAGGGCGCGAAGCAGCTGCTGGCGGGGATGACCCGGAAGGTAGAGCAGCGCGCTGACCTCCGCGACCGTCATCTCCTCCGGGCCCGTCACGAGCTTGACGATCTCTTCACCGGCTTCGACCTCGCCCTCGTGAAGCACGCGGAAGTAGAAGCCCGGTCGGTGGTGCGAGACGAGCAGCGCGGGAATGCGCGGATCGTTCATCCGGATCCCGACCCGGTAACAGGTCACGCGTGGTTGGGTGACCTCGAACATCGCGCTGCCGATCTGGTAGCGGTCGCCGATGCAGACCTCGTCGTCGGCCGAGCCCCTCGATCGTGAAGTTCTCGCCAAACTGTCCGTGGACGAAGTCGTCTCGTCCGAGCTCCTGTTCCCAATACCGGTAGGAGTCGAGCTGGTAGACGAAGACGGCACGCTGCTCTCCGCCATGCCCGGCGAGATCGCCCTGCCCGTCGCCATCGACGTTGAGCTTGCCACCCGGCGGGGGCCGGTCACCGGATCCTTGAACACGCCCGTGAAGACCGTCTTGCCCTGCCAGCCAACGTCCTTCGGCAAACCGACGTTCACCGACACCAGCCTGCCCGCCGGATCTGTCAGTGCCCTGCGCTCTGGCCGCCGTCGATGTGCAAGACCTCTCCGGTCACGAACGGCGCCGACTCGAGATACAGGACTCCACCGACCACATCCTCGATCTCGCCCACCCGGCCGATGGGGTGCAACGCACCCATCCCCGCGTAGGAGCTCTCGTCGTGCGTCGGCGTTTTGATCACGCCGAGAGACACGGCGTTTACCCGCAGGCCGCGTGAGGCGTACTCGATCGCGAGCGATCTGGTGGCCGCGACCAGGCCTCCCTTGGTCAGGACGGACAGCGCGGCCGGTCTGCCGCTGTCCGCCTGCTCGACGAGCGTCGTCGAGACATTGACCACGTGCCCGCGGCCGCGGTCGAGCATGTGTTTGATCGTGCGCGTCGTCATGTGAAAGAAACCAGCGAGGTTGACGGCGATCAGGGCGTTGAAGTCCTCGAGGGTGTAGTCCGTGAAGGGCTTGCCGATGTAGATCCCGGCGTTGTTGATCAGCGTGTCGATCCGGCCAAAGCGCTCGATCGCCTCGTCGACGACACGCTGCGCCGTGTCAGGCTCGGCTATGTCGCCCTGCGACGGTCACGATGCCGGAGTCCTCAGACGGCTCGATCGATAGGGCGGTCGCGATCACGGCATACCCGAGCTCGCGATATGCCCTCGTGAGGCCCGCGCCGATGCCCTGCGAGGCGCCGGTGATGATCGCGACCTTCTCGTCGCTGTGCTCCGGCAGCGAGCTCATTCGACGAGGTAGGTCTCGTAGATCACGCCGTCGGCCTGGCGGCCGCCGACGCTGATGAAGATGCCTTTGTTCAGCCAGTCGAGATCGGGGGCGGCGGTCTCGATCTGGGTCGAGGTGCGGAACGTGTACTCGCTTGCGTCGACATCCTCTCCGCGCCCGAGACGTGCGAGCACCTCGGCGCTGCCGTGGCGGATGCTTCGTGATTGGACGTAGAGCAGATCGCCGCCGTCGGTCTGCAGCGTGAAGCGGATGTCGCCGAGTGCGGTGCCGTCCGCCAGCACGATCTGCCAGTCGGCGCTGACGCCTGAAAGCAGCTTGCCGCTGATCACTGGACCGCTGAACGTTCCGCCGGTCAGGGGCACGATCCGCCGGTGGCCGTGCGCGACCTGACCGAGATCCAGTGGCGCTCCGAGGCTCGCCTCCAGGCGGTAAACCTTCCTCAGGCGAGGATCCGGAAGCTGACCGCTCACCGATCTGCCTTCCCCTCCGTGTCGCGCCAGCCTCCTGCCATCGGGGCTACAAGCGCGATACGAGTTCGGCCACGATCTCCGCGGCGGGTTGTGACTGTTTGGCGAGCGCAACGCTCTGTCCGGCCCACAGCGACATCGCCTCGATCTCGCCGGTTGTTCCGACGAGCGGGGGCGCCGGTGAATAGCGAACGATGGGTTCGCCCGAAGCGAAGTGCGCGATCACCTCCCCTTCTCCCGGTCGACTGCCCGGTGGCGGGCGGCCCGCGGCCTCCCACCTCTCAGCCGTCGAGTTGTGGAGGGCGCGGTGAGGAGCGTCCGGCCATCCCACCTCATAGAGGTTGGCGTACCACTCTGCATCGGTCTCTGTCGCGGCTATCAGGAGTCGCCGGTATTCCTCGTGGATCGGCATCTCCTCGGCCAAGAGGAACCGAGTGCCGAGCCAAGCGGCCTGTGCACCGAGGGCGAGCACGGCCGCGACCCCTCGAGCGTCGCCGATCCCACCGGCCGCAATGACCGGTACCGGTGCCACCGCGTCGACTACCGCCGGCACCAGTGGGAGCGTCGATACGCCACCCCAGACGTGGCCGCCGGCCTCCCGGCCCTGCGCGACGATGACGTCCACTCCACATCCGACCGCGCGCCTTGCCTCCTCGGCACTCCCGACCGTATGCATGACAAGCCCTCCGGCGTCATGCACCTCCTCGACGTAGCTGCTCGGGATCGCCGAAGATGAACGACACGATCCGCAGGCCGGCAGAAAGAGCCTGATCGACTCGACGGTGCTGATCGGAGGTGAGAGCGAAGTTGCCGCCAAACGGACGATCGGTGAGCGCTGCCGTTTCACGCACCACATCTCCGGCGTCGTCGGCCCACCACAGCCCCATGGTGCCGAGGGCGCCGGCATTTGAGACCGCGGCGGGCAGCCGGGGATCTATGGCCATTGGCGCCGAGACGATCGGGTGGTCAATCCCCAGCAGCTCGCACACCGGCGTGTGGGCGCTCATTGGGATTGCCCCCTTCCTGGCGCCGGCGGCGCCGGTTGACTAGGCTCCGCGTGGACCCGAAAAGCTCCGATGGCGCGCGGGTTACCACTGGTCCACGCCCTGCCGCGGGCCGGAGGTCGCGGGCCCGTTGACCACCGGGCGTCAGTGGAGGGGACGGCGGCCATCATTCTCGTCACTCCTCAAACATGGACAGGAGCAGATCATGCGAAGCGACATCGTCCCCGGCGGCACCTTCCCCGACTACGAGTTGGCCGATCACGAAAACGTTACTCGAAAGCTCAGCGAGATCCAAGGCGACGACCCCCTGATCCTCACGCTCGCGCGCGGGAACTACTGCCCCAAGGAGCACCAGCAGCACCTCGAGCTCGCCGCCAACTACCCCAAGATCGCGGTGGCCTACACGAAAGTCGCCACCATCTCGACCGACACCCATCATTCCAGCCAGGAGTTCCGCGCGTCGACCGGCGCCCAGTGGCCCTTCCTCTCCGACCCGGATCGGACCGTCCAGAAGGACCTCGAAATCCAGGAGTACACCGACCCCGAGCACGACCCGATGATCCCCCACACGCTCGTGCTCAAGCCCGGGCTGGTCGTTCACAGCGTCTACAACGGCTACTGGTTCTGGGGACGTCCCTCGTTCGTGGATCTCTGGCACGACCTACGGACGGTGACCAGCGAGATCCGCCCCGACTGGGATCTGAGCAAGCCCGGGCTGCGCGAAGCGTGGGATGCGGGCGACTACTCGCAATTTCACGGATGGGACAAGCGCGCAGCTGAGTCGATGCCATCGTCTTACAACTCGTGACGTCGCGGCTGCCACCATCGCCGGCTGCGCGTGATGACTGAAGCACCCGTCCGCCTCAGCGCGTCCTGCGCTCGCATCGCATAAACATCGCTCTTTGCGGCAATTTTCGCGGCGGCGATATTGGCGGTCGGCACCACCCGACCGAGTGGGAGTATTTTCGACGCGGGACGGTTATGGCCGCTTGTGCTCGGATCTCTCGCGCAGGCTCTTGGAGGCGCCACCTCGCGCCGACCCGGCGGGCTGTTTTGTCCGTCGCGACGGAAACGCCGTCCAGCCAGCAGGGCTCGTCCCGATCTCGGGGGTCTTGCGTCTGCGGACAGATCGTCCTGTCCCGAGCGCGTTGCCGGTCCAGTCGACGCCCCTCCCTCTTGACCAAAGCAAAGGAGCCGAGGTAATGAGCACGACAGCCACTCAACATGGTGATGTAGGGCAGCAGACGGGCGGCGACCCGACCGCGATTCGTCCGTTTCAGGTGAGCTTTCCCGAGGCGGAGCTCACCGAGTTGCGCAGGCGAGTAATGGCCACACGGTGGCCCGAGCGGGAGACCGTTACCGACGATTCACAGGGCGTGCCCCTCGCGACGATTCAGGAGCTCGCTCGCTACTGGGGGACCGATTACGACTGGTCGAAGTGCGAGAAGCGGCTGAACGCCCTGCCGCAGTTCATCACTGAGATCGATGGGCTGGACATCCATTTCATCCACGTTCGCTCAAAGCACGAGGATGCGCTGCCGCTGATCGTCACGCACGGGTGGCCCGGCTCGATCATCGAGCAGCTGAAGATCATCGACCGGCTGACCGACCCGACGGCGCACGGTGCGAGCGCATCAGACGCCTTCGATGTGGTGATTCCCTCACTGCCTGGGTACGGATTCTCCGGCAAGCCGACCTCCACCGGGTGGGGTCCGCCGCGCACCGCGCGCGCATGGGTGGAGCTGATGAAGCGGCTCGGATACACGCGGTTCGTCGCGCAGGGCGGCGACTGGGGCGCGGCCGTCACGCAGGCGATGGGAGAACAGGCAGCTCCGGAGTTGCTCGGCATTCACTCCAACATGCCCGGTACCGCGCCGCTCGATCTCACAGACGGGTTCGAACACGGCGACCCGGCGCCGTCCGGTCTCTCTGAGCAGGAGGGGCGCGCGTATGAGCAGTTGAGCACCTTCTACGCCAAGCACGTCGCCTACGCGCTGATCATGACGACACGCCCGCAGACGCTGTACGGGCTGGCGGATTCACCCATCGACCTGGCGTCGTTCATTCTCGACCACGGTGACGGTAAGGGACAGCCCGGGCTCGTAGAACATGTCGTCCAGGGCAACCCTCCGGGCGACGTGACCCTGGACGACCTCCTCGACAACATCACGCTCTACTGGCTGACGAACACGGGCGTGTCTTCGGCTCGGCTGTACTGGGAGAACAAGGCCGGTTTCTTCGAAGCCAAGAACGTCTCGATCCCGTTCGCCATAAGCGTCTTTCCCGACGAGCTCTATCAGGCGCCTCGGAGTTGGGCGGAACGGGCCTATCCCAACAACCTGATCTATTTCAACGAACTCGACCGGGGCGGCCACTTCGCCGCCTGGGAACAGCCGCAGCTGTTCGCGGAGGAGATGCGAGCGGCGTTCGGCTCGCTGCGCTAGCAAGCCCGATGAGCGGGCGCGCACGCCGTGTGTGCCCGCTCATTCGCCCAGTCGAGATGATCTCGACCGCGATTTGCAGGCACTTTATGGGCAGGCCTACGCCCCCGCTCATGCTTCGAGCGCTGGGCGCGAGCGTGGAATCGGTCGTTTGACCTATAGACATGGGTCGAACCTATCCCGACACTGGCTGGGTGAAGAATCTTGATCGGGGCGGCGTTGACCTTTCGGCTGGATCGCATTGCCTGATCTAACCCAGACGGCTGCACGCAGCCACGGGACGGCTACGGAGAACACGCGCAAGGCCGCGATGAAGCCTTCCGTCGGCGACTCCCCGCTCGCCGGCGGTCATCTGCTGGCGGCCATATCGACGAGCATCGTCGGCATCCTGCGCGAGCACTACGGGCGCGGGCCGATGAAGGCCAAGACATACGCGCTCGACGACATCATCGTCGTGGTCATGCGCGGGAGCGGCTTCACGGCACTCGAGCAGACGATCATGGACAGCGGCGAGCCCGACCGCGTGATCGCCATGCGCGAGGACTTCCAGCGCGTCATGGCGGCGCGCTACAAGCAGACGATCGAAGAGCTGACCGGCCGCAAAGTGCTCGCCTTCCTCAGCCAGGCACACGTCGAGCCCGACATCACGCTGGAGATCTTCTTCGTCGACGGCCCGCTCGATGGCTTCGGGGCATTGGAGATCGTCGAGCCGCTCGAGTAGTCGCGCCGAGGGTGCCTCACTCCCGGCTGATCGCCGCAGGCCTGCCAAGGTGGAATCCTTGGGCCATATCCACTCCAAGCTCGCGCACCGCTGCGAGCGTCGCGGCGTTCTCGACCCCCTCGGCTATTGTCAGCTGTCCGAAGCCTGCCGCGAGCGTCACGATTGCCGACACGACCGCGCGGGACCGCGGGTTCTCGGCGAGGTCACGGACGAAATCCCTGTCGATCTTCAGGTAGCGGATCGGCAGGTGCTTGAGATAGGTGAGCGCTGCGTAGCCCGTGCCGAAGTCGTCGAGCGCGAAGTGGCAGCCGATCGCGTCAAGCCGCTCAGCGAAGCGAGACGCCCTCACGATGTCGGAGACGACGGCCGTCTCTGTGATCTCGAATGTGATCAAGGAGGGCTCGACGCCGTTCCGCTCCAAAGTGCTCTCCACGACCTCGAGAAACGATGACCTGCCGACGCTCCGTGCGGATACGTTGACGCTGACCGGACGTCCCCGTGCCGCGATCTGCGCCGCCTGCTCGAGGACCCAGCCGTCGAGTGAGGTGATCGTGCTGTAGCGCTCGGCGGCTGCCAGGAATCCGCACGGGCCGCAGACAGCTCCGTCGGCCGATCGGATCCGCAGCAGAAGCTCATCCATCACCGTCTCGCCGGAGGACAGATCGATAATCGGCTGCGCGTACAGCATGAGGAGCCCGGCATCGATCGCGTCGTCGACTTCGACAGCCAAGCCCACGTCCCGTAGCTCATCGCGGCGCTGCGCCTCGCGTGCGCGCTGCTCGGTCACATCCTCCAACACGACGACGGCTCCAAGCAGGGTGCCCTCCGCGTCCTTTACGGGGTTCGCGTTCGCGCTCAGCATCATCTCCCCGGCGTCGGTCTGGATGAGAACATCAACGTCACGGACCAGCTCGCCGTGCAGTGCCCGCACGAGCGGCAGCTCTGAGAACGCCAGGGGCAGACCCAGCGCCGTGCGTGGCCTGAACACCTCAATCCACCCCCCCGCCTCCAGGCTCGTCGAGCAGACGTTGCTCACCATCTCCCGCGTGCGTTGGTTGATGTGGGTCACCAGGCCGTTTGCGTCACACGCCACCACGGCAACATTGACGCTGTCGAGCATGACATCGAGCAGGTTGCGCTCCTCGCGCAACTCCCGCTGAGCTTGGCCGAGGCGATCACGTGGCAGCGCGAAGGGCATGAGTTAACGCTCGGCAGTTCGCAAACGGCCCTCGATAGGGCATACGCGGGATTCCTCGGCTGCTACTCCTCCAAATGGGGGAGCCTGATCGCGGCATCGGTGCACAGGGCGATCGCGACGAGCTGCGCGCGTGTGTGTGCGCCAAGCTTTGACATCGCGTTGCTCACATGGGTACGCACCGTCGCGGCTGAGATCGACAGTTCCTCGGCAATTTGGTCGGTCTTCTGTCCGAGCGCGATCAGGGTGACGACTTCCCGTTCACGGTCGCTGAGCACGCGGTCGTGTGGTCGTCCGCGGGCGGCAGTGCGCCGCGGGTCGCTCTTGGCCAGCACCACGTAGATCGCCAGGCGGCGCTCGCCCACGACCCCGACTCGTGCGGCGAAGTCGACCTCCACCTCAGCACCGCCGGCCCGCAGCAGGGCGCGCGATCCGCTGTACTCACCCGAGCGCATGAGAGCGCGCCAATCCTGTACCGCCCGCGGTCGCTCAGACGGTCGGATGCTGGCATCGACCGGCATGCCCACGATCTCTGCACGGCTTCGACCGAGAAGCGCGAGCCAGGGATCGTTGACCTCGACGAAGCGCCGCTCGTCATCCACCAGGGAGATGGCGTTCGACGAGCGCTCGAAGACGAGCCAGAACAGATGCTCCCATCCAGCCCCACGGTGACCGAGTGAGTCGAGGTCCTGTTGTCCCGCGAACGTCGTGTCAGCCACGATCCGCACCGCCGCCCTCGAATTGAGTCCCGGTGCCGTGCCGTCGCCGCTCGCTTGAGCATGTTGCGGTGACGACGTAGCCCACCACGGTGCAGGCGAAACGATCGGTGAGCGGTGCATGGCCGTGCAGCAACCGGTGGTAGATGGGGCCGTAGAGAAGGTCGAGGGTAGCCTCGATGTCGGTGACCGGAGGAATCTCACCGCACTCGAGCGCGCGCGCGAAGATCACGCGGGCCTGCTCACGGCGGGGTTGCACGAAGCGCTCGCGATACTCCTCGGCGAACTCGGGATCGCTCTGCGCCCTGCTGATGAAGGCCGCGATCAGGCCTGCGTAGGGCGTTCTGGTGAGTTGCCGCACCCAGGGCCGCATCAACGCGAGCAGGTCGCCCTCGAGCGAGCCCGTGTCAGACCCGCCCGCCCGTCCCGGCTTCCAGTCACTGAAGAGCGCATCGAGGGCGAGCCGCTCCTTCGAAGGCCACCAGCGATAGATTGTCGCCTTACCCGCCCCCGCGCGATCGGCGACAGCGTCCATGCTGATCGAGTCGAGGCCGCGCTCCAGCAATAGCTCACTCGCCGCTCGCAGGATTGCTTTGCGCGACTTCTCGCTGCGCGGCCGCCCTCGGCGAGGTACGACCTCGAGCGATATGTCCGGCGCCAGCACGGCCACCACTATATCAATACGAGACGGCTCGTTTTGCTTGTCCCCGTGTCCACCTCTCGCTGCGCCACACCGGGGCCGAGTTGGCCGACGACGCTGTCGGGTTGACGATTAGGCGGGCTCCCGGACCATCAACGGTCAATCCCCCGTACGGCGGATGGTACGGTGCTCACCATCGATGATGACGTTCCCCCACCGGCCAGCTTCGCGTTCAGCTGGCTGTCTGGCCTGCTCCTCTACGACACGGCCGTCGACGGCGGGCACGCCGCGCGCAATATATGGCTCCTCACGCACCCCGACCTGCGGCTGAAGACCGCGCTGTGCGCCGGCATGGTCCTTGACGAGGCTCCCGCGCGCGAGCTTGTTGAGACCGGTGCCAGCAGCGACGCGGGGATGTGGGAGCGCTTTGCGCCAGGACTGATGGCCCACCTGCGCGGGCTGCTGCCGGACGGCCTTGACAACTCGCGCCCCTTTACGGCTCTGAGACACGCGTTCCCGGAGGGTCTCGACCGCCAGACCGTCGTGTTCGTCCCCGGTGTCCGTGGTGAGATCCAACGCCTCGCGGCGCATCCCTTCGGGCTCACGGTCGGGCGCGACCCCCGCGCGTGGCGCATCGTGGACGTTCAGCGCAAGTGGATCATGCCGGCGTGGTTCCTCGACGCCGACGACGAGCTTCCGAGCAGTAACCCGTTGTAGGGCACGTCGAGCCTGCGCTCCGCGACAGCGCAGACCTGCGCGGTCGCGCCGGTCTGGAGTCGCGATCTCACGACAGCGCCTCGAACAGCTCGACCAGCCGTGCCCGGCAGTAGGTCCATTGTTTGCGGTTGCGTCCGCTCCCCGGGTGCAGCGTCTCCAAGAGCGCGAGGCCACGCATCGTCGCTGTGGCCATCTCAACCAGGCGCTCAAACCCGTCACAGTCGGCGAGATCGGCGAACAGCTCGCGTGACACGAGGCCCGTTTCTCGGTCCAGGCGACGCTCGATCGGAGCCAGACGGTCGCGCAGCTCGGGGTCGGTGCGGGCATGAGTCCAGAGGTCCAGGGCGGCTTGGTAGAGAGGGCTGGCGTAGCCCGCCCAGAGAAGGTCGAGCCCCTGCGTGATCCTCTCGCGACCCTCGGGCAAAGTCTCCGCGGCGGCCAGGAGATGCTCGCCGCGGCGCTCCGCCAGGTGCTCCATGGCCGCCGCGACGAGCGCCTGGCGCGTCTGGAAGTGATGCAAGTGCGCGCCGCGTGAGACGCCGGCGCGCTGGGCGACTCGGCTGGTCGTCGTCTTCGCGTAGCCATCCTCGGCGAGGCATGCGACCGTGGCGTCGAGTAGCGCCTGGCGAGTCGCAGCGCTGCGCTCGGATTGACTACGACGGCGTCGGGGGCTTGTTGTTGTTGTTGCGGACATGGGTCTGAAACTGAATCGTAATCATACTTGCGTTCATGCACGAACGTTTCTGTGGTAGCCTCGGCGCCTCAAGTTTCGATCCCAGGAGGTTCAAGGCTCCATGACGGCAACCGATGCGCTGGTGTTCGACGCGATTCGCACACCGCGGGGCAAGGGCAAGGTAAACGGCTCGCTGCATGCGACGAAGCCCGTTGACCTGGTGGTAGGGCTGATGCACGAGATGCTGATACGCAACGACAAGCTGGATCCCGGGCGCGTTGATGACGTGGTGCTCGGGTGTGTATCGCCAATCGGCGATCAGGGCGGCGACATCGCCAAGACCGCGGCGATCAAGGCCGGCCTTCCGGACACCGTTGCCGGCCTGCAGCTCAACCGCTTCTGCGCCTCGGGCCTTGAGGCTGTGAACGTCGCCGCCCAGAAGGTCGCATCCGGCTGGGAGGACCTCGTGTTCGCGGGCGGCGTGGAGTCGATGTCGCGCGTTCCGATGGGCTCGGACGGGGGCGCCTGGGCGATGGACCCGGAGACAAACTACGACACCGCGTTCGTCCCGCAGGGCGTCAGCGCCGACCTGATCGCGACGATCGAGGAGTTCTCGCGCGAGGACGTCGACGCCTACGCGGCGCGCTCGCAAGAGCTTGCTGCGGCGGCCGAGGCCGAGGGCCGCTTCGCCGGCTCGGTGATCCCGGTCACGGACCTCAACGACAACGTCATCCTGGACCACGAGGAGTTCATCCGTCCGGGTACGACCGTCGACACGCTCGGCTCGCTCAAGCCTTCGTTCGCGGCGATCGGCGACATGGGCGGTTTCGACGCGGTCGCGCTGCAGAAGTACCACTGGGTCGAGAAGATCGAGCACGTCCACACGCCCGGCAACTCCTCGGGCATCGTCGACGGCGCCTCGCTGCTGGCGATCGGCAACGAGCAGACGGGCAGCGAACTCGGAATGAGCCCGCGCGCGCGGATCCTCGCCACGGCACTGTCCGGGGCCGATCCCACGATCATGCTCACGGGCCCCGCTCCCGCGAGCCGCAAGGCGCTCCAGAAGGCTGGGCTGACGGTCGAGGACCTCGACCTGGTGGAGATCAACGAGGCCTTCGCCGCCGTCGTGCTGCGGTTCGTGCGCGATATGGGGCTGGACATGGAGAAGGTCAACGTCAACGGCGGCGCGATCGCGATGGGTCACCCGCTCGGCGCGACCGGCGGCATGATCTTCGGGACCCTGATCGACGAGCTGCATCGCACAGGCGGTCGCTACGGTCTCGCGACGCTCTGTGTGGGCGGCGGAATGGGTATCGCGACGGTCGTGGAGGCGCTTCGATGAGCGACACGCACGCGAACACGATCAGGTGGGAGCAGGACGCCGATTCGGTCGTCATCCTGACCCTCGA
Organism: uncultured Solirubrobacteraceae bacterium; assembly: GCA_963764185.1. Taxonomy (GTDB): domain Bacteria; phylum Actinomycetota; class Thermoleophilia; order Solirubrobacterales; family Solirubrobacteraceae; genus Palsa-744. Next base: position 383,475 of record CAVXRF010000009.1, on the reverse strand, counting down.
CGACCCCAGCCAGTCGGCCAACACGATGAACGCCGACTACGCCGCCTCGATGGCCGTCACCGTGGAGCGCCTGGAGGCGGAGAAGGACCAGATCACGGGCGTCGTGATTACCTCCGCCAAGAAGACGTTCTTTGCCGGCGGCGACCTGCACGACCTGAAGGCCGTCAAGCGCGAGCAGTCCGCCGAGTTCGCCGCGGGGCTGCGCGAGATCAAGAGCCAGCTGCGCCGGCTGGAGACGTTGGGCAAGCCGGTCGTGGCGGCGATCAACGGCGCCGCGCTCGGCGGGGGCCTTGAGATCGCGCTCGCCTGCCACTACCGCATCGCGGTGGATGGCCCCGGCGTGCAGCTCGGCTTCCCCGAGGTGCAACTCGGGCTGCTCCCCGGCGGTGGCGGCGTGGTGCGCACCGTGCGCAAGCTCGGCATCGTCGAAGCGCTGATGCAGCTGCTCATGCAGGGTCAGCGACTGCGCCCGGCGAAGGCCAAAGAGGTCGGCATCCTCGACGAGGTCGTCGCCACGCGCGAGCAGCTGATCCCGGCCGCCAAGGCATGGATCGCCGCCAATCCCGACGCACAGCAGCCCTGGGACGTGAAGGGCTACAAGATCCCCGGCGGCACGCCCGCGACGCCCGCCCTGGCGCAGAACCTGCCCGCCTTCCCGGCGAACCTGCGCAAGCAGCTCAAGGGCGCCAACTATCCGGCGCCGCCTCACATCATGGCCGCGGCGGTCGAGGGCGCCCAGGTTGACTTCGACAGCGCAATCGAGATCGAGGGGCGCTACTTCGTTGACCTCGCCACCGGCCAGGTCGCGAAGAACATGATCCAGGCGTTCTTCTTCGACATGCAGGCCGTGAGCGGCGACCGCGGGCGGCCCGAGGCACTGGAGCGGGTCACCGTGAAGAAGGCGGTCGTGCTCGGCGCCGGCATGATGGGCGCCGCGATCGCCTACGTGTGCGCGAAAGCCGGCATCGAGGTCGTGCTGAAGGACGTGTCGCTGGAGGCTGCCGAACGCGGCAAGTCCTACTCCGAAGGCCTGGTGGCCAAGTCCGTCTCGCGGGGCCGCTCGACACAGGAGAAGGCCGACGCGCTGCTTGCCCTGATCAAGGCCACCGACGACCCTGCCGATGCGGCGGGCGCGGACCTCGTGATCGAGGCGGTGTTCGAGGACCCGGCGGTCAAGGCGCGGGTGTTCGCCGAGATCGAGCCGCACCTTGCGCCGGACGCGTTGCTGGGCTCGAACACGTCGACGCTACCGATCACCGGCCTCGCCGAGGGCGTTTCGCGGCCCGAGGACTTCATCGGCCTTCACTTCTTCAGCCCGGTGGACAAGATGCCACTGCTGGAGATCATCAAGGGCGAGCAGACCAGCGAGGAGACGCTGTACCGGGCCTTGGATTTCGCCAAGCAGATCAAGAAGACGCCGTGCGTCGTCAACGACAGCCGCGGCTTCTTCACGAGCCGCGTGATCGGCACGTTCATCAACGAGGGCATCGCGATGTTGCTCGAGGGGGTGCCCGCGCCGACGATCGAGCAGGCCTCCTCGCAGGCCGGATACCCGGCGCCGGTGCTGCAGCTGTCCGACGAGCTGAACCTGAAGCTCATGCGCAAGATCCGCACCGCCGCCAAGGAGGCCGCCGATGTGGTCTCCACGGGCTGGGACGGGCACCCCTCCGAACGGGTCATCGATCGCATGCTCGACGAGTTCGACCGCCCCGGCCGCCTCGAGGGCCGCGGCTTCTACGAGTACGTCGATGGCGCCCGCAGTGGCCTGTGGAAGGGTCTGAGGGAGGCGTTCCCGCCCGTGGCCGACCCGTCCACGCTCAGCCTCAAGGACCTCGAGGAGCGGATGCTGTTCATCGAGTCGATCGAGGCGGTCAAGTGCCTGGAAGAGGGGGTGATCGAGTCGGTCGCCGACGCGAACATAGGCTCGATCCTGGGCATCGGCTACCCGGGCTGGACCGGTGGCGTACTGCAGTACATCAACGCCTACGAGCACGCCGGCGAGCCACAGGGTCCAGCGTCCTTCGTCGCTCGCGCGCGCGAGCTTGCCGAGCGTTACGGCGAGCGCTTCGAGCCGCCCCCCTCGCTCGTCGAGAAGGCCGAACGCGGAGAGAGCTACGCCGATAGGGACGCGCTCGCAACGACGTCCGGCTGACCGCCCGCTGGACACAGGAGAGGGAGGATTTCGATGTATGGATTCACGCTGAGCGATGAGCAGCAGGCGTTTGTTGATGCCATTCGCGACCTCGCGCGGCGCGAGTGCGGAACGCGCGAACAGCGCGACGCGCTGACCCAGAACAACACCGAGCCGCACAACGCTGCGATGTATAAGAAGGTCGCGGATCTGGGCTGGCTGGGCGTTGCTATCCCCACCGAGTTCGGCGGTTCCGGCGGTGACATGGTCGAGCTCTGCCTGTTTCTCGAGGAGATCTCCCACGGACAGGTGCCGATCGGAGGCTTTCCCGTCAGCGCCATCTGCGCCGGCCCATACGAGCGCTTCGGCACCGACGAGCAGAAGCAGGAGATCCTCACGGGCATCGCCGGCGGCGTGGTGGAGGCGATCGCGATGTCCGAGCCGGAGGCTGGATCGGACGTCGGCAACCTACGCTGCAAGGCCGAGCGCAGCAACGGCGGCTACGTCGTCAACGGCCAGAAGACGTGGATCTCCGAGGTACAGCACGCCGAGCACATCCTGCTCGTCTGCCGCACGCAGGCGGGTCCCGACAAGCACAAGGGCCTGACGATGCTCTCGATTCCCGCCACGGCCGATGGCATCGAGATCCGCGGCATAGAGACGATGGGCGGCAGGGTGGTCAACGACGTGTTCTTCAATGACTGCCACGTGGCCGGCGATCGCCTCCTTGGCGTCGAAGGGCAGGCCTGGATGCAGCTCATGACCGGTCTCAACACCGAGCGGCTGATCATCGCGGCGCAGTCGATCGGGCTCGCCCAGAGGGCGCTCGACGACGTGCTCGGCTACGTGAAAGAGCGCGAGCAGTTCGGACGGCCGATCGGATCGTTCCAGGCGATCAGCCACCGCATCGCCGACCTGGCCACGGAGGTCGCATGCGCGCGCCTGCTGACTTACGCGGTTGCCCGCCTGTGCGATGCGAACCCGGGCGTGCTGTTCCCCAAAGAGGCATCGATGGCGAAGCTGAAGGCCACCGAGACGGGCAAGAGAGTTGCGCTGGAGGGCATGCAGATGATGGGTGGATACGGCTACGCCACGGAGTACGACATGCAGAACCACGTGCGCATCAACCTCGTCTCGACTATCTACGGTGGCACCTCGGAGATCCAGCGGGACATCATCGCCAAGACGCACGGCCTGTAGAGGACATCGCGGTCCCGTTCGCTCGGTCGCCGATGACGGTGGCGATCCGGGCCATCCAAAAGCAGGCGCTTTTTCGCCATGCCCCCGCCGGGAGTCGAACCTGGATCTACCGCTTAGGAGGCGGTCGTCTTATCCATTGGACTACGAGGGCGTGCGCGGCCCGACAGGATCGAGCGGCTGTGCGGGAAGGCTACCGGCGCTACCCCGTGGCGCGATCGACGGACTCGCCCGCGAGGCTACTCAGCGCCTCGCCTTGAAGACGGTGCGTGATCCATTCGCCCATCGTGCGCGCGCCGAGGCTCCGGTAGAAGCCGAGCGCGAGCTCGTTCCAGTCGAGCGCTGCCCATTCAAGGCGCTCTCCGCCCTGCTCGCATACATGCGCGGCCACCGCCGACAGAAGCGCCCGCCCGACGCCCGCGCCACGGTGGCTGGGCCGCACGAACAGATCCTCTAGCCACACGCCCCGGGCTGCCAGAAAGCTCGAGAAGGTCGGGAAGAACAGGGCGTAACCAACCGGCCCTGAGTCGAGCTCCGCGATCAGCGCCTGGGCGGCTGGGCGCTCTCCGAACATCGTCTCACCCAGCTGCTCCTCGGTGGCGCGCAGCTCGTGCTCGAGATGCTCATAGCTGGCCAGCTCGGCGAACATCTCAAGGAGCAGCGACACGTCCTGCGGGCGTGCGGCGCGGATGAGGAGCGGCGCGCCTGGGTGGGCATCTGTCATGAGGGTCAGCCCGCTTTCCGGTCGGGGCGGTCGGGGTAGATGTCATCGATCGTGGTAAGCGACACATATGGCGCGCCCGCGGCCCGCTCTATGGCGCCGCCGCCGCCGGCGAGCCGGTCGAGCACGCTGATCACGCCGCAGATCTGCTGGCCCGCATCGTGCAGCGCCTCGATCGCCGCGAGCGTGGAGGAGCCCGTCGTGACGACATCCTCGACCACGACGCAGAGGTCCTGCGGGTCGAGCAGCGGACCCTCGATGCGCCGCTGCAGGCCGTGCGCCTTGCTCTCCTTGCGCACGAAGAACGCCTTGGCACGCGCTCCGCCCGCGAGGGCGGCACAGGCGACAGGGTCGGCGCCCATCGTCATGCCGCCCACGGCGGTGCCGTTCCAGTCGGACACCTGCGCTGCGAGCAGCACGCCCAGTGCCGCAAAGCCGCTGGGGCGCAGGATGGCCCGCTTGGCATCGACGTAATACTCGGCGCGCGCTCCGCTCGTGAGGGTCACAGGGCCGATTACCAGGGCGTGGTTTCGGAGCTCCTCGATGAGACGCGTGCGTGCCTGCGCCGGGTCGCTTGCGGCTGTGGCGAGGGTGTCCATGCGGGGATCTAATCTAGCGGTGTGCTGTCCTCGATCGCCGGATTGATGCGCCTGGCCTCGGTCGTGATCTGCCTGATCGTGATCGCGTCGTTTACCATCTTCGCGGTCGATCAGACGAAAGGCGCGTCCGTCCACCAGCAGCAGGAACTCACCGTCGGCACCCGAGCGGCGACCTCCAGCGCCCCCAAGAGCACCCCGGCACACGAACACGAGGGCGCGGTGCATGAAGCGATCGACGAAGCATCCAACAAGCTGACCTCGCCGTTCTCGGGCGTAACCTCGGGGTCGAGCAGCGAATGGGCCATCCACGGCGTCAACCTGCTGCTCGCCCTGGCCATCTACGGCTTTGGCCTCGGCTACCTCGCGCGCGTGATCCGCGTCAGATTTCCCTAGGGTCCCGCGTTGCCGCTGACCCGATGGCTGCCGCCGCCCGTCTCGTTGTAGACATCGACCGCGGTCCCCATCTGCACCCACGCGTAGATCGCGGGGGCGTCGGGAATCGGCACGCGCAGGCAGCCGTGGCTGGCGGCATCGGTGGGCACTTCCGGATAGCCGTGGATGGCATAGCCGCGGATGAAGTAGTTGGAGTCGACCATGCCCTCGGAGTTCACGCCCGGAGTCTTCGAGTAGACGCTGAAGTGGCCGATGACGGTGGGAGTCGAGGGCTTGCCCGAGCTCATCGTGTAGATGGCATGAACATGCCCGCCCTGTTCGATCTCGGCGAGCACCTGTTTGGTCAGATCGGCCTCGACATGGCGGCCATCGCGCGGAAAGCGCACGCGGAAGCTGCCGGCGCCGCGCTCGAGCAGTTCAAAGACGCGGCGGCCCGCGGCGGGAACGCGTTCGAGGCCGGTCATCTTGCGGTAGGCGATCAGCGCGTGTCCGGTCCCTTCGTCGAAGTAGCCGTTCAGCGGGACGGCGTAGTGGAGAGCGTCGAGCTCCGACTGCAGCAGGCGCACCGATTGCCCGCGCGCGCCCGGTCCGATATCGGGGTTGACGAAACGCACGCCCGGCGAGTGCCCGGCGAAGGCGCCCTGCTGTGCCGTCGCGTAGTGGGCCGCGCGCGCTTCGATCAGGCCGGCGTAGTGGCTTGCGAAGTTGATGTGAAACTGGCCCGCACCATTGCCGATCGCGATCACGCTGACCGTCTTCACCTCGACCTTGCGCCCTTCGCGATAGAAGCTCACCTTCACGGTCTGCCCGCCCACGTAGGGCGTCACGATCCCGCGCACGACGATGCGCCCGCCGACGAGTGCAAACGGCGGTGAGCCCCCGACCTTCTGCAGCTGCAGGCCGATGCTCCCCGAGACGACCGCCGCAGTGGGCGCAGGGACCGCCGGAGCGGGCGCTTCGGCTGCCTGCGCCGACGCGGCGCCGGTGCAGAGCAACGCGCCGGACAGCGCGCCCGCAACGCGCAGCAGCCGCGTGGCGACGGGAAGAGGGCGTCGGCTCATTCCTGTCGATCCTATCCTTCCGGGGCGACGGGGAAGGGCTCTGCAACGAGCGGTGTCGGCTCGGGGGAGATCAGGCCGAGGCGCTTGAATGCGAGCGCGAGCAGGCCGATCACCGCGAGCGCTACAACCATCAGCACGGGGATCTGCCATCCCCACCCCTCGAGGCTGCCGAAGGCCAGCGAGTTGTTCAGCGAATGCGCCACGATGCACGGATACAGCGAGCCCGTGTAGCGATAGAGCAGGCACAGGCCGAAGCCCAGCCCGGCGAGCGGCACGAGGTCGACCACGGGCGCCGAGCCGGCGTGCACGCCACCGAACACGAGACCGGTGATGATCGCCGCCGGCCAGGTTCCGTGCCAGTTGCGCAGAGCGGTGAAGATGAAGCCGCGAAACAGGAACTCCTCGCAGACCGGAGCGATCACGCACGTCAGCGCGGCGCTCAGCAGGAGCAGGGCCGTGCTTTCGCCGGTCCCGAGCTGTTCGAGCACTTTCTCCTTTTCGGCGTGGAAGGCCGAACCCCAGACGACGCTCAAGACGACGAACGCGACGAGCAGGATCGCGATCCGCCCGGTGGCGCTCGACCATCCGCGGCCGGGGGGCCGCAGCCCGAACTGCCACGCGGCAACCGTGCGCCCGCCGAGCTGCGCGAAGAACACGGCCACCAGCACGAATGCGACGTCCTGTACGACGGTGTCGGCGATCGTGAGACCTCCGGGTACGTGCGAGGCGGTGATGTTGACCCCGAACGCCAGCGCCGGAATATCGACGATCAGGCCTCCCACGGCCGCCGCCACGACCCCGCCGACCAGCGCCAGCGGCGCCGTCCACGGCGGCCAGTCGGTCGTGGGCGAGCGCGACGCCTCTCCAGAGCCGTCCATCGGACTACGCCACCCAGTGCCAGGTGGCGAACTGGGCGACGAAGAACGCCATCAGCAGCGCCGAGACGGCCAGCGCCGGCTTCTGCGCGCGAGGGTGGGCGGCCAGCCACGCCGCCAGCCACATGCTCAGCGGGAACAGCACGACGAGAAAGCGCGGCAGCGACATCAGCGGCTGCGAGCCGACGGGATAGGAGAGCGGCATGGCGAGCGCGAGCAGGATGTAGACGCCGTAGGCGAGCGGAAGCGTGCGCAGTACCCCGATCACAGCGGGCACGGCCGCGAGCAGGAAGGCGAGCAGCATCAGGTTGTGCCCGGCGTCGACGAAGGGACTGCCGCCGGCGCTCGGAAAGTAGACATGGTGGCGCTGGAAGGACAGCAGCTGGCGCGCGCCCTGGAAGGCAGCCTTGACTCCGTCCCACACGCCGAGGTAAGGCCCCGCGAAGTGCCTGCCCCAGAGATCCTGAGCGTGGAAGGGCATAAGCCCCTCGCCGCCGGAGGAAGCGAGGTAGCCCATGTACAGGCCGAGCCCGACCGGCACCATCGCCAGCCACAGGATGTCCGCTCGCAGCCGGTAGCGGGGGCGCCCGAAGCGGGCGGCTGGGAAGTCGGGCGCTCTGTCCTCCCGCGGCCCGTACAGATACAGGATGAGGGCCGGCACCAACAGCACGACGCCGGCGCTGCGCGTAGCGCTGGCCAGTGCGCCGAGCGCCCCCGCCGCAGCCCAGCGGCCACGGCGCGCGCACAGGAACAGCCCGACCGACAGCGCAAGGTAGAGCGACTCCGAGTAGACCGCCGAGAAGAAGAACGCCATCGGCGCAAACGCGGTGACGAGCACGGCCAGGCGCGCCACCTCACGGCCACGCGGGTGAGGAATCCCGGGTCGGCCGGCGCTCGACAGCTCGAGCGTGGTCAGGCGATGGATGCCGTACAGCGACAGCCACAGCGCGAGCAGCGACAACAGCACTCCGGCGAGCACCGCCGGCAGGCCGGTGGAGGCGAGCACGTGCAGGCCGAGCGGATACAGGGGGAAGAACGCGGTGCGCGAGGACGTGAACGAACCCAGGTCAGGCCGGTATCCGTAATGGGCGATGACCAGATACCAGGACGCGTCCCAACGGGCGGCGGGAGCCGCGAGCAGGTCGCCGAGCCATCCGAATCCCCGCGTCACGCCGGGGGGGTTGAAGGCGTGGCGCACCGGCCCGAAGCCGAACGCAAGGAGCGTTCCCACGCCCGCCAGCCAAACGAGCAGGCGCGAGCTCCACAGGGCCTGCCAGCTATCACCGAGGGCCGCCATGCGCGCAGAGTCGGCGCGCAGCCGCGACCATCGCCGGCGCACGGGGCCGGCGCCACCGCGTTCGCCTGCCCGGCTCGGAAAGGGGGCGGCGAGCTCGCTCGCGGTGTCGAGGATTGCCAGCTCGGCGGTGTCGGAGTTCATGTCGGGTGGCACCGAGCGCAGAGGCCGCTGCGACGCAAATCGCAGGAAATCACACTCCGAGCGCTAATCTCGGCTACCCCCCAACATGTCAAGGCAAGCACGACAACGCCGGCGCAGACACAATCGCAGCGGTCCCACAAGATTCCTGCTCGTCGGTAGCGGGCTGATCGTCACTGCGTGCATTGTGGGCGCGATCGCGGCGGTGGCCTATGTCCTCAGCGTCGCCCAGTCGGCGCCGGCGCTCGGCAGGCTGCATCCGATCCTGAGCGGAGGCTCCTCGCAGGTGTTTGCGGCGGACGGGACGCCGCTCGGGTTCATCCAGTCTGATGAGCTGCGCAGTCCCATCTCCTGGGGCGAAATCCCCGCGGATCTGAAGAACGCCACCGTGGCGATCGAGGACCAGCGCTTCTACAAGAACGATGGCGTCGATCTGACCGGGATCTTCCGCGCGGCCGTCAAGGACATCACCAACGGCGCCGCGCTGCAAGGCGGCTCGACGATCACGATGCAGCTGATGCGCAACCTCTACCTGGGCGGCGACCAACGCACCCTCAAGCAGAAGATAATCGAGGCAAAGCTGGCGATCGACTACAACAGGCACCACAGCAAGCGCTCGATCCTGACGAGCTATCTGAACAGCGTCCCCTATGGCACGGTGGGCGGTCAGACCGCGATCGGCGTGCAGGCGGCAGCGCGCGTGTTCTTCGACAAGCCCGCGTCCGAACTCGACCTGGCGCAGAGCGCGCTGCTCGCCGGGCTGCCACAGGCGCCCTCCCAATACAACCCTCTGCAGGACCCCTCAGCCGCACGGCAGAGGCGCACAGAGGTGCTGGTGAAGATGGCCCAGCTGCACTACATCACCGCCGCACAGGCGGCCGCCGCCGAGGCGGCGCCACTCGGTGTGAGGTACGGGGACTTCTACTCACAGCGACGGGAGGACTTCTTCTTTGAATACGTGCACGAGCTGCTGGTCCACCGCTACGGCGCCGAGACGGTCGCGCAGGGAGGCTTGAAGGTCTACACGACCATCAACCTGAACATGCAGCGTCTCGCGCGCAAGGCGATCGCACAGGTGCTCGACGAGCCCGAAGACCCAGCCTCGGCGATAGTCACGCTGAACCCGGCAAACGGTGACATAGAGGCGATGGCGGAGTCGGAGAGCTATGAGAAGTCCCAGTACAACCTCGCCGCCGACGGACACCGCCAGCCGGGCTCGACGTTCAAGGCGATCGACCTCGCCGACGCGCTCTCCCGAGGCGTCGACCCGAACAGCACCTACTACCTCTCACACACGCTGCAGGCCGGATGGCTGCCCGGCTATCCGACCTATGAAGTGAAGACGTTCGAGGGCACCTCGCTGAACAAGTCCCTCAACCTCGTCAACGCGACGCTCACCTCTGACAACACCGTCTATGCGCAGCTCGCCGCCGACCTGGGCGAGCGGACCGTGACGCAGATGGCGTACAAGATGGGGGTCAGCACCCACCTGTCGAGCTACCCGGCCGAGGCGCTGGGCGGGCTGACACTCGGCGTGACCCCGCTGGAAATGGCCGACGTCTATGCGACGCTGGCCGACGGGGGATGGCGTAACACACCGATCGCAATCACGAAGGTCGTCTTCCCCGACGGCCACACCGATGACAACTGGGGCAGGCCGCACCGCGTGAAGGTGCTGAGCGAAGGGGTCACCGCCGAGGAGACGAGCATCCTCGAGCAGAACGTGCAGAGCGGTACAGCGACGCGCTCGGCGATCGCCTGCCCGACGGCCGCCAAGACGGGCACGACGAGCGAACTCGTCGATGCCTGGCTCGACGGCTACACGCCCCGCTTTTCGACCGTCGTCTGGATGGGCTATCCGAACAAGCGGGTCTCCATGACCGACGTGCACGGTGAGCCTCAGCAGGGCGGTTATCTGCCCGCGGAAATCTGGCATGCCTACATGTCGGCGGTGACCGAAGGTAAGCCGTGCGTGCCGTTTGCGCCGGCCAAGGAATCGATCTCCTACGAGCCGTTCTACGGCAAGTTCGCGAGCACCGGCTACGTCGAAGCGGCCGCCGGAGCTGAAGTGAGCACACCCAAGAAGAAGAAGCCCTCCAGCGGCGGCAATGGCGAACACGGAGGAGGGCCCGGCTCGGGGCGTGAAACCGGCGCAGAACACGACACGGGCGATGGTGGTGGCGGGAAAGAGGTGCCCACCGCGCCCGGCAGGGGCGTGATCGGGCCGTCCAGGCCGTCTCCCGGAGGCGGCGCGACGGTCAGGCGAACGGGCGGAGCGGCTGCCGGCTGAGATCAGCCTGGAACAGGTTCGAACACCCTTCGCGTGTCACGCACTGGTAGTTTGGGTCCGAGTAACCGAAACAAAGGACCGCCGGCCACCCCGTGGAGGCGGCCCGGATGGGATGCGGCGTGGCCAAGGAGGACAAGGTTGAATTCGAGGGCGAGGTGATCGAGGCCCTGCCAAACGCGATGTTCCGCGTGAAGCTCGACAACGACCACGTGGTGCTCGGGCACGTGGCGGGCAAGATGCGGCGCTTCCGCATTCGCATCCTCCCCGGCGACCGCGTCCGCTGCGAGCTGTCTCCCTACGATCTGGACCGCGCGCGGATCGTCTATCGCCATCGCTGAGCTCTCCCTGATCCGGCATCGCTGAGCTCTCCCTGATCGAATCCATCGCGTCCGAGCTTCGGAGCTCAGCGCGCAACTCGAGAGTCCTGCGGGGAATGGGAGACGACGCGGCCGTCGTCCGCGCGCGGCCGATCTGCGTGACCTCGGTGGACGCGATGGTCGAGGGCGTTCACTTCCGCCTGCGCCACGACTGGGTGACAGCGGCACAGGTTGGTCGCCGCGCGCTCGCCGGTGCGCTCTCGGACCTCGCGGCGATGGGCGCCGACCCGGGCGAGGCCTATCTGGTGGTGGGCCTGCCCGCGGGATTCGGCGAAGAGCAGGGCCTCGAGCTGGTGCGCGGCGCGATGGCGATGGCGGCGGACACCGCAACGGCGATCGTGGGCGGCGACGTGGTGAGCGCGCCTGCGCTGATGGTCTGCGTCACGGTCGTCGGCTGGGCCGACAGCGCCGATCAGCTCGTCGGTCGCGACGGGGCGGTCGAGGGGGACCTGGTCGGGGTCACCGGCGGCCTCGGTGGAGCGATCGCGGGGCTGGCCGTGCTCGAAGGGCGCGTGGGTGTCTCGCCCGCCGGCGAGGCGGCGATCGCGCGCATCCGGGAACCGACGCCGCGCCTGGCCGAGGGCCGCGCTCTCGCGGCCGCGGGAGTCCATGCGCTGATCGACGTCTCCGACGGGATCGCGACCGACGCCGGGCACCTGGGCCGCGCAAGCGGCGTGCAACTGCGCGTCGAGCTCGCGGCGCTGCCGCTGGCAGAGGGCGTCAGCGAGGTCTCCGGCGAGCTGGGCGTGCCCGCCTCAGAGCTCGCGGCCATGGGCGGAGAAGACTACGAGCTGTGCTTCTGCGTCGCGCCGTCGGAGCGAGCGCACGTGGAGGATGCGGTGAGCGCCTTGCACGGCGGCGCAGGCGTCGGAGTCTCCTGGATCGGGCGGGTGGTAGAGGGCCCGGCCGGAGTGTCGCTGCTAGACGAGCGGGGACAGAGCGTTCGCCTTCAGGGGTTTGAGCACCGGTGGTAGGGGGCGTACGTGGCGCCCTGGTGCGAGCGACGGGGGCGTTTCGATCGGACGCACCGCGCCGCCTCCCGGCACGATCCGGGCGGCGCCGACCGGCACCGTGCGCGTCAGGCGCGCGAACACGAGCAGCCGTTTGGCGGCGCTGAACAGCGGCGTGCAGGCCGACAGCACGAGTCTTGAGTACCCGACCGGATCGACGGCCGCGCGGACATCCGTGGGCGCGACCACCGCCCGTCCGATGACCGTGTAGGTGAAGCGCGCGTAGGGCATGTCCAACAGGATGCGGTTGCCTGCGCGCAGTGAATCGATGTGGCGGAACGGCGCGAGATAGGTCGTGCGGTGACCGGCGATGGCTGTCGTGCCGGGAACGCCCGGGAAGCTCGTTTCTCCGTACACGCCGGGACCGCTCTCGAGTTCACCGGTGCCGGTGCCCTTGACGACCACGTAGCTGGCGTCGATGCGCGGGATCACGATGCGCCCCACCGCGTCGCCGTCGTGGGTGCGCTGCTCCAGCCGGCGGGCCAGAAACGCGACGCGCGTGCGCTCGTTGGGCAGGCTCGCGAGCGTCCGTCGCTCGACGGCCGTGGGCGCGGCGCGTTCCATCGCGTGCAGCGCTCCGCTCAGGTGGTCCTGGCGGAATTTCGCATACAGGGCGGTGAACGGCTCCTGCCAGACGAGCGTCACGGCGGCGTCGGTGAGCGTGAGGGCGCCGACAGCGATCAGTATGAATGCCAGAACGCGCGGAGCGCGCCTGCGCCGCGGCGCAGGCGCGAGCGGCGCTCGTCGCCGAGCGGCCATCCGTTGGGACGATGTGCTCGTGAACGGGATCTCAGACATGCGAGCGTCTCCACGCTCCTCACATGGCAGCATAGACACCGGATAGGAACGCGCTTGCGCGCCACTGCCGTTGGTCGCCTATCTTCGCAGAGCCGACTCGGTTCCCCCCAGCGACCCGGGACCCGCATATGTGCGGGGCCCGCGAATCGTTATCTCCGTCGGGTGGTCCGCCCCCAGCCCCGGCGCCTCAGGGTTGCCCGTGACGGCGAGCATCGCGCCGGCCACCAGGCAGCCCAGCGCGAGGCTCCACAGCAGCGCTCCCAGAGCCCCGACGTGCCCACCGGCCAGGATCAGCACGCCCGTCCACGCGACCTCGAGCGGGCCCAGGCCGAGCTGATGTGCGTAGAAGGCGATGAGCAGGACCAGTGGAAGCAGGGCGAGCGCCACCAGGGCTAGCGCTCCCACAGGTCGCGGGCGGAGCTCCGGCGAGACTATGACGAGGAGGAGATGGAGGGCTGGAATCAGCAGCAGGGCGCTGAATGGATCGAGCGCCCACACCACGATGCAGATGGCGAGCAGCACGAGCAGCATCGCGAGCCCGGCGGCTTCGGAGCTCGGGCGGACGCTCAACCCCAAACGCCGAACGAGCGCCGGCCACACGAGCCAGGCCAGGCCGAGGCCGAGAGCCACGGCCACGACCGCGCGCGCGGCCGAGCCGTTGAGCGGCGCTGCCGTCGGCAGCACCGGCGTGGCCGGGACGGCGCCGAGCAGCCCCAGCAGATAGGCGAACAGCCCGCACAGCAGAAATGGCACCGAACAGGCCAGCACCCACAGCGTCCAGCGCCCGACGGGCTCGCGCCGGCGGCGCAGGCGCGCGAGCGCATCGACGGCGACCAGCAGCGGGCCGAGCATGAGTGCGGCCACGAGCAGGCGCACCGCCCATGCGGGGAGCACCTGGCGCTGCATGAGCAGACCGGTCTGCAGCGCATGGGGCACGTCTGGCGCCGTGTCCAGCGCATCGACGGCACTCAGCACGGCGCGGCCGAGACCCTGCAGGCGTTCGGCGCTCACGGGCTCCGCCGCGAGTGGGTCCCCGTTCGCCGCTGGCCTGGACGAGCACGGCGGGCAGCCCGCTGGCGTCGAGCGGTCCCTGTTCGCCGCCGGCGAAGGGGAACGCGAGGTGGGCGAGCTGGCCGATCGTGCTGGGCGCGCCCGGGTTTGCGCCGGTTTCCTGTGAGATCGCCGCCGTCGAGCGTGCGCTGCAGCTCGATCGGCGCGGAGCCGAAGCCGTCGGAGAATGGGACGACAAAGGGCTTTCTCGCATCCGTGCCCGCAAGGTCGCCGAGCACTATCGCCGCATCGAGGGGCCCGTTGAAATGGGCTGCGAAATCGGCCGCGCCCGCGTCGCCGCCGCTGCCGCCGCTCGTTGACACGAGCACGATCGTGCGCCGCGTCTCGCGCGTGGCGAAAACGCGCGCGAGCTCGAGCAGCGCCCCGGTGCCTGACATCTCTGCGCGCGAGCCCGGCGCGACGGCGTCGCGATGGGCGAGGATCACGATCGGCGAGGCGCTGGTCGAGCCGGGGCGCTGCGCGATCACGGTCGTGAGCGAGCGCTCGCCATCGATGGTCTGCGCGCGAAAGTGACGCGTGTGCACGGAGAAGCCGCCGCCGGCCGTTCCGCCGAGACCCTCGAGGAACTGCGCCACGCGTGCCGCGCTGCCCCATCGCCCTGACTGCCGGGGCGGCGGTTGGGGAATTCGGCCGCGAGGCCGTCGGCCTCGCTCAACGCGCTCGAGCCGGAGAAGGCGTCCGGTGCAAGCGTCGAGACAGGCGGCAGCGCCCGCGGGCTCAGCGAGAAGGCAGCGATCAAAAGCGCGAACAGAAAGGGCACGAACGCCGCGCGGTAGAGGCGCCAGTTGATCATCGGCCTAGACCATAGTCCGGTCCTCGTCGCGCCGCACCGGCAGCCGACGTCGATGACTGTGTCGAAGAGTCCCGTACGCGGTTAGGTATCGTCCACCCGCGTGCTCCAGCCCGTGGCAGTAGGACACAAGACGCTTGCCGACTACACGCACATCTGCGGGCGGGATCTGATCGCCGAAATCCGCGAGCTGGCCGAGCCTCTGAAGGGTAGCCGGGTGGTGCACATCTCGGCGACGGCGTTCGGCGGTGGAGTATCAGAGATCCTGTACACGCTCGTACCGCTCATGCGCGATGTGGGGCTCGAGTGCGAGTGGCAAGTCATTTACGGGCGCGAGGAGTTCTTCAACGCGACCAAGCTCATGCACAACGCGCTCCAGGGCGCCTCGGTGGATCTCGACGAAGAGCAATGGGAGACCTGGCGCCAGTACAACGAGATGAACGCGCGTGAGCTGTCGGCCGGCTGGGACGTGTGCCTGGTCCACGACCCGCAGCCGGCGGCGCTGTACGGGTTGGTACCCGAGAAGGCGAAGGGCTGGGTGTGGCGCTGCCACATCGATCTGTCCACGCCCAACCCGCAGACGATCGCCCAGCTGCTGCCCTATATAGCGAACTACCCGGAGTCACTGTTCCACATGCGCGAGTACGTGCCCGCGGGAATGAACGGAGCGGTCAACGTCGTGCCTCCGGCAATCGACCCGCTGACACCGAAGAACATGGCGCTGTCACCCGAGGACGCGGCATTCGTGTGCGGGCAGTTCGGGATCGATCTCGACCGGCCGCTGATGTGCCAGGTCTCGCGCTTCGACCCCTGGAAGGATCCGCTGGGGGTGATCGATGCGTATCGCGTCGTCAAGCAGTCCCTGCCCGATGTACAGCTCGCGCTGGTGGGGTCGATGGCCTGCTGACGATCCGGAGGGGTGGGATTTCTTCAACGCGACGATCGCCCACGCCGACGGCGATCCGGATATTCACATCCTCAACAACTTCAACAACGTGGGGGCGATCGAGGTCAACGCGTTCCAGTCGCACTCCGACGTGCTCATCCAGAAGTCCACTCGCGAGGGCTTCGGGTTGACGGTCTCGGAGGCCATCTGGAAGGCGCGTCCGTTCATCGGAGGAGACGTGGGCGGCATACCTCTGCAGATCGAGGATGGGGTGACCGGTTATCTGGTCTCGAGCGCCGATGAGTGCGCCGGGCGCGCCTTGGACGTGCTCGGCGACCCGGGATTCGGCAAGTCGCTGGGCAGGCGCGGGAAGGAGTACGTGCGCACGCATTTCCTGACGCCGCGCTATCTCCGCGACTATCTGAAGATCTTCAACGAGCTGAAGGGGTCATGACCGGGGGAGGGCCGGGACGCGACCCAGCTAGTGCTGGTGTCCAACCGCGGACCCGTGACATTCCACACGGGCGGAGAGGCCCACCGCGGCTCGGGTGGGCTGGTGACTGCACTGACGGGCCTGGCGACGCACCGGGACGTGATCTGGATCGCCTCGGCGATGAGCGAGGACGACGCGGAGGTCTCAGAGAAGAACGGCGGGCGGGCGTTCCCCGTGCGCTCACCGGGCGGCGAGGAGTTTCAGGTGCGCCTGGTCGTGAGCGACCCGCAGGCCTACGACTGGTTCTACAACGTGTTCGCCAACCCGATGCTGTGGTTCATCCAGCACTACCTGTGGGACCTGTCCAACGCCCCGGACATCCGCCGCGAGGAGATCGAGGCGTTCGAGTTCGGCTACAACGCCGTCAACGAGGACCTCGCGCGCGCTGTGGTGGAGGAGATCGAGGACGTGGAGGAGCCGGTGGTGATGGTCCACGACTATCACCTCTATACGCTGCCCGACCTGGTGCGCCGGGCCCGCCCGGATGCATTCCTTCACCATTTCATCCACATCCCCTGGACGCAGTCGGACGCTTGGCGGGTGCTGCCGACGCGGATCCGCGAGGAGATCTTCACCGGCATCCTGGCGAACGACATCGTGGGGTTTCACACGCGCTCATACCGAAGGAACTTCCTGCAGTGCTGCCGCGATCTGATGGAACTCGACGTCGACTTCGAGCGCGGGTTGGTGAAGTTCGGCGAGCGCGAGGTGTGGGTGAGGGCATATCCGCTGCCGATCGACCATAAGGCGACGCGGTTGATCGCTCACAGCGCTCGCGTGAGCGAGTTCGAGCAGGAGCTGCTGCGCCGCCGCCGGGACTTCCTGATCCTGCGGGTGGACCGCGCTGATCTGAGCAAGAACGTGCTGCGCGGATTCTCCGGCTTCGACCTGTTCCTAGAGCAGCATCCCGAGTTCTCCGAGCGGGTGACGTTCATCGCGCAGATGATGCCCTCGCGTACCGACGTCCCTCAGTACGCGGAGTACCTGGAGCGCATCGAGGCCCTGGTGGCGGTCGTCAACCACCGGCACGGCACACCCGACTGGATGCCGGTGCAGTTGAAGCTGCGCGATGACCTCGAGGAGGCGATGGCGGCCTACAAGCACTACGACGTGCTGCTCGTCAACGCGATGTTCGACGGCATGAACCTGGTGGCCAAGGAGGGGCCGATCGTGAATGAGCGCGAGGGGGTCTCGATCCTCTCGGAGAACACCGGCGCGCATGAGGAGCTGGGCGACTACGCGCTGTCGGTAAACCCGTTCGACATCCAGGAGCTCGCGAACTCGATCTACGCGGCGCTGACGATGGATCCGGCCGAGCGGCGCCGCCGGGCTAACGGGCTCGTCGAGATCGTCACCTCGCGCGATCCGGGAGATTGGATCGACGAGCAGCTGGCGGACATCCGCGCGAAGGGCCGGAGCCGCTAGGCTTCCAGCAGCGACGCCTATGACTCTGCCCGCACCCACATATGACCTCGTGCTGCTGCTCGACCCGCAGGCCGAGGAGGCGACGCGCGCAAAGATCCTCACCGACGCACGCGCAGCGATCGAAGCCCAGGGGGAGTTCTTGCGCCAGGACGACTGGGGCGATCGCACGCTCACCTACCCGATCGATCGGAAAGCCGACGCCGAGTACCACCTGCTGCAGTTCCATGCGGGCACACCGGAGATGCTCGGCGCGCTCGACCGCACGCTTCGGATCACCGACGGCATCATCCGCTTTCGCATCATCAAGCTGAAGCCGGGCGTTCCGGACGCGCCGGACGTGCTGGCGACCCCGGCCGATGAGCCGCACAGCGAGCCCGAGGTGGTCGCGGACGTGGCCGTCATCGCCGCTGGTCCTGAGGGAGAGGTCGAGGTCGTCGAGGCGGAGCTCGAGGTCGCCGACGCCGACAGCGAGGTCGGCGAGCCGGCCTGACCCCCGACGGCGGTCTTTCAGAAGACCGTGCGACGCGTGCCACAGCGCTCACGCGAGCGGCGCGGGGGTAATAAGATCAGACCCATGGGTTGGGCTGAAGACATGAACGATCATGCGCCGCGGCGGACCGACGTGCTGCGCGCCTCCCCGCCGATGTTCGACTCGAGGGTTCTGGACGCACTCTCGCGCGTGCATCCGGCGGTGCCCGTGCTCATCTTCACGCCGGCGATCGCCGTGATGGTGGCGTGGGGGCTCTCCAGCGTGAGCGTGCCAACGATGGCGGGGCTCGCCATCGCCGGGTACGCGCTGTGGACGCTGTTCGAGTACTGGCTTCACCGCATGGTGTTCCACTTCGAGCCCGAGGATGGCCTCGGCGCACGCATGCACTGGATCATCCACGGCGTCCATCACGACCACCCCAACGACCCCATGCGGCTGGTCATGCCGCCGGCGGTGAGCATTCCGCTCGGCGCCGTCGTGTTCGGGGTCCTGTATCTGATCTTCGGCGAGCGCTACGCGCCCGGGCTCGGCGCCGGCTTCTTCGCCGGCTATCTGGTGTACGACATGATGCACTACTACCTGCACCACTTCCGCCCGCGCGGACGGCTCGGGCGGATGCTGCGCGAGCGCCATATGCGCCACCACTTCCAGGATGAGACGCGCGGCTTCGGGATAAGCGCCCCGTATTGGGACGAGGTGTTCGGCACCTCCTCGCGCGGCGCCCGGACCCGCGCCGGCGAGCAGCGGCCAAAAGCTCGCACGTAGCGGGGTCCCCGGCTGGGCGCGGAGAGATCGCGCCCGAAGTCCTGACTAGACTCGAAGCTCGATGTCCCGCGACCGGGACGCGGAAAAAGCTGAAAGGAAGAGGAACCGTGGCCGCCACCAACATCAACAGGGTCGTGATGACCGGAAACCTGACCGCCGATCCGGAGCTGCGCTCGCTGCCGAGCGGCATGTCGGTGTGCAGTCTGCGCATCGCGTGCAACACGCGCCGCAAGAACGGAAGCACCGGCGAATGGGAGGACAAGCCGAACTACTTCAACGTCACCGTGTGGGGCGCGCAGGGCGAGAACGCCGCCCGCTTCCTGTCGAAGGGGCGCCCGGTCGCGATCGACGGGCGGCTCGAGTGGCGGGAGTGGGAGTCCCAGGACGGCACGAAACGCCAGGCAACCGATATCATTGCCGACTCGGTGCAGTTCCTGGGCTCGCGCGAGGATGCCTCCGGTGGAGGCGGGTTCGCGGGCAACGGGGCCTCCAAGGGCAGCGACGTCCCTGTCGATGACGGCGATTTCCAGCCCGCACCGGTCGCCGGTGGGACCGGCGACGACGACATTCCGTTCTGAGTACAGCGAGGTTCTCTGTGTCAATCAGCATCACCATGCCGGAAGTCCACGACCGCCCCAGCCGGGGGGAGCGCTGATGGCGAAAGCGCGCGGTCGCGGCAAGCCGGTTCGCCGGCGCGACAAGAAGGGCGGGCCCGGCAGCGGCCGGCGCAAGCCGTGCCAGCACTGCCGCGACAAGGTCGAGCAGGTCGACTACAAGGACGTCGCATCGCTGAAGAAGTTCATCTCCGAGAAGGGCAAGATCCGCTCCCGGCGGATCACCGGCTCCTGCCGTCGCCACCAGGTGCAGATCGCGCGCGCGGTCAAGCGCGCTCGCGAGCTGGCGCTGCTGCCGTACGTGAACGAGGGCGGGCGCGACGACAGCCCGCGCCGCGAACGAGGCGACCGCGACCGGGAACGGTAGGAGCGCGAGATGCCGGAAGCGATACTGCTCAGGACGTCGAGACGCTCGGCGAGCAGGGCAACGTCGTCGACGTCTCCAAGGGCTACCTGCGCAACTACCTGATCCCGCGCAAGCTCGCCCAGCCGGCGACCAAGGGCGCGATCCAGGCGATCCGCGAGCGCCAGGAGGCGGCCGAGCGAGCTGCGCGGAACGCCGTCGAGAAAGCCCAGGAGAACGTGAACCTGCTCAACCGCACCGTGCTCACCGTTCCCCAGCAGGCCGGCGCCGACGGGCGTCTGTTCGGGTCGGTCACCGCCCAGGACATCGCCACCGCGATCCGCGAAGCGCGCGGGTTGAAGATCGACAAGCGCAACGT
This sequence comes from uncultured Solirubrobacteraceae bacterium, assembly GCA_963764185.1. Classification (GTDB taxonomy): domain Bacteria; phylum Actinomycetota; class Thermoleophilia; order Solirubrobacterales; family Solirubrobacteraceae; genus Palsa-744. The sequence goes on along the minus strand of CAVXRF010000009.1, from coordinate 363,332 downwards.
GCACATGCCCGAACCGATCAGGAACGTCGGCACCTACATGGTCGTGGTCGAGGTGTTCCCAACGTGACCGCGACGATCAAGACGATGGTCGTCGCGAAGAAGTAGACGCCCGCGCCGCCGCGGCGCCGCACCGGGTCCGGCCGCGCACGTTCGCGTCCGATTCCGCACCGCCGCGCTGCGAACATGTGTTCGTGGCAAACATATTTGCGGCCGACATAGCGGGGAGCGATCGCCGGGCCGCGATCGGCGCCGGCCTAGACTCGCCCGAGCCATGAGCGCCGTCTCTCACGCCAACGGCTCAGCGGGCGCCAACGGCGGCGCGATCGCGCCGCCGCACAACCTCGACGCCGAGCAGTCGGTGCTGGGCGCGATCCTGCTTTCGGATCGCTCGCTGTACGCGCTGGTGATCGAAGAGGGGCTACGCGCGGAGGATTTCTACCGCGACCGCCACGGCGCAATCTACGAGGCGATGCTCGCGCTGTACAACGAAGTCAGAGCCCGTGGACGTGCTCACGGTCACCGACCGCCTGCGACAGATGGGCCGCCTCGAGGACATCGGCGGGCGCCGCCACCGTGGACGAGCTGACCGGCGTCGTGCCCGCCGCCGGACACGCTCGCCGCTACGCGCAGATCGTGCGCGAGAACGCGCTGCTGCGACGTCTGCTGAGGGCCTCATACGAGATCCAGGAGAGCGTGCTCGGCCATCAGGCCGCGCCGCGCGAGCTCGTGGAGCAGGCCGAGAAGGCGATGCTCGAGGTCGCGCGCGATGATCGCCAGCAGGACTTCCGCGCGATCGAGGAGGTGCTGCACGAGGAGCTCGACAAGCTCCACCGGCTGTCGCTCGAAGGCACCTCGCTGACGGGCACGCCGTCCGGTTTCCGGGATCTCGACGAGATCACCGGCGGATTTCAGCCCGGCAACCTGATTATCGTGGCCGCCCGCCCCGCGATGGGAAAGAGCGCGCTCGTATGCAACATCGCCGAGAACGCCGCAGTCGAGCACAACAAGCCGGTGGCGCTGTTCTCGCTGGAGATGGCCGAGGCCGAGCTGGCCCAGCGGTTCGTCGCCTCACAGGCGCGGATCAAGGGTGAGGAGCTGCGCAAGGGGCGGGTGGCCGAGCAGCGCTGGCCGAAGATCCTGAAGGCCTCGCAGCGTCTCGCCACCTCGCCGCTGTGGGTGGACGACTCGAGCGACGTCGGGATGCTCGAGATCCGCGCGAAGGCCCGCCGGCTGCACAGTCAGTGCGAGGGCGGGCTCGGTCTGATCATCATCGACTACCTGCAGCTGATGCGCACCGACAGCCGCTACGACAGCCGCGTGACCGCGGTGGGCGAGCTGAGCCGCGGTCTGAAGATCCTGGCACGGGAGCTGGGGGTTCCGGTGATCGCCCTGTCGCAGCTGAGCCGCGCGGTTGAGCAGCGCCCCGACAAGAAACCGCAGCTCTCCGATCTGCGCGAGAGCGGCAACCTCGAGCAGGACTCCGACCTGGTGATGTTCATCTACCGCGACGAGTACTACAACGAGGACTCAGAGCGTCCGGGCGAGGCCGATCTGATCATCGCCAAGCACCGCAACGGCGCGGTCGGGAAGGTCACGCTCACCTTCCAGAAGGAGTACCCGAAGTTCATGAACTACGCCGGCGAGCGGTTCACGCAGTGAGCCCCGAGTTCGCCGAGGGCGCTCCTCGAGTCGTCGACCTCAGCTCACGCATGCCCGACGGGGGACGGGGCGAGGAGACCTGCCCCCTCGGCCAGTGTGATGGCAGCGGGTTCCTCGTGGACGAGGCCACGAACACCGCCTCCGACTGCAGCTGCCGGGCCGGGCGCATCGCATCGGTGCGCACAAAGCGCTTCAAGGGGCGCATACCACGCAAGTACCAGGGCGTCTCCTTTGACCGGCCCCCGGTCAGCGACATCGCCAGAAGCGCCCCCGATCAGATCCAGTCGGTGCGCCGCTACGTTCGCGAGATCGAGGAGAACCTCGCTTCAGGAAGAGGGCTGTGGATCCAGGGCGACGTGGGGACGGGCAAGACCACGCTGGCGATGCTGGTCTCCAAAGCAGCACTCGATGCGGGACACTCGGTGGCCATCTACTCGCTCCCGCGGCTGCTCAATCTGCTGCGTGAGGCGATGGATTCCGAAGAGGGCAAGCTCGACTTCCTGGACCGGCTGACCGCTGTCGATCTGCTGCACATCGACGATCTGGGAGCCGAGCACCGGACCGACTGGGTGCTCGAGCAGCTCTACTCCATCGTCAACGCCCGCTATGAGGCAGAGCGCGCGATCGTGGCCACAACCAACCTCATGCCCGACGAGCTCTCCGAGCGGCTCGGCTCGCGTACCGTCTCGCGCCTGGTCGAGATCTGCGGCGACCTGATCCCGCTCTTCGGCGAGGACAAGCGGCGCGAGTTCCGCGCCCCGGCGCGCTCGGCCTGACGCCGGCCCCCCATACACTCCGTGGCATGCCAGGCATCGTGATAGTCGGCGCCCAGTGGGGCGACGAGGGGAAGGGCAAGATCACCGACCTGCTCGCCGAGCGGGCCGACGCGGTCGTGCGCTTTCAGGGCGGCAACAACGCCGGGCACACGATCGTGCGCGACGGGGAGGAGTGGAAGCTTCATCTGATCCCGTCAGGGATCCTCTACCCCGGCAAGCGCTGCGTGATCGGCAATGGGGTGGTGATCGACCCGAAGGTGCTGATCGAGGAGCTCGACGCCCTGCGCGCCCGGCGCATCGACGTAAGCGGGCTGCGCATCTCCGCCAACGCACATCTGATCATGCCCTATCACCTGCTGCTCGACTCGGCGGGCGAGGCCAAACTGGGAAGCCTGCAGATCGGGACGACACGCAGGGGCATAGGGCCCTGCTATGCCGACAAGGCGGCGCGGCTCGGGATCCGCGTGCAGGACCTGCTGGACGAGAAGATCCTCAAGAAGAAGATCGTCGCAGCGATGGAGCCCAAGCGCCTGTCGCTGCGCCCTTTCGAGAAGGACCCCGCGCTCGACCTGCACACGATGACCGAGGAGTACCTGACCTACGGTCATCGACTGGAGCAGCACATCGCCGACACCTCGAAGCTCATGTGGGACATGCTCGACGAGGGCCAGAAGATCATCTTCGAGGGCGCCCAGGGCGCGATGCTGGACATCGATCACGGCACCTACCCGTTCGTCACCTCCTCGAACCCGCTTTCGGGTGCGGCATGCGTGGGCACGGGCGTGGGGCCGAAGAGCATCGACGAGATCTGGGGGATCTCGAAGGCCTATACCACACGCGTGGGTGCAGGACCCTTCCCGAGCGAGCTGCACGACGCGATGGGCGAGCAGATCCGCGAGCGGGGCGGTGAGTTCGGCACCACGACCGGGCGCGCCGCGACGCACGGGCTGGCTGGACCTCGTCGCCCTGCGCTATGCGGCGCGGCTGAACACGATGACGGCGCTCGTCGTGACAAAGCTCGATGTCCTGTCGGGGCTCGACCGTATTCAGGTGTGCACCTGCTACCGGGGGGCAGAAGGGGCCGAGTTCGACGACTTCCCCTACCACCAGACGGTGCTCCACCACACCACCGCCGGGCTGACCGAGCTGCGCGGGTGGAACGCCGACCTGGGTGAGTGCCGCACGTTCTCCGATCTACCCGACGCTGCCCGCGAGTACCTCGACTTTATCGCCGAGCATGTCGGCGCACCGGTCACGCTCGTCGGGGTCGGCCCCGGACGCGAGCAGGTGATCTGGACGGATGCCGCCGAGCTGACGCTGCTGGCGCGGAACGGCAGTTCGACGGGTTGACCCACCCCTGAAGTGATGCGCGCCGCACGAGCGCCAATGGGCCGATAGGCGTCGTGGTCGCCGCGTGAGCGAGGAGGGCGACGTTCGGAGTCGCATGACGATCGTTCGTGCGATATGTTGCTTTTGGGCTGATCCTTGACAGGGTGAAGGTCCAGGAGGGCCCGGCAAGTCCGGGCCCTTTCTTTGCCGGGTACCGTCGTGCCTTCAGAGCGGGCGACTCGGCAACGGAGAGCTGATCGCGAAAGAGCGATAGAGCGGCTCACTCACTCTCTTTGCCGTGCTCACACTCGAGTGCTGAGGTAAGGAATGTTGTGCCTTCGCTGGTGACAGCGACTGCAGCGAACTGGACCCGCGTCAGATGGTGAAGCTCAGCCTTTGGCCGGTTGGCCACAGACGACCGCCGACTCGGACATTTGTCATGTGCCGGCGACGCGATCTCGGCCGCTTGGCCATAGAGGGACGGCGACGACGTGCATAACTTCCCAGGCGCCCTGTCATGTCAGCCAAAAAGGGGGTCGACCCATCATGAGTACCACCACAACCGCGGCCGAGCCTTCGGGGAGTGTAGGGGGCTCCCCGGCTCCCCGCCTCCGACCGCACGCACTCGGGTTTCCACCGCTGCTCGCCCAGTCGGTTGCGCTCATCTCGCCGACGATGACCGCTGTGCTGATCATCGCGCTGGCGTTTGCCGACGCCGGTCAGGGAACCTGGGCGGCCTACCTGTTCGGCACGATCATGCTGCTGTTCGTCGTGCTCGGGCTCAACCAGTTCGCCCGGCGCTCGGCGACTGCCGGCTCGATGTATGCCTACACCGCGAAGGGGCTCGGCCCGGCTGCGGGGTGCTCTCGGGCTGGTCGCTGATCTGGTCCTACTGGGGCATCGCCACCGCCGGGCTCGCGGGCTTCGCGATCTTCGCCAGCAATTCCTGTCCGGGATCGGCATGCACGGCACCGTCAGCCCGTTTGTCTTCTTCCTGATCAGCGGCTTCACCTGCCTGACGATCGCCTGGAAGGACATCCGCATCTCGTCGCTGCTGACGCTCGCGCTCGAGGCGATCTCGGTCACCTCATCCTCGCGCTGGCCGCAGTCGTGCTGTTCAAGCACGGGGTCTCGGTCGACACCGGCCAGCTCCAGCTCAAGGGCGTTCACCTCGAAGGCATGGACTTCGCGATCGTGATCTGCATCTTCAGCCTGGTCGGCTTCGAGAGCGCCACGACGCTCGGCAGCGAGGCGAAGCGGCCGCTTCGCAACGTGCCGCGGGCGGTCATCTGGAGCCTTCTGATCACCGGGGCGTTCATGGTGTTCATGAGCTACGTCGAGGTGTTCGCCACGAACCACATGGGCAAGTCGCTCGGCTCGTTCGCCACGCCGCTGACCGCGATCTCGCGCGGCCTACGGCGTCAGCTTCTTCAAGGTGCCGGTGGCGCTCGGGGCGATGGTGAGCTTCTTCTCGCTGTCGCTGTCCTGCCTGAACGCCGGCGCGCGCATCATCTTCCCGCTGGGCGGGCACGGCTTCCTTCCGAAGCAGGGCACGCGGTGCACGCCACGAACATGACGCCCGCACGTGGCGCTCGCCTCCTACGGGGCCATGATCCTGGCCGTCGCGCTGGTGTCTGCACGCGACGGGCACCGAACCGCTGACGCTCTTCGGCGACGCCGGCACGCTGGCGGCGTTCGGCTTCCTGTTCGCGTACTTCATGATCACCGTCGCCGCACCCTTCTACCTGCGCAAGCTCGGCGAGCTGCGCGCGCGCAACGTCGCTGGTCGCGGTGCTGGCGTTCGTCTGCCTGATGGTGCCGACTCGTCGGCAGCTTCTACCCGGCCCCGCCGTGGCCGGTCAACCTGTTCCCCTACATCTTCCTCGGCTACATGCTGCTGGGCGGTGCGCGGCTCTACTAGATGCACCGCACGCAGCCGGGAGCGCTGCTCGGGATCCAGCGCGACCTCGAACGCGCACTCGAGGCCTCGGCGCACGAGATCGCGATCAGCGAGGAGGAACACCATCACGTCCACGCCCCCGACCCTATTTTCAACCCCGCGCCAGCCCGGTCGCCCCGACCGGAGCACACATGGTGTCGGCGGTGAAGCAGCGTGAATGAGTAGCACTGAGGTCGGGCGACGTCACACGCGGGCGGCGGCTTCAGCGAACGCTGAGTCCGCCGCCCGCCGTCGTGACTGCGCTGGCGACCACCCCGGTCAAGGGCCTTCGGATATCTGCCCGCAATGAGGTGATGCTGGAACGAGCCGGAGTCTCCGACAATCGCCGCTTCTATCTGATCGACGAGCGAGCGCGGATGGTCAACGGCAAGAGAATCGGCATCCTCAGCGCTGTGCGCGCCGACTACGACTCGGACGCCGCGCTGTTGACGGTGATCTTTCCCGACGGCTCACAGGCATCGGACATCGTGCGGCTTGGGGAGGAGATCCAGACGCGGTTCTTCTCGCGCAAGCCCGTGGCGCGCCTGGTCGTTGGCCCCTGGTCACGGGCGCTCTCGAGTTACACCGGCACGCACCTTCGACTTGTGCAGGCCGACCCCGGTGGTGGCGTCGATCGCGGTGCCGCCGGCGCAGTGTCTCTGATCTCCGAGGCATCGGTGCTCCGGCTCCAGTCGCTCGCCGGCGGTCGGTCGGTCGACTCGAGACGATTTCGGATGCTGATCGAGGTCGCCGGTCCGCAGGCCCACGAGGAGGATGAGTGGGTCGGGCGTACTGCGCGAATGGGCGAGGCCTTGGTGGCTGTGCGCGGCCATGTCGGACGCTGCCTCGTCACTTCGCAGAACCCGGACAGCGGGGTCGTTGATCTGCCAACGCTCGAGCTGTTGTCGTATCGTCGCGGCCTTGAGACCACCGAACCGCTCGCATTCGGCGTATTCGGCGAGGTGCTCGAGCCTGGACCTATCCGCCTCGGCGACGCAGTCGTACCGCAGTGACGCGCGACTCGCGCGGGGGACCCTCTTCTCCTATGGCCTCCGCCGCTACACCGAAGGACCTGAGGTTCAGACGAGAGGAATCGGGGTAGGACACCTAACACACGGGCGAAACAGCAGTCGCGAGCGTCCGAGCGGCACCTCATGAAGGTGAGCGGGATACTTCGCCTCATGATGGCCGAGGAGCCCGCGACCTCCGACCTCGCCGAGCTTGCTCGCCGCTTCTGCGACTGCCTTGAACGGCGGGATTATGAGGCTGCACTCAGCTACTTTGATCTCAATCCCGTATGGGACATGTCGGAGATGGGCATGGGCATCTTCGAGGGTCCTGCCCCGGTCCGTGGCCTGCTTGAAGACTGGAACGGCTCCGACGATGAGTGGAGATCGAGTTGGAGACTCTTCTCGAATTCGGCAACGGGGTCGTGTACGCGGTGCTGATGGAACGGGCTCGACCGACGGGCAGCACCGGTCGCGTTCAGTTGCGATACGCGGCCGTGGTGGTGTTCGCGGAGAATCTGATCGTGCGTGCCAAGACCTACCTCGACCTCGACCGGGCTCGCGCCGCCGGCAAACGCCTCGCCGACGAGCGGGGGTAGCGATGTCGCGAGATCGGACCTCGCCGGGTGAAGTCTCCCTGCTTCGGCCACTAGCATGCCCGGAATGCGGAGCAGACTCGCGTGGCTTGGTGAGGGAGCGCCGCGTATGGAGGTCGCGCACGTTGAGCAGACCGAGCTGGAGTTCATTGCCCGTGGTACGCAGCTCGGGGTCACGTATGAGCTGCGATATCGGCTCGAGCACGACGTGCTTCACCTCGAGCTTGTCGGTGACCGAACCCTCGAGCTCGGACCTCGCTGATGCCGACTTCTTCGATCTCGGCTTCTCGCCACTGTTCAACTCGCTTCCGGTAATCCGCGACCGGCTCCTCGCACCGGGCCCACGTCGCGACTATCTCATGCGCTGGGTCGATGTCCCGTCGCTTGAGGTTAGCCTGTCCGAGCAGCGCTACGAACCTCTTGGCAACGGCGTCATTCGCTTCAGCGCAGGGTGACTTCCTAAGCGACATTACCTTCGACGCGGACGGGTTTGTCCTGAACTACCCGGGGATCGCGGTGCGAGCGTCCTAACTCATCAGGCAGTGGCAGTGCGATCCGGCTTGACTGCGCCGTATCGGCGCCAATGACGCTCTGGGATCGCGTCTGGATCCTTGTACCAGTACCAGGTGCATGGATCTTTCGAGTAATCCTCAGGCGGATCGGACGGGTACAGCGGATAGCCTGACCACTGGATCGGAAGCGACTCGTTCATGAAGCTGCAGTGGGTGCAGTAGAGCGGGAACCCCTTCCGGCCGAAAGACCAGTCGTGCGCCTCGCGCGTACCGCCGCCATCGGGTAGACCCTCGTAGGCTCCGTTGCGTACGAGCCGCTGCCCCGAACCGCACGGATTCATGGTGAACGTCACCTTTTCATCGTCCTCGGTGATCGTGAAGTTGCCGGGGTTGGGCCCCACTCCGGAGCAGGAGTGTGCACGCCATGTGGCGGCGAGCAGACCAACCAGCTCCCGTCGGTCAAGCGCCACGATCGCGTCGTGGTGACGCCGCCATCCGCGGTTCATGCTCTGGGTCCAGCCTCTGCACGCCCTCGTCGCCCAGCCGTTGCTGAATGAACGAGACGAGATCGAGTACGCCGGCGGCCATCAGGTCGTGCAGCATCTGCCACTCGTGCTTCATCTCGCCGCACAGGCGCCGTGCCTCATCGAGTTCGCCAGCGTCGATCGCCTCGGCCGCGCGGTCCATCGTCGGGCGCGAGAGCAGTTCGAGCTCCCGCTCGGAAAACCAGCGGTCTGTCATCGTGTCCTCCTTCGATGATCGTTGGGGCCCCATCGTGACCGAGAGACGCAAGGCGCTGGTCACCGGCGCTGTGCGCGGGATCGGCGCAGCAATCGCTCAGCGCTTGGCCGCGGACGGGTTCGACGTGGTTACGCTCGATCTGAACGCAGGCTGCGACATCGCCATCGACGTCGCCCTGGACCCCTTCCCGGCGCTCGCCGATATCGACGTTTGCGTCGCCAACGCGGGGATCACAACGACGATCGCTCCGGCGCACAAGATGACGCTCGAGCAGTGGGATCGCGACATCGATGTCAACCTGACGGGTTCCTTCCGCACAGTGCAGGCCTGCATCGGGGGTATGCGCGAGCGTGGCTATGGCCGGATCATCGTGATGTCGAGCATCGCCGCCCTGGGCGGACTGCCCGGTCAGGTCGCGTATGCCGCATCAAAGGCGGGTCTGTTGGGGATGGTCCGCACGCTCGCTAGCGAGAACGCCGCCCGCGGGATCACGGTCAACGCGGTCCTCCCAGGTCTCGTCGCGACCGAGCAGGTCCTCGCGATGCCAGAGGAGGTGCTCCAGCGGGCGCTTGCAGACCGTACCGACGGGCAGACTCATCGAGCCCGCGGAGATCGCCGCTGCAGTTGCGTTTCTTGCCGGCATGGAGACGGCCCAGATCAGCGGACAGGCGATCGCTGTTGATGGCGCCGCGTCGCTGTCCCAGCTCTCGCTCGGAAGCGTGTCCCGGTAGCGACGCTGCGGGCTAAGCAGGCGTGATCACGTCGTCGCCCTCGGCAGCCAGCGCGCCGTGCAGGACGCCCCATGACGATATGGTCCGCCCGTGGCGTCCTACGACCTCAACGGCAAGGCCGCGCTCGTGACTGGCGGAGCGCGCGGGATCGGGTTCGCCACGGCGCGCGCGCTCATCTCCCGCGGCGCCTCGGTCGTGATCGTCGACCTCGACGCTGCGGCGAGCGAGCGGGCGGCTGCGCAACTGCACGACACCAAGGCACTCGGTATCGGCAGCGACGTGACCGATCGCGGTGCCATGCAGCGCGCGGTCGCGACGACGGTCGAGCGCTTCGGCGGGCTCGACGTGGTCGTCGCGAACGCCGGGATCGCATCGCGCGTGGCAACGTTTCGGGCGATGGCGAGCGAGACCTTCGAACGCGTCATCGAGGTCGACCTGATGGGCGTCTGGCGAACCGTCGATGCGGCGCTGCCCCAGATCGTCGCCCGCCGCGGCCACGTCGTCGTGATCTCCTCTGTGTACGCGTTTGTCAACGGCGTCGGAGCGATGCCATATGCGATGAGCAAGGCGGCGGTCGAGCAATTCGGGCGCGCGCTTCGCCTCGAGCTGACTCCGCACGGCGCCAGCGCGAGCGTCGCCTACTTCGGCTTCATCGACACCGAGATGGTCCACCGCGCGATTGACGCCGACGAGCTCGCGAGCGAGATGCTCTCGAACTTCCCGAAGCCGCTGCGCAAGCGGCTCTCACCGACCGTCGCCGGCGAGGCGATCGTGCGTGGCATCGAGCGGCGCGAGCCGCGGATCATCAGGCCACGGCGGTGGACGATCTACTCCGTGCTGCGCGGAGTGCTCAACCCGCTCAGCGACGCGCGCGCCGAGCGTGATGAGACAGCTCAGCAGCTGATGCGCCGCATCGATGAACGAGCCGGCGAGGACCAGCCCACGACGGCCTGAGCCGGCAGGTAAGGGCCGCAGCACAACAACGGACCTCCGCGCGAGCTCCTGTTCTTGGCGGGACTCTGCGTTGGCCTGTTCCGTTCGCGCGGAGGGGTCTCAATGCGTCGTTATGACCGTGCCGGACGGTGCGATGACGTACCAGCGGCCGCCGTTGGTTTCGATCGCCTGCCCGTTGTCCTGGCCGGCCGCCGAGTCGGCCGCGTAGGTGTAAAGCGGCCAGCCCGCGTAGGTGACGCCACGGCCGCCTTCGGGGTCAGGGTCGCTGCCCAGCAGCGCATGAGATCGGCGGCTGTTAGGAAGCGACGGCTGGCGGCCGGCCATCGCCGCAAAAACGCGGAAAGCGCCACCGGGCCTAACAGAGACTCATGGCCCCACGCCCACGGCGGGATCGCATGCTCGTCTACGTGATTGCGCCCGCGGTGTCGGGCGCCGCGCTCTTACGCGTGACCAAGATGACACTGCTCACCAGAACAAAGACCAGAAGGAGCAGGAACCCGATGAGGTCGAGGACCAGCCCGAACGAGGCGATGACGCCGCCGAGGCCAAACCCCTGAAGGAAGAGCAGGCTCCCGGCGAGGATCGACACCCAGCCGAGCCAGCGCGGCAAGACCCCGCTCCTAAGCACAAGCGCGCCTGTTGCGAAAGCAAACAGGCTGCCGAAGACATCGCCAACGCTCTCCAGCGCGAACGTCATCAGGTACAGCGTGTAGGACACGCCCGGGTCGTGTTGGGCGCCGTAGGAGGCCAGCTTTGCCGCGACCAATCCGGTGATGCCGATGTCGCTGACGGCATGAAGGGTTATGAAGAGCACTCCTCCAACCAGCACCAACGAACCAAGGACCCGCGCGCGATCGGTGTCCCCGCGCAGCAGGTTGTACAGCGCGCTCAGGTAGATCACGAACATGACCGCGTAGACGACGGACAGGCATGCGATCACGATCAGCCGCGTTTCGTGGGCGTGAAGACCGTTCGCGATCTTCGCCGCCGAGTCGTTCTGGCTCAGTTCGACTCCAACAGCGACGACGATCTCGGCCACCAGCGCGATGACGAACAGGATCCCCGCGGCCCAGGCATACCGCTCCCACGCGCTAGAGCGCCCGTCACTCCCGCCGTGCCGTGCGCCCACCTGCGCGATCTCCACGCCTGGGAAGACTACTCGCGATGTCCCCGTCAGGCTGTCCCTACCGCCGGGCGACGTCTTGGGGGACATCTCTGAAGTCGCGCTCGCGCCTCCCCGCGGCGTCAACGTGGCGCGGTTCCTCCGGTTTCGCATCTCGTCCGAGCGCGGCCCTCGCTGAGACGCTCGCTCTGCCCGACACAGCACAGTACGCGGGGACCGCGTAAGCGGTGCGAGGCTTGAGAACGACTGAGACAGCTGAGCCTTGCGGGAGTGTCTTGCCGTGCTCTGGGCTCTGACTGTGTACAACGAGCGTGCCATGGTCGCGATGACGGGTTGTGACTGGACCAAGCGACACTTCGCGTCGCGCAACAGACGGCGGGCGCCAGCCAACGTGTGACGACGAAGTTGCGGGACCTCACACCGCTTGGCCTTAGCTTCCCGAGCTTTAGGTTCGGCTCCATCAGTGGCATCGCGCCGTTCGGTTCCTTCTCTTACTTGACGCGCGACCACTTCTTCGGATGCAAGGCGCTCTGTCTGTTCAGCTTCCACCCGATGTTTGCGTTCAGTTTCGGCTTCTTCAAAGATTTTCGTGGCCTGTTCTTCTGCAAAAATAAGCGCCGGTGGCCTAGCCAGCGGGATATAGCAGGTGCCTTCTGGAATCACAAAGCAAACAGCTTCGATCACGTCCGGCCACGTCGAGGCGCCCGTGTCAAGATATGCACACACACGACCTCCGCAAACGCGGGTTCCGGTACGGTCACAAATGTCTGGGAAAATGGTCCCGCGGCCAGCGCTTCCCCTTCGGGCAAGGTGAGCGCAACGGGCTTTGCGGTCAATGTCCTCTTCAAAGGGCCGCGTACCGCAGTTATCACCATAAGGTTCGCCGTACACGAAGAGGCGGTGCAGACCATCCGCCGTTCCTTCCACGTTGACCGACATCGGTTCGCCCGCCCGGCGGTTGTAACTCGCCGAGAGCGTCAAAGTCTCGCTAGATCCAGAAGCGGTCCAGGCCGACGCCGACGCGATCGCTGGGACAGCGAGCAAGCACGCGAGAACGGCAACGCTGAGTAAGCCCACAAGGCTGTGTATCCCCGATCTCAGTCCCGCAGCATGGATGATATGTCGCTCGGCAACGCTGGGTGCGCCCTCGCGATAGCCAGGGGTCGTAAACGTGGACCGCGTCAGAATGGCCCCATGTCCGCTGTCGCGATTCAGCACATCCCCGCCGCTGATACCTATGACCTCCGGGCGCGGGTACTCCGTGATGGAGACTTCGCCGCGGTGCGTGTCCGTGACGATGACCTGCCCGGCGCGTGGCATTTGGGAGCCCGGTGCTCGGGCACACTCGCGGGTGTCGCAAGCTTCTATCCGCGTCCAAGCCCGCTCGCGGCGGACGTTCCCGCCGTGCAGCTCCGCTTCATGGCGGTGGAGCCGGCCATGCACGGCCACGGCATCGGGCGCGAGCTCCTTGACCAGGCCGTCCGAGAACTCCGGGAGAAGAACATCCGAATACTCTGGGCCAACGGGAGGGACACAGCGCTTGGTTTCTACACTCGCCTCGGATTCACAGTCGTCGGCGACGGGTTCATTCACGAACCAGGGCTCCCGCATCACCTCATCACCCTGGGCCTGCAATCCGCCCAGTAGGCGAGCGTATGCGGCCCATCGGCCGAGACAGGCGAAGACGTTGGCTCGACGCGGCGCAGTGTAGGGTGGGCGTGGTCGTCGCAGCGGTGCTGCACACCACATTCATAGGTTCGGGCCTGCGCGCCCGCGGCTCGCGGCGCCAGCCGCAATGCAATCGAGGGGAGATCCGATGCGCTTGATGATGACGGTGCAGATTCCGACCGAGGCTGGGAACGCCGCAATCAAGGACGGTAGCCTGCCGCAGATCGTCGGAAATGCGCTTGAGGCATTGAAGGCGGAGGCGGCGTACTTCACTGACCGGGATGGGATGCGCACCGGCCTGTTCTTTTTCGAGATGGCGGACTCCAGCGAGATCCCACCGGCGGCTGAGCCCTTCTTTCAGGGGCTCGGCGCCAAGATCACGTTTTCGCCTGTCATGAATGCCGATGAGATGCGCGCGGGAGTCGGCAAGGCCATGCCTGCCGCATAGCCGGAGGGCTGCGAATCGTAGTGGCTCACCATGTAGGCGGGGGCTCTCACAGCTCGGATGCAGGCACGTCCCGCGGACAGCGTTCCTCGGCGCCGGCGCAGCTCAACGCGAGAGTATGCGCGCGGATCGGAGGGTGCGCCGGCAGACGGGTGGGTAGCTCGCAAGTCTGCTCGCCCATCTGGCCGAACGGACAGATCCAGCCTGAGTCGGTGACATAGGAGCCCGCCTCTCCCGCCTGGGAGTGTTCCACGCCATGTAAGTGCATCACCGCGTTCAACACCTTGGTGGCGGTGGCACAGGAGGCTTTGCCCGTCACATAGACGCGCCACTCCTTGGCATGCCCACGGGAGCTATACGGGACGCTGGCGTGGATGAAGCCGCAGGTTATGGCGTTGGGGGCGTTGGCTGCACGCACCGCCGGAACGAGCGCAAGCGAGACGCCGACCGCGAGCACGAGCACGAGCCGTGTCATGGTGCTGAATACTACGAGGGCGCCGGCGCCACCGCCAACTCGCCATCAAGGTCGCCGTCATCCCGCGATCTGTCCAAGATCCATTGTCGAGCGGGAGGACGCTAGCGTACGTGCCGGGCGGCGACGTGCCGTCGCTCGCCAGCCATTCACCACCATTAGGGGGTCCGAGCACATGACTAAGCCAATCCCTGAAAACTACCCCCGCGTCACGCCGTACCTGTTCGTCGACGGGGCCAGCGCGGCGATCGACTTCTATTGCTCGGTGCTGGGCGCGCGAGAGCGGATGCGGATGCCCGGCCCCGGCGGCAGGGTTCTTCACGCCGAGCTTGAGCTTGGCGATTCGATGATCATGCTCGGCGACCAGAACCCGGACATGGACGTGCGCGGGCCACATGTCATCGGCGGTACCCCGATGATGGTGCACGTGTACGTCGAGGACGCAGACAGCGTGTTCGAGCGGGCGATCGCCGCGGGCGCCAAGGCGCTGCGCCCGGTCGAGGACCAGTTCTATGGCGACCGCTCCGGGCGATTCGAGGACCCCTTCGGCCACCGATCGGGATGTCGCCACTCACGTCGAGGACGTGGGGCCCGATGAGATGGAGAAGCGTGTTGCCGCGATGGCTGGCGGCTGAGTCACTGTCCATCGAGGTTTTAATCGCAGGCATATCCCTCCCCGATTGCGGGTAAGTACTCCCTCGTGCGGGAGCGGGGGCGGATATCGCGAGGGCTCTCGAGGCTCATTGGAGCGGGTCGGCTCTCGCTCGTCGCTCTCGTGCTGGCGGCTACTGTCGCGGTCCCCTCACTGGCGGTAGCTCAAGGCTCGTTGCCGGTCGTCTACTCGAGCGTTGCGGCCGACTTGTACGCGTCAGAACACGTCAACGGACCGCCGCCCGGCGCCAACGACTGGTCGTGCCACCCGTCCGCGCAGCATCCCTACCCGGTCGTGCTTGTGCCCGGCACGCTGGAGAACATGGCGGGCAACTGGTACACGCTGTCGTCGCTTCTGAGCAATGAAGGCTATTGCGTGTTCGCGCTCAACTACGGCCAGGAAGCCGGGCGCGTGGTCGGGTTCCCGGGCGCGCTGCCGCCCGGCGGGACCGGTCCCATCGCCGCGTCGGCGGGCGAACTGGCCGCCTTCCTCGAACGCGTGCTCGCCGCGACGGGCGCGGCTAAGGTGGACCTGGTCGGGCACAGCCAGGGTGGCATGATGCCGCGCTACTACCTGAAGTTCCTGGGCGGGGCGGAAAAGGTCCACACGCTGGTCGGCCTCTCGCCGTCCAACCACGGGACGACCGTCGACGGTCTCACCAGCCTGCTCGCCCTGCTACCGGGGGGCCCGGAGACCGGCGCGCTCGAACTCGCCTGCGGGCCGTCCTGCGAAGAACAGTTCGAGGGCTCGACGTTCATGACGAACTTGAACTCGGGCGGCGACACTGTGCCGGGGGTGAGCTACACGGTGATCGAGACGCGCTACGACGAGGTCGTCACGCCGTACACCTCTGCCTTCCTGTCGGGGCCAGCTGTCACCAACATTGAACTGCAGCAGCAGTGCCCGCTCGACTCGAGCGAGCACCTCGCGACGCCGTTCGATCACGTCGCACTTCGCGACGTGCTCAACGCGCTTGACCCGGCCCATGCCCGGGCGCCATCCTGTGGACCCGTCTTGCCGATCGTTGGCGGATAGACCGCAGGCGCCATCCTCGCCATTGCGAAGCAGCCGTGCCGGGCTTTTCCTGTCAGTGGGCCGTCCGGGAATCGAACCCGGAACCTTGGGCTTAAGAGGCCCCTGCTCTGCCGGTTGAGCTAACGGCCCGTGAGAGCGCCGGCTGGGTCCGCCGGCGCGGTTGCGATTCTAGCCAAGCGGGCTTGCCGCAGGTCCCCTCAGAATACGATCGTGCGCCTGCCGTCGATGATCACGCGGTCGTCCAGGTGCAGCGATACCGCCCTTGCCAGGACGAGCCGCTCGACGTCGCGGCCGACGCGCTCGAGATCCTTGGCGCTCTGACGGTGGTCGACGCGGACGACGTCCTGGTCGATTATGGGACCGTCGTCGAGCTGCTCGGTGACGTAGTGGGCCGTCGCCCCGATCAGCTTTACTCCCCGCTCGTGTGCGCGCCCGTATGGGTTTGCTCCGGCGAACGCGGGCAGAAAGGAGTGATGGATGTTGATCGCCGGCATCTGCACGCGCGCGAGGAAGTCGCCACTGAGGATCTGCATGTAGCGAGCCAGCACGAGCAGCTCGGCGTTGCCGTCGAGCAGCTCGAGGATGGCGGCCTCGGCCTGCTCTTTGCGGCCCTTCACGACGGGCACGTGGTGGTAGGGGACGCCGGCCGTCAGCGACTCGTCGCGTAGATCGTCATGGTTTGAGATGACCGCCACGATGTCCGCGTCGAGCTCGCCTCGCCGCCAGCGCCACAGCAGCTCGACCAGGCAGTGGTCGTGGCGGGAGACGAGGATGGCGATGCGCTGGCGCTCGCCCCACCAGCGGATCTCCCAGTCCATCTCAAAGCGCGCACCCACGGCAGCGTCGAAGTCGGCCTCAAGGCGCCCGCGGGCCTGCAGGTGCTCCTGCTCACCGACGTGCTCCTGCGCGCCGGTGAGACCGTCCCGCGGGGCCGGGTGCCCGGACGCCAGCTCGAGGAAGAACTCGGTGCGCAGGAAGAACCGCCCGCCGGTGGGATCAGAGGAGTACTGGTTCGAGGAGACGATGTTTGCGCCCCGTTCGAACAGGAAGCCCGAGACCGCGGCCACGATCCCCGGCTGGTCGGCACAGCCGATCAACAGGCGAGCGGTATAGCGCTGAGCGTCCTGCTCGGCCACGACGCCCCGCGGATCGCCGGTCTCCTCGGAGCTGGCCACGAGCGCAGCGGGGCTACTTCGTTTTGGTCGACGAGGTCCCGGTGGACGTCGAGGCGCCCGTCTTACCCGTCGTGGTCGTCGTGGTCGTCGTGGTCGGCGCCGCCGTCTGGCTGCCGGTCGGGTTCTTCTTGACCGCTTCGAGCTCGGCCTTCAGCTGAGGCCGCTGCGTGGCGGTTGCAAGGCTGATTGCCTTTTGGGACGCAAGGTCGCCCTCGCGCGGGTTGTGCGCCCTGTAGGCGTACTCGGCGAGATCCGCATAGAGCGCAGCGCTGGTGGGCCGTGCGGCCACAACGATCTCCAGGACCTGCACCGCAGCCGCCGGTTCGTTCAGGCCTTCTTCGCCGAACACGGCGACCATTCTCTGCGCCAGTTCGGGATTGGGGTTGGCCGGATTCAGCGCGATGTAGCTGTTCCATGAGCGCGCCACCTGCTTGAACAGTTCTTTGCCCTTGGCCGTCACCCCTCCCGTGCTCGTGACGTACGCTTCACCGCCGGCTTCGTGCAGCTGCGCGTTGGTCAGGTTTTCCCAAGCGCTCGCGTTGTTCGGCTGCTGCTTGGTGAGCTTCTCGTACTTCTTGATCTGGCTGGCGAAGCTCGTGGAGCTAGAGCCTTCGTTGCTGCTCGCGGCGTTCAGCAGCCCGCCGCCGCCGAAGCCGCCGCCCACGCCGAAGCCCACCAGCCCGACGCCGATCAGCAGGGCGAGGCCCGTGTAGATGACGCGGACCAGACGCCGACGGTGGCGCCCTCTGAGGTCGAACAGCATCAGTGGGACAGCTTGTTGTCTACGTGATCGATTAGCTCCTGCACGCTTGGCTCCGTTGCGTCGGTGGGTTGCACCGGGTCTCCATCAGGGTTCCTGGTGCCGTGAGTGCTCGTGGCGGCCGATCGATCAGTTGCCGTCTCAGCCCGGCGCCTCTCCGATCGCTCAACGAGCGATGCCAGCAGGATACTCGCCTCATACAGCACATACAGCGGCACCGTCTCGAGCAGCAGCGTGATGGCGTCGCCGGGCAGGAACGCGGCGATGGCCGCACACGCCACGATCGCGTAGCGGCGGTTCTTTTTCAGCTGGCGCGGCGTGACGATGCCGACGCGGGTTGCGGCCAGGATGGCGATGGGCACCTGAAAGATCAACCCCATCGCGAGCAGCACGGTCGCCGCGAACCCGTAGAACTGACTCGCCTGCACGAGGACGTTGAACTCGCTCGAGTTGAAGTTCACGAAGAAGCGCACCGCGGCGGGCAGCACCACGAAGTAGCCGAACAGCACCCCGGCCGCGAACAGGAACGGGATCGCCGTGATCAGCGGGATGGCGATGCGCCGCTCATTCGGGCTGAGCGCGGGCAGGATGAAGCCGTACAGCTCGTACAGGATCAGCGGCAGCGAGAAGACGAGCGCGAAGTACAGAGACACCTTGATGGTCGTCGTGAACGGCTCACCGACGCCCAGCGTGACCGGATTGTCCCCGACTGGGTAGCGCGGGATCTTGGCCACGGCGGCGTTTAGCAGGCCGAGCACCGGAAGCAGCTGTGCGCGCGCCTGCGCGGACAGGCCGGCCTTCGGTTGACTCAATATCGCAAGCGCCCCCTGCGTATCTCTCGCGACCTTGAGTACCGCCTGCTGAGCGAGCACCGCCTGACCGACCGTTCCCTCACCCTTGGCGACCTGTTTCTGCGTCTGGGTTTGCAGAGGTTTGTTGATGATTCGAAGCAGCGCGTGGTTCTGCCACAGACACACGCCGAAGGCGATGGCCAGGACGATCGCGCTGACGATCAGGCGGCTTCGCAGCTCATCGAGGTGGTCCACGAGGCTGAGTCGATCCTCGTGGCCGATCGTGCGAATCGCGCTGGGCATGGCCTGCATGAACCTACCACCGCGCCCTTTTGGCCCCTCGGACTGGAGCCGGCCGGCCGTGGCGACTGGCTCTTTCCCCGGCCATGAGCCAACCGGTTGTCCACCGAGCTAAAGCCGCAGGTCCCGGAGGTCGATGACGGGAGGGAGCCATGACCTTCGACAGTGATCACGACAGCCAGCACCCTGACGTCCGGCCCAGCGCGGCGCCGCCCAGCGCAAAGAACACCGGCGTCGTCCGTGCGAACCGCCGGACCGCCCCCCAGCGGGACATCTCGCCGGGTGAGCTGCACGTCTGCTTTCACTGCTCCGGTGGGCTGGTGTTCCCGCTGGATTGGTCGGAGGAGGGCCACCGCCACTGGAGAATCGTGCTGCGCTGTCCCGAGTGCGAGTCTCGACGCGAGGGCATCTTCGAGCAGGCGGCCGTCGAGCGCCTCGAGGACGAGCTCGACCGCGCGGCAGCCGCGCTGCTGGGTGATCTCAGACGTGTGACGCACGCCAATATGTCTGACGAAATCGAGTTCTTCGTACGTGCGCTCGATGCCGACCTGATCGTCCCCAGCGACTTCTAGGCCTCCGCCTCTCCTATCGGTAGCGCTCGACCACCGCGTCGGCCACCATGTCGAGCAGCACCGATCGCCCGTCCGGCAAGATCGCCGGCAGCGCCGCCTTGGCTTCCGCGACGACCGCGAACGCCCGCTCGCGGGCCTCCTCCAGTGCACCGGTCGCTGCGATGCGCTCACACAGCGCCTCCGCCTGCTGCGGGCATTCGAGCGTCGTCAGGTCGAACGCGGCCAGCTCCTCTTCGCGCTCGCGCGCCAGGATGAACGGCAGGGTGACGGTGCCGTCCAGCAGGTCCCTCCCGCGCGACTTGCCCGTGCGCTCCACCGGCCCGGATACGTCGAGCACGTCGTCGAGCATCTGAAAGGCCAGCCCGATCCGCCGCGCGAACGCTCCGAGCGCGTCGGCGAGGGCGTTCGATCCCCGCACGGCCGTGAGCGCTCCCAGGCGACACGCGGCCTCGAACAGCGCCGCTGTCTTCAGCTCACACCGCCGCAGGTAGCGGTCCACCGCCACCTGCGAGGCGTAGGCGTCCTCGCGCTGCAGGAGCTCCCCGGCTGCCAGCGCCGAGCTGGCCTGCGAGAGTGCGCGCAGCTGGCCGGCGTCGTCGTTGCGTGCGAGCTCGGCGAAGGCGCGGGAGAACAGCAGGTCACCGGTGGCGATCGCGAGTCCGCGCCCGGCCGTCGCGGCCACCGTGGGGTGGCCCCGCCGCAGCTGCGCGCCGTCGATCAGATCGTCGTGCACGAGCGTCGCCGAGTGCACGAGCTCGACGGCGACGGCCGCGCGAACCAGGCGCTCCTCGCCGTCGCCCGTGCGCGGCGGTCCGCCGGCCGACTGGGCGGCCAGGACGACGAGCAGCGGGCGCAGCCGCTTGCCGCCGGCAACTATCGTGGCGTTGGCCAGCGAGGCGAGCGGAGCACCCGCCTGCGCGGTCACCCGCTCCAGATGAAGCTCCGTGCGGGCCATGCGCTCGCGCAGCTCCCGTCCTCCGCGCCGCATGATCGTGTCGAGCCCATCCACGCCGACCGTCGGGCTGTGAGTGATTGTGCTGGGCACCACGGTGCTCATCATGCCCGTCCGAGCGGAACGGTGCCGGCGTGGATGGCCACGATTCCCCCGGCCATGAGCAGGTAGCCGATGTCATCGAGGCCCACCCGCTCCATCTCTGCCGCAAGCAGGGCAGGAGCGGGGAAGCGTTTGACGGAGTTCGGCAGGTAGGAGTATGCGCTCGCGATCGGCTGGGGCGAGGGTGATCCCCGGAGCCGGGACGCCAGCGTCACGAGCGAGCCGGCAAGCTTCCCGAGGGCCGGCACGACACGGTCGAACCACAGCCGGTAGAAGAGCGACAGGGGGGCCCGCGTGGGGGTGGTGATCTCGAGCACGACCACGCGGCCGCCCGGGCGCACGACGCGCACAAGCTCCCCAAGGCCTCGGGGAAGGCTCGTGAAGTTGCGAGCGCCGAAGCCCACCGCGGCCGCATCGAAGGAGTCGTCCTCGTAGGGCAGCGCAAGCGCGTCGCCCCACTCGAACCGCGGCTTCACATGCCGCCCGCCGGCCAGCGAAGCCTTGGCGCGAGCTCGCGCCAGCATGCCCTCGGCGAAATCGCAGCCCACGACCTCTCCGCCCGGCGAGACGCGACGGGCGAGCTCGAGTGCAAGATCCCCGGTGCCGGTCGCCACGTCGAGCACGCGGCTGCCCGGCCGCACGCGCGCGAGCTCAGCGGCACGCTCCCGCCAGCGCCGGTGCAGGCCGGCCGTCATCGCCGTGTTCATCAGGTCATAGACCCCGGCGATGCGATCGAACATCGCTCGCACCTCGACGGCCTCGAGCGTCCCCGACGACGTCCCAGCGCCGGGCAGATCGCTGCCGGGCAGCCCGGACGGCTGCCTCACAGGCTCCTCCACGCCCACTGCCCCGCTGCCACCCGGAGATCGGCCGGCCCCGACGCCTTGCTGAGCGGGCATGGACCGAACGCTACTTCAGCTGCGACAGGAAATTGACGACGGCCTTGAACTTCTGCGGCGGCAGGTTCTTGAACGACGGCATCGGTGCTGTCGGGTTCACGAGCGTGCGCGCAATTCCCTGGCGCGGCAATCGGGAGGCGATATGGGTGAGGTCGGGCCCCGGCCCGGAGTTGCCGTTGTCCCCGATCTTGTGACACGCCAGGCAGCCCGACTGCGCGACGACGGCCTTGCCGGCGTTGTATTCGGCCAGGGTGCTCCCACCCGCCTGCACGACGGATTTGGGCGTGGCAAGTTCGATCGCGGTCGGCGACCCTGCGTTGGCGCCCGAGTAGGTCAGGAAAGCCATCGCGCCGATCACCGCGATGCCCGTGATCGTCGCGATCGGGCGATGCTCGGGGCGTCGCTCGGGACCGCGGTCGTAGAACGGCAGCAGGAACAGCAGGATCATCGCCAGCGTGGGCACGCCGATCGTGGCCAGCGGCACGAGGCTCGGCGGCTTGATCACGCGCAGGAGCTCGAACAGGAAGAAGAAGTACCACTCCGGACGCGGCACGTAGGTGGTGGTCGTCGGGTTCGCCTTCGAGCCGAGCTCGGCGCCCAGCACCAGCGACAGCGCGATGATGACGGCCATCACCACACACGCCATCAGCGAATCCTTGGCCACGGCGTAGGGGAAGAACGGTTTGCCCTGGGCCTTGAGGATCGAGTATTCGCGGAGGTATTCCTCCTTCTGGCGCTGGTTCATCGCGCGGCCATGGCCGGTCGCGGATCGGGGGCGCCTGGGCGGTCGCGCATCGCTATACCTCGGTCTCGCGCAGCTCGGTGGGCTGCTCGGCTTTCGTCCACGGCGGTGCGCTCGTCCCGAGCTTGGCGACGAGGTACAGGTGGGCACCGATCAGCGCGGCGAGCAGCCCGGGTATGAGCAGCATATGGATGGCATAGAAGCGCGACAGCGTGGTGGCCCCGAATTCCGAGCCTCCCCGCAGGAAGTCGCTCAGATAGGGGCCCACCAGCGGACCGGTGCCGTTGATGTTCACGCCCACGATCGTGGCCCAATATGCGCGCTGGTCGAACGGCAGCAGATAGCCGGTGAAGGACATCACCATCGTCAGGATCAGCAGCACCACGCCGATCACCCAGTTGAGCTCGCGCGGGTACTTGTAGGCGCCAAAGAAGAACGTTCGACCCATGTGCAGGAACACGAGGATCACCATCACGGTCGAACCCCACTTGTGCATGCCGCGGACGAACTGCCCGAGAAACACGTCGTTGGTCACGTACCTGATCGATTCATAGGCTCCGCCACTGGGGTCCGGGCGGTAGTACATCGCCAGAAACACTCCAGTGACCGCCTGGGAGAGAAAGGCGAACATCGTCGCCGAGCCGAGTGTGTAGAACCAGTTGGTGCCCTTGGGCACCTTGCGGAACATCAACCAGCGCGCGGCGCCGCTCAGCGACGTGCGCTCATCGACCCAATCGACGACGGTGACGCCCGCACCCCCGGCGTGCTCGAGCGGCGTGGGAGCCTTGCCGTTGCCCTCACCCGGGCGAGGAGGTGGCGCCTTCAGGGCGGAGGGCAGTGGGGGGGCTGGGAGCTTGGGCACGATTACGAGTGATGTTGAGGGCTACAGTTTCTGGGCGCCCGGTCGGGACGGATACAGATACTGGCCGATGCCGTCCAGCGGCTCGCCGGGGTCGCGGGGAGAGAAGCGGCGCAGTTCGCTGTTGACGCTGAAGCGGGGACCGACCTGCACGTATTCGCCCTCAACGCGCGTGTAGAAACGGTCGAGCGGTCTCACGGGCGGTCCGCCGACCGGCCGTCCGAGCAGGTCGTAGACGCCACCGTGACACGGGCAGATGAAGCGCTCAGCGGCGTCCACCCAGCGCACCGGGCAGCCGAGGTGCGCGCAGCGGCTCGTGACCGCGATGTATTGCGTATGGATGTCATAGCGGTCGGTATCCAGCGCCGGGTTGCGCTTGCGCATGTACACGGTCGCCTGACCGGCCTCACCGATACCCGGCGTGAGCGTCATGACCACCGGTATGTAGTTGTTGTCGGGAAACTGGTCGACGGTGCCCACCGTTTCCCATCGGTGCGGCGTGCTTTTGAAGATCGGACCGATCGCGAAGCCCAGCGCCGGCAGGGTGAACGCCATCGCGGCGATCGTTCCGGCGGCGCCGGCGGTGCCCGTCATGAACCGCCGCCGCGTAATGGTCTCCCCCTCGAACGCCCCGGGGATTTGACGATCGAGCGTGTACTTGGACTTGTGCTTTGCGTGCTTGTCGGACACCGACCCCGAACAATATCGAGGCCGGATTCAGGGCGACGCCGACAGCCCCGCGGCACTTGTGCGCATCGCCTCGATCGCTCCAGGCGCACCGGCGAAGGCGAGATCCTTCGCGCGCCTGTGCGCATCGCTGGAGCCCCAGCCGACGGCGCGGGCGCCGGCCTCCCAGACGGCCTCGGCCAGCGCCTGCTGGCCGGCTCCGTGTGCGAGCGCGCTGAGAGTGATCGTGTCGGCGAGCTCAGCCACCGCGGAGGTGTCGCCGAGGCCGACCAGCATGGCCAGGCCGATCGCGTAGAGCTGATCGCCGGCCAGCAGGCCCAAGTCCGCCTCCGCCGGGCGCACCACGCGGGGAGAGCCGTAGTGCACCAGGTAGCCCTCGTAGATGGCCTCGATCAGCAGCTCGTACTCCTCGCGCCTGCCCTCGGCGCGAGGGCCTTCGGCGGCCACGCGAGCGGGGCTCACGATGCCGGGCGCATCCGCCGCCTCGCTCCCCGCCTCGGAGTCGACCAGCGTCGCCATCAACCCGCCCTCCTCGCGCAACAGCGTCGCCAGGCGCTCGAGCACGTAGCTCACCCTCCGCCCCCCTGCCCGTCCAGACCGGCGAACGCCGCGGCGGCGACCTCGACCGTGCGCTCGATCTGCTCGGGCGTGTGCGCGAGTGACGGGAACCACGCCTCGAACTGCGACGGCGGAGGATAGACCCCACGCGAGAGCAGCTCCCGGCACCACAAGCCGTACGCATCCAAATCACAGGCCCGCGCGTCCTCGAAGGAGCGCACCGGACGCTCGCTGAAGAAGACCGTCATCAGCCCCGGCGCGCTCGCTATCTGCACCGCGTGGCCAGCCGCCGCCTCGCGCAGGCCGGCGGCGAGCTCCTCGGTGATCGCCGTCAGGCGCGCGTAGGCGGCCTCGTCGAGCAGCTCGAGCGCGGCCAGCCCGGCGGCCACCGCAAGCGGATTCCCGGACAGCGTTCCCGCCTGGTAGACCTCGCCCGAGGGCGCGAGCATGCGCATCAGCTCGGCCCCGCCACCCACCGCCGCCGCGGGCAGACCGCCGCCCAGCACCTTGCCGAGGATCGTCAGGTCCCCGCTCACACCCGAGCGCTCCTGAGCGCCGCCGCGGGCGACGCGGAAGCCGCTGATCACCTCGTCCAGCACTAGCAGCGCCCCGTTCACGTCGGCGCGCTCGCGCAGCAGCTCCAGAAAGCCGTCCTGCGCAGGAACGAGCCCCATGTTGGCGGGCAGCGGCTCTGCCAGGATCGCGGCCAGGCTGTGCGCCTCGGTCGCCGCAATCAGAGCGTCGCAATCGTTCCAGCCCACCACCACCGTGGCGGCCGCGGCGCTCAGGGGCACGCCCGGGCTGGCGGGCATCCCATGCGTGGCAAGGCCCGAGCCCGCATCGGCGAGCAGACCGTCGACGTGACCGTGGTAGGCGCCGGAGAACTTCAGCACCAGCTCGCGGCCGGTCGCGGCGCGCGCGAGCCGGATCGCGGTCATCGCCGCCTCGGTACCCGATGAGGTCATGCGCAGCATCTCGACACTCTCCATCCGCCGTCCCACCTCGACCGCCAGCTCCACCTCCGCCGCCGTCGGCGCCCCGAAGCTCGTACCGTTCGCTGCCGTCGCCGCGATTGCGCCCAGCACCCGCGGGTGGGCGTGCCCGTGGATCAGCGGACCCCACGAGCAGACGTAGTCGATGTAGCGATTGCCGTCGACGTCGAGCACTTCGGCGCCCTCGCCGCGCTCGAGGAAGATCGGGTCGCGCCCGATCGCCCGCATCGCGCGCACGGGAGAGTTGACGCCGCCGGGGATCACCTGCAGAGCACGCCTGTACAGCGCCGCTGAGCGAGTTTCAGTCAATGCGGTCAACGGCTCTCCCTGCAAAGGGTGGGAGGGCGCGACCTCATCCAGCGTGCGCGCTCTCCCATTTCTTGAACTCCTCGGTGAAGTAGAGAAGGCGGATCTTCTTGAACTCCGTTGAGGAGTACAGCGTGGCGCGCTCGTGGATCCCGGTCTGCTCTGCGATCGCATCGAGCACCGCGTCGCACTCGACCTTCGAGCGGCCATGGGCCATCGTGAAAACCGAGTACGGCCAATCCTCGTAGGTCGGCCGCTGGTAGCAGTGGGATATGCCGCGCACGGCGGCCATCCTGCGGCCGATGTCGAGGATCTGCTCATCGGGGACCTTCCACACGCCCATACCGTTTGCGGAAAATCCCGCGCGGCGGTGATAGAGGATCGCCGCCACGCGCCGAAGCAGACCGCGCTCCTGCATTCCCGAGAGGTGATCCAGGAACCGCTCCTGGGTCAGCCCGAGCGCCTGCGCCGCGGGCGCATAGGGTTCCGCGACCACAGGCATGTCGCCCTGCAGCGCGCGGATCACGGCGATGTCCAGGTCGTCGTAGGGCTGGGGGTCGAGCTCAATCGGCTCGCTCGCCTGCGCTGCGCTCGCCAGCGCCTCGGTGCCGCCCTCCATTTCGAGGTCCATGCGGATCTTGAACAGCTTCAGCGTCGGCAACTGGCGCACCGACTCCGCCTTCGCCTCCCGCGCGAGCACCTCCAGCGTGCCCTCCAGGCCGAGTTTCGAGTCCGGCTCTGTCGCAATCGTGAACCACAGGTTGAACTCGTGATTGCGCAGGTAGTTGTGAGAGACGCCGGGGTGATCGTTGATCACCTGCGCCGCGCGATGCGGGTACTCGGCGTCAACCTTGGCGGCGACGAGCATCGAGGAGTAGCCGAGGGCCCTCGTGTCGAAGATCGGCGTCACCTGACGAATGATGCGCTTGTCCAGAAGATGCTCGACGCGGCCCATCACGTCCGCCTCGGCGATTCCGCCCAGCTCCGCGACGTGCCGGTAGGGACGTGCGGCGATCGGGAAGCTGCCCTGCATCAGGTTGAGCAGCTTGCGGTCGAGGTCGTCGAGCGGCACCGCCGCGCCGTCCTTGCGGCTGCGGATCTTGGCGGGAGCGTCGCTCACGCGCTCCACGTCAGCCGCCTTGCTCATCGCGCCTGCTCCTCGAGCCATCGGGCTGCGTCCTTCGCGTGGTAGGAGATGATCGTATCGGCCCCGGCGCGCTGCAGGGAGGTGAGGATCTCAAGGACGGTCGAGCGCTCGTCAAGATAACCGGCGGCGGCGGCGGCCTTGACCATCGCATACTCGCCGCTCACGTTGTAGGCCGCCAGCGGCAGCTGCGTGGCGCGCTTGACGGCGCTGATCAGATCGCCGTAGGCGAGCGCCGGCTTGACCATCACCATGTCGGCCCCCTCCTGCACATCGAGCAGTGCCTCGCGCACCGCCTCCTGGCCGTTGGCGGGGTCCAGCTGGTAGCCGAGCCTGTCTCCGAAGGCGGGTGTGGAACCGGCCGCCTCGCGAAACGGCCCGTAGAAGGCCGAGGCGAACTTGGCCGAGTAGGCGAGGATCGGTACCTCGGAGAACCCCTCGCCGTCCAGCTCCTCGCGGATCGCTCCCACGCGCCCGTCCATCATGTCCGATGGCGCAACGAGGTCGGCCCCGGCGCGCGCGTGGCTCACGGCGGTGCGCCCGAGAAGCTCGACCGTTGCATCGTTGTCCACCGTCCCGTCCTCGCGCAGCAGTCCGCAGTGCCCGTGGACCGTGTACTCACACAGGCATACATCGGTGACCACGAGCAGCTCTGGAAGAGCCTGCTTGATCGCCCGCGTGGCAACCTGCACCACGCCCTCCTCATCCCAGGCGCCGGAGCCCTGCTCATCCTTATCGGCGGGAACGCCGAACAGCATCACCGCTCCGATTCCCAGCTCGGCGGCCTCGGCGGCCTCGGCAACCGCCGCGGAGACGGACAGGCGCTCGACGCCCGGCATCGCCGCAATCGGTTCGCGCGCCGCGTGGGTCGAACTCGAATCGACCACGAACAGCGGCAACATCAGCCGCCCGGCGCTCAGCTCGGTCTCGCGCACGAGCCCGCGCAAGCCTGCGCTGGCACGCAATCTGCGCATGCGCGTCTGTGGGAAGGCCATTGCCCTCCCAGGTTAGAGCGTTCTGATTGGCGACGTGCGCGGAAGCGCGCCATGCGCTCAGTCGACGCGCTGCAGTCCGACGCGCGCAAGCGCGGCGAACAGGACCGTCAGTCCGGCGAGGTGAACCAGTGAAGAGCCGATCGGCGGCGAAGCTCCGTTGACCGCCGCGTCGAGCGCCTCGAGCGAAGCCTTGAACGGAAATGCGAACGAGACGACCCTGATTGCGTCGTACACACCGACGGCGACCGAGCCGGCCGGCACGAGCGCGAGGAACGCGAGCGGCAGCGACAACAGAAAGGCCAGCAGCGAGGCGGCTCGCACCTCACGCGCGAGCACGCCGATTGCCACGCCGAGAGCGCCGAAGGCGACCGCACCAAACGCCAGCGCCACCACCCACAGCCCCACCCGATTCCAGTCGAGAGCAACGAACGCGCTGACCCCCGCGAGCATCGCAAAGGCCACCACGAAGGAGCAGACCCCAGACAGCGCGGCCTTCTCCGCCAGCAGCTGCTCGCGTGTCAGCAGGCCGCGCAGCAGACGCACGAGGATGCTCTCTTCACGCTCGAGCGCCATGCCGCCGGCGGCCAACAGTACGCCGATGAACATCAACGACACGCTCACCGCGACCACCACCGCAAACGTGTTCAGTGGCGTTCGCCTGCCGTGCAGCAGCGTGCTCTTGACCTGGATCGGCTGGCTCACGGTCGACAGCACGTTCTTGCTCAGCGACAGATTCTGCGCGGCGAAGCCGGCGAACGCCGAGATCCGTTCGAGCTGCTTGCGCGCCGGCCCGGGCGGCTCGTGGGCGAGTATCTCGTGCAGCGCGGGCGGGATCTGGCTGAGCCCGATCAGGTTCGGGGGAGCCCCGAGAATCCCGACGTTGCCGCCGGCGAGCAGCAGATCAATGGCCCTGGCCGCGGCCTGCTGGATCTGTTCGGAGAACCCCAGATTGGCCTGCGCCAGCGCCGAGTTGAGGGTCGAGTGCACGAGCGACTGCTCGAGCGCGTCTCCGTTGTAGATGACTTCCAGCTGCGCGGGGACGACGCTCGAGGACAGCCGCGCGGCGAGGTCGCGGGGAATCACCACAGCCGCGAGCACGTCACCCTGCTTGACCTTCTCGATCGCCTTCGCCCGTGAGGGCTCGGGCACGGTCGTGACCTGATTGAGGAGCTGCTGGGCGTACTGGCTCACCTGGACGCGCTCGCTGCCCACTTCGACGGTCTGGCCCGGCGGGGTTTCATCGACGACCGCCACGCGCGGGCGGGATGGGCTGCGCGAGATCGCCAACCCGATCAGCAGCGCCAGTGCCACCGGATACACGATGAGCATCGCCACCAGCAGCCGCGAACGGCGCAGGATCAGCAAGTCCTTCATCAGAAGCCAGCGCATCAGTGACCGCACTCAGCCAGGAACCTGACGAACGCTCCCTCCAGATCATCCTCATGCCCACCACTCGCCGCGATCAGCTCGGCCGGCGTGCCGTCGAACAGGAGCTCGCCGTCGGCCAGCACGATCGCGCGCGTGGCATAGCGGCGCGCCTCGCCGAGCTGGTGGGTCGAGAAGAGCACGCTCGTGTTGGGAGCCGCGGCTCGCCGAGCGAGCCCGCCGAGAAACTCCCACAACCGAGCGCGCTGGCGCGGATCCAGGGCAGAGGAGGGCTCATCGAGGGCGAGCACCTGCGGGTCGGCGATCAGCCCGAGCGCCACGTTGACCCGCTGGCGATTGCCTCCCGAGAGGACCTCCACGCGATCGCGCGCGCGCTCGCGAAGTCCCGTGTGCTCGAGCATGCGTGTCACCGCCCCGTCGGGATCAGCCACCTTCTCAAGGCGCGCGAACAGCCGCAGGTTCTCTTCGACGGACAGCTTTGAGTACAGCGCCGTGTTCTGCGGCGACCACCCGATCGCGCCCCGCCCTCCCTCCGGCGAGCCTGGGCTGCGCACGCTGCCGGCGCTCGGTCGCAGGACGCCGGCGAGAATCGACAGGAGCGTCGTCTTGCCCGCGCCGTTGGGCCCCACCACGGCGACGAGCTCACCCGGTCTCACATCGAAGCTGATCCCGCGCAGCGCCTGGCGCTCACCGAAGTGCTTCTCGACACCCTGGACGCTGAGGACCGGCGGCTCTTCCCCGGCGGGCGGCTCGGCGCCCGAATTCACAGCAGCCCGTCCTGCGAGCGCTCCCACGGCTCGAGCGTCAGGTGGCGGACCAGGTAGACCGTCGTCTCGCGCAGCACCGACAGGATGGGAAGCGCCACCAGGGCGCCGACGATGCCGTACAGATGCTGTCCGATCAGCAGCCCGAAGATCACGAGCAGCGGGTTGATGCGAAGCGTGTGACCGAATATCTGCGGTGCCACGATGTGTCCCTCGAGCTGCTGTATGCCGAGGAACAGCAGCGCGACCCACACCGCCGTGATCGGGTCTGTGAAGAGCGCCACGAGGACGGGCGGAATCGCGCCCAGGATCGGGCCCAGATAGGGGATCAGCTCCATCACGCCCATAAACACGCCGAACACGACCGCGTACTTGCGCCCGTCCGGGAAGATGCCGAGCACGCCGAAGATGTACAGGGCAACGCCGGTCGTGGTTCCCATGATCAGGCTGAACAGCAGCTGCCCGCCGACGTAGCGGGAGACCGCGTTCTGTACGAGCGTCGGGTAGTCATCGGAGTGCGTGCCGTCGCCCGGGGGCATGAGCCTGCGCACGAGCTTGCCGATGCGCGAGCCGTACAGGAGCATGTACACCGACAGCACGAATACGAGCACGATGTCGAACCCGGCACTCACCGCTTCCGTCAGCAGACCGCCGCCGAAGGACACCACCGAGCCTCCGCTTTTCGAGAGCTTGTCCTGGAGGGTCTGAAGCGCCGTCTTTCCCTGCTCGGCCAGCTGCACATGCAGACCGACGCGGTGCAGGTCGCCCTGCAGATTGAGAATCGTGTGGTTGGCTTCGTTGACGAGATGGGGCAGGCCGTGCGTAAACGTCCGCACCTGATTGGAGATAGGGTTGGCCAGCAACACGCCGATCCCGGCCAGCGTCAAAAAGAATCCGAGGTACACCGCGAGCACCGCCAAACCCCTGGGGAGCCGCGAGCGCTGGAGAAAGGCGACAGCCGGGTTGAGGATCAGCGCGATGACCGCCGCCACCACGAAGATCAACAGCACTTTGCCAGCCGCTTTCGCGAGCGCCCAGACCGCCAGCACCGCCAGCGGGAGAAGCACGAGCTGGACCCAGCGCGGGACGACGACGCGGGGCGGGGCGTCCGGCGAGGAGGCCTGCGGAGAGTCCGTCAGAAGCCTCTCGTGCTCGCCTGGCGGGGCCGCCTCGGGGATGTTCTCGGAGACGCCGCTCACTTGCCCGCAACCATTGGCAGAGTATGGCTGAGCCCGAGGCGGCTCCGGAAGGCTCGCCGCGCGCCGTCAGCATCCTTTTTGTCGGCGACGTCGTCGGCGGCATCGGCAGGCGCACGCTGCTCGACTGCCTGCCGGTGCTGCGCGAGCGCTACGACCCCGACTTCGTCGTCGTCAACGCCGAGAACGCCGCCGGCGGGCTGGGGATCACCCCCAAGATCGCCGACCAGCTGATCGCCGCCGGCGTCGGCGCGATAACGCTCGGCAATCACACCTACCACCGCCGCGAGATCTATTCCTATCTCGAAGCTCAGCCGCGGATCGTGAGACCGGCCAACTTCCTGCGCAGCCAACCGGGGCGCGGCACCTGCGTGATCGAGCACGAGGGTGTGCGCCTGGGAGTGGTGAGCATGAGCGGCAACCTGTACCTGCGCGCCGGGCGCTCGGCGTTCACCGAGATCGAGGTCGCGCTCAGCGAACTGGGCGACGTCGACCACGCGCTCGTGGACATGCACGCGGAGGCGACCTCCGAGAAGGTCGCCATGGGCTGGCACCTCGATGGGCGGGTGACGGCCGTGGTGGGAACGCACACGCATGTGCCCACCGCCGATGCGCGCGTGCTTCCAGGCGGGACCGCCTACATCACCGACGCCGGCATGACCGGCCCGCGCGGCGGCGTGATCGGCGTCAAGCGCGAGCAGGCGATCGAGTCGCTGCTCACGCAGATGCCGGTCCGCTTTGAAACCTCGGAGGAGGACCCCTGGCTGATGGGGGTGCTCATCCGCTGCTCGCAGCCACTGCGGGCCGACTCCATCGAGCAGGTGCTGATGCCACGGCCGGCGGCCGACTCCAAGGATCGCTGAAGCGTCCCAGCAGGGCAAGCATCACGAGCGGGAAGAACCAGGGGATGTAGAGGTAGAACCAGTGGTCGATGCCCAGCTGCGTCGCGATGATCACCGCCGCGCAGGCCGCCGCCAGACCCACGAGGTCCGCGCGCCGGGGGACGACCGCAAGGGCGACGGCGAGCGCGACGGCCGCGATCTGAACGCCGAGCTGGACGCCGCCAAGGCCGCCGTACAGTCCCCACACCGAGAACGGAGAGCCGCGTTCGTCCTGATAGGCGATCGTGCGCTCATAGATGGTGTGCAGCGAATCGTGGCTGAAGGCGGGGATCGACACGAGCGCCGCGGTGGCCAGAAACGCGGCCACGAACACCGCGGTGGACCGCAGCCGGCGGGCTGAGGGGGCTGCCGGCCCGCCCTCGCCTTCATAGTGCGTGGCCAGCAGCGGCGCCAGCGCGAGCGGGGCGAACTTCGTCAGGCCGGCGAGCGCGGCGAGAGCACCGGATGCGGATCGGCCGAGCGTCGAGCGGTAGCTGCAGGCGAGCAGCGCCGCCAGCACGAGCACGGCGACGAGGGCGTCGTTTGAGTTGCTCTCGAGCGTGAACAGGGTGAACGGGTAGGCGACCCACGCGTAGGCGAGCACAACACCGAGCGCCGGCCCGCGCACGCGGCGGCCGAGCAGGAACAGAAGCGCGACCGCGAGCAGGTCGAACGTGATCGCCGCGGCGTGCGCGGCGGGCAGGTCATCCCAGGTGCCGCTCCAGCCGAACAGCTGCTCGAAGGGAACGTAGGCCTCGTAGTTGACAGGGCCGTAGGTGTCACCGTGTTCGTTGTCGGACGGATAGGAGCCGTACAGCGGCCTGCCGTCGACGATCCGCTGCGCCCCGATGACCCCGGCGTAGCCGACGTCGATCACGTTCGAGTCGGTGACGTTGAGCGCGATCCGGAATCCGATCAGGAACACCACGCCCAGAGCGAGCCAGGGCACGGGCACGAGCAGGCGCAGCGGCCCGGGCTCGCGGCCCGGGCGCCGGCGCAGCGCCAGCACGAGCATGCGCACGAACAGGTAGACGAGCGGCGGGTAGACGAGCGGCACCGACGCGTAGATGTGCGCATGGTTGAAGAACGCCAGCGAGATGGAGAAGGAGAGCAGCGCGAGCAGGTCGAGGTGCAGCATCGAGCGGGGCCGGCGAATGTCGAGGAACGGGAGCATGAACAGGACGCACAGCGGCAGCCATACGTACAGGGCATTGACGTGCCGGCCGAACGCGCCGGGGTAGCCGCGCGCCATCGTCCACGCGACCTGAAAGCCGGTCCACTGTTCGAGCACGCGTCCAGAGGAATCCTCGATGATGACCTGGCCGATCTCACTCCTGCCGTCGCGCGAGAAGTAGCTCACCTGCCAGTGCAGCGGGCCCTTCAGGTAGGCGCCCCCGTAGGAGCCCGGGTATTTCCGGCGAACCGCGCGCATCTTCGGAAGGGCGTCCGCGATCTCAATGACCCTGTCCGCCGAGAGCCTGCGACCGGCGGGCGGCGTGTCCGAGGCAGTTACCGGTATCGGCGTTTCGGCGCTTATGGGCTGGGCCGATGAGGCGGCGCTGCTCGCACTGGCGCTGTGAGGCGCCGGTCGGGATCCCGAAGGCTGCGAGAGGGCGGTGGGCGCGGCCGCGGCCGTCGCCGGCAGCGCGCACAGGGCAGCACATACGATCAGCGTCAGGGAGCGGCGCACCAGGCGAGGGTAACGTGACTCCCCCGCGGTGACTCCACTCCTTCCCTGAGCTCCTCGGCGCCGCTATGCCGCTGTGGACTCCGCCGCGGCGGGGCTGCTCCCGGTGCAGCCGAAGTGCCCCAGCACGAGCGGAGCAATGTCGCGGATCGCCCATTGGGCGGGTTGCGGCTGCGGGAGCTCGACCCCGCACAGCACGAGCGCCCCGAGCGAGTCGGATGCGTGCAGCGAGCCGTGACTGCCACCGCCGACGTGCGCCTGGCGGCCCCAGTCGATGAACTCGTAGCCCGGCCCGGCCGACAGCAGCACCTCACCGGAGGTCTCACAGGTGAGCGCCGACCACACGCGGGCAAGCGCATCCGGGTAGGCGGGAGTTCGCAGGCGGCCGTCAAGGACGGCCGCGTCAATCACGGCCAGCGGCCCTTCGACGCTCCAGCAGGCGCCGCGCGAATCCTCAAGCGGCCCGCCCGGAGCGAATCGCAGCTCGCCGTGCACGGGGCTCGAGATGATCCCCTCGCTGGGAACGTCGTGTGCGTCGCGGGCCAGCCACATGACGTGCTCGACGCCGTCTATCGCCAGCGCGCGGGTCACGACGGAGGCGCGCATCGCGTCGCGCTCGCTCGCGTGCAGGGCGTAGACCATCGCGGCGCGCTGAGAGGGGCAGACCGCGATGCGCGGCTCTTCCCCGCGTGCGGAGCCCGATGAGCGCGACGGCCCGCGCACGCCCAGCTCGGCGAGCTCATCCTGAAGCGCGATCGTGTCCGTGATCGCGGTCTGGGAATGGTCGGCCAGCACGATCACGGCGTGCTCGGCGAGGAACTCGTCGATCCCCCCCGAGGCCTGGCACACGCGGGCGAGCTGGAGGTCCGCCTGGGCGATCGACTGCACCTGCGCATCCGGGCCGTATTTGTGCGAGTACCAGTCGTTGTCCGGGAGCGACAGAAGCAGGAAGTCGAACAGATCATGTTCGACGAGATAGCTCGATACGCAACCCGAGTGCCGGTCGCGCACGCCCGGCATTCCGAGCCCCGAGCGGCAGCCGGTCTGGCGGGAGGCGAAGATGTCGGCGTAGAACAGCTCGCGCGGGCCCATCACCGGATGGCGCATCAGCGTCGAGGCAACGCGCGTGAGCGCGGTGTCGCGCTGGGGCTCGTGGCGGTAGCGCCCGCGGTACATGAGATAGGTGGTGCCCGCCGTGCGCACCTCGGCGTCGTCGAGCGTCTCGAACACCGTGAGGGTCTCGGGCGCGAGGTGGGCGCGGTTCATGTTGTAGACGGTGTCGGTCAGCTGGCGGGAGATGCCGAACCGCTGGGCTGCACGAAAGCTCGACCCGTACTCGACGTAGCGGTCCTCCTCGCGGTGAAACCAGTTCATGGCGGGGATGCGGTGCGCGTCCTGGGCCACGCCCGTGACGATCGAGGCGGCGCACACGGGAGTGACCGACGGAAACGAGGCCACGCAATCGGGCACGTAGTGCCCGCGCTCCATCATCTCCTGCAATACCGGCGCGGCACCGGCGGCCACCGCGCGCTCGAGCATCGCGGGCGCCATCGCGTCGATTACGCACAGGACCAGCTTGGCTTGAGTCGAGTTCATGTTCCGCGCCATCACCGGCGCAGGATGCGCAGACCCGCGTACTTGCTTGACGCACGCGAGCGCGAGCGCACGAGGAGCCAGGCGAACAGCGCCACCGCCACATAGCCGAGCGGGTGAAGCAGCGCGACGAGGGCGCCCAGCACAAGCGATGCGGCGTCGAGGTAGACCGTCAGCGCTTCGCGCGCGGCGCGATCGGCCAGGCGCGTGCGGGCGCCTGCGATCAGCGGCCCCGCCACGCTCTGCGCGAGCCATACCGCCGCCAGGCCGCCGACAAGACCCGGCCATGAGGCGTCGCCGTGCGCGGCGAGCGTTCCGGCAAAGAGCAGCGCGCCGGCTCCGTAGCCCAAACCGCTCAGCGCAGCGGCCAGCGCTCCAGGTCGCGAGCGCTCGCGAGAGGGATCGAGCATCGGGTCGAGGCCGAGCAGCAGCTGGAGCGCGTAGGACAGCACGAGCGCGACCACCACCGCGAGCAGCCACCAGCTGGACTGCAGGAAGTGGTAGCGGCCGTGAGCGAAGCTCACGCCGAGCGCGCCGGCCGAACCGAGCGCGCCTGCGAGCAGCAGCACGAGGAACGGCCGCAACCCGCAGGCGACCGCCAGGCCGGCGCCGAGACCTATGTAGAAGAAGGTGCCGTTCATGCAACGAGCTTGCGGTGGTGCGCTACCGTGCAGGTGCTGGGCGAGCTGCGATTTTCAGGACGATAGACGACCCGTCAGCCGGCCAGGCCGAGGTTCGGCAAGCGCGGCGTCGAATAGAGACTCAGGAAATGGACCGACCGATCAAAGGAGCAGGCGACGGGCGACGGGCCCGCCCCGCGGCGCACGAGCTGGCGCGCTACGAGAGCCTGTTCGCTGCGCGCACGCGCGGGATGAAAAGCTCGGCGATGCGCGAGATGATGGCGCTCACCGAGCGCCCGGATGTCATCTCGCTGGCGGGCGGACTGCCCGATACGACCACCTTCGCGCCCGAGCTGTACTCGAAGCTGATGTCGCAGGTGGCCGCCGAGTCGACCGCCCGCGCGCTGCAGTACGGCCCGACGGAGGGGATGGCTGTAACGGTCAAGTGCATCGTCGAAGTGATGGAGGAGGAGGGAACCCCTGTGGACCCCGCCGAGGTGATCGTCACGACCGGCGGCCAGCAGGTGATCGACCTCGTGTGCAAGGCGCTGATCGATCCGGGCGACGTGATCGTCGCGGAGGCGCCCACCTATCCGGGCGCAGTGCCCACGTTCGGCGCCTACCAGGCAGACGTCGTGCAGATCGAGATGGACGCTGACGGGATGCCCATCGACGAGCTCGAGAGCACGCTCGACGGGCTGGCGGCGGAAGGCCGGAGGCCGAAGTTCATCTACACGATCCCGAACTTCCAGAATCCGGGCGGCGTGACGATGTCGCTGGCACGCAGGCGCCGCTTGGTCGAGGTGGCGCGCGAGCGCGAGCTGCTGGTGCTGGAGGACAATCCCTACGGCCTGCTGCGCTACGAGGGCGAGCCGCTGCCGACGCTCTACTCGCTGGACGCCGAGGCGGTCGGCCGCGGTGGTGCCTCCGACCTCGTCATCTACCTCGGCACCTTCTCGAAGATCCTCTCCCCGGGCCTGCGGCTCGGCTGGGCGGTCGCCCCCAGGCCGGTGCTCGAAAAGCTCAACCTCGGCAAACAGGGCGCCGACCTGTGCTCTTCGCCGGTCACCCAGCTGTTTGTAGCGGCCTACTTCAAGGAGGGCGACTGGCGCGAGTACATCGGGCGGCTGAGGCAGCTGTACCGCCGCCGCCGCGACGTCATGCTCGAGGCGCTCGAGGAACATTTCGGCGGCAAGGCGAGCTGGACGAAGCCACAGGGGGGACTGTTCATCTGGGCCACGCTTGACGGCGGCGTCGACACCACAGACCTGCTCGCCGACAGCGAGGGCGTCGCCTTCGTGCCCGGGCGCGCGGCCTACATGGATGGGCGAAGCGGCGCGTCATCGATGCGCTTGAACTTCGCCGGCGTCCCCGACGATGACATCCGCGAGGGCATCAGGCGGATCGGCAGGACGATGGGCGGGCAGGCCGGCCTGTACGGCGTTCTCACCTCCTCCTCGCTCGGCGCTCGCCCGGCCGGCGCCGATGAGCGCAAGGCAGAGAGGGAGACGCGACCCGCGCAGACGGCCGGCGGCGCGGCGGACGCCGGGCTGGCGGACGTCGTCGAGCTGCCGCGCCGAGCCGAGCCGGGAGAAGCCGGCCGCAGATCGGCCGGCGAGCAGCAGGATCGATGAGCGGCGGCACGCTCGAAGCGGGCAGGCGGCGCAGGGCCCCGGCGGGCGGCTCGGAGAGGCGCCTCCAACGCGTTGCCGTGCTGAAGGGCGGGAGCTCGCTGGAGCGCAAGGTATCGCTGCGCTCCGGCGCCCAGGCGCAGGGCGCGCTGGCGCGGCGCGGGCATGACGTCGTGGCGATCGACGCCGGCCCGGAGCTCGTGGAGCAGCTGCGCGGTGCGAACCTCGACGCGGCGTTCATCGCGCTGCACGGCTCAGAGGGCGAGGACGGAACCGTGCAGGGACTGCTGGAGGCGATCGGCATCCCCTACACCGGCTCGGGGCCCTCGGCGTGCATCCGCTGCACCGACAAGGTGCTCGCCAAGTACCTGATGCGCGAGGCCGGAATCCCGACGCCCGATTTTCACTTCTTTCGCGAGTCCACGTTCAAAGAGCTGGGGGCGGCGGCAGCGCTCGCGGATGTCGAGCGCAGGCTGAGCTTCCCGCTGGTCGTCAAGCCGGCGAGTCAGGGCTCGGCGCTGGGCGTGAAGTTCGCTCGCACCAGCGAGCAGCTGCCGGGCGCGATCGTGGGCGCGCTGTCCTACGACAAAAAGATCCTCATCGAGCGCTACGTGAAGGGGCGCGATCTGGCGGTGTCGGTACTCGACTCAGAGACGCCGGGCGAGGAGCCCGTCGCGCTGCCGGTCGTCGAGGCGATTCCTCGCGAGGAGGACTTCTACAACTACGAGTCTCGCTACGAGATCGGCATGACCACGTTCGTGTGCCCCGCGGAGCTGGGCGCAGCGACTACCGCGAGGGCACAGGAGCTTGCCCTGCAGACCTACCGGCTGCTCGGCTGCCGTGGCGTCGCGCGCGTCGATCTGATGCTCGATGACGACAGCGACGAGCTGTTGGTGCTCGAGACCAACGTGGTGCCGGGTCTCACGGAAACAAGCCTCCTGCCGCTGGCCGCGGATGCCGCCGGAATCGAGTTCGAGGAGCTGGTGGAGCGCATCCTCGCAAGCGCGGCGACGCGCTGAGGGCTAGGAGTCCCCGGCGGCGAAGTCCTCCGGTGAGACCTGATCGAGGAACTCCTTGAACTTCTCAACGACGTCCTCGGACTCCTCGACGTCGTGCTCGAACTCGATCGCCGACTCGGAGATGACCTCCTCGGCGGCGTAGATCGGTGCGCCGGAGCGAACGGCGAGAGCGATCGCGTCGCTCGGGCGGGAGTCGATCTCAAGCTCACGGCCGGCGACGTTGAGGGTGATCGAGGCGAAGAAGGTGTTCTCGCGCAGCTCGGTGACGGACACCTGCGTACATTTGACATCCAGCTCCCCAAGGATGTCGCACAGGAGATCGTGCGTCATCGGGCGCGGCGTGCCGGCGCCCTGGAGCTTCATGAGGATCGACGCCGCCTCCGGGTGCCCGATCCAGATCGGCAGGAACTTGTTGCCGTCAACCGTCTTCAGGAGCACGATCGGCTGCTTGCCAACCATGTCAAAGCTGACGCCGTAGATGACCATCTCCTGCACAAAAATCCTCCGAGAGGGGGAAAGGCCAGAGTATAGGTACCCGCCCCCGCACCGGCCAATGGGCCGCACGAGATGCCAGACCTCGCCGGTGGAGTCTCAGCGTCGCGCCCGAAAGCTCCACAGCTTGTTGCCGAGGAAGTTCAGAGGCATCGAGCCACCCACAGCAAGCGCCTGCGCCGGTACCTTGGCGATGCTGAGCCCCTCCACGAACAGGGTCAGCAGCAGCAGGCTGAAGGCCTCCGCCACCAGGCTGACCACGAGGAAGCGCATCGCCTGGAAGCGCGCCTGACCGTCGCGGGCGTCGAACGTCCAGTGGCGGTTGAGAACGAAGTTGTTGGCCACTGCGACCAGCCAGGCGACCACCGAGGCCACCCGATAGTCGACCCCGACGGAGTGCACGAACAGCGTGTAGACCGCCAGGTTGACGATGAAGCCGACGCCGCCGACGAGGCCGAAGCGGACGAGCTGCAGCCAGTTCGCAGGGCGGCGCATTCCGTGCAGGAGGCGAATATGCGGCCGGATCTCCACCGCGGCGGTCTCCTCGGGCATCCGGAGAGGGTACCGACACGGCAGGGCGGATGCTGTCGCTAGCCTATGGGTGGATGAGGGCGCACCCGCCAGTGATCGCCGTATCGGCCTGCCTGCTGGCCGCGGCGGGGGTTATCGGCTGCGGTGAAGCCGGCGTCGGCGCGTCCGGGCACTCCTCGAAAGCGGACCCGCCGGCGGCCGTCGCGGCCCCGGCGTCCCCGGCGCGCCCCGGCGGTGCCAGCGGCACCGGAGGCGTGGCCAAGGAGGTCGCCGATCCCCTGGAATCCAGCAGCTACCCGGCCCCGGCCTCGGTGCATCACAAGCCGGCGGCGGCACCGGCGCAGGCCGGCGAAGAGGCCGTCGCAGCGGGGGCGCCCTCCGATGCGGAAGTGCGCAAGGAGCTCGCCCAGATGCACGCGGCCGAACGCGCGGCGCTGCAGACGCAGCACCAGCAGCTGACCCCGGTGGCAGGCGGGGAGTCGATCGGCGGGAACGGCACGATCCCGATTCCGACGGACGTGCCCGAAGCTGTGCAGAAGGTGATCGCGGGCGCCAATGCGATCGCCGACTTCCCCTATGTCTACGGTGGCGGGCACGCCTCGTTCGTCGACAACGCCTACGACTGCTCGGGCTCGGTGAGCTACGCGCTGGCGGCCGCCGGGCTGCTGAGCGAGCCCGAGACCTCAGGCACGCTCGAGAGCTGGGGCGCGCCGGGACCAGGTCGCTACATCACCGTCTTTGCGAACGCGGGGCACACCTACATGTATGTGGATGGCATGCTGTACGACACCGCCGGGCGCAGCGGCGTGTATGCCTCTCGCTGGCAGGTCGGGGCTGTGGACAACTCAGGCTACGTCGCGCGACACTGGCCGGGCCTGTAGGAAACGGCCGTCGATATGGCCCTCGGGGCGCTCGCCCTCTCCCTGCTGCTGGCCCTCGACGGAGAAGCGGCCAGCGGAAACAACACCGGCATCGCGGTGATCTCGCTCGTGTCGATCGTCCTCGGCTACCTCGGGCTCGGGGCCCTGTGGTACTTCGTGTTCCGCCCGAAGGCTCGCGACAAGCGCAGGAAGGGCTCCTCCGACTGATCTGGGCGATCCCTGAGCGATTCTCAGCCGGTGAGCGTGACCGTGCTCAGCGAGGTGGTGCTCGCGGAGGGGTTCTTCGATCCGTTGCGGACGACGAGCCTGAGCATCAGCGAGACCTTGTGCAGGCGGCGCAGGCGCGCGGCCGTGCTCTTTGAGAACTTGATCTTCACCGTGTTGTGCCCACCCTTCGTGGTCACGAGGATGTTTTTGGCGATCACGATCTGTGCGGGCGTGCCCTTCGCAAGTCCGGTGGCGGCGGGTCCGTGCAGGCCGATCTTGCGGGCGACGGACGCTGCCAGGAGCACTTCGAAGTGCCCCGCGACCTGCTCTGAGACCGAGTAGCGGACGACGAGGCCGCCGGACAGGGCGCTCGTGAGCGACCTCGACAGGGCGGCGGCAGTCGCCACCGGGCCCGGCGCCACGCTCGCGGCGGCGGGCGTCGAGGCGGTCGAGGAGCCTGTGGAGGCGCCGGCCGAGGCGCCCGGTTCCGAGCTGCCGGATCCGCCTGAGCCGCCGGATCCGCCTGAGCCGCCGGATCCGCCCGATCCGCCCGGGCTGCCGGGGCGCGGCGTGCCGGCGACCGTGACGTACTGCGGCGCACTTTCGATCGTGTTGCCGCCGACATCGGTGACCGTCAGGGTGACGGGGTAGGTGCCGGCGTATTCGTAGGTGTGGTAGACGCTGCCTGCACACGGGCTGAGCCAGGCCGCGGGGCAGACGGGCGTACCGGGCGCGTAGCCGGTGACCGTCTGGCTGCCGTCGCCGAAGTTCCACGTGTAGGTGGCGTAGGTGGCCTGGGGAGAGCCGCCCGCCGTGAAGTCGATTCCGCCGCCGAGCGCGATATCGGACTCCATGCCGTCGAAGCCGACGAGTTCGCCAGTGTGCACGGGGCTGGGGGCGGTGAACTGCGGATCGAGCGCGGCATGTGTCAGGCAGGCGACGCCGGGGTATGCGAGCTTGTAGGCGGCGAGGTTGAATGCGTCGTTGAGGTAGTAGTCACCACCGTTCAGGACCTGGTTGAACAGATTCCCGGCGTGTGTTATTTCGTTTTCGGTGGATGAGCCTCCGAGCACAAGCGCGAACACGTTGCGGCATTCGTCGGTGGCCTCATTGTGAGGCGCTCCGGAATCCTGCCAGGCGTTCAGCAGCGGGTCGGTGACGGTGTTCTGCTGCTCGACGGCGATCTGGTTGACGATCAGATCGGCGAGTCCTGTGTCGCAACCGCCGTCATCGGTCGGGCAGGTCAGCTCGTTCGGCTCCTCCTGGAGGGGTGCCGTCTCCTTTTCCTCGGCAACGGGTTTGCTCGAGGGATCAAAGCCGCCGTCCTGACATTCGTAGGCCGCGGTCTGGTTACCCGGGTTCAGGTGCGGGTCGGCGAGTCCGCCGGCCGTCCACGGGATCACCGCATACAGGATCGTGTTTTCGTCGCCGCTTTCGTGGTTGGTTTCGCTGATGGCGGAGTGATAGCTGCACAGGCTGCCTTCGGCCGTGTGTGGTTTGGATTCCGCTTTGTGTGCCACCACTTCGGCTTCGGTGTTGCTGGAGCAGACGGTCGCGGTGGGATTTGCGCACACCGTGACTCCGGGCGGGGTCAGCAGGTAGAAGATCGTGCTCATGCCCTTCGGCAGGCCGTGCTGGGTTATGACGAAGGTTTCCAACTGGGTGCGGATCTGCGCGTCGGTGAGACAGGTGATCGCGTCTTTCTTCCCGTGTTCTTCTATCAACGGATTGGGATCGGTGCAGCCGGCCGGGGTCGGATACGGGTTGGTGTCCGTGTAGGCGCCGGCGAAGGCCGAGCGGTCGGCGGCCGGCTGGTTTGACTTGTCGGTGTACTGCGTGTCCACGGCGAAGACATTTTCAAGCGACCCTCCCGCCACGCCGAGGTTCTCGAGGAAGGTGTCGATCACGTGCTGCCAGTCTCCGTGGTAGTCGTCTTTCGGATCCCAGTAGATCGCGTAGGTACGGACTTTGTGAAGCACCGGGTTGCCGCTCGGATTGCTGAAGGTTTCCGGCGAACCGCCTTCACCGAGCGTGGTCGCGTTCGCGTTGTGTGGCTGCACACCGATCTTTTTCCCGACGACGGGTTCGATCACCACGGCACCCGCGGACGGGGCCAGCGCGCAGAGCAGCGCCACCGACATGCCCGCGGCCGCGCCAATCGCGAGCGCGAGCCGGCGAGCGCCGAGGCGTTGGCGATCAGCCAGCAACAGATACGGGCGGAGAAGGAGCCTCACGCACCCTTCATCGGCAGCCCACGCGCATAGGTTTAGCCCCGGCGCATCAGGTTGCCGGATGGTCGCCAGTCGGTTAGGATCAGCGCTTCAAGCCAGGTCCGAGGCGGAGGGAGTCCGGCCAGGTCCGCTTGGAAACTAAGGAGGGTGTATGTCCGTTTCGTATCGCATCCGCGCACGCTTGCTCGTGTGTCTCGCCGCCATGGCCACGCTGGGAGCGCTCGCGTTCGCTCCGGCCGCCGGCGCCACCAAGGTCGGTGCCACCTATCTCGCGCTGGGCGACTCGCTCGCCTACGGCTACCACCAGGCGCAGTTCCTCGGCGAGTACCCGAACATAGATCCGGCGAGCTTCGACGAAGGCTACGTCGACGACTTCGGCGCCACCCTGAAAGCCTTCAACCCGGGCCTTGAGATCATCAACGACGGCTGTCCCGGGGAGACCACCGAAACGTTCATGGACGGCCCCGG
The DNA here is from genome assembly GCA_963764185.1 of uncultured Solirubrobacteraceae bacterium. Classification (GTDB taxonomy): domain Bacteria; phylum Actinomycetota; class Thermoleophilia; order Solirubrobacterales; family Solirubrobacteraceae; genus Palsa-744. Next base: position 320,272 of record CAVXRF010000009.1, on the reverse strand, counting down.
CGCTCCATACACGGGGGCCTACTGCGCCGGCGGCCCGACCGGCACACCCTTCCCGTACGTGTGGCTGCACCACCCCTACAGCGGCAATTCGCAGCTCGCCGACGCGCTTGCGACCCTGAAATCAAACCCGAACGTCAGCCCGATCACGCTCGACATCGGCTCCAACGACGTGCTCCAATTCCTCGAGCACACGTGCGGCTTCCCGGCGAAATACACGTGCACGGAAGCCCAGGTCACCGCCGAGTACCTGAAGATCCAGGCCAACGTCAGCTCGATCCTCACGCAGCTGCGCGCGGCTGCACCGAAGGCCCAGATCATCCTGGTCGGCGCCTACAACCCGTATCCGACCCTGCTGCCGGCGCCCGGCGGCGACAGGGATCTCGCGCAGCTCGACGTCCTGCTGGCGAGCGCCGCGAAGACCGTCGGCGCGAGCTTCGCCAACTCCGAGCCACTGTTCAACCCCTCGGTCAGCATAGGCGCATCGGAAGCGCTCGATATCCCCACGGTGTGCGCCCTCACGGCCATGTGCCCGGGCGGCAGATTCAACCCGGCGAGTGCGGAAGCGGACATTCATCCGACCAAGCTCGGCTACGAGGTGATGGGTCTCATCGTGGACCTCGATTTCCTGACCCACTGACGTTTGCGCCGGGAGCGTCTAGGAATCGGCCGTGCTGCCGTCAGCCGGGGCGGCCTGCTCGGCGCGTAGCACGGAGGCGCCCAGGGCGACCGCCCCGAGGGCGGTCACGGTCACCAGAGCGCTCGTGCGCCTCGGCAGATATCCGCCACATCCACCGGCCACACCCGCCAGCGCATCGGCCGCATCGCAGGCGATGCCGGTGGCCAGCCACTGTCGCCGCGCAGCGCCCTGTGTGCCCATGATGCCCCAGCCGAGCGCGATGTCGCGCACACCGAACAGGCGCGCCAGGTAGGGGGACTGCGGGTTTGCCCCGGCGTCGAGCCCGAACAGCCGGCCGGCGAGCCGCGGCGTCACCCAGGCCCCCACGCCGATCGCCAGTCTCAGTCCCACCAGGGCCTTCGCAGCGCCGCCTTCGTTCACGACCGCGACTCTACCGGAGCGGCGCGGCTCGGGCCGGCTGTGAGACCGGCGTGCCCAGCTCGTAATCTCCCGGCTGGATCCGCGCGGTTCTACGGCGGTAGGTGCTCCACAGCCATGGCCACTGGTTCGGATCGTTGCCGTTCTCATCGACATACCAGCTCGTGCAGCCCGTGTGCCAGACGGTGTGGGCAAGCGCCGCGCGCAGCTCGCGGTCGAAGTCCTCGGCGGTCTGGCGGCGGACCTCTATCCGGCGTGCGTGCACCCGTTCGAGCTCGCCGAGCGCTGCGATCACGTGTCTGACCCCGGCTTCGATCGTATAGATCACCGAGCCGGTTCCCCCGTTCGTGTTGGGCCCGTAGAGCAGGAACATGTTCGGGAAGCCGGGCACGCTCGTCCCGAGGTAGGCGCGCGGAACCGGCGCCCACTCCTCGGCCAGCGTGCGCCCGGCGCTGCCGGTGATCTCCATCGGCGCGACGAAGCCGTGAGTCTTGAAGCCGGTCGCCAGCACGAGCACGTCGGCCGGGCGCTCGGTTCCGTCCCTGGCGCGCACACCCGCCGCGGTCACCGCATCGATGGGCTCGGTGATCAGCTCAACGTTGGGCTTGGTGAGCGTCGGGTACCACTGGTCGGTCAGCATCAGCCGCTTGCAGCCGACCTCATCGCTCGGGGTCACCGCGGCGCGAAGCTCGCCGTCCCCGATCGCCTTGTCGATCTGGCGGCGGCCGATCGCGCGAAACGGCGACAGAGCCCAGCGCTGACCGGTCATCCCCAGGGCCCCGAACTCCATGAACGCGAAGATCGCGAGGCGGTCGAGCCGCTGCAGGATCGGGAAGCGCTCAAACAGACGCTGCGTGCGCTCGCTGTAGGCGAAGTCCATCTTCGACATCGTCCAGCCGGGCGAGCGCTGGTAGATGTCGAGCTGCGCGACGATCGGCTGGATCGCCGGCACGGCCTGGATCGCGCTGCAGCCGGTGCCGACGACGGCCACCCGCTTACCCGTGAGGTCCACGTCGTGGCGCCATTGCGAGGTATGGAACGCCGGCCCTTCGAAGCTCTCGAGCCCGGCGATCGACGGCTTCTTCGCAACGGACAGCTGCCCGCAGGCGGCGATCAGGATGTCGGCCTCGTGGGCCCCCTCGCTCGTCTCCAGCAGCCACACGCTGCGCTCCTCATCCCACCGCGCCCCCGTCACCTCGGTGCTCGTGCGGATCTTCTCGAGCACCCCGTGGCGCCGGGCGACGTCCTCGACGTAGGCCTGGATCTCCGCCTGCGGCGCGAACCGGCGCGACCAGCGCGGGTTCGGCGCAAAGGAGAACTCGTACAGATGCGACGGCACGTCGCAGGCCGCACCGGGATAGGTGTTGTGATTCCACACCCCTCCCACCCGCTCGCCCCGCTCGAAGACCGTGACGTCGTGATAGCCCGCGCGAGCGAGCATGACCGCGGCTCCGACGCCCGCGAAGCCGCCGCCGACAACGGCCACCGACCTGCGCGCGCCCGTCGCGCGATGCCCGTTGGTGTGAGCAGCAGAGCTCATCCCCTTGCACATTACTCGGGCGCAGCCCTCTCCGAAGGCGCGTGAACCGCGTCGTCCCTTTCGGGCGATCCAAGTCGTCCCTTTCGGGCATCAGTCCACTCCGCAGACGGGCCGGTAAAGAGTTCCGAGCCAGCCGCCGACGTCCAGCGAAATGGGGATCGCCGGCGGCAGCGCAATGCGGATGGGAGGGCACCTGCGGGTCGCGCTGGCGGCCGGCTGCGCCTGTTGCGGCCTCATCGCAGCGCCGTCCTTCGCCCAGGCGGCCACCGCCTACACCGCCTACGTGAGCAACGAAACCTCAGAAACCCTCACTCCGGTCAACACCGCCACCAACCTCACGGGCTCGGCGATCCCCAGCACCAGCCCATCGGTGATCGCGATCACCCCTGATGGCAAGACTGCGCTCGTTGTCAGTGGCACCGCGGACACGGTGACACCGGTCACGCTTGCCACCGGCACGGCCGGCACCGCCATCAAAGTGGGCACCGATCCCGTCGGCATCGCGGTCACACCTGACGGCAAGACCGCCTACGTCGCCGACGCGGGCAGCAACCAGGTGACGCCGATCACGTTGGCGAGCGACCTACCGGGGATTCCCATCAGCGTGGGCTCGGGACCGATGGGGGTCGCGATCACCCCCAACGGAGCCACCGTGTACGTGACCAATCGCGGTTCCAAAACGGTCACCCCGATCCCCGTCGCCACGAACGTCGCGGGCACTCCCATCGCCGTCGAAAACGAACCGGAGGGGATCGCGATCAGCCCGGATGGAACCACCGTGTACGTCGCAAACCACGGTTCCGAATCGGTCTCGCCGATCACCGTCGCCACCAATCTCGCCGGCAGCCCGATCAAAGTGGGCAAAGAACCGATCGACGTCGCGATCACCCCGAACGGGAACACCGCCTACGTCACCAATGAAGGCGCGGGCAGTGTCAGCCCGATCACCCTGCTGACGTCCACGCCGGGGGCGGCGATCACCGTTGGCAGCCATCCGATCGGAATCGCGATCACCCCGGATGGCACGACGGCGTATGTAGCCAACCGCAGCTCCAAGACGGTGACGCCGATCACGCTGGCCAACAACCTTCCCGGCACCTCCATCAAAGTCGAAGAAGCGCCCGACACCGTCGCCATCACGCCTGATGAGGCGCCGGTCGCCTCGTTCACCGCGAGCACGGTCACCGTCGGCTCGCCCACGAGCTTCAACGCCTCCGCCTCGAGCGTGGCCTACGGCACGATCACCTCCTATAACTGGAGCTTCGGTGACGGCACCACCGCGAGCACGACCTCGCCCGCGATCGAACACACCTACGCCGCGGCAGGCAACTACACGGCGGCGGTCACCGAGATCGACTCGACCGGCACCTCGACCACCCAGGTCTTCACCGGCCAGACCATCAGCCGCAACGGCGGATCGAGCGCCCAGGCCGCCCGCGCCGTGTCGGTCACGCAGCCCTCGCAGAGCTCGCCGAGCCTGCCCGGGGATCCGCCTGTCGTGAGCGACCCCCCCGCTTTGAGCGACCCGCCGGCATCGCGAGCGACACCCCCGCTCATATCGTCCAGCCCGTTGAGCGTCAACCCCGCAGGCGTCGCCGTGATCGGCGTGAGCTGTCCCGCCAGCGCCACCGGAGGCTGCCGCGGAGAGATCACGATCACGATCCACGTCGCCGAACCCCGCCGGGGCGCCCACGCCGCCCGCTGCGCACGCGGCTGCCGTCCGCTTGGCAGCGCCAGCTACGAAGCCCGCGCCGGTCAGAAGATCCGTGTTCGCGTCCACATCGCCTCGTTCGGGCGGCGACTGCTCAAAACGCACTCCTCGGTGCGGGTGACCCTGACCGCCTCGTCGGTCGCGGGCGGGCAGACGGCGACCGTCACCCACGCGATCACGCTGAAGTCAGCCGCTCGCGGCTGATCGATGTCGTCCCTTTCGGGCATATGTCCACACCCTCAATCTCAGATAAAGCCCTCACCCCGCGCCGCCGACTCGGCCATATGAGCATGGTGAGCGTCACGGCTGCGCGGTTCACAGGGACGCGGCGTCGACCGGGGCTGAGGGCCCACGGCGAGGCGCTCGATCAGCTCCTGCAGAGCCCGCCGGCGAGCGCATCGCACTCAGCGCTCTCGGTGGGAGGCTCGCGCAGGCGCATCGTGGCAATCCTCAAGACGCTCGGCCTGCTGTGCCTGCTGGCGTACGCGCTTCACTCGCTCACGGGCCTCGGCGGCTCCGGGCTCGATGGCCTATTTGAAAACTATCTGTTCAACGCCCTGTTGTTCTGTGGCGGGGCCCTGTGCCTGTTGCGCGCCCTCTTCTCGGCCTGTGAGCGGGGCGCCTGGGTGGCGCTCGGCGTGGGCCTCACCTCTTGGGCGATCGGTGAGGTGATCTTCACGATCGACCCGGCCCAGGTCACATCCGGGCCGTTCCCCTCGACCAGCGACTTCTTCTGGCTGATCTTCTACCCGGCCGCCTTTCTGAGCCTCGGCCTGTTGGTCAGGGCCCGGGTGCGCCACTTCTACCCCAGCCTGTGGCTCGACGGCATCCTCGGCGCGCTGGCGGTGGCGGCCCTCTCCTCGCAGTTCATCCTGCCGAGCATCCTCACGGCCAGCGGGGGCTCTTTCAGCGCGGTCGTGGGCGATCTCATCTACCCGCTCGGGGATCTCCTTCTGATCTGCTTCGTGGTGGCCGTTCTCGCGATCACGGGCTGGCGCCCGGGGCGCGTCCTCGGCACAGTCGCTGTGGGGCTTCTGATCGGCGCGGGGGCTGATGTCCTCTCGCTGTACTGGTCGGCGACGGGCCATGGCGAATCGAGCTTCTTTGAAACGCTGTGGCCGGCCTCGGCGGTCGTGCTCGGCCTGGCCGCCTGGCAGCCGCCAAGGCCTTCGGCGGTGATCGGCCTGCACGGGCGCCGCCTGCTCGTGTTCCCGCTCTGTTTTGCGCTGTGTGCCCTCGGCCTGCTTTCCCTGCAGGCCTTAGAGCCCGTCAAGCAGTCGGCCTACATCCTCTCGGTGCTGACCATCATGGGCGTCATCGCCCGCATGGGGCTGACCTTCTCAGAGAACCTGTCGCTGGTCGATAGAAGCCGCCACGAGGCGCTGACCGACCCGCTCACCGCGCTCGGCAACCGCCGCCGGCTTCTGATCTGCCTCGAGGACGTCCTTCAGTCGGCCTCTGAGCGCTCGCCGTGGGCACTCCTGCTGTTCGACCTGAACGGCTTCAAGCGCTACAACGACGCCTTCGGGCACCCCGTCGGCGATGCCCTGCTGGCACGCCTCGGTGAGAAACTCGCTCGCGCCGTCGAACCGGAAGGCGAGGCCTTCCGCCTGGGGGGAGATGAGTTCTGCGCGCTCACCCCGCTGAGCGAGCGGAGCCTGGCCGAGGTCTGTGAGGCGGCTGTCGCGGCGCTCTCTGAGCGCGGCCAGGGCTTTGACATAACGACCGCCTACGGCTCGATCATGCTGCCGGGCGAGGCCTCAGAGCGCGCCGAGGCCCTGCAGCTGGTGGATGAGCGCCTCTATGCCGACAAGCGCACGCGCAACCACTCCGACGCGCCCGAGCAGCTGCGCAAGGTGCTCCTGCAGGTGATGGCAGAGCGCGAGCCGGAGCTCCATCAGCACCTGCGCGAGGTCGCCATCCTCTCGCGCGCGGTGGGGCGCAAGATGGGCCTGCAGGGCGAGGAGCTCGAGACCATGGTCAGAGCCGCAGAGCTCCACGACGTGGGCAAGGTCGCGGTGCCTGACGCGATCCTCCAGAAGCGCTCCTCACTCGATCGCTCAGAGCGGGCGATCATCGAGCGCCACTGTGAAGTGGGCGAGCGCATCCTCGCCGCCTCGGCGGCGATGGGCCCCGTCGCGCTGCTCGTGCGCTCAAGCCACGAGCGCTATGACGGCGCCGGCTATCCCGACCGGCGCTCGGGCAAGGAGATCCCCGTCGGGGCGCGCATCATCGCCGTCTGTGACGCCTTCCACGCGATGACCTCAAACCGCCCCTACGGGCGTGCGATCGAGGCCTCAGAGGCCATCTCTGAGCTGCGTAGAAACGCGGGCTCGCAGTTCGATCCGGCCGTCATCGACGCCTTCTGCGCAGAGCTCGGGGCCGGGCGACTGAGCATCGAGGACCCGCTCCTCACGAGCCCTCCCCCGACCACGGCGCGCGCCGGCGAGCGCCTGCCGGTTTGAGCCATGGTTTCGGGGATGGGACAGGGGCGCCGCCTCTTCACCGCCGCTGCTCGCAGGCTGGCGCTCGTCCTGGCGCTCGGCGCGAGCGCCGGCGCACTGCTGGGGGCCCCGGCGCCCGCTCAGGGCGCCATTCCGTACACCGCCTACGTCTCCAACCTGACCGAACAGACTCTCAGCCCGATCAACACCGCCACCAACGCCGTGGGATCTGCGATCAAAGCCGCATCGCCGCCCTTCCTTGCCATCACGCCCGACGGCAGCACCGCCTGGGTAACCAATCAGACGCAGGGCACCGTCACCCCCATCACGCTGTCCACCGGCGCCGCCGGCACGCCGATCAAAGTGGGCTCGAGTCCCTACGCGATCGCGATATCCCCCGACGGCAGCAAGGCCTATGTCGCCAACCACGGCTCCGAATCGGTGACACCGGTCAATCTCACCACGAGGACGGCGGGCGCGGAAATCAAAGTGGGCAAAGAACCGTGGGCGATCGCGATATCCCCCGACGGCAGCAAAGCCTATGTAACAAACTACGGCTCGGCCAGCGTCACGCCGATCAGTACCGCGACGAACACTCCCGGCACGCCCATCACGGTGGGCAGCGGCCCGCAGTCGATCGCCATCAGCCCCGGCGGGACGACCGCCTGGGTCGCCGACTTCACCGCCAACGCGATCACTCCGATAACGCTGGCCACCAATGCCGCCGGTGCGACGATCACCGTCAAAGAACCGAACTCCATCGCCATCACCCCCGACGGCGTCACCGCCTACGTGACCGACTATGGCTCCAGCTCAGTCACCCCGGTGAACCTCCTCGCCAGAACGGCCGGCAGCGCGATCAAAGTGGGAGGCGTCCCCTACCAGGTCGCCATCACCCCCGACGGGGCGACCGCCTATGTGACCGACAACTCCTCCAACTCGGTGACGCCCATCAACACCGCCACGCAGACCGCGGGTACGGAAATCAAAGTGGGCGAAGGTCCCGACGGCGTAGCCATCGCCCCGGATGAGGCGCCGCTGGCGTCGTTCACGGTGAGCGCCGCAGCGGCCGGCTCGCCCTCCTCCTTCAACGCGTCCGCCTCGAGCGTCGCGCACGGCACGATCACCTCCTACGCCTGGAGCTTCGGCGACGGCTCCACCGCCACGACCTCCACACCCACCACGACCCACACCTACGCCGCTGCGGGCAACTACACGGCGACGCTGACCGAGACCGACTCGGCGGGCACCTCGACCACCCAGGTCTTCACCGGCCAGACCATGAGCCGCAACGGCGGACCGAGCGCCCAGACGGCGGTCGCGGTCGCGGTCGCGCCCGCGCCGGTGGCGCTGATTCCATCCCTCTCCGGCGATCCCAGGCCCTCACCCGTCGTCATATCGATCAGGTCGATCTCCGTCAACCGGCATGGCGTCGCCGTGATCCCGCTGCGATGCCCCGCGAGCGCCAGCGACGGATGCCGCGGCAAGGTCACGATCACGATCCAAATCGCCGAACACCACAAACGGCGCGCCAGCGCAGCGCGCTGCGCGCGCGGCTGCCGCCCGCTCGCCAGCACCAACTACGAAGCCCGCGCCGGGCAGAAAATACGCGTGCGCGTCCACATCGCCTCGTTCGGGCGGCGACTGCTGAAGGGCCACGCCTCGGTGCGCGTGACCCTCACGGCGACCTCGGTCGCGGACGGGCAGACGGCGACCGTCACGCGCGCCGTCAAGATGGACAGCGCCGCTCGCGCCTGAGGAGGCTGGATATATAGTCGCGGTGTCACTGCGAAGCAGCGCTAGGAGGAGGGAAGATGTCCGAGCTGGCGAGACTGGATGCGACGGGGCAGGCTGAGCTGGTGCGCGACGGTCGCGTGTCGCCGGCGGAGCTGGTTGAGAGCGCGATCGGCCGCATCGAGGCTGTCAATCCCGAGCTCAACGCGGTCATCACCGAGCTGTTCGACAAGGCCACCGCGGCGGCCGGCCGGCCCCTGCCCGATGGACCGTTTCGAGGCGTGCCGCTGCTGCTGAAGGACCTCGCCTGTCACTCGGCCGAAGACCCCTTCCACGAGGGCATGATGTTCCTCAAGCGCTTGGAATGGAGAGAGGCCGAGGACCAGTATCTCGCGCGCAAGTTCCGCGACGCCGGGTTCGTGTTCGTCGGCAAGACGAACACGCCAGAGCTGGGAATCCTGCCCACGACCGAGCCCGCGGCGTACGGCGCCACCCGCAACCCCTGGGATCTCGAGCGCTCACCGGGTGGATCGAGCGGCGGGTCCGCCGCGGCGGTAGCTGCGGGCCTGGTTCCGGTGGCCCACGCCAACGATGGCGGAGGGTCGATTCGCATCCCCGCGAGCCATTGCGGGCTCGTGGGGCTCAAGCCGTCGCGCGGGCGCGTCTCGCTCGGGGCGGAGTTCGGCGACGTCATCTCCGGGCTCGTCGCCGAGCACGTGGTGTGCCGCTCGGTGCGCGACAGCGCCGGGGTGCTGGATGCGATCTGCGGCGCGATGCCCGGTGACCCGTACGCGGCGCCGGCCCGGCGCAGACCGTACCGCGAGGAGCTCGGCAGCGACCCCGGCAGGTTGCGCATCGGGATCATGACGACCCCTCCGGGCGGCCAGTTCGAGACGCACCCCGACTGCATCGCGGCTGCGCAGGACACCGCGAAACTGCTCGAGCAGCTCGGCCATGAGGTCGAGCACGCCCACCCGCCGGGCATCGACGACCCCGACTACATACCCAGCTTCCTGCTGCGGTGGACCGCCGGAATCGCCTGGAACCTCAAATACTGGGAAGCAAGGACCGGCGAGGCGATCTCCTCCGCGGACGTCGAGCCGAGCACCTGGGCGCTCGCCGAGCTCGGCCGCTCCCACACCGCGGCCGACTATCTGCGCGCGGTCGAGTACCACCAGCGGGTCACACGCCGGATCGCCGAGTGGTGGCAGGAGGGGTTCGACCTGCTGCTCACTCCGACCACCGCGGAGCCTGCCACGCCACTGGGCACGTTCGATCCGGACCCCGAGAACCCCGTCGCGCCGATCATGCGCTCCGTGCCGCTGGCCGCCTTCACGGCCATGTTCAACACGACCGGCCAACCGGCCATCTCACTGCCCTTGCACCGGACTGCCGAGGGCCTGCCGGTCGGCGCACAGCTCGTCGGCGCCTACGGACGCGAGGATCAGCTGATCGCCGTGGCCGCGCAGCTCGAGCAGGCTTCTCCGTGGGCCGAGGACTGGCCCTCGCTCGTGGCCGGCACGGTTGGCGCCGGCTAGGTATGCGCGCGGGCAGAAATTCCGCCTGTTCGACCCGTACGATTTGCGAGCTTCCTCCTGGAAGCCCCGCATGGAATGAGTTGGGAGCGTCCCCGGTCCGGGCCCTCCTCCGGCCGGGGACGCACTACACCCCGCATGAACTCACGCCACAGACGCGTCTGGATGCTCGAGCCGGCTGGTGCTCTGCGGCGCTATCCCGCGCTCGGGTCCGGTATCGCCGAGGAGCTCGGCTTGGTCGAGACCGTCGGCACGGGCAGCGCCCCCACGCGGGCCACGAGCTGTTCCCACTGGGCAGCGCTCAGTTCGCCGCTGACGGTCAGCGGCGAGGGGGCGCTCGGCCCGGTGGGCGCCGAGTGGGCGGCCTTCGCCGTGGCGGGGGCCGCCTGGGGCTCGGAAGGCTTGGCCAGCGTAAAGACGATCTCGATGTAGGAGCCGTGGTCTCTGCGCGCCAGCGTCGAGGGGTCGCCGGGGTAGTGCATGAGGCTCACGATCTGATGCGCGGCGAACTGGGCGGGCACGCTCAACAGGGTTCTGATCGTCTGGTCGGTGATCGAGCCCTGGCCCTGGTGCTGGGCCACGGAGATGCCGTTGATCTTGGTGATCGCGATCGCATCGCCTGAGTGTTCAGGTGAGACATAGCCCGCCGTGTCGTAAGCGCCTGAGCCGCAGCGCAGGGCGGCGATCGTGGGCTCAAGCCCCGAGCGAGACAGGAAGGCGATCAGGGCCAAGACGCGCTTGTCGATCTGCCCGGAGGCGAGCACCTGCCGCGTGCAGGGCGAAAGGCCCACCGCCGGGTCTGACAGGATCTCCTGTTGAAGGCGGCTCTTTGAGATCAGGAAGGCCTCTGCGGCGGTCGCCCCGGTGAGGCTCTCGCCGGTCTTTGCCCCGCGCGGGTGAAGCGCGGCCCGGAGCTCCACCCAGTTCTCGATGATCGGGGCGGGGTCGATCGTGTCTGGGTCACCGGCCGGTGCGATCGCGAACTGCAGATGGCCGTCCTTGGCGCGGGGGGGCAGGTTGACATGGCCAAGGACGGTGCCCTCGGCCACGATCGATCCGCTCTTCAGGGGTTTCTCACCCGATGAGGCTTCGCCCAGCCTCTGCGCGCGGGCGATCGCGGCGGCGCTCACAGCGGCGGCGATCGCATCGGGGTTGTGGGGGTGTGCGAACAGGCGCACCTTGCCCATCCCCGCGGGTGTCGTTTCTGAGGCGCTCCCGAGCAGTTCGCCCGCTTCGCCTGAGCCCTGAGGGCTCGCTGCAGGCAGCGTCTGTGGGAGCTGGCGCCCGGCGCTCGCGGGCTTTGAGGGGGCGGGGTCCTTGCTGTCTGTTGCCAGGGCGGCCGGCGCCTGCGCTGAGGTTTCTGGCTTACCCAGGCGATAGCTCTTGGCGAGGCTCCCGAGACCCGCGTAGGTGAACCGATCGCCGTAGAGGTCTTCGAGGATCACATACAGCCCGAGCTTTCGCGAGGCGCCGATCTTCACGATGCGACCGTCCTGCACGGCGACGACGGCCGCGTGGGGGGCGCTCAGCAGGTCGATCAGCTTGGGTGAGCCCTTGCTCCTCGTGGGGCTTGAGGTGGCGATCGCCGCGGCGGCGGTGGGCGTCGGCGGGGCCACAGAGCCGGGGGTCGAGGAGGGCTTCGGCTGGGCGGGGGTGGCGCTTGAGGATGGCGGGGGGGTGCTCAAGGACGCGTTCAGAGGCCCGAGGACGACCGGGCGTCCCGTCACAGGCGGGCGATCGTCCACGAGGCCCGTGAGCGTCTGGATCACCGACTGCGGGTAGGTCGAGATGAGCTTCGCGCGCAGCAGCACCGAGTCCGCGTATTCATCGGAGTGGTTGTAGGCGAGGATCGCTCCCCTCAGGTTCTCCGAGGCGCCGGCTGCGCGCAGGTAGCGGGCGGCGGCGTAGATCGCATCGACCGGGTTGTAGGGGTCCGCATAGCCCGCCTTGAAGGCGTCCACCCCGTAGGAGCTCCAGGTCGCGGGCATGAACTGCATCCAGCCGACCGCGCCCGCTGTGGAGACCGACAGATCTGAGCCGTAGTCGGTCTCGATTTCGTTGATCGCCGCGAGGATCTGCCAGGGCACCCCGTACTGGACGGAGGCCGCCTGATAGATGGGCAGCAGAAACAGCGGGATGCGGTAGAAGGACAGGGCCTGCACCGACGCCGCCGAGGAGGCCAGCTCGGCCGCCAGCGCCCCGGCCTGCCCGGCCGCCAGCTGCGGCGGGGGGGCGACGTTGTCGTTGGCGGGGACGGCTGCGCCCGTGCTCGTGGCGCCGGGCGCCGGGCTCGCGTCGGGCTGTGCGGATCCCGCGCTGCCCGTTGACCCCTTGGCGCCGCCGGTGCCCGGCTGGCCGTGCGCCGAGGCGATCTTCGGTTCAACGCCGCCTCCGGTGATCTTCTGCGGGCGCTGGCGAACGACGATCGGAGCTCCGGCGGGTGTTGGAGCTGCGGCGGGAGTGCTCGCCTGGGCGCCCAGGTGCGGCGCCGACGGTGCGGGCGTCGTGGAGGCAGGAGTCGTCGCGGTCATGGTGGCGGTCGTCGTCGAGGTCGTCGGCGGCGGCGCGGGCGCGGGAGTCGTCGCGGTCGTGGTGGCGGTGACCGGCGTCTGGCCCGTGCTCCCCGCCTGGCCTGCTTCGCCGGATTCGGCGCCCTGGGCGCCCGCTCCCGTCGGCCCCGTGGCGGAACCGGGCGTGCCGCCGGTCGTCGAGGACGCTTCGACGGCCTGGCGGTTGGCGTCGGAGGTGGGAGACGGGCCCGCGATCGCCAGCGCCCGCAGCGGCCCGTCGGAGAGCGGCCCCCCGCCGACGGCGATGATCACGCTCCCGGCGAGAGCCGAAAGGGAGACCCGCCGCGCCCGATTCAGGGGCCGGATGTACCGAAATGGAGCTTGTTGCAGTTTGCCCACCAAATGCGTATCGGCAGGCAGGGGCCACTTCCACAGGGTCAATCTGCGAACTTGCAGCCGCGCTCAAGTCCGGGGTGGGGGCGGCTTATACTTGCGCGGCCTCGGCCCGGGGCGCCGGTTCAACCGTCAAAGCCGCACTGGAGGTCCCGATGCGCAAGCTCCTCGCCCTGATTGGCGCTCCCACGCTGGCCGTGCTGGCACTCGCAGCCTGTGGCAGCAGCAGCAACTCCACCACGAGCTCGGCCACGAGCACGGCGGCGAGCAGCGCAGACGCCGCGATCGTCGCCCAGGTGCCCGCGCCGATAAAAAGCAAAGGCACGCTGCTTGTTGCGACCGAAGCGCAGTACGCGCCCAACGAGTTCATCGCGCCCGACGGGCACACGGTGATCGGGATGGACCCCGACCTGATGCAGGCGCTCGGCGAAGTGATGGGGCTGAAGGTGAAGATGATCAACTCCAACTTCGAAACGATCATCCCGGGCCTCGCTGCCGGCCGCTACGACATGGGCGCCTCGTCGTTCACCGACACCAAGGAACGCGAGAAGACCGTTGACTTCGTCGACTACTACAGCGCGGGCATCTCCTTCTATGCGAAGAGCACCGCGAACCCGGGCGTGAACACGCTCGCCGACCTGTGTGGCAAGACGGTCGCGGTGGAGAAGGGGACCACCGAGCAGGAAGAGGCCGAAAAGCAGAGCAAGAGCTGTACCGCGGCGGGCAAGAAGCCGGTGACCGTGCTCAGCTTCCCGGGCCAGAACGCGGTCAACCTCGCTGTGTCAAGCGGACGGGCGGAACTCGGGATGGCCGACTCGCCGGTCGTGGCCTACCAGATCAAGCAGTCAAACGGGCAGTTCAAGCTGATCGGCAAGAGCTACGGCTTCGCGCCCTACGGCATCGCGATCCCCAAGACCAGCGGCATGACGACGCCCACCCTGGCGGCGCTGAAGGTGCTCATGGCAAACGGCAAGTATCTGGCGATCCTCACCAAGTGGGGCATCCAGTCGGGCGCCATCACGACGCCGACGATCAACGGCGCGACGAGCTGACCGGGACAGCTGGTGTCCTCCCCCGAGGCCACCAGCAGGCCCGGGCGGCCCGATGACATAAGGGCCGTCCCCGTCCGGCGGCCCGGCCGCTGGGTCGCCGGCCTGATCGTGCTGGTCGTGGCGGCGGCGCTGATCCGCTCCGTCGTCACGAACCCGCGCTTTGAATGGAGCGTCGTCGGCGACTACCTGTTCGACCCGCGCATCCTGCACGGCGCCGTCATCACGGTCGAGCTGACGGTGATAGCGATGGTGATCGGCATCGCGCTCGGCGTGCTGCTCGCGATCATGCGCCTGTCGCCCAACCCGCTCCTGTCGGGCGCGAGCTGGTTCTACATCTGGTTCTTCCGCGGCACGCCCCTGCTCGTGCAGCTGTTGTTCTGGTACAACATCGCCGCCCTCTATCCGAAGATAGGCCTCGGTATCCCGTTCGGCCCGTCCTTCATCCACGCGGATGCCAACACGCTGATCACGCCCTTCACGGCGGCGATCCTCGGATTGGGGCTGAACGAGGGCGCCTACATGGCGGAGATCGTCCGGGCGGGGATCATCTCGGTCGACGACGGCCAGGCCGACGCCGCGCGATCGCTCGGCATGACACGCCTGCAGACGATGCGCAGGATCGTGCTGCCGCAGGCGATGCGCGTGATCCTCCCGCCGACCGGGAACGAGACGATCTCGATGCTGAAGAGCTCATCGCTCGTGAGCGTGATCGTCGTGACCGAGCTGCTGTACGCCGGGCAGCTGATCTACTCGGTCAACTTCAAGACGATCCAGCTTTTGATCGTCGTGAGCTTCTGGTACATCCTGCTGACCAGCGTGCTGTACGTCGGGCAGTACTACGTCGAACGCCACTACGGCAGGGGCACGCGAGAGCAATCGCCGGGGCCGCTGGAACGCCTGCGAATCGGCCTGCTCGCGGTGCGCCGCGGTCAATCGTGATGGCCGGGCCGATGGTGAAGGCGGAGGGCGTGCACAAGCGCTTCGGTCGCCTCGAGGTGCTCAAGGGGATAAGCCTCGAGGTTCAGCCCGGCGAGGTGATGTGCCTGCTCGGCCCGTCCGGCTCGGGCAAGTCGACGTTCCTGCGCTGCATCAACCACCTGGAGAAAATCAACTCGGGGCTTCTGTCGGTGGACGGCGACCTCGTGGGCTACCGGTCCGAGGGCGAGAAGCTGCACGAGCTGCGTGAATCCGAGGTCGCGCGCAACCGCGCGAAGATCGGCATGGTCTTCCAGCATTTCAACCTGTTCCCGCACATGACGGCGCTCGAGAACGTGACCTGCGCGCCGATCTACGTGAAGAGAGCACCACGCGAGCAGGCCCGCGAGCGCGCCGTCGAGCTGCTCGGCCGGGTCGGCCTTGCCGACAAGCTCGACGACTACCCGGGGCAGCTCTCAGGCGGGCAGCAGCAGCGGGTCGCGATCGCACGGGCGCTCGCGATGGAGCCCAAGCTGATGCTGTTCGACGAGCCGACCTCGGCGCTCGACCCGGAGCTCGTCGGCGACGTCCTGCAGGCCATGCAGCAGCTGGCCCGCGACGGCATGACGATGATCGTCGTCACGCACGAGATGGGCTTCGCGCGGGGGGTGGCCGACGAGGTTGTGTTCATGGACGCCGGCGTCGTGGTCGAGGCCGGCCCCCCCGGGGAGGTGCTGAACAATCCGCGCCACGAGCGCACGCGGGCGTTTCTCTCAAAGGTCCTGTAGCCGGGCCCCGGCAGGCGGAGGGCTCTGAATCTCCTTGCTGAACAGAGCGACGGTGCGGACCGTGCCGTGGGCGAGGCGACCGACCTCGCGATAGCCGCGGGCGCGGTGAAATGCGAGTGAGACCTCGTTGGGCGGCTCGACGTTCACCTCGCACACCATCCGCCCCGAGGCGGCAGCGGTCTCCTCCATCGCCTCATACAGCGCCGCGCCCAGGCCGTGGCGCCGCCGCCCGGCGTCGACGGCGATGCGGTCGAGATACAAAAAGCGCTCGTAGCGCTCTGAGAACCAGCGGTAGTTGTCGCTGTCGTAGCCCGTCCCCTGCGCGATCGCGATCGCGAACCCAGCGATCTCCCCGTCGAGCTCGGCCACGAGGCTGCGGCCGGCGAGCGAGAGGATGAAGTCCAGGCGCTGCTCGTCGAGCTCTGAGAGCATCTGCACGGACTCGGCGTTCAACTCGAGCAGCCGCGGGCGGTCGGCCGCCGTCACGTCTCGTAGCCGCATGCGCTGAAGCTTGCCAGGCCGCTCAGCCGATGGGCGATCCAGGACTCGAACCTGGGACCTCTTCCTTATCAGAGAAGCGCTCTAACCATCTGAGCTAATCGCCCGGGGGCGCGGATTCTAGCTACAGCCGGGCCACGGCCCGGGGCCGCAGCCGGCGCGCGAGCTCGATCGCCTCCTCGGCGCTCGCAAACGACAGCTCGGCTCGATATCCGCCCTGCGCCGTTGCCTGCACGTGGACCTCCGCGCCGAGCGACGAGGAGAGCGCCTCGGCTATCTCGCCGGTCGCATGCTGCTGATCGGGGTGTTCGCCGGCGGCGTTGCCGCGCCGCTTCCTGCGCACCCGCGCCGCGCCACCACCGGCGTGGCTCTGCCGTGCGCGCGCTTCGACGGTCCTCACCGACCAGCCCTCAGACACGGCCGCGCGGGCGAGGCTCCTGCGGGCGTCGTGGTCCTCGGCCAGGAGCAGCGCCCTGCCGTGTCCCTCGCTCAGCCCGCCCTGCGCGAGCAGATCGATCACGTCGTCGGGCAGGTCCAGCAGCCGGATCAGGTTGCTCACCGCCACACGGCTGCGCCCCACGCGCCGCCCGACCTGCTCGCGCGTCAGCGCCAGCTCCTCCACCAGCGCAGCGCAGGCGCGGGCCTCCTCGATCGGATTGAGGTCCTCGCGGGCCATGTTCTCGATCAGCGCGAGCTCCAGCGCCTCGGCATCCTCGCGCTCGCGAACGAGCGCTGGAATCGTCTCGAGGCCCGCGATCCGCGCCGCCCGCCAGCGCCGCTCGCCGGCGATCAGCTCATACGTTCCGCCGGCCTTCGGGCGCACCAGCACCGGCTGAAGCACGCCGCGCTCGCCGAGCGAAGCCGCCAGCGACGTCAGCGCCTCCTGGTCGAAGCGCCTGCGCGGCTGCCTCGGGTTCGGCGAGATCAGCTCCACCGGCAGCTCGCGCAGCTCGTCGCCGAGCTCCCGCGCGCTCGGCCGACACCGACAGAATCGCCTCGAGGCCCCTGCCCATGCCCGGTCTGGGCTCAGCCACGGGCAGCGACCTCCTTGGCCAGCTCGAAGTAGGCCTCCGCGCCCGCGCTGTGCGGGTCGTGGTGGGTCACCGGCAGCCCATAGCTCGGCGCCTCGCCCACCCTCACGTTGCGGGGGATCACGGTGTCGAAGACGAGGTCGGGGAAGTGCCCCCTCACCTCGCGCTCGACGTCGCGCCCGAGGCGCGTGCGGTTGTCGTGCATCGTCAGCAGCATCCCCGCAACAGTCAACCTCGGGTTGAGCTCGCGCTGGACCAGCGCGAGCGTCTCGAGCAGCCCCGCCAGGCCCTCCAGGGCGAAGTACTCGGTCTGCACCGGCACGATCACCCGGTCGGCGGCCACCAGCGCGCGTGACGGTCAGCGGGCCCAGCGAGGGCGGGCAGTCGAGCAGCACGTACTCGAAGCTGTCGCGGACCGGGCCCAGACATTCGCGCAGGCGCTCCTCGAAGCCCTCCATGCGCGGCAGCTCGACGTTGGCGCCGGCCAACCCGGCGCCGGCGGGCAACACCCGCAGGCCCGGAACGCTCGAGTCGGTGATCGCCTGCTCGGCGGTCGCCTCTCCGGTCAGCACCTCATACAGGCCCGGCGCCTGCGTTCGCGCGATCCCCAGTCCCACCGTCGCGTTGGCCTGCGGGTCGACGTCCACCAGGAGCGTGGCGTAGCCGGCCTCCGCGATGCACGCGCCGACGTTCACTGCGGTCGTGGTCTTGCCCACCCCGCCCTTCTGGTTGGCGATTGCATAGACGGTGCCCACGACCTGCAAGCTAGCGCCGATCACGGTCAGGGTCGCTGCGGTGGAGCCGAGCGGCCGCTTGCGGGCCGTTCCCGCGCGCCTTGGGAACCGCTCTGGCGTATCTCTCACCTTCAGATACAGGTGCAGGTGGTGGTCTGTGGCTCCCTCGAAGGGAGGCACCGCGCGCACCTCTGTGCGCCTCAAACCGAGCTCATCAGCTGCCCGCAGGGCAGCCGCCTCCTCATCCGCGACCCGTCTGCCCCGCCAGTCCACCAGCGTTCCTCCCAAGCGCAACAGCGGGGCCGCGTACTCGAGCACCACGGTCTGCGCGGTCACGGCGCGGGCGACCGCGACGTCGTGTTCGCCCTGGCCCGCGCGCCACTCCTCCGCCCGCGCGCATACCACCCTCGCATTCTCAATCCCCGCCTCGCTGCAGACCCTCTCGAGGAATGCACACTTACGCCGCTGGCTCTCGATCAGCCTGATGTCCGCGTGGGGCCTGGCGATGGCGAGCGCCAAACCCGGAAATCCGGCGCCGCTGCCAATGTCGGCGATGACGGCGGTCGCACCGATCACGTCGAGCTCCAATGCCGCCAGCGAGTCCGTGACGTGAACAGCCACCGCTCGCTGTGGGTCGCGTACAGCCGTCGGGGCGTGCTTGTCGTTCTGGAGACTTCCCAGCACAGTCGCAAGCTGGCGGACCTGCCCGGGAGTCAGCCGCTGGTACTCGGCAAGTGTCGCCAATGACGGGGTGAGACCGATCGATGCGTCATTGCTCATAACGGTCGAAGAAGTCGGCGTACCCGTCCCGCATATCCCGTATTCGTTGGGAAACATGAGTATCGATCTCGTCCGTGAGCACCGCTTCCACCACTGGGAGGACGTCTTCCGCCAGTGCCCGGCCGCGCGCCATCCACTGGTAGTAGTTGCGCCCGTCATGGCTGTACGGGCCATAGAGACGCGAGCGTGGGAAACGGGCAACCAGCCAGTGGAACAGCGCCTCGTGGCGGACGTGCATACGCAGCGTTATCTGAGGTTTCTTTCCGTCTCCCCCGAAATGGCCCTCGCCGATGAGGATGCCCGCGATCAGTCCTCGCTCGACGTCGGTCAACGCTGGTTGCCCCTGGTCAGGCATCACCAGAGTGTTTCACGAAAAGTGTTTCACCGTCAAGAAAAACGTGAAACACTGCGCCCGGCCCTCAGTCGTCGATCGGCGAGACCACCAGGTACCTGTCGGGCTCATCGCCCTCGCTGTGCGTGGCCACACCGCCATGATCGCGCAGGTGCTCATGGACGATCCGCCGCTCCCATGAGGGCATCGGGTCGAGCTCCACCGGCTGACCGGACTGAAGCACTTCCGCGACCGCCTCGTCGGCGTCGGCGCGCAGCGCCTCGGCCCTGCGCTCGCGGTAGCCGTCAGCGTCGATCACCACCCGCACCGGCGAGGGGCCCTCGGGGAACACGATCCTCTGCGCCAGGTGCTGCACGGCGTCGATCGTCTGCCCGCGCCTGCCGATGAACAGCCCCAGGTCCTCGCCCTCCAGGCGGCCGGTGAGCACGCCGTCGCCCTCGTCCACCTCGACCTCCACGTCGAGCCTCAGCCCTTCGGCTATCTCCTCCAGCAGGTCTTCAAGCGTCTCCACGGGGTCGAGCTCCTCGCCCTCCCACACACCATCCTCGGCCTGGCCCTCGTCGCTCATCGCCTTCTGCCCGAGCGTTTCTTCTTCTTGCGCGGCGGCGGGGGCGGGCTGGAGCCCGATCCGCCTCCACCTCCACCTCCACCTCCGCTCACGCCGGCGCCCGCCAGGGCTGCCTTGGCCGGCTTGGCGACGCGCTCGGGCTTTCCGTTGGCGGACCCCTGCACCGGATCCACCGGTGCGACCGGCGGTCCCATATGCCGCTTGATCAGGTACTGCTGACCGACCGTCCACAGGTTCGTCGTGATCCAGTACACGAGCAGTCCCGCCGGGTACCTGTACAGGATCACGACGAACACGACCGGCAGCAGCAGCATCAGGCGGCGCTGGTTGGGATCGGCCGCGGCCGTCGCCACCAGCGTGGACACGAGCTGCGAGCCCACATACAGCACTATCAGCACGATCAGCGCGATGCCGGTCGCCTTGTAGGTGATGTCGGGGATGAACAGGAACTTCGCCGAGCCCGGGCGATGATGTGCAGCGCCCCGTTGGAGTGAAACGGCGTGCTGCAGCCGATTTCGGTCAGGCCCGGAACCTTGTGACCCGCCACGACCGTGGCTTTCTGGGGGATCTGGCTGTTCGAGACGATGCGTTTGCCGAGTTCCTGTGAGTAGAACTGGCGCATGCGCGCCCCGCAGATGTCGAACTTGAGGTCCGTGCGCAGCATGTAGAACAGCGAGATGAACACCGGCAGCTGCAGGAGCAGGGGCAGGCAGGAGGCCAGGGGATTGATTTTGTTCTCCTGGTAAAATTTCATGATCTCCTGCTGCTGGCGCTGTTTGTCCTCCTTGTACTTCTCTTTCAGCGCGCTTATCTGGGGAGCCAGCCGCTGCATCTCCTGCATCGACTTCAGCTGGCGGTAGGTCAGCGGCACCAGGATCGCGCGGATCAGCACGGTCAGCCCGACGATGGCCAGCCCCCAGCTCCCCCCCACCAGGTGGGCATGGATGAACACCATGATCGATTCGAACACGTTGATCAGGGGCGAGAACGCGTCCTGAATTACGTTGGCGAGGATTGGCATGCGCTAGTGGGTCTGGGCGGTCGTGTTGGGCTGCTCGTGGCTTGGGATGAGGTGCGCTGCTCGTCGCTTGGCTGCGGGCCGCCGGGCCGGCGCCCACTCAGGCGCCGGCGTGGGGACCGATCCGGAACACTCGCTGGGCCTGCACGGGGTCGTACCCGCCGTCGCTCCACGGATTGCACCTGAGCAGGCGCCAGCCGGCCAGCACAAGGCCCCTAAGTATGCCGTACTCGCGGATCGCTTCGACGGCGTAGCGCGAGCACGTGGGCTCATACTTGCAGCGCCGTGGAATGGCGGGTGAGATCGCCCGCTGGTAGACGATGATCGGGGCGAGCACGACGGCGCGCGCCAGGCGGGCGGCCGTGTGCGCCACCGGTGAGCGCTCGCGAGCCTCGGCGGCCGAGCTCACGAGCCCTCCGCGCCGGCCGTCTGCGCGCGGCGCAGGCCTCCCTTGGCGACCAGCTCGCCCAGCGACGCATCCACGCCCTCAAGGCCCTCGCGCTCGACGAGCTCGCGGGCAGCGGGGCGGGCCACGAGCACCACGTCCTGCCCGGGCCGCAGGTCGGGCTCGGCGCGGGCAAACGCTTCGCGCAGCACCCGCTTGACGCGGTTTCGCTCCACGGCCCCCCCGACCTTGCGCGACACCGACAGCCCCAGTCTCGGCCGGCCGGTCGACTCGTTCGGAAAGGCATACAGCACGAGGTGGCGATTGGCGGTCGAGCGCCCCTGGCGGTAGACGCGCTCGAACTCGGCGCTGCGAGACAGGCGGGCACGAGGAGAGGACCGCGGTTTCATCGCGCTCCCGTCACGTCTAGGTGGAGAGGCGCTTGCGTCCCTTGGCGCGGCGGCGCTTCAGCGTCAGCCGCCCCGCGCGCGTGCGCATGCGGTTGCGGAACCCGTGCGCACGGGCCCGCTTGCGCTTCTTTGGCTGGTATGTGCGCTTCATATGGATGTTCTCCGGCCGCGGTGAGACTCCTGCCCGCCGACGCCCGGGAGGGGGCCCGGCCAGCGCGCGACTCGCCGCCCAAGTATACGACCAGCGGCCCGTCTCCGAATTTTTCCGCCAATTGCGACCAGCCCCCTCAAGCCTCCGAGGGCGTCGGTTATAGTCGCCTGACCGGGTCCCAGAGGGCCCTCCTCGAATGATCTGCCGTCACTTTCTCTTGTGGGAGAAGCGGATAAACGCTGCCGTGAGCGCCGAGCTGGAGCACATATGGTCGCGGGTGCAAGTAGAGCTTGCACGGGCTGTCGACGAGCCCACATACCGCATCTGGCTGGAACCGCTGCGGGCGCGCTCGCTGTCTGAGGAGCGCCTGCTCGTCGAGGCTCCGCCGCACGCCTGCGGATGGATCAGCGACCGCTTCGGCGGCGTCCTCAAGGACAGCGTCGCGCTCGTGCTCGGGCCCGACACGCGCGTCGACCTCGTCTCGAGTCATGACCCGACAGCAGCGCCGCCGAGCGGCGCCGCCGCGAGGGCTCGCACGGGAACGCGGGCGCAGGTGGAGCGCCACGAGCTCGCGACGCTGCCGGTCGCCTCGAACCGCCGCTTCGAGGATGACCTCGACTCCCTCACCGGGCCGCTCGGCAACCCGAAGCTGTCCTTCGACCAGTTCGTCATCGGCGACTGCAACCGCCTCGCCCACGCCGCGGCCCTGGCCGTGGCGGAGATGCCGGCGCAGGCCTACAACCCACTCTTCATCTTCGGTCCTCCGGGCGTCGGCAAGACCCACCTGCTGAGCTCCATCGCCGGCCTGCTGCTGTCGCACAGTCCCGGTCTGACGGTGCGCTGCACGACCGGCGAGGCCTTCACGAACGAGTTTCTCAACGCCCTCGGCGGTGGCCAGACTGGGGGCTTCAAGGCCCGCTTTCGCCACGTCGACGTGCTGCTGCTCGACGACGTCCAGTTCCTCGAGCGCAAGACGAAGACCGAGGAGGAGTTCTTCCACACCTTCAACGCACTTCACGACGGCGGGCGGCAGATCGTGCTCACCTCCGATCGCCCTCCCCATGACCTGCGGGCGCTCGAGGACCGTCTGCGCGAGCGCTTCGCCGCGGGGCTTGTGGCGGACATCGAGCCACCCGACATCCTCACGCGCCGGGCGATCCTGCGCAAGCGCGCGCAGCACGACCACATCCAGCTGCACGACGACCTCGCCCTGGAGGTCATCGCCGAGCGCGTTCAGAGCAGCGTGCGGGCGCTGGAGGGCGCCCTGATCCGGATCGTCGCCTTCAGCTCGCTCACCGGGCGCCCCCTGACCGTCAAGCTGGCCCACGAGGTCCTCGACCGCCTGTACCCCCTGCCGGCCATCGCCGGGCGCAGCAGCCCGCGCTCGGTGGGCGACATCCAGGCGTCGGTGAGCGAGCACTTCGGCCTGTCGAGCAAAGAGCTGCTGTCCTCCTCGCGCACCCCGCGCATAGCCTGGCCGCGGCAGGTGGCCATGTATCTCGCACGAGAGCTCACGGGCGAATCGCTACCGGCCATCGGCAGGCACTTCGGCGGGCGCGATCACACCACGGTCCTGCACGCCTGCCGGCGCACCGCCAAGCGCATCGCGGAAGACGACGCCGCGCGCACCACTGTGGAAAAGCTCCAGCGCGAGCTCGGCGACCGTCACCCGTCAGCCTCACAACCCGCGCCCGACCGGCCGGCCTGAGACACTTCCGTCAAACCATGCACAGCCCCGTTCACAGCCTGATCCGGTCAGGAGCCATACTCCTCCGCCCAACACACATACACACAGGCACTACTCACCTCTATCTCCTGATGGCGAAGTATCAATGAAGCTGTCTGTCTCCGCGTCGGAGCTGTTGGCGCAACTGCAGACTGTGACGCGCGTGGCATCGGCGCGCAGCGCCGTGCAGGCGCTCTCGGGTGTGATGATCTCGGCCTCGGGGAACTCCGCGACCGAGCTCTTGGCCACCGACATGGAGATCGGACTCCGCGTTCCCCTCAATGCGAAGGTGGCCCAGCCGGGCTCCGCGGTCCTTCCGGCGCGGCTGCTCCTCGATGTCGCTCGCTCGCTGCCGGCCGAGGAGCTGACGATGGAGCTGAGGAGCGCCGAGCAGGACGTCGAGCTGATCTGCGGGCCGGCGACGTTCCATCTGCGCACGCTTCGCACCGAGGACTTCCCCACGCTCCCAGCTCCGACCGCGGAGACCCGAATCACGCTGCCCGCGGAGGCGTTCGTCCAGACCGTCTCCCGCGTCGCGCGCTCCGCCTCGCGCGACGAGACGCGGCCGGTCCTCACGGGCATCCTCATGTCGGCGTCGGGCCAGGAGCTGCGCATGGTGGCCACGGATTCCTACAGGCTGAGCGTCAAGGAGACCGCCCTCGAGAGCGCCCTGGAGGGAAGCCTCGAGGCCAATGTGCCCGCCCGCGCCCTGGCGGAGCTGGTGCGCATCGCACAGGGGGACGCGGCCGACTCGCTCGCCGTCAGCGTGGGACAGAGCCAGGTGGTCTTCGAGCTCGGCGACATCGTGCTCTCCTCACGCCTCATCGACGGCCAGTTTCCGAACTACCGCCAGCTGTTGCCGGAGTCGGTCGATCACGAACTGCGCCTATCGACGGCCGAGCTCACCGACGTGGTGCGGCGCATCAGCCTGCTTGCCCAGAAGAATGCGCCGCTGCGCCTCAGCTTCAGCGAGGGCATGCTGACCGTCTCGGCGCAGACGCCGGACGTCGGCGGAGCCAGCGAGGCGATCCCCGTCCCCTTCAAGGGGGAGTCGTTCGACATCGGCTTCAACCCGGAGTTCCTGCGCGATGGGCTGGAGAGCATCGAGACCGACGAGCTCGTGCTCAAGCTGATCAGCCCCCTGCGCCCGGGCCTCATCGAATCACCGGATTCGGGCGACTTCGTGTATCTCATCATGCCGATTCGCCTAAACGTCTGAGCGCTGAACATGCGCGTGGTCAGCGTGCGGATGCGCGACTTTCGCAGCTACGCCCGGGCCGATGCCGTGCTCGGGGAGGGCCTGACGGTCGTGCACGGGCCGAACGGCGCGGGCAAGTCAAATCTGCTCGAGGCGATCTACTTCGGCTGCACCGCGCGCTCGCCGCGCACGCGCAATGAGCGTGAGCTCGTGCGCTTCGGCGAGCAGGCGACGCGTGTCGTCGTGAAGCTCTCCGACGGGTCCCACTCGCACGAGCTGAGCGTGGGCTACGGCACGCTTCCTCCGGGCACGGGCGCGGTCAAGCGCATGACGCTCGACGGGGCGCCCGTCGAGCGCCTGCTCGACGTCGAGGACCGGCCCCTGCTCAGCGTGTTCGAACCCGACCGGCTCGAGCTGCTGAAGGGATCTCCTGGCCTGCGCCGCGCCCACATGGACCAGGTCGTGGCGGGGGTCTGGCCGCTGCGCGCGAGCGTCCGGCGGGAGTACTCGCGCGTGCTCGCCCAGCGCAACGCCCTGCTCGGGCGCATCCGCGCCGGGCGCGCCTCGCATGTGACCCTGTCCACGTGGGACCGGGAGCTCGCCGTGCAGGCGGTCGCACTGGGCGCCGATCGAGCTGCGACGGTGGCCCTGCTCACCGAGCCCTTCGCCCGATACGCCTCACAGCTCGGCCTCAGCGGCGAGGCCTCGCTGGAGTACCGCCCCCGCTCGCGCGCCGCAGACGAGGACGAGTTCGTGGCAGAGCTCGAGGCCCGCCTGCCCGGCGATCTCGAGCGCGGCTTCTCCGGCCACGGCCCCCACCGAGACGAGCTCGCGATCCTGCGCGACGGGCGCGAGCTGCGCCTGTACGGCTCCCAGGGCGAGCAGCGCCTCGCGCTGCTGGCGCTGCTGCTGGCCGAGCGCACCGTGCTGGGCTCCGAACGGGGGCGCGTACCGCTGATGCTGCTCGACGACGTCATGAGCGAGCTCGACCTCGAGCGCCGCGAGCTGCTCGCTGGAGAGCTCTCGAGCGGCGGCCAGAGCGTGATCGCCACGACCGACCTCGCGCACGTGCCCGGCGCCGCCGACGGGGCGGTCACACGCCTGCGGGTGTCCGCCGGCAGGATTCTCACCGAGGCGCTGGCCGCATGAGCAGAAGGGCGCCGCGTCCGCTGTCGGCGGCCCTCGAGGGCCTCACCCGCTCGCTCGCTCCGGCGAGCACCCTCGCTCGCGTGCAGCAGATCTGGGAGCCCACGGCCGGTCCCGCGATCGCGCAGGCAGCCCGCCCGACGGCCGAGCACGACGGCGTCCTCACGGTGACCTGCACGGCCGCCGTGTGGGCCCAGGAGCTCGACCTGATGGCCGATCAGCTGACCGCGAGCCTGAACGCCGCACTGGGCTCGGAGGCGATCCGCGAGCTGCGCTGCCGCACGGGCTGACGGCCGCGAGTGGGTCGGAAGGAGCACGCCGCGAGGCAGGGCTTACGTGCCCCTTCCGATTGCGCGAGCCGCCCTAAGACTCGCGTTTGTCCTTCCCGAATCGGAGTGGACGGCCGTTAGCTTGACTGCCCGAAAAGGACGTCAACGTTTGGCCGACCCGTCGGCCGAATCGGGCAGGGCCGGATCGAGGCGCATTAAGAGGTATTTAGTTCATACCTTTAACCTGGGGGGTGGTCACCGGGCCGGTCAGTGCCCCCCTTGTACTGATTCACAGGCCCGCATGATGCGGCAAGGCCCGGTGACCGTCTGCTTCTCGCGGTGCATCCCCTGTTTTCCGGCTAATTTGCAGGGATTTAGCGGCATTTAAGGCCCGATTCTGAGGGGCCGCCCTGCTATTGTTCTATACACACTTAACCCGCCCCGGCCGTGGTCCTTGCGCCCCGGAATCCGGGGCGTTCTCACGTCATCGGAGGGTCATTGGCCGCAGCAAACAAAAGCTCTGACGCAGACGCCGGTAAGGGCGGCGTCAACGACCCGTCGATGACGGGCGGCAACTCGAGCTACGACGCGCAGGACATCACCGTTCTCGAGGGTCTCGAGGCGGTTCGCAAGCGCCCGGGCATGTACATCGGCTCGACCGGCGTGATGGGGCTGCACCACCTCGTGTATGAGGTCGTCGACAACTCCGTCGACGAGGCTCTGGCCGGTTTCGCCACCGAGGTGACCGTCACGATCCACCCGGACAATTCCGTCACCGTTGTGGACGACGGCCGCGGGATCCCCGTGGACATCATGGAGAAGGAGGGGCGTCCCGCCGTCGAAGTCGTGCTGACCGTGCTGCACTCCGGCGGCAAGTTCGGGGACGGTGGCGGCTACAAGGTGTCCGGCGGCCTGCATGGGGTGGGCGTGTCGGTGGTCAACGCCCTGTCCGAGCGCCTGTTCGTGGAGATCAACCGCGACGGCTATCACTTCTCGCAGGAGTACTCGCGTGGAGCCCCGCAGACAGAGCTCCTCAAGGGCGAGAAGCTTCCAGTCGACGCGCCCACCTCGAACACGGTCACGTTCCTCCCCGACGCGGACATCTTCGAGACCCTGGAGCTCGACTTCTACACGCTCGAGGAGCGCCTGCGCGAGACCGCTTTCCTGACGCGAGGTCTGCGCATCTCGATCGTCGACGAGCGCGGCGAAGGTCACTCGGCCACCTTCCAGTACGACGGCGGCATCGAGGACTTCGTCTCCTATCTCAACGAGAACAAGGACACCGTCCACCGCAAGGTCATCTTCTTCGAGGGCGAGAGCGGCGAGGGCGCAGCCGAGATCGCCATGCAGTGGAACTCCTCCTACCAGGAGTCGATCCACTCCTTCGCCAACAACATCTCCACGCGCGAGGGCGGCTCGCACCTGAGCGGATTCCGCTCGGCGCTCACGCGGACGCTGAACAAGTACGCGCGCGACCACGGCCTGCTCAAGGAGAAAGAGGACAACCTGTCCGGCGAGGACGTCCGCGAGGGACTCACGGCGGTCATCTCGGTCAAGCTCCGCGACCCGCAGTTCGAGGGCCAGACGAAGACCAAGCTCGGCAACCCCGGTATGGCGGGCTTCGTCGAGTCGATCGTGAACACCGGGCTGGGAGAGTTCCTGGAGGAGAACCCGAGCGAGGCGCGCGCCGTGATCATGAAGTCCGTTCAGGCGCAGCGGGCCCGCGAGGCCGCGCGCAAGGCGCGCGATCTGACGCGTCGCAAGTCGGCGCTCGAGAACTCAACGCTGCCGGGAAAGCTCGCCGACTGCTCGGTCAAGGACCCGTCGCTCGCCGAGCTGTTCGTAGTCGAGGGCGACTCCGCCGGGGGCTCTGCCAAGCAGGGCCGCGACCGCAACACCCAGGCGGTGCTGCCACTGCGCGGCAAGATCCTCAACGTCGAGAAGTCGCGCATCGACAAGGTCCTGCAGAACACCGAGATCCAGGCGCTCATCACCGCGATCGGGACCGGCGTGCGCGACGAGTTCAACATCGAGAACGCGCGCTATCACAAGGTCGTGCTGATGACCGACGCCGACGTCGACGGCGCGCACATCCGCACGCTCGTGCTCACCCTGCTGTTCCGCGAGATGCAGGAGCTGATCGAGGCCGGCTACGTCTACATCGCCAAGCCGCCCCTCTACAAGCTCAAGCAGGGCTCGCGCGAGCGCTACATCGAAAAGGACTCCGAGCTCGAGGACATACTGCTCTCGGACAAGTGGGAGAAGATCGAGATCTTCGACCGCCACGGCACGCAGTTCAAGCTCACCGAGACGCGCTGGCAGCGCTTCTCGAGGCTGCTCAAGCAGTACGAGGGCTGGTCCTCGTCACTGCGGGCGGTGCACGGTCACGACATGGTCCAGTTCCTGGAGGAGTCATCGCTGCTCGGCGAGCAGGCCATGAGCGCCGAGGCGGCGGTCGAGGTGCTCAGCCGCGCCGACCTGGTGGGCGAGACGCATGCCACCGAGCTGCTTGTCGAGGAGGATCCCCTGGAGATCCGCGTCAAGGCTGTCGAGACGAAGACCGGCTTCGCCCGCACCCACCGCATCAGGCGAACCCTGTTCGACTCGCAGGAGTACCGCCAGCTTGCGCGCGTGCACGCCCAGTTGATAGAGCTGGCCGGCACCCCCGCCTTCGCCGTGAGCTTGGCCGACGCGCACGAGACGGCCCCCTCCTTCGAGGCGCTTCGCGCCGCCGTGATGACGGTGGCGCAGAAGGGCATCAAACTGCAGCGCTTCAAGGGCCTCGGCGAGATGAATGCGGACCAGCTCGGTGAAACCACGATGTCCCCGCAGACGCGCATGCTGGCGCAGGTGACACTCGAGGACGCCGCCGTCGCCGACCGTATCTTCTCCAAGCTGATGGGCGACCAGGTCGAGCCGAGGCGGGAGTTCATAGAAGAGAACGCACGCGCAGTGGCGAATCTGGATGTGTAGGGAGGTGAGGCATGGCATCCGCTGATGTGATCAGCGGCGGGAACGTCGAACCGCGCGCGCTCGAGGAGGAGATGCGCACCGCGTATCTCGACTACGCGATGTCGGTCATCGTCGGGCGGGCGCTGCCCGACGTGCGCGACGGGCTGAAGCCGGTGCACCGCCGCGTCCTCTACGCGATGAACGAGCTCGGCCTCGGGCCGACCCGCTCGTATGCCAAGTGCGCCAAGATCGTCGGCGAGGTGATGGGCAACTATCACCCGCACGGCGACTCGGCGATCTACGACGCGCTCGTGCGTATGGCGCAGGACTTCTCGATGCGCAACGAGCTCGTCGACGGCCAGGGCAACTTCGGCTCGGTCGACGACGACCCGGCCGCCGCCATGAGGTACACCGAGGCAAGGCTGGCCCGCATCGCGACCGAGATGATGCGCGATCTCGACATGGACACGGTCGACTTCGTGCCGAACTACGACGGTTCGCGTCAGGAACCGCTGGTTCTGCCGGCACGCTTCCCGAACCTGCTCGTGAACGGATCCTCGGGCATCGCGGTGGGCATGGCGACGAACATCCCGCCGCACAACCTGCGCGAGGTGATCGGCGCGACGATCGCCTACATCGACAATCAGGACATCGACATCGATGGCCTGATGAAGCACGTGAAGGGGCCGGACTTCCCGACCGGCGGGATCATCCTCGGCCGGCAGGGGATACGCGACGCCTACGAGACGGGACGGGGGCGCGTGCGCGTGCAGGCGCGGGCGCACATCGAGCCGCTGAAACAGGGCAAGGAGGCGATCGTCGTCACCGAGCTGCCGTTCATGGTCAAGAAGGGCGGCGACGGCGGGCTGATCGGGAAGATCGCCGAGCTGGTCCACGAGAAACGCATCCCCGAGATCTCCGACCTGCGCGACGAGTCCGACAAGCGCGGCATGCGGCTCGTGATCGAGCTGAAGCGCGACGTGATCCCCAAGGTGGTGCTCAACAAGCTCTACAAGCACACGCCGATGCAGACGACGTTCGGCGTCAACATGGTGGCGCTCGTCGACAACGTGCCGCGCACGCTGAACCTGCTCGCGGTGATTCACAACTACGTCGCCCACCAGCGCGAGGTGATCGTGCGCCGCACCAAGCACGAGCTTTCCGAGAAGGAGGCGCGCGCGCACATCCTCGAGGGCCTGCTCACGGCGCTCGAGCACCTCGACGCGATCATCGAGCTGATCCGCGGCTCGCGCGACCGCGACAGCGCGCGCGAGCAGCTCATCTCGAGCTTCGAGCTGAGCGCCATCCAGGCGACCGCGATCCTCGACCTGCGCCTCTCCCAGCTGACCGCGCTCGAGGCCGACGGGATCAAACAGGAGCACGCCGACGTCACCGAGCGGATCGCCGAGCTGCGCGCGATCCTCGGCGACGAGTCCCGCGTGCTGGCGGTGATCAAGGAGGAGCTCACAGAGATCGGCGAGCGCTTCGGCGACGAGCGCCGCTCGGAGATCACCCATTCCGAGGATGAGATCGACATCGAGGACCTGATCGCCGACCAGCAGATGGTGATCACGATCACCCAGAGTGGATACATCAAGTCGCTGCCACTGGCCAGCTACCGCCAGCAGCAGCGCGGCGGGCGCGGCGTCACCGGCATGGACATGAAGGACGGCGACTTCATCGAGCACCTGTTCGTGTGCTCATCGCACGACTACCTGCTGTTCTTCTCCAACCGCGGCAAGGTCTACCGCTCGAAGGTCTATGAGCTGCCCGAGGCCTCCGCGGACGGCGAAGGGGCGCGCGCTGGTCAACGTGCTGCCGCTGCGCGAGGGCGAGATGATCCAGGCCGTTCTCTCCACGCGCGACTTCACCGAGACGCAAGTACCTCGTGTTCGCCACCCGCAGCGGCACGGTCAAGAAGACGGAGCTGCTGGCCTACAACACGCCGATCAAGGCGGACGGGATCATCGCCATCAACATCCGCGACGACGACGAGCTGCTCGCCGTTCGCGCGGTCGATCCCGAAGACGAGGTCATCGTGGTCTCGCGCGCGGGGCTGACGGTCCGCTTCGCCGAGTCCGACGTGCGCTCTATGGGACGCGACACGACGGGCGTACGCGGGATGGACGTCGGCAAGGCCGGGCGGGTCATCGCGATGGATGTCGCCCGCGATGATATGGACCTGCTCGTGGTCACCGAGAACGGCTACGGCAAGCGGACGCTTATCAGCCAGTACCGCAAAACGCGGCGCGGCGCCAAAGGCGTGAAGACGATTGGGCTGACCGAGCAGAAGGGCGCGCTGGCGGGGGCCCTGGTGGTGCGCGACCACCAGGAGCTCGTCTTCATCAGCGTCGGCGGCATGGTCCAGAGGACGCCCGCCGACGGCATCTCCCGCCAGGGCCGCTCGGCCACCGGCGTGCGCGTTATGAACCTCAAGGAGGACGATGTCGTGAGCGCCGTGGCGCTCGTGGTCGACACCGGCGATGAGGACATCCCGGCCGAGGACCTGCAGGATCCGTCGGCGCCGGACGGCGGCGGCGTCCCGGCCGTCGACGAGGACTGACGCCCCGGCGGCGGCCATCGCCGTCGTCTCGCGCGGGCGTGGCGGCCATATGCGGCCGGCGGTGATGCTCCCCCCCTCTGCGTCCAGATTGGACCCTCCGCGCTCACATGGCCAGCTGCTCCGGCCGACAGACGGAGGGTGCCACGCTCCCAAACCCTCATCGCGACCGCCGCGATCCTCGGCGTCTCGCTCCTCGGGGGGGCGGGCGCCGCGACCGCCAGCGCGTCCAGCACCACCCGCCACCGCGGCAGCTGTGCATCGAGCTCGGCCCGCTCCCGGCACTCCTCGCGTCGCCAGAAGCAGCTTCATCGCCGCTGCGTTGCGGCGAAAGCAAAGCACCGCTCCAGCGCGTCCTCGAGGGTCGACAGGCAGCAGGCCGCGAGCCTGGCCCGTGCGTCGCTGATCGCGAGCGTCCTTGCGACGCCCTGCCAGAACACCCAGCTGATGCCAGGGCCCGGCGATCTCGAACCGGTCCGCGACGCGGTCTTCTGCCTCGTCAACAGGGTGCGCGCCGAACACGGCGTGGCGCCTCTCGTACGCAGCGCACAGCTCGAACAGGCGGCCGAAGGACACGGCGCGGAAATGATCTCGACTGGACTACTTCGAGCATGTCTCTCCCACGGGGGAGACCCCGGTCGACCGCATCCGGCTGACCGGCTACATACCCGGTCCCCAGGTGGGATACGTGATCGGTGAGAACCTCGCATGGGGCACGCTCAGCCTTGCGACCCCCCAGGCAATCGTCGAAGCCTGGGTCGCCTCACCGAAACACCTCGCGAACATCCTCGAAGGTCAGTACAGCGAAACCGGGATCGGCGTCGTGCCCAGCGTTCCCGCCGCGCTTTCGGGCGGCCAGCCGGGCGCCACCTACGCCCAGGAGTTCGGCGTCATTATTCGCTGACGGCCGATCTCCGCGAAGGGGTGGGCAGCGTCGCCCCGTCCGCTACTCTGCACAGACCAGAGAAAGGAGGTGGTCCTAACGTTAGCTGACAGTTTTTGCGGGACCCTGGAGGTGACCGGCCGCTAGGTCGGACAGGCTGGACCGCTTAGCGGAATCCAACCCGGGATGCCCCGAGACGACCGCCGGCTCTGGTCCCTCCGGCTGTTCCTTTTAGCCGTCTCGGTCTTTTCCAGTCAGAGCAGTAACGCGAAGGGCGCCGTCAGGCGCCCTTCGCATGTTCAGGCCGCCTGGGGCAGGTATTGCAGCCAGGCGGTCGGGATCGTCGGGCTCGCCACGTGGATGAAGATCTCCGCGCGGGGCGTGCGTGGCGCGTGGCGCGGATGCATCCCGGCCTGCCTTGGCAGCCTGTCCCCCTTGCGCCGGTTGCAGGGCGCGCAGGAGGCGACGATGTTCTCCCAGCTCGAGGATCCGCCCTTGGAGCGGGGGATCACGTGGTCAACGGTCAGGTTGGAGCGCGAGCCGCAGTACTGGCAGGTCCAGCTGTCGCGCGCGAACACGGCCCTGCGGGTGATCTTGCGCCGATGGGCGTCGCGCGGGACGACCACGTAGGTCACCAGCCGGATCACCACGGGCCGCGCAAGCGTCGAGTTCTCCGAGTGCAGCTGCGAGCGGCCGCGCTCCAGCAGTTCGGCCTTCTCCTTCAGCAGGAGGACCACCGCCCGCCGAACGGTGCACACGTTGATCGGCTCGTAGGTGGCGTTCAGGACGAGCACCCGACCACCCATCGCCGTTGTGGGCGATGTCGCAGGTCCGCGCCGCTGGTGCTCGGAAGGCGGCACGGACCCCACCGGCTCTGGTGGGACTGTGCTTTCCATCTTCAGCGCCGGAGTGTAGCGGGGCATTGTCCATCCCGTGGCGCTCCGAGCGCGGCATGCTCGTCAATCGGCGTGCGCCTGCGCGCCCTCGCCGGCGGGGTATGAACCGAGCACCCGCACCTGCTCGCAGAGCGCGCGGACGCCGGCTATGGCCTCTGCCACCGCAGGGTCGCCCGGGTGGCCGCCGAGGTCGGCGAAGAACATGTAGCTGCCCAGGCGCCCGGGCCGGGGGCGCGACTCGATCTTTGTGAGATTGATCTCTCGCCGCGCGAACTCGTCCAGACAGCGCACGAGCCAGCCGGGCCGCTCGGCCCCTGGGCCCCAGAACACGAGCGAGGTCTTCCGCTCCTCAGAGGCGATCGCGCGCAGCGGCGGTGCGCCGCGCCCCGACTCCTCCGCGCCGGGCTGTGCCCGCGCCAGCCAGACGAAACGGGTTTCGTTGTCGTCGCGGTCCTCCACGCCTTCGCGCAGCACCGTGCCGCCGTAGATCTCCGCCGCCAGAAGCGTTCCGAGCGCTGCCCGCCCGTGCGGGGAGTCTGCCGATCTGCGATCGCTCGCCACCGTCCGCACGGCCTCGGCGGTCGAGCTCGCCGGAACGATCTGCGCATGCGCCAGCTCGCGCCGCAGGAACCGCGCGCACTGCCCGGGGACCTGGGGATGGGTGAGCACCGTGTCGATCTCCTGCAGCTCGAGCGGCTCTCCCGCGATCAGTGAGTGACTGATCCTCAGCAGGGCTTCTCCGACGATCTCGACGTCGCTTGCCTCCCCGGCGAGCAGGTCGAGCGTCACGCTGATCGAGCCCTCCAGAGAGTTCTCGATCGGCACCACGGCCCAATCCACCTCGCCCCGCCGCAGCGCCATGATCGTGTCGTAGATCGTCCCCAGCGGAACGGGTTCGACGGCGCCGGCGGAGGCGCTCGCCAGCAGCGCCTCCTCGCTGAACGTTCCCTCCGGGCCGAGATAGCCGACGCGCGGCTTCCCGGGCATGTCAGGTCGCGGGCTCGGCGCCATCCACGGGCAGCGCGCTGGATGACAGGGCGAGGCTCACCGCCTCGGCCTCCTCCGGCGAGAGCTCGAGTTCGGGCCGCCCGTCCTGCATGTACTTGGCATACACGCGCGCCTGATCGCGGTGGTGGATGCACGACAGGACGATCCCCGAGCGATCGTCGTCCAGCAACGCGATCGACACCGACTGGCGCCCGGACAGCTCGTTGTAGGCGTCGTAGCGCACCAGCGCTCGGTGCGCGAGCGTGCCCCGCAGGGCCGTCTCCGCGCCGAGCAGACGATCGTCGAGGCGTCGGCTCGCGTCTTCGACGTAGGAGCGCAGCGCTTCAAAGGCATCCTGCATCCCGGCGGCGTGAGCGACCAGGTCGCGCTCGGCGGCGTCGCCGAGCAGCAGCCTCTGTGCGCGACGAAGGCGGCGCACGGTGACCGTCAGATAGATGCCGAGAACGAGCGCCACGACCGCGACGGCCGCAGCGCCGATCGCGATGATGCCCTGGGTGTCGGTGAGGGTGGTGGCCACCGGCACAAGTTAGCCGCTCGCGCCGCCGGTGCGCCGCGCAGGCCCGGCGCTGGGCCCAGTTATGACCCAAAGATCGCCAGGTAGGTGTTCTTGGTGCCTTCGTGGTTGGTTTCACCGGGCACCGGTTCGACCTGCACTTCGATCTTCGAGGCGGCTCCGAGCGGCACTCCGGTGACGGTGATGTCGACGCTGGCCGTCTTGCCCGGTTCGGTCTTTTCGATCGCGTGGGAGGCCTTGAACGTTTTGCCGCCGGATGTCACGGTCACGTTGACGCCCACGTTCGTCTCGGTGAATTCGCCGGCGTCTTCCACCTGGACGGTGAACGTCGGGTTGCTGCCGGCGCTGATGTGGTTCAGCGCGGGTTCGGGTTCAAGCGCGGTGGTGCCGACGCTCACCGCCTTCAGCGCGCTGCCGTGGTGACCGGCCGCGGCCTGTGAGCTCTGGCTCGAGGACTTGCCGGTGAGGCGCGTGAGCACCGTTGCCGGTTCGAGCCAGCCGAGGTTGGGAAGGAAGCGCGACGGCGCCGTGGGCAGGCCGTGAATCCCATTCGAGGCGAGCGTCTGCTGGATCAGCGGCGCGACGCGCTGGGAGTAGATGACATCGGAGGCCAGGAAGATCTCCATGTCACCCGCGATCAGAGTGCTCGCCTGCTTGCCCTGGCCTCCCAGCGCCGTGGGCAGGAGCGCCGCCACCTTCGTCAGACCTTCGACCCGCAGGTTCATCACCAGCTCGAGGTTGCCCTGTGCGGCTCCCATGCCGCCAGGCACGCTCAGCCCTTTGGCGCGGCTCGCGAGTGTCTGCGCCTGGATGCGCAGCTGATCGACCTGCTCCTCGACGTTGAGCGCGGACTTGCCGGGGGCACCGGAGAGCGTCGTGAAGAGCGGCGTTGACACCTGTTCATCAGATTCTGTTGCGATCAGGCTGACGTTCCGGTTGTAGTCCTTCATCGACTGCAGCCGCTGGCTTTTCAGGCAGCCGTTGACGACGAGGACGATCACGATCAGCAGCACGACCGCGACGCCGGCGGCCACGCGCCGGCGGACCATCAGGGTGTGCTGGTCGAGCGGAAGCGAGCGCCCCGACTGCTGGGGCCGGCGCGGGCGGGGGCCCCCGCCGCCGGGGTCGGTCGCACGGGCCGCGCCGTCGCGTGCTCGGGGTGCTCGTTGTGACGGTCGAGGCTGCGTCTCCTCACCATCGTCGAAGAACGACAAAAGCTCGCTCCTTGCAGGAATTCCGGAAGTGCACAAGTATGACTGTCCGCCCCCCGGGCCGACTGCAACTTCTCGCTCAATGCGCCTTTTCCTGCGAGACGCGGCAGGTAGGCCGCCTGCGGACGGCGAATCCGGGATGCGGTGGAGTCGCTGCTCACCCTCGCCCACACCCGA
Source organism: uncultured Solirubrobacteraceae bacterium (assembly GCA_963764185.1). GTDB lineage: Bacteria > Actinomycetota > Thermoleophilia > Solirubrobacterales > Solirubrobacteraceae > Palsa-744. The sequence continues at coordinate 284,129 of CAVXRF010000009.1, read as the reverse complement.
CCGACGCACAGCCCGCAGGGCCCGGCTCCTCCGCCGGTCCTGGACGATCTCGTGCTGGGTCGCTACCGCCTGCTCGAGCGCCTCGGGGCGGGCGGCTTCGGGGTCGTGTGGCGCGCCCACGACGAGCTGCTGCATCGGGAGGTCGCGGTTAAGCGCGTCGCGCTGAACCACGGTGAGGACAGCGAGCGTGCGAGCCGTGAGGCGCTTGCCAGCGCCCGTCTCGCCCACCCTGCAATCGTGGCCCTGTACGAGGCGTGCGCCGTTGACGAGGCCTTCTATCTCATCTCCGAGCTCGTCGATGGAAGGACGCTCGCCGAGCTGATCGCCACGCGCTCGTTGTCTGACGAGGCGATCTTCGAGATCGGCGTCGCGCTCGCGTGCGCCCTCACGCACGCGCACTCGCGCGGAGTCATCCACCGCGACATCAAGCCGCAGAATGTGCTCGTGCCCGATCAGCTCGACGAGCGCGTGCGCATGCCCGAGGGGTTCATCTGCGCTGCCAAGCTGACCGACTTCGGCGGGGCCAGCATGGCCGGCGAGGATGTGCTGACGCACACCGGCGACGTGCTCGGCACGCTCGCCTACATGGCGCCCGAGCAGAGCGAGGGGCGCGAGGTCGGCGAGGAGACGGACCTGTATGCGCTGGCGCTCGTGCTGTATGAGGCGCTGTGCGGCATCAATCCCGTGCGGGGAGCGACGCCGGCTCTCACGGCGCGTCGCATCGGCCAGCCGCTCGCGCCGCTCGAGCGCCGCCGCCGAGATCTTCCCCGCGGGCTCACGCGATCGCTCGACGTGGCGCTGGCCCCGGACCCGACCCGGCGGGGTACCATCGAGCGCCTGCGCGTCGCTCTGGAAGAAGCGCTCGAGCAGCGCGCGAGTCCGTCGCCCATCTCACTGCTGGCTCCCACGCGGCGGCGGATCGTGGAGGCGGACACACGCTCTGCGCAGCCCCGTGCAGAGCGCTTCGACGAGGCGGCGGACCCCTCCCAGCCCTCCGAGTCCGCGGTCCGCCGGCCCACGCTGCCGCGAGCCGTGTGGCTGGCGGGCGCCCTCGCGCTGATCATCTGGCAGCTCGCGGCCGGCCGGCCCGGGACGGCGCTGCTCGCGCTCGCGGCGCTTGCTCCCCTCGCCGTGTGGCCGCGCGACAGCGCCGCGGGCGGCGTCGGGCTGGGCTGGCTCACCGCGGGGCTCGCTCCCCTGCTGGGCCTCGCCGGGCTCGCGGGCGCCTTTCCCGCGATCGCCGGACAGGCGCGCTCGTGGCTCAGGCGCGCGATGATCGCGGCTCTCGGCTACTGGTGGCTGACCCTGGCCGAGCCTCTGCTCGCGCGGAATCTGTGGTTGGGTCAGCCGGCCGGCGCGCCGGCGCGAGCGGCGTGGGAGACGTCGATCTCGAGCGCCGCCGTGCACGTCGCGAGCCCCATGCTGAGCCTCGCCACGCTGCTCGGAGCGGCGCTGTGGGCGACCGGTGCGGCGGTCCTGCCCTGGGTCGTGCGCGGACGCCGGGCCGCGGCCGACGCGATCGCCGTAACCGTCTGGTCCGCCGCGCTGGCGTCGGCGGCGCAGGTGCTGGACAGCGGCCTGTCCACCCATGTGGTCCACCCCGCGCCACGCGGCGCCGTCCTCGGAGCGGTACTCGGCGCGGTGCTCGCCGTGGGCATCCGCGCTCTGCGCGGTCCCGTCTGACGTAGCATGGCTCCACACCCGACCCAGCCCGCCGGGCTGTGTGCCCCCGATCGGAGATCGGCCGGCCGGGCCGCGCGCCAATGAACCTGCTGCAGAGCGTCGAGACCACGATCGCCAACCTCCTCGAGGGCGCCTTCGGACGCATCTTCCGTTCAGAGGTGCGCCCGATGGAACTCGCCCGCAAGCTCGCGCGCGAGATGGATGAGCACCGCACCGTATCGGTGTCGCGCGTGTATGCCCCGAACGAGTACTCGGTGTGGCTCTCGCCCCAGGACCGAGCCCGTTACGAGGGCGTCGAGCAGGAGGTCCTCGACGAGCTGGGCGCCTACCTGTTGGAGCACGCTCGCCGCGAAGAGCTGATCCTCGCCTCCAATCCGCTGATCGTCTTTCACACCGACGAGCGGCTGGCCCTTGGGGAATTCGGCATCCAGGCGAGGTCGGTCCGCCCCGGCGGTCACAGTGGCCGTGACGACGGCCACGAGCCGGTCGATCCCGAACCCCTGCAGGGGCACGGTCAGACGATGATCTACAGCACTTCGAGGCGCGTGGGCGGAGCCGTGGAAGAGGCCCACGCGCATCGCGGAACAGCCCGCGCGCTGCTCGCGGTGGGCGCTCGCCGGCTGCTGCTCACCGACGCCGGAGCGACGATCGGGCGCAGCCGCGACTGCGAGATAGTCCTGGACGACGTGGGCGTCTCGCGCCGGCACGCGGAGGTTCGCCCCGCTGGGGATGGTTGGACCGTCGAGGATCTCGGTTCGACCAACGGCGTCCTGATCAATGGGCGGCGCATCCACGGCGCGCACCGGCTGCAGCCGGGAGATCGCATGGTGCTCGGCTCGACAGAGATGATCTTCGAAGTCAGATGACCACGCTCGAACCCGTATCGGTCGCGCTCAAGTTCGGGTTCCTGGCCGTCCTGTATCTGTTCGTGCTGTGGGTGGCGCGCAGCGCACGCAGGGATCTGGGTGGCGGTGGGATGCCGTTCGCAACCGGTCGCAGATCCAAGGCCGCGGCGATTCCGCCCGACGCCACGGGCCTGTATTCGGCCTCCGCGCTGGGCAGTGCAGACGTCGCCAATCGATCGCCGCGACTGGTGGTCGAGCGCGCCCCCGGCCATGACCCGGGCATGATCTACGACCTCGACGGTGACATCGTGCTCGGGCGCGGCGATCAAGCCGAGATCCGGCTGGAGGACCCGTTTGCCTCATCGCGGCATGCGCGCATCCACGAGCAGGGAAACATCGTGGTCATCGAAGATCTGAACTCCACCAACGGCACCTACCTCAACGAGGAGCTGTTGCAGACGCCGCGGCCGCTGCACCCGGGCGACCGCGTGCGCATCGGCGACAGTGAATTCGCATTCGAGGTCGACTGAGATGCTGCGCGTCGCCGAGCAGTACGCGGGTACCGACACCGGGCGCCAGCGCCGGGCCAACGAGGACTCCCTGCTGGCCCGCTCTCCGCTGTTCGTGGTGGCCGACGGCATGGGCGGCGCGCAGGCCGGTGAGGTCGCCTCGCGCATCGCCGTCGAGTCGTTCAGACACGGTCTCGACGATGCCGCAGAGCCCGAGCTCGCGCTGTCGGCGCTCGCGCTTGAGGCGAACTCGCGCATCCATGAGCTGTCTCACTCCAACGCCGAGCAGGCCGGCATGGGCACGACGCTCACCGCCATCTACGTGGGTGAGCGCGAGGTGGCGATCGCCCACGTCGGCGACAGTCGCGCCTACTGCCTGCGCGACGGCGAGCTGCTGCGACTGACCGACGACCACTCGCTCGTCGACGAGCTCGTCCGCCAGGGCCGGCTGACTCCCGAGGAAGCGGTCGAGCATCCGCAGCGCTCCGTCATCACGCGCGCGCTCGGGCCGGAGGGCACGGTCGAGGTCGATACGCGCTCCTTCCGCGCCCGCGCGGGCGATGTCTACCTGCTGTGCAGCGACGGCCTGACGACGATGGTCGGGGAGGCCGAGCTCGCGGCGGTGCTGCTCGCCCACCCGCGGCTGAGCGACGCGGGGGAGGCCCTGATCGCGGCCGCAAACGCGGCCGGCGGGCGCGACAACATCACGGTCCTGCTCCTGCGCCTGGAGGACGTGCATGCCGCATCGGGGGCGCTCGCGGACGATCCGGGCAACCGGCGGGCGCCGCGATCGCGGACGCGCTGGCGAGGACTGGGCCGGCGAGCACGCGACGATGACCGGCGCACCCGCCGTTGCGGCTCCGGTCAGCCGCCGCCGGCCCCGCCTCCCCTCCGCGGGGCACTCCTCCGGATCTCCGCCGCGCCGGCCCCGCGCTTCCGCCTGCGACGCACCGGTGTGCTCGTGGCGGTGCTGATGGTGCTGGGCCTGATCGGCTCCGCGGTCTATCTGGCCCTGCAGTCGGTCTACTTCATCGGCACCAACAGCCGCGGCCTCGTCACGCTGTTCAGGGGCGTCCCCTATCGGCTCCCCGGCGGCCTGAATCTGTACAGCAGCGACTTCGTCTCCGGCGTTAGCGCCTCCACGCTGGCGCCCGAACGCCGTCGCACCCTGCTCGATCATTCGCTGCGCTCGGAAGCCGACGCCGCCGCGCTGATCCGAAGCCTCGAACTCGGACAGCTCGAATGAGGCGCGCGCCGTGAACCGACCGATCGTCCGCCTCTACGGGCTCGTCGTGCTGCTGTTCGCTCTGCTCCTCGTGTTCACCTCGCGCTGGACGGTCTTTGAAGCCTCCTCGCTGCGGGAAAACCGCTTCAACGCGCGCGGCCTGCTCGAGCAGCAGCGCATCGACCGCGGCAGGATCCTCGCCGACAACGGAACCGTCCTCGCACGCAGCGTGCGGGGTCCCGAAGGCACCTACCGGCGCGTCTACCCGACAGGTGAAGAGTTCGCGCACGCGGTCGGCTATTCCTATGTCTACCCGGACCTGGGCCAGACCGGGACCGAGCGCTATCGCAACGCGGTCGCTGACGGGCCAGACGGGCAGGAACCTGCAGTCGGTGCTCGACCAGCTGCAGGGCAAGAAGCCCCAGGGCGACGACGTCTTCACGACGCTCGACCCGTCCGCGCAACGCGTGGCGATCTCGGCGCTCGGCGGACATCAGGGCGCGGTGGTCGCGCTCGATCCGCGCACCGGAGCGGTCAGGGTGATGGCATCCACGCCCGTCCTATGACCCCAACGCGCTGCGCTCTCAGCGCGACTATGAAAAGCTCGCCGCGGACACTGCAGGCAAGCCGCTGGTCAACCGTGCCACCCAGTTCGGCTATGCCCCCGGCTCGACCTTCAAGGTCGTCACCGCCACCGCCGCGATCGACACGGGCACCTACACGCCGGAATCCACGTTGAGCGGACGCAACGGCGTGGTGATCAGCGGCGTCCCGCTGCAGAACGATGACGATGAGAGCTTCGGCGCGATAACGCTCACCGAGGCTCTCGTCAAATCCGTCAACACCGTCTGGGCACAGGTGGCCGAACAGCTCGGCAAGCGCACGATGGCGCGCTACATGGACCGGTTCGGCTTCGACCGCAAGCCGCAGCTCGACTACCCGGCCGAACAGATGTCCGCCAGCGGCCCGTATCTCGGCTCACACCTGCTGTCTCCCACGAGCCCGCTCGTCGACGTGGGGCGGATGGGCATCGGCCAGGACAAACTCGACGTCGTTCCGCTGCAGATGGCGGAGGTCGCCGCGGCTGTGGCAGATCGCGGGCGGCTGATGGTCCCGCATCTGACCGAACGCATCGTCGACCCCGAAGGGCGCACCGTCGAACGCGATCTCCCCACGTGTGCAGTCGGTCGTGATGAAACCCTCCACCGCGAAGGCGGTCACCACCATGATGGAAGGCGTCGTCAGAGAAGGCACCGGCACCGAGGCGCAGATCCCCGGCGTCAAGGTGGCCGGCAAGACCGGCACGGCCGAGACGCAGATCGGGACGGCGATCAACAACGTGTGGTTCATCGCCTTCGCTCCCGCCGCCGACCCGACGGTCGCGATCGCGGTGACCCTCCAGGGAGTGCCCGGCCAGGGCGCGGCGTTTGCGGCGCCGGTCGCAAGACAAGTCATGGAACAGCCTGCTGCGATGATCGAGGCGGAGACCATCATCGATGGGCGCTATCGGGTGCTCTCGCGGCTCGGCTCCGGCGGCATGGCCGAGGTTTATCTCGCCGAAGACCAGCTGCTCGGCAGGCAGGTCGCGCGTGAAGGTGCTGCACCAGCACTTCGCCGAAGACCAGGAGTTCGTCGAGCGCTTCCGCCGCGAGGCCTCGAGCGCGGCCGGCCTCTCCCATCAGAACATCGTCGGCATCTTCGACCGCGGCGAGTGGAACGGCACCTACTACATAGCGATGGAGTACGTGGCCGGCCGCTCGCTGAAGACGATCGTGCGCGAAGACGGGGCGCTGGATCCGCTGACGGCGATCGACATCGTGGTGCAGATCCTGCGCGGCGCGCGGTTCGCGCACAGGCGAGGGGTCGTTCACCGCGACCTGAAGCCCCACAACGTGATCGTCGACGAGGAGGGCCGCGCGCGCGTGACGGACTTCGGGATCGCTCGCGCGGGCGCATCGGACATGACGCTCACCGGCTCGATCATGGGCACCGCCCAGTACCTCTCCCCCGAGCAGGCACAGGGTCAGGCGGTGAGCGCGTCCTCGGACCTGTACTCGGTTGGGGTGATCCTGTACGAGCTGCTCACCGGCGTCGTCCCGTTCGAGGGCGAGACAGCGGTGGCGATCGCCTTCAAGCAGGTCTCGGCCGAGCCGCTGCCGCCCGAGCGCGTTGAACCCGGCCCTGCCTGCCTCGCTCGACGCGATCGTGCTGCGCGCGCTCGCGAAGGATCCCGCGCAGCGCTACGCCGACGCCGACGAGTTCATCGCGGCGCTTCAGCAGGCGCGCCTTGCCCTGCCCCTGTCCGCGCCGGCCCCCGCGTCCCCGCCACCGGACGGATTCGCTCCGGGCACCGGCCCGCTGCTGATGCCGGCGGCTGGCCCGTTCGTGGACGAGCCCTCATCGCTCGAACGGGCAATCATCGCCGTGTGTGGCTGTGGTCGGGCGTGGCGGCGCTGGTCGTGGCGGCGGTGGTGCTGGCGCTGGTGCTCTCCTCGGGCTCGGGCAAGGTGAAGGTTCCCGATGTCGTCGGGCTCACTGAAGCGGCCGCGGTCGTGAGGCTGAAGGGCGCCGGGCTGGTCCCCGTTGCCGCCTCGAGCGCCAGCGCCACAACCGCCAACGGCGTCGTGTTCGGCCAGACGCCGGCGTTCGGGCAGGTGGTGAAGGACGGCGCCCGCGTCAACCTCGTCGTCTCGAGCGGCCCGCCGACCACGCCGCTTGCGAATGTCGAAGGGCTGAGCGCGGCGCGGGCCGAGAGCAAGCTGCGCGCTGCCGGATTCAAGCCGGCGACCAAGCCCAAGGCGAGCACGTCGATCGGTGAAGGCCTCGTCATCGCGACCGAACCCCCCGCCGGCACCAGCCTGCCAGTGGGCACCACCGTGACGGTGCTCGTCTCGAGCGGCCCCTCGCCGGTCCGCGTACCCGATACCGTCGGCGAGACCCGCGCGGCTGCCGAAGCGGCCCTGGAGACGGCCGAACTCGGCGTCGGCACGGTCACCCAGCAGGTGTCGGCCACGCAGACGCCCGAAACCGTGCTGTCGCAGTCTCCGGCCGCCGGCAGCATGCTGCGCTTCGGCGGCAAGGTGAATCTCGTGGTGGCCAAGGCGCCGAAGGACGTCAGTGTCCCGGCCGTGGTGGGCCAGAACGAGACGGAAGCCGCGGCTGCGCTCGGTCGCGCCGGGTTCTCCCCGAAGGCGGTCACCGAACCGACGACCGAATCCAGCCAGGTCGGCGTGGTGCTCAAGCAGAGCCCCGCCGCCGGTGCGAGCGCGCCCAAAGGCGCCACGGTGACGATCACCGTCGGCGTGCTGAGCGGCGCCACCACGCCGACGACGCCCACCACGACCACGCCGACGACGCCCACCACGACGGGCGCCACCGTCCCCCTGCGGCTGCGCCGGCCGGGTGAGGACGGCGATGGAGGCCTCCGTGGGATCCGCGCTCGAAGACGCTGACCGTCGCGGTGCTCGCCGGCGGTCGCTCCTCCGAGCACGAGGTGTCGCTGTCATCCGGGGCGGCGGTGCGCGAGGGTCTCCTCGCATGCGGGCACGAGGTGGCGTGGGTGGAGATCGGCCGTGATGGAGCGTGGCGTCGCGACGGTGAGCGCTTGAGCGTGACGCCCCGGTGAGGGGCTCCTCGGGGTGGATGTCGTCTTTCCCGCGCTGCACGGGCCGTTCGGAGAGGACGGCACCGTGCAGGGGATGCTCGAGACGCTCGGCGTCGCCTATGTCGGCTCCGGAGTGACGGCGTCAGCCGTGAGCATGAACAAGGTGCTCTCCAAGGAGCTGATGTCCGCGAACGGGCTGCCCCAGGTCGACTACGTGGGCGTCGCCGAGGATCGCTTCAGGCGCTCGAGCGAGGAGGTGCTCGCGGAGATCGCGCAGCTCGGCCTGCCCGTCTTCGTCAAGCCCGCCCACCTGGGTTCATCGGTCGGGATCGTCAAGGTGGGCGAGCCCGGTCGCCTGGGCGAGGCTCTCGACGCGGCGTTCTCCCACGATGAGCTCGTGATCGTCGAGGCGATGGCGCAGGGGGTCGAGGTCGAGTGCGGCGTGCTCGGCGAGCTGCGGGGAGAGCGAGCGGTTTCCCGGCGCCCGGCTCTGGCCTCCGTGCCGGGGGAGATCCTGTTTCCCGGCGACTGGTACGACTACGAGGCTAAGTACACGGCCGGGGGCATGGAGCTGAGGGTGCCCGCGCGCATCAGCGCAACTGCCAGCGAGCGGGTGCAGGCGCTCGCGCTTCAGTCGTTCATGCGCGCCGGCTGCGACGGGCTGGCGAGGGTCGACTTCTTCGTCGACGGCGAGCGTGTGCTGGTCAACGAGCTGAACACCATGCCCGGCTTCACCCCCACGAGCGTCTACGCCAAGCTGATGGCCGCGTCCGGCATCCCCTACCCGCAGCTCGTCGACCGTCTCTGTCGCCTCGCGCTCGAGCGCGACGTCGCGGCGGCGGTCCTACCGCCACTGAGACGGCTACTTGAACAACGTCAGTTCCGCGATCGATGCCGACTGCATGCCGGGCGGCAGCGTCGTGATCCAGATCAGGTAGTAGCGAAACCTCTGCCCGCCCGAGTTCAGCGAGATGCGTTCGCCGTCGTGGACGTAGCTGCTGGCACCGACCGGCCCCTGCCAGCCGCGTTCGGCGAGCGTCGTCGGATCGCCGTAGGGCAGCGACAGGTGACGCTGTTGGCGACGTAGAGCTGCACCGCAAAGCCCGGCGTGGGCGTCTGGATCTCGATCGCCTTGGCGATCACCCCGGGCGCGGCGTCGAGGTACAGCCCGGCGCCGACACCACCCGCCTTCTTGCAGGGTGCCGTCGTAGTACTGCTCGGTGCTCCAGGTCGTGTTCGGGATCGCTGTCGACCACGTTGTCCGACGAGGTCGTGGTTTTCCGGCCCGGTGCCGAACGGGTTGTAGTCGTGCGCTGCGGTCTGAGCCGAGCGCCACCGGTTCGAGGCCCGGCGTGAGGGTGCAGATCCGCCGCGACGCCCGTGCCGCGATGGGCCCTGCCCGCGAGCGCGATCAGCGCGATCGCGACGATCACGGCCACCAGGCCGAGCGATGCGATCCAGCGCGCCGGGTGGCGCATCCGCCACGGCAGGCGCCGGCGCGCGGTGCCGGGCAGCGTGCGCAGCACCGTCGTGACCTCGCCGGTGGCCTGGCCGGAGCGAGTGGCCTCGATCGCGAGCACCTCCTCGAGGTCCGCCGCCATGCTGGCCGCGTCGGGGTAGCGCAGGCCGAGATCCTTGGCAACGGCGCGGTCGATGACCGCGGCGGTTGCGGCGGAGACTTCCGGGCGCAGCAGCTGCACATCGGGCACCTCCTCGCGCACGTGGCGCATCGCGACCGCCACCGGTGACTCGCCGCGGAAGGGGACCTCGCCGGTGAGCATCTCATACAGCACGACACCGAGCGAGTAGAGGTCGGACTGTCCCGTCACGGGCTGTCCGAGCGCCTGCTCGGGCGAGACGTAGTCGGTGGTGCCGAGCACCCTCCCGGCCATCGTCAGCCCTTCCTCGGTCAGCGTGCGGGCGATCCCGAAGTCGGTGATCTTGGCGCCGCCTTCAACGCCGATGAGGATGTTCTGGGGCTTGACGTCGCGGTGGACGATCAGGCGCTCGTGGGCGGCGCCGAGCGCGCGCGCGATCTCGATCGCGTAGGCGATCGCCTGCGGGATCTCGAGCGGGCCTTCGCGGCGGATGAGGTCCTTCAGCGTTTCGCCCTCCACGTACTCGAGCACGATGTACGGCGTCCCCACTCCTCCGTCGGCCTCGGGATAGTGCGCGTCCGGGAGCGTTTCCTCGCCGGCGTCTATCACCGTGACGACGTGCGGGTGGTTGAGCTGCGCCACCGAGCGCGCCTCGCGGCGGAAGCGCTCGAGTTGATCGGAGTCCGTGGCGATCTCCCGGTGCATGAGCTTGATCGCGACCGGGCGTTCGAGCACCGTGTCGAAGGACCGGTAGACGGTGGACATCCCGCCGCGCCCGATCTGCGCCTCGAGGCGATAGCGCCCTCCGAGCAGGGTCCCGAGGACGGTCATCGGCCCCTATTGTGGGCGCAGCGCAGGCGGCGCATCACCACCAGCGCCAGCGCGCCACGGTAGACCGACCACGGTAGAAGCGCCCGCCCGCCCGGTCGGCCGGCCCGCGCCGGCCGCAGCACGCACGCGCTCGCGAGCGTCGAGACGAAGGCCGAGACGGCGCCGGCGCCGAGCACACCGCCGGCCCCCTCGGGCGCGCCGGAGCGAGCGAGCCGCGAGCCCTCCATGGCGCTCGCCCCGAGGAGCACCGGCAGGGCGGCGTGCCAGGAGAGGGTCTCTGCATCGCCGCGGGCGAATCCCCGCATCCGCGCCGCGGTCACGGTCGCTCCGCTGCGCGAGACGCCCGGGATCAGGGCGAGCGCCTGGGCGAGGCCGAGCGCCAGGCCGTCGCGCGGGCCCGCGTCCTTGACGGCTCTTGCCCCGCCGGCCTCCCGGGCTGCGCGCGCGTCCGCAAGCGCCATCGCGACCGCGCCGGCGGTGAGACCCGCGGCGATCGAGCGCGGTCCGCCGAGGCGCCGCTCGATCGGCCGCCGCAGGGCATAGCCGGCGAGCGCCGCCGGCGCCAGCGTGCAGGCGATCGTCGCCGCGCGGCGCGCATCCATGCTCAGCGCCTCCCGCAGGAGCTCCGAGCGCATATCGATCGCCAGCGCGAGGCCCGCGCCGGCGTGGAGTGCGACCTCGAAGGACTTGCGCAGCTCGGGGTCGAGCTCTGCATAGCTCCACCCCGCGAGCCACGGGAGCAGAGCTGTATGCGCAGAGGAGGAGACAGGCAGCAGCTCGGTCGGACCCTGCAGCAGGCCCAGGGCGACCGCCTGGTGGGTGGGAAAGGCGGATTTCCGCGCGCGGTTGAACACCGCCTCTTGCTTCAGCCCACGTCCGCGGCGGGGTCGGCTCGGCGCCGGCGGTGGATGAGCGCGTAGGCGACGCCCACCACGATGACTGCGAGGATCGCGTAGTCGACGTACTCGAAGTACTTGCGCGCGCTCGTCCAGTCGCCGCCGAGCGCGTGCCCGAGGAAGGCCAGGCCGACCACCCAGGGGGTGGTCCCGATCAAAGAGAGCACGGTGAAGCGCCCGAGCGGCATCCTCGCGACGCCCGCGGGCAGCGACACGAACGCCCTCACCACGGGGACCAGCCGCCCGAACAGCACGGTCGGCTCGCCGTAGCGCTGGAACCATCGGTCGGCCCGCTCGATCTGCGCGGGCCCCATATGCACCTTGCCGCCGTGGCGTTCGAGCAGCTCCAGGCGCCCGCCGCGGCCGACCGCATAGGCGACCCACGAGCCGACCATCGTTCCCAGCAGCCCCGCGAGGATGATCCCGAGCATCGTCATGTGATGATGGGAGGCGCTCTGCCCGGGGTTTGCGACGGCGAAGCCGGCGAACAGCATCACGACCTCGGAGGGAATCGGGATGCAGGCGCGACCCGAGCGCCATCAGCGCAAAGACGCCGGGAAGTCCGGCTTCACGCACGAAGTGCGAGGTTTCGTTGACGAGCGTCTCAGAGATCGACGCGAGGACGAGCATGGGCAGCGCAACGATACCGTGCGCCTTTCCATGCGCATCTGGATCGATCTGACGAACAGCCCGCACGTGCTGGTGATGCGACCGCTGATCGAGCTGCTGAATGCGGACGGCCATGAGGTGCAGGTGACGGCGCGTGACTTCGCACAGACGATCGAGCTGTGCGAGCGCTTCGGCATCGCCCATACGGCGATCGGCCATCATCGTGGCGAGCGGCTGCTGGCCAAGGCCACCGGCCTGGCGTCGCGCTCGGCGGCGCTCGTGCGATTCGCGCGCGCCGACGCTCGCGCGAGCGGAAGCGCCGTTCGACATCGCCCTCGGCCACGGCTCCAACGACGTGACCGTCGCGGCCGCGATCCTGCGCGTGCCGAGCGCGACGATGTTCGACTACGAGTGGGCCACGGTGCAGCACAACGTCAATTGCCGCCTGGCGCGCGCCGTCGTCGTGCCCGCCGCGATCCCACCGCAGCGGTTGGACCGCTATGGCGCGAGGGGCAAGGTGCGCCCCTACGAGGGGCTGAAGGAGGAGTACTACCTCGCGGACTTCGAGCCGGACCCCGATGATCCTTGAGGCGCTGCTGTTGGATCCGGCACGCCCGATCGTCGTCGTGCGCCCGCCGCCTGAGGTATCGCTCTACCACCGCTTCGAGAACGACCTGTTCGCCGGGGTGCTCGAGCGCCTGCGGGCCGTGTCCGCGGTGGACGGGGTGCAGCCCGTGGTGCTGCCGCGCGTGGACTCCCAGCGCTCCGAGCTCTCGCAGGTGCCCGGCTTCATCGTGCCCGAGCACGCGATCGATGCCCAGTCGCTGATCGCCCATGCCGATCTCGTGATCTCCGCGGGCGGGACCATGAACCGCGAGGCGGTCGCGCTCGGCGTCCCTGTCTACACGACGTTTGAAGGCCGGCTGGGTGCGGTCGACGAACACCTGATCGGCGAAGGACGGCTGCGCAAGCTCACGGCAGTTGACGAGCTCGACCTGCGCAAGCGCGTGCGCGGGAGCGCTCACGGCGCGCGTTCGCCGCGATCCGAGGACGCTGCTCGAGCTGCTGCTCTCGCCCCTGTCCGCCTGAGCGCCCGCGCCGTCAGCTGCCCGCGGCGTCGTATCTGGCCTTACAATCCTGAGAATGCGCCGACGGATCCGCTCGGCGGCCCTTCCCCTCCACCGGCACTCGCTGCCCCAGCTGGCGGTGGACGGGGTGCTGGTCGCGATCGCGTACTACCTCGCCTTTCAGCTGCGCTTCGACAAAGGGCCCACCGGCTTCTACTCGCTGTTGCGCGAACGGACGATCTGGTGGGTGCTCCTCGGAAGCCTGCCGGTGCTGATCCTCTCGCGCGTCTACCAGCGCCGCTGGCGCTATTCCGGACAGCGCGACTACGAGGCCGTCATGCGCGCGATCGTCGTGATCGTGCTGCTCACGGTCGTCGCCGTCGTCGTCCTGCGCCCGGTGCAGCATCGCACCGACCACGGCACCTCGACGATCGGGCTCCCCAACGGCGTGATCGTGCTGTTCTTCCTGCTCTGCCTGCTGTTCCTGCTCGGCGTGCGCGATGTTCGCGCGCAGCGTCTACGAGCGCCGCCCGCTGGCCGCCTTCCGGGGAGGGCGCAAGGGCGAGCGCAGCGTGCTGATCGTCGGCGCCGGCGACGGCGGGCGCCTGGTCGCTGCGCGAGATCACGCGCAACCGCGAGCTCGGGCTCGCGCCCGTGGGCTTCCTCGACGACGACGCGGCCAAGCACGGGCTGCGCATCGACGGGGTGCGCGTGCGCGGCAACACCGAGGATGACCTGCCGCGCATCCTCGAGGAGTCCGATCCCGACGAAGTCATCATCGCGATCCCCTCGGCGCCGGGGTCGACGCGCGCGCGCGTCGTGCGCGAGTGCCGCAAGCGCGGCATCCCGGTGCGGACGCTGCCGACCGTGTTCGAGCTGCTCCAGGACCACGGCACGATCGCCACGCCAGGTGCGCGAGGTGCGCGTCGAGGACGTGCTCGGACGCGAGGCGGTGCACATGGAGCTCGACCGCGTCGGTGCCTACCTGGCAGGCGAGACGGTGCTCGTCACCGGCGCCGGCGGCTCGATCGGCTCGGAGCTCTGCCGCCAGATCGCCCGCGTCGAGCCGCATCGGATGATCCTGCTCGATCACGCCGAGGACAACCTCTTCTCGATCCAGCGCGAACTGGAGGACGAGCGTCATGTGCCGCCGGCGTGCTCGCGGCGGTGCTCGGCCGACTGCAAGGAGGAGGAGCGCATGCGCGAGGTCTTCGCCGAGCACCGCCCGACGGTCGTCTTCCACGCGGCCGCCTACAAGCACGTGGGGCTGATGGAGGCCAACCCGGTCGAGGCGGTGCGCAACAACGCGATCGCGACCCGGGTCGTCGCGCACGTGGCCGGGAGATCGGGCGTCAAGCGCTTCGTGCTCGTATCCACCGACAAGGCCGTCGCGCCCGCGACGGTGATGGGAGCCTCCAAGGCGCTTGCCGAGTTCGCGCTCGAGGCGGCCACCGCGCGCTTCCCGGACACTCGCTACGCGGCGGTGCGCTTCGGCAACGTGCTCGGCTCCTCCGGCAGCGTCGTGCCGATCTTCCGCCGCCAGATCGAGCGCGGCGGCCCGGTCACGGTGACCGACGAGCGCATGACGCGCTACTTCATGACGATTCCCGAGGCCGTCCAGCTGATCATCCGCTCCGGCTCGCTTGCGGGAGCGCGCCAGCACCGCACCCGATCGCAGGGACGGTGGAGGGCGCGACCGTCGAGGGGCCCGTCGCGGAGCGCATGGGCGCCCAGTATTCGTGCTCGACATGGGCGAGCCTGTTCGCATCGTCGACCTGGCCCGCGCGATGATCGAGCTGTCGGGCCTTGACCCCGACCATGACATCGACATCGAGATCGTCGGGCGCCGCATGGGCGAGAAGCTCCACGAGGAGCTGTTCAACAGCTACGAGCATCCGCGCGGCACCTCCGCGGAGAAGATCCTGCTGGCCGAACGCGAGCCGCTGGCGCCCGAGGCCGTCGAGTCGATGTTCGCCGAGATCGGCCTGCTCGTGCTCGAGGGCGACGCCGCGGGGCTCGCGGCGAAGGTGTCCGAGCTCGTCCGCCGGCACGCCGCGAGCACGCGAGCTCCAGGGCGCCCCGAGCCGCGCGCCGAGCGGCGGGATCCGGCCGCCGGCGCGCATGCGCCTGCGCCCCTCATACACTCCCCGAGTTCATGACGCTTCCTGCTGCTCGCGCTCTCGCTCTCGAGCTCGTTCACCAAGATCGGAGCCATCGCGGCCTTCGCCGCGCTGCGTCGGCATCGCGGTGCTCTCACTGCTGTTCTTCTCCCAGGCTCGCGAGCTCAAGCGCCTGCGCGAGTGGGCCGGCCGCGCGCCGGAGCGCGCCGCCGAGCTCGAGCAGCGCGTGACCGCCGCTGCGGCCGCGCGCGTCCAGCAGCCCCCGTCGCCGGCGGTGCGCCCGATTCCGCGCGCCGCGCCGATCACGCGCGTCCGCCGCCGCCGCCGGGGCGCCGGCGCGGCGCGGCCGGTTACGCAGGCTGCGGGGGCCGCCCAGGCGCCGCACCCTGCTGGTGCGCCCTGCCTGTGCCTGTGCCCGCCGGCCAGCCGCGACCGCAGCCGGCGCGCCGGCTCGCCGCCCGCTGCGCCCGGCGCCGCGCCCCCGGGCGCACCCCGGCCAGCCGCCGGCCCGGTCCCGGCGGAGCCCCGCCGCCGCAGCCGGCATCGCCCGGCTCCCACGGCGGCGGGCGCCAACTCGCCGCCGGGCACGGGCGCGCCGGCTCGCCGCAGCCGCGGCGCCCGGCATGCCGGCCACCGCGTCCCCCCGGCAGATCCGCCGCCCTGCCCTCGTCACGCCAGCCCGCCTGGCAGCGCCCGGCGCCGCTCAGGGGCCGGCTCCGCCGGTCGCCCACCACCCCTCCCGCGGCCGACGGCGCGCGAGCGGCGGCTGCGCTCCAGCGGTCCCCGCCGGCACCCCAGCCGCGACCCCGCCGCGGCCATCCAGGCGGCAGCCGCAGCAGCAGCCGCACGCGGGCGGGCCGCCCCGCCGGCGCCCGCCGCCTCCCGCCGAGCGCTCCGCCCGCCGCCCCGTCCGCCCCGGCCGAGCCGAGCACGCCCACTCCCGCGACCGCCGCCGCCGCGGCGAACGTGGTGGCGAGCGCCAGCCCGCGCTCCCCCAGCCCGCCGCGGCGCCCGCCTGCGCCGACGGCTCCACGCGGGCCGCCGCTGGAGCGAGCGCCCCGATCCGCAGCCGGCCAGTGCGCCGCGCGGCGACGGCGCGCTGGCGGGCGGAGCGCGCCTAGGCGAGCCGCCGCGCGAATCGCGCCGCGGTGCAGCGCCGCCAGTCGCTCGCCCGCCAGGGCCACCGCGCTGATCGTCGGCGGCGTGCTCGCCGCCGCCGCCGTCGGGGCGATCGTCCTGTTGCTCGGGCGGCGGTGGGGCGTCGAGTGGGGCGAGCGCGACCCAGTCGACCTCGGCGAGCAGAACCCACACCGGCGCAACGCACTCAACGAAGCATGCGCGGCAACCTCGAGCACCGCCTCCTCGACAGCGGCGAGCCCGGCGGAAACCAGCGTGGCGGTGCTCAACGGCACCGAAACCGACCGGCCTGGCGCACGCGATCTCCGCCAGCCTGCAGCAGAACGGCTACACGCAGGCCACGGCTCTGAACGGGCGCCCGCCCGGCGCCAACCAGGTCACCGTCGTGCAGTACGCCAGGGTCACAAGGCCGATGCCGAAGGTGTCGCGCGCTCCCTGTCGGTCAGCACGGTGCAGCCGATGAATCATCGCGTCGGCGGCGCTCGCCGGGTCCGCCGAGCGTGGCGGTGATCGTGGCGCTCGACAAGGCCGCGGACGCACCCATAGCCGGCTTTCTGGACATCCCGGCGCTCGGCCAAGCCGCGCGAGCAGGGCATCACCCACGTGATCGACCGCGGGCCTGTCGATCGCCGACGTCGACGGGCTGATGGAGGTGGCCGGCGAGAGCGTCGACATCGTCAAGCTCGGCTGGGGCACGGCGCTCGTGAGCGCCAACCTGCGAGCCCAAGCTCGAGCGCTACGCCGCGCACGGGATACCGGTCGTGCTCGGCGGCACGCTCACCGAGCTCGCGATCCGCCAGGGCCGCGTCGAAGGCCTGATCGCGTGGCTGCGCGAGCTGGGCCTGCGCCACGTCGAGGTCTCCGACGGCACGATCGCGCTGGAGCCGGCGTCAAGCGCGAGCTGATCGCACGGCTGGCCCGCGAGTTCACCGTCCTCGCGGAGGTCGGCAGCAAGGACGCGGACTTCATCATGGCGCCATACGTGTGGGTCGAGCAGATCGAACGCGACCTGGAGGCGGGCGCATGGAAGGTGATCGCCGAGGCGCGCGAGTCGGGCACGGCGGGCATCTACCGCGCCGACGGCGAGGTGCGCACCGGCCTGATCGACGAGATCGTCCACGCGATCGACCGCGAGCGGCTGATCTTCGAGGCGCCGCTGCGCGAGCAGCAGGTGTGGCTGCTGAAGCGCTTCGGCAGCGAGTGCAACCTCGGCAACATCGCGCCGGCGGACGTGCTCTCGCTGGAGACGCTGCGCCTCGGCCTGCGCTCGGACACGGTCGAGCGGTTCGCGCTGGACGGCGGCGATTGACCGCTGCCGCCGGCGCGGACCGGCTCGCACTCGCCGCGGACGTCGGCGGCCGGCGGCGAGCCGCTGGCGCGGTTCGTCTTCGCGGCTGCTCGTGCTGGCCTGCTTCGCCGCCTTCTTCCTGACGCAGCGCTCAAGCACACTCCGACCGCCGTGCAGCTTTCGAGCTGACGCCGCGCTTCTCGCCGGACGCCGCCGGGGCAGCCTCACAGGAGCGGATCTCGTTCAAGCTCGCGCAGGCCGAAGCGGTGACGGTGGCGATCATCGACGCGCACGGCGACACGGTCGCGACGCTCGTGCACGACCATCCGCTGCTGCGCTACAAACAGTTCTCGCTGCGCTGGAACGGGCGGCGCGGCACGGCCCGCGGCTACTATGCCGTGACGGCCTCGCCTCGACGGCCGCGCGATCCTGCTGCCGCGCGACCGACGGCTCGCTCGCGCCGCCGGGCGAATATCGCGTGCGGGTGAGCCTGCGCGAGACAGCGACGGCTCGGTGCTCTCCGCCGCGCAGCTTCACGCTGGTCGGCGCGATGAGCGCGCGCCGGGCGGCCTGCACGCTCGCGGCGACGCTGCCCGAGCGCCGGCGGTCATCGCCGCGGCGCTCGCCGGTGCGCTCGTCGTGATCGCGGCGCTCGCGGCGCTGATGCGCCGCCATCCAGATGCATTTCCGCTGCTGGCGATCTTCGCGCTGCCGTTCAGGCTGCCGATCGCCACCGACGGCAGGACGGTGAACCTGCTGATCCCGCTGTACCTGGTCGTGGCCGGCCGGCACGCTCGCGCGTGCTCTCGGCCGCATCGGCGTGCGCGGCGGCCGGCGGGCGCGGCGGAAGCGCACGCTCCAGGAGCTCGCCCGAGTGGGCTCTCGCCGCGAGGACTGGAATGGCTGCTGCTGGCGTCGGTCGTGCTCTACGCGCTGCAGGCGACCTACTCGGCCGACCACGCCAAGGCGGCCGAGAACATCGCCTTCTTCTACGTGCCGTTCGGCGCTGCTGTTCGTGCTGCTGCGCGACGTGCGCTGGACGCGCGAGCTGCTGATCGCGTGCCTCGGCGTGGCGGTCGGGCTGGCGATCGCTGTTCGCCGGCGTGGGCTTCGTCGAGTACTACCGCAAGACGCTGTTCCTGAACCCGAAGGTCGTGGCGGCCAACCAGTACGACAACTACTTCCGGGTCAACTCGGTCTTCTTCGACCCGAGCATCTACGGGCGCTTCCTCGCGCTCGTGATGATCGCCGCTGACGACTGTGGTGCTGTGGAGCGCGGCGCCGGCGCGGACGTGCTGCGGCGCGCGGTCGTGCTCGCGTGGCTGCTCGCGCGGGCTCGTCACGAGCTTCTCGCAGTCGAGCATCGCGGCGCTGCTGCTCGGGCTGGCGGTGCTCGCGGCATTGCGCTGGGACGTGCGCGGCACGCTCTACGTCGCGGTCGCCCTGCTGGCGATCGCCGCCGTCGTCCTCGCGGCCGCGCCGCCCAGCCTGCACTTCGGGCTGAAGGGCTCGGGCGGGTCGACGAACAACGCCACCAGCGGGCGCACGAACCTGATCTCCGGCGGTCTTCGAACTGTTCGCCAAACGGCCGCTCGAGGGCTACGGCTCGGGCTCGTTCGAAACGGAGTACGAGCGCCACACGCAGGCCGAGCGCCGAGAACGCGACCTCGGCCTCGCACACGATCCCCGTGACGGTCGCGGCCGAGCAGGGGATCGTCGGGCTGGCGCTCTACGCAGCGCTGCTCGTGATCGTCGCCTTGCTCG
Organism: uncultured Solirubrobacteraceae bacterium; assembly: GCA_963764185.1. Lineage (GTDB taxonomy): Bacteria > Actinomycetota > Thermoleophilia > Solirubrobacterales > Solirubrobacteraceae > Palsa-744. The sequence continues at coordinate 264,953 of CAVXRF010000009.1, read as the reverse complement.
TGCTGCTTCCGCGGCGCCGGGCGCTCGCCGCCGCGGATCGCGATCGCGGCTTGCTTCGCCGCGCTGGTGCTGCACACCTGGATCTACGCCGACTTCCTGGAGGATCCCGCTCACCTGGACGCTGCTCGGCATCGGTGTCGCGCTGCGCCCGCATCGCGGCGCCGCGCGCCGAGCCCCGCCCGAGCGCGCCCGCGGATGGCGTCGCGCCCTTAGTAGCTTCTGAACCGTGCTCGGCTATCTGAAGCGGCTGGTCACGACCGGCGCGGCCTACCAGTTCGGGGACATCCTCGCCAAGGGCCTGGCGCTGATCACGCTGCCGCTGTACACGCGCCACCTCAGCCCGAGCGCATACGGCGCCGCGGAATCGCTGCTGACGGCGGTGATCCTCTCGAGCATCCTGCTGCGCGCGGGCGTCGGCGAAGCCTTCATCCGCTTCTACTTCGACGACGAGGACACGGCGCGGCGCGATCGCATCGCACGGACGGCCACGGCGCTGGTGGCGTGGACCACGACCGTCGGCTCGCTGCTGGTGGTCGCCTTCGCGGGCGGCTCTCCCGCCTGCTGCTCGGCTCAGTATGACCCGCAGCTGATCGACTGCGCGGCGCTCGGACTGTGGGCGTTCACCAACCTGGAGATGGCCTACGCGCAGCTTCGTGTGGATGAGCGCGCCCGCACCTACGTGTACGCCTCGGGCGCGAACGTGGGGATGACGGTCGCGTTCACGGTTGCGCTGGTCGTGTTCGCCGGCCAGGGCGCCCGCGGGCTGCTGCTCGGCAACTTCGGCGCCTCCGCGCTGGTCGTGCTCGGGCTGTGGTTCGTGCTGCGCCGGCGCTTCTCGCTGCGCGTCAGGCTCGCCGACCTGCGCGCGATGCTGCGCTTCGGGCTGCCCACGGTGCCGGCCGACGCGAGCGTGTATGCGCTGCAGGTCGCCGATCGCTTCTACCTGTTTCGCGTCTACTCCCACAGCGCCGCGGGGCTCTACTCGGTCGCGATCAAGCTCGCCACGGTTGTGTTCGTGGCGGTGCGCGGCTTCCAGTACGCGTGGCCGCCGCTGGCCTATTCGGTCGAGAGCGACGATGAGGCGGCGCGGCTGTATTCGCTGGTGACCACCTACTACGCGCTGGCCACCGGCATCGTCGTCTGCGGCGTCGCGCTGCTGGGCCGCTGGATGGTGAGGCTGCTGGCCGCACCCGAGTACTTCGGCGCCTACCGCGCGCTCAGCTGGCTCTCGCTCGGCTGGGCGCTGTACGGGCTGTTCCTCGTGTTCGTGGTCATCGCCGGGCGCGCGCGGGTCACCTCCCGCAACTTTCCCGCCGCCGCGGTCGGCCTGGCGGTCAACGTCGCGCTGCTGCTTCTGCTCGTGCCCAGCAGCGGCGCGGGGCTCGGGATCGAGGGCGCAGGCCTCGCGCTGTGTGGCGCCTACATCGCGATGCTCATCGTGATGTATCTGCTCACTCGCTCTCTATTTCGCGTGGGTTTCGAGTGGCGGCGTTTGGCGCAGCTCATGCTGATTCTCGCCGGAGTCGCCGTGAGCGGTGAGGTTCTGCTGCCCACCGATGGCCTCGCCGGCCTCGCGGCGCGGCTGGCGTGGCTCACATTGGTGCCGGCCCTGCTGCTGGCCACGCGCTTCTTCAGGCCTCACGAGTTCGCTGCGGCGAAGGCCCTCGTCGCCGATGGCCGCAGGCGCGTCGCGGCCTATCGCGCCCGCGGCGGAGAGGTGGAGGCCTACGCGGATGACCCGCTCAAGGACCTCTGAGATGCGGCTGTCGAATATGTCCGGAACATGCCCTTTTCCTCTCAAGTTTTCGGCGGATGGGGCCGATTATCGGACCATGGGAGAGCTCGCCATCACGCAGCGGGCGCCCGCCGGTGCCCGCGAGCGCCGGCGCCGGGCGGAGGCGCTGCGGCGACACCGCACCGAGGAGCGCGCGCGCAAGACCGGGGCCGGCGGCGAGCTGGCCTACCTGAGCGCACAGCTGCGGCTCGCGGCGCGTCTCACCGCGCGCCTGACGGAGATCAACGACATCCAGGAGATGGCGCAGCTCCTCGTGCAGGAGCTGCACGAGACGTTCGCCTTCTATCTCGTTGCGATTCAGCGACTCGACGGCGACGGCGTCCTGCGCCTGATCGCGGGCAGCGGCGCGCTGGCCGAGGTGATGACGGAGTTCCTGCTCGTCGAGCAGTCGGTCAAGGACGGCGTCAACGGCCGCGTTGCGCGCGCCGGGACGAGCTCCCTGGTGAGCGACACGCGCGAGGACCCGGACTACATTCCCCGCGACCGCGCGACGGACCCGCGCTCGGAGCTAAGCGTCCCGATCACGGTGGACGGGTCGGTGTGGGGGGTGCTCAACATCGAGGCGCCCGAGCCCGACGCGTTCAGCGACACCGACGTGGTGCTCGTGGAGGCGATCGCCTCGAGCCTCGGATCCTCGGTCCACCGCGCCTCGCTTGTGGCCGACCTCGAGCGGACGCTCACGACGACGCTGACCGCGCTGATGAGCACGGTCGAGGCGAAGGACGGCTACACGGCGTCCCACGAGCAGCACGTCGCCGAGCTGGCGGTGAGCGTGGCCGTGCGCCTCGGACTGTCGCGCTCGCATGCGAGCGACGTGCGCTACGCGGCGCTGCTGCACGATGTCGGCAAGGTCGCGATCCCGAGCGAGATCCTCATGAAGCCGAGCTCCCTGACCGAAGAGGAGTGGCTCACGATGCGCAGCCACGCCGCGATCGGCGGCGAGCTCGTCGAGAGGATCGAGGCATTCGCCCACCTTGCTCCGGCGGTGCGCGCCAGCCATGAGCGCTGGGACGGAGGCGGCTATCCCGATGGCCTCGCGGGCGAGCAGATACCGCTTGCCGCCCGGATCATCGCCGCCTGCGACACCTACCAGGCGATCGTCACCGACCGGCCGTATCGCCGCGCCCAGCCCCTCGGCGAGGCAGTCGCAGAGCTGCGCCGGGTGGCGGGCGCGCAGCTGGATCTGCAGGTGGTCGAAGCGCTCCTCGAAGAGCTCGCGGCCGGCTAGCCGCGGTTGTACTCTGCGGCCGCCTCGCGCAGGCCCTCTCCACGAGCGGGGGCGAGCGTCGCTGTGACGTGTCGCCAGTAACGACGCGCGGAGTGCCCCGGTAGCAGCAGCGCCGCGAGGGCGCGCGCGGCGTAGGCCCAGGCCGTCAGCCAGCGGACCGCGCGCGCCGCGGCGGGGGAGTGATGCTTGCGCATGTACAGATCGCGGTTGCGCGCGAGCTCCACGATCCGCCGCTCGGGGATCGCGTCGGTCGAGAGCTGCTCGTGGTGGACCGCCACCGCGCTCGGCACGTACAGGCTGACCCAGCCGGCGTTGCGCAGGCGCCTGGCGAAATCGACCTCGTCGGAGTACACGAAGAAGTCGGGATCGAGGTAGTCAACCTGCGCGGCCGCCGTGCGCCTGACCAGCAGCGCAGCCGATTGGCACCAGTCGACCTCACGCGTGCGCCCGCCGCGGCTCTGCACGGTGATCAGGCGATGCAGGAAGAGCGCCCCCGCGAGCGCCGTGAGCGGAGTCGGAAAGCGCCATGCCGATGCCTGCGCGGTGCCGTCGGGGCGCATCAGGCTCGCGCCGGCGCACGCCGCGCGCGGGTGATCGGCGAGGGCTTCGCGCAGGGCGAGCGTCGCCCCGGGCTTCAGCTCTGAGTCCTCGTTCAGCAGCAGCGCGTAGCGCCCGCGCGCGCGGCGCAGCAGCTCGGAGTCGTTCAGCCCCTTGCCACGACGCTCCGGTATGGCGATCGTCTCGTCCACCGCAGCGTGCTCGCTCGCCGCCTCGGCCGATCCGTCGCGCGAGCCGTTGTCGAGCACCAGCACCTCCGTCGCGAACGGAACGCTGCTCTGCTCGCGCGCGATCGCGTCCAGCCCGCGCAGCAGAAGCTCGCGCTGCGAGGTGTTCACGACGCAGTAGGACAGCTCGATGCCGCTCACCTCTGGGCGAGGCTCGGTGCTCACCTCGCGGCGAGGCTCGGGGGTCCGCTCGGTTTCGCTCACCGCCCCATTGTCTCCGCAGGCGCACCTATTGTCCCTGCGGTGCGCGTACACGTCGTCGACCCCTCGGCCTACACGCCGGCCTACGACGATGCGCTCTGCCGCGCATTGGCGGCCGCGGGGGCCGATGTGGAGCTCTACACGAGCCGCTTCGCCTATGGCCCCGTCGCGCCCGCGCGTGGATATGAGAGGCGGGAGTTCTTCTACCGCAGGGCCCGCGGCGCGGGCGGTTCGCGCCGGCGCCTGCTGGCCAAGCTGGCCGAGCACGTGCCCGACATGCTCCGCTATCGCACCTCCGCCCGGACGGCCGACGTCGTCCACTTCCAGTGGCTCACGGTCCAGCATCTGGATCGCCACCTGCTGCCCGCACCCGGGCGCCCGCTGGTTCTGACCGCTCACGACATCCTCCCGCGAGAGCCCCGCCCCGGACAGCGCGCGGCGCAGCGGCGTCTGTACGACCGCTTCGACGCGGTCGTAGTGCACTCGGCGCAGGGCCGCGCACGGCTGACGGGGGAGCTGGGTGTCGACCCCGCGCGCGTGCACGTGATCCCCCACGGCGTCCTGCTCCCCTACGGGGAGGTCGCCGGCGACGACGCGGGCGGCGAGGGAGGACTCCCGGCCGAGCTGCGCGGCAGCGAGGGGCCGGTGGTCCTGTTCTTCGGCCTGCTCCGTCCCTACAAGGGCATCGACGTCCTGCTCGACGCCTGGCGGGAGCGCGACCTCGGGGAATCGGGCGTCGCAGAGCTGTGGATCGTGGGCATGCCGCGCATGGGCATCGACTCGTTGCGGTCGGCCGCGCCCGCGGGCGTGCGCTTCGTTCCGCGGTTCGTCTCCGAACGGGAGATCTCCGCCGTGATGAGCCGCGCGAGCCTCGTCGTGCTGCCCTACCGCGAGATCGACCAGTCCGGTGTCGCCTTCACCGCGCTTGGCCTGGAGGTGCCGCTCCTGCTGAGCGACGTCGGCGGTTTCCCGGAGATCGCCGCCACGGGCGCCGCACACACGGTCCCCGCCGGCGACCCGGCTGCCCTCGGCAAGGCGCTCGAGCAGCTGCTCGCAGACCCCGACAGGCTCGCGGCGATGGCGAGCAGCGCGCGGGCCGCCGCCGAGGGCGAGTACGCCTGGGAGGCGATCGCGCGAAAGACGCTTGATATGTACGAGCTCCTCCTCGGCGAGAATCCCCAACGATGAGGATTGCGCTCGAGATCGTCTTCTGGGTTTCCGCCGGGCTGATCGTGTGGACCCAGCTCGGCTATGCCGCGGCGCTGGCGGTGCTGGCACGGGTGTTCGCGCGCGGCTCGACGGCGGGCGGCGAAGTGGGGATGCAGGCGGGCGGAGACGCCGCCGGTCCCGGTCAGCCGCCGGTCCTGTCGCTGATCGTCGCTGCCCACGACGAGCAGTCGGTGATCGCCGGCAAGGTCGAGAACGCCCTGAGCCTCGACTACCCGCGCGATCGCCTCGAGCTGATCGTGGCGTGCGACGGCTGCTCGGATGCAACCGCCGCGCGGGCCCGCGCCGCCGGCGCCGATCTCGTGCTCGAGCTGCCCCGTGGCGGCAAGATCCGCGCGCAGGACGCCGCCGTGGAGCGCGCGCGGGGGGAGATCGTCGCCTTCTCGGATGCCAACGCGATGTGGCAGGCGGATGCCGCGCGCGCGCTGGCCGGGGCGTTCAGCGATCCGCGCGTCGGCTATGCCTGCGGGCAGGTCCGCTTCGTGCAGGCCGCCGCCGGGCCTGACGCGGGCAACCAGGAGGGGGTGTACTGGCGCTACGAGCTCGCCGTGCGGGCGCTCGAGTCGCGGCTGGGTTCGATCACGGCCGGCAACGGCGCGATCTACGCGACGCGGCGTGATAGCTACATAGTCGTCGATCCCATCATGGGCCACGATCTGTCGCTTCCCTTCAACATGGTCAAGCGCGGGCTGCGCGCCGTGTACGTCCCCGGCGCCCGCGCCAGCGAGAAGATGGTGCCCTCGCTGGGAGGAGAGTTCGCGCGCAAGCGCCGCATGATGAGCCACACCTGGCCGATCCTGCTGCGCGGCGGCATGCTCTCGCCGCGCGGCTACCCGCCGGACTACGCGCTGATGATCTTCTCCCATCGGCTGCTGCGCTACTGCACGCCGGGGCTGCACGTGCTCGCGCTCGCGGCCAACATCGCGCTGATCGCCACCGGCGCCGGCCCGCTGTACGCCGTCACGCTCGCTCTGCAGATCGCTCTGCTGCTCGCGGCGCTGCTGGCCGGCCCGCTGCCCGCCCGCCCACTGCTGCTCGCGCGCTACTACGTGCTCAGCACCGCCTCGCCTGCCGCCGGGCTGTGGGACTGGCTGGGTCACGGCACGGCCGCCTCCTGGGATGCGGCCGAGGGGACCCGATGATCCGCCGCGCGGTCGACATCGCGGTCTCCTCGCTCGCGCTGGCGGTGAGCGCCCCCGTGCTCGCGCTGGCGGCGCTGGCGATACGCCTCGAGAGCCGCGGGCCGGTCATCTACTCCCAGCGGCGCGCCGGCCTCGACGGCAGGGCGTTCGACGTGATCAAGCTGCGCACGATGGTCGACGGAGCCGAGCACATCGGCGCCGGGCTCGCGATCGACGCGAACGATCCGCGCATCACGCGGGTGGGCGCCTTCCTGCGCCGGACCTCGCTGGATGAGCTTCCCAACCTCGTGAACGTGCTGCGTGGCGAGATGTCGATGATCGGTCCGCGGCCTACGCTGCCGGCGCAGGTCGAGCAGTACACCCCCCGCCAGCGCGGACGCCTTCAGATCAAGCCGGGCATCACCGGCTGGGCGCAGGTCAACGGCCGCGCCTCGCTGCCCTGGGACGAGCGGATCGAGCTCGACCTGTATTACATCGAGCACCGCTCGCTGTCACTCGATTTGAAGATCCTGTGGCGCACCGTCGCGATGGTCCTCGGCGGCTCCGGACTGTACAAGGGCCAGGCCGGCGGCTGGAAGGGCGAGCTGTGAGCGCGCCCGCGGTGCTGCTGACCGGCGCGGGCAAGCGCTATGACATCGTCTCCTGCTTTGCCCATCTGACGAGGACCGTCGTCGCCGACCCATCACCGCTTGCGCCGGCGCGGTACGCGGCGCATGTGCGCGCCTCGGTGCCGCTGATCGACGACCCGGGCTACGTTCCCGCGCTTGAGAGCCTGTGCGAGCAGCACGGCGTGGGCGCCGTGCTGCCGCTGACCGATCTCGACATCGAGGTGCTGGCCGTCGCCCGCGCGGAGGGGCGGCTGCCCGCACTAGTTCCCTCGCCCGAGGTCGCCCGAGCGACCTACGACAAGTACGAGACCCACCTGATGCTCCAGCGGCTGTCCCTGCCCTCGCCGCCGACCGTCCTCGCCGAGGACGACCTGGACGCGATCGAGTATCCGGTGATGGTGAAGCCCCGCCGCGGCTCGGGCGCGCGCTCGATCCACCGCGCCGGCGACGCGTCGCAGGCGCGCTTCTTCACCGGCTACGTGCCCGAGCCGACGATGGTCCAGCGGGCGATGGGCGGTCCCGAGCTGTCTATCGACTGTCTCGGCGATCTCGAGGGGCGCTGTCTGAACGCGATCCCGCGGACGATGCTCGAGTCGCGCGGCGGCGAGTCGATCAAGGGCCAGGTGGTCAACGACCCCGAGCTGATCGAGCTGGGGCGGCGCACGATGGAGGCGCTCGAGGTCTGCGGCCCGGCGACCATCCAGGTCTTTCGCGATCCCCGCCTCGGAGTGGCGATCACCGACGTGAACACGCGTTTCGGAGGCGCCTTTCCGGCGCCCGCCTACGCCGCGCTGCCCGGCCAGAGCTATCCCGAGCTGATCGTCCGGCTGGCCGGCGGCGAGGCGATCACCCCCCACGTCGGGGACTTCCGCGCGGGGATGACGTTCACGCGCTACTACTGGCAGCTCGAGCTCGACGAGGAGCTTCGGCCCACCGGCCGGGAGATCGTGCCCGGCGGCCCAGCCTCGCCGCGCCGGGAGCAAGCTGGCTAGAATCTGGCTCTGTGCCCACGCTGCTCGCCGATCCTCCGGCTGCCCCCTCCCCCGAGCAGCCGCCCGCGCCGGAGTCCGCCGGCGCTCCCGCCGCGCCGGACTCAGCCGAGGGCGCACGGCGCAAGTGCAAGAAGTGCGGCGCCTCGATGGAGCCCGCCCAGGAATGGTGCCTGCAATGCGGCACACCCGTGCCGGGCGGCCTCAGCAGCCACGCACCGAGCTGGCGGGCGAGCGCGATCGTCCTCGGCTTGACGGCGATCCTCGCCGTGGGAGCGGCCACGGCGGCCTACGCGGCGCTGACCAAGAGTCCGGCCCGTCACGTGATCATCGCCCAGGTGCCGGCTGCGACCACACCGGTCACCCCCACGACGGTGGCGCCCGCCACGACGCCAACCCCCACTCCTCCGGCGACTACCAGCACCCCGGCACCGGTCCCCCCACGAGCACCGCCAAACCCCCCAAGATCCCGCTGACCGCGCCCACTCCGAAAATCACCGCCACGCCGAAGAGCACTCCCACGACGACCACGCCGAAAGCGACCACGCCGAAGAAGACCACCACGACCCCGACGAGCACGGAACCGCTCCCCACCACGACCGCGATCCTGCTCGACACGAACGCGGTCACGACCTACAACCCCGAAAACTATCCCGCGGAAACGTTCGGCGACCCAAGCCTCGCGGCGGACGGCGACAGCTCCACGGGCTGGACCGCGCGGGTAGACCCCGCGATCGCGCCGCGGATGGCGGTCGGCCTGCTGATCGATCTGAACACGGCGCAGAAGCTGTCCACGCTCGAGCTGATCACCTCCACCCCGGGCATGACCGTCGAGGTGTTCGGCGCCAACGGCAGCACGGCACCCGCGACGATCACCGACCCGGCATGGACCCACCTGAGCCCCTACCAGGTCGAGAAGAAGACGCACATGGTGATCAAGCTGGGCGACTCGACCAAAGCGTTTCGCTTCGTGACCCTGTGGATCAGTGGCGCCCCGGCTGCCTCGATCGGCACCGCCACGGCGCCCGGCCGCGTGAGCGTCAACGAAGTCGAACTGTTCCCGACCAAATAGCCGCGCTCTCGCGCCCGCGACCGCCGGTGCGCTAGCGGCGGAACCCGTTCGCCGCGCTCTCAGCCGGATGCTGAGCGCGCGCGCTTCCCCGCGCGTTTGGGCCGCGCGGCGGTCTTCCCCTTGCGGGGGCTCCAGACCTCGTCGAGGAAGGAGGCGATCTCCGCGGTGAGCCGTTCGGGGTGCATGCGCAGCTCCATCAGCGAATCGGCCTCCAGCAGACGCCCGTTCGGCAGCTCGTCGGCGAGCATGCCGGCGTCCGAGAACGGGTGCACGGGATCACGGCGGTGGCCGAGCACGAGGGTGGGGATCTCGAAGGTGTGCCACTCGGTGCGGTGGCGGGGCGATGCGGCCAAAGAACAGGCCCTGCAGCACCGCCGCGCTCGGACCCGGTTCCTGGCGGATCACGTCGAGCATCACGTTGCCGTAGTGCGGCAGCATGCCCCGCGGCACGCCGCGGGCGCCCCGCGCGAGCAGCTTCATGATCGGCTCGCCGAACGTCATGGCGACCAGCGGGGGCGTGAAGGCCAGCGCGCTCCACAGCACCGCGTTATCGAGCACCGGCATCTCGATCACCATGCCGCGCAGGCGCTCGGGTGCGGCCGCGGCGAGCTCGAGCGCAGTGTTGGCTCCGAGCGAGGTCCCCATCACTGCCGCTTCGTCGATCTGCAGGTGGTCCAACAGCGCGATCAGCTGCTGCGCGAAGATGCCCATCGAGTAGCGCCACATGTCGCGCGGGCGCTCGGATTGGCCGTGGCCGAGCAGATCAACCGTGATCACCCTGTTGCCGCGCGCCGCGAGCGCCTCGGCCAGCGGACGGTGCATCTCCTGGGAGAGCAGCAGCCCGTGCACGAGGATCAGCGGCCGCGTGCTCGCCGGTGAGCTCTTCGCCGTCCGTCCGCGCACCCCCTCCGCGGTGACCGCCGCGGGCCCTCCGCCGTACTCGGTGAAGGCGATGCGCTGCCCCTCGAACCGGAAAGAAGACATGTTTGCAGGGTACACCCCGTTTGCAATTTGTTTGCACAAACATCTCCAACCGTCTCGCGCTAGGTTTAGGGGTGAAGCGCATCAGCCCGCCCCATCGCGCGCACCCGCCCGCCGTCCAAGCCCGCCCGTCAGGAGGAGATCCATGGCCAAGCAGCCCCGCATCCTCGCCGGAGAGACCGCCGCCATCACGGGCGCCGCGCGCGGCATCGGCCGCGTCACCGCAGAAGCGCTCCTGCGCCAGGGCATGCGCGTGGCGATCGGAGACGTCGATCTCGATGCGGCGCACCAGACCGCGAGCGAGCTCGGCCCCAGCACCGTCGCGCTGGCGCTCGACGTGACGGACCGCACCTCCTTCTATGAGTTCCTGAACCTCGCCGAAGAGCAGCTCGGACCTGTGGACGTGCTGATCAACAACGCGGGAATAATGCCGATCGGGCCGTTCCTCGAGGAGGACGATGCGACCGCCCGCCGCGTCCTTGACATCAACGTCCACGGTGTCATCCTCGGAATGAAGCTGGCGCTGCCACGGATGATCGCCCGTGGCTCGGGCCACGTCGTGAACATCGCCTCCCAGGCCGGCAAGTACGGCTTCCCCGGTGGCGCCACCTACTGCGCGAGCAAGGCCGCCGTCATCAACCTGAGCCGCGCCGTGCGCAAGGAAGTGCGCGGCTCCGGTGTCGAGATATCGGTCATCAGCCCGGTGGCGGTCAACACCGAACTGGGCCTCGGCCTGTCAGAGCCGCGCCAGCGCCAGTTCAGGAAGATCGAGCCGCAGCAGGTCGCCGATGCGATCGTCGAGACGCTGCGCATCCCGCGCTTCGACGTGCACGTGCCCAAGCAGCTCGGGATCTCAGAGCGCGTGGCCGCCCTGTTGCCGATCGCCGTCCAGGACGGCCTCTCGCGCGCGCAGCAAGGCCGACGCAGTGCTCTCGCAGGTCGACGCCGCTGCGCGGGCGGGCTATGAGCTGCGTGCTTCCCGCTCGGAGCCGTCGCTGCCGCCGGCGGCCGAGCAACCCCAGATCACCGCCACGGCGGGGGAGTGAGCGCTCAGCGCCCGAGCAGCCAGTCGGCGATCAGCCCGCCGATCAGCGGCCCCTGATCCTCCTGCAGGAAGTGGCTCGCGTCCCTGATCGGACGCGGCGGAGAGCGGCCGATCCTCTTGGCGAAGGCCTCGCCCACCGACAGCGGCAGTATCGGATCGGAGTCGGCCCACAGCATGAGCGTCGGGCGCTCATCCTGGCTGAGCGCCTCCAGCACGCGCTGTCCTGCGGCGGCGCCCGGTGCGTCAGGCGCCTGGGGGATGAGAAGCGGGAAGGCGCGCGCGCCGGCCTTGGAGGCGGGGTCGGGATAGGGCGCGTCGTAGCCCGCGATCACCTCGTCGCCCGGATCGCTGTGGCAGGCGCGGCGAACGAGCAGGCCGACGGGCAGATCCTCGGTGCGCGCGACGAAGTCGCGGAAGGCCATCCAGGCATCGGACATACGCTGCTGACCGGTGAACAGGCCGGTGTCGAGCAGCACGAGGCGCTCGATCCGCTCGGGGTGCTCGACCGCCAGGCGCAGCCCGATCGCCCCGCCCCAGTCGTGCACGACGATCGTGGCCTCGCGCAGGTCGAGCTCCTCGAGCAGCGTCGCCGTCGTCTCGACGTGACGGTCGTAGGAGTACCAGTCGATATCGGTCGGCTTGTCCGAGCGCCCGAAGCCGGCGAGGTCTGGCGCCACGCAGCGGAAGCCCGCGTCGCGCACGGGCGGGATGACCTTGCGCCACAGATACGACCACGTCGGCTCCCCGTGGAGGAAGATGACGGGCGCGCCGTGGCCCTCGTCGACGTGGGCCAGGCGCAGGCCGTCGACCTCGCGGTAGTGCGCGGCAAACGGGAAGTCCGGGAGGCCCTCAAGGCTCGCCTCGGGGGTGCGCACCGTGTCGACCATCTCGGCGAGGAGCATACTCGGGGCCCATCGGTTAGGCTCGCCGACGATGCACCTGGCGACGCTTCAGCTGGCACCCATTCTCGCGGCGGAGAAGAGCAGGGTGCCCTTCTACATCGCCGGCGCCGTGCTCGTCGCGTGGGCCCTGATCGTCTCGATCGGCATCGGCATGCGCCGCCCGGACTTTCCCGGAAGCCAGTCCGGCGAGCGGCTGCTGATCGCTGTCAGCGTGGTGCTCGTGATCGCCACCGCGTCGACGGCCGTGCTGACCGCCGGCACGCCGGCCAAGGCGGTCGCGTCGGGCTCGGCTGCCACCACGCAGAGCCCGGCCGCCGCTGAAACACAGCCCGCAGCCGCGCCGCCGGCGAGCGGCGCATCGAGCCCGGCGGCGGCGCCGAAAGCCACGACGGGAACGCCGGCCCCGCCCTCCTCGCCCGCCGGCCGTCAGGTCACCACCTCGCTGAAGCTCGCCGCAAACCCCGAAGGCAACCTCAGATACAACACCAAGACATTGAGCGCAAAGCCCGGGACCGTCACGATCACGATGGAAAACATGTCTCCGGTGGAACACAACGTCACGGTCGCATCCGGCACGACCGTCCTCGGAGCGACCCCCACCTTCGCGGGCGGCGCACGGACGATCACGCTGAAACTGAAACCCGGCACATACACCTTCTACTGCTCGGTCCCCGGACACCGCCAGGCGGGGATGGAAGGCACGCTGACGGTGTCCTCGTGAAGCTCTACATCTGCTGGGGAACGTTCAAGACGCCGCGTCCGGGCGGGCATCCGTGCGCCAACGCACATCATGCGCTGAAGGATGCGGGGCACGATCCGGAGCTGGTTCTCTCCTACGGGTTTGCGCCGCTGCCCGGCATCTTCAACCACACGAGCGGGCGCCGGCGGGTCGAGGAGCTGACGGGCAATCGGTGGGTACCGACTCTCCTGCTCGACGACGGTACGGTGATCGACGGATCGCACGAGATCATGGACTGGGCCCGCGCCAACCCGGCCTAGCCGCCCTTCACCGAGGTCGGCTCCAACCACAGCTAAGAAGGGATTTTTATGGACGTTCTCGCAAGGCTCGATGAGACACGCAGCGCGATCAGCGTACTTGAGCACCCCTTCTATAAACGCTGGAGCGCGGGTGAGCTGAGCACATCCGAGCTCGCCGTATACGCCGGCGAGTACCGCCACGCCGTGGTGGCGCTGGCGCAGGCGTCGGCGCGGGCGGCGGACTGTGCGTGCGCGCCGCACGCGGCCGGGCTGCGCGATCACGCCGAGGAGGAGCAGGCGCACGTGGGGCTGTGGGATGAGTTCGCTCGCGCGGCGGGCGCGGCCGACCCGGCCGCGGGCGGGCCGGCGCTCGAGCAGACGGCCGACTGCGTGAAGGCGTGGACGGCCGGCGAGGACCTGCTCGAGCACCTGGCTGTGCTGTATGCGATCGAGGCCGCACAGCCGGAGATCTCAAGGACGAAGATCGAGGGCCTGACCGCTCACTACGGCTATTCCACAGAGGGGCCGGCTGTCGAGTACTTCAGGCTGCACGAGCTGCGCGATGCAGAGCACGCCGGCCACGCGCGAGAGCTGATCAGCGAGCTGATGGCGGGCGCCGAGGACCCCGAGCAGAAGGCCGATCAGATGGTGCGCCGCGCCAGGGAGGCGCTGCGCGGGAACTGGCGCCTGCTGGACGGCGTGCAGGACGCCGCGGCGTAGCGGCCGCTCTCGCGCCCGTCAGGCAAGCGCCGAGGCGGGGCGCGCGGACAGCCTCCACGCGAACAGGACGGCGGCCACGGAGGTCGCGAGGTTGAGGCTTGAGACGCCGGGGCGCATGGGGATGCTCACCCGCGCCTCGGCGCGACAGGCCAGCTTCTCGGACAGGCCGTCGCGCTCGGTGCCGAACGCGAGCAGCGCGCGGGGGGAAGCTCGGACGGGTCGAGCGGATCGCCGCCGGGGTCGACCGCCAGCAGTGGCCGATCGGCTCCGGTGAGGATCCCCAAGCCGTCGAGGCGGGCAACCGGCACGGCGAAGTGCAGCCCGGCGGCGCCCCGCAGCGCGTCGGGATGCCACGGATCGTGGCTGCCGGTGCTGAGTACACCGGCGATGTCGGCGGCTGCGGCCACGCGCACGCAGGCGCCCATGTTGCCGAGGTCGCGCGGGTCCTCGAGCAGCACCACGGGAGAGGGCCGGCGCTCGGCCAGCACGGCGGCGGGGTCGACGAGGGGGCGCTCGGCGAGGCTCATCACGCCGGTGCTCGGCGTGAGCGGCGCGAGCTCCTCGAAGACCGCGGGCTCGACCGGCCGCGCGAGGGCGTGAAGGCGCTCGCTCAGATCCGGCGCGAGCCGCTCCGCGAGGCCGTCGAGCTCGGCGATGTCGCGGGAGACGACCTCGAGCACGTTCGCACCGAAGCGCAGCGCGTGCTTGAGCGGGTGAAAGCCTTCGAGCACCGCCAGCGAGGGGTCGCGGCGGGCACGTCCGAAGCGCGGGATCAGTGATCCATCTTGCACTAGGCGATAATGGCAGCTCGAGATGAAGCTGGAGGGCATCCACCACATCACCGCCATCACCGGCGACGCCGTCGGGAACGTCGAGTTCTACGTGGGCATGCTCGGTCTGAGGATGGTCAAGAAGACCGTCAACCAGGACGACCCGACCGTCTACCACCTGTTCTACGGCGACGAGCACGGCACGCCCGGCATGGACCTGACGTTCTTCGAGTATCCCGGCGCCGCGCGCGGAAGGGTGGGCCCGGGGATGGTGCACCGGATCGTCTGGCGGGTGTCCTCCGACGGAGACGCTCGACTTCTGGCAGGAGCGCCTTGATGGGCATGGAACGGACGCCACGCTGACCAGCGACAGCCTGCTGTTCGCCGATCCGGAGGGTCTCGAGCTCGAGCTGGTGCGTCGACCGCCGAGCGACAGGAGCCGCTGAGCGGCGCTGGCGCCGGATATCCCCAGCGAGCATGCGCTGCAGGGATTCGACGGCGTGCGCGCCTACACGCTCGATCCGGTGCGGAGCGAGAGCCTGCTCGTCGAGACGCTCGGATTCGTCAGGGGCGCGGGCGGGCGCTGGGAGGCGCGCGGCGAGCAGACGCGGCGGCTTCTATGTCTACGACGCCGCCTCTCGGACGCCGCCCGGTGCCCGGCGCCGGCACCGTGCACCACGTGGCGTTGGCCTCGCTGCCGGAGGACCATGAGGCGTGGCGCGAGCGCGTGGCGCGGGCGGGCGGCCAGCCGACCGCCGATCATCGACCGCTTCTACTTCCGCTCGATCTACTTCCGCGAGCCGAGCGGGGTGCTGTTCGAGATCGCCACGATCGGGCCCGGCTTCGCCGTCGACGAGGACGCGCAGCACCTGGGCGAGCGGCTGTCACTGCCGCCGCGATTCGAGCCGCTGCGCGCGCAGCTCGACGAGACCCTCACGCCGCTGCCCGACCCGCGCCTGTTGCACGGCCAGCCGGGCGCGTAGTGTGCGGGCGCTACACGAACACGGCGGGGATTGACGAACTCAACGCTCGCCTCGGCGTCCCAATCCTCAGCGAGGAGGGAACACACCGCTACAACATCGCCCCCACCGAACAGGTGCTGGCGATTGTCGCTCCGCACGGCGCACCCGAGGCTCGCCTGTTGCGCTGGGGGCTGATTCCGCCGTGGGCGAAGGATCTGAAAGGGGCGGCAAGCTCATCAACGCGCGCGTGGAGACGGTTGCCTCCAAGGCCCCCTTCGCGAGCCTCATTCCCAAGGCGTCGCGGCGGGCGCTGCAGGTCGCCGACGGCTACTACGAGTGGCTCGCGCCCGAGCGCCGCGGTCAGCCGCGCCAGCCGTTCTACTTCCAGCTCGACGGCGGCGCGCCGTTCGCGTTCGCGGCACTGTGGACACCGACCAAGTTCGCCGGCGAATGGATCGAGAGCGTCACGCTCTTGACCTGCGACGCGACGCCCAATCGCATCGCCGCCGCCATCCACAACCGCATGCCGGTGATCCTCGCCGACGAGGACGCTCGCCGGGCCTGGCTGTCGAGCCGCCCTCGACACGCAGGACGTGCTCGCCCTGTGCGAGCCGCTGGCAAGCTCGCGACTCAGCGCCCGGCCGGCCAACCCCGCCGTCAACAAGGTCGACCCCGACATCGAGGGACCGGAGCTGCTCGTGGCGCCCGCCGATGCGCCGAGCTCGCCCTAGGCGTCGAGCGCGGAGCGGAGCTTCGTCAGGCCGAGCCGCATCCGTCCCTTGACGGTGCCCGGCGGAGGGCGAGCTGGTGGCGATCTCCTCATGGGTGAAGCCTTCGAAGAATCCGAGCCTGATCACCTCGCGCTGCGTCGGCGGCAGCCGCGCGAGCAGCACCGTCAGCTCCTCCGTTTCGGCGCGCAAGGCGAAGTCCATGGGCACATCATCGCTGGCAGCCTCCTCGTCAAGACGAGTCGGCCCGTCCTCGCCGGCCGCCGCGACCGCCGCCGAGCCAGGTAGATGGCACGGTGACGGACGATCGTCATCGCCCACCCGAGCACCGACCCGCGCGCCGGCTCATATGTCGCCCGCGAGGACCACATCGAGACGAAGGCGTCCTGCACGGCGTCCTCGGCGCAGTCGCGGTCATGGCAGACCGCGAAGGCGGTGCGGTAGGCGCGCAGCGCGAAGCGGTCATACAGCTCTGCCAGCGCCGAGCGCTGTCCGGCCTGGACCTCCTGCATGAGGACGGCGTCCGTCGGCCTGAGGACGGCGGTCGATTTCACGCAGCGGCCTCCACGGGTTCGAGGAAGAACATCTCGCACGCGATGCCCGGCAGGGTCTGGTTGGCGCTCATGAACGCCACCACCCGGCGCCGCGTGAGGCGTTCGACGGCGGCGCTGAATTCGTCCTCGCGAGCCGTCTGGAAGGCGACGCGGCCCTCGATGACCTCGCTGGCGCTGCCGGCCGCGACGAGCCGCTCCTCGGACTTGGTGAGGATGTCCTCGAGAATGCACACGACGACGTTGTCGTTGATGTAGGTGCTCGCCGTGGTTCGGTCGTGCCCGTAGACCTCGCCGTAAAGCGTCACCATGGCTGCGGAGATCGCTTCGGTGAGACCGTCTCCGACCGGCAGAGTCCTGTGACCGTCTGGCATGAATGCCTCGGTTCTCCCAGCTCTATCGGCGGAGCGCGGGGACAGGAGCAGAGGAGAAGCCCACACGCGTGCTACGTGCATCCTACTCGGATTTGGACACGCATTCCAGTGATCCAAACCGGCTGGACTGTACTAGTCACTGTGGGCGGCGTTCCTCCTACGCTGAGCCCTTGACACATTGGGCGCGGGGCACGTAGCGCTTTCCCCGAGCGTTCGCCTCGCGCCCCTGTGTGCTAATACCGCCGCCTAGGTGAACGCCGCCGCTGCAGCTCCAGCCGTCTCTCCCGCTGGCACGCAACACGGGTCGGAGTGATCTTCAGCGGCCTGATGCTGGTGCTGCTGCTGGCGGCGCTCGACTCGACGATCGTCGCCACGGCGCTGCCGACGATCGTCGGGGACCTCGGGCGGCCTCGAGCGGCTCGTCGTGGGTGACGAGCGCCTACCTGCTCGCGCAGACGGCGGTCACGCCGCTGTACGGCAAGCTCGGCGACCAGCTCGGGCGCAAGCGCGTCCTGCAGAGCGCGATCGTGCTGTTCCTGGTCGGCTCGGCGCTGTGCGGGCTGGCCGCGGTCGATGACCGAGCTGATCGCGTTCCGCGCGGTCCAGGGACTCGGCGCCGGCGGGCTGATCGTGCTCGTGCAGGCGACCGTCGGCGACATCGTCATCCCCGCGCGAGCGCGGTCGCTACCAGGGGCTGTTCGGCGCCGTGTTCGGCGTCGCGAGCGTCGCCGGCCCGCTGCTCGGGGGCGTGATCGTCGAGCACCTCTCGTGGCGGTGGATCTTCTACGTCAACCTGCCGATCGGGCTCGTCGCGCTGGTCGTGATCGCGGCGACGCTGCCGGCGCGCGAGCGTGCGCACGCGCCCGGCGATCGACTACCTCGGCGCCGGGCTGCTCGCCGCTGCGCTGAGCGCGATCGTGCTCGTCGCGAGCCTCGGCGGCACGACCTGGGCGTGGGGCTCGGCGCAGACGGTGCTCGTGGCCGCCGCGCGGCGTCGGGCTGCTCGGCGTGTTCCTCGCCGTCGAGCGCCGCGCGCGCGAGCCGGTCCTGCCGATCGCGCTGCTGCGCGACGAGGTGTTCCGCATCGCCGGCCTGCTCTCGCTGATCGTCGGCTTCGCCCTGTTCGGGTCGGTCATGTTCCTGCCGCTGTTCTTCCAGACCGTGTTCGCACTCGAGCCCCACCGGCGCGGGCCTGCGGCTGATTCCGCTGATGGGCGGGCTGCGTGACCACCTCGATCGTCTCCGGGCGGCTGATCTCGCGCACCGGGCGCTACCGGCGCGTTCCCGATCGCCGGCACCGCGGTCATGACCGTCGGGCTGCTGCTGCTGTCGCGCCTGGACGTCGACACGAGCCCGCCGGCTGCCGACGCTCTACCTGCTCGTGCTCGGCCTCGGGCTGGGGTGGTGATGCAGGTGCTCGTGCTCGCCGTGCAGAACGCGGTCGACTACACGGTCCTCGGCGCGGCCACCTCGGGCGTCACGCTGGCGCGCGGCATCGGCGGCTCGATCGGCGCGGCGGTGTTCGGGACGATCTTCACGAGCCGCCTGCGCGCGGAGCTGCACGAGCGCTCAGCGGTCCGCTCGGCGCGCCAGGTCGCAGGCGGCGGGCGCCTCACGGGCGCGCAGGTCGCGAGTCTGCCGGCCGCGGCCAGGCTCGCCTACGAGAACGCCTACGTGCACGCGCTGCGACCGGTGTTCCTCGTCGCGGCCGGGGTCGGCGCGGTGGGGTTCGCTGCTCAGCCTGCGCTTGCGCGAGCGGCCGCTGCGCGCCACCGCCTCGACGAGCCAGGGGCTCGACGATGCGCTCGCGGCGCCGAAGAGCCCGAGCTCGCTGGCCGAGCTCGACCGCGCGCTCGGCGTGCTGGTCAGCCGCGAGCAGCCGGCGAGCGTTCAACGAGCGGGTCGCCGCCCGCGCCAGCGTCGACCTCAGCGCCGGGCGCGGTATGGGCGCTCGCTCGCTTCGGCAGCTATGGGATCGTAGGAACGCGCGAGATGGCGCGCGAGCAGTCGATCGAGGATGAGCGCGTCGCCGCGGTGGAGCTCGAGCTGCGCGATCGCGGCCTCGTCGCAGAGCAGCATGGCGTCGCCGCGCTCACGGCGGCAGGCGTCTCGATGGCCGACCAGCTGCTGAGCGCGCGGCGCGACGAGCTGTCGGTGATGCTCGACGATCACGAGACGCAGCGCATCCCCGAGGTGCGCCGGCTGCTCGAGCAGCTCTGCGTCGAGCTGACGGGCGAGCTTACGCGCGCAGCCGAACCGGCAGCGTCTTGAGCTGATTGGCGAACGGCGATTCGACGTACTTCGGCGCGCCCGCCATGTGCACCTCGGGGAAGCGCGCGAGCGTCTCCTCGATCAGGATGCGCAGCTCAAGGCGCGCGAGCGCCGTGCCGAGGCAGAAGTGCCTTCCGCCTGCGCCGAAGGCCTGGTGCTCGGGGTTGCGCGTGACGTCGAAGCGGTCGGGGTCCTGGAAACGAGTCTCGTCGCGATTGGAGGACGGGTACCACATGACCACCTTCTCGCCCTCGCGAATGCTCTGCCCGTGGAGCTCGGTGTCATGCGTGGCGGTGCGCGCGAAGTGGGCGAAGGCGGGAAACATGCGCAGCGACTCCTCGACGGCGCCCGGCACGAGCGAGGGGTCCTCGATCACTTTGCGCTGCTGCTCGGGATTCTCCATCAGCGCGCGCATGCCCGAGCAGTAGGTCGCCTTGGTGCTGTCGTTGCCGGCGGCCATCAGCAGGAAGAAGCCCATCACGATCTCGTGGTCCTCGAGGCGCTCGCCGTCGACCTCGGCGTGGACGAGCACGCTCGTCAGGTCATCGGTCGGAGTCTCGCGACGCTCGGCGATCAGCTTGGAGCAGCGCTCGAACACCTCCGGCACGTCCTGCTCCATCACGGTCTGGGCGCCCTCGGGCGTGGTGTCGACGTCGCCCGCCCCGACGATCGTGTTCATCAGCCGGGCCCAGACCTCATCGTCCTCGGGCGGCAGCCCCATGAAGCTGCCGATCACCCGCGCCACGACCGGCTGGGCGACGTCGGTGACCAGGTCGCAGGTGTCCCGCCCCTGCAGCCGATCGAGCACGTCGCGAGCGATCGCCCTGATCGCGTCCTCGTGCTCGGCTATCCGCTTCGGCGTGAAACCCCGCTGGAAGAGCGCCTTGATGCGGTCGTGCTTGGGCGGGTCCATGCCGATGAACATCGCCTGCTGCAGCTCGAGCGACAGAATGGAGTTCTTCAGCACCGCGAATCCTCCGAGTTCGGAGGAGAAGGTCTGCCAGTCGCGGCTGACCTCATGCACGTCCTCAGCCGTCGTCACCGACCAGAAGCCATCCTCGTCGGGGTACTCGCTTATGTGGTCGGTCCAGTGGACCGGGCACTCGCCGCGAAGCCGCCGAAACAGCTCTAGCGGCGGCCCGTCCTGGAAATTCACCCGATCGCCGACGCGCACCTCATCGAGCGGCGCCTGATCCTGGCTGGCCTGGCTGGTGGTGCTCACGACCTGCCCTCCCCATTGTCGTGCTGCTGCTCCTCGAGCACAGCCTATCCGATCGCCCAAACTGCCTCAGTGGAGCCGATTCCCGGTATTTGCGGACAGAAAATGCATCGTTAGCGTGTTGTTGTCCTGCACGCTTGCTAGCCTGCCGCCCAGAACGCCGAGTCCCTGACCAGGGTGTCAGGGGGCGGGGGACCCAAGTTATTGGGGCTAATTCCACGGTGGGACCGTGGGAAGCGCAGGCTCTTTCAGCGCTAGCCCGTCAGCTAACCCCGTAGGCCTACGAAAGAGGTTGTGGTTTGCGGGCACGTATCGCCAGCGTTTTCTTGCTGCACCTTGACGCCCCCGTCCTGGCGATCCTCACCGGGTGGGCTGCCGTCGCCGTCATCGCCCTGGCGCTGTGCCGTGCAGCCGCCGCCGGTGATCGGGCAACGGCGCGCTCGGTGACCGCCTCGCCGCGAGGTGACAGCCCCGATGGGTTCGTGCCGAGCAAGAGCGTCGTGCTGGCACTCGCCCTGGCCCTGTTCGCGATGATGTCCTCTCCCGCCTGGGCCACGGTCCAGACTGCGGCCCGCGTGGCTCGAAGCAGTCCAGGCTCATGCTCCGGCGCCGAACTGCGGCCCACCGCGGCGGACCTGAGGGTCATCCGCTCCGCCACCCTGTGCCTGGTCAACCGCGAACGCGCCGCCGACGGCGAGAGGGGCCTCGTGCCCGACGTGCGACTGCAGCATGCCGCGCAGGCGCACACCGACAGCATGGCCTTCAAGGACTACTTCGAACACATCGGACCGCAGGGTGAGACCCCGCTCAGCCGCATACGGGCGGCCGGCTACCTGCTCAGCTCGCATGTCGCATTTGAAGTGGGTGAGAACATCGGCTGGGGCACGCTGTGGGAAGGCACTCCCCGGGCGGTCGTCGCAGCCTGGATGGCCTCCGCGGGACATCGCGCGAACATTCTCGACGCGCGCTTCAGCAACACCGGCATCGGCGTGTCGACCCACCCGCCCCTATCGCTGGCCGGCGGCCAGGCCGGAGCGATCTACACGCAGGACTTCGGCGGCTATTGATATTGAGGTTGCAGGCGTGCGCCCTCCGCGGCCTCCGCGTCGCTGATCGCCCAGGCCAGCCGCTCGACGAGCTGCGTGGCGCCGTGGCCCGTGCTGAGATGCACCGAATGCACCTCCTCTTCGAGCAGCACCGGGCTGTTGTCCCCGAGCAGGGACTGGTCGGATGGGTCGGTTGTGACGATGATTCTGGGCATGGGAGCTCCCTGAAGATTGGGCATTGATCGCAGCCACATTGTGTGCCCGCGGGAGGCCGCGGCCAATGATCGAGCGTCCAAAGATGTCACCCCGGCACTGTCACGTTTGCCGCGAACATCGCAGGGAAATTTTGGCCGCCAGGCCATATCGGGCCGCTGCCGCGGGGGAGCACACTTAGGCCACAGTCACGCACGGCGACCAGCACCAGACTGGTCCGAAACCCAAGGAGGGAAGCTATGGCCTTCAAGTCGAATGTCCTCGTGGTGGCCAACCGGACCGCGATGTCCATCGGTCTGGAGGCCGTGCTCCGAGCGCGCGTGGAGAGTGCCCCGGCGAGCTTCACGCTGCTCGTGCCGCTGGGCCGCACCCCGGACGCCGAGCACACCGCCAGGCGCCTGGCCTCGCGCCTGTGCGATCTCGGCCTCGACGTTGACGGCCGAGCCGGTGACGCCGACCCGCTGAACGCGGTGCTCGAAGTATGGAGCCCCGCCGAGTTCGACGAAATAATCGTCTCCACGCTTCCCGGGTCCACATCCCGCTGGATGCAGACGGGCCTGCCACGGCGCATCGA
Organism: uncultured Solirubrobacteraceae bacterium; assembly: GCA_963764185.1. Lineage (GTDB taxonomy): Bacteria > Actinomycetota > Thermoleophilia > Solirubrobacterales > Solirubrobacteraceae > Palsa-744. The sequence continues at coordinate 242,572 of CAVXRF010000009.1, read as the reverse complement.
GCGCCAGACCGGCGCGCTGGTCCGTCATGTCGAGGCGCGCGAGGAGCTCTCCAGCGGGCGCAGCCGCCCGCTGGTCGCCACGAAGTGAGTCAATCGCAGGACATCGGCGGCCGCTGAGCGACGCGGCGGCCGCGTCCTCGCGATGCCGCGACGCCACGTTCGCCGCGCGCGTTAGGCTCTGCACTCCGAGGAGGAGTCCGATGTTCGAACCAACGCTGTTTCGCGACCGTCCGCGCCCCGCCCAGGTGGCGCTCGGAGGCGTCGTTCCCGCAATCGCAGGCGCAGTGGCCGGCATACTCGTAGGAGTCTCAAGCGGCGCCTACTGGGGCTATGCCCTGCTCGCCGCGATCGGCTCCATCGTCGCCGGCTTCGAGCATCAGGACGGCTGGGGCGGTGCAGACCGCGGGCTGGTCGCCGGCTTCATCTACGGAGTCGCCCTACTGCTCGCCCACGCGATCGCCGGCACCGCCGCAAAGGTCTCGCTCGGCAGCTTTCCGCCCTTCCTCGCGGTCATCACCGCGATCGCCGGCATGCTGCTGAGCGCCCTCGGCGGGAGGATCGCGCGGGCGCAGCGCGAGCGCCGAGCTTCGCAAGCCTGAGCGTCTGTGTCAGGACACAGGAGACAGACGTTCCGACACATGAGAAAGTGGAGCTAGGGGGACTCGAACCCCCGACCTCCTGGGTGCGATCCAGGCGCTCTCCCAGCTGAGCTATAGCCCCGTGCGCGCGCGGCGAGGGCCGAACGCAAGGCAACAGCAGTGTAATGCCAGAACGCGAGCGCGCGGGCGGAGCATCCGCAGTACGTCGGCGCAGTATGGTTTGGCGGCGCATGGGATTGCTCGATGACGCCATTCGCGATCACCTGGAGCTCAAGCGCCTGCGTGGCGCGGATCCGGGCGAGGTCGCACGTGAGCAGAGGGAGGCCCTGGAGGCGGGTGCCGATGGCGGGCTGCCCGCGGGCGAGGAAGCTCAGGCGACCGCCGTCGAGGGCCTCGGCGCCGAGGACAACCACCAGACTGTCGACGTCCACACCGGCCAAGCCGCGACGCCCACCTTCACCGCCGAGGAGGTGAGAGCTCCGGAGCCCGCCCACGCCGCGGACTCCCCCAGCCTCGCGGAGGAAACCGCCGAACTCGACATGCGCAGCGTCCTCCATGAGGATGGGGACGGGGCGGCCGCGGACAGCTCCGCCGCGCGCGCGCCCGGCGCCGGGCCGGAGGAGGTCTCTGCGTCGTTCGATGATCTCAACGAGGATCAGCTGGAATGGGATCTACCGGGAGCGCCGCGGGACGCCGGACAGGACGATCGCGCCCTCGGCGGCGACTCCGGTTAGCCTCCGCTGCAAGCGCCAGCCCGCTTGATTTCGACGGCCGTCCCCTACACTGGCAGAGCCTTGGGGCCATAGCTCAGCTGGGAGAGCGCCTGCTTTGCAAGCAGGAGGTCACCGGTTCGATCCCGGTTGGCTCCACTCGAGAAGTGCCTGCAAGATGTGTGTTTTGATCCGGGACCTGCGGCTTCGGACGACAGAATAGGGAGCCTCCAAACTGGCACGCAGGAGGTTGGAGGTCCCGATCAAGTCCGGCGCGGACGGCCTACGCGCTCCAAATGCGCGGCCGCGAGCGTGGAGGGGGATGGTCGCTCCGGTGTCTCGGTACCCGTTTTGTGCCCGTTCGTGCCCAATAGCGCGCCGACGGGTCTGCAAACCGGACGTCGTGCGACGCGAACGACGAAGGCGACTGCGCCCGTCAGATCACGCTCGCTCCCGCCCGATTGCGGCAGCGTCGCCACCTACGCGGTTGGCGACCGCAAATCGTCCATTGCGCAAGTCTCGCGCTGCGGTTGCCTGGCGCTCGCAATGACCGTTGAAGCAGGCATGAGCCAGCTCGCCCGTGCTGCTCATGTCGCTGGTCGTGTTCATGCTCAATCGCAACCTACGCTCGCTCCCGACCATGACCGCACGCGCTGGCGAAATGGACTATGTTCTGGCGCGTCCGCGCGGGTGATCTGGACGGGGGGGAGTCAAGGAGACCGGGCCCGCGTGGCAGATAGGGAGGCCGCTGATGGGATCATCGGGAAGCCGATCACACCGTGGGCGTTGGCTTGCGCGTTGTGGGGGGCTCCTGCTTGCCGTCGGCGGAGTGCTGGGGGTGCTGAGCTCTGCTGCACCGGCCGCGTTTGCTTGTGAGACGGGGGCGGTGACGTTCAAATCCACGGGCGCTGAGCAGTGCTATGAAGTGCCCTCCGGCGTAACGGAGCTGCTCGTCACGGCGGTCGGCGGAGAGGGCGGCGGCGAATCACCCTCTGTATTCGTCGGCGCCGGCGGTTTCGGCGCCGACGTATCGGCGGCGGTACCCGTCACGCCGGGCTCTGTCCTCTACATCGAGGTGGGCTCGAACGGGTGCAACCGTTGCGAGAGCGGTGTCTTCGGAGGTGGGGGCAACGCGTTCCATGACGGCCTTTACCCTCCTGGGAGCGGCGGGGGCGCGTCCGATATCCGCGAAAAGCCCGCGATGGAAGGCAAGACATCGCTGGAATCCCGGCTGGTGGTAGCCGGTGGCGGTGGTGGCGGCGGCTACGAGGGGGTTTCGATCCCGGAAAGCAACGTCAGCGGCGGCTCGGGCGGGGATGCTGCCAGGGATGCTGCCGGGGATGGCGGCGAAGGTGAAACCCCGCCCGCCTGCGAGGGCGCAACCGGCGGCGACGGCGGCAAGGGAGGGACCGCGAGCGAAGGCGGGCAGGGCGGGCAGGGAGGGACAGGCAACTACGGTGACGGCGACCACGGCGGCCCCGGGACGCTCGGCGAAGGCGGCGAAGGCGGGGCAGGCCAGGAAGGCGACGAGTACAACAGCGGCGGCGGCGGCGGCGGAGGCGGCTGGTACGGCGGCGGCGGCGGAGGAGGAGGAGCTGCCTCTGTTTTTCCCGGTGTCGACTGCCAACCGGGCGGCGGCGGCGGCGGTGCGGGCTCGAGCCACGTTGCGCCGTCCGTCTCCGAGCTGAGCCTCGCCACAGCAGCGAGCGGGACCGAACCCGAGGTCGTGGTCGGGCAGCTGTCGGGCCCCGCCGGCCCAACCGGCCCCACGGGGGCCACCGGCCCAGCCGGACCGACGGGCCCGGCCGGGGTGACGGGCGCGACAGGCGCAACGGGTCCCACGGGCGAAACTGGCCGGACGGGAGTCACCGGTGCGACCGGGCCACAGGGAGTGACCGGAGCCACCGGACCCCAGGGAGCGACCGGGGCGGCCGGGAGCAACGGCAGCAACGGCAACAACGGCGCCACGGGAGCCGACGGAGCGACCGGCCCGACCGGACCAACGGGGCCGACGGGGGCCAGCGGAGCGAGTGGCCAACAGGGAGCGACCGGCCAGAGCGGGGCGACGGGAGCGACGGGTCCCGGCGGGGTTACGGGAGCAACGGGAGCGACCGGCCCGACGGGCCCGACCGGCAAAGAAGGAGCGAACGGCGCCACCGGAGCAAGCGGCTCGACGGGCGCAACCGGCTCGACGGGCCCGGCCGGCAACGCGGCGATCGCAAACTTCGCGAGCTCGCAGGGTGTGCCGAGCGGCTACTGCCTGAACTACACAGAGCTCGCCGGTGAGGGCAACGGCCCCTGCCCGCAGAAGACGAGCGGCTACTCGCTCAGCAACCTGCTCGCGGGCCCGGCGCCGGCCAACGGCGAGATCGTCAACAACCTGTATGCCGACACCAACGCGAGCTTCAGCAGCAGGGAAAGCGCGGTCGTGTCGGTGATCGACAACACCACCGGTGCCACGCTCCTGTCCTGCACGGTCACCTCCACGAGCAACCGCAGCTGCTCGAATGCCAAAGAATCCGGCTCCGCGGCGCCTGGCGACAACGTCGAGGTCAAGATCGCGGCCAGCGGCTCGAGCTGCAACAGCAAAGCCTGGCGGGTGAGGTTCCGCTACTGATTCTCCCCGCCGGCACTCGGCGGCCCGGCCTTGCGCTCGGGCTGTCGGGGTGCGCAGGCGACGGTTTGGGCTGGGCTGCCTGTGCCCGGGCATGGGCCACCATCCCCGCGCTTGTGCTCTGCGCGCTGAGCAGGCGTCTGACCGCCGGCCAGGTCCCTAGCGCAATGGACGAAACCCAGGCGCGTTGAAGAGTGGTGCCCGGACGACCGCATTCAAGTTTAACCCGAGCGTCTCGGGGCCGCGCGATGAGACGATCACAAGTCGTCCAAAGGGGCAGTCTGGCAAGGCTCAACAGAGACGCCTCCTTACATCCGAAGGCAAGCGCGAGGGCGATTGTGGTGTGTTCCGCGTTGGCCAACGGCCTTCCGCGAGCATGTGAGATCTGGTACGTTTCCGTTTACGATCATCATCGGTGGTCCGTCTCGGATGGGCGGGGACCTCAGCGCGAGAACACCGCTGACAGGCCGGAGGATGCGAGATGACACCTGGGGGGAGCAGTTCACTGCGTCGGCGCGAGCCGAGGCGGCGCGACGCCCTCCTGCGGATGTGCCTCCTACCAGGCGACGGTCGTTGGAGGTCTGCGACTCGAACGCCGGTAGGCGCTCGATTTTGCGGGCGGCGTTCGGAATCGCCCACACTCTCAGGAATGGACACAGTGTGATGGACAGGTTCAAGCCGGTACGGATCGCGGGCATTTGCGCGGGCCTCGTGATAGTGGTCGCCGGGACGCTCCTCTTCAGCGCGAGCGCGTTCGCGGAAACGGTCACGTTCAAATCCACGGGTGCAGAGCAGGAATTCAAGGTGCCAAGCGGCGTCACGACGTTGAACGTGGTTGCCGTCGGCAGCGAAGGCGGGACGGGCGCGGGCGGGGCCCAGGGGGGCGTCGGCGCGGTCGTGGCCGGGGCACTGTCGGTCGAACCCGAAGAAGTGCTGTACGTCGAGGTCGGCGGCGTGCCGTTCAACGGAGGCGGCTCTCCTGAACATGGCGGCAAGGGCGGCGGAGCATCCGACGTGCGGAAGGTCTCGATCGGCGCCGGAGCGAGCCCAGGCAACGAAGAATCGCTTCTGTCGCGTCTGCTCGTGGCTGGCGGCGGCGGTGGCGGCGGCAGCGAGAACTTCGCTTCGGCAGAGGGCAGTCCGCCCGAAGGCCCGGTTTGCGCCGGTGGCCCTGGCGGCGCCGCCGGAGAAAAAGGCACCAACGGGATGAGCTGTGGCTTCCCTGGCGGCGGATTCGGCGGTGCTGGTGAAGCGGGCGAAGGCGGGACCGGCGGGACCGGCTACATCGGGGGAGCGAATTTCAGCACGTCTGAAGGTCAAGCCGGCGGCCTCGGCTCCGGCGGCGGCGCCGAGTTCGGCGGTGGTGGTGGCGGCGGGCGCTACGGCGGCGGCGGTGGTGGCACGCAGGGTGCGGAAGCCTCGTCTAATACCGCAAAACAAAGCGCCGGCAATGGCGGCGGTGGCGGCGGCTCGAACCTCGTGCCGCCCGGCGGCGAAGCGAGACTCGCCGGCGTCGGAGAGGCGGCCTCGGTGACGATCACCTACACCGTCGCGATTCCCGGCCCCACCGGCCCAACAGGACCCGAAGGCCCGGAGGGCCCGGAAGGACCGAGCGGCCCGACCGGAGCGCAGGGCGTGACCGGTGCCACCGGAGCCCAGGGGCCAACCGGCCCGACCGGACCACAAGGCCCAACCGGACCCCAGGGGGTCACCGGAGCGACCGGAGCCACCGGCCCCACCGGACCACAGGGAGCGACCGGCCCGGCCGGCAGCGCGGCAGTTGCGACGTTCGCAAGCGCCCAGGGCGTGCCCAACGGTAACTGCCTGAACTACACGATGCTGGCGGGCGAGGGCAACGGCTACTGCCCGGCCAAAACGCCGGGCTTCTCTCTTAGCCCCCTGCTGGCAGGTATGCCTGATAACGGCGGGCACGTATCCAACCTGTATGCCGAAACGAACGCGTCGGTGAGCTCTGGCGACACAGCCACCGTCACCGTCATAGACAACACGAGCGGCGCCACACTGCTCTCGTGCACGGTCACATCGACAAGCAAAGGGGTCTGTTCGAACGCGGCGACCGCGACGACTGCGGCTGCGCCTGGCGACAGGCTCGAGGTGCAGGTGACCAACGCGAGCCCCAAGAAGTCCTGGTCGTGCAACAACAAGGAGTGGTCGGTGAGGTTCCGCTACTGAACCGATAGGCCGATGACCACCACCCGGCGCGCTTGCGCTTCGCAAGGCTGGGCGAGCGTCCGGCGGAGGGGCAGGCTCACGCTCGGATTGGACGAGAAGCAGGCGTCGGATCGAACCAGCACCACGCTTCTGCTTTCGAATGATTCTGAAGCCGCTTAATGAGCGACTGGCTCGCTTGCAATAGGACGGACTGCGCGCATGACGCATCTGCCCGCGACGCGCCGCGCCTTCGCGCGGCCCGTTGGGCACAAGCCCGTCTTTGTGCCCAAAAGGCTCGATGTCCGCGTACATCGGCGCCTATGCCGCCGTCACGACTTTTCGGATCTGACCGAGAAACCCCTGCTCAGGAGGACAATGTAGGTCGAGCGAGGTATCGAGAGGACTCAATTTGCAAGCAGGAGGTCACCGGTTCGATCCCGGTTGGCTCCACTCGAAAGCCCTGCAAATCGATGTCTTTGAGGACAGCGGGGAAAGACGGGACCAAGTAGGGACTAAGCAGAACGCGCGCCCGGGCCGAGGCCGAACGAATCAAACAGTACGTTTTGGTCTGGACTTCCCGGCGGGGCCGTCGTGAAGTCCGACTGATCATTGCTCGCCGTTGGGAGCCGTTGCGTGCCGCTCGAGCGGGGCACCGCCATGAGTACGAGATAGGATGCCCGCGAAGTAACTGACGTACGCCTGCGCCAGCTGACTTTCGCTTCGCCAAGGCGATGCGGAAGCCGTCGCTCGTCGGCCCCGACGCCCGGAGCTCATCCTAAGCAGCGACGCCATCAACGTCCACGCTGGCTACCGCGCGCCAAGGGAAAGCAAGCGCCGCGGCCCTGCTATTGGCGATTTGCCGGGACTCGCGGTGGGACGGGATGCGGACCTGCTTTCAGCTGTCCGCGGTCCTGACGACGCCGGCGAATCGCGCGTCGCCATCCGAGGTGCCGGCAGAGCCGCCCGAGGTGACCAGCACGCGCTCGCAATCGCAGAGAGAGCGGTAGTCAGCCGGGCGATGACCCGGCGCTAGGTCGGAAGTCTTTCCGGTCGTTGACCCCGAGCTTGCGCATTGCGCGGTAGATGTGGGTCTCCACGGTACGCGTCGAGAGCACGAGCTTTTCGGCTATCTCGGTGTTGGTGAGCCCGCGCGCGGCGAGCTCCACCATCTGTGCCTCGCGTGGCGTGAGCTCAATCTCCGCGCGATCGACACCTTCGATTGACATCGCCTCGATGCCCTGGCCATCGACCTGGAGCTCGCGACTGCGGGCTGCCGCTCGGCGTGCGCTGTCCTGGCGTCCTTCGGAGGCGAAGGCCGCGGCGGCGTGTGCGGCTGCCTCCGATGCGTAGAGCGTGACGCCGAGAGCGGCGAACGTCTCGGCCGCGTCGAGCATCGCGGTGGCGACGCCGCCGGCTCGCGCGGCGACGTGCGCCGCATACGCGTGGGTGAGCGGCGCGTCGCACCGTTCAGCCAGCTCGCGAAGCGTCAGCGACAGCTCGCGGGCGGGCTTGCCGGCACGCATCGCCTGGTAGCTCAGCTCGGCGGCGTAGACGGGAGCCCATTCTTGATCGCGCGCCGCGTCCAACAGGAGTGCCTGAGCCGCCGGTGGGTCTGCTTCCGCGAGCTTCCCCCAGGCCCGCCCGCGCGCGAGCCACGGCCCGACGCCGCGCCTCGAAGCAGGTCCGCCGTTCTGTGGCGCAGCCGCGTCCCCATCGTCATCCTGCAGCTCGCGCGCCACCGCGATGGCCCTCTCGTGGTCGCTGAGCGCGAGGAACGTCCCGGCCTGCAGCGACCGTGCCATGAGGCGAACGCCGAAGGGGTCCTGTCGGCGGGATTGCGCGATCGCCTCGTTGATCCAGCGGTTGCAGTCCAGCAGCCGGCCGGCGAGATAGTTAGATGCCGCCACGGTCATCGCCGCCAGTCCCGCCGCGGCGTGGTCGGCAGCGTCGGCGGCCGACTCGAAGGCAGCACGCATGTCTCGCTCGAGGCCGGGAAGATCGCAGCCGGAGGCCAGGCCGATGGTCGCGATGGTGGCGAACTCGAGGAACTCCAGCTCGCCACGAAGCGGAAGCTCGGGGACTTGGCCGAGCATCGCGTCGGCTTCGCGGACCTGTCCGGCCCAGAACCTGTCGGCAGTGAGGGCGCGCTTCAACCAGCGTGTCGCCTCATCGGGCGCTCCAGCTGTCAGGGCGCTCTCGAGCTCCGCGGCCATCATGCCCGGCGGACTGCTGAGTGCCGCGAAATGAAGTCGCAGGATGCCGACCTGCTTTTGCCAGCCTTCCTCGGGCCACCATTCGAGTGCACGGTCGAGAAGCTGCACGGCTTCCTCTCCGCGCCCGAGACCCCAGTAAAGGATCGCCGCTCGCTCGCGGAGGTACCTGAGCGCGAGGTCGGGGTCCGCGATCTCTCCCTCCACCTCGGCGAGCGCTGCCTCCGCCTCGGATGCTCGGCCGTGAACGTAGTGGGCCGACGCGAGCAGCATGTTCGCCTCGGCGCCTGCCCCGGCAGCCAGCGCACGCCGTGCAAAGTCGTCTCCGCCTTCGGCGCCGGCGAGATTGGCGGCCCGCGCGGCGTCGAGTAGGGTGGTGACCGCCACGGGCTCGCCTGCCTCGATGAGCCATCGTGCGATGCGCACCTGGTCAGCCGGGGACCGCGCAGAACGCGCCGAGACGAGCTCGGCGAGGCGAACGCGATGCGAGTTGCCGCGCGATACGGGCATCGCGAGGAGGACCGATTCGCCATACAGCGGCTGGGCGACGCGCAGCTCGCCAGCGCCGTCAGTCGTGGGTTCGGCCACCACCAGTCGCTTGCTCTCGAGCGCCGTGAGAGTGTCCGCCGTAAGGAGCCCTCGCACCTCGGCGACGGCGAGCGGTTCACCCATCGCGATGAGCTCCAGCGCCACGCGCTCGGCATCGGTCAGGGCGCCCATGCGGTCGGCGATCAGCTCGCGCAGGGACGGGCTGGGCGCCGGCGACTCTGTCAGCTGCCAGATCCCCTTGGACTGGGCGAGCGCGCCGCTGTCGATCGCCTCAGCGAGCAGCTGCTGCGCGTAAAGAATGTTGCCGCTGCTCGTCCGCGCCAGCCAGCGGTGCCCGCTGCGCTCGAGCGGTCCCCCGAGGGCCGTCTCGATTATGGCCTGCATCTGGGGATCCGCAAGCGAGCCAAGCTCGATGCGAATGGCGCCCGCGTCCTTCCACAGCGCCGTCATGGCGTCAAGGGACGGGGCTCCTGTCCGCGTGGTCGCGATGACGAAGGCGACGTCGTGCTCTGCCAGGTGCAGGAGGACCGTCGCCGAGGCCGGATCGAGTAGATGGGAGTCGTCGACGCCGAGCACGATCTCCCGCGTGCCGGCCTGCGAGCGGAGGGCAGCGATGATGGTCTGTACGACGCCGGCGTCCGCGCCTGCAGCAGTGCCCGCTGGCACCAGGGTGCCGAGTGCCGCGAGGGGGATCGCGGAGGAGCTGCGCGTCGCGCGAGTCCACGCGACGTAGGCTCCCGCGGCCTCGGCGTCGAGGATGGCCTGTCTCGCCAGCCGCGTCTTGCCGACTCCAGCGTCGCCGCTGATAACGGCGCCAGTGGCTCCCGCGGAGCGGGCTTCGAGGATGTGCACGAGCTCACCCTGTCGGCCCACGAGGGGCCACCTGTGCGTTGCATCGGAGCGCGCAGCCGCCATTGCGAAACCGTAGCTCCGATCCGTCGCCGCGCGCCGGTCCACCGCAGCGAGGCGCTGCGTCTGCGTAGCGGCACGGTGAAGATCAGTAGCCGCATACGTACGAACTCTCCGGCTGGAGCTGCGAGCTTGCCTTCGAGCTGCAACGCAACCAACGGAGGCAAAGAGATGCGGGTGTTCGAAGACGAGGACTTCCAGTTCGGGTTCGAGCTGGTCCTGGGCGCGAGCTACCATCAGTCGGCGGACGTCGGGGAGGCTCTGGCCACCGCCGGGCGCATAACCGACGGCGACGCCGACGCGTGGATCCGTGAGTGGAGCGCCACCGCGACGAGGGCCTTTGATGCTGGCGAGCACGCCCGGCATGCCGGGCGCAGGGCAACGGCCCTGTCGTTCTACAGGCGAGCGGCGAGGTACTACTCGACGGCGCTTTACTGTGCCGCGAAGGCCAGCGACTTCGGAGCACAGCGCGTGCTCGCGACCTGGCGGCGCGAGCAGGAGTGCTGGGAGCACACCGTCCACCTCTCGGCCGCTCCCGGCGAGCGGCTGTCGATCCCCTACGAGCGCACCACGTTGCGTGGCTGGTTCTTCCGCGCGCCCGATGCAGCGGTCGGGGAGCCGCGCCCACTGGTGATCATGAACAACGGCAGCGATGGCTCGACCTCCTCGATGTGGGGCCACGGGGGCGCCGCGGCCGCCGAGCGGGGCTATCACTGGATGACCTTCGATGGCCCGGGCCAGCAGTCTGCCCTCTATGAGCAGGGAATCCCGTTCCGCCACGACTGGGAGGCCGTGCTCACTCCCGTGGTTGACCTGCTCGTCTGCCGGGCCGACGTGGACAGCGAGCGGATCGCGGTCATAGGCGTCAGTCAAGGGGGCTTCTGGGTGCCGCGGGCGCTCGCCTTCGAGCACCGCCTGGCAGCGGGCGTCGCCGACACGGGCGCGGTGGACATCACCCGCGCGTGGCTTCAGGCGATCCCGCCGGCCATGCGACAGCTCCTCGACGCCGGCGAGAAGGACGCCTTCGACGCTCAGATGCGAGCGGCCGAGAAGGAATCTCCAGCGGTCACCGCCGTGCTCGAGTTTCGCGGACATCCATATGGGGTCACGAGCGGATCGCGCTATGACCTCTTCAAGGCCGTCGAGAACTTCAGACTCGGAGACGAGATCAAGGACATCAGCACCCCCCTGCTCGTCACCGATCCTGACGACGAGCAGTTCTTCCCCGGCCAGGCGCGGGAGCTGTATGAGCGGTTGCCCGGCGAAAAGCAGTTGGTTCGTTTCACCGCCGCCGAGGGCGCCAACCGCCACTGCGAGCCGATGGCCACAGGGCTGCGCGACGCCCGTATCTTCGACTGGCTGCAGAGCCACCTCGGCTAGTCGCGGCCTTCCGCGCTCCGGCGAGACCGTTCTCGCGATCACTTGCCGCGTTTGCCTTCCCCTGTTCCCCGTCAGACCCGGGATCTGCCGACCCGTCTGTTCGCGATCGCCTCCGGGGTCGCGGTAGCGAACCTCTACTACGTCCAGCCGCTGCTCGCCGTCATCGCCCGAGACTTCGACCTCACAACGGCGACCGCGAGCCTGCTGCTCTTCTGCTCGCAGATCGGCTACGCGGCCGGCATCCTCCTTTTCGTCCCGCTCGGCGATGTCCGCGACCGGCGGCGCCTGGTCCCTTCAATGATGGGGATAGCCGCCGCCGCGCTGTTGCTCTGCGCGCTGGCGCCTTCCTTCGACCTCCTGCTCGTCAGCATCTTCCTGGTCGGGCTGACTACGGTGTCGGGGCAGATCCTCGTCGCGTTCACGGCCGATCTCAGCGCGGAGGATTCGCGGGGGCGCGCCCTCGGGACCGTGGTTAGTGGTCTTCTGACCGGGATCCTCGCCGCGCGAGCAGCCAGCGGCCTGATCGCAGACGCGCTCGGTTGGCGCGCGGTCTTCTTGATCGCGACTGCACTGAACCTGCTGCTGGCCGTCCTCATATGGCGACGAGCACCGCGCTCAAGCGCACGGCCAGGCCTCGGCTACCGGGCGCTGCTGCGATCCGTCCCCGCCCTCGTCCGTGCGCAGCCCTCGCTGCGGCGGGTGATGGCGTTCGGCTTCGTGTCGATGGCCGCCTTCAACCTCTTCTGGACCGGAACCACGCTGCTGCTCAGCTCCCCTCATTACCATTTCACGCCGGGCGAGATCGGTGCACTCAGCGCCCTCGGACTCGTGGGCACCACGGTCGCCCGGCGAGCAGGTCGACTGCACGACAGCGGGAGAAGTACGCTCGCAAGCACCGCCGCTTGGGCGATCATGCTCACCGGATGGCTGGCGTGCATACCAGCCGGCAGCTCGCTTGGATGGCTGATCGCGGCCGTGGTCGTGATCGACGTTGGAACACAGGGCCAGCGAATCCTCAACCAGACGCGCGCGCTCACTCTCTCACCTTCGGCGCGCAGCCGGGCGAACACGGCGTATATGAGCGGTAACTTTCTCGGCGCCGCTACGGGCTCGCTCGGAGCGATGGTCCTGTGGCGCGCGGGCGGCTGGACCGCCGTGGCCGCCGCAGGAGCTTCCATGTGCCTGCTAGCCCTGGGCGCGCGGCTCCTTGGCGAGCACAGCCGCGGGAAGGCCGCGACATGGTCTCGCCTCGTCGGCAGGATCGGGCCGGATCAAGAGCCGCACGTCGCAGAACAGAACGACCGCTGATGCACGCGACAGCGATGCCAGCACGGTCGTCCGTGCCGCGCCGGGTGATCTCATTCTCTGCGTACGGACCGCGCCTGAAGATAAGTATCCGGCTACGTACGACATCGGGGTGCCACGGATGCAGGATGGGCCCATCGACAAACCGACATCGGAGGCAACGATGGTCCACGCTGGCGCAGTCACAAACCAAGCAGTCCCCAACGGCAAGGAGAAGGCGGCCGGCTCGGGCGCCCTCATGGCGGCCGTCCCGTGGTTGCTATTCACCGTAGTCGCGGAGCGCGGAACGCTGAAGATCGCGTCGATCGGCGCGCTGCTGTTTGCCATCTGGATCGCCCGTCCGGGCATCCAGGCCGGCAAGCCGAAGGTCCTCGAGCTCAGCGCGGTGTTCACGTTCGCCGCGTTTACGATCGCCGCGTTCGTGGTCGACCCGTCGGTCGCCCACTGGCTCGAGCGCTACGCGCGGGCGATCGCCGCTGGGTTGCTTGCGCTGATCGCACTCGGCTCGCTGCTCTTCGTTCCCTTCACGGAGCAATACGCACGCGAGCGGGTTCCCCGGCAGGCGTGGAGCTCGCCGAAGTTCAAGGCGATCAACCGGCGGCTGACGACGATCTGGGGACTCACATTCGCAGCGATGGTCCCGTTCCACATCGCAGCCGGCGCGATCGACAGCCGCCCCACCAACATCCTGTTCAACTGGGTCACGCCGGCCGTGCTCGTTTTCGTGGCCTGGAAGCTCTCGAACGCCCTCGCGCAGGGTGGGGAGGCATGACGATGCGTTTCTTCAGCGACGACGACTTCCAGTTCGGGCTCGAGATGGTACTCGGGGACGCCTACCGACAGGTAGCCGACATCGGTGAGGCACTGGCGACCGCGGAGCGGATCGCCGACGGCGACGCCGACGCCTGGATCCGGGAGTGGATTGCCACCGCGGACGGCGCATGCGGAGCGGGCGAAACCGCCCAGCACGCAGGGCGCCGGGTCACTGCCCTCTCGTTCTACCGGCGGGCGGCTACGTACTACTCGACCGCGTTGTACTGCACCGCAAAGGCGACGAACTTCAGCGCCGAGCGCGAGCTCGCAACGTGGCGGCGCCATCGCGACTGCTGGGAGCACGTCGTCGACCTCTCGCCGGCCCCGGGCGAGCGGATCGAGATTCCCTACGACGGCACGAAGCTCAAGGGCTACTTCTTCCGCGCGCCCGACGCGCAGCCCGGTGAGCGCCGCCCGCTCGTGATCATGAACAACGGCAGTGACGGCGCCACCTCGGCGATGTGGGGGCACGGGGGCGCTGCCGCCGGCGATCATGGCTACCACTGGATGACGTTCGACGGCCCAGGGCAGCAGTACGCGCTCTACGAGCAGGGCATCCCGTTTCGTCCCGATTGGGAGGCTGCGCTCACCCCGGTTGTGGACGCTATGGTCGCCCGATCGGATGTCGACAGCGACCGGATGGGGGTCATCGGCATCAGCCAGGGCGGCTTCTGGGTCCCGCGCGCGCTCGCCTTCGAGCACCGGCTCGCCGCCGCCGTCGCGGACGGCGGCGTCGTCGACATCTCACGCTCATGGCTTGCGCCTCTTCCGGCTGCGCTGCGGGAGTTGCTCGAGACCGGCCAGAAGGACGCCTTCGACGCAACCGTGCGAAAGAGCGAGGCCGCGAACCCTGCGGCCGCCGCGGCGCTCGAGTTCCGCGGCCGCCCCTACGGGATCACCAGTGGCTCCCGTTACGACCTGTTCGAGGCGGTGTCGGCCTATCGGCTCGGCGATGAGGTGAACAACATCACCACGCCGATGCTGATCTGCGATCCCGACGACGACCAGTTCCTTCCCGGTCAGTCACAGGAGCTTTACGAGCGTCTGCCCGGCGAGAAGAAGCTCGTGCGCTTCACCGTCGAGGAGGGCGCGCATCGTCACTGCGAGCCGATGGGCACAGCCGTCCGTGATGCACGCGTCTTCGACTGGCTCGAAGGCCACATCGGTGGTTAGCAGCTAGGGAGGAGACTTCTCCCTTTCTAGCAAGAGCAGGCGCGTCGGTAGTCGAGCCCGACGCGCCTGCTTGGGACGAGCTGAAGCAACTGCTCGTCGGCACTCCGCTGGCTGATGCTTCGTCCTCGCTCGCGAGCGCGTCCGCGTCAACGACGGCGCCGCTCCCACCGTGCTGCGAGGCCGTCTACGTGGGCACAAGGCGAACCCTGCTTTCACCCCGCGAGGTTACGCGTGCCGACACCCGCCTGGAGACTCGGAAAGCGCGGAAAGCAGGCACCTCATTACTTGTATCCAGCGGGCTTCCGAAGCAGTATTGGGACGCAACCAGGGACTAAGCAGGGGCTAAGCAGAAACGGAAAGCTACCGCCAGCAACGAGTGTCGGAGCCCCACTCCAGCCAATAAATTCCGCCATTGACGCCCACTGGCGACCACCCGCCACCATCTCTGCCCAATTTGCAAGCAGGAGGTCACCGGTTCGATCCCGGTTGGCTCCACTCGAAAGCCCTGCAAATCGACGTCTTTGGCAATGGCGGTAGGAGGCGGGACGAAGTGCGGACTAAGCAAAACGCCCGCCCGGGCCGGACCCAACGATTCAAAAACTACGTTTCGTTCGGGACCTCGAGCGCAGGCGCCGAGAAGCACGATTGTGTGCCTACGCACGGTCCCCGATGGCCTACCAGGACAGCGTGAGACCTGGTACTTTTTCGCATACAACGGTGGCCCGCCTCGGATGGGCGGGCACCTCGGCGCGAGGACACCGCTGACAAGCCGGAGGATGCGAGATGACACTGGGGGGAGCCGCTCATCGCGTCGCGGGCATCGGCGCGGGCCTGGTGATGGTCGTGGCGGGGATGCTGAGCCTCAGTGCGAGTGCGTACGCCGAAACCAAGACCGAAACGTTCAAATCCACCGGCAAAGAGCAGACCTTCTCGGTGCCCGCGGGCGTCACGAGCGTCCATGTCGTGGCCACGGGAGCCGCGGGGGGTGTAGGCGGTCCTGTCCGCGTAGCGCCGGGCGGGCGGGGCGCGGTTGTGAGTGGGGATCTGCCGGTCACTCCGGGCCCTCTGTATGTCGAGGTGGGCGGGCGGCCCGTCTCGTCGGGATGCATCCCCGGGGTCCCATGCACCGGTGGCTTCAACGGCGGGGGCTCGAGCGCCGGCATTGGCGGCGGCGGCGGGGGCGCCTCGGACGTGCGGACGGTGAGTCGCAGCGAACCGGACACGCTCGAATCGCGCCTGCTCGTCGCGGCGGGCGGCGGTGGCGGCGGCCAGAGTTGCACTTCCAACGCTGGCGGAGCGGGCGGCGACGCGGAAAAGCCCGGCGGCAAAGGTGACAGCTGCGGCATTCCCGGCGGCACCGGCGGCGGCGCGGGCACAGAAACCAAAGGTGGATCCGGGGGCGTCCCAGGCGGCGACGGAGGCAACCTGGGCCAAGGCGGCGGTAGCCCGTACGACGGCGGCGGTGGCGGCGGTGGCCGCTACGGCGGCGGCGGTGGCGGGGGTGAGACCATCGGCGAAGAACCAAGCTTTGAAGAAGGGGCCCCTGGAGGGGGCGGCGGCGGGTCGAACCTCGTCCCGGCAGGCGGTGAAGCCGCGCTGGACGAAAACGGCGCGGAACCGCAGATCACGATCAGCTACACCGTGCCGACGGGCACGACAGGACCCACGGGAGCGACCGGCCCGACGGGCCCGGCCGGAGCAACGGGCCCGGCCGGCGTGGCCGGAGCGACAGGACCCACGGGCCCGACCGGAGCAACCGGAGCGACCGGAGCGAGCGGAGACACCGGCGAATCCGGGCCGACCGGTGCGACCGGAGCCCAGGGAGTGACTGGGGCCACAGGAGCCCAGGGAGCGACCGGAGCGAGCGGAAGCAATGGCGCGACCGGGGCCGCCGGAGCAACCGGAGCGACCGGCCCGACAGGAGCGACTGGGTCCACAGGCCCAAGCGGTCAAGTAGGAGCCACCGGCAAGAACGGAGCGACCGGGGCGAGTGGATCAACCGGGCCGAGCGGAGCAGCCGGAGCCACTGGAGCAACCGGCCCGACCGGCAAGGAAGGAGCCACGGGCGCGACCGGAGCGAACGGCTCAACGGGCCCGGCCGGCGCCACCGGGCAGGCAGGCAACGCAGCGATCGCGACGTTCGCAAGCGCATGGAGCGTGCCGAGCGGCTACTGCCTGAACTACACAGAGCTCGCCGGCCAGGGCAACGGCTACTGCCCGGCGAGGACGAGCGGCTACTCCTCAAGCGATCTGCTGGCGGGCCCGACGCCCGCGAATGGGGCGAGAGTCACCAACCTGTATGCAGACACGACGGTCACGCCAACCGGCAAAGAAGAAGCGAGCGTCTCGGTCATCGACAACACGACCGGCGCGACGCTTCTGTCGTGCACGGTCACGGCCGGAAAGAGCAGTTGCTCGAACACCAACGAATCGGATTCTGCGGCGCCCGGTGACAACATCGAGGTCAAGGTGACGGCGCCGGGATCTCGCTGCAACGACAAGGCGTCGTGGCGGGTGAGGTTCCGCTACTGAGGCTCCCGGCTGGCTCCTGCAGCCCACGGGAAGCAGGCACCTCACGGCCTGTATCCAGCCGGCTTGCGAAGCAGTCTGTGACACGACCAGGGACTAAGCAGTAACAGAAAGCTACCGCCACCAACGAGCGCTGGAGCCCCGCTTCAGCCGATGAATCCCGCCATTGACGCCCACTGGCGACCACCCGCCGCCATCTCCGCCCAATTTGCAAGCAGGAGGTCACCGGTTCGATCCCGGTTGGCTCCACTCCGCGAAAGGCCTGGTAATCGGCGTCTTCTTAATCCGCCGATCGCCGCCAGCTTCGGACAGGGACTAAGCAGGGACTAAGCGCGTCTTCGTTTGGACGCCCCCGACTCGCTTCCTGCGGCGGTGGTGCTGCGGTCCATCAACGCTCGGGTTTCGCGACGACGGCCCGGACATCACGAGCCTCAATGCGTGTGACGCCACGATGTAGGGCATGCGAAGCTGCGGCGTGGGCGAGCTTGAGGACGGATCGGAGATCACGGTCGCGCTCGTGATAGAGCACCTGGAGCTCCTCAACCGCTGCGCGCTCGCGGTCATCCCTGAACGCCAAAGCCCCCGCCGAAGCAGGGGCTTGTGGCACTCGCCTGTTGCTGGCGAGTCTAGACTTCTAGCGACAAGGACCGGGTTTCGTGTCGCTCATTTCGACAGCGTCGAGCCACGATTGCCCAAAGGAGCGAGAGCGCGGGTGCTTGCTGGCCGTGCGACCAACCACCCGTCTCCAAGCGGTTCGCGCGAGGCACCACTCCGACTCGGATTTGGGCTGGTGGGAGTCTGCCGTGATTGATTGGTTGCTAAATATGCCTAGGGTGCGGGCTTGACCTCGAAGTTCAACTCAAAGAACTCCATAGGCGGGAGCTCGGCCCCCGGCGGTAGCTTGGGCGCGAAGTGGCCCTCGGCGAACGCCTGGCAGTCCTCGCGTGACTCCCACATCTCGATCGCCCTGTAGCCCGAGCTGGTGGCGCCACTCCAGTGACCGCGAAATCCTTGGGCCGTCTGCAACTCGTCAAGGACCCCGGCGTGGCGCATCCCTTCCGCGAACGCTGCGTCAGCGCCGGGGATTTCGACCATCATCAAGACCGGCATTTGAGCCTCCTGGTGTCTGCCGGGTGGGCCGGCATTTAACGGTTACGGAGCTTTTGACACCGGAGCGTCCACAAAGGGGGCGCTGGGCAGATCGAACCGCTCCAGGTAGCCGGGGCCGAGGAACCAAGTCAGCTCAGAGACCCCCGCGCCCGCCAGCGACAGCACTAACAGCCCGGACTGCTCGACCACTCCCGAGAGTGGGTCGATGTAATAGGTCCCGAACGCGGGCTCCCCGTTTGCACGGGTGGCGATCAGAAGCCTCGACTGGCCCGAATGTCCTTCAGAAACCGCGGCGAGGAACGCGCCGATCAGCTCCGGGCCGTGGTACTCGTGCGGGGCCGGCGGCATCCGGAACCACGCGTTCTCAGTGACGAGAGCGACCATCCCGTCGATGTCGTCAGCGAGGAACGCACCGGCGAACTGCTCCACCAGGTCCTGCTCCTCCACGGAGGCGGGGGGCGGCGGGGCGATTCGCTGGGTCCGATCACCGAGCTCCTGCTCGATCGTCACCCGGGCGCGCTTGAGCGCACTCTTGACACCCTCGACCGAGGTCTGGAGCATCGCCGCGGTCTCCGCAGCGTGGAAGCCCAGCACGTCCCGGAGCACCAGCACGGCGCGCTGGCCTCCAGGTAGTCGCTGCAATGCGCTGATGAACGCCAGCTCGATCGCCTCGCGGCTCTCATACCGCGCCGCTGGTCCTGGCCGGCTGTCCGCCAGCCAGCCGAGCCGATCATCCGGATATGGCTCGAGCCCGTGCGGATCGGACATCCTTGTCGGCGCCGGAATCTCAAACGTTAGCTGCGGCGCCGAGTGCGGGCGACGACCGGCGTCGCGCAGTACGTTCAGACATCGGTTAGTCGCAATCCGGTAGAACCAAGTCCGCAAGCTCGAGCGTCGCTCGAAACTGCCTAGCCCACGCCACGCCGCCAGCATCGTCTCCTGCAGCGCGTCCTCAGCATCCTGCACCGAGCCGAGCATCCGGTAGCAGTGAAACTCCAGTTCGCGCTGGAAGGGCTCCGCGAGCTCGCGAAAGGCAAGCTCATCGCCAGCCGAAGCCCGTTCGAGCGTGGTCGTTGTCACGCTTCAGATCCTTCCATTTTGAGCCATCGTCTGGTGTGGTGACGCCGCCGCACGGC
Source organism: uncultured Solirubrobacteraceae bacterium (assembly GCA_963764185.1). Lineage (GTDB taxonomy): Bacteria > Actinomycetota > Thermoleophilia > Solirubrobacterales > Solirubrobacteraceae > Palsa-744. The sequence continues at coordinate 223,363 of CAVXRF010000009.1, read as the reverse complement.
AAAATGGGGGCGCCGTCGACAGAGACTCGACCTCGGGGCCCGGTCAGGGCAGGAGCGGCGCGAGGCGCGCGGCGAACTCGGCCGGGCGGGTGATCATTGCGGCGTGGTTGCCGGGGAGCTCGAGCAGCGGTGTGGCGAGCGCGGCGGCGAGCGCTGCAGCGCAGCGGTGTGGGTAGTACTCGCATCCCTCCACGCTGGCGGTGACGAGGATCCGCTCGGCGAGCGGCGCGATGAGGTCGAGGTCGAGCTTGTAGTCGGCGATCGCGGGGACGTCGCGGCGGATGAACAGCTCGATGTCCCCGGCACGCACCTCGGGCGCGTCACCTGAGCCGGTGAGTGAGCGGCCGCGGGTGACGCCGATTGACGCGGCGATCTGGTCGAGGGCGCGAGCGGCGTCGTCGCGATCGAGTTCGATATCGAACGACGCCTGGTCATCGGGTGGCACCAGCTGGCCGAGTGGCGGCTCGGGGACGATTACCCGCGCGAGGGCAGCCGAATGAGCAGCGGCGAGCTCGAGACCGATCAGCGCGCCGACACTCGTCGCGAACACCGACGCTGGTCCGGCGGCCAGGTCGTCGAGGACGTGGCGGACGTCGGCGGCGTGGACGGCGATGCTCGTCGGCTGCGAGGGATCCTCGAGCCGACTGCGGGAGTAGCCGCGGCGGTCATATGTGATGACCGTGCGGCCGGCAGCGAGGTGACCGGCGAGTGCGCCGAGCGTGTCGGCGTTGCTCGGCCCGCCGCCGATGAGCAGCAGCGGCGGGCCGGAGCCCTCCGTGCGGTAGTAGATCGTCCCGCCGGGAACTGCGACCGAGTGCTCCTCCGCAGCCCCAGGACGAGACTGCGTCTTGGCTCATCGTGCGGCGGCGCTGCCGCGCGCGACGAGCCGCGGGTGGCGCTTGCCGATGTAGCGGATGGCGCTGAGCGCGACCGAGCTGCCACCGCTGATGATCAGGACGGTCATCGAGGCGCCGCAGGCGATGCCGATCGCGAGCATGATCACGCCGCTGACGAAGCTGAGGACGTTGGCGAGACGGGGAAAGCGGTGACGGATGAGGAGCAACATTCGGTGTCCTTTCGGAAAGCGATGTAAGAGACAGCGCGTATCTAAGCATACACCGCGATAAGATGCAAGGTGTCTCCAAAACTTTTCTATGGCCACCTCCCACCACACGTCCTCTGACCGCCCCGTCGCCACCAGGCGCCGCGGCGCAGCGCTCGAGTCCGCCCTGCTCGATGCCGCCTGGAGCGAGCTGCAGAGCGTCGGCTACGCGAAGCTCACGATGGAGGGCGTTGCTGACCGGGCGCAGACGAGCCGCGCGGTGATCTACCGACGGTGGTCCGGCCGGCACGAGCTCGTGATCGCCGCGATGCGCCACCAGCAGCCGGCCGGAGCCCGTCGGGTCCCCAATACCGGCAGCCTGCGCGAGGACGTGCTGACGATCATGCGCCGCGCCGCACGCCGGATCTCCGAGATCGGCCCGGCCACCGTCGCCGGGCTCCTCAGCGACCTGATGACCGACGATGCGTCTGAGACGATCGTCGACCAGCTCGCACGCGGCGGCGGCGAGGTTATGCGCCAAGTGCTCGCCCGCGCCGCTGCCCGTGGTGAAGCGCGCGAACACGTGCCCGAGCGCGTCGCGCGACTCCCGCTCGACCTCATCCGCCACGAGCTGATCCTCAACCACCGGTCCCCGTCGAACGAGACGCTTGAAGAGATCGTCGATCAGATCTTTCTGCCGCTCGTCACGCCCGCCGGCTGAGTGCCAGACCCCAGGGCTACGTGCGGGCTATGCCCGGGATGCGCGAGAACGCGAGGTCGTCCATCCCGCTCTGGGTCGCATGACAGACGTCTGGCGGGCTCAGCCAAACGAGCTGACGCGCGCTGCCGCTCGGACCAAGCAGGGGCTAAGCGGGAACGGAAAACTGCCGTCAGCAACGAGTGTCGGAGCCCCGCTTCAGCCAATGAATTCCGCCATTGACGCCCACTGGCGACCACCCGCTATCACCTCCGCCCAATTTGCAAGCAGGAGGTCACCGGTTCGATCCCGGTTGGCTCCACTGGAGAAGTGCCTGCAAATGGGCGGGGTTAGCCGCTAAGCGACGTCCCGCAGGCCATCCTCGGCAGTCGCTGTCGTAGCAACACGTCAACCGCGAATCTCAAGGCCGGAGACGGGCAACGCCTTGGGGCCTCGTCTGCATCTGGCGAGTCAGCCCAGACCTGGCGCTTCCGCGATTCGAACCGACTAGGCTGCCGAGGAGCATCTGATCGGCGCTCACCGGCTACTCGTCCACGTGTGGGCGGGATGCCGCGGTTGAGAAAGACGGGTTCATGATGGGCAAGACGAGGCTGCCGGGGTCCCTGTTGGGTGTGACGGCCGTCGTGCTTGCGCTGTCCGCCGCGTGCGCCAGCGCCGCGTCCAACAGGACGCTGCTGGAACTAAAGGCGGAACGCAAGCCGCTGGCGGTGGGCGGCGAAGTCCTGCTTGTGGCTGGATACTCGCTGGGCCCGTGCTATTGGGAAGAACAGGAATTCAAGGTGGCGGTGAACCGCTCCAAAGCCGACAAGCTCGTGAGGACGGGCGAAGCGGCGCAGCTCGAAAACTGCGGCGGCGGCGCCAAGGCGATTGAAATCACGAGCGCCAAGAAGATGATCGTGAAGCTGGCGCCGATGCGTATCCACCTAGAAGGGCCGTGCGTGTACGAATTCAAGAAAATCTCGGCGACGTTCGCACAGAGGGAATGGGGCCCGGAAATCTTTGGCACCGCTACCGGCAAGGTCGACAAGGCCGAAAGCACGCAATCCTCGGCGTGCGCAAAGACCAGCGCGACGATATTCGACGTGGCACTGAGCGGGATCGAAACGGCACTCATTAGCTGAGCGCCGGGCGTACTAGGCTCGCGCCGAGGTGTTGCGCGCGCCGACCACGCTCGCCAACGGCTGAAGCAACGCCGTGCTGTCCAGCTTGCCGATAGTGGGAGCCCCCGCCAAACGGGGGGCGCGAGCCTCTGCGTCCGGTCAAGCGCCAACCAGCCTCAGGGTTGGGCGACTTCACCCCTAAGGGGGCTATCGGGCGGGGCTTTGCGGGGGCAGCATGGTCGCATCACACAAACCACTGCCCGAGGAGGCACACGAAATGCTCATCACCAAGGCCCGCACCGCAATCATCGCCCTGGTCACATCGGCCAGCTTCGCCGTCGCATCGGCGGCCCCGGCCGTCTCCCACGCCCAATTCCTCCACTATTGCGTGGCTGGGCACTGCGTAACCGCACCTAACGCGCTGACCAAGAGCTCCGTGCTCGGAGGCGCAGGCAACAGCCCGTGTGAAGCGAACAAGGTCGCGGTCGAAACGTCCAAAGTGCCAATCGATCCAGGCCTCCCTACCAACGGCCCCGTAGTTGACACGAACGATGGACTCGGGAACGATGGCCTCGGCGGTCAGCCAATCGCAGAATCGCCCGAAGAGAAGGAAGAAGCGGCAAGGCAAAAAGAACACGAAAAGGACGAAGAGGAAGCGCGGACCGCCGAAGCAGAAAGAGCGGCTTTCGAATCCGGTTGCAGTACCGCCGGGTTGCACACTAAGTAACCACAGAACCGAACGCCAAGTTAATCGAGAGCCCCTGTGTACGCGGGGGCTCTCTGCTGTATGCAAACGGCACGTAGGCACCAGAACGATCACGGGCGAACCGCCAGCACCGAGGGCCTCGGGCCGTCATTGGTCCCATAAACACTCTGCCTCTGCCTCGACCATCCGGGCGCTCAGCTCGTCATTGGCACCGCACAGTTCCTCAGCGCGCGGAGCAAACGGTCGCGTTCCCTCGGAGGCTGTCGAGGTGCTACGCCACCATCGCGAGACTCAGGGAGACCCGTAGATCCGCTGTGCTCGGAGGCGCTCGCGGGATGCCGGATCGACGCGAGAGCTATGGATCCGGAGGAGAAGTTCAGCAGGGATCAGGCAGCCACGCGATGCGCGTTCGATCGCCTTCGTGTGCCCGCCACGGCGGAGGTCGCTTCAAACGCTTCGCAGGCAAACAGCGCGGCCGGATCATCGGCCAGCGAAGCGGTGTAGACGGTGGCATGCCCGGGCTCTCGCGGAGCCGCGGAGGCCGTCGTCTGTCGGCCGAGCAGCACGCCGCACAGCGCTGGCGCGGTCTCGGTCGCGGGCAGGCTTCTGTTCAATTCGCTGCGTTCCAACACGCCGCTGTACGAACCACTGTGGTCGTAGTCGGTCCCGTGCACGACGACGACCGCGTTGTTCCTGTGGATATAGGCCACGACCGACGCCGGCAGGGTGATAGTGCGGCTGTAGCGGATGTCCCCCCCGGACGGAAAGCGTTTCAACGCAAGGATGCTGGACGGGCTGGTGTCGCCGCTCGTCGTGAGCGCTGTGACCGCGTCGCCGTAATACAGGAGTCCGTCATCGGTGCTGATCGCCAGGTGACCGTTCAGCGGCCGGGCCGCCGACGCCGGCGGGCACTCACCTTTACCCCCGGCGTGGATGTGCATCGGGTGCACCAGCGCCTCGTTTTCGTCCAGCCCGTTCGTAGTCACCGTGATCTTCGCCACGTCCCCTTCGAGTCGCACGGTCGCGGTGCCCGATCCGCTGACGTGGTTGGTTGGCACCGGGTTGAGCCGGGCGGTCGGTCCAGCCCCCACCGCCGCGTTGCCACGAGAGAGAGCCCAAGCGATCAGACCGCCAGCGATTAGCAGCGCTCCCGCCACGACCACCGACAGCCGTCGCCGAGAGGGCGATTGAGGCTTGCCGGCCACGGCCGCCGCGCGCGCGCGCGGCGGCTCCGCGTCCTGCTTGTGCGCGGTGGGTCCGGCGGGCGGTGGCGCGCCAGACCGCGCGCTCGGCGCGACGCCAGCCCCCGCCGGGTTGCGCTCTGCGGCGGAGCTGAGCACCCCCCCGGTCTCGGCGCGTGCAGGCTCGTCGACCAGCGAATCGTCGATCAGAACGGTTGGCGGCGAGGCAGTTAGCTCGGAGCTCGCCGTGAGGCCGCGTGCCTGCGATGCTGGCTCGAGCGCGGCGATGGCCTCCGCCACGAGCTCTCGGCACGTCGCGTAGCGATCATCCGGATCCTTGGCAAGGCCGCGCGCGATCACCTCGTCGAGCCCGCGCGGCAGCTCCCGGCGCACGTCACTGGGTCGCAAGGGAGCCTCTTCGACATGTGCCCAGATGACAGCCGCATCGAGGTCCTTGACGAATGGGACCTGACCGGTGAGGCACTCGTAGAGCACACAGCCGAGCGAATAGACGTCGGTGCGGCCGTCGACGGGGCGGTCCTGGATCTGCTCAGGCGCGATGTAGTCGATCGTTCCCACGAACTGACCCGTGGCGGTGAGTCCACTACGAGAGAGACTGTGCTTCGCGATCCCGAAGTCCGCAAGGTAGACGTGGTCGGGATCCTCATCCGCACCGTGCTCGATGAGGATGTTGGCCGGCTTGACGTCGCGATGCACGAGCCCGCGTCGGTGGGCGGCATCGAGCGCTCGCGCGACCTGGCCGGTGAGCAGCAACGCCTGCACGGGCGAGATCCGGCCCTGCTGCTTGAGCACGGTGCGCAGATCAGATCCGGAGACGTAGCGCATCGCGATGTACAGCAGTTCCCCGCTCGGGCCGGTGTCGAAGATCGGGATGACGTTGGGGTGGTTCAGGGAGGCCGCGATACGTGACTCCTTCAAGAACCGGGCCCGGAAGACATCGTCGGCCGAGAGCTCGGGAGCGAGCACCTTCAGGGCGATCGTGCTGCCAAGGCGCGGGTGCTCGGCCTCGAACACGACGCTCATCCCGCCGCGTCCGAGGACCGCACGCAGTCGGTAGCCCGCGAAGTCCTCGCCGACGAGCGGGAGCGTCGCAGTCAAGACGTTATCCCTGGGGCCGCGGCCCCAGTGTCCACTTCCGATTGCCGTTGATCGATCTTGACCGCGCGCATCAGACGCCCCCGCCTACACGACAGCGCGCCCATGATAGGCGATACGAGTCACCAAGTGACGGGCATCGTCGGTCTGCGGGCAGAGCTCGCCGGTATCCTCCAGGGGTGTTCGATTGCTCGTCTGTCAGGCATAACCCGGCAGCCGTAGGGACAGACTTCCGTCGGCGCTAGGGATGCCCGCGTCGCCGATCGATCACGAGGGCCCTTCACCGGTCGAGCTCAAGGAGCGGATCGCAGCGGATCGTCGCGGCGCTCCCTACCTGCTCTTCCGAGACGGCGCAGGCGTCCAGCGAATACTCCCGCTAGGCGACCAGCCGGCACTGCTCACAATCGGCCGCACCGTCGGCTGCGACGTGTGTCTGGAGTGGGACGCGGGGGTATCGCGCGCGCACGCGCGGCTGGAGCGACTCGGCCACGCTGACTGGATGCTCATCGACGACGGCCTCTCGCGCAACGGCTCGATCATCAACGGTGAGCGCCTGCGCAGCCGGAGGGCCCTGAGGGACGGCGACGTCCTGCGCTTCGGCCGCACCCTGATTCTCTACCGGGCCCCGTTCGTGGACGCCAGTAGGACGGTGACGCTCGGGTCCAGCTCGGGAGAGATACAGTTGTCCCCGCGCAGCGCCGCGTGCTGCTCGCACTCTGCCGACCCTACCGCGATGGCGGGGAGTTTGCCACCCCGGCCTCAAACAGCCAGATCGCGAAGGAGCTCGTGCTGAGCGTCGACGCCGTCAAGACCCAGATGCGCGCCCTGTTCGAGAAGTTCGAGGTCGAGCCGCTTGCGCGCGATGCCAAGCGAGCCCGGCTCGTCCATCGCGCGTTCGAAACCGGGGCGGTGTCGCGAGCGGACCTAGCCCGCGGATGAGCCGCCCATGATGCTCCTCCGTCGTGTACTTCGACCCTGCGCATGCGCCCGCCGACAGGCCGGCTCCTCGGGCTAGGAGAGTTTGGCGAAAGTCGTAGCGCCCGTCATCACGCGGCATTCTATGGGCGGCTGGACTCGTCGACCCAAGATCGGGGTCGACCTACCCCAAGCGTTATCGCTTCGCGTCATGCAGTCCCAAACGTCGGGCCAGCACGAACGCGGGCTGATCACCGGTTCGATCCCGGTTGGCTCCATCCGAAAGTCCCTTCAAATTCTGCAAGTAAATGTCTCGTTCCGAGCGTGTGGAACGTCTGCCGTCAAGCCATGCTCAGCCGCCGCGGTGCTCTTCCGGCTCGGTCGTCTGCCTGGAGTCACCCGATTGCGAGCAGGTCGATCGGCGGGACTCCACACTTCGTTTGACACCACATCGAGATCGGCGCAAAGACCTGGCTCCGGCCCGATCCGCAGCTAGAGCAGCTCGGCGAGACGCCGCGCTGCCTTGGCCGCACCGTCGACCTCGACGTCGCGGTAGTCGACGTCGCGGCCGATCTCCTCGGCGATCGCCGCCGCGATCAGCTCCGGCGGGGACTCGTCGAAGTCCATGCGGCGACCGGCCCCGTAGCGTTCGAGCCGGTGGCGGACGTGGAAGTTCTGCTCGAAGTGGTGGCGCAGGGGGAAGTAGAGGAATGGCCGCTTCTGCGCCGTCAGCTCCATCGACGTCGTCAGACCGCCCTGCACCACTGCCAGGTCGCAGACGGCCAGGTGCCGATAGAGGTTGTGTACATAGGGGACCACGTCAAGCCCGGCTTGGGTGGGTAGCGACTCAGGGTCGATGCGCGGGCCGGCGACGACGATCATGCGCAGGTCAGGAACGCGCTCCTTGGCCTCCGGGAAGGCGGCCATGACCCGCCGCAGCAGACTCGCGCCGACGCCCGAGCCGCCCACCGTGACCATGCAGACGCGCTCGTCGTCCCGGTAGCCCAGCTCAGCGCGCAGCTTGGAGCACTCACCGAGGTCCGCCGGGTCGAAGCCGGTCACGTAGCCGGTGAAGTCGAAGTTGCGCTCGGTCCAGTCGCGAATCTCAGGCAGCTCCGGCCCGAGCCGCTCGGGGACGATGTCCTCGGGGTTGCCCACGAACAGCGCCAGGTCGCGGACCTCGGGGTGGCGGGCGACGTGCTCGACCATATCCGCGTTGTAGTCGGCGGTCAGGAAGCTCTCGCGCTTGTCCCCGTCGTCCATCGGCAGGAAGCCGACGAAGTCGGTCAGCCACGCGAATGGGACTCGCTTCTCGCGCGGGTTCTCATGCAGGTAGTAGTCGAGCTCCCACGCCTCGTCCCCGATCCAGAGGTCATAGCGCTCGTCGCGCACGACGTCGTGGAAGAGCATGAAGTTGGCGGCGAGGATCTCATCCATGCGGCGCAGCGCCTGGAAGCAGTGCAGGTCGTGCTCGGCGGACTCCGACTCGATGTGGCGAGACTCATTGGCCAAGTGCTCGCTTGCTGGATGGATGCGCTCGCCCTCGCCCCGAAGCACCCGGGTGACCGGGTCCTGGGCGAGCCAGTCGATCTCAAGATCCGGGTTCAGACGGCGAAGCTCGCGCGCGATGGCGACGTCACGCTGGGCATGGCCCAGTCCGATCGGCGAGGAGATATAGAGGGCGCGGGGACGGCCATCAGCGCGGTGCACGGTGGGGTCGCGCGGCGTGCGCGCTAGCCCAAACGCGTCCTCGGCGAAGTCGCGCAGGGCCAGGTTGACCTGCACCGGCTTGCGGGCGTGCGGGAAGTGGCCGGCGCCCTTGACGACCTCCAGCTGACCCCGTCCAAGGCGGGCCAGCGCCCGGCCGTCGCGCGGCGGTGCGATCCCGTCGCGGTCGCCGTGGACGACGATCAGGGGGCAGTCCACGTTCTGCGCCAGCTCGCGCAGGGTTCGGCGATCGCGCAACCACTGGCCTTGCGCCGTCGCGATCAGCGTCTCAGGGTCGGTATCGAGCGCCCACCCCACCCCGTCGTCGATCGCCTTGGTTGAATGCGGCTCGGGAAGACATCGCGAGATGAACCATGTGGCGAACTCCAGGTAGTCCTGCATCCAATGAACCGCGTTCATGTGCGCCCACCAGCGGTAGACCGGCGCAGGCTTTGCGAACCTGGAGGCGAACCGCGGGTGCAGCAGTAGCGACCAGTGCGAGGGTGTGTAGGGAAATAGCGGGCCGATGAACGCCGCGCCGGCCACCCGCTCGGGGACGAGTCTCACCAACTCGAGCAGGTACTGCGCGCCGCGCGAGAGGCTCACCATCACCGCCCGCTCGGTGCCACTCGCATCCATCACAGCCAGGCAGTCGCGGGCGAACTCGGTGGGCCCGTATCGCTGTGGGTCGCGACAGCGCCCCGAGCGGCCGTTGCCCAGCCCGTCCATGGCAAGCACCCGGAAGTGGCGCGCGAAGTAAGGGATCTGCATCTTCCAGTGGCGGGAGTGGACCAGCGACCAGGTCGGGATCAGGAAGACGGTCTCTTCGCCCTCGCCGTAGACCTCATAGAAGAGCCGCTCACCGTCGCGCTCGACAAACCCCTCGTCGTCGGGGTAGCCAGCGCGAGTTTGCTCCGGCGCTCCGCGGAGTAGGGCCGTGGCGAGCGGCGGCGGTCCTGTCCTCGTGTCGGTTGTCATGTCGCTTGCCTTCCTTACAGCAGCTCGGCGACAAGCCGCGCTGCGTTGACCGCACCGTCTACCGGCACCTCGCGGTAGTCCACCTCGCGGCCGATCTCCTGCGCGATCGCCGCCGCGATTTGCTCGGGCGAGCAGGCCTCGTAATCCATGCACCGGCCGGCGCCGTAGCGTTCGAGTCGGTGGCGGACGTGGAGGTTCTGCTCGAAGTGGTTGCGCAGCGGGAAGTACAGGAACGGCCTGCGCGCGGCGGTTAGCTCCATCGTCGTCGTCAGCCCGCCCTGCACGATCGCCACGTCGCAGGCGGCCAGGTGCCGGTGCAGGTCCGCGACGAAGGGCCGGATCTCGATGCCGTCGTGCGCGGGCAGAGAAGCGGGGTCGATGCGCGGGCCGGCGACGACGACCATGCGCAGCCGCGGCACGAGCCGCCTCGCGGCCGGGAAGCTTTCGATCACACGCGCCAGCAGCGTAGCGCCGACACCAGAGCCGCCGACGGTGACGATGCACACCTGCTCGTCGCTCCCGTAGCCGAGCTGCGCGCGCAGGGCGTCCCGATCGCCGAGGACGGCGGGGTCGAAGCCGGTGATGTAGCCGCAGAAGCTGTAGTGGCGCTCGGTCCACTCGCGGATCGACGGAAGCGACGGTCCAAACGTGTCGGGGACGATGTCATCGGCCTCGCCGACGAAGATCGAGCGGTCGCGCACGCGCGGGTAGCGGGCGATCTGCTCGAGCATCTCGGCGTTGTAGTCGGCGGTGAGCGCCGCTTCGCGCGCGTCGCCGTCGGGTATCGGCAGGAAGCCCACGAAGTCGGTCAGCCAGGCGTACGGGGCGGACTTCAGCTCCGGGTTCTCGTGCAGGAAGTAGTCGAGATCCCACGCCTCGTCCCCGATCCACAGGTCGTAATGGCGCTCGCGCACGACATCGTGGAAGACCATGAAGTTGGCGAGCAGGATCTCATCCATGCGCCGGAAGGCCTCAAAGCACGGCAGCTCATGTCCGCGGGCTTCGGACTGCATGTGCGCGGACTCGCCGGCGAGCTGCGCGCTGGCCGGGTGCACACGCTCGCCGCGCTCGGCCAGCACCGCGGTGAGCGGGTGCTGGGCGAGCCACTCGACCTCCAGGTCGGGATGCAGCTTGCGCAGCTCGTCGGCGATCGCCACGTCTCGCCGGGCATGGCCGAGGCCGATCGGTGAGGAGATGTACAGCGCACGCTTGGCGCGCGTGGCGCTGCGCTGCCAGCGCTGCGGCGGCGCGGGCGGGCACAGGAAGTCGCGAAGCAGCAGGTTGACCTTGACGGGATCGCGCCCGGTGGGCATGTGCCCGGCGTTCTCGAGCGTCACCAGCGCGCCGTTCGTCACCTCCGCCAGCGCCTTTCCCTGCGCGTGCGCGCGCACGAGATCCAGGTCGCCGTGGATCACGAGCGTGGGGCAGGCGATTCGCGCACACGTCTCGCGGACCGGCTCGCGCGTGGGCATCCCGAGCCCGCGCGTGGTGTCGGCCAGCACCTCGGGGTCGGTGTCGAGCGCCCACGCGATGCCGTCCTCGATCTGCTTGGTGGAATGGGGCTCGTTGACGCACTGGCGCATGAAGAACTCGAGGAAACCGCGGTAGTCCCTGCGCCAGTAGTGGCTGTTGTACTTCGCCCACCCCTCGTCGGTGTCGAGCGGCTCGTCGAACGCGTAGCGCTGGCGCTCGGGATGGTTCGGGGCGAGGGCGAGCGCGGGGCCGATGCAGACGATCGCATCAACGCGCGCGGGGTGCTCGGCGGCGAGGGTCGTCGCCCACCGGGCGCCGCACGACAGCGCCACGAGGCTCGCGTGCTCGGTGGCGGTGGCGTCCATCACCGCGAGCGTGTCGAGCACGAACTCGTCGGGGTGGTAGGCCGCGGGGCCGGCCGGCCGGTCCGAGCGGCCGTTGCCGCGCCCGTCGAAGGTGATCACCCGGCAGTGGCGCGCCAGGTAGGGGATCTGGCCCTTCCAGAAGCGCGAGTGCACGATCGACCACGTCGGCAGCAGCAGCACGGTCGGCTCGCCCTCGCCGTAGACCTCATAGAACACGCGCACGCCATCACGCTCGACGTAGCCCTCTTCGTCGGGATAGCGAGCGCGGGTCTGCTCGGTGCGGGCGTCGAGCCTCTCGCCCGCTAGCGGCCTCGCGTTCGTCCGAGTTTGAATTGCCATGTCGCAGCCCCTTCCCTTACAAGATGGTCTGTTTTCGCCCTGTAGTCAACGCGGCGACCCCAGCCGGGTCGCCGCGTTTGTCGCTCCATGCCGCTATGCCTTCAGTTCGTAGAGGACCGAGAACGGGTCCTCGATGGGGAGCTTGCGGAAGTGCGCGAAACCGGCGGCGTAGGCGAGCTCGCGCGCCTTGTCCTCGCCCATGCACGCGCCGATTCCCGCGCCGCCGTGCGCCAGAGACGTCGTCATGCAGTAGAGGGTGCTGACGTTGTAGAGGAACTTGCCCAGCGGGTTGCGGTTCTCCTCGACGTCGCCGGAGGCGTTCATCTCCAGCACCAGGTAGGTGCCGTCCTCCCGCAGTGCCCGCCGGACCGCGCTCATCAGTCCGACTGGGTCGACGGAGTCGTGGACGACGTCGAACGTGCTGACCAGGTCGAACGCGCCCTGCGGCAGCTCGGCGCCGTCTGCGACGGTGAACGTCACCTGCTCGGCGACGCCCTCCGCCTGCGCGTTTGCGCGCGCCCGCTCGATCGAGCCGGCGTGCACGTCATAGCCGTGCACGTCGGCCGCCGGGAACGCCTTGGCGACCGTGATCGGCGCGCGACCGGACCCGCAGCCGACGTCGCACGCGGAGCCCCCCTGCTCGAGCTTTTGCTCTACGCCGGGCAGCGCCGGAATCCACGTCTGGACGAGGTGGTGCTTGTACCATGGGGCGGTCAGGCGCTCGATCGCCTCGTACATGTCCGGCAGGTAGCGATCCTGCGTGACACCCCTGCCCGTCTTGAACGCCTCGGCCACCTGCGGCGCGACCGTGACGGTCGGCACGACCATCTGCAACAGCCCGCCGGTGAAGAACGGGAACTCCTCGTCGGCGAGCGGCAGCGCGTGCTCGGGCGGCAGCAAGTAGGTGTCGCCGTCGCTGTCGTGCTCGAGGTACTCAGCGGTCGCCATCGACCCGAGCCACTCGCGCAGGTATCGCTCGTCGAGACCGGTCCGCTGCGCGAGCTCCGCAGCCGTCACCGGTCCCGACTGCGCGAGCGCGGAGAAGATGCCGAGGCGGTCGCCGATGTAGGTCAGGCCCCCACGCATCGCGGTTCCGGCGTCGAGCACGATCCGCTCGACGAACGCTTCGAGCTTCTCCTGGTCAAGCTGCACTTCGGTAGCCATCTGTGTCTCCCTTCGCGGTTTTGCCTGTGCGGGCGACTCTCCCAGGGCCCCGTGGCACCACCGCGAAGCGCGCGCGAAAGGCCCGTGAATCCGCGTAGGCTTCGTCCATGCTGCGCGTCAAGCTGTTGGGGGAGCTGACGCTCGAGGTGGACGGCAAGCAGATGGAGCTGCCCGCGAGCCGAAGGGCGCGTTCGCTGCTGCGGTCTGCTCGCTCTGGAGCGGCGCAGCCATCCCCGCGGGCAGCTCGCAGCGCGCTTCTGGCCGGACGTGCTCGACGAGAGCGCGCGCACGAGCCTGCGCAGCGCCCTCTCGGCGCTGCGGCGTGCGCTCGGCGCCGACGCCGACCGCTACCTGCTGGCCACGCGCGAGACGGTCGCACTCGCCGGACCCGAGGAGGTGTGGACCGACGTGGGCGAGTTCGAGCGGCTGCTCGCCGCCAGCCAGCTTAAGGACGCGCTCGAGCTCTCGGACGGCGAGCTGCTCGCGGACCTGGACGACGACTGGATCTACGAGCGACGCGAGGAGCACCGCGCGCGGATGGTGACGCTGCTCGAGCGGATGGCCGCCGCCGCGCAAGCCGATGGAGACCTCGCCGCCGCGATCGCGCTCACGCGCCGGCAGGTGACGCTCGACCCGCTCTCCGAGGAGGCCCACCGCGAGCTGATCCGCCGCCTGGCCGCGAACGGGGATCGCTCGGCCGCGCTCACCACCTACCGCCGCCTCGCCGACCGCTTTGCCACCGAGCTGGGGATCGTGCCCTCCCCCGCTACGCGCGAGCTGGTGGAGCAGATCCGCGCGGGCGCGGGCGCTGCGGGGGCTCACACCTCGTCGCCACCCTCACCGGGCTCTGCCCCGTCAGCCGACTCCCCCTCCCCGCCAGCCGATGCCCTCCCGCTGCAAGGCGTTTCTGTGCCGCCCGAGCCGCCTCTCCCGGCGGCGCAGGGCGAACGCAGAACCGGCACCGTCACGCTGCTGTTCACCGACCAGGTCGGCTCGACGGAGACACTTGAGCGACTCGGCGACGAGCAGGGCGAGCGGCTGCGACGCGCGCACTTCGCGCTGCTGCGCGAGGCTGCGGCGATGCACGGCGGCGAGGAGGTGAAGAACCTCGGCGACGGGCTGATGGTGGCGTTCGTGAGCGCCGTCGACGCGATCGCCTGCGCGATCACCATTCAGCAGGTCGTGCACCGTGCCCGGGCCGGTGGCGAGCCGGCATTCGCGGTGCGCATCGGCCTGAATGTCGGCGAGCCGATCCACGACGAGGGCGACTACTTCGGCACGCCGGTGGTGATCGCCAAGCGGCTGTGCGACGCCGGCGCCCCGGGCCAGATCCTCGCAACCGAGCTGGTGCGGGGACTCGTCGGCACCCGCGGCGGTTTCTCATACCGTTCGCTCGGCCCCTTGACGCTGAAGGGCGTCGCCGAGCCGGTCGCCGCCTGCGAGGTGGTGTGGGAGCCGTCCTCCGAGCAGCGCGTGCCGCTGCCGGCACTGCTGGCCGGCGGGGACAGCGGCGCGTTCGTCGGGCGCTCTCAGGCGATGGCGATGCTGGAGGCGGCATGGGGCAGCGTGCACGAGCGCGGCTTCCGCGCCGTAATGCTCGCGGGCGAGCCCGGGATCGGCAAGACGCGCCTGGCGAGGGAGTTCGCCCGCGCCGCCCACGAGCAGGGCGCGACGGTGCTGGCGGGCGGCTGCCACGAGGAGGCGCTCGTCCCCTACCAGCCGTTCGTCGAGGCGCTGCGCCACTACGTCGCCTGCTGCCCCCCCGCCGAGCTGGCTGTGCAGGTCACGCCCCGGCGCCTGCAGCTCGCCGCGATCGTGCCGGAGCTGGAGGATGCGCACGCCCCCTCAGCACCGAGCGGCCTGGGCACCGAGCAGGAGCGCTTCCGCCTGTTTGAGGCGGTCTGCGCCCTGCTGACCGACGCCGCGCACCTCCGCCCGATGGTGCTGTTCATGGACGACCTGCACTGGGGCGATCAGCCGAGCCTGCTGCTGCTTCGCCACCTGGCGAGGTCCGCGCGGGACACGCCATTGATGCTTCTCGGCAGCTTCCGGCCTGTCGAGGTCGGCGACGAGCACCCGCTCGCCGAGGCGCTGGCCGAGCTGCGCCGCTCGCGGTCGGTCGAGCTGCTGGGGCTGGAGGGGCTCGGCGAGGCCGAGGTTGCCGAGCTGATCGCCGGGCGCGCGGGGCGGGCGGCGCCGCGCAGGTTCGTGCGCCGGGTCGCAGACCGCAGCGACGGCAACCCATTCTTCATCGAGGAGCTGCTGCATGACCTCAGCGCGGAGTCCGATTGGGATGTGGCGGCCGGCGGCGTGCCCGACAGCGTCAAGGATCTGTTGCTGCGCCGCCTGCGCGGTCTCGGCGACGACTGCCGGCAGGCCCTCTCGGTGGCTGCTGTCGCCGGCCGCGACTTCGAGCTCGACGTGCTGGAGCACGTGCTCGAGCACCCACGCGATCGTCTCATCGAGCTCGTCGAGGAGGCGATCGACGCGGACGTCCTCGTGGAGTCCGGGCAGCCGGTGGGGCGGTTCAGCTTCTCCCATGCGCTCTTCCGCGAGACGATCTACGGGCAGCTCTCGGCGACGAGGAAGGCGGCCATCCACGGGCGGATCGCCGCGGCGATCGAGGAGGAGCCCACGGATCGCCCCGGCGAGCGCGCCAGCACGCTCGCCTATCACTACCGCGCCGCCGGCGAGCTGCGCAAGGCGTTCGACTACCACCGCCAGGCCGCCGCGGCGGCTGAACGGGTCCACGCGCACGAGACGGCGCTGGAGGACCTGGACGGAGCGATCGTGGCGGGCGAGATGCTCGAAATGACAGCCGCCTCGGAGGCGTCGATGCGCGACCTCTACTGCGCTCGCGCATGGATGCTCGAACTGCTCGGCGAGCCCGAAAAAGCGCTGGCGGACCTCGAACACGCGCTGGAGGGAGCGCGCGCGGCGGGCGACCGCGCCGGTGAGATGCACGTGCTCAACGCCCTCGGTCTGCACTGGCACGTGCTGGACCCGCAGGCCTCCCGACGCTGTCACGAACGGGCTCTGGCGCTGGCTGAGGAGCTCGGCGACGAGGCGGGCCGCGTGAGCGCGCTCAACCGGCTGTCGCTGGTGCTCGCCAACGAGCTGGAGTTCGCCGAGGCGGTCGAGCTGGGTGAGCGCGCCCTCGCGATCGCCCGCGCGGCCGGCGACGGCGTCGCCGTCAGCCGCGCGATGGACAGCCTCAAGTTCGCCGCGCTGCAGCTCGGCGACATCGGGCGCTTGGAGGAGCTGTGCGCGGAGCTGGAGCGATCCCAGCGCGAGCGCAGCGACCAGTACTTTCTGCAGTGGACGCTGATGGAGTCCTCCTACGCCCCGCTTGAGCGCTGCGACTGGTCCGAGGCCGAGCGGCGCATCGCCGAGGCGCTGGCCATCAGCGAGCGCATCAGCGACCCCAGCAGCGGCGTGCTGATACGTGAGGCATCAAGCTGGATCGCGCGCTGCCGCGGCGATTACGCGCGGTCGCTCGCCAACGGCCGCGAGGCCGTCGCCCGCGCGGGCGCGGACTGGCTCGGCTGGGCGGCAGCGGGGCTCGCTACGGCCCTTCTGGACCTCCGGGCCGCCTCCGAGGCCGTGGCCGTCCTCGAACGCGGGCTTGCTGCCGCCGAGCGCAACCGGGCGCGCGGTCAGACCTTCCGCTGCCTGGGGGCGCTCTCGTCGGCGACGCGGATGGCGGGCGACGAGCCACGGGCGCGCGCGCTCGCCGAGCGCGCACAGCAGATCGCCGAGGGTGTCACCACGCCGCCCGGCACTGTCGACTTCTGGGGCGAGCGGGCCTACTACGCCATCGCCGAGATGCAGCTCGCCGCCGGCGAAGTCTCGCGCGCCGAGACGGCGATGCAGGTCCGCCTGCAGGCGTGGGAGCGCAGCGGCGCGTGCAGGTCGATCGTAACGACCGCCCGTGTTCTTGCACGCTGCGCCGAGGCTCGCGGCGACTGGGCCGCGGCGGCGCAGATGCTCGCGCGCAGCGCCGATGCGGCTGGGCCCGAGGGTCCGATCTGCGAGCGCTGGCAGATCGAGGCCGGGCTCGCCCGCGTGGCCGCCGCGGCGGACCGCTCCGAGGAGGCCGAGGATCGCTCCCGCAGCGCGCGCGAGCTGATCGATGCGATGGCCGCGTCGGCCGGCGACGAGCAGATCGCCGCGCGCTTTCGCGAGCACGCGCTCGCCGAGATCGCGCAGCCGGGCCCGACGCTAGGCCAGTAGCGGCAGTCGCCAGTCGACCTCAAGGCCGAGCAGCTGGGGATCCTCCAAGGAGGATCCGAAGGCCCGCTCAAGCGGACTCCTCTGGCTGGTATAGGCAAGCACCGCCTCGAGCTTGCGGGCGTAGTCCTCCGCCCGCAGCCGGTGCGCCGCGACTGCCATCTGCCCGGGTGGCAGCCCGGTCGCCTCGAGCTGGCTCGCCCATTGCTCGGCTGCCCGATCCGCGCCCGAGGAGGACCCCCCGTTGAGCACCCACCGGGGCCATCCGAGCACGGTCGCGTGAGGCAGGTCGGCGTACAGCGTGACGTCGGCGCCCTCTGCGTGCAGCGCCAGCGCGGCGGCACGCACAGCGGTATGGTCGCGATGGTGGTCGCCGAGGCTCGCCGGTGCGTATATCCGGGCGCCCGCGACGAGCACCCCCCGGAGCGCCTCGACGATCTCGGCCGGGGCCTGGTCGGCCTCGCGGTACTGGCTGTCGAAGAACGGCAGGTTCACGGGTGCCCGCCCAGCGAGCGCGAGCGCCCTGCGGTCCTCCGCGACACGCGCGCGAACGGCCGCGGCCGATTCGCTCGCCCCCGCGAACCGGTCCCACCAGCCGAGCACCCCCGCCGGCGGCTCGCCCGCAAACACATTCACCACGAGCACCTCACCGGTCCCCACCAACAGATGCCAGCACGAGAGCACCGCGTCATCGAAGTGGGGTGAGAGGATGACCGAGTCGGCACTCATCTGGCTTACTATCGCGTGCCAGCGTGCAGCCATCGTGAAAGCGTCGCGAAAGCTCGCGCTGGGCCACCTGCTCTGCACATAGCCGGCGTCACGGCTTCTCCAGCCGACTTCAGAAGCAGTGTTGGGGCCAAGTAGGGACCAAGCAGAAACGGAAAGCTAGCGCCACCAACGAGCGTCCCAGCCCCGTTTCAGCCCCGGTCGTGCGGCCGTTGACGCCCAATAGGGACCACCCATTGCAACCACCGCCCAATCTGCAAGCAGGAGGTCACCGGTTCGATCCCGGTTGGCTCCACTCGAGAAAGGCCTGGTAATCGGCTTGGTTTGGCACTCGCGAAGCCACGAGATGGCGGCGCGACTAAGCAGGGACGGAACACACGTCTTCAGTAGCGGCGGGACGAGCGCCTGTAAGCGTCAGGACTGAGATGGAGCCTGGGGCGCTCTGGGCAAGAGACGGTGGCCGTCGACGACCGCCGTGGCTAGGTCGACGAGCTTGCGGTTACTGACCCGGGATTGCTCGCGCAGCATCTCGAAGGCGCTCGCCTCGTCGATACCGTGGCGCTCCATCAGTATCCCCTTGGCGCGCTCGGTCAAGGCGCGGCGGCCGAATGCGCCCTGCAGGTCGTGGTACTCGGCAAAGCGCCGAAGCACGATGTCGATCGCGCTCTGCCAGTCCTCGACGTCCGCATCGCTGATGTGCGCAAAGACACCTCGCTTGGATGCCTCGTTGATGAACTCGGGGTCGCGGGCGTGGAGCAGGACGATCACCGGGCAGGAGGCTTCGCGCACGATCTTGTCGATTAGCCCGAGGGCGTGCTCTGGGCTGTCGCCGAGTCCAACGAGCGCGACGTCGGGGCGCTCTCTGGTGGTCGCCGGACCGACGTCCTCGACGTCGATCTCGCGTGCGATCACCTCGTGGCCGAGCCCAACGACGATGGGAGCGACGAGCGCCAGGCGGTCCTTGCGCTCGTTGGCGATCAGGACACGCAGATGCTTGGTCTCGCGGGAGCTCATAATCGGGTTGCATCCGGCCGACGATCCCACCGCACGCCGGATGCTTCGTACGTTAGATGCTCGCGCATGTCGAGGCGGGGGCGAGTGGTAAAGTGCTGACTGACTTGGCCCTAACTTTCGGCTGAGGCTGCAGTACCGGCTCCAACGTCTGGCCGGTGGCGCGCGAGCACGACCGTGATCGCGTATGTACCACCGAGAGGAGTCGTGTCATGGGTCGCAGAGTCTTTGACGTTCTCACCAGCGCCGTCGGGCTGGTCCTGGTAGTTGTCCTGCTCGTCGCAGGAGGCTTGCTGATGTGGGGCTACAAATACGACCACAACAACGTCCACAACCAGCTCGCCGCGCAGCAGATCTTCTTCCCGCCGAAGGCGGCCTTCGAACACCCGGTGCCCGGTACCGAGATCACCGCGGCGATGATCCCGTCCGTCTCGCAGTACGCGGGAAAACAGTTGCTCACCGGCCCCGAGGCCGAGGCCTGGGCCGATCACTTCATCGCGATCCACCTCTCCGAGATGCCCTATGGAGGGGTCTACGCGAAGATCAGCACCGCCGCGCGCGCCGAACCGAAGAACACCAAACTGGCGGAACTGGAGACCACGTCCTTCCAGGGCACGACGCTGCGCGGACTGCTGCTCGAGGCCTACGGCTTCTCGAAGATCGGCACGATCATGCTCTATGGCGCGATCGCCTCGTTCATCCTTGCCCTCGTGATGCTCGGGTTCGTCCTGCTTGGCTTCCGCCACGCACAGCGCACCCCGGCCGAGGAAGAGCTGCTGCTCCCCAAACACAAGCCGGTCCCGGTGGGGGCGCCCTCGTGACGGTCTAACCGCGCCGGAATCGGCTCGGAGGGTCGTTCACTCAGCCTTCGTTCAGGTTTGGCTGCCAGCATCGAGTGATGCACCTCCTCGTCGTCGACGACGACGCAGCCCTGCGCGAGGCGCTCGCGCTGGTGCTCGACCTCAATGGGTTCGACGTGACCACGGCAGCCGACGGGCGCGAGGCGATGCGCACACTCTCGACCGCCCGCCCGGACGCGGTCGTTCTCGACGTGCTCATGCCCGGGCTCGACGGTCTCGAGGTCTGCCGGCGCATCCGAGCGAGCGGAAATCGCACGCCGGTGCTGATGCTGACCGCTCGTGCCGAGGTGTCAGAGCGCGTGGCCGGCCTGGAGGCCGGTGCCGACGATTACCTGGCCAAGCCGTTCGCCCGCGAGGAGCTGATCGCCCGCCTTCGAGCGCTGCTGCGGCGCACGGGCTGGGACGGGGATGAGCAGATCCTGCGCTTCGAGGATCTGGAGCTCGATCCGCTCGCGCACGAGGCGCGCCGCGGCGGTCGCCTGCTCGAGCTGACGCGCACCGAGTTCCTGCTGCTGGAGCTGTTGATGCGCCATCCCCGTCAGGTGCTGGAGCGCGCGAGCATCTTCGACCGTGTGTGGGGCTATGACTTCGGGCCGGCGTCGAACTCGCTGGAGGTCTACATCGGCTACCTGCGTCGTAAGACCGAGGCTGCGGGAGAGTTGCGCCTGCTGCACACCGTGCGCGGCGTTGGTTACGTGCTGAGGTCCTCGCCGCGATGAGCTTTCGCCGGCGCATGGTGCTGTTGGCTGCCGGCGCCGTTGCCGCGGCGGTCGTGCTCGCGTCGGTCGTTGTGTACGTCGTGACCGGCGATGAGCTGCGCTCGGGCGTCGACAGCAGCCTGCGCGAAAAGGCCACGCCTGGCCTGCCCCAATCGGTCCAGATCCTGGTCAAGGCGGGCCCGGCAGAAGTCGCCAAGTTGAAGCGGGAAGGCCGGCTCCCGCCGGCGGCGTCTGCACTGGTGGGCGGCGAGCCGTCGGCCGCTGCGGGGGAATTGGAGGAAGCGCGCCCGAGCCCGAGCGGCTCCCGCAAGGCTCGCGTGTCGGAAAGCGTCACGCTCGAAGGCGGCAAGGTCGTGGGCCGCTCGCGGTCTGTCACGGCGCATGCGCCGCTCGAGGTACACCTGCACGTCGGATCCAGCGGCGGGGGGCAGGGCGCACGGTTGGTCGTGCCCGCGCCAGGGCTCGGCGGCGCCGCGGGCTATGCGCAGCTCGTGCGCCCCAACGGCCAGATCCTGCGCTCGGAAGAAAAGGGCGCCTTGATCCCCCTGACGGCGGCGACGCGGGCAGTGGCCAAAGGCAAGAAAGACACCGTCTTCAGCGATCAGACGATTGCCGGCACGCCTGTGCGGGTGCTGGCCGTGCCGGCCGCAGGGGGAGGAGTTCTGCAGGTCGCCCTGCCCCTGACCGATGTGAACAGCACGCTCAGGCACCTGAGGCTGGTGCTGGCGCTCGTGTGCCTCGGCGGGATCGCGCTGGCGGCGGCGCTTGGGTTCCTCGTCTCGCGCGGCGCCCTGGTGCCGGTGCGGCGCCTGATGGGCGCAACCGAACGCGTCGCCAAGACGCAGGACCTCGGTCACCGCATCGAAGCAGATGAGGAGGATGAGCTCGGGCGGTTGGCCGCGAGCTTCAACACGATGCTGACCGCGCTCGAGCGCTCGCGGCTCGCGCAGCGCCAGCTCGTCTCCGACGCCTCGCACGAGCTGCGCACTCCGCTGGCCAGCGTTCAGGCGAACCTCGACGCGCTGGCTATGGGAGAGCGACTGTCCGCGCACGAGCGCGCCCGTGTCATAGCCGCAGCGCAGGCGCAGCTACAGGAGCTGACCGTGCTCGTCGGGGATCTGGTCGACCTGTCAAAGAACGAGATCGAGGAGATCGAGGTCGAGGACGTGCGCCTCGATCTGGCCGTCGCCGGAGCACTCGAGCGCGCAAGACTGCACGCGCCTGCCTGCAGCTTGCAGCTCGACGCCGAGCCCTGCATGGTGCGCGCCGCGCCGGCGCGCCTTGATCGCGCGATCTCAAACCTGCTCGACAACGCGTGCAAATGGAACCCTCCGAGCGCGGGTCCGATTGAGGTGCGCGTGCGCGACGGACGGCTGGAGGTGCGCGACCATGGGCCGGGAATCTCCACGGAGGATCTGCCCCGTGTGTTCGACCGCTTCTATCGCTCCCCCGAGGCGCGAGGCCGCTCCGGCTCGGGCCTCGGCCTGGCGATCGTCAGGCAGACGGCCGAGGCTCACGGCGGCTCGGTGCACGCCGTGAACGACCCCGGCGGCGGCGCCCGGCTGACGCTCGAGCTGCCGGCGCTCCAGATGAGCGACGCCGAGCTCAGCGCCGCCGAGCGTGATGCTCGCGCAGCGTCCGTCGCCGTTCAGGAAGTTCCTCGGCTCCTCTAAGGAGACTCTCAGGTTGGGCCGGTTTGATCTCGGTGCCGCCGCCAGCGATCCGATATCGCGCGGCGGCACCATCGATCAGCGATCCATACACAAAGGAGCCCCCGTGTCCCGACGTTGTCCGCTCGCCCTGCTCAGTGTCCTGTGTGTGGCATCGGCGGGTCTTCTCGTGGCCGCCTGCGGCGGCTCCTCGCCATCCTCGACAGACTCGAGCACCCAGGCGAAGGAACAGCAGGCCGAAGTGAAGAACGCCGACTTCGCCAAGTGCCTGCGCGAACACGGCATTGAAGCCACGGCCGCGACCGGACCCGGCGGGCAGGGCCACGGACTGCGCATCAAGGGCACTGGCGGACCCGCCAAGATGGAAGCCGCCCAGTCGGCGTGCAAGAAGTACCAGCCCGAACCCCAGAAGCTGAACCTCTCCCCGCAGGAAAAGGTGGCGCAGGAAGAAGCCGTGCAGAAGTTCGCCAAGTGCATGCGCGAACACGGCGTCAAAGTCGAAGCCACGACCAAAGGCGGCGGCATTCAGATCGCGATACACGCACACCCCGGCGAAGCCGGCGCGCCGAACCCCGAAAGCCCGGCCTTCCAGAAAGCGCAGAACTCCTGCCAGAAGCTGCTTCCCAAGCCCCCCCTAGCTGGTGCCAAGGCCGCCCCAGGCGGTCCGCCGCCGTCCGGCACGGCGGGTAGCGCGGAAAGCGGCAGCTTCGCGACCGGCGGCTGAGCCGTGGGTGAGGAGGGCTCCTCGGGGCGCAGGCGCCTGCGCTGGCTGGCAGGCGCTGCGCTGGTGGTGGCCGTGGTGGCCGTGCTCGCGATCGTGCTACTCGGTTCCGGCTCGAGCGGGCACCACGGCTCGGACACCGGCGTTCCCGTCGGCGACACGACCGCGAGCGTCACCCGGCGCACCCTGTCTGAAAGCTCGACCGTCGACGGCACGCT
This sequence comes from uncultured Solirubrobacteraceae bacterium, assembly GCA_963764185.1. Taxonomy (GTDB): domain Bacteria; phylum Actinomycetota; class Thermoleophilia; order Solirubrobacterales; family Solirubrobacteraceae; genus Palsa-744. The sequence goes on along the minus strand of CAVXRF010000009.1, from coordinate 200,404 downwards.
CGGCTACGGCACTACGCTGGAACTCTACGACCGGCTCGCCGGGACCTTCACCTGGCTGCCGTCCGTGGGCGCGGTGATCGGCCGGGGCGCGACGTTGTGGCGGATCGACGATCTGCCCATCGTGCTGATGTACGGCTCGGTGCCCGCCTACCGCACGCTCAAGGAGGGTGTCAGCCACGGCCCCGACGTGACCGAGCTCAACCGGAACCTGATCGACCTCGGCTTCGATCCCTACGGGGCGATCACCAACGAGGAATCCTTCGGTGAAGCCACCACCGCCGCCGTCAAGCGCTGGCAGAAGGCCGAGGGACTGGCGGAGACCGGCGACGTTGAACTCGGACGCGTCGTCTTCGCCCCCGGCGCGCGGCGTGTGACCGCCGTGAAGGTGACGCTCGGGCAGGATCCGCCCGGCGCCACGACGCCCACGGGGACCGCCACGACGCCCGCCGCCGCGCCGCCCGCGGCGACGGAGCCCGGCGCGGGCAAATCACCGGCGAAAAAACCCGGGAACAAATCGCCCAGCAAAGGCAAAGACTCGCCCGGCAAGGGAAAGGAGAAACCCGCCAACGAGAAACCGGGCAAAGAAGAGCCCGCGAGAGACAAACCTGCCACGGAAGAACACGCCAAAGACAACCCGGGCAAAGACGACACCGGAAACGACGACCCGGGCAAAAACTCGCCCGGCGGAGAACCGGCGGCCGGCGCCGGCGAGCTTGTGCTCGCGACCACATCCACGCAGCAGATCGTCCAGCTGAAGGTGAAGCCCGAACAGCAGCAGCTCGCACGGCTCGGCGAGACCGTCACCGTGCAGCTGCCGGGCGGCGGTGAGGCCCCCGGCCACGTCACCGAAGTCGGCACGGTCGCCAGCGAATCAAAAGGCTCGGGCAACGAAGAAAAGGGCAGCCCCAGCGACGAAAGCGGCGAATCCACAACGATCCCGGTGACGGTCACCCTCGACCACCCCGTCGCCCACCTCGACCAGGCGCCGGTCAGCGTGGAACTCGTCAAGAGCATCCGCCGCAACGTGCTGACGGTCCCGGCGACCGCCCTGATCGCGACCGCCGGCGGCGGCTACGCCGTCGAAGCGCTCGAAGGAGACCGGCGCGTGACGGTGCCCGTCATGCCCGGCCTGTTCGCCGGCGGCTACGTCCAGGTCGAAGGCGCGGGCGTGCACGAAGGCATGACCGTGGTCGAGTCGCAGTGAGCGCCGTCCTTGAGCTCTCAGACGTCGTCAAGCGCTACGACGGCGGCGTGCAGGCGCTGGGCGGCGTCGATCTGACCGTGCAGGACGGTGAGCTGTGCGCGATCGTCGGCCCGTCGGGCTCGGGCAAGTCGACGCTGCTGCACATCATGGGCACCCTCGAACGCGCGACCAGCGGGCTCGTGCGGATCGCCGGAGCCGACGTGGCCCGCGCCTCCGACCGCGACCTGGCGGCGCTCAGGGCGCGTCGCATCGGCTTCGTCTTCCAGCAGTTCCACCTGCTGGAGGCCGACAGTGCGCTCGAGAACGTCGCCAACGGCCTGCTCTACACCGGCACCCCCGCCCGCGAGCGCCGCCGGGCCGCGGCCGAGGCCCTCGAGCGCGTCGGGCTCGGCCACCGCATGCGCCAGACCTCGGCGCTGCTGTCCGGGGGAGAGCGCCAGCGCGTGGCGATCGCGCGCGCGCTCGTCAGCTCGCCGGCGATCGTGCTCGCCGATGAGCCGACCGGGAACCTCGATACGCGCACGGGCCGCGAGATCCTCGAGCTGCTGCGGGCGCTCAACGGCCAGGGCACGACCGTGCTCGTGATCACCCACGACCGCGAGATCGCCGCCACGCTGCCCAGGCGCGTGGAGCTGCGCGACGGCCGCCTGATCCACGACGAGGCGGCTGCGCCGTGAGGGACGGCGGCTCGATCCGCGCGCGCCGGCCGCCCCTACCCGGCCTGCCGCTGGCGCCTCACCTCGGACGGTGGCGCCGGCGGCGCGACGGCGGGCTTGACCTCGCGCCCAGTCGCCTGCTGGCAGCTGACGTGCTGCGCGTCGCCAGCGTCGGTCTGCGCACGCGCCGCCTGCGAGCCGCGCTGTCGGCGCTGGGAGTGGCGATCGGCATCGCCGCGATGGTCGCCGTGCTCGGCGTCTCGGACTCGAGCAAAGCCGGGCTGGTCGCCGAGCTGAACGAACTGGGAACCAACCTGCTCACCGTCACCCCCGGGGAAACGTTTCTCGGCGAAGCGGCGAGGCTGCCCGAAGCCGCCGTCAGGGACGTGCGCAACCTGCGCAGCGTGCGCTCCGCCGCCGCCGTGACGAGCGTGTCCGGGGCGACGAGCTCGGCGCAGCGCCTTCATCGAAGCCGCCGAAACCAACGGCATCAGCGTGCAGGCCGCCGACCCGCAACTGCTCAGCACCCTCGGTGGGAAGATGATCCTCGGGCGATTCCTGAACGCCGGCGACGAAGGCTATCCCCTGGTCGTGCTCGGGCTCGTCGCCGCCGAGCGGCTGGGGGTGGAGCGTCTGTCCGCCGACGGACGGCCGCTGCAGGTGCTGATCGACCACACGTGGTTCACCGTCGCCGGCGTGATCGGGTCGCTGCCGCTGGCACCGGAAATCGAACGCGCCGCGCTGATCGGCTACCCCGTTGCCAAACGGCTGTTCGGCACCACCCGGCACGCCTCCATGCTGTATGTCCGCGCCGACCCCGAACAGGTGCCCGAAGCCGACTCGCTGCTCGGCGCCGCCGCCAACCCCAAGAGCCCCGAACAGACCAAGGTCAGCCGGCCCTCGGATGCGCTTCAGGCCCGCGCCGACGCCCAGAGCACCCTGACCGCGGTGTTCCTCGCGCTCGGCGCCGTCGCGCTGCTCGTCGGGGGCGTCGGTATCGCCAACGTGATGGTCATCTCGGTGCTCGAGCGCCGCCCCGAGATCGGGCTGCGCCGCGCGCTCGGCGCCCGCGCGGTGCACATCGGCGTGCAGTTCCTGGGCGAGTCCGTGCTGCTGTCCGCCCTCGGTGGGGCGCTCGGCATCGGCCTCGGCGCCGCCGCCACCGCCGGCTATGCCTACAGCCAAGGGTGGATCGTCGTCGTGCCGCTGCTGTCCGTTGGGGGCGGCGTCGCGATCGCCCTGGCGCTCGGCGCGCTGGCGGGGCTCTATCCGGCCGTCCGCGCCGCTCGCCTGGCGCCGGCAGCGGCCTTGCGGAGCGTTTGAGGACGCGAGATGCCTGTGACGTTGCAGCGCGGGGCGCCAGCGGCGCCCGTAGCTTGACCTCCATCTCGTATCGGCGCGCGGAATCGGCGTTCCGCAGCAGCTGCGCGGCCGGGCGATGGTGCTTGTGGGTGGACGATCTCCGCCCGCCGGGCTTCAGCGGGCGCCGGGGGTTCGGCTTGTCCGATCGGCCTCCCGCTTGTCGAATTGCGCACGGATGTGTAGGATTGCTGTCTGCACTCAGGGCCGTTTCGGAGGGAATCCGGGTCCGAGGTATGCATTCATAACTTAAGGAGGAGGGGTCGAATGTCAGTTCTGTATCGTGCTCGCGCGCGTTTACTCGTGTGCCTCGTGGGTGCCGTTGCGGCACTGGGGGCGCTCGTGTTCGTGCCGGCTGCTGGTGCCGCGAACGTGGTCACCGGCAGCACCTATCTCGCGCTGGGTGACTCGCTCAGCTACGGCTATCACGCCGCCCAGTTCTCGGAAGAACTCAAAACCAAAGGCTACGTTGAAGCGACGAACTACGAACAGGGCTTCGTCAATGACTTCGGCTCGGCGCTGAAAGTCCTTCAGCCGAAACTGTCGATCGAGAACCTCGGCTGCCCGGGCGAGACGACCGAAACGTTCACGAACGGTCCAGGCGCTCCCTACACGGGGTCCTACTGCGCCGGCGGCCCCACCGGATCGCCGTTCCCGGATGCGTTCCTGCATCACCCGTACACGCACAACTCGCAGATGGAAGAAGCCGAAGCGATCCTCAAAGAAAACCCCGACGTCAGCCCGATCACGGTCGACCTGGGGGCCAACGACGTGCTGCAGTACCTCGAGCACACATGCGGCTTCCCGGCGAAATACACGTGCACCGAAGCTCAGATAGCGACGCAGTTCCTGCACGTCGCCGCGAACGTAGGCGCGATCATCAAGAGACTGCGCGAACTTGCGCCGCACGCGACGATCGTGGACGTGGGCCTCTACAACCCCTACCCGCTGGCGCTGCCGGCGCCGGGCGGAGACATACAGACTGGCCTGTTCGACAGCCTGCTGGGGAACGAGTCCTCGATGAATGGGGCCCTCTTCGCCTACCCCCTGCCGCGGTTCAACCCATCGCTTCTGAACCACGAATCAGAATCGGCAGACCTGCCGACAATCTGTGAGTACACCGCGATGTGCCCGGGTGGCGTCTACAACCCGACGAGCCCGGAAGCCGACATTCATCCCACGACGCTCGGCTATGCGGTGCTGGCGGAAACCATCGACGCCCTGTTCGTCCCGACAGGACCGACGGGCGCGACCGGAGCCACCGGAGCCGAAGGCCTAGAAGGCCCAACGGGTGCAACCGGAGCAACGGGTGCCGAAGGTCCCGAAGGCCCGGCGGGAGCTGAAGGCCCGGCGGGTGCAACCGGCGCGACCGGCGCGACCGGCTCAGCCGGCGCAACCGGAGCGACCGGCTCAGCCGGAGCAACCGGAGCGCAGGGAGTCACCGGAGCCACGGGAGCGCAGGGCGCAACCGGGGCGGCCGGATCCAACGGATCCAACGGTTCCGCAGGAGCGACCGGCGCAACAGGGCCGGCCGGATCCAACGGAGCGACCGGCGCAACAGGGCCGGCCGGATCCAACGGAGCGACCGGCGCAACAGGGCCGGCCGGATCCAGCGGCTCAGCTGGAGCGACCGGAGCTGCCGGCGCGACCGGAGCGACGGGACCGGCCGGAGCGGCCGGAGCCACGGGTTCCGCGGGCGTCAAAGGCGCGACCGGAGCGACGGGTGGCACAGGTGCTACCGGCGCATCCGGCAGCGGAGTCGTCGGCGGCGGTATTGCCGGCTACCTCGGGTTCAGCGGCTTCAACATGAGCCTCTACGCCCAGCAGTCGCCAACCCCGATGATCCAGGCAGGTACTCTGCGTAACTTCACCGTCCACTTCGGTGCCAACGTCAGCAAGGCGACGACGCTGGTAGTGGAAAAGAACGGTGCAAGCACGGCGATCACCTGCACGGTCGCTAAAAGCAGCAACACCTGCACCGACAGCACGCACACGGTTGCGTTCAATGCGAGCGACACGATTCTCGTGCACGCGACCTGGGTCGGTGGATCCAACAGCGGGACGAACCCGTCGTGGAGTGCCACATACCCATGATCGGATGCAGCATCTGTAGCGCTCGCCGCTGACGGCGAGCACAGCAAGGAGGGGGCCCCGCAAGGGGCCCTCTCCCGTTGTGCGATTCCTCGCCGGCGAGGAGCCCGGGCTCAGCGTCGCGTTCTCGTCGGCGCAGGCTGAGAACCGGAGCGCAGCGGGCAGAGCTGCGGTACCCTTTCCAGGCAGGAGGGTTCGTCGAGGTCAATGGAGGGCACCGCGGCTGGCGCCAGGTGCGAGCCGGCGGTTGCCGGCACGGATGTCGGAGGAGGCTCGATGTTGGGGAGACAGAGAGGCGTGATGTCGTCCGTTCACGGTCGGGTCCCCGCGCGGCCCTCGACGCGAGGGCTGCGGTGAGCGGAGCGCTCGGACCGGCTGGTGCGTTGCGCCCGGCGGCCGCGGTCGGCGATGGGCCGGCCCTTCGCGCTCGGCTCGGGCCCCCGTGGCGCGTCCTGGTTGCCTCTGTCCTGCTTTTGGTCGTACTCGGGGTGGTCCTCCATGAGGCCTTCGGAGGCGGGCGAGCGTCAGTGGCTCCGGCGCGTTTCCGAGCCTCCTCGCACCTGCGCGCGGGTGCATCCGCCCACAGGAAGGGGCTGTCGAGCCTTCCGCCGACGGCGCAGGGGCCGATCTCGGACGCACTGGGCGCAGAAAGCCCCGCCTACCGTGTCAGGGCGTTCGGGGGCGGGTTTCGAGGCGCCAGCCCCGCGCAGCATCTCAGCACGAGCTTCGGGCGCTCGGGGATCTCCGTGAGCTCGGGGTTGGCTCGTGTCGGCCTGAGCCTGCGAGCCGTGGGCTACGGGGACTCGCTGCGGACGGTCGGCGCGACAGCCCCCCGGGTGACGGCCAACCGGGTCTCCTATGCGCGCGCTGTTCTCAGCGAATGGTATGCGAACGGGCCGCTGGGTCTTGAGCAGGGCTTCACGATCCCCAGGGCGCCGTCTGCCCACCGCGCCGGGGCGCTGACACTCTCGATGGAACTGTCCGGCAACGCCCGCGCCTCGCTCGCCTCCGGTGGACAGAGCATCGCGTTCAGCCGCGTAGGCCGGCCAGTGCTCCGCTACAGCGGCCTGATCGCCACCGACGCGCGCGGGCACGCACTGCACAGCTGGCTTGAACTGCAGGGTGGGCGCATCCTGATCCGCGTCGACGCGGCCGGTGCGCGCTACCCGCTGCGGATCGACCCGTTCATTCAGCAGGGCGAAAAGCTCACCGGTGCCGGGGAGAGAGGCGAAGAAGGCGGCTTCGGCTACAGCGTCGCGCTGTCGGAAAAAGGCGAATACGCGCTGGTCGGCGGCCCCGGAGACAGCGGCAAGGCTGGCGCGGCGTGGGTCTTCCTGCGCTCGGGCACAACCTGGACCCAGCAGGGCAAAAAGCTGACAGGCAAAGAAGAGGCCGGTGCCGGCGAATTCGGCGAGAGCGTATCGATCTCCGGTTCAGGCGAATACGCGCTGATCGGGGCCCCGAGTGACAACAACAGAGCCGGCGCGGCGTGGGTCTTCCTGCGCTCCGGCACGACCTGGGCGCAGCAGGGCCCAAAGCTCACCGGCGCCGAAGAGACCGGCGAAGGGTACTTCGGCTACAGCGTCTCGATCGCCTCGAAAGAAGGCAACTACGCGCTGATAGGCGGGCCCAACGACAGCACCGGCACCGGCGCGGCGTGGGTCTTCCTGCGCTCGGGCACGACCTGGACCCAGCAGGGCAAAAAGCTCACCGGCAGCGAAGCAAGCGGCATCGCCGACTTCGGCTACAGCGTCGCGCTCTCAGAAAAAGGCGAATACGCGCTCGTCGGCGGGCTCGCCGACAAAGAAGGCGCCGGCGGCGCCTGGGTGTTCCTGCGCTCCGGAACAGAATGGAAACAGCAGGGCAAAAAGCTCACCGGCGCCGAAGAGACCGGCGAAGGCGAATTCGGCGAGAGCGTCGCGATATCCGGTTCAGGCGAATACGCGCTGATCGGCGGCCCCGGAGACAACAAAGAAGCTGGCGCGGCGTGGGTGTTCCTGCGCACGGGCACCGAATGGAAACAGCAGGGCAAAAAGCTCACCGGCAGCGAAGAGAGCGGCGAAGGCCAGTTCGGGTTCAGCGTGGCGATCGCCTCCGCCAAAGCCGAATACGCGCTGATCGGCGGCCCCGGCGACAACAAAGAAGCCGGCGCGGCCTGGGTGTTCCTGCGCACGGGCACGACCTGGGCCCAGCAGGGCAAAAAGCTCACCGGCAGCGGGGAGTCGGGCAAAGCCGACCTCGGCGACAGCGTGGCGCTGTCCTCAGAAGGAACATACGCGCTCCTCGGCGGCTGGAAGGACAACACCGAAGTCGGTGCGGCGTGGGTGTTCCTGCGCACGGGCACGACCTGGGCCCAGCAGGGCGAAAAGCTCACCGGAAGCGGCGAGGCGCACGAAGGCGAATCGAGCGGCAAAGGCGGCTTCGGCTACAGCGCAGCCCTGTCCCCCGGAGGTGAATACGCCCTGATCGGCGGCCCCGGAGACAGCGGCAAAACCGGCGCCGCGTGGATCTTCGCGCGCTCGGGCACCGAATGGAAACAGCAGGGCAAGAAGCTCACCGGCGGCGAAGAGACGGGCGCAGGCGAATTCGGCGAGAGCGTGGCGCTGTCCACCGAAGGCAACTACGCGCTGATCGGCGGCCCCGCCGACAACGGCAGGGTCGGCGCGGCGTGGGTGTTCCTGCGCTCGGGCACGACCTGGGCCCAGCAGGGCAAAAAGCTCACCGGAGGCGAAGAGACCGGTGCGGGCGAATTCGGCGCGAGCGTGGCGATCGCCTCGGCCAAAGGCGAATACGCGCTGATCGGAGGTCCGGGGGACAACAAAGAAGTCGGCGCCGCATGGGTCTTGCTGCGCTCGGGCACGACCTGGGCCCAGCAGGGCAAAAAGCTCACCGGAAGCGAAGAGACCGGAGAAGGCCAGTTCGGCGACAGCGTCTCCCTCTCCGCCGAAGGCACCTACGCACTGGCCGGCGGGCTCGGCGATAAAGAAGGCGCGGGCGCCGCCTGGGTGTTCCTGCGCTCGGGCACGAGCTGGGCCCAGCAGGGCAAAAAGCTCACCGGCGGCGAAGAGACCGGCGAGGGCGAATTCGGCGAGAGCGTGGCGGTGTCCGGCGAAGGCAACTACGCCCTCGTCGGCGGCCCGTCCGACAACGCCAAAGTCGGCGCGGCGTGGGTGTTCCTGCGCTCCGGCTCCGAATGGAAACAGCAGGGCAAAAAGCTCACCGGCAGCGAAGAGACCGGCGAAGGCCAGTTCGGCTACAGCGTGGCGATCGCCTCCAAGGAAGGCAACTACGCGCTGATCGGCGGCCCCGCCGACAACAAAGAAGTCGGCGCCGCCTGGGTCTTCCTGCGCTCCGGCACCGAATGGAAACAGCAGGGCAAAAAGCTCACCGGCAACGGTGAGTACGGCAGCGGCGACCTCGGCGACAGCGTGGCGCTGTCCTCGGAAGGCACCTATGCGCTGACCGGCGGCCTCAAGGACGGCGGTGAAGTCGGCGCGGCGTGGGTGTTCATGCGTTCGGGCACCGAATGGAAACAGCAGGGCGAAAAGCTCACCGGCGGCGAAGAGGCGGGCGAAGGCGAACTGAAACCCGGCAGAGGCGACTTCGGCTGGAGCGCGGCGCTCTCCTCCGAAGGCAACACCGCGCTGATCGGCGGCTATGGCTACCTCAACAGCGCCGGCGCCGCCTGGGTCTTCACGCGCTCCGGCTCGACCTGGACCCAGCAGGCGAAACTCATCGCGAAAAGCGGGGAAGAGGTCGGCCCCGGCGAATTCGGCAACGCCGTCGCGCTCTCCTCCAACGGCAACACCGCGCTGATCGGCGGCTATCGCGACCACGAAAGCACGGGCGCCGCGTGGGTCTTCACGCGCTCCGGCTCGAGCTGGACCCAGCAGGGCGAAAAGCTCACCGGCAGCGGGGAGATCGGGCCGGGCGAATTCGGCGATAGCGTGGCGCTCAACTCCGAAGGCAGCACCGCGCTGATCGGCGGCTACCGTGATAACGCCAGCGCGGGCGCCGCTTGGGTGTTCACGCGCTCGGGCGAAAAATGGGCACAGCAGGGCGAAAAGCTCACCGGCAGCGGGGAGATCGGACCTGGCGAATTCGGAAGCGCCGTGGCGCTCTCCGCCGAAGGCGGCACCGCGCTGATCGGCGGGCCGACAGACAATGCCGCCATCGGCGCCGCCTGGGCGTTCACGCGCTCTGGCGAAAAATGGACCCAGCAGGGCGAAAAGCTGACCGGCACTGGAGAGAACGCCGAAGCCGAACTCGGCAGCAGCGTCGCTCTCTCGGCTGCCGGCAACACCGCGCTGATCGGCGGGCCGACCGACAACGGTGGCGCGGGCGCCGCTTGGGTGTTCACGCGCTCGGGCACGACCTGGACCCAGCAGGGCCAGAAGCTCATCGGCGGCGGGGAGATCGGAGCGGGCGAATTGGGCACGAGCGTGGCCCTCTCCTCAAGCGGCAACATCGCGCTGATCGGCGGGCCGACAGACAACGCCGGTGTCGGGGCGGCGTGGGTCTTCACGCACTCGGGCGCGAACTGGGAACAGCAGGGCGAAAAGCTCACGGCGAAAAGCGGGGAAGAGAGTGGCGAAGGCCACTTCGGCCTGAGCGTCGCGCTCTCCTCCGAAGGCAACACCGCACTGGTAGGCGGCTACGGCGACAGCGGCGGCGTCGGTGCGGCGTGGGTATTCACGAACACCGCCCCGACGGTCGAAACGAGGCCGGCGACGGTCGTCGCGCAGACCACGGCGACGCTCAATGCGACCGTCAACCCCGACGGCGGGGAAGTCAGCAAATGCGAATTTGAATACGGGACCACCACCTCCTACGGCAAAACCGCGGCGTGCTCCGCGTTGCCGGGGTCCGGCACGAGCGCGGTTGCAGTGTCCGTGGGGGTAACGGGCCTGTCCCCAGGCACGACCTACCACTTCAGGATCTCGGCGACCAACGCCGGTGGCACGAGCAAGGGTTCAGACGAAACCCTAAAAACGACCGCGACCGCACCGATCGTCGAAACGAAGCCGGCGACGGTCGTCGCCCAGACCACCGCGACGCTGAACGCGACGGTCAACCCCAACGGAGCGGAAGTCAGCGAATGCAAGTTCGAATACGGGACGACCATCTCCTACGGGTCGGTCGCGTCGTGCTCCGCGCTGCCGGGGTCCGGCACGAGCGCGGTCGCCGTGTCCGCCCCGCTGACGGGCCTGGCCGCCAACACCGCCTACCACTTCAGGATCTCGGCGACGAACGCGGGCGGCCCGAACAAAGGCCTTGATGAAACTTTCAAAACATTGCCGAGCCTGACCGTCACGACCTCGAGCCTGCCCGAAGGCCATCTGGGAGTCGCCTACTCTCAGACGCTCGCGGCCAGCGGGGGAATCACGCCCTACACGTGGTCGATCTCGACCGGGACTCTGCCTGCCGGGCTGTCCCTGACCCCAGCCACCGGCGCCATCACCGGCACGCCGACCGCCGTGGGCACCTCGAGCTTCACCGTCAAGGTGACCGACTCGAGCACCCCGACGGCATTGACGGCGACGGCCAACCTGTCGATCACCGTGACGGAGCCCACCTACGCCACAAGCCTGACCCACTACGAAAACACCTCAATCAGCTTCAAGGAACCGAACGCGGTGGCGGTCGATCCGAGCGGCGACATCTTCGTCGCCGACGCGGGCCACAGCCGCATCGTCGAGTTCAACTCAGAACGCAAATACCTAAGGCAGTTCGGCGAAGCCGGTTCCGGCAACGGCCAGTTCGGCGGCATCGGCGGCATCGCCACCAATGCGGCCGGCGACCTGTACGTGAGCGACTCCCTGAACAACCGCGTGGAGGAGTTCGGCCCCGCCGGGGAATTCATACGGACATTCGGCTCATCGATCCTCACCTCCGGACAGCTCCTGTATCCGGGCGCTATAGCGGTCGATTCGAGCGGTGACGTGTGGGTTCTGAACCCCTACGGCGCGAGCACCGCCGGGCGGGTGGTGGAGTTCTCATCGACCGGGACGTTCCTTAGCAAGTTCGGCTCAAGCGGCTCAGGCGAAGGACAGCTTGAGACGGCCTTCGGCCTGGCCTTCTCGGGCGGGCATCTGTATATCTCTGAATCGGCAAACTCGAGGGTCCAGGAGTTCTCGACCGCCGGGGCGTTCATCGCCCAGTTCGATGAGAAAGGCGAAGGCACCGGTAAATCCAATGGGACCTACGGCATCGCCACAGACCCCACGAGCGGCAACCTGTACGTCTCTGAACCCGCCAACAACCGCGTGCAGGAGTTCAGCGCCGCGGGAAGCTTCATCGCGGCCTTCGGATCCGCCGGCTCGGGCTCGGGTCAGTTCTCAGGCCCTGAGGGCGTGGCCGTGAACGCCTCGGGCGATCTGTTCGTCGCCGACAGCGTGAACAACCGGGTCGAGGAATGGGCGCCCGGGTCACCGCCCACCTACGCCACAAGCCTGACCCACTACGAAAACACCTCAATCAGCTTCAAGGAACCGAACGCGGTGGCGGTCGATCCGAGCGGCGACATCTTCGTCGCCGACGCGGGCCACAGCCGCATCGTCGAGTTCAACTCAGAACGCAAATACCTAAGGCAGTTCGGCGAAGCCGGTTCCGGCAACGGCCAGTTCGGCGGCATCGGCGGCATCGCCACCAATGCGGCCGGCGACCTGTACGTGAGCGACTCCCTGAACAACCGCGTGGAGGAGTTCGGCCCCGCCGGGGAATTCATACGGACATTCGGCTCATCGATCCTCACCTCCGGACAGCTCCTGTATCCGGGCGCTATAGCGGTCGATTCGAGCGGTGACGTGTGGGTTCTGAACCCCTACGGCGCGAGCACCGCCGGGCGGGTGGTGGAGTTCTCATCGACCGGGACGTTCCTTAGCAAGTTCGGCTCAAGCGGCTCAGGCGAAGGACAGCTTGAGACGGCCTTCGGCCTGGCCTTCTCGGGCGGGCATCTGTATATCTCTGAATCGGCAAACTCGAGGGTCCAGGAGTTCTCGACCGCCGGGGCGTTCATCGCCCAGTTCGATGAGAAAGGCGAAGGCACCGGTAAATCCAATGGGACCTACGGCATCGCCACAGACCCCACGAGCGGCAACCTGTACGTCTCTGAACCCGCCAACAACCGCGTGCAGGAGTTCAGCGCCGCGGGAAGCTTCATCGCGGCCTTCGGATCCGCCGGCTCGGGCTCGGGTCAGTTCTCAGGCCCTGAGGGCGTGGCCGTGAACGCCTCGGGCGATCTGTTCGTCGCCGACAGCGTGAACAACCGGGTCGAGGAATGGGCGCTGCCGTAACGGCGACCATCTCGCGCGGCCATGCGGCCGGCTGCGCTCCCCGTTGACGACGCCCCAGGCATCTGGGATAGTGGTAAGCGCACTGTACCGGTTATGTTTCTAAACCACTGGAGGCCTCATGTCGAGCCCGGCTGCTCCGCCAACCGCAACATCGCTCGCCGCCGCTCTGGATGACCTGATCGCACGCGCGTCGGCGCTCGCGAGGGAGCTTGCGCCGAGCACCGAGCGTGAGCGCTCGCTACCGCCGGCGCTTGTCGAGGAGCTGCGCGCGACGGGACTGATGCGCGCCGGTGCACCGTCGGCGCTTGGCGCGCTTGAGGCCCCGCCGGCGACGACGCTGGGCGGCGCGGAGAGGATCGCCGCCGGTGACGCGTCGGCGGGTTGGTGCGTCTCGATCGCAGCCACGAGCAGCCTGCTCGCGGCCTATCTCCCGGAGGAGGGCGCGGCCGAGATCTTCGGCGACCCGCAGATAGTGGCGGCCGGTGTGTGGGCCCCGCGCGGGAGGGCCGCCGTCGCCGGCGGGGGCCTGCGAGTCTCCGGTCGCTGGTCGTTCTGCAGCGGGATCTCCCATTCCGAGTGGCTGTTCGCGGGGTGCGTGCTCGATGACCCCGCGGGCACCAATGAGGGCCCCGTGCTGCGCGTGGTCGCCCTCCCGAAGGCCGAGCTCGAGATCCTCGACACCTGGCACACCAGCGGCCTGCGGGGAACCGGCAGCCACGATGCCGTCGCCGATGATCTGTTCGTCCCCGAGCACCACGTGCTCTCGCTGCTCGGCACGAGCCCGCGTGTCGATGCGCCCCTGTATCGGTTCCCGGTCTTCGGGTTCTTCGCGCTGTCGATCGCCGCGGCCGCTCTGGGCAACGCGCGCGGCGCGATCGAGGACCTGATGGAGCTGGCCGGCGGGAAGACGCCGCAGGGCACGAGCCGGGTTCTGGCCGAACGTCCCGCCACGCAGGCGGCCGTGGGCGAGGCCGAGGCCGCCCTGCGGGCGGCCCGCTCCTTCTTCTACGAGGCGATCGAGGAGGCGTGGGCCGCGGCGCAGGAGGACGCCCCGGTCGGGGAGTTTCAGCGCCTCGGGCTGCGCCTCGCCGCGACACATGCGGTGAGGAGCTCTGCGGACGTGGCCCGCTCGATGTACGACCTCGGTGGTGGCACGGCGATCTATGAGGACTCGCCCCTGCAGCGACGGTTCCGCGACGCCCACACGGCGACCGCCCACTTCCAGGTCAACCCGGCGATGTGGGAGCTCACCGGTCGCGTGCTGCTCGGTCTGCCCGCCAAGACGGCGCAGCTGTGAGTGCCGTTGGGCACACATACGCGATGCTCGCCTCGCATGACTGATGGCGCAGCGAGGGTCGATCGCGCGCGTGACCTCGGCCACCGTCTCCAGGCCGACTCGGTCGGCCGCACCCTGAGCCTCGTCGGCGAGCGCTGGACCATCATGATCCTGCGCGAAGCGTTCTTCGGCGTGCGCCGCTACGGACAGTTCGCGCGCAACCTCGGAATCCCGCGACCCACCCTCTCGCTGCGGCTGCGCAAGCTCGTCGAGGCCGGGCTGCTCGACCGCGTTCTCTACTCGACCGACCCGGAGCGCCACGAGTACCGCCTGACCCAGGCCGGCCGCGATCTGTTCCCGGCTGTGGTCGCGCTCATGCGCTGGGGCGATACCCATCTCGCGGGACCCGAGGGACCCCCGATCGTGCTGCACCACGACACGTGCGGGAGCCCAACCCACCCGCGCCTCACATGCGACGTCTGCGGCGAGGGCATCGATGCGCGCAACGTCAGCGCCGAACGGGGGCCCGGCTTTCTCAGCGGCGCGCCGACATCGCTGTAGGGTGCCGTGCCATCGCACTTGCTCGCATCGAGATCCTGGAGGGCCGCACCGCTGAGGAGAGGCGGGCGCTGGTGGATGGCGTCCGCGGCGCGCTGAGCGAGGCGTTGCAGGCGCCCGAGGCGGACCCTGCGGTGCGTCTGGCTGCCTACCCGCGCGAGCAGTTCTCGCTGCCGTACCCGCATCGACACTCCGACCGCTACACGCTTGTCGAGGTGACCATGTTCGCGGGACGCTCGATGGACACCAAGCGCCGACTCTACGACGCCATCGTCCAGCGACTCGCCGGCCTGGGGGTTCCCTCGAGCGACGTTCTGATCGTGCTGCACGAGCCGCCGATGGAGAACTGGGCCGTCGACGGAGGCACGCCGGCGACGGAGGTTGACGTCGGCTTCAAGGTGGACATCTGACGGCGCCTCACGGAATGCCGCCGTCGCGCGTTTGATCTGGGACACCCATGGCGAAACGAGAAGGAGGACACGACATGTCGGGCCATGCCGAGAAGGCAGCTCGCTTCATGGCGCTTCATCAGCAGGATCACGCGCTCGTCCTGGCGAACGCCTGGGATGTCGGATCGGCGAGGCTGCTTGCCTCACTCGGCTTCGATGCGCTCGCGACAACAAGCAGCGGCTACGCGGCGACGCTCGGCCGGCTCGACTACGGGGTCAGCCGCGAGGAGGCGCTCGCGCATGCCGAGGCGCTTGTGGCGGCGACCGGCGTGCCGGTCTCAGCCGACTTCGAGGATGGCTTCGCCCGGGACCCGGCCGGCGTCGCCGAAACCGTGCGCCTCGCTCTCGAGGTTGAGCTGGCGGGCTGCTCCGTCGAGGACTGGAGTGCGGCGGACGGCCGGCTCTACGCTGCCGACGCAGCCGCCGAACGGGTCGCAGCGGCGGCGGAGGCCGCCCACGCCGGACCCGTGCACCTCGTGCTGACGGCGCGGGCGGAGAACTATCTGCGCGGCAACCCGGACCTGCACGACACGATCGCGCGTCTGCAGGCATACCAGGAGGCCGGTGCCGACGTGCTCTACGCGCCGGCGCTGGACAGCCCCGAGGACATCCGCGAGCTGATCGCCTCCGTCGATCTGCCGGTCAACGTGCTCGTTCGCTCAGGTGCTCCGCCGCTGTCTGAGCTGAGCGCACTCGGCGTCAGGCGGGTCTCGGTCGGAGGCGCCTTCGCGTTCGCCGCGCTCGGCGCCGTCGTCGGCGCCGCGTCAGAGCTGCTGAACGAGGGGACCTACTGCTTCACGGAGATGTCGGCTGCCGGAGCGAAGGCCGCTTGGACGGCATTCGCCGGCTGAGCGGTGCAGGCGCAAGGGTTCGGCGCGGGGCCGTCGAAGCACTGTGATCAAGCCATCAGATCCCGGAGGCCTCGTGATCCTCGCACTGACATTCTGGAGCCAGCCGCAGGTCATCACCGACAGCTGGGTCGAACTCGCAACCGTGATCACGCTCATCGGGTTCGTGGTCGGCGTCTACACCCATCTGGAATGCCACGTCTCGGGCTGCCACAAGCTCGGCAGGTTCGTTCACGGTCAGTACAAACTCTGCCACGTCCACCATCCCAACGTGCCGAACGACGGGAAGATCACCCAGAAGCAACTCGACGCGGTGCGGACCGAGTAGCGTCATTGCAGTGGGGTGACGGGCCCGCGGGCGGCGACGGTGACCCGCGTTCCGGTCGCCAGTGCCTGCTCGCCGCGCACTCGCGCGAGAAGTATCTGCCCGCCCGTCTCCTCGTCCGGGCGGATGTGCAGAAGCGCGTCGTGGCCGTAGTAGCGGCAGCGCTCGACGCGGCCCCAGAGCCCGGGCGCGGAGCCCTGACCGCGGGCGCCCTCCTCCAGAGGACGCACATCGAGCTGCTCGGGACGAACCATCACCGCCCCGGCCGCCACGCGGACGCTCCCCGGGGCGTCGCGCAGCTCGAGCGAGCCCAGTGTCGTGCGCGCGGTGCCGTCCTCGAACTGCGCATCGATCACGTTGACCGCGCCGAGAAACCGTGCAAGCCGCCGGTCGGTGGGTCGCTCATACAGTTCCGCCGGCGTTCCCTGCTGGACGATCGATCCGTCGCGCAGGACGGCCACGACGTCGGCCAGCGACAGGGCCTCCTCCTGGTCATGGGTGACCAGAACCGTCGTGACGCCCTGCTCGCTGAGGAGCCCGTGGACCTCCTCGCGCACGCGGCCGCGCAGCGCTGCGTCAAGTGACGAGAACGGCTCGTCAAGCAGCAGCGCCTGCGGGCGGCGCGCGAGCGCGCGCGCGAGTGCAACCCGCTGCTGCTCGCCACCGGAGAGCTCGTGCGGCAGACGGTGAGCCAGCGGCAGGATCCCGACCATCTCCAACAGCTCGGCGACCGCCTCGCCGCCGCGCTCGCGGCGTGAGAGGCCAAAGCCGACGTTGTCCCTGACACTCAAATGGGGGAACAGCGCGCCCTCCTGGGGCACATAGCCCACACCGCGCTTCTCGGGCACGACGAACGTGCGCCCGTCGTCAAGCGTCCGATCCGCGAGCGACACGCTGCCACGTTCGGCGCGCTCGAACCCGGCGATCACACGCAGCAGCGTCGTCTTGCCGCAGCCGGACAGGCCGAGCACCGCCGTCAGCGAGCCGGCAGCCACGTCCAGGTCCACGCCCCGGAGCACCTCGGTGCCCGCGTACCCCTTCCACAGATCGGCGACCGACAGCCGGCTCATCGTGCGCGCTCGCCGCGCGAGAGCGTTGTCATTCGGCGGCTGAGCAGGTAGGCGGGGATCGCCGAGATCGCCACCATCAATCCAGCATACGGCGCGGCAGCGCCGTATGAGAGTTCGGAGGTGTAGGCCCAGAACTGCGTCGCCAGCGTGTTCACCCCGGTCGGTCGCAGCAGGAGCGTCGCGGTCAGCTCGGTGGCCGCTGAGATGAACACCAGCGCAAACGCCGCTCCGAGGCCGGGGGCGATCAGCGGCAGCGTCACGCGGCGCCACACGCCGGCCGGACGGCAGCCCAGCGAGCGCCCCACCTCTTCCAGGCGTGGAGGAACCCGGCCCATCGCCGAGCGGACACCCACCACCGCCAACGGCAGGAACAGGATCGCGTAGGCGACGATCAGCTCGAATGCGCTCTGATACAGGGCAAAAGCATGGTGCACCGAGAAGGCCACGAGCCCGAGCGCGATGACCAGGCCGGGTAGCGCCATCGGGAGGTAGGCCAGCCGCTCGACGAGCACCGTGACGCGGTTGCGGTGTCGGATCGCCAGCGAGGTCACCGGGACCGCCAGCGCCGTCGAGAGCGCGGCCGCCGCGGCGCTGTAGACGGCCGTGTGCCACGCCGCCGCGAGGATCGAGGTGGAAGGCAGCGTCGTTGAGCTTCCGCGAAGCATCCAGTAGACGAGCGCTCCCAGCGGCACTCCGAGCGCCAGGCCGCTCAGGGCGCCCAGCCCCGCCAGCACCGGCGCGGCGAGGCGCCCGAGGGCGACCCTGGGGGCGATCCGCCCCGCCCCGGGCCCGGTGCGCCAGGAGCGGCCCCTCGCGCCGAGCGCGAGCTCTCCGCCGAGCGCCGCCACGCTCAGAACGACCAGCACGAGCGACAGCAGGCACGCTGCGGCCGTGTCGAAGCCGAGCTTGAACTCCGTGAAGATCTCCACGGTGAACGTGCGGTACTGGACGATTTCAAACACCCCGTACTCGGCCAGCAGCGCCAGCGTGACGAGCAGGCAGCCGCCCAGCACGGCGGGCCAGATCTGACGCAGGGTAACCCTTGCGAACGCCCGCCATGGGCCCAGGCCGAGACTCCGCGCGGCCTCCTCCAGCCCGGCGTCGATGTTGGCGAGCGCGCTGGCCACGGGCAGATATACGAGCGGGTAGAGCGACAGCGTCATGATCATCACGGCGGCCAGGTAGCCGTGCAGGGCAGGGTCGATCGAGACCCAGCCGAAGCCGACGACGAAGTCCGGGACGCCCAGCGGCAGCACGAGCAGCACAGCCCACAGCCGGCGCGCGGGCAGGTTCGTGCGCTCGACGCACCACGCTGCCGCGACCCCGAGCACGGCGCACAGGACGGTGCAGGCGACGGTGAGGCGGATGGTGTTCCACAACAGCACCGCCACGGAATGGCGCAGCAGCAGGCGCTGAACTTCGTCCCAGCCCGATTCCCGGGCCTGGATGATCAGGAAGGCCAGCGGCAGCAGCACGAGCGCCCCCGCGATTGCCCCGCCGGCGGCGCTCACCAGCGGCCAGCGGCGCCGCCCGGACCATGTCTGCGCCCATCTGCTCGCGATCGGCTCGGCGGACGCGCGCGCGCTCAAGGTCGTCCTACAGCAGTCCGAGCTTCTGCTCCAGCGCAAGGGCCGCGCTGCCGTCGCCGAGGTCGGCCGGCGTCAGCGGCACGGGCTGGAGCTGGGCGAACGGGCGCAGCGCCGGGGCGGGGCTCACCCCGGCGCGCAGCGGGTACTCGTAGCTGTGGCTGTGTGCGATCGTCTCCTGGCCGGCTCTGCTGACCAGAAACGCGACGAAAGCCTGCGCCGCGACCTGGTGAGAGCTCGACTTCAGCACGGCTGCGCCGGACACGTTGACAAGGTCACCCGGGTCCCCCGGCGCGTAGTAGTGAAGCGCGGAGTGCATGCCGGCGTTACCGACCTCGTCGCGCAGGCGGAACCAGTAGTAGTGGTTGATAAGGCCCACGGCACTCTCGCCGTTGTTGACCTGAGCCACGACGGTCTCGTTGTCGGGATAGATCCTGCTGTTGGCCTGCAGGCCCTTCAGCCATCGTTCCGCTGTGGCGGCCCCGTCGAGCTTGACGATCGCCGTGATGAGCGGCTGAAAGTCCGTCTCAGATGGAGCGAAGCCGACCTTTCCCTTCCACTTCGGCTCAGCCAGTTCGAGAATCGAGCTCGGCAGCTGCGAGGGCGCGATCTGCGAGGTGTTGTACACGAGCACCGACACGCGCGCGGATACGCCGACCCAATAGCCCTGCGCGGAGTCGTAACGGCTGGGGACCGCCGCCAGCGCGGATGGCGCGACGCGGGCGAGCAGGCCGTGCTCGCGCAGCGCTTCAAGCACGGGAGTGTTCTCGGTGTAGAACACGTCCGCCGGCGAGCTCCCGCCCTCCTGCAGGATCTGGTCGCCGAGTGTGGCCTCATCGCCGGTGCGAACGTTGACGTTGATGCCGGTCTGCTTCTCGAACGCCGCCACGAGCGCGGCGGTCGTCTGTTCGTGCTGGCCGTTGTAGAGCGTGATCGCCGATCCACCGCGTGAGGAGCCGCCGCACCCCGCGAGCAGAGCGGCGGCAGCGATCAGGAGCGAGCTGAGGGTGGCAGGCGTGCGCAGGCGCATGATCAAATCCGATCGTTCCGGTCGGGAT
This sequence comes from uncultured Solirubrobacteraceae bacterium, assembly GCA_963764185.1. Classification (GTDB taxonomy): domain Bacteria; phylum Actinomycetota; class Thermoleophilia; order Solirubrobacterales; family Solirubrobacteraceae; genus Palsa-744. The sequence continues at coordinate 180,629 of CAVXRF010000009.1, read as the reverse complement.
GAAAGGTAGCATGAGTTTAGGGTTGCCTAACTCAATGCGCGCTGTGGACGTCAGTCACCGATGCGGGCGCCGACGTCGTCGCGGCAGCCGCAGAAGCGGACCCGCTAATTCGCCACGAGCGTGGCTTTCATGCCTTTCGCCTCGTGGCCGGGGAGCGAGCAGAACAGGGTGTAGCTGCCCCGGCGGAGGTCGACTGTCAGGCTGGGATGGGCGTTCGGCGGCGTGTTCGGAATGGAGCCCGCGACCGATCCTTCTGCGGGTTCGACGGCATTCAGGTTGTGTTCATCCTGGCCATGGTTGACGAATTCGATGATCACCTTGCCGGCGGGAACGGTGGGACGGGAGAGGACGAAGCGAAACGCTTCGGTGTCTTCGGCCGTCACCTCGACCCTCGCCGGCCCGACGGGGGCTGGGAGGGATTCGGCCGGAGGGGTGGAGCCGGCCGGGCTTTCAGCGCCGGCGGGAGGGCTCGGCGTTGAGCCGGGGCCGACCGCCGAGGGTACCGTCGCCCAGGTCGGGCTCGAGCCGGAGCCCTTGACGTCGCTCTTCGGCCTGGCCTTCCTGGATGTCGGGCGCCGCTTGTTCCTGTGAGCGGTTCTCTTCCGTGACCGCGCCGGCGTGCAGCGGTGATGCTTCCTGCGCTGACAGCTCCGTTCACCGCGGGAGCTGTGATGGCTGCGGGGATGGCCCTGCGCGGCGATCGCGATTGCCCCGGATAGCCCGCACGCAAGGCACAGCACGCCGGGGAGAACCGCCGACCTCGCCGCGCCGCGCACGCTCACGTCACCAGCACCGGCCGTTCGAATGACGCCGCTTCGGGGATGACGAGACCGGCCTCGGTCCCGAACCACTGTTCGAGCAGCGAGCAGTACATCGCGCGGAAGTCCGCCGTCGGGACGACGTTTTCGTTTTCGTCGAGTTTGGTCAGGCCGGGGAACTCTCCGACCATTTTCCCCGCCGCTCGAGTGCCGATCAGGAACGCCGCTCCACCGGCGCCGTGGTCGGTGCCCGAGCCGTTTTCGCGCGGGCGGCGACCGAACTCCGACCACAGCTGGATCAGCACGCGCTGGTCGAGCTTGCGCGCTTCGAGGTCACGCTGGAATGCGACGAGGGCCGTGACCGTCTGTTCGAGATTGGTGGCGAGGGTGCCGCTCTCGCCGGAGTGGGTGTCGTAGGAGCCGACCGCGTTCAGCGACGCGCATTTGATCGGCATTTCGGCGTTGAGCATCGCGGCGAGCGCCGCGAGGCGTTCGGCGAAGTCGCTCTGCGGATAGGCGACCGAGAGGTTTGTCATGCAGATTCTTCCTCGGACTTGACGAAGCTCGCCATCTTGTCGAGGACCAGAGCCGTGTCGTAGGAGGCGTTGCGCGCCTGGGCGTAGGCGGGCGACGGCGCCGCGAGCGAGCCGAGCTCGCCGAACGTTCGCAAGCGCCGGCCCCGAGACCGGTTCGCCCAGCCCGTTGGCCCACATCGTGTAGTCGGCCGGCGAGGAGACCGCCGCGACGGGCATCGTCGCCGTCGCAAGCGCCGGGGCCAGCGAGTAGTCGAGCGACAGGCCCTGCAGCGGATTGGCCGGTTCGCCGACGAGGTCGAGGTAGCGACCCATCCAACCCGAGCGTGCGTTGGCGTCGAGCTGGCCGACCTCCCAGTAGTGGCGGCTCGTGAAGTGGCTCTCGTCCTGCGGTTGATAGCCGATGGCCGGGAAGGCTGTGACCTTGCCCTCGTCGTGAAGTTCGGCAAGGCCCGTGGCGGCCGGATGCCACATCAGGTTTTCATCCTCCGTGAAGACCCTGCCGGCGCCTTCTTCGAGCCCGAGCGCGGGACGCAGTTCTTTGTACCTCGCTTCCCTCACGGGCGCGAGCACCGACAGCGCATCCCAGCCGCCTTCCATGAAGATCGATACGAGCACCGGCTCGCTGGGGCCCTGGCCGCCAGGGCCTTGGCGATGCCCTCTTCGAACTGGCGCGGGCTGAGCATCGAGGCTCCGTAGACCGACAGCGCCGCGCCGGCCGAGCGCAGCAGGAACGTGCGCCGGTCGATCCCCGTGCCCGCCGGCAGTGGCATCCCCGGCTCGATTCTCGGCAGTCCCTTCCCCGCGACGGCGGCGCCGCGCCGCAACAGCTGCGAGCGGGTGAAGTCGTTGCATGAGCAGCTCCTTGCCATGTCAGCTCTCCTCGTCCTCGGTTCTCGCCCGCGCCGCCGCCATCAGCTGACCTGCATATCGGGGGCGGTCGCGATCAGCATGCGCAGCGCGTTCTGGCGCATGGCCCGATAGGCACTCCGCTCCCAGCTCGCGAGCGGTTCCTTCAGACAGGACTGCGCGAAGGCGGCGATGCACTGCTCGGATTCGGCGGACAGAAGGCGGGTTGGCCCAGTAGGCGATCGCATTGGAGAGCGCTGTGGCGGGGTCCTCGGTCGCGCTGTATTCCGGCTGCCCCTGCGGCGGCCACGGGTTGGGGTAGGTCTTCGAGGTGACGTAGCTGGCCATTTCCCAGCGCGCCTTTGCGGTCGAGGTGTCCAGCCAGCGGGTGAAGTCCCAGCCGGAGACGTTGGGCGGGTAGAACAGCTGCTGGCCCGCGTTCGCCGAGAGCCACGCCCAGGCGGTCGTGTCGATCGGACGTGAGATCGAGCGCAGAAGGCCCGCGTTGTAGACGACCGGGGGCGTGAGAAGCTCGGGTCCTTCGTAGAAGTCGGGGTGCTGGAGGATCGCCTCGACGACAGCGCGGATGCTGTACCCCGAGCTCGTGTACAGACCTTGCAGCGAGGCGAGAGTGGCTTCCGAGGGCGCGCTGGGGATGAAATAGCCCCACAGCTTGGTCACGAAGAACGACGCGTGCAGCGGGTGGCTGACGCACAGGCGCACGGCGTCTTCGTAGTTCCAGTTGCCTGTCTGCCCGAACACGGTCTTCAGGCCGGAGTCGTGGTAGCTGGGATCGAAGCGGAAGTTGTAGTTGCCGAGTTCGTCCGACCAGTCGTTGCGCCAGCCCGTCAGCGCGCGGGCCATTTCGCGCACGTCGTCCTCGGTGTAGGCGCCGCGGTCGGCGCCGAGCGAGAACAACTCCATCATCTCGCGCGCGTAGTTCTCGTTCGGATCCCACTTGTTGTTGGAGGTCCCGTTGAGGAACAGGAGCATCGCGGGGTTGGCGGTGACGGCCAGGAACAGGTCGTGGAAGCCGCCGAAGGCCATCGTGCGAAACAGGTCGTTCTGTTCCAGCATCAACTGCTGGCTGTTGACCTGGGTGTTGGAGTTGGCGAACCAGTCGTGGAAGATGAACGTCATGCGCTCGACGAGCTGCTGGTCAGAGCGGATCATGCGGTCAAGCCACCAGCAGTGATCCTCGCCCCAGGCGTTGACCGGATCGAGCGGGTTGCCTTCTTCATCGACCGGTTCGGGTCCGGTCAGCGTCGCCGGCCCGGACGGGCGCGTGAGGCTGAAGACGACCTGCTGGGAGGGTTGGCCCACGAGCGCGTCGATCTGCCCCGGGGCCGGCCCGAAGCCCGCCCGCCACACCAGTCGGTGTGCCTGCTGGAAGCTGAGCGGCGAGGAGCCGACGGCGGGAGCCGGGCTCGGTGACGGGGCCGGTGGTGAGGCTGGGGCAACGGGCAGCGCGACCGGGAGGGTCCCGCGCGGCCGGGCGGCGGCATGATGGTGAGCGGGCTTGCGCGCCTTGCGGCGGGTCTTGTGCTCCGTCTTGTGCTTGGCCCGGGGCTTGCCGTGGTGCTCCTTCTTCTTGCCGGCGTGCTGGCCCTGTGCGGAGTGAGAGGCCTTTCCTCGCCCCTTAGCTCTCCGACCCTCCCTGGTCACCAGGCTCTCCGCCATCGAATGAGTTTCTACCGGAAGGGCTCCCCCGCGAAGCGACGACGGACGCATGTCCTAGAGAATGTGTCCCGTGACAGACCACTCCCAGCCGCTCGATGAGCAGGACGTGGACCCCGACCCGCTGCGTCAGTTCGCCATCTGGTTTCAGGAGGCGCAGGCCTCCGGCGTGCGGATGCCGGAGGCCGCGGCGCTCGCGACGGCATCGGCGGGCGGCGCTCCGTCGGTGCGGATGGTGCTGGTCAAGCACTTCGACGAGCGTGGCTTCGTGTTCTTCTCGAACTACCGGAGCCGCAAGGGCCGGGAGCTCGCCACCAATCACCATGCCGCGCTGCTCTTCTACTGGGACCCGCTGGGGCGACAGGTCAGGATCGAGGGACCGGTCGAGCGCACGAGCGCCGGTGAGTCGGCCGCCTACGTTCGCACCCGCCCTCGCGGGAGCCAGCTCAGCGCGCTGGCCTCGCCGCAGTCTCAGACGATAGAGAGCCGCGAGGCGCTCGAGCGGCTGCTGGCCGGACTCGAAGAGCGCCACGGCGCAGGCGAGCTGCCGCTGCCGGCGGACTGGGGCGGCTTCCGGCTCGCCGCCGAGAGCTTCGAGTTCTGGCAGCAGCGCAATGACCGGCTGCACGACCGGCTGCGCTATCGCCGCACGGGCGACGCTCGCTGGGTGATAGAGCGCTTGGCGCCATAGACACCTCCGCGCAAAACCGTCCATTCCGCACCCATCAGGCTCCGAAGAGATCCTCCAGTCGCTCCAGAGCGCCCGGTGTCCCCATCGCCACGAGCACGTCGCCGGGGAGCAGCGTCGTGTCAGACGGCGGCTGCGGTTGGAAGTCGGATTTGCGGCGCAGGCCGACGATCATCGAGCCGCCGCGGATCGCGCCGACAGTCTGGTGAACGCCCTCGCAGCCCTCGCTCACCACGATCTCCTCCAGCCGGTATTCGACATCGACATCCACCACCCCGCTCAGCTGTGGGTGAAGGGCCAGCCGGGCCATCTCGGCGCCGCTCGCCTTGTACGGGGAGATCACGCGATCGGCCCCCGCCCTCTTGAGCTTCTTCTCGGAGTCCTCGACCGCGGCCCTCGCCACGATCGGGATGTCGGCGCGCAGCTCCCGTGCCGTGAGCGTGATGAAGACGTTGTTCGCGTCGGAGTCCGCACACGCGATGATCGATCGAGCGCGTGCGATGCCGGCCCGCAGAAGCACCGCCTCGTCGGCCCCGTCGCCGGTGATGAAGCGCACGTCCGCCGTATCGCCCAGAGGCCGGTTCTCGGCGTTTGAATCCACCACCACGTACTCCGCGCGAGCCGCCCGCAGGTCCCGGGCCACCTGGCGTCCCACGCGGCCGAACCCGCAGATGATGTGGTGGTCGTGGAACGAGTCGATCATCTTCTGGGTGCGCCGGGCGGCCAGGAGATCGCCGAGGTGACCCGCGACGAAGAAGTCCACGACCGTCGCCAGCGCATAGAAGAGCGTACCCACGCCCAGCACGATCAGCCCGACGTCGACGATCTGCCCGGCCGTGGTGCGGGGTTGGCGAAAGCCTCCGACCGTCGCAATCGTGTCGAGCGACCAGCGAAAGGCGTACCACGGCCCCACGCTCTCCGTGACCGCCAGGCCGATCGTGCCAAGGGCCAACAGGCCGCCAACCATCGCGCCCAGCAGGGTCATTCGGCGGGCGAACATCGTCAGCTGACCGTGCGTCGCGACGCTTGAGCCGCCCATGACCCGCCGCGGTGGGCGCTCGGAGTCCGGCATGAGGAGCGCCAGCCTACTGTGCCGAGCGGCTCCCCATGACCCCTGAGGCGGGGCCAGACGTGGTTCTGCACAGCGGAATAAGCGCATTTTGCGGAGGTTCCGCCGCGTGCGCTTGGAGAAGCCATTATCATGGCCGCACGGGAAGCGTAAGCTGCGGGGAAACATGGCCGTGATAGCGCACAATCCATGGAGGCGGATTGGTCTGAGAGCGATCATCTTGGCGACGCTCGGCGCGCTCGTACTGGCAGCGGCTGCCCGGGCCGATACGTCGGCCTCCGAAGTCCCGGTCGTTGAAGCATCTCCACCGACCTCCGAAACGGTCCTGTCCGGCCCAACACCGACACCCACGCCGGAAGCCGTGCTCTCTGGGGCGGGCGGCGAAGCGACTCCGCCCGCCTCGGAAACCGTGCAGTCCGGGCCCGCACCGACTCCGCCCGCCTCGGAAACCGTGCCGTCCGGGCCCACACCGACTCCGCCCGCCTCAGAAACCGCGCAGTCGGGGCCGACGCCGGCGCCGGCGCCGGTTGCTCCGGAAACGGTGCTCTCGGTCCCGAGTCAGGCAACGGCTCCGGAAACCCTGCTGAGCGGCACCTCCGTGGGAAAGGTTCAGGAAACCGTGCCCGTAGGAGGGGCCGCGGATGCTCAGGGCAACTCCCTGCTGGCCGTTCCCACGGCCGGCGGTCCCAGCGAACCCCCCGGCGGTCTGGGCGTCGCTGCTGTCGGTCCGCCGGAAATCCCGACCGCCTCGAGCGCCGGCCCGCCCTCCGTGGGCGGGATCACGCCGATGAGCGTGGTGCAGCGCGACCGGCAGTTCAACTGCGAGCTGTTGGGAGAACACTCGGCGAGTAGCTGCAGCGCCGGCTGGCTGAGCGCACAGCGCGTGGTCGCCGAGGCGCCGATGGGCTTGACCACGACGGCAGCATCCGTCGCTGCAGCCGCAGGTTCGCCGCCGCCCGGCAGCCATGGCGGCGGTGGTTCCGGGAGTCCCCCGGTCAGCCCCGCTCCCGGCCCGGCGCCCGCCCCGAGTGGAGCCTCCGGGTCAGCGACCGGCTCCTCGGGCATCGCTCTATCTGGCTTTCTCACTCTCGCAGGGCTCCTGTTGCTGGGGGCTCCGCGCGCGATGCGCCGGCTGAGGCTTTCGTGTCAGCCGTGGCGCACCGCCTGCTTCGTCCTGATTCCAGAGCGCCCGGGCTAGCTCCCCTCGGTCGCACCTCACCCCGCCCTGGATCTAATGGTCCGGGGCCCCTTGGCAATCAATTCGAGGCTTCTTTAGGAAGGGAGCTGGATGTGATGAAACCCCATCAGATGGTGATGGATGCGAGTGTCGATCGACGGATCGAGAGCGGCGCCGTGGCTACTGTCGCAAGCAAACCGCAGTCCGGCTTTAACAACAGCACCCGCGGTCGGCGTGCATCGGGCGAACCAAGCCTTGTGCCGGCGCGCGTGAGCCCCGGGCCGCATACGTTGATCCTCACCGGCGGGCTGGATCGCGGTTCGGCCCGCACGCTCGAAGCGGAGATCGAGCGTCTGTGCGAGGAAGGAGTGAGCGGCATCACGCTGGACCTGCGCAAGCTCACGTACATCGACTCGATCGGAGTGGCGGTGATCGTGTTTCGCTGCGGCCTGTGCCAGAGGCGCGGCTACGACTTCGCGTTGATCCCCGGGTCGCGGTCGATCCATCGCGCATTCGAACAGGCGGGCGTCAGTGAGCTGCTGCCGTTCCGGGTGAAGGAGGTGGCGGCTTGACGGGCGGTGGGCCGATCCGGCTCGCAGACGGCCGAGCGGCGCGGGGCGGGGGCGCGCCGCTCGGCAGGGCTAGTTGCAGCCGGTGATCCCGCCGTCGAGCGGGATCACCGTACCGGTCAGATAGGAGCCGGCGCGCGAGGAGAGGAAGAGGGTGAGCCCGGCGGCATCGTCGGGGCGCCCGACGCGCCGCAGCGGCACCATTCCCTCGACCATCTCACGCCTCTCCGGAGTCTCGAACATGAAGGCCGTCATCTTGCTCTCGAACGGGCCGGGCGCAATCGCGTTGACCGTGATGTGCTCATCGGCCAGGCGCTTGGCCAGGTGACGGGTGAGCATGTGGACCGCAGCCTTGCTCGCGCTGTAGCTGTAGTTGTCAAGCGACGGCGTGCGTATCCCGTCGATCGAGCCGATGTTGATCACCCGCGCCGGGTCGTCTCGTTCAGCCGCCGCGCGAAGCTCGGGCAGGAGAGCGACCGTCAGATGGAAAACGCCCTGCACGTTCGTGTGGGTGACCTTCTCCCAGCCGCTAGCGGGGAACTCCTCGAGCGGGGCGCCCCAGCCGGTCCCCGCGTTGTTCACGAGGATGCTGAGCTGAGCGAAGCGCTCCCGTGTGGCCTGCGCGAGCTCCGTGGCGCCCTCCGGGGTCGATACGTCGCCGGGGATGGCGTGGCAGTCGCCGATCGCGCCGAGCTCCTGTGCGGCGGCCTCCACGTCATTGCTCTTGCGCGAGGAGACGATCACGCGCGCGCCGGCCTGCACGAGACCGCGGGCGATCATCAGCCCGATGCCGCGCGAGCCGCCCGTCACGAGCGCCGTCTTGCCAGAGACATCGAAGAGATCGCTCATCGGGGCGCGAGATTACAGTCCTGCGGCCCCCGGCGGCGGAGGCGCGAGCATGAACACCTCGACCTCGATGTCGGGTCCGACGTGATGGTTGGAGATGAATGCCAGCACGTCGCGGCCGGTGATGCGCTCCACCTGCTCGATGAACCTCTGCTGCATGGCGGTCTGAAAGGCGCTGCGAGTCTCCTGCACGATCGTGCTGCGCTGCAGCTCGATCATGGTCTTCTCGACGTCGGTGTATACGCCACCGAGCACGCAGACCAGGAGATCATCGCCGAGCATCCGAGTCCTGGCGGTAACTGGCGTGCGGTGGTGATAGCGCTCGTGCAGCGCGACCATGGCGTCGGTCACGGCCTCGAGCATGTGATCGCCGCTTAGCGGCGTGGCGGCTGCCATCATGGCTAGCCTTCTCTCTCGTCCTCCGGTCGGGTTCGCGCGCGAGGCGAAGGGCGGGAACCCGACGAGCGATTACCTCAGCCTAGCGGCAGGAACCCGTCTGTGCGAGCAGCCGCCGAGCAGGCCATCGACATCGACTAGAACAACGCGTCGAGGGAAACCTCGATCAGACGCTGTGGCTGCGCCTGATCGGCGCTGGATGTGCGCCCCTCGACCGTGCGCGTGACGCTGAAAAGCCGCTGCACGGCGTCGGTGAGGAAGCGCGATGCCTTGCCGTAGCCGTGCGCGTCGTCGCCCCCGTGGGGGCGGTGGTAGTAGCGAACGGGCACGTACACGTGCAGGCCGCGCCGCGCTCGGGTGAGGGCGACGTACAGCAGGCGCCGCTCCTCGGCGATGCCCTCCTTGCTGCCGCTGCTCATGTCGGCCGGGAAGTTGCCGTCGTAGGCGGCGATCAGGTGGACGGCGTCCCACTCGAGGCCCTTGGCCGAGTGGACGGTGCTGAGCACGAGGTAGTCCTCGTCGAGATGCGGCGGACCGGCGAGGTCGGCGCTCGACGCCGGCGGGTCGAGCACGAGCTCGGAGACGAAGTGGCGCACGTCCTCGGCGCCGCGCGCCGCCGCGGCGAGCTGATCGAGGTCGGCGATGCGCATCGCCCCGTCGGGATAGCGCACGCGGATCAGCGGCGCGAGCGCCGCGCTCAGCCGCTCGACCCGGGCGCCGGTGCTGTCGTTGCTCGGAGCGCCGGCGGCGGTCGAGCGCGGCGATCACCGCGTCGCGTGCTCCCGCGCGAGCCTCGGGGATATGGGCGGCCGCCTCGGGCCAGCGCTCGAGCTCGCGGCGTCCCGCCGCCGGGCGCCCGCAGCTCGTCGAGCACGCGCCGAGCGCGCGTTGGGCCCACGCCGTCGAGCAGCTGCAGCACCCGGAACCAGCTCACCTCATCGGCCGGGTTGTCCGTCAGGCGCAGCAGCGCGATGAAGTCCTTGACGTGCGCCGCCTCCAGTAGCGCAGGCCGCCGTACTTGACGAACGGGATCCCGCGGCGCGTCAGCTCGAGCTCGAGCAGGTCGGAGTCGTGGCCGGTGCGGAAGAGCACCGCCTGCGCACGCAGCTCGATCCCCTTCCTCGCGCGCGGCGAGCACGCGGTCGCAGACCTCGCCGGCCTGCTCGGTTTCGTCGCGGGGGAACACGAGCTCCGGCGGCGGAGCCGCCCTCGCGATCGGTCCACAGCTGCTTGGCGAACCCGAGGCGGTCCTGCGCGGAGACGGCGTTGGCGACCGCGAGGATCGGCGTTGTCGAGCGGTAGTTCCGCTCGAGCGTCACGGTGTGCGTGCCGGGGAACTGCTCGGGAAAGTCGAGGATGTGACGAGCGCTCGCCGCGCGAAACCCGTAGATCGCCTGGAAGTCGTCGCCGACGACCGTCAGGCCCGGCCTGCGCCGGGCGCAGGCCGCGCACGATGTCGACCTGCAGGCCGTTGACGTCCTGGTACTCGTCGACGAGGACGTGGTCGAACGTCGCCCGCGATGCGCGGCCCGATGCACCTCATCGGCGGCGAGCGCGCGCCAGTAGAGCAGCAGATCGTCGAGGTCGAGCAGACCGAGCGCGCGCTTGCGCGCGCCGTAGGCGCGAAAGATCTCGCGCAGAGCGTCGCGGTGCTCCTCACACCACGGAAACGACTCCGCCAGCACCTCCGCGAGCGGCGTCTGGGCGTTGACGGTGCGCGAGTAGATGTCGAGCATCGTCTGCGCGCGCGGGAAGCGCCGGCCGCTCATCGCGTGACCCTGCTCCTGGCGCACGAGGTCGAGCAGGTCGCGCGCGTCGCCGGCGTCGAGAACGCCGAAGCCCGGAGCGAGCCCGAGCGAGGAGGCGTGCATGCGGACCAACCGGTGAGCGACCGAGTGGAACGTGCCGCCGACGACGCGCCCGGCGTCGGGCACGACGCGCTCGGCCAGCGCGCGGCGCGCTCGACCATCTCCCGCGCGGCGCGCCGCGTGAACGTCAGCAGCAGGATCCGCTCGGCGGGACGCCCTCGCCCAGCAGCCACGCCACGCGCGCGCACAGCGTCGTCGTCTTGCCCGTGCCCGCGCCGGCGAGGATCAGCAGCGGGCCGCCCGCGTACGTCGCGGCCGCGCGCTGCTCAGCGTTCAGCGCATCGAGCCATACGCACCGGTCGCGGTCATCGAACATCTGTTCGCGACGCTAGGTCACCAGCCGGATGTGGCGCACGCGACCATGCAGGATTGGGTTGTTTGCGGTACGCGCGGCGCGGGTAGGACACCTGCAGGGCAGGCCCTCCTCCTGGCCCGGTATGTGAACCCACCTTGCAGCCTCCGGCCCTCCTCGGAGGCTGCGGGCGTTGTGGGGACGGGCGAGCGCGACTACCGGATCTGAGATGTCTCGAGGCTCAGGGCGGCTGCCGGCGGACTGCAGAGCGCCGCCGGCGCTTCGGATCCCGTGGGCGCGGGTACGGCGACGAGACGGCAGACCAGCGTGGTTTCCTCGCTTCCACAGACCGGACAGCATGCCATGCCCTCGCTCAGATCCTCGCCGCAGCCGAAGCAGATAACTTCTCTCGTTTCCGGCATAACGAAAGCCATGCGCCTCATGCTGTACTTGCCCCCTAAGTCGTGACGATAATCGGTCGCGTAGCCTCATTCGGGCCGTTCAGAACCTGACGCGAGCCCTGCAATCGCGCTTGCGCGTCCAAACTGGTCGTTCACGCCGGGAGCCCGCGGGCCGCTCAGCGCTCGCCGGCGGATGTGGACCCGGGCCGGGAGCCCTGCTTGAAGGCTCGCGTGGAGGGCAGATGGAACGGCACCGTCGTGACGACGATCTTGGGCAGAGGTCGCAGCGCGCGGCGCAGGCGGGGCGCCGTCTGGTTGTGCAGGATCCGCTGCCACAGACGCCCGACGACGATCTCCGGCAGGATCACCGTCAGCGTCAGATCCGGGCTCAGCCGATGCAGAGACTCGATGTAGTTCACCATCGGCGCGACGATCGCGCGGTAGGGGGACACGACGACCTCGAGGGGCAGATGATCGCCCCACGTGCTCCAGTAGCTTCGGAAGCGCTCGCCCTCCTCATCGGTGGGGCTGACGTGCACGGCGAGAACCGGCTGCTGAAGCGAGGCCGCGTAGGCCAGCGCCCGCATGCTCGCGAGATCCAGTGAGGCCAGCGGCACGATGATCAGGTGATGCACCTCCTCGGGGCTCTCCTCGGTCTCGGCGCCGAGGGTGGATGCCTCGCCGTCGCCGTCGCCGTCGCCGGCGCCGTCGCGGCGCTTGCCGCCGGGCCCCGCCGTCGCGGCGCCGTTGGGCGCGCTCGGCAGTATCCGGTGCTTGGGCACCTCGATCGCGTGGGGATGCAGCGCGGTCGCCCTGGCGACCAACTCGTAGTGGCGGCGGATGCCCTCCGCGGTGAGGATGAAGAGGCCGATCGCGAGCAGGGCCACCCAGGCGCCGGCCGTGAACTTGGTTATGCCGGCGGTGATGAACACGATCGCCGAGAGCACTCCGCCGGTGGCGTTGAAGGCGAGGCTTCGCTTCCAGTGGGGATCGCGCAGGCGCCACCAGTGCACGACCATTCCCGCCTGGGACAGCGTGAACGCCAGGAACACCCCGACGGCGTAGAGCGGTATCAGGGGAGCGGTTTTGCCGCCGAACGCCACATAGATGACAGCGGCTGTGAGCGAGAGCAGGAGGATTCCGTTGGTGAAGGCAAGGCGGTCGCCGATGCGCAGAAATAGCCGCGGCGCCTGAAAGTCGCGCGCCAGCAGGAAGAGCACCCGCGGGAAGTCGTTGTAGGCGGTGTTCGCCGCGAGCAGGAGGATCGCCGCGGTCGCCGCCTGCACGACCGGATACATGAAGCCTGAGCCGAAACTGCGGTGTGCGAGCTGGGAGAGCACCGTTTCGTGTGCGTTGGGCACGATCCCGCCGAGCTGCACGATCGCGATCGTGCCCACGAACAACCCGACGAGCAGCCCGATCATCCACGTCAGCGTCGTGCGGGCGTTGCGCCACTCGACGGGCTTGAACACCGGAACGGCGTTGGAGATTGCCTCGATACCGGTCATCGCCGTCGAGCCCGAGGCGAAGGCCCGCAGGACGAGCAGCACGCCGACGCCCTCGGTGGCGGTCAGCGGTGGTCTCGGCGTGGCGTGAAATCCGCGGCCGGCGGCGTCACTCAGGCCGACGGCGACCAGCACGAGCATGGCGAGGATGAACAGGTACGTGGGCGCCGCGAACAGCGCGCCGGCCTGGCGCACACCACGCAGGTTGCCGGTGAGCAGGACGATGATCACGGCCACCCCGATGAGGACCCGGTCAGATGACAGCGATGGGATCGCCGAGGTGATCGCTTCGATGCCGGCGGCCACCGATACTGCGACCGTCAGGATGTAGTCCGTCGCGAGGCCCGCAGCGGCGGTCAGGCCGGGCATCCGCCCAAGGTTGTCGCTGGCCACGATGTAGGAGCCGCCGCCGTGCGGATACGCCCGAATCGTCTGGCGATAGGAGATGCCGACGGCGAGCATGAGGAAGGCGATCGCCGCCGCGATCGGAAGCGAGTAGCTCAGCCCGGCGCTGCCGGCTAGGACGAGGATCGCGAGCATCGCTTCGGGGCCGTAGGCGACCGAGGACAGCGCATCCGCGGAGAGCACCGGCAGCGCGACAAGCTTTCGCATGCGCTCGCGGGCGATCGCGCTGCTCCTCAGCGGAGGCCCGAGCAGCGTTCGACGCAGGTCATAGCGCAGGTGCCCGGGCCGCGACGATGAGACCTCAGTCGCGCCGGCGGCCTCCACAGCCTCGCCCGGGGTCGCTGCGGACGGTCCCGGTCCGGCGCTCTGCACGGGCACGAACCGCCCGAAGCGGGTCGGCCGGACGTCCGTGGGATCCGGGTAGCTCGACAGGCTGGGATCCACGGGCAGCGCCCGCCGCCATACCTCCGGATTGCCGCAGGCAAGGCCCCACTCGCGGCCGACGCGGCGCAGGACGTTGAGCTGGCGCTCGTCGAGGGTCACGAGCAACGCGTTTGGGCTCGGCGCGCCGGGACTCGCTTCGTCCTCGGTCATGGCCGATCCCGCGCTAGGGTTCGCAGCATGTGCCGCAACATACGATCACTCCACAATTACGAACCCCCTGCCAGCGCGGGCGAGATTCACGATGCCGCTCTGCAGTATGTCCGCAAGATCAGCGGGTCGACGAAGCCATCGCAGGCCAACGCCGAGGCCTTCGATCGCGCCGTCGAGGAGGTCGCGCTCGCTACGGGTCGCCTGCTCGATGAGCTCGTGACGTCTGCCCCCCCGAAGAATCGGGAGATCGAGGCGGCCAAGCGTCGTGCGCGCGCCGAGCAGCGCTTCGCCGCCTAGACCGGCTGGACCGCGGCTCTCGGCTGGTTCTCGTCGCCCCACCGGCGCGACGGTGGCTCATCGCTGCTGACCGGACACTGAACGTGAGGATACGGGGATGCCCGACCACGGGCGCCTTTCTCCTCTCAACAAATCCTTCGCCGGGCCATATGGACTGCTTAGCCTCGCCCGCGACACTCACGGCAGCTCATGACCCGACGACGATTGGAACGATGATGACCCCCTCACCTGATGAGCGCCCGCAGAGCGCTCGCCGGCTTCGGCCCCGCGCCCGCGCTCTGGACCCTCCGCCCTTGAAACACCGAGTCAAGAACGAGTACCCGGTCGGGTACCTGGCGCAGCTGGCGCGGCCGTTCACATCCAGGCGGGCCGGCGGGGACGGTCAAGTTGACGGCGCGCTGTCGCAGGGTCGCCTGACTGCGTCGGCACGTTAGGCACCCTGCCGTAACGCCGGCGACATGCCGGGGTCGGCCGAGGCCGCCGCCGCGTGATCGTCCGCGTGCTGGATCGCGCGTCACCCGCAACCGGGAGAATGCGGAGGGTGCTGGCAGCCGATCGAGCGATCCGGAGGGGGTGGGTGGTCGCTTCCGTGACGGCCCTTGCGACGGTCACAATGGCGCTCGCGCCGGCGGCGCCGTCCGCGGCCCGCGGCGCCTCGAGGGCGCGCGCGGCGACCGTGGCGAAGACGCCCGCGCCTGCCGGCAAGCCGGCAATCGGCGCGGCCAGCGTGACAGTCGATCCGGCAGCGGCGATCGGTCCGGTCGTGCCGAGCGATTTCCTCGGGCTCTCGTTCGAGGCCAGCGACCTGCACACGATTGCGGGCTACGCGAGCAGCGGCGATCTCGTCAATCTGATGCGCTCGCTCGGTCCGGGGGTCATACGCTTCGGTGGCATCAGTGCCGACGAGACGACGGCCTGGCTGCCAGAAGGCCTCGCGCCGGCGTGGGCGCAGGCGACGATCGTGCCGCAGGACCTCGCCGCGCTCGCCGTCCTCGCTTCGGAGACCGGTTGGCGGGTGCTGCTGACCGTCAATCTCGGCCACTCCGACGCGGGCGCCGCCGCGCAGGAGGCACAGGTCGCTCAGGCCCAGCTCGGCTCGAGTCTGGCCGGGATAGCGATCGGCAACGAGCCCGACCGCTATGTGGCCGACGGTCTGCGGCCGGCGGGCTGGGCGCAGGCCGCCTACCTGGCTGAAGCAGGCGCCTACCGGGGCGCGATCGCCGCCGCGGCTCCCGGCGTTCCGATCGTGGGCCCCGATGCCTCGACCGGTCGGCAGTTGCTGTCGTGGCTGACGGACCTGGCCGCCAGCGAGCGCCCGGTGCTGCTGACCGATCACTACTACCCGTTGACCAGCTGCGGCGATAACAAGGCCACGCTCAGCGATCTGGTCAGCCCCGTGACGCGCAGGAACGAGACGGCGACGCTCTCGAGGCTGGCTGGGATCGCACATGCGAGCGCGCTGCCGCTGCGGGTCGATGAGACGAACAACATCTCCTGTCGCGGAGAACCCGGCGTCAGCGATGCGTTCGCCTCCGGCCTGTGGGCGGTGGACTACGTGGCCCGCGCCATGGCCAGCGGCGTGGCCGGGCTCAACTTCCATGACGTGATCGCCGAACCGCACTCCTACAGCCCCCTGGCGGTCCACGGCCCGGCCGAACTGGCGAGCGGCGCGCTGCACGCCAATCCCGAGTGGTACGGATTGCTGCTCGCCAGCCACCTGCTCGGTGACCGGCCTGTCAGCGCCAGCGTGGCGTCGGGCAATCGTGACCTGACCGCGGCTGGGTTTGTGAGCCCGAGCGGCAGCGTGCAGATCGTGCTCGTCAACTTCGCGGGAAAGGCCAAGCCGACGGTCGTTCGCCTGCGCCTGCCGCGGCGACTCGCAGCCGGGCCGATCCTGCGGCTCACAGCGCCCACTCTGGGAGCGACGACGGACGTCCTGCTCGGGGGTCGCGCAGTCTCGGGCGCCGGCACGTGGAGCCATGTGACGCCGCTTCCACTCGTCTCGGGGAAGCCGGGCTCACTGGAGCTGAGCATGCCGGCGAGCAGCGCGGCGCTGGTCACGCTCCATCCGCACGCCTGACGCGTGAGCGTTGCCGGATTTAGCGGCAAAAAGACAGCTCCAGCACCGCCACGGCCGGTTGCCCAACCGCTATCCTCGCGCCCATAGCGATCTCATGTGCGGCCACCGGCTGTATCTGGGACTGCGACCCGACAGCGGAGCGCGTTGGCGATCACACGTTGGCCGCCATGTTCTGGTCCGTGCAGCCACTCGTGAAAGAGATGCGAGATGCTGAGGCACGGCCGGATCACGCAGAGGCGCTCCACCAGAACGCAGAGGCGTTCCAGCGAGGAGTACATGCAGCTGACCGTCGGGGTTGGCTGCTCCTCTGGTGCCGACGGCTTCGGTGACCGTCGCGATGTGCTCGCGACAGTTGGGCTGCACACAGCTCGTGCGACGACGAGCCCCGCAAGAAGCTCCATGTGCTCCGGTAGCCGGTTTCCGGGCACGCCAAAGGAATGGAGACACCCACGAGCACGGATGTTCTTTTTCAGATCAGAGAGGAGGTTCTCCATGGCGAGAATCCTTGTGATGGACGAGAGACAGGACCGCATCCTGCTCGACGAGTATGTGCACCCGATCCACATCGAAGACGAGCACGCGTCGCTGCAGATCATCGAACGACTGGCGTGGGCGATCAGGGATGCCGCGCGGACGGAGCGGATCGCTCTGGGCAACCGATGACGCAGGGCGCGGATGCGCCCGACCCATCAGCGCCCCGGTGAGCGCCGGGGCGCTGTGGGTAGGTGCGCGCGCGCCAGCGCCGGCCCGGGCGCGATCAGCGTGGCTGAGACTCAGGGAGGCGCAGAGCCTTAGGAGACCGTGTCCGGCGCTTGGACACGCTTGAGGGCCGCCCCGACGGCGGCGGCGGAGTGCGCGCCCGCGACGTCGAGTGGCTCGGTCGTGCGCGTGGCCCGGCTGAGCACGAACGCGCCCTCGAGCGCGGCGATCATGCCGATGGCGAGCTCGCGTGCGCTCGCCTGCGAAATGCCGGCGCCGGCGAAGCGCTCGGTCGCGGATGTGATCCAGCTCTCGAACACCTCGGCAGTGGCCAATCGAAGCGGCTCGTTCGTGCTGGCGACCTCAAGGGCGACCGTCGCGATCGGGCAGGCGTCGGCGTAGCTCGTCTGGCGCAGCGTCTCGGCGGCGCCGGCGAAGCAATCGTGAACGCCCGTGAGGATGTCGGGGGCCGCGTCGAAGACGCCCTCGACGAGCTCCTGGAAGGCGAGACCGGAGGAGCGGATGACCTCGCCGGCGAGCTGGTCCTTTCCCCTGGGGAAGAAGTGGTAGAGCGAGGAGAACGGAGCCTCGGCCTCGGCGACAATCTGTTTGACGCCGCTGGCGCTGTAGCCCTGGCGGCGAAACAGCGTCGCGCTCGAGTTGACGATCCGCTCCTTGGTGTTGGTCCTCATGGTGAGCCCGTGCCTTTCATCGTTGCGCGGCGCCTCAAGGATAGCTAGCATTCAATGGAGCGATCTATCCAGAGGAAGGGTCGATGCCCGAGGTCGAGCTGTCCGCAGGGACCATTGCGTATGAGGACACCGGCGGTGAGGGGCCGGCCGTCGTGTTCCTGCACGGGCTGCTCATGGATGGCTCGGTGTGGCGCCACGTGGTCGAGGATCTGCGCTCGGACCATCGCTGCCTCCTGCCGGCGCTGCCGCTCGGGGGCCACCGCCTGCCGATGAACGACGACGCCGATCTCTCGATGCGCGGGATTGCAGAGATCGCCGGCGACTTCATGGCGCAGCTCGACCTGCGCGGCGTGACGCTCGCGATGAACGACTGGGGCGGCGGGCAGTTGCTGATCGGCGGTGATCACGACGAGCGCATCGCACGGCTCGCACTGTGCTCGTGCGAGGCCTTCGACAACGTGCCGCCCAAGGGAGCCGCGAGGGCCCTGCCCTACATCGCGCGGGCGCCGGGTGGAATCCAGGCAGCGCTGGTGCCGTTTCGCTCGCACCGCCTACGCCGGCTGCCGATGACCTTCGGCCATATGAGCAAGCGGCCGGTTCCCCGGGAGGTGATGGACCGATGGTTCGAGCCGGCGCTGGCGCGGCGGGAGATCCGCCGCGATCTCAGAAAGTATGTGCTCAGCTCGGCCCAAGGCCGCCGCGATCTGCTCGCCGCCGCCGAGTCGCTGCGCTCGTTCGATCGCCCGGCGCTCGTGGCATGGGCCGCCGAGGACCGTCTGATGCCCCGCGAGCACGGACGCCGCCTGGCAGAGCTCCTGCCGCAGGGGACGCTGGTCGAGATAGCAGACTCCTACACCCTGATTCCGGAGGACCAGCCGGCGAAGCTCAGCGCGTGCCTGCGCGAGTTGCTGTCCCGCTGAGTGTGCCGCAGCGAGCGGTAGTGTGAAGTGAATGCTCGAGCCCGCTCGATCCTCCGGCCGTGAGCGGATCGCGCTGGTTCTCGCCGGAGGCGGCGCCCGTGGCGCCTATGAGATGGGTGCGCTGGCCGCTCTGGCGCCGGCCCTCACCGCCCGCGGCGAGGGCCCGGACATCATCGTTGGGACCAGCATCGGCGCGCTCAACGGCGCCTTCCTCGGGGCACGCGCTCGGGAGCCGCTCGATGACGTGGTCGCTGCCGGTGTCGAGATGTGGCATGAGCTTCGCTGGGGCGACGCGCTGCGCCCGCTGGTGTCGCCCTCGGAGCTCGGCCGCCTGCTCGGCGCGGCCGCGACGCTCGCCCGGCTGCCGGGCGCCGACCTGCACGGGCTGCTCGACCCATCGCCGCTGAACGGCACGCTCGAGAGGCTCGTCGACTTCAAGCAGATCGCGCGCAACGTGGGAGACGGCACGCTGACGGCAGCCGCCGTCGTTGCCACCGCCTACACGACGACGCGCAGCGTGGTCTTCCATCATGGCGGCCCGGAGCTCGGGCTCGACCTCGCGCGCGCGATCGATTACTTCGCGACTCCGCTGGCGCCCGAGCACGTGCTCGCGTCGGCCGCGATCCCGGGCGCCTTCCCCGCGGTCGAGGTCCGCCGCCCGCGCGAGGCCAAAGGCTGGTACGGCGATGGCGGCGTGCGCCTCAATGCGCCGTTGAAGCCGGCGCTTGAGCTGGGCGCCGACCGCGTCATCGTGATCGGCCTGAACTCGTCGTTGACCGCCGGTGAGCGCGCGACGCGGCCGGACGCGATCGACGGCGCCGCGCAGCTGTTGCAGGTCGTGCTCGGCGACCAGATCGCCGACGATGTGGCGACGCTGGCGACCGTCAATGAGACGCTTGTGCCGAGCGGATCCTCCGCAGGCAGCGCGCGCGCCCGCCACGGTGGCCGGCGCACGATCCCCTACATCTTCATCGCGCCCTCGGATCGCCTCGCGATCGGGCGCCTTGCCCGCGACGTCTACAAGCGCCACTACGCCGGCGTCGGCGGCCTGTTGCGCAACACCGACATCGCGCTGCTGGGGCGCATCGTGAGCGCCGAGCGCAACCCCATCCACGGCGAGTTGCTCAGCTACCTGTTCCTGGCACGGCAGTTCATCGAGGAGCTGATCGAGCTCGGCCGGCGCGACGGCGAGCGCTGGGTCGAACAGCGCCACGACGCCGGGCTGTGGCAGGTCGGGCGGCTGCCCGCCGTGAAAACCGGCTCAGCGCGCGGGCGGCGGCGCAGCGCCAAGCCCAGTGTCACTCGCGCGACTCGCGCAGCTCGCGCCTGAGAGCACCCGCAACCGCCGTCGCCCGATTGTCCGGGTGCAGCGGCGATCGTCCGGCTCACGCGGGGGTCAGGCTCGCGCGGCGGCGTGCCGCGCGCACGACGGAGGTGAGCGTGTCGATGTCGTAGGCGCCCTGGTGGCGGCGGCCGTTGATGAAGAACGTCGGCGTGCCCGAGACGCCGCTCGCGTCGGCGCTCGCGACGTCCTCGGCCACCCGCGGCGTCGTACTCGTGGTGGCGCAGGTCGTCGCGGAAGCGGTCGACGTCGAGGCCGAGCTGCGTTGCGTAGCTGATCGAGGTCCTGCGGGCTGTAGCGTGCCCTGGTGGGCGAACAGCGCGTCGTAGAGTCCCAGAACTTGCCCTGCGCGGCGGCCGCCTCGGAGGCTTCGGCCGCGAGCTGCGCGCGAGGTGTGCACGTCGTTGAGCGGCAGGTGGCGCCAGACGTAGCGCACGTCGTCATCGGAGGAGCTCAGCAGCTCGCGCACGACGGCCTCGGCCTGCCCGCAGTAGGGGCACTCGAAGTCGCCGTACTCGAGCGAGCGTCACGAGCGCGTCGTCGGGGCCGCGGATGTGGTCGCGCTCGGGGTCGACGTCGTCGGAGAGGTCGAGGATGTCGTCGGCCGTGCCGACGATCTGGCGGGCGCGGACTTCGGCCGGCAGACGCCTGATCACCGCGAACACGGCCCAGGCCACGAGCGGCGCGAGCACCGCCGAGGCGAGCACGCCGAGCTTCGCCTCCGACGAGGTGCTCGCCGTGGAAGGCGAGCGCTCGAGATCAGCAGCGACACAGTGAAGCCGATGCCCGCGACCGCCCCGCCGCCGGCGAGCGAGGGCCAGCTGAGCGGCGAGCGCGGCCCGTGCAGGGCCGGGCGCGAGGCGAGCCACGAGGCGCCGAGGATGCCGAGCGGCTTGCCCACGACGTAGCCGATCAGGATCCCGAGCGTGATCGGCGAGGTGACCGCGTCGCCGAGCAGGCCGCCGGTGACGTGCATGCCCGCGTTGGCGAGCGCGAACAGCGGCACGATCACGTAGCTCGTCCACGGGTGGAGGCTGTACTGCAGGCGCTCGTTGGGCGAGATCGCCGCAAGCACCCCCAGCTGCGCTGAGCGGGCGAGCTCGGGCGTCGGCTGCTCGCGGAACGAGCGCGTGAGCGCGGTCGCGCGCTCGAGGTCCTCGCGCGACGGCGGATAGGCGCTCGTCACAAGGCCGACCGCGAGGCCGCCGATGACCGGGTCGATGCCCGACTTGAACAGCGCGACCCACAGCGCGACCCCGACGAGCATCGACAGCTGGCGCCGCCAGGCCGGCACCCAGCGCAGGGACAACAGCAGCCCGAACAGCCCGATCGCGACGAGCCAGCGCGGGTATCGAGACGTGCGTCGGTGTAGACGCGTGGCGATCACGAGCAGCGCGCCGAGGTCGTCGAACACGGCGAGCGTCAGCAGGAACACCCGCAGGCGCGTAGCCGCGCGCGGGGTGAGCAGCGCCAGGACACCCAGGGCGAACGCGGTGTCGGTCGACATCGCGGCGCCCCAGCCGCGCGCGCCCGGTCCGCCGGCGTTGAACGCCAGGAAGATCAGCGACCGGCACGATCATCCCGCCGATCGCCGCGAGCACCGGGACCGCAAGACGCCGGCGCTCGCGCAGCTCGCCCACGTCGAGCTCGCGCTTGGCCTCGAGCCCGACGACGAGGAAGAAGAACGTCATCAGGCCCTCGTTCACCCACTGGCGCAGATCCGCCGAGATGCCCGCCGCCGCCGAGACGGATCGAGAGCTCGGTGGTCCAGACCGACTCATAGGTAGTGCGACCACGGCCCGTTCGCCCACACCAGCGCCGCGACCGCCGCCGCCAGCAGCGCCATAGCGCCACCGGTCTCGGTGCTCAGGAAGTCGCGAACAGGCGCGGCGAGGTTCCGCGCCCATGCGGTGCGGCCTGTGTAACGCGTCGTCTGCGCAACCGCCATAAGCTGGCGATTATCGCCTACGTTCTAGTCTCATCCCCGCGATGTCAGCCCAAGCCGAGAACACAGTCACGACAGCACAACCGGAGCCGGAGGCACGCGAGCGGCGGCCCGCGATCCTCGCGGTCGACGACGAGCCCGCCGTGCTGGCGGCGGTCGCCCGTGACCTGCGTGTCGGCTTCGGCGAGCACTACCGCGTGCTACGTGCCTCGTCGGGGGAGGAGGGGCTCGGACTGCTGCGCGACCTGAGCGGCCGCGGAGACCAGGTGGCGATGCTGATCGCCGACCAGCGCATGCCGGGCATGCCCGGCACGGAGTATCTGCTTCAGGCGCGCCTGATCGTCCCGGAGGCCAAGCGCGTGCTGCTGACGGCGTACGCCGACACCGAGGCGGCGATAGCCGCGATCAACGAGGTGGCGCTCGACTACTACCTGCTGAAGCCCTGGGACCCGCCCGAGGAGCAGCTGTATCCGGTGGTGGAAGACCTGCTCACGACGTGGCAGGCCGGCGCGGCGCTCGAGGCCGGCGGCCTGCGCCTGGTGGGCCACCGCTTCTCGCGGGAGTCGCACGACCTGCGCGACTTCCTCGTGCGCAACCGCGTGCCGGTGCGCTGGCTCGACGCTGAACGCGACGCCGAGGCGAAGGAGCTGCTCAGGGTCGAGGCCGTGCCCGCTGATCGACTGCCCGTCGCCGTCCTCGAGGACGGCACGGTGCTCGAGCGCCCGACGATCCTCGAGCTGGCCGAGCGGCTCGGCGTAACCGCCAACCCCGCCCAGGACCACTATGACCTCGTGGTCGTCGGCGGCGGGCCCGCGGGCCTCGCGGCCGCGGTGTACGGGGCATCGGAGGGGCTGAAGACCGTGATGGTCGAGCGCGAGGCGCCGGGGGGCCAGGCTGGGCAATCGAGCCGGATCGAGAACTACCTGGGCTTCCCGGCCGGGCTGAGCGGCTCTGACCTGGCGCGCCGCGCCACCGACCAGGCCCGACGCCTCGGCGCCGAGCTGTTGACGGTCAAGGAAGCGGTCGGCCTGCGCGCGGAGGGCGCCGCGCGCCTGCTTGAGCTGAGCGAGGACAGCGTGCTGAGCGCGAGCTGCGTGCTGATCGCCTCGGGCGTCTCCTATCGCCAGCTCGACACTCCCGGTTTTCCCGAGCTGACGGGTGCCGGCGTCTATTACGGGGCAGCGATGACCGAGGCGCGTGCGTGCAAGGGTCAGCACATCATCGTGATCGGCGGCGCCAACTCCGCCGGCCAGGCTGCCGTCTACTTCGCGGGCTACGCCGCGAGCGTGACGATGCTCGTGCGCTCATCGCTTGAGAAGTCGATGTCGCGGTACCTGATCGAGCAGATCGCCGCGCTTACGAACGTCAACGTGCTCACGGGCGCCACCGCCACGGCCGCCGAGGAGGAGGACGGGCAGCTGCGGCGCGTGCGCATCGACGGCCCGGATGGCGAGGACACGCTGCCCGCGGATGCCTGTTTCGTGTTCATCGGCGCCTCCCCCCGCACGGACTGGCTGCAGGGCGTTCTCGCCCGCGACGAGCGCGGTTTCATCCTCTCGGGCCGCGACGTGCAGGACAACGGCTGGCCGCTGCAGCGCGAGCCGTATGTGCTCGAGACCTCGGTGCCCGGCGTGTTCGTGGCGGGTGACGTGCGCGCACGCTCGATCAAGCGGGTTGCCAGCGCCGTGGGCGAGGGTTCGATGGCGGTGTCGCTGATCCATGAATACCTGGTCGAGTCGTGAGCGGCGCGCCCGTCACCGAGGCTCCGGTCACGCTCGAGGAGCTGCGCGGCGTCGATCTGTTCGACGATCTCGACGATGCCGAACTCGCCGAGTGGGTTCCGCTGGCACGGCCCTACCACGTTGAGCCCGGCGAGCTGATCGCCGAGCAGGGTGAGGCGCCCAGGGGGCTGCAGCTGTTGCTCGCCGGCGAGGCGGTTGCGCTGCTCGTCGATCAGGGGCGCACCGAGCCCGTCGGTCGCCACACGGGCCCCACCTGGATGGGCGCGATCGCCGTGCTGACAGGCGGCGCGCTCGGGGCGCGCATGCAGGCGGAGACCCCCTGCCGGATGGCGGTGATCGATGCCGAGGATGTCCGCCGGCTGGCGTTCGCCCAGCCGGCGATCCACCGTCGCGTGATGCGGCAGGTCGCCCCGGTGATGAGCAGGGTCACCGAGATGCAGCAGAGCCGCGAGCGCCTGTCCTCGCTCGGCACGATGGCCGCGGGCCTCGCGCACGAGCTGAACAACCCGGCCGCCGCGGCCCGGCGGGCGGCCTCGCAGCTGACCGAAGCGCTCGAGGTGATCAGCTCCGCGCTCGCCCATTTCGTCGACGCGGGTGTGGAGCGCACGGAGGCCGAGAAGCTCGTGGAGCTGCAGCAGGAGGCCTTCGCGCGCGGGACCTCGGCGACGGCACTCGACGCGCTTGATGCGGCCGACGCCGAAGACGAGGTGCTCTCGCGCCTCGAAGCACTGGGGATCGAGGAGCCCTGGCGGCTGGCCGAGCCGTTGGCTGTGGCGGGCGTCGATCAACAGTGGCTCGATCGGGTGCAGGAGCTCGCCGGTGGAGCGACCGAAGCGGCCCTGCGCTGGGTGGCCGCGACGCTGACCGCGGGGCGGCTGGCGGCCGAGCTCGAGGAGTCAACGGAGCGCATGTCGACGCTCGTGGGCGCTGTCAAGTCGTACGCCTACATGGACCGCGGCGGGCTCGTCGAGGTGGATCTGCACGAGGGTCTCGAGACCACGCTGACCGTGCTCGCACACAAGCTCAAGCACACTCGGATCAAGGTCGTGCGCGACTACGATCGCACGCTTCCGAAGCTCACCGTACGCGGCTCGGAGCTGAACCAGGTGTGGACGAACCTGCTCGACAACGCGATCGACGCGCTCGGTGAGCAGGGGACCATCACCATCACCACCAAACGGGACGGCAGCTGCGCGGTGATCGAGATCTCAGACGACGGCCCGGGAATCACCGAGGAGGTCGCCGGGCGGATCTTCGACCCGTTCTTCACCACCAAGGACGTCGGGCAGGGAACGGGCCTCGGCCTTGCCACGGCGCGTCGCATCGTCGTCGACCGCCACGACGGCTCGCTCACGCTCTACCCGCAGCCCGGCCGCACCACCTTCCGCGTACAGCTCCCGTTCACGCAATCCTGACGAAAGGGCGTCATGGCCACATGCACACACACCGACCAGGTTCTGATCACCGAGCTCCCGCAGGCCGTGGACGGCTGCGAGGAGTGCCTGCTGACAGGCGACCCCTGGCTCCACCTGCGCATCTGCCTGGAGTGCGGCAAAGTGGGCTGCTGCGATGACTCACCCAACCGCCACGCGAGCAAGCACGCGCATTCAAGCGAGCATCCGATCATCCGCTCGCTCGAGCCCGGCGAGGAATGGTCCTGGTGCTTCATCGACAACATCGCGATGCTGCTTCCGCAGGTGCACGGCCAGACGCGCATACCCCCATCGCCGATGCTGACGCGCTGAGAGCGGCGCATGAGCGGGCCGGAGGCGGTGATCTTCGACCTCGACGGCGTCCTCATCGATTCAGAGACGGTCTGGAACGACGCCCGCCGGGAGCTCGTCGAGGAGAGCGGCGGAAGCTGGAGCGAGGATGCGCAGCGGGCGATGATGGGGATGAGCTCGGTTGAGTGGTCGCGCTACATGCGCGAGCAGCTCGCGGTCCCGCTGAGCGCCGAGGCCATCTCCGCCGAGGTGGCCGGGCGCCTTGAACGCCTCTACCGCAAGCGGCTCCCGCTTCTCCCCGGCGCCCGCGAGGCGGTCCGCTCACTCGCCTCGCGCTGGCCGCTTGCGATCGCCTCCTCGGCGAACCGATCGATCATCGCGCTGGTGCTCGAGCTGGCATGTCTCTCGGACTGCTTCCGAGCGTCGGTCTCCTCCGAGGAGGTCGCCCACGGAAAGCCTGCGCCGGATGTCTATCTGGAGGCGGCCCGAAGGATCTCGCGCGAGCCCGGACGCTGCGCCGCGGTGGAGGACTCGGCCAATGGCCTGCGCGCGGCCGCGGCGGCCGGCATGAGCGTCATCGCGATCCCGAACAGGGCCTTCCCGCCCGGAGACGAGGCGCTCGCGAAGGCCGACGTGGTGCTCGACTCGATCGAGGCACTCACCCCGGCGGTGGTTGGCGCCCTGGCCCCGCCCCCTGAACACCGCGGGCGCTGAAAATCGGCAGAATGCCGACCGTGATCGTCCAGCACAGCAACTCGGGTTACGCCGAGACGGCCGCCGCGCTCGTCGAGGCGATTGGGCACCGGGGTTTGACCGTCTTTGCTCGGGTCGATCACGCCGCCGGCGCGCGCGAGGTCGGGTTGGAGCTCGCTGATGAGGAGGTCGTGATATTCGGCAACCCGCGCAGCGGGACCCCTCTCATGCAGAGCGATCCGCGGATCGGCATCGAGCTGCCGCTGAGGATGCTGATTTGGCGGAGCGGAGAGGACGTGCTGCTCGGCTATCAGGACCCGCGTGAGCTGAGCGAAAGCTATGAGGTCGCACAGCACGAGTCCACCCTCGAGCAGATGGCGAGGTTGCTCGAGGCGCTGGCGGGTGAGGCGGCGGGCGCATGAGCAGCACCGGCGGGGGAGGATCGAGGAACCTGATCCTCGCGGCGATGATCTTCGCGGTCGCGATGACGTTCATCGACCAGACGATCGTGTCGATCGCCGCTCCGGAAATCCAGAAGCAGCTCCACCTCACGAGCACGGGAGTGCAGTGGGCGATCAATGCCTACCTGCTGTCGCTGGCCGCGCTGTTCGCCTTCGGTGGCCGGCTGTCGGACACCGTTGGGCACCGCAAGATGGTGACGCTCGGCGTGATCGTGTTCGCGGCCGCATCGGCGATGTGCGGGCTGACCCCGAAGGGAAACCTGGCCGAGGCCTGGATCGTCACCTTCCGGGTCATCCAGGGTGCCGGCGGGGCGATCATGTTCCCTGCTGCACTGGCAATCGTCGTGTACACGTTCGCGCTGCAGGAACGGGGCAGAGCGCTTGCGATCTTCTTCGGCATCGCCGGCGGCCTGACGGCGATCGGCCCGATCCTCGGCGGCTATCTGACGCAGTGGACCTGGCGGGCGATCTTCTGGGTGAACATCCCGGTCGCCGTCATCGCGCTGATACTGATCGTCGTCTCAAGGCCGGTGACCGAGCATCGTCCCGCCCGCATCGACTACCGGGGCCTCGCGCTGATCGTCTCGGGAGTGGGGCTGAGCGTGTTCGGCTTTCAGCAGTCCTCGATCTGGGGCTGGAGCGATCCGGCGATTGGCGCCTGCATCGCCGCGGGTGTAGCGCTGCTGGTCGTCTTTTTCCGCGTCGAGGCGAGGACGTCCTCGCCGCTGATCGAGGTGAGCATCTTTCGCATCCGCGCGTTCCTCGTGGAGAACATGGTGCTCGCCATCACCATGCTGGTGTTCGTGCCGGTGTTCTTCTTCGGCAGCGAGTACGCCCAGATCGGCCTTGACAAGACGCCCTCGGGCGCCGGCCTTCTGCTCCTGTACTTCTTCATCGGATTCGTCATCGCGGCGCAGATCGGTGGGCGGATGCTCGACCGCGGCGGGGCCAAGCGCCCGGTCGTGATCGGCTGCACGCTCGGCGCGGTGGGGTTCTGGCTGTGGGCGGGAAAGGTGACGGGCCTCGACTTCGGCGCCCAGAAGATCGACATCATCCTCGCCGGAGCGGGCATGGGCTTCATGCTCGGCCCCGCCAGCACGGATGCCGTCAGCCGGGCGTCGCGGCTCTCCTACGGTGAGGCGACCGGCATCACCCAGACGATCCGCAACTACTCCGCCAGCCTGGGCCTCGCGATCCTCGGGACCATCCTCGTCTCCCAGACGCGCTCCCGGGTCACGGCGTCGCTGATCTCTCAGGGGCTCCCGCCCGGACGCGGCACACGCCGAGGCGGCGAGGATCTCCCAGTCCCAGAGCGGCAGTGGGGGCATCGCCTCGATCCCGCACTTCGTGCGTCTCGACTTCGCCTATGCAACGCGCTCGGTGCTGTATGTGATGGCGGCGATCATGGCGGCGGCGGCGGTCGTGGCCATGATCGGCCTGGAGAGGGGAGTGCAGGAGGAGGTCGATCCGTCCGCCGCGGGCGCCGAGGACGGGCCCGCGCCCGATCCCGTGAGCGTCGCGGGCTAGAGCTGCCCGAGCACTGCGGCTAGGCCGCGTACAGCGCCTCGATATCGCTCGAGTACTTCTCGGCGATCGGCTTGCGCTTGAGCTTCATCGTCGGTGTCAGCTCATCGCCGCTCGGCAGCCAGTCGCCTTCGACGATCTTGAACTTCTTGACCTGTTCGGGGCGCGCCAGCGCCGTATTGGCAGCATCGACGCCCTCCTGCACCGCGGCGCGAATGCGCTCGTTGCGTGCCAGTGACTCAAGTGATGTGTCATCGATGCCCTGCTGGGCCGCCCACGCCGGCGCGAAGTCTGCGTCGAGCACTATCAGTGCGGTGTTGTACGCGCGCCGATCGCCGATGCAGCAGGCCTGGCCTATCAGCGGGGAGGAGGACTTCAGCGCGGCCTCGATGTTGGCCGGCGACATGTTCTTGCCGCCCGCGCTGATGATGAGCTCCTTCTTGCGGTCGACGATCGTCAGGTAGCCGTCCTCGTCAAACGCGCCGATGTCGCCGGTCCGAAGCCAGCCGTCGTCGGTGAACGCCTCCTTGGTGACGTCGGCGAGGTTTCGGTAGCCGAGCATCACGACGTCGGATTTGACGAGCACCTCGCCGTCGTCGGCAAGCTTGATCTTCACTCCGGGGGCGGGCGGGCCGACGGTCCCGATCTTGATCTTCCCCGGCGGGTTGACCGTCCCGGCGCCGCAGGTCTCGCTCATGCCCCACAGCTCGGCAAGAGGCAGGCCGATCGCATGGAAGAACTCCAGAACCTCCACAGGCGTCGGCGCGGCGCCGACGTTGATCGCCTCCACGCGGTCGAGCCCGAGCATCTGGCGCAGCCCCGCGAAGATCTCGATGTCGGCGGTCGCGACCTGCTCGGCCAGCTCGGCGGGCACCTCTTCTCCGCGCTGCTCGAGGCGCACCTTGCGCACGCCGGCCTCGAGCGCGGTGAGTATCGGCTTGCGCTGCTCCTCGGGCTGGGCTGCGACCATCGTCTCGAGTCCCGCCTTGAGCTTCTCCCAGATGCGCGGCACCGCAAAGAACCAGCTCGGGCGCACTTCGGGGAGGTAGGAGAGCACCTGGCGCGGATCGTCGCAGCAGGTGATCTCGAGCCCGAACACGATCGGCAGGTAGTGGTGTGCGTTTCGCTCCGCGATATGGGCGCTCGGCAGCCACGAGATGACGCGTCCGTCGGGGGGAGGTCGATGAGCTGTTCGAGGCCCTCGACGGCCGCGAGCAAATTGCGGTGGATCAGCTGCACGCCCTTCGGCGGACCGGTCGTGCCCGAGGTGTAGATCAGGGTCAGCACGTCCGTCGGTTGTATCTGCGCAACCTCGGCATCGAGGTCGAAACCGGGGTTTGAGCCCTCGACCTCGGACAGCGCGAGCGTGCCCTCGGGAGCGTCGCCATCGACGACGATGAGGTGCTCGAGCTGCGGAAGCTCCGCGCGCGCCTCGAGCACCTGCTGCAGGTACTGCTGCTCGCAGATGAGCACCCTGGCGTTTGCGTCGGAGACGAGGTAGGCGATCTGCGATGGCGCGTAGGTGTTGTAGATCGAGAACGGCGTCGCACCGAGCATCGTCGCCGCGAGGTCGCAGAGATGGAACTCGGGGCGGTTGGAGAGCATCAGCGCGATCGTGTCGCCGCGCTTCAGCCCGAGCTTCGCAAGGCCCCCGGCGAGTGCATCGACGCGCTTGCGCAGCTCTCCCCATGTGATGGTGAAGGCATCGTCCTTCGTGCGGATCGCGACGTCATCGCTGCGCTCGGCCGCCGTGATGCGAAAGGCCTCGGCGATCGTCGACGCGCCGAGCGCTGCCCGGTTGCCGGTGTTCTCTGTAACCGCAGTTCCCATTGACCACTCCTCCCGCACACAATTTACTCGGTTCCTCACGCGCCGTGATCTTCGGCTCACCGGCATAGGCTGCGCGGCATGAATCTGCGCGCCGCCGCCGAGCAGACGTGGCCACCGTTCGTGCTCGTCACCGGTCTGCTCCTGGTCGGCCTGACGGCCCATCGCGACGGCCTGTTCGAGCGCGCGGGACAGCTCGTGCAGGGGGTCGCCGGACCGCCGCCGCTTCTTCTGGGCGCGTGCCTGCTGCTGGTGGCGGTGGTCACAGCGGTGCTCAATCTGGACACGGCCGTGGTATTCCTCACGCCGGTGCTGGTGCACGCCGCGCGCGCACGGGGCCTCGAGGAGGAGGCATTTCTGTACGGCGCGGTCTACATGGCCAACGCGTCCTCGCTGTATCTCCCGGGATCCAATCTCACCAACCTGCTCGTCCTCGGCCATCTGCCGATCACCGGCGGCACGTTCGCCGTCCGCATGCTCCCGATCGCGCTCGCCGCGACGCTCGCCACGACGCTGGGCCTGTTCCTGCTGTTTGGCTGGCGGCTTCGTGCAGTCCGGCCGGCTCTTGAGCTGCGACACGGAAGCGCCCTTGGTCTTGGGCTTGTGGGCGCGCTGGCGGCAGCCGTTCTCACGCTGGCGCTTCACAACCCCGCGCTCCCTGTCCTCGCTGTCGGGCTCGGACTTACTGCGGTCGAAATAGCGCGCCGCCGCCTGCAGGCGCGGGAGGTTGCGCGCGCGCTCAGGCCGGGCCTGCTGATCGGGCTTTTCGCACTGTGTGTCGCGCTCGGAGCGCTCGGCCGCGCCTGGGATGGGCCCGCGGAACTGCTCGAAGGCGCAGGCCGCTGGGGTACCACGTGGATCGCCGCCGCGGCGGCGATCGCGATCAATAACCTTCCGGCCGCCGCTCTTCTCTCGGCACGATCGGTGGCGCACCCCCGGGCGCTGCTACTGGGGTTGAACGTCGGCCCCAACTTTGCCGCGACAGGATCGTTGTCGGCGCTCCTGTGGTGGCGGACCGCGCGACTGCTCGACGCGCAGCCGTCGTTTGCGAGGTTCTCACGCCGGGGGGCCCCACTCGCGATATTGGCAATCCTCGCGGCGCTGGGAACGGTGGCCCTGCTGCCGAGCTCTGTGTGACTCCTTCAACGGCGTTCCGTCTGGCGCCTGCGCTAAACCGCTCTGACGCTGCAGCCGCCCTACGAAAGGACTGAGCAGATGATGCGAGAGCAACGGTCCCCCAAGGAGCGAGCGCTGGAGGCAATTCGGCAGGCACCGGTACCAGAGCGAGCACTGTTTGGATCCGAGCGCCGCGAGGCCGCCCTGAGGGCGGGAGCGACGGTCGCCGAGATCGAGGAGGCCGAGAACATCCATCCCCGGTTCTCGGTGACCGAACGCTACCTCGCACAACACCCCGTCCTGCTTGAGAAGTCGAAGACGGCGCGATAGCCCGCCGGTTGGCTCTCACCACTTCTTGACGCCGTCAACGGCACGTGTTAGCGTGGCTCGCTCGGAGGGCAGGAAGCCGCTCTGCTGAGACAAATAGGAGGACTGGACAGCCATGGAGGGCAGGAGCGTCACCCGCAAGGGCGCGAGGAAACCCACGCGCGCTCGCGCGCATCGAGTCCGTGCAGGGGTGACAGCCCGTTTATGGGTGCTCGCCGTCGCCGGCACACTCGGTCTCGGTGTCGTTCCGGGGATCGCCCACGCGGCGTCAGCTCCAACACGCTGTCTGCTGACCGTCGCCAAGCACTCGAAGGTGTCGGCCGTCTGCTTCGACGGCGCCACCGGCAAGACCGGCAAGACCGGAGCCACCGGTGTGACAGGGGTGACGGGGGTGACCGGAGCGACCGGCGCACAGGGCGAAGCCGGCGAAACGGGGGCGACCGGAGCAACCGGAGCCGCCGGAGAAGCCGGAGCGGCCGGTGACGCGGGCGTGACCGGAGCCACCGGAGAAACCGGAGCGACAGGTGCCACAGGAGCAACGGGAGCCGAAGGTAAAGCCGCCGGATCTCCCAGCAACGGTGAGAACGGAGCGACGGGAGCGACAGGAGCGACCGGTTCAACCGGCGCAACCGGAGCGACAGGGTCAACAGGCGCAACCGGAGTCACCGGGGCAACCGGAGCGACGGGGACCGGCGGAGCCACAGGCGTGACCGGAGCTGGTGGAGTCACCGGAGCGGCAGGCGCGACCGGACAGGCTGGGGCGACAGGTGCAACCGGGGCAACGGGAGCCGCCGGCACCCAGGGAGTCACAGGTGCCACCGGTGCAACAGGAGCCGAAGGCAAGACCGGAGCAGCGGGTAGGAACGGGGAAGCGGGGACAACCGGCGCCCAGGGCGTGACGGGCGTCACCGGGGCGACCGGAGCCGAAGGGGCGACGGGGGCGGCGGGCAAGACCGGAGCGACCGGTGAAAGAGGACCCACAGGTGAAACCGGCGCCGGCGGGTCAGCCGGCAAGGAAGGCCCGACCGGCAAGGAAGGCCCGACCGGCAAGGAAGGCCCGACGGGTAAGGAAGGTTCCGCGGGTAAAGAAGGCGTCGCCGGCAAAGAAGGTAAAACGGGAGGCAGCGGTGCGACCGGAGCCACCGGGCCATCGGTGGCGGCCGGCATCACCGTCGTCTATGCCACGGCGAGCGGCACCGGCAAGAGCGTCACGGCCTCATGTCCGGCCGGTGACGTCGCGCTCGGTGGTGGCGGCAGCAACGTCAACAACGAAGACTTCTACACGTCCTCGGGTCCGGTGAACTCAGCCACCACGACTCCGCCCAGCTCGGGCAGCGGTTCCTACGCAGCAGCCCCGACCGGGTGGTTCTACAGCAGCCAGGGCGTACGCGGCCCGGTCACCGCTTACGTGCTCTGCTCCAAATAGCCGGAGCGCTCGGCGGCCGGTTTGACAAGCCGGCGAGCCGGGGTCTACCGTGGCCCGCGACCAACGTGGATGAGGAGAGGCGATGAGCGACCGGCTACTGCTGCGCGGCGGCTATGTGCTGTCGATGGACGAGACCGTCGGTGAGTTGCCGCGTGGCGATGTCCTGATCGAGGATGGCGTGATCGCCGCCGTCGAGGCACGCCTCGACACCGAGGACGCCGAGGTCGTGGACGTCGCCGGGCATGTGGTCATGCCGGGCTTCATCGACACGCACCGGCACACGTGGCAGACGCCGTTTCGCGGCATCTGCGCGGACTGGACGCTCGAGGACTACTTCCGCGGGATCCGCATGTCCATTTCGCCCAACTGCGCAGCCGAGGATGTGTATGCCGGCAACTACGTCGGTGCCCTGGAAGCCCTCGAGGCCGGAGTCACGACGATTCTCGACTTCTCCCACTGCAACAACACCCCCGAGCATGCCGACGGCGCGATCCAGGGACTGAGGGACGCGGGCATTCGCGCGATGTTCGCCTACGGTTACTACCCGGCACCCGCCGCCGAGCCGGTATTCACCGAGCACGAGCAGCGGCTGGCCGACGCGCGGCGCATCCGTGAGCGAGAGCTGCCCTCCGAGGACGGCCTCGTGACGATGGGCGTGGCCCTCACCGAGGTCGGCCTTCTGCCATTCGAGCAGACTATCGCCGAGGCTCGCTCGGCGCATGAGCTCGGCGTGCCGAGCGTGCTTCACACCGGCTGCAACTGGGGATCGCTCGCCACCGAGGGAATCCCGGAGCTCGATCACCATCACCTTCTGTCAGCCGACCAGGTGCACGTGCACTGCAACACGCTCGACGAGCGCAACCTGCAGCGCCTGGCGGACAACAGCTGCAAGGTGTCCTCGTGCCCGGAGACCGAGATCCAGATGGGGATGGGCCATCCGGTCATCCGCCGCGTGCTCGAGCTGGGGATGCGACCGAGCCTGTCCTGCGACGTGATGTCCTCAAATTCGGGAGACATGTTCAGTCAGATGCGGATCGGCCTGCAGTTCGAGCGGTGCATGCGAAACGATGCCTTCAACGCTCGCAATCAGATGCCCGACCACCTCGATCTGACCGTCCGCGACGCCCTGCGCTGGGGCACTGCCAACGGGGCGAATGCGATGGGCCTCGAGCACCGCATCGGCTCGCTCTCGCCGGGAAAGCAGGCCGACGTGATCGTCGTCGGCGGACGGCGGCTGAACATGGTGCCGATGGCCGATCCCGTGGGCTGCCTCGTGGCCCAGGCCAACCCGGGCAACGTCCGGCATGTGCTCGTTTCCGGTCGCTTCGTCAAGCGCGATGGAGAGCTCGTCGGCGTGGACCTCGATCATGCGATCGAGCTCGCGCAGAGCTCCTGCGAGCGCGTGCTCGGCGCGGTCACGGCCGGCGGGGCTCCGCTTCTGCCCCCGGCGCCGGAGGGGTTCGCCGACCTCGTCAACACGGCGGCCGCCGCCAACCTCGCGCGAGCGTGGAGAATCGAGGCGCCGGCCTGAGCGGAGCCGGGGCCCAGCGCTAGACTGCCGCTCCATGGACAGGCCCGTAAAGCGGCGCTATGAGATCCTGATCGGGCGCTACACGGCCAACCCGCTGATGCGCGGCATGTTCAAGGTGGGGATCACGCCACCGGGAATGGCGCTCGTGGAGACGATCGGCCGTCGCACCGGTGCCGTGCGGCACACCCCGGTGATGGCCTACACACCCGATGGCAAAACCCTGTGGCTGATCGCCCAGCACGGCAGCCATGCCGGCTGGGTGCGGAACTTCCAAGCCAACCCGAGCGTACGCGTGCGCCTCGGTCACAACTGGCGCCACGGAACCGCCGAGCTGCTGCCGGACGATGACGTCAAGGCGCGCATCCGAACATTTGCCAGCGGCGCGGTGGGCCGTGCGATAAACGCGGCGACGTTCCGCGCCCTCGAGAGCCAGCCCGTGACGGTGCGAATTCAGCTCGAGGGGTAGGCCGTCCGCGTTCCTCGGCGATTCATAGCTCGCCGAGGAAGCGCAACAGCGCGTCGTTGACGGCCTCGGGCGCCTGCTGCTGGATCCAGTGGCCGGCGTCGGGGACCACAACCTCCTCGCGCAGGTCCGTCACCCACCCGCGCATTGCCTCGGCGGGCATGAAGCTGCGCACGGGGTCGCGCTCGCCCGTGAGGAACATCGCCGGCGGCTCCACCTTGCGCTCGGCGATCGATGCGGTGAGCTCCCAGTTGCGATCGATGTTGCGGTACCAGTTCAGCCCGCCGGTGAACCCGGTCCGCTCGAACGCCTCGACGTACACGTCGAGCTCCTCCTCGGACAGCCACGCCGGCCGTCGCACCGGCCGGTCCTCCTCGGCCCACTGCTCGGTCCACTGGCGCGAGGTGGTCAGCGTCCGGCGCACGTCGCGGCCAGCGCCGCGTCGGCAACGCCGGGCTTCTGGAACCACACGATGTAGAAGTCCTCACCGAGGTGCCGGCGCATGATTTCCACCGGCGGCGCGGGCGCGCGGGGCACGAACGGAACGCTCAGACCGGCCACCGCGCGCACGCGCTCGGGGTGAAGGACGGCGAGCTGCCACACCAGCCACGCGCCCCAGTCGTGGCCGACGAACATCGCCCGCTGCTCGCCCAGCGCGTCGAGCAGGCCGCTCATGTCGCCGCACAGGGAGACGATGTCGTAGGCCTCGACCTCCGCCGGTGCGGAGCTGCCGCCGTAGCCGCGCATGTCCGGCGCGACCACGCGGTAGCCGGCAGCGGTGAGCGCGGGCACCTGCTGGCGCCAGGAGAAGGCGAGCTCGGGGAAGCCGTGGCACAGGACGACGAGCGGGCCCTCGCCCTCGTCGAGAACCTGCAGCTCGATCCCGTTTGCGGCCAGGCGTCGCACTGTCACGGACGGCAACTATAGGCCTGAACCGATCGATCAGTCCCTGCGCTTCAGCGCGATCACGGGTATCTCCCGCGTTGTCTTCTGCGCGTATTCGGCGAACCGCGGGTACAGGTCCGCCTGGCGGTCGAACAGCCGCTCGCGCTCCTCGCCGGTGGTCACGACGGCGTCGGCATCGAGCGTCTCTGAGCCGACCTCGACCGTGACCACGGGGTTGGCGAGGAGGTTGTGATACCAGGCTGGGTTGGTGGGCGCCCCGGCCTTGGACGCGAAGATAACCATCCGCTCGCCGTCCGGCAGATACATCACCGGGGTCGTGCGCCGCTCGCCGCTCCTTGAGCCGGTGGTCGTCAGCAACAGCACCGGTGCGCCCTCGAACTGCCCGCCCACCTCGCCGTCGTTGGCGCGGAACTCCTCGATGATCG
Organism: uncultured Solirubrobacteraceae bacterium; assembly: GCA_963764185.1. GTDB lineage: Bacteria > Actinomycetota > Thermoleophilia > Solirubrobacterales > Solirubrobacteraceae > Palsa-744. Next base: position 144,862 of record CAVXRF010000009.1, on the reverse strand, counting down.
CGCGGTTGAAGTCGTTCGTGTCTGGCATCTGTCTCGCTCCTTCGTCGGCTCGTGCATGGCACACCCAGTCGATCATCGCCGAGCCGAGCAATGCAACGGGCGATGTGGAGTGTTTCACGCAAGTTGCGAGTTGTTTTCTTGTTTACGGCTGTTTAGCGGGTCCACCACGGTGGAACAATGAGTCCAACATCCGGACTGGTGTCGAGCGCGACGGGGAGGCGCGGAACTGCTGGCCTGACGAGAAGGAAGCCTTCTGAGATGACTTGCCGAGGGGTTGGGCAGTTGAATCGCCGTGAGGTGGGGGCGACCTCAGACGGTGTGTTGCTGACCGGCGCGACGGGGTTCGTGGGCATGGAGCTGCTGGCCCGCTATCCTGGAGCAGCACCGACCGCCGCGTGTATGCGCTCGTGCGGGGCGCCGACGACGGCGAGGCGGCGGCGCGCATGGAGCACACGCTGCTGCGCCTGTTCGGCCCCGGATCACCCCTATGCCGAGCGGGTGGTCGCGGTGCGGGCGACATCACGCGGCCCGTCTCGGGCCTGCGCGGCAGGCTCGACGCGCTCGCCGAGCAGGTGAGCGAGGTCGTGCACGGCGCGGCGTCGGTTTCCTTTGAGCTGGGGCTGGCGGACGCGCGCGAGATCAACGTGGAGGGCACTCGGCGGGTGCTCGAATTTGCCGAGCGCTGCCAGGCGCGTGGCGGCCTGCGGCGCTTCTCCTACATCTCGACGGCATACGTCGCCGGCGAGCATGCGGGCTGCTTCAGCGAGGACGACCTCGACGTCGGCCAGCGCTTTCGCAACGCCTATGAGCAGTCGAAGTTCGAGGCGGAGTGCCTGCTCGCCGGCTGGCGGGGTCGGCTGCCGGTGACGGTGCTGCGCCCGAGCATCATCGTCGGCGAGCGCGACAGCGGCTGGACCGCGTCGTTCAACGTGCTCTACTGGCCGTTGCGCGCATTCTCGCGGGGCGCGTATGTGGCTCTGCCCGCGCGCCGTGACGCACCGGTTGACGTCGTGCCGGTCGACTACGTGGCGGACGCGATCTTCGCGCTCAGCCAGGCGCCCGAGGCCGAGGGCGCCACCTTCCACCTGACCGCCGGAGCGGCACGCGAGCAGCGTCGGCGAGCTCGTCGAGCTCGCGAGCGGCTTCTTCGAGCGCGTCCGCCACCGCGCCTGATCGACCCGTCGCTGTACCGGCGGGTGGTGCACCCGCTGCTCGTTCGCGCCGTCCAGCGACGAGCGCTACCGGCGGGCGCTCAAGCGCAGCGAGGTCTTCTTCCCCTACTTCGCCATGCGCGGTCGCGCTACGACGACCGTCGCTCCCGCGTGGCGCTGCGCGGCGCCGGCATCAGGCCCACGCCGTTGCGCACCTACTTCGACCGGCTGGTGGAGTTCGCGCTCGCCGCCGAGTGGGGCCGGCGCCAGCTCCCGCGCGCCGACGCGGCGGCGGCCGCTGCGCCGCCGTCCGGCCGGGCGGCGCAGGCGCCGCCAAGCGCAGCCGACGATTGGTGCTGGCAAAGTGAGCAGTCCTCGCCTGTCGGCGCTCGACGCCTCCTTCCTCGCGGTCGAGACGCCAAACGCGCACATGCACGTGGGCTGGGTCGCGCGTGTTCTCGCGCCCGCAGGTGGGCCGGCTGCCGAGCTTCCGAGAGCTGCGCGATCACATCGAGCAGCGCCTGGCGCGCGCGCCGCGCTACCGCCAGAAGCTCGCATCTGTGCCGCTCGGCCTGTACGCACCGGAGTGGGTCGGACGATGAGGCGTTCTCCGTCGACCGTCATGTCTACCGGGCGCCGGGTCCGCTCGCAGGACCTCGTCGACGAGGTGATGTCGATGCCGTCTGCGCCGCGACCGCCCGCTGTGGGAGATGTGGATCTGCGAGGACACGGCAAAGCGGGCAGTTCGCGATCGTCGGCAAGGCCCACCACTGCATGGTCGACGGCCTCGCCGCGGTGGAGCTCGGCATGCTGCTGCTCGACCCCACGCCGGAGCCGGCGCAATGCGAGCCCGACGACTGGCGCGCCGCGCCCGAGCCGGGCGGCGAGCAGCTGCTTGTCGAGGGGCGTGCGCGATCTCGCTCGCCCAGCAGCTCGGCCTGCTGCGCTGGCCGCTGCGCGCGTGGTCAGATCACCGGCCCGCGGCGGCACGACAGACCGCCGCGGGGGCGCTGCGGGTGACCCGCGCGCTCGAGCCACCTGCTCGCCGACGCCCCCGCGAGCGTGCTCAACGGGCCGCTGTCGCCGCTGCGGCGCCTGGCCTGGGCTCAGCGCCCGCTCGCCGACCTGCGGATCGTCAAGCGCGCCTATGGCACGACCGTCAACGACGTGATGCTGGCGGCGGTCGCCGGAGGCATGCGCGCCTATCTGATGCGCCGCGGCGAGGAGCCGGTCGCGCTGAAGGCGATGGTCCCGGTCAGCGTGCGCAGCTCGGCCGATGTGCTCGGCAACCACATCTCGTTCGTGTTCGCCGAGCTTCCCTGCGACGAGCCCGATCCGCTGGGTCGCCTGTACCGGGTCCACGCCGCGATGAGCCGCCGCAAGCGCGACGGCGAGCCCGACGGAGCCGACATCGTGCTGAAGGCCGTCGCGCACATCCCCGTGACGGTGCAGCAGCAGCCTGTCGCGGTTCATTGCCAGCCCCCGCACATTCAACCTCGTCGTATCCAACATCCCCGGTCCGAGCGTGCCCATGTACATGCTCGGCTGCCCGCTGCAGGCCACCTATCCCGTCGTTCCGCTGGCAGAGAGCCATGCGGTCTCGGTCGGCATGACGACGATCCACGAGCGGGCATGCTTCGGCGTCTACGCCGACCGCGAGGCGATGCCGGACGTCGACATGCTCGCCCACGACATCGACGACGCGATCACCGAACTGCTCGCCGTCACATCCCGGTCGCTGCATCCCCCTGCCGGGCGGTCTCAGGCCGCACGGCCCGAGCTCGAGCGCCTGCCCGTCCCCTAGCCGTGACGCTTGCCGGCCTTGCGGCCCTTCGCGTTCGATGCACGCTTGCCGTCGTGGTTTGAGCTCGCCGGCGACTTGCCGTCATGGCCGTTGCCGTCACGGCCGCCCTCGCCGCGCTTGCCGTTGTCCTCGGGCCCGCGCTCGACGGCGTCTGAGTGGCCGCCGGCGGGTGTGAAGGCAGACGGCAGCCCGGTGAACAGCGGCCGGCCGGGAAACAGCTGCTGCCGCGGGAAGGAGAGCTGTGCGCTGTTGCCCTGAAGGCCCGGCGGCCGGGCCGCCTCGGCGGCGGCCCCGTCAGCGGATGAGCTCCGGCGAATGCGTTCCTGCTCGAGCGCGCGTATCTCGTTGAGAGCCTCGGCGAGGATCGGCGCGGCCGGCTCCTGACTCTCCCACAGCGTCTTCATCGCCTTGGCCGACGCTAGGGGAGTATCGACCGGCGAAGATGCGTTCGCGCGTTCGATCTGGTCCTCGAGCTGGCGGCGGGCCTCTTCGGCGCTGTCGAGGTCGTGGATGTCCAGGTGGATGGTGCGCATGTCGGCGAGGTCGAACGGCGGTCGCTGCGAGGAGTCGATCAGCTGCACCACCGGGCGCTGGGTCGCGTGGCGCACGGCGAGCTCGTAGAAGACGTTTGCATCGTGGTCTGTCAGGTCGGCGACCACCAAATCTGAGTCGGCGACGGCGGCGAGCAGCTGGCCGGTGATGATCCCGGGCAGGCCCATCTCGTCGGCTCGCTTGGCGGAATAGCCGAGAGCCGAGACGACCGGCTCGATGATGTGCTTGAAGACCTGATCGGCGCGCTTGCGGGCGGGGGTGCCCGGATCGCCGAGCGGAGAAATCACCAAGCAGGTAAGGCTCGACATGCTTCCTCCCGGCAGAGAAGATGGACGCCGTGAGCATACAGGCGTGCCTGTATCGTCCGGAGGGGTGAGCGATCGCGATCTGGACATCGTCGTCTTCGGAGCAACGGGCGTCACCGGCCGCCGCGTCGCGAGCTACCTGGCCGAGCGCGCGGCCGACGGCGATCTGCGCTGGGCCGCCGCCGCGCGCGATGCCGCCAAGGCCGAGCGGATGCTCGGTGCCTCCGGTGTGAACCCGTCCGAGACGATCGTGGCCGATGTCTCTGACCCCGGCTCGCTTGCCGCGATGGCGTCGCGGGCTCGCGTGGTCCTCAACCTCGTCGGCCCATACACGCTCCATGGGCGGCCGGTGATCGAGGCGTGCGTCGCGCGCGGCGCCCACTACGCCGACCTGACCGGTGAGATCCCGTTCGTCCGCCGGATGATCGATCAGTTCGATGGCGCAGCCGGCGCCGCCGGCGTGAAGATCGTGCAGGTCTGTGGGTTCGAGGCGTTGCCCGCCGACCTCTCGGTCCTGCTGGCCGCGGAGGCCGCGCTCGAGCGTTTCGGCGAGGGCCTTCAGGCGGTGGACCTCGAGGCGACGATGAAGCCGCCGGGAGGATTGCCGCGTCCCTCCGATGGGATGTCGGGTGGAACCTTCCAGAGCATCTCCGCGCTGATGGACGACGAGGACGCGGCGCTGACAACCGATCCGGCCGCGCTCATCACCGATGAAGCGGCCGCTGCCACCGTGCGGCGCGTCTCGCCGATCGGGCTCGCGCCCCGGCGTGGATCTCACGGAGCGGTGATCGCTCCGATGGCGCCCGCCCCGTTCATCAACCCTGCCGTGATCCAGCGGACGACTGCGCTCATCGCGGCGGTCGATGGGCGCCCAGCCCAGCCGTTCGCCTATCGGGAGGGCATCGTGCTCGGCGGGAGCACCGCCACGCTCCCGGCGCGCTGGGGCGTCGCCGGCGCCCTATCGGCCACGCAGATCGGGCTCCGCGGCCTCGCCGGCGCCCGCCCGGCGGTCAGGCGGCGACTCGCGAATGTCCTCGAACACATCGGCCCCGCGTCGGGGTTCGGCCCCGCCGAGGACCGTCTGGAGGGGTGGGAGTGGGCGATCTCCGTAAACGCTCGCACGCTCGGCGCAAATGAGATCAACGTGCACGTGCACGCCCAGGGACACCCCGGCTATCTGGCCACGGCGAGGATGCTCGGCGAGGCGGGGATGCTGCTTGCGCAGGACGGCGCCACACCGGAGCGGGCCGGCTGTCTGACTCCTGCCAGCGCCCTCGGCACCGCGCACGTCGATCGCTTCGAGCGGGCGCGCCTGCACTTCTCCGTAGATCCCTGACCGCCGCCGCGCGGAGACTCAACGCTGCTCGAGCGCGCCCGATCCGGCCTTGCGGGAGGTCGGGTCGCCGCCGCGCCCCCGCAGCACGTGGGCACAGCCGACGGCGATCAGCGCGCCGGCGAGCGGGCCGAGCACGTAGACCCAGTAGCTTGAGAAGTCCCCGCTCACGAGCGCCGGGCCGAACGAGCGGGCCGGGTTCATCGAGGTGCCGCTCACCGGCGCCGACCAGAGACCGGCGAGCGCGATGTAGCCGCCGACACCCAGCGCCGCGATCGGGCCGACGCTCTGGGCGGCCGAGGCCGTGCCCAGGATGACGCTGACGAGCGTCGCGGTGAGGACGACCTCCATCAGCAGCGCCTGCCAGTTGGCGTAGCCGGGCCCGGGCAGCGTGGCGCCCAGGTGTTGGACGTTGCCGAAGACGGCCTCGAGAAACAGGCATGCCAGGGTGGCGCCGATCAGCTGTATGACGATGTAGCCGGGCACACGCTTCCAGGGGAAGTCTCCGCGCATCGCGAACGCCAGCGACACGCCGGGATTGAGGTGGGCCCCTGAGACCGCGCCCATGAAGAGGATGATCGACATGACCATCAGCCCGGGCGCGACGACCGCGGCCGCCAGGCTGATCTGCCCCTTGCCGTGGAGGATCCCGCCGCCGGCAGCGACAAGCACGAGCATGAAGGTGCCCAGCAGCTCGGAGAAGAGCCTTCTCCACTCGAGGCTCGGGTCGTCGAACTCGGCCTTGGAGCCGAACTCGAGCGCGAGCAGATGCCGCGTCCGCGGTCCGAGCATCCCCAGGGCGGGGGCGTCGCCCGGGTCGAAGCGCTCATCGGGCATGGCCGCAACCTAACACCCGCGCCGTGCAGGTACGCTTGCCGCTCATGAACACCGCTCCACGCGCCATCCATCACATCAACTGCGGCACCATGTGTCCACGCGGGGCGCGACTGATCGCCGGCCAGGGAGGACTGCTGGCCAGCACGCGGCTCGTCTGCCACTGCCTGCTGGTCGAGGGCGCCGAGGGACTCGTTCTCATCGACACCGGCTTCGGCCTCGAGGACACCCGCAATCCGCGCCAGCTCGGGGTTCCGTTCACGACGGTGGTGCGCCCGCGGGCCGACCCGGCCGAGACGGCGATCTCCCGGATCCGCGCGCTCGGGTTCGAGCCCGGCGACGTGCGCCATATCGTCACGACGCACCTCGACCTCGACCACGCCGGCGGTCTCCCGGACTTTCCCGATGCCGAGGTCCATCTGCTCGGCTCAGAGCTCGACGCCGCGATGAACCCGGGCTGGCGCGAGCGCGCCCGCTACCTGGCCGTCCATTGGGCGCACGGGCCTCGCTGGTCGCGGCACGAGGCCGGTGGCGATCAGTGGTTCGGCTTTGACAGCGTGCGGATCCTGCCGGGCAGCGATGCGGAGATACTGCTGATACCGCTGCCCGGGCACACCGTCGGGCACACCGGTGTCGCGATCAGGCGGGCAGAGCGGTGGCTGCTGCACTGCGGCGACGCCTACTTCCACCACGGCGAGGTTGAGACTCCGGCGCATTGCCCCGCGGGGCTGCGCGCCTTCCAGGCCCTCAACAACGCCGACGGCGAGGTCCGCCGGCAGAACTCAGAGCGCCTGCGCGAGCTCGCCCACGACCACGGGCAGGAGGTCGAGCTGATCTGCTCCCACGACGCGCCGACGCTCGAGCGCTTCCTCCACGAAGGGGCCGATCAGATCTAGAGCCGCCGGCGCTTGGGAACTGAGAACGAGGAGAGGGGAACGCCATGGGATTCATTGCACCGGCCGCACCGCCGGTCGACATCGAGGAGTGGAAGCGCCGCCCACTGCTCGAGCGGATCAAGCCGCTGGCGCAGGACTGGGCGCTCAACGGGGTTGGCGTCCCGACCTCCGTCTACCTGCTGTACATCGTCAAGCTCGTGATCTTCGCGGTCGGAGGAGCTCTGGTCATCTCGGCGTCCACCTCCGGCCTCGGCGGTCTCGGCGATCTCGGCAGCTGGTGGACCGAACCGATCGTCTTTCAGAAGGTCGTCCTGTGGACGATGCTGTGGGAGTTCATCGGGCTCGGCGCGGGATCGATGCCGCTGACGTTCCGCTTCATGCCACCCATCGGCGGCATCCTCTACTGGCTGCGCCCGGGCACGATCCGCCTACCGCCGTTTCCCGACCGCGTCCCGCTCACGCGCGGGTCGCGGCGCACGCTGCTGGACGTGGCGCTGTACGCCGGCGTCCTGGGCGCCGGGCTCTTCCTGCTTCTGTCGAACGGCGACGCCGTCGCCGGGCGCGCGGCCGGTCGGCTCGACCCCGCCGCGATCGGCGTGCTGCTCGGCTTCCTCGTGCTGCTCGGTCTGCGCGACAAGGTGTCGTTCCTGAGCGCGCGCCCGGAACTGTACGGCCTGCTGCTGTTCGTCTTCCTGTTCCCGATCGGGAACCTGTTCGTCGCCTCGCAGCTCGTGCTCGTGTGCATCTGGTGGGGGGCTGCGGCGTCCAAGCTCAACAAGCACTTCCCGTTCGTCGTGGCCGTGATGATCTCAAACACGCCCTGGAACCGCTCGCGCGCGGCCAAGCGCAGGATGTATCGCAACCACCCCGAGGATCTCAGGCCCTCCCAGCAGGCGTCGTTCGCCGCCCACCTCGGCACCGTCATGGAGTTCTCGCTGCCCCTTCTGCTGCTCGTATCCAGGGGCGGGACCCTGTGCACGATCGCAGTGGTGGGCATGATCATCTTCCACGTCCACATCACCTCGACGTTCCCGCTCGCCGTACCGCTCGAGTGGAACCTGTTCATGATCTTCGGGCTGCTGTTCCTGTTCGGCCACTACGGCGACGTGCCGTTCTCGACGCTCGACGAACCGCTACTGATAGCCGCCATCGTGGCGGTCGGCGTGCTCGTCCCGGTGGCAGGCAACCTGCGGCCCGACAAGATCTCCTTCCTCGCCTCGATGCGCTACTACGCCGGTAACTGGGCCACCAGCCAGTGGCTGTTCCGCAAGGACGGCGCCGAGGAGAAGCTCGATGGGTCTCTGGTCAAGCCGGCACACGTGGTCGTCGAGCAGCTGACGAAGCTGTACGGCCGCGAGATGGCCGAGCTGCTGCTCACCAAGGGCCTGGCCTTCCGTGCGATGCACACGCACGGCCGTGCTCTCAATGGGCTGCTCCCTCGCGCCGTGGAGGACGTCGAGGCGTACTCGGTGCGCGAGGGCGAGCTGATCGCAGGTGTGGCCGTGGGATGGAACTTCGGCGATGGCCACTTCCACAACCAGCAGCTGCTTGAAGCGGTGCAGGAGCGATGCCACTTCGCAGAGGGCGAGGTGCGGGTGGTCACGATCGAGTCCCAGCCCGCCCAGGTGCAGCGTCAGCACTACCGCATCTACGACGCTGCAACGGGGCTCATCGAGGAGGGCTACGTCCAGGTCAAGGACATGGTCGATCGCCAGCCATGGCTTGATGCGACGGGCACGTTCCCGGTCGAGGTGATTCATTCCAGCGCGCCCGGTCGCGCTGCAGCTGCGGTGAGCTAGTGAGCGATGCGATCGTCGTCGGGTCCGGCCCGAACGGACTGACCTGCGCGGCGGTGCTCGCGCGCGCGGGCGTAAGGGTGACCGTGCTGGAGGCCGAGGCGAGGATCGGCGGCGGCGCGCAGACGAGCGAGCTGACGCTCCCGGGGCTGCTCCACGATGACTGCTCGGCCGTGCACATCATGGCCGTCGGCGCGAGGTCGCTCAAGGAGCTCGGACTGGAGCGCCATGGCCTTGAGTGGTGCTGGCCGGAGGTCGACCTGGCCCACCCACTCGACGGCGCAAGGGCGGGAGCGCTGCTGAGATCGCTGCGCGACACCGCCACCGGCCTGGGCGAGGACGGACGGGCCTGGCGCCGCCTCTTCTCCTCGCCGTCGAACGGGTTCGAAGCGCTCAGCGAGGACATCATGCGCCCGGTGCTGCACGTGCCGCGCCACCCGGTCCGGCTGTTGCGCTTCGGGGTGCCGGCGGCGATGCCCGCTTCGCTGCTGGCGCGTGCGTTTCAAACTGAGGAGGCGCGCGCCCTGTGGGGCGGCTGCGCCGCGCATGCCTTCAGTCCGCTCTCGCGTCTGATGAGCTCATCGGTGGGCATGGCGCTCATCTGCGCCGGCCATCAGTACGGCTGGCCGGTCGCGCGCGGGGGCTCGGGCGCGATCAGCGACGCTCTGGCCGCCGTCGTGCGCGAGCACGGCGGAAGCATTGAAACCGGACGTCGCGTGAGATCGCTGTCAGAGCTTCCGGGAGCCGATGCGGTCGTGCTCGACCTTGCACCGGCCGCGGTCGCCGAGATCGCCGCCGAGAAGCTGCCCGCGCACGTGGCGCGCGCCTACCGCCTCTACCGCTACGGACCGGGGGCGTTCAAGGTCGACCTCGCCGTCGCCGGCGGCGTGCCGTGGGCGAGTGAGAGCGCTCGCCGGGCCGGGACCGTGCACGCGATCGGCTCCTTCCAGGAGATCGTCGTCGCCGAGCGGGAGATCAACCGCGGCCGCATGCCCGAGCGCCCGTTCGTCGTCGTCTGCCAGCAGTCGCTTGCCGATCCGACGCGTGCCCGTGACGACGTTCATCCGGTGTGGAGCTATGCGCACGTCCCGTCCGGCTACAGCGGCGACGCGACCGAGGTCCTGCTCGATCAGATCGAACGGTTCGCGCCCGGCCTGCGCGAGCGGATTCTCGCGACCTCCGTGCGCTCGACGGGTGAGATCGAAAGCCACAACGCCAACTACGTCGGCGGCGACATCATCACCGGTGCCAACACGCCACTGCAGACCGTCATCCGCCCGCGTCTGGCGATCGATCCCTACAGCACCGGCATCCCCGGGGTGTTCATCTGCTCGGCAGCGACCCCTCCCGGCGCCGGAGCACACGGGATGAACGGCTACAACGCCGCGCAATCGGTGCTCAACTCGACTAGCCTGCGGGCTCGATGAGCGAGGTGTTCCTGACCGGTGGCTCGGGCTTCATCGGCGGCAGGCTGATCGAGCGGCTGTGCGCGGACGGACATAGCGTGCGTGCACTCGTACGCTCGAGCGAGGCGGCTGACCGCGTCCTCGCGCGCGGTGCCGAGCCCGTGCGGGGTGACCTCGGGGACGTTGCCGCGATGCGCGCCGGCGCGAAAGGCTGCGAGCTCGCCTTCCACGCGGCTGCGACGCTCGGCGACTGGGGCAAGCGCGAGGACTTCGAGCGCGGCAACGTGCAGGGCACGAGAAACGTCCTTGAGGCATGCAACGCGGCGGGCGTGCGACGGTTCGTGCACGTCGGCACCGAGGCGGCGCTGCTCGCCGGCGAGCCGCTCGTCGAAGTCGACGAGACGGCCCCGCTGCGGCCCGACTCGCCCGTCCTGTACAGCTCGACCAAGGCACGCGCGGAGCAGGCGGTTCTCGATGCGAACCGGGAGGGGTTCGAGACGGTCGTCGTGCGTCCGCGCTTCGTGTGGGGCGCCGGCGACACGACGCTGCTGCCGGTGATGGTCGAGCTGGTCCGCAGCGGGCGATTCGCGTGGATCGGGGGCGGCCGGCACCGCACCTCGACGACCCACGTCGACAACACCGTCGAGGGGCTGGTGCTCGGCGCCAGCAGCGGCCGTCCGGGAAACGCCTACTTCGTCACCGATGGCGAGCCCGTCGTGTTCCGTGAGTTCGTGAGCGATCTGCTGGCGACGCAGGGCGTCGAGGCTCCGTCGCGGAGCATCCCGCGCGCGGCCGCCTCGGTGCTGGCGAGCGCCGGGGAGACGGCCTGGCGGCTTCTGCCTTTGCCGGGCCGCCCGCCGCTCACGCGCTTCGCCTACTGGGTCTCCTCTCAGGAGTGCACGATCCGGATCGACAAGGCGCGCGAGCAGCTCTCCTACGAGCCCGTCACGAGCATCGCCGATGGCCTCGCCGGGTTGCGAGAGATAGGGTAGGCAGATGGCGGGGATCACGGCGCGCGAGTCCGAGCAGATCGAGAGGGCGAACGCGGCGGGACGCACGCCGGTCGTGTTCATACACGGTCTGTGGCTGCTGGCAAGCAGCTGGGACCGGTGGGCCTCGGTGTTCGAGGAGGCCGGCTACGCAGCGCTCGCGCCGGGCTGGCCGGATGACCCCGAGACGGTCGATCAGGCAAACGCACACCCGCAGGTTTTTGCCGGGAAGACTGTCGGTCAGGTGACCGACCACGTCGCCGAGGTGATCGGTTCACTCGAGCGCAAGCCGGCCGTGGTCGGGCATTCCTTCGGCGGGCTGCTGGCCCAGATCATCGCCGGCCGCGGGCTCTCGGAGGTTTCCGTCGCCGTCGACCCCGCGCCCTTCCGCGGGGTGCTGCCACTGCCGATCTCCGCGCTAAGGGCCGCGCTGCCGGTCCTGCAGAACCCCGCCAACCGCAAGCGCGCCGTCGCGCTCACCTACGAGCAGTTCCGCTTCGCGTTCGCCAACGCGGTGAGCGAGGAGGAGGCCCGCGAGCTGTACCGGAGCTTCGCGGTGCCGGCCCCCGGCGCGCCGCTCTTCCAGGCGGCCAGCGCCAACCTGAATCCACGCACCGAGGCGCAGGTGGACAGCGCCAACCCCGACCGCGGCCCGCTGCTGATCATCTCCGGTGAGAAGGACCACACCGTGCCGTGGGCCATCGCCAACGCCTCCTACAAGAAGCAGGCGCACAACGCGGGCATAACCGAGATCGTCGAGATCCCCGACCGCGGGCACGCGCTCACGATCGACAGCGGGTGGCGGAAGGTCGCCGATACCGCGCTCGACTTCGTCAAGCGGTTCGTCTAGCGTCGCGCGCGCTCGGCCCGGGCGTGCTTAGATTAGGTGCCTGACAGCAACCTAAGTCCGTAGACACTCCCAGCGCGCGCCCGTAGCTCAGTGGTCAACGGTTCTCTTCGGGGAGCCAAAGAGCAGCGGTCTTTCAAGCCGCAGGCCGCGGGTTCGATTCCCGCCGGGCGCATCTGCAGGAAGCTAGCGAAGCGTCGCTGTGCGCGCGACGCCCGCGTGCAGCCAGGTGACCGTCTGGCCGACCACGACGAGCTTTGAGATCGAGCCTTCCGTCTCGGAGGGGAGTTCGCAGTCCAGCGTGCGCCGCGTCGTGGTGTGTGGCTTTGCGCCAGGTTCGACGGCGATGAGGGCGTCGTCCGGTCCGTGTTCCCCGCTCGTGTGTTCCCCCGGGCACGGTGTGCCCTCCCACTGCAGGTACACGAGCGCGTCATCGGCCGCGACGCCGACGTCATCGACGAAGCTGTCGAAGTTTTCCGTTTCGCGCGGCGTGACGAGGCGACCCGTCCGGCCGGTGCGGGCGTTCACCGACACCACCGAGGACAGGCTGTAGCCCGGGTCACCCACCGCCTGCTCGGCGAACGCGACGTATTCGCCGTCGATCCGGACGTGGGTCGAAAGCACCGCGGCCCCGTCGGGAATGACTTCGCCGACCCGCCCGAGCGTCGTGCGGCGCCTTGAGGGAAGCCAGCAGCTGTAGAAGCTGCCCTTGCGGGCGAACACCCGCACGCGATGGGACCTCGACAGCGTGCGTCCGCCGCCCGCCGAGCACAGGATCCTCGCACCCCGCCCGGGAGCGCCGCCGGCCGGCGCCGCCGCAGCCAGAGTGAGCGCGCCGGCGCACAGGAGGACCCGCCCGAGCGCCGGCAGGCCGCGCCCGGCGCCACTTCGAGCAGCTGGGGGACGTGGGGACAGCCGCACTGTCCGGCGATCATAGGCGCGGCCGGCGAGAAGGGCCGTTCGGCCGGTTGACATTCCGCGTAAAACGTGATTTATATGTCCACAACGGAGATGGATCCCGGGCATTCGAAGGAGGAAGCAGCAGGGTGGTTCGGGGTCGAAACGCGACAGCGACAGGGGAGCCTGGGCGAGAGGCTTGGGGTCAAGCAGGATGCGAGACCGAAATCGGGATAGGAGATGAGACTGTTCGCGTGCCAGGAGCAACGGATGCTCCGAGCGTTGCACGGTCGCTGGCCCTACCGCCGCTCGCACTGTCGCGACGACCTGCATTGGCTCGTGCGCGTGCGACCCGACGGCGGCTGCTGCTCGACCGCCCGGGCACATTCCACCACGGGCCTGCCCGCCCTTCGCCGGCGGCCCCATAGCGGCTGAGGCGTCCCGGGCTGAGCGCCCGGGCGGGAGGAGAGGAGGGTGTCCCTATCCCATCAGGCCCGACAGCGGCTCTTGCCGGGCCTGTTGGGGTGGGGCGAGCTCGCCGGGCGCGGGCGCCTGCGACGCGTGCCGGGCGATGGCGTCTATCAATCTCGGCCACAGGGCCCGCGGAAGGTCGTGACCCATTCCCTCGACGCCCATCAGCTTCGCGCCGCTGATCGCGCGCACCGTCGCCCGCCCGCCCGAGTAGGCGATCAGCGGGTCGGCCTTGCCGTGGATGACAAGCGTCGGAGCGGTGATGTCGCGCAGTTCCCGCGTGCGGTCGCCGGATGCCGCGATCCCAGCCAGCTGGCGAGGCGGACCGGCTGGGTCATGGTCGCGGTCGTAGCTCGCCGCGGCGATCTCGCGGATATCGGCCGGGTCACGCTCGATGCCGGGCGAGCCCAGGGCCGTGAACACGCGCTCGGCGTGCGCGATGAAGGCGTCTCGTCCCGCCGGCGCGCGGCGTAGGAGGATCCCGTAGCTGCGCAGCGCCGGCTGCCCGTTGAAGCGACTGCCGGTGCTGGACATGATCGACACCAGCGAGCGCACCTTCTGCGGATGGCGCGCCGCGAGCGACTGGCCGATCATCCCGCCCATCGAAGCACCGATCACGTGCGCCGGCGCCAGCTCGAGCTTGCCCAGCAGGCCCGCGGCGTCGTCGGCCATGTCGGCGACCGCGTAGCGGGCGACGCGCTTCGGGCGGAGGATGATCTGGGGGACCGTGGGCGCCGGGCCCGGCAGGTGCGTCGAGTGCCCTATGTCGCGGTTGTCGAAGCGGACGACGTGGAAGCCCCGCCCAGCGAGCTCCAGGCAGAAATCGTCCTGCCAGGCGACCATCTGCATACCCAATCCCATGATCAGCAGCGCGGTCGGATCGGCCGGGTCGCCGAAGGTCTCATAACACAGGGTTATGCCCCTGCCGACGTCGCATAGCTGCTCAGGCATGATCCCCGGACTTTAGCGGCCAATCGTCGCTAGGATCGAGCAGATGCCGCCAGAGCGTGAGATCCAGGGGCTGTCGATCGACACGATTCGCGGCCTCGCGATGGACTCGGTGCAGAAGGCCAACGCCGGTCACCCCGGAACCGCGATGGCGCTCGCGCCGCTCGCGTACACCCTGTACAAGCGCTTTCTGCACCTGAATCCGAGCGACCCCGGCTGGCCGAACCGCGATCGTTTCGTGCTGAGCGCCGGTCACGCATGCGTGCTCCAGTACTCGCTGCTTCATCTCACCGGCTATGACCTCGGTCTCGATGATCTGAAGCAGTTTCGCCAGTGGGGCTCGCGCACGCCGGGTCATCCCGAGCGCGGCCATACGCCGGGCGTCGAGATCACGACCGGGCCGCTCGGCCAGGGCTTCTCCAACGCGGTGGGCATGGCGATGGCCGAGCGCTTCCTTGCCGAGCGCTTCAACCGCCCGGGCCTCGAGGTCGTCGATCACCACACCTACGTGATCTGCGGGGACGGGGACATGATGGAGGGGGTCTCACAGGAAGGCGCCTCGATTGCCGGGAACTTCGCGCTCGGCAAGCTGATCGTCTGCTACGACGACAACCACATCACGATCGACGGGAGCACCGCGATCTCCTTCGACGGCGAGAACCACACCGCGCGCATGGAGGCCGATGGCTGGCACGTGCAGCGCGTGGCGGACTCCGAGGACCTCGACGCGCTCGAGTTCGCCCTCGACGCGGCCCGCGAGGAAACCGAGCGGCCCTCGTTCATCGCGATCCGCTCGCACATCGCCTATCCGGCGCCGGACGCGGTCGATACGGCCAAGGCGCACGGTGCTCCGCTGGGCGAGCCTGAGGTGCGGGCCACGAAGAAGGTGATGGGCTTTGACCCGGACCGTTCGTTCTGGGTCGACGAGCGCGTGTATGAGCACATGTCGCTGCACGTCCCCGGCGAAGAGGCGCAACGCGCCTGGGAGGAGCGCTTCGAGCGCTGGCGCGCGGCCCTCCCGGAGCTGGCGGCCGAGTGGGATCGCGCCTGGGCCGGTGAGCTGCGCGACGGCTGGCGCGAGGCGCTGCCCGGATTCAAGGCCGGTGAACTCATCGCCACGCGATCGGCGGGCCAGAAGACGATGGCGGCGTTCTCTGGATATGCCCCGGCGATGGCCGGCGGGGCCGCCGATCTGGTGGAGTCGACGAAGACGCTTTTCCCGGGCGCAGGCGAGTTCTCCCGGGTGCACTCGGGGCGCAACATCCCGTTCGGCATCCGCGAGCACGCGATGGGCGCGATCGTCAACGGCGCCGCGGCGCACGGCGGGATCGTGAAGCCGTACGGCTCGACGTTCCTGATCTTCTCCGACTACATGCGCGCAAGCGTACGGCTGTCGGCCCTGATGGAACTGCCGGTGCTGTGGGTGTGGACGCACGACTCGATCGGCCTGGGCGAGGACGGCCCCACGCACCAGCCCGTCGAGCAGTACGCCTCGCTGCGCGCGATCCCGCATCTGTGGGTGATCCGCCCGTCCGATGCAAACGAGGCCGCGGTCGCCTGGCGGGTTGCGCTCGAGCGCCCCGACGGGCCGGTCGCGCTGCTGTTCTCGCGCCAGACGATCCCGGTGCTCGACCGCTCCGAGGTGGCCCCTGCCGAGCAGCTCGAGCGCGGCGGCTACGTGCTGTGGGACTCGTTCGCCGCCCCCTCCTCCTCGAACGGGCTGGACGCCTCCGCGGACAGCCCCGAGCTGATCCTTATCTCAACTGGCGCCGAGGTCCCGACGACGCTCGATGCGGCCCGGGCGCTCGCCGCGGAGGGCGCCAGGGTCCGCGTCGTGGCGATGCCCTGCATGGAGCTGTTCGAAGCGCAGTCGCAGGAGTATCGCGACCAGGTGCTCCCGCGCGAGGTGCACGCTCGCCTGGCGGTCGAGCCGGGGGCGAGCATGAGCTGGTGGAAGTGGGTGGGCTCCGACGGCGACGTGCTGGGCCTCGACCGCTTCGGCGCCTCCGCTCCAGGCCCAATAGTGCTGAGAGAACTGGGCTTCAGCACCGAGAACATCGCCGCGAGGGCAAGAGCCCTGCTGGCGCGCACGAGTCCGATATCGAGCTGACAAGGAGTCCCGCCATGTCCTCGCAGAACCTCACCCCATTGCACCTGCTGTCCTCACTGGGGCAGAGCGTGTGGATCGACTTCCTCTCGCGCGAATCGACTCGCGGAGGGCACCTGCAGAGCCTGCTCGACGAGGACTCTGTCGTCGGGGCCACGTCGAACCCGACGATCTTCCAGAAGGCGATGGCCTCGGGTGACGCCTATGAGGAGCAGCTTCGCGAACTCGACGGCGAGCTTCCGATCAAGGACGTCTTCTGGGCGCTGGCCGAGCAGGACATACGCGAGGCATGCGACCTGTTCAGGCCGGTCTGGGACGCCGGAGCGGGCCGCGACGGATACGTCTCGCTGGAGGTCGACCCCGGCCTGGCCTACGACACGCTGGCGACGTTCCGAGAAGCGGTGCGCATCCATGGGGAGGTCGAACGCCCGAACCTGATGGTCAAGATCCCCGCCACCAAGCCCGGCCTGGCGGCGATCGAGGACGTGATCGCGGAGGGCAAATCGATCAACGTGACGCTGATCTTCTCGCTGCAGCGCTACGCCGAGGTCGCCGAGTCCTATCTGCGCGGGCTCGAGCGGCTGATCGCCGGGGGCGGCGAGCCGCGCGCGGTGGCCTCGGTGGCGAGCTTCTTCGTGTCACGCATCGACACGGAGGCCGATCGCCGGCTCGATGAGCTTCCCGGCAACGACCACCTCAAGGGAAGGCTCGCCGTCGCGAACGCCAAGCTCGCCTACGCGCACTACCTGCAGACGTTCGCAGGACCGCGCTGGGAGTATCTGGCATCGAAGGGCGCGACGCCGCAGCGAGTCCTGTGGGCCTCGACGTCGGTGAAGAACCCCGACTACCGGGACACGATGTACGTCGAAGATCTGATCGGCGTCGACACCGTCAACACGATGCCCGAGGAGACGATCACGGCGTTTCAGGATCACGGCCTTGCACAGCCTCGCCTGAAGGAGGGGCTCGCCGGCGCGCACGAGCTGCTCGACGAGCTCGCTCGCGCGGGCGTGGACTACGACGACGTCACCGCCACGCTCGAGCGCGAGGGAGTCGAGAAATTCTCAGCCTCCTTCGACGAGCTGCTCGCCGCTCTCGCCGAGAAGCGCAAGTCGCTGGTTCCCGCCTGAGCGCGTCCGGCGCGCTCGGCGTCCGCGGCGATCGTCCTCGTGCGGTCGTCCTGCTCAGGTGTAGGGAATCGGGATCAGCACGTCGATCTTCAGCGGTCCGGAGGGGAATGCCTCGGCGTGCAGCGTGTACACGCGGAACGTGCGCCCGCCGTAGTGGTAGGTGCCGCCGGCGGGCACTGTCCCGGGGTTCGGTCCCAGATCGTTCTTGACCAGCGTCGAGCCCATGTACATGAGGACATCGAGCCCGGCCAGGCGCTTGGTCAGTCGCCGGTAGCCCTCGTCGTCCTGGACCGAGAGCACGAAGCTGCCGATCGTGCGGCCGCCGAGGCGCAGCGGGGCAGTCACGGGCGCGAGCACGTAGGGGCCGCCGACGTCGGACAGCAGCCGCCCTTCGACGGTGACCCTGAGGCGGACGATGTGCTCGTTGAGCAGCGTCGTGATCGCGTCCGTGGCCGCCACCGGTTCGCGCGCCGCGACGGCGCGCAGCAGAGCCGAGTCGCGCTGCACGCGGTGGACCTGTTCGAGGGTGGCGCGACTATCGCGCTCGGCGTCGTAGATGTTGTTCGCGACGCGGCTGAGCGTGTTGACGAGCGTGTCCTCTTGGGTGTGCCCGCACAGCGGGGCGGTCGAGGCGAGCGACCGCAGCAGGTACATGCGCACCGGCTGGCCGGTCGGATAGACGGTGGCTGCGAACGAGGTGTAGCGGTAGCTGACCTGCCCGGCGGTGAGAGATCCTTCGGCCGGAAGTTCCCCTCGCGGAAGCGCAAGCGAAGCGGCGATGCTGTGACCGTCGCTGCGCAGGGCCACGCTGCCTTCGGCGACACCCCTGGCCTCGGCGAAGAACCCGGAGTCGGCCCACACGCTGGCCACGTAGGTCCCGATCGGGGTGAGCGCCGCCCCTGTGAGCGTGCCGCTCAGCGGGGCGAGCGCATGCGGGGCACCAACGTTCACCAGCACACGCCCGCCGCGCATCACCTTCAGGTCCGTCATGTGCCCCGTGGCGAGTAGCGACCGGGCGGCTGCGCGGGCGGCCGGCGCGTCACCGGCTTCGACCGCCTCGCGCAGAGGCAGTGACGCCGCGATCAGGGCGCGCGCGGATGCGGTCCGTTCGCTTGAGACGCCCTCGTTGTAGACCCGCGCCGCGATCTTGCCGAGCGTGTCGATGACCGTGGCCGCGCAGCCGTTGCTCGCGCTGAGCGAGGACAGGTGCAGCGCGCCGGGGTCGCCGGTGGAGCTGCTGTGGCCGCTGCTTCCGCATCCCCCGAGGGCGGCGATCAAGGCCAACGCGGCGGTTGCGCGTATCGCGACGGACGGCATGCTCACGCAGGAAACCATCCACGATCATCCTAAGCGGGCGCTAACCGTGCGAGGGGACTCTCCACAGCGATGTCACGTCCGCTAGGGTCGGTCGCCAATGCCAGTCGCCCTCGTAACCGGCGCATCGACGGGCATCGGCCGTGCCACGGCTCTGCGCCTGGCGAGGGCCGGCTGGACGGTGCTGGCGGGAGTGCGCGATCCGGCGGCCGGCGAGAAGCTCGTCGCCGAGGCCCCCGCCGCCGGGCGACTGCTCCCGCTCACGCTCGACGTGACCGATTCCGAGCAGATCGCACGGGCCGCCCAGACGGTCGAGGAGGAGACCGCCCTGGACGGCCGGCCGGGAACGGGAAGGCTCGACGCGCTCGTCAACAACGCGGGGATCGGCGTGGGCGGACCGCTCGAGCTCGTGACGCTCGATGATCTGCGCTGGCAGTTCGAGGTCAATGTGTTCGGTCAGGTTGCCGTCACCCAGGCGATGCTGCCGGCGCTGCGCCGGGCGCACGGGCGGATCGTGCTGGTCTCCTCGATCGGCGGTCGCGTTGCGATGGCGTTCACGGCTCCCTACGCCGCCTCCAAGCATGCGATCGAGGCGATCGGCGACACGCTGCGCGTCGAACTTCGCCGCTCGAACGTGCAGGTTGCGATCGTCGAGATGGCATCGGTCGCGACGCCGATCTGGGACAAGGCTCAGGCGGACTCAGAGCGGCTGACGATCCCGGACGCCCTCCAGGCCGAGTACGGCCAGGTGCCGGCGGCGATGGAGAAGGTGCTCAAGGATGCCGAGGCGCGCGGCATCCCCCCCGATCAGGTGGCCGAGGCGATCGAGCGGGCGCTCGGCGCTCCGCGCATGAAGGCCCGCTACCTCGTCGGGCGCCAGGCCAAGGGAATGCTTCTGGCCAAGCGGCTGCTGCCGGACCTCGTCTTCGACCGCGTCGCACGGCGCGCGCTGGGCGTGTGAGCCCCGTCAGGCCGGCGGCGGGTAGACCGCCAGCCATGCGAACAGGCTCGTGGTCGCCGCCTGCGTCTGCAGCTCCCCGGGCAGCGCGTCTTCGGTGGGCAGCGTTTCGCCGTTCCACGAGAACAGATACAGACCCGCGCCGCTGAGCGAGCGCGTCTGGGCGTCGCGCGCGTTGTCGGCGGCGAGCGCATACAGGGTGGGGTCGTGGTCGAGTGAGTACAGGGCGAGCATCCACTGCAGGTAGATCGCGTCGTACTGCGGGGAGAAGTCGAGCAGGTAGCCGAAGCGCTCGAGCGCGGTGGCCGTGAGCTCGGAGGAGCGTTCGCACTCGCCCTCGTCAGAGGTCAGCCGGCACAGAACCGCCTGCGCGTAGATCAGCGGTCCCTCGATGTAGTCGATCGGTGTCGGGTTCAGGTTGCTGCCGGCGTACAGCCCATTCGATGCGCTGAAGCCGGCCGTGTTCGCCCAGCCCAGGAACATGAGGGCGGTCTTCAGATAGCCGGGCGAATGGGTCTGCTGGTAGAGCAGCGTGGCCAGCAGCGTGCCCGAGGCGAGCGCCTCGCCGGCCTTGTAGGGGTGGCTGGTGTTCCACCAGATCCCGCCTGTCTGACGGTCCCAGCCGGCCGCCGCGATGTATGCGAGTGCACGCTTGGCGTCGGTGAGCCAGCGCCGCGTGCCGGTCGCGCGGTAGGCATTTAGGAACGCAAGGCCCCACCAGCCGTTGTCGTCGAACCAGGTCTCGGTGTTGGCGCCGCGGTCGTTGGGATAGGGCGAGAAGCCCGGCACCGGGCGCAGTCCGCGGTTCAGGTAGCGCTCGGCACCGTTGGCGAAGCGCGTCACCGACCTTCTGTTGGCGGGCGTCGGTTCGGCGATGGCCACGGCGTCGATCGACTCGAACAGCGGCACGATGTCCCAGATCGTGGCCAGCGGGTAGCGTTCATGATCTCCGAGCCGCGCGTCGTACCAGCCGCGCCGGGGATCGCTCCAGCGCTGCTCGGCGCGGGCGATGCCCGTCTGCGCGAGCGACAGGTATCCCTGCTGAGAGCCCGTCAGAGGCGCTGCCGCCGCCGAGCCGGATAGCTTGAGCGTCAGCGCGAGTACGAGCGCGAGCGCCGGCAGGATGAGTGCGGGTTTGGCCATATAATCCACAACCCGACAGCAGGCACAACGTCGCGCGTCTCTTCGGCACGGATGCTGCCCGCGTTCGTAGTGCGCCTGCCCATATTCGGCGGGGACACCGAATATTTAGGCGACGAGTAGGTCGAGCAACCGATGATTGTGGCCGAATAGATGACTATGGCCGATTTCCCCACCCCCGCCACTGCCGACGTGCACACTCCCGACGTGCAGCTACCGAGCGAACCCTCCGAACGCGGAGCGTGGCTGCTCGCCGGCCTGGTCGCCTTCGTCGGCGTGGCCGTGCTGGTGGCGGTGCTCACCGGCCTGGTCGGCCAGACGAGGAGCGCCCCGGCGGCGCTCCCGCCGGTCGTTCCCGTCGCCGCCACGACCCCCGCGCCGAGCCCGAGCTCGACGGCGAGCGTCCTCGCCGGCGCCGGCGTGGGCACGGGAGCGAGGAAGGGCGGCGCGCGAACGGGCGCGGCGCCGGCGAACGGGCACTCGCCCTCGGCGATCGTCGCGCAGCCCTCGCGGCTGCAGCAGGATCTCGACGCCCGGCGCCTTGTCGATCACACGCAAACGCACATCTACGCCCGCTGGATGGAAGGCTTCTACCCGATCTACGCGGTCGCCCAGCGCACCTTCGGGGTCAACTGGCTGCTGCTGGCGTCGATCCACATGCAGGAGTCGGCGTTCTCCACCGCGCCCGGCATCTACCACGGGCTGAACTTCGCCGGCTGCTGCGGAGGGCCGATGCAGTTCAACGTGACCAACGGCCCGGTCACCACGTGGCAGCTCGTCAGCGATTCCTACCTGTACGGGAAACGACCGGCCCACTACGACCACATGACCGCTACCCACCCGTCGATCTACGACGACTTCGACTCGATCATGGCCGCCGCCCACCTGCTCTCCGCGGACGGGGCCGAATACGCGCTCGACGGGGCCGCCTGGGATGCGGCCTATGACTACTACGGCCACGACGCCACCGGCGTCAGCTATGCCGACGAGGTGCTCGCACGCGCGATCGGCTGGTCCCAGCACGGGTTCTGCATCAACTGCGGAGTCGAACCGGCGATGGTCGAAGCCGTGGACGCCGCCTATGGCGCGCCCGTGCTGGCGGCGTTGACGACGGCAACGACGGCCCGCAAGCCGCGCCCGGCGGGAGCTTCCAGGGGCTAGGCGGCGCTGGCCTGCGTCAGCAGCTCGCCGGCGACGCGGTCGGTAGCGTCGGATGCGCCACCGAGCAGCCGGCGCGAGAGCTCGGCGCGACGGAAGTACAGGGGCGCGTCGTGCTCCCACGTGGCGCCGGTGCCGCCGTGGACGGAGATCATCGTGCGTGCGGCCTGATCGAGCGCGCGCGAGGCGACCGAGCGGGCGGCGTTGGCGGCGAGCGGGAACTCCTCGGGTGCCCCTGTGCGCGCCCAGCCGGCGTAGTAGAGCAGCGAGCGCCCGTTCTCGAGCTGGCGCAGAACCTCGGTCAGGGAATGCTTGATCGCCTGATATGAGCCGATCGCCCGGCCGAAGGTGAAGCGCTCCTTGGCGTAGGCGACCGATACGTCCAGCGCCGTCTCGACGCTGCCGACGGACTCGGCGGCGATCAACGCCTGGGCCAGATGCCAGGCGCCGGCCAGGGACTCCTCCGGAGCATCGAGGACGGTCGCGGATGCGTCGCTGAGCGTGACGTGCCCGAGCGAGCGGGTGGAGTCGTAGCGGACCACGGGCTCGACCGCCACCCCGGCGTCCTCGGCGAGAATCGCCACGCCGATGGGCCGGCCGTCCTGCAGCGCGACGCCGACCAGCACGTCGGCGCCGGGGGCGTCGGGGACAAACGCGATGCTGCCGCTGACGCGCGCGCGTCCATCGCCGTCGGTGGCACCTGCGCTCGGCAGGGGCGAGCGAGCGAGACCATGCGCCGGGTCGGTGCTCCAGCTTCCCTCGACGTCGTCCGGTGGGCTGGCGGGCAGGTAGGCGGCTCGCTGCTCGCCGCTGGCGAGGGCCGGCAGGAGCTCGGCCGCGGCCGGAGCGTCACCGAGGATCGCCGTGGCCGGCAGGTGGCCGAGCAGCTCCACGCTGGCGAGCACGCGACCGCACTCCCCGAGCACGAGCATCGCGTCGAACACGTCGAGACCTGCGCCATCGTGCTCCTCGCTGATCAGCAGTCCCGGCCAGCCGGCCTCGCATGCCACCGGCCAGAGGTCGGGCAGTGCCTTCTCGTCACCGTCGAGGGCCTCGCGTGCGGCCTCGAACGTCTTGAAGCGCGACAGCGCGCCGCGTGCGGCCTCACGCAGAAACACCTGCTCATCAGACAGGGACAGGTTCACGTTGACGCTCCTTTACACATATGCGCCGGGCTCATGCCGCGGCGGCTTCCTTGGAGCGCAGCTCCGAGAACGGGATGCCCTTGTCAAGGCGCGGCTCAGGCGGCAGCCCGAGGACGCGCTCGCCAATCGTGTTGCGCAGGATCTCCTCGGTTCCGCCGGCGGACTTCAGGCCGGGCAGGAAGGAGATCATGTAGGACCACTCGCTGTCTTCGGCCAGGGCGTCGGGGCCGAACACGTCGGCGATCAGATCGCCGGCCTTGATCGCGCCGTTGACGATGGTGACCTTCGCAAGGCCAGCCTCCGGACCGGGTATCTGGCCTTTCTGAAGCGCCGTCAGGGTCCTGTAGCCGGTGAACCTCACCGCCAGCAGTTCGCTTGAGATCTCACCGAGCTGGTGGCGGACGTTGCGGTCGCGCCGGGCCTGCGCGTCGCCGGCGATCGCGGCCGCGAAGCGGTTGGAGTTGTAGCCCATGCCCTCTCCGCCCAGCCCGATCGTCACGCGCTCGTACATGAGCGTGGTCAGCGCCGTGCCCCAGCCGTTTCCGACCCCGCCGACCACCGCACCGGAGTCGAGCGGGACATCGTCGAAGAAGACCTCGTTGAACTCCGCCTCGCCGGAGATCTGGCGCAGGCCGCGCACGGTCACCCCGGCCCCGTCCATCGGCACCACGAACATCGTCAGGCCCTTGTGCTTGGGCACGTCCGCGTCGGTGCGTGCGAGCAGCAGCCCGTAGGAGGCGAACTGAGCGTTGGTCGTCCACACCTTCTGTCCTGTCAGCCGCCAGCTGCCGTCGTCCTGCAGGCGGGCGCGGGTCTGCACCGCCGCGAGATCCGAGCCCGCCGCGGGCTCGGAGAAGAGTTGACACCAGACCTCGTCGCCATGCAGCATCGGCCCGAGATAGCGCGACTTCTGCTCGTCGGTGCCGTTGGCGATGATCGTGGGCCCGAGCATGCCGACGCCGATCGCATCGAGGATGCCGGGCACTCCGGCGCGTGCGATCTCCTGGCTGCAGATGACCTGCTCGATCGGACCGAGCCCCTGGCCGCCGTACTCCTTGGGCCAGGTGACACCGGCGAGTCCGCCCTCGGCCAGCTTGCCCTGCCAGGCGCGCCGCGCCGCGATTATCTCATCCTCATCCTCGAGCGCTCCAGGTCCCTGCAGGACGGGCGCTTCGGACTTGTGCTCTTCAAGCCAGCTCCGCACTTTGGCGCGATAGGTGGCCTGCTCAGGGGTGTCGTCGAGATCCACGTGTCCTCCTTTGGCTGACTGACCAGTCAATCAGTATAGAGGAAGCCGTGCCGTCGGGGGGTCAGATTCCGGGCGGTATCGGCGGCTGGGGCACCGGCGCCTGGTGGTAGACCTGCTCGAAGGCATGGTTGAGCAGATCACTGGCCTCGATGGCGGGGTTGGGCGAGTCGAGCAGCACCACGCCGAGGCGCACGCCGTGGCGCTCAGCGGTCGCCACCAGGCATTTGCCGGCTTCCAGCGTGTAGCCGGTCTTCATCCCCGTCACCCCCGGGTAGCCGTAGATGAGCAGCGGGTTGTTGTTGTACAGGTACAGCCTGCCCCCCTTGATGGGGAAGGGCAGGGCGGCGGTGTAGGTGCGCACGATGCTCGCTATGCGCGGCTGTTCGAGGTCGACGTGCGCGAGCATTGCGAGGTCGGCCGCGCAGGAGTAGTTGCCGTGGTTCACATAGCCGGAGGGCGAGGCGTAGCGCGTGCAGCCCATCCCCAGCTTGGCCGCCTCGGCGTTCATGCGCTTGACGAAGCGTGAAGCGGTGCCGGCCACGCGCTGCGCGAGCGCCATCGCGGCGTCGTTGCCGGAGGGCAGCAGCAGCCCGTAGAGCATCGTCTCGAGCCGCACGTGCCTGCCCAGCGGCAGCACGCCGACCTTCGAGCCGGCGGCTTCGACGGCCTGCCTGGTCACGAGCACGTGTGCGTCCGCCGGGGCCGCCTTCACCGTCAGCAGGGCGGTCATCATCTTCGTCAGGCTGGCGATGCGAAGGCGCGCGTAGGGATTGCGCTGCCAAAGCACCTCACCGGTGCTCAGGTTGAACAGCAGCCCGGCGCGCGGGGGCTCGGCGAAGGCGATCTGGATGGGGTCCTTGAGGGGTGTCGCGATCCCGGTGAGCGTGAACGCCGGCTTGCCGAGCGGGAGTCCGCTCGGCGACAGCGCCGCATGCGCGCTCGTCCTCAGATGGCCGGCCTGTGCTGCGTGCGTGGCCGCGCCGGTGGCGCCATGGCTCGTATGTGACCTCCCGAGCGAGACCACGACGAGTGCCGCGACGATCACGACGAGCGCGCCGGCCATCAGGGCGCGCCTGCGCCGTCGCCTGCGGCGGCTGCGCTCGCGCCTGCGGCCCCTGTCTCCGGGCGTCATGAACGGAGAGGTGCTCATCGGCGGGGCGAGCGCGGCTGGGGGGGCACGGGTGGCTCGCTGCGCGGCATCAAGGTCACCGGGGAGGATTGCGCAGCGCGCCGACGATCCCGACGGCAAGCAGCACGAGGATGAAGATCGACAGCAGGCTGGCCACGTCGAATCCTTCCTCGACCACCGCGGCGAACGTCAGGAAGGCGAAGCCGGCGATGAACATGAGCGCGATGGCGAGGACGGCCAGGCGTGTCATGTCGCGGGCAGTGGCTGTGGTTTGTGAGCGCCGGCAAACAGGCGGATCGCGAGCAGGCCGAACGCGAAGCCGCCGACGTGGGCGAAATAGGCGACGCCTTCGCCGCCGAGCGGGCTGGCCAGGCCGCCCGCGCCGAGCGCGAGCTGCAAAACGAACCAGAAGCCGAGCAGGGCGATCGCGGGAACCTCGACGATGGTGACGAAGAAGATGATGAACACGAGGCTGAGCACACGAGCGCGCGGATACAGAAGGACGTAGCCGCCGAGCACCGCCGCGATCGCTCCCGAGGCCCCGAGCGTGGGCACGACCGAGTCCGGGCTGACGAGCACCTGCGCGCCGAGTGCGACGACTCCGCCCAGCAGGTAGAAGACCAGGAAGCGCCAGCGCCCCGTCGAGTCCTCGACGGTGGGGCCGAAGATCGCCAAGAAGAGCATGTTGCCAAAGATGTGCAGGAAGCTGCCGTGCAGGAACATCGAGGTGAACACCGTCTGCCAGGTCGCGGGCTGAGCGGGCAGCGCGCCGATCGCAACCGGCAGCGCCTGCCCGGCGCCGCGTTGACAGGCGACGCTGCTGTGAAGGCCTTCGAGCGTGGGCACCGAGACCGGGTAGCAGTGCGTGCCCGGGTTGGTGAGCTCATAGGGAATCGCCCCGTAGCGCACCGCCACGCTGCTGGAGGGCCCTCCGAAGAAGCTGCCGCCGTGGCGTATCTCGAGCAGATAGGCGATCACGTTGATCGCGACCAGCGCGACCGTCACGAGCGGAAACCGCGCGAGCGGAATGTTGTCTTTGAGTGGGAACATCGCTGCTACCCCCGGGCAGCGAGGGCGCCGTTGAGCCTATCCGCGGGCCGGCCGGCGCACGCCGGGCCGGGCGGCGCTGCGCTAGGCGTTCGCCGCCAGTGGGCCCACGCCCGCGCGGGACTGCGGCACGTGCTCGTCAGCGTGGTAGCTGGAGCGCACGAGCGGTCCGGCGGCGACGTGCTCGAAGCCGAGCCCGTAGGCGGCCTGCTCGAGTGCGGCGAACTCGTCAGGGTGCCAGTAGCGCACGACGGGCAGGTGGCGCTCGGAGGGCCGCAGGTACTGCCCGACGGTCAGCACCTGCACGCCGTGCTCGCGCAGCGTCGCAAAAGCATCCACCATCTCCTCGTGGGTCTCTCCCAGCCCGACCATCAGCCCGGACTTGGTGAGCACCTCATCCCCGGCCATCTCCTTCGCCGTCGAAAGTACGCGGCAGGAGCGCGCGAACTCCGAGCCCCGCCGCGCCAGCGGGTACAGGCGCGGGACCACCTCGACGTTGTGGTTGAACACATCAGGGCGCTCGGCGATGACCTTCGCCAGTGGCATCTCCTGGCCCTGGAAGTCCGGGGTCAGCACCTCGATCTGGCAGTCGGGCGCCTGACGGCGCACCTGGCGGATCACGCCGACGAAGGCGGAGGCTCCCTTGTCGGGCAGGTCGTCGCGGTCGACCGAGGTGATGACCGCGTGGCGCAGGCCCATGCGCGCGATCGAGCGCGCCACGCGCGCGGGCTCGAGGGGGTCGTTCCACGTCGGCTTGCCGGTCTTCACGTTGCAGAAGCCGCAGCGCCGCGTGCAGGTGTCGCCGAGGATCATGAACGTCGCGGTTCCGCGCTCCCAGCACTCGCCCACGTTCGGGCAGGCGGCCTCCTGGCAGACGGTATGCAGGTTCTCCGAGCGGATCAGCTCCGAGAGGGCGCGGTAGCGCTCGCCGCCGGGCGGCGGAACCTTGAACCACGGAGGCTTGCGCTCGCGCAGTGGGCGCACGTCCGGGCCGAGCACGCTCAGCACGTCCATGCCGCCGGGGTTCGCCCGCGACCTTGTGGCAGCCGGGTTGGCGGTGTCACTCATGCGGGCACGGCCTGCGCCTGCAGGGACGGGACGGCTTTGATGGAGGCTCGCTCGGCCGCGAGCCCGGCGGCGTGCGTGGCCTCGATACCGAGACGCCGCGCCGTGACGAGGCGCTGGCGGCGTCCGTGCGCCTCACAGAAGCCGTAGGCCATGCGCCTGCGAAAGCACACGAGCGAGGGAGTGCCGGACGCTCGGCAGGCGCCGGCGGACTCGCACGCGATCGAGGTCATTGCGACCTCGGGCAGCCCGCAGGCGACGACCCAGGAGAAGGGCTCGAGCTCGTTGTGCACGTTGACGGCGAAACCGTGAGTGGTGACCCCGCGCGAGACGTGCACGCCGATCGAGGCGATCTTGCGCTCATCGATCCACACGCCCGTGTAGTCGATGCCCTCCGCGTGGCGCGAGCGCGCCTCGATGCCCTCCTCGGCGAGTGCGGCGATGATCGCGTCTTCCATCGTTCGCAGGTAGGAATGGACGTCTGCGATGGCGCATGATCGGATAGCCCACGAGCTGGCCGGGCGCGTGGTAGGTGATGCGCCCGCCCCGGTCGGTATCGAGGACCTCGATGCCCTTCGCGCGGTAGAAGTCCTCGCCGAAGGGCAGATCATCGGCGCCGGAGCGCCGCCCGCGCGTGTAGACGGGAGGGTGCTCGAGCAGCAGCAGCGTGTCGGGAATCTCCCCGGCCTGGCGCCGGCTGCGGAGGTGCTCCTGAATCGCCAGCGCCGTCGAGGTACGGCACGACGCCCAAGGTGGCATACCCACAGCTCGTTGGAGGATCGATCGGCGTCGTGCATCTGCCCAACTCAGCCTAGCGCCCGGTGGTGAAGCTGCTCGGCTTGAGCGGGCTACAGGGTGAGCGCCGCCGGCGCCTCCAGCAGCTCGGAGATGCGCGCCAGGAACAGGGCGGCGCCGGCTCCGTAGAGGATGCGGTGGTCGCAGGCGAGCGTCATCGTCATCGTGTGGCGCGCCAGCACCTCTCCGTCGCGCACCACGGCCCGCGGCTGCACCGAGCCCACCGACAGGATCGCGGCCTGCGGCGGGTTGATGATGGCCGTGAAGCTGTGCACGCCGTACATGCCCAGGTTGGACACGGTGAACGTCCCCCCGCCGAGCTCCGGCGGGGTGATCGTGCCGGCGCGAACGCGTCGGCCAGCGCGCGCGTCTCGCGCGCGATCTCTCCGAGCGACTTCTCCCCGGCGTCGAACACGGTGGGTACGACCAGCGCATCCTCGGCGGCCACGGCGACTCCGACGTTGACCCGGGAGTGCAGCTGCAGGCGACCATCGCGATAGCTGCCATTCGCGGTCGGATGCTCGCGCAGCGCCAGCGCCGAGGCCTTCACGACCATGTCGTTGTACGTGGGCGCCTCGGCCTGGGACAGCCGCTTGAGCTCTGCCCGCAGCATCACGCACTCCTCCATGTCGACCTCCACCTGCAGGCGTGAAATCGGGGATGGTGGCCTTCGACTCGGCCATCCTGCGGGCGATCGTCTGCTGGGTGCGCGTGAGCTCGACCGTCGTGGTCTCGCCCTTCGCCGTGGCGACTCCCGCGACGGTGGCCGCAGAGGGAGTGCGAGCGGGAACAGAGGTGAGCGGCGCGGGGGCGCCGGGAGGCGCCGGGGGAGGGCGCGGGGGCCTCGGCGGAGGCGCCGGCGCCCTGCACATCGGCCTTCACGATCCGCCCGCCCGGGCCGCTGCCGGTGAGCGTGTGCAGGTCGACGCCGCTCTCGCGAGCCATGCGCTTGGCCAACGGCGACGCTCTGACGCGCTCTGGCGCCGGTGAAGGCGCCGGTAGCGACGCCGCCGCATCGATCCCGGCCGCGTGAGAGCCGCCCGCCTCTGCGACGGCGCTCTGCGCGAGCACGCTCGCCGGCCGGGCGGCCGGCCCATCCTCGGCCTGATCGCCCTGAGCGCCCTGCCCGACCGGCGAGGCGGAATCCCCGACGTGCGCTATCAGCTCGCCGACCGCCAGCGTGTCGCCCTCGCCGGCGACGAGGGCGAGGACGCCCTCGAGATCTGACTCGTAGATCATGGTCGCCTTGTCGGTCTCGATCTCGACGAGCTCCTCGCCGCGGCGCACCTGCTCGCCGTCCCGCTTGAGCCAGCGCAGGATCGTTCCCTCCTCCATCGTGTCCGACAGCCGCGGCATGACGATGTCCGCCATCAGCGGGCCCGTGTTCGGGCGTCGAGTCCGAGGACCCGCAACGCGGCGTACACGATCTGCGGCTCGTGCGGGTATGCGATGTCCTCGAGCGGCTTTGAGTAGGGCATCGGCACGTCGGCTCCGGTGACCCGCTTGACCGGCGCGTCGAGGTCGTCGAAGGCCTGCTCTGAGATCAGCGCCGCCAGGTTCGCGCCCACGCCGCCGTGCGGCCAGCCCTCCTCGACGACCACGCAGCGGTTGGTCTTCGCGACCGAGGCGAGGATCGTGTCGAGGTCGAGCGGCCGCAGGGTGCGCGGGTCGATCACCTCGGCCTGCACGCCGTGCTCCTCAGTCAGCGTGTTCGCCGCTCGCTCGGCCGTGAGCGCCATCCGCGAGATCCCCACGATGGTCACATCGGTGCCCTCCCGCACGGTGCGCGCACGACCGAAGCCGACGAGATGCTCCTCGTCGTCGGGCACCTCCCCGCGGATCCCGTAGAGGGACTCGTGCTCGATGAAGATCACGGGGTTCTCGTCGCGGATCGCCGTCTTCAACAGGCCCTTCGCGTCGGCCGCAGTCGAGGGAACCGCCACGAGCAGCCCCGGCACGTGCAGGAAGAACGCCTCGAAGCAGTGTGAGTGCGTGGGCCCGAGCTGGTGGCCGGCGCCCTGGGGCATGCGCACGACCAGCGGCACCCGCGCCTGGCCGCCGAACATGTAATGGATGTGCGCAGCGTGGTTGACGATCTGATCGAACGCCAGCAGCGAGAAGTTGATCGTCATCAGCTCCACCACCGGGCGAAGTCCCGTCATCGCCGCGCCCACGCCCACTCCCACGATCGTGTTCTCGGAGATCGGCGTGTCCCTGACGCGGCTTTCCCCGAACTCCTCGAGCAGACCCTCGGTGACCTTGAACGCGCCCTCCGAACACGCCGATGTCCTCACCCATCAGCACCACCCGCTCGTCGCGCGTGAGCTCCTCCCGCAGGGCCGCGTTGAGCGCCTCGCGGTAGCGCATCTGCGCCATCAGGAGCCGTCCTCGCCGGCCTGCAGCGCCGTCGTGATCTGCTGGGAGATCTCCTGCTCGCCGTCCTCATCCAGCCCGCCCGGGCCGCCCGCCCGGGCGTCCTGATCGGCGGCCTCCTCGGGCCTTGTGGTCCTGACCGAGTAGGACCCGCGGACGGCATCGTCGAGCACGTACACGTCGTCATACAGCGACTCCGGCGCCGGGAACGGCGAGGCGTCGGCGAACGCCACCGCGGCGTCCACTCGCGCAACCGCCTCGGAGTCGATCCGGGCGAGGTCATCCTCGCCGATCACGCCCTCGGCCTTCAACAGCTCGCCGAACGCCGGGATCGGGTCGCGGGCGCGCCAGTGGGCGACCTCCTCCTTCGTGCGGTACTGCTCGGGATCGGCCATCGAGTGGCCGCGGAAGCGGTAGGTCACCGCCTCGACCAGCACCGGCTGATGGTCTTCGCGCACGCGCCGCACAGCGTCTCGAGACCACGCCGTGGGTGTCCAGCACGTCCATCCCGTCGCAGCGCATCCCCGGAACGCCGAGGCTCTCGCCCTTGCGCTGCAGATCGGTCACCGCGGAGTGCCGTCGCAGCGAGGTCCCCATCCCGAACTGGTTGTTCGTGACCATGAACACGACCGGCAGCTTCCACAGCGCCGCCAGGTTGAGCGTCTCGCCGAACGTGCCCTGGTTGGATGCCCCATCGCCGAATGTGCACAGCGTGATCTCCTCGGTGCCCTGCATGTCCGAGGCCAGCGCGATGCCGGCGGCGATCGGCAGGTTGCCGCCGACGATGCCGTAGCCGCCCATGAAGCGGCGCGCGAGATCGAACATGTGCATCGAGCCGCCTCGCCCGCCGGAGCAGCCGTCGACACGGCCGAACAGCTCGGCCATCACGTTCTCCGGCGGCGTGCCCCGCACGAGCGCATGCCCATGCGAGCGGTAGGTCGAGATCAGGTAGTCGTCCTCGCGCAGCGCTCTCGCGCTCCCCACGATCGTCGCCTCCTCCCCGATCGACAGATGCAGGAAGCCGCCGACCTTGGCCCGCGCGTACATCTCGCCCGCGCGTTCCTCGAAGCGCCGGATGAGCGTCATCGTGGCCAGCCACTCGCGCGCTTCATCCGGCTGCGGCAGGCTCGGCGCCATCACGGCTCCACGGTACTCCAGCGCGCGAGGAACTCATCGGCCTGCAGCCGCCCCAGCTCCTCGCGCAGCGCACGCGCGAGCCGCGAGGCCGCGTGCGGCGGGCGGTCCCAGAACAGAACGACCTCCCCCCCGTCGATCTCGACGATCTCGATGTGGTCCACGCGCTCGGCGTCGGCCAGCAGCGCCGGCGTGCGCCCGCCGCGCGTCACGATCAGTCGATAGGCGCGGTTGGCCCTCATCCGGGCACCGCCGTGGATGAGGCCCCCATGTGCGCCGCGGCCCGCTCGAGTGCATGCTCGCCCACGAACACGCGCTCCCCGACCCTGACGGCGGGAACGTCGATGATTCCGGCTCCTGCCGCGCGCGCGGTCGCCGCCTCGAGCTCCCGCTCCACCGAGCGCAGCCCGGCCCCGCGCAGCACCGCCGCGGGGTGCATCTCGCAGGCCGCCGCCGCGATCAGCACGTGATCGGTCTCGCCCAGGCTGTGCCCGCCCGCGAACGCCTGGCGGAAGGCCGCCTGCGCAAACGGGACGACGCGGCCGATCGACTTGGCGTAGGTGGCCGCGCGCATCGCGAGCGCCGAGTCGAACGGGAAGGGATCGGGCCAGCGCAGCGGCTGCAGGTCGAGCTCGCGAGCGCGGCGGGCGAGCTCCGAGCGGTTGATCTCCCCCTCGCGGTAGCGGAAGGCGTCGAGGCGCTCGGCGCCTGCGAGCCCGCGAGGCGAGCACCGGCTGCCACTCGGCTGCTCGCGGCAGCACGTGCAGGATGCGCTCGGCCGCGAGGTAGGCCTCAGGGCTTGACAGGTCGAAGTAGAAGCTGGCCGGCGGATCGCTCACGATCAACCGTGGATCAACCAGCCGTCCGCCGCGCGCCCGGCTTCCATCACGGCCTCTGAGAGCGTGGGGTGGCCATGCACGATCCGCCCCACCTCGCTGAAGCCGCCCTCCAGCGCGCGCACGTTGACGAGCTCCTGGATGAGCTCGGTGGCGCGCGAGCCCACGATGTGCCCGCCCAGCAGCTCGCCGTACTTGCGCTCGCCCACGACCTTCACCAGCCCGGCCGGGTCGCCGTAGACGATCCCCCCGCCGACGGCTCCGTATTTCGCCTTGCCGACGACCACGTCGTATCCCTCCTCGCGCGCCTGCTCCTCGGTCAGGCCGAAGGAGCCGACGTTGGGCGTGCAGAAGGTGGCGCGCGGGATGTCCACGTAGGCGAGCGGGTGCGTCTGAAGCCCGGCGGAGTCCTCGACGGCGATGATGCCCTCATCAGAGGCCTTGTGCGCGAGCGCCGGGCCGGCGACGAGGTCGCCGATCGCATACACGCCCGCGCGTGATGTGCGCATCGCCCCGTCCACCCGCACGAGCCCCCGCTCGTCGAGCTCGACGCCCGCCTCGGCGAGCCCCAGCCCCTCGACGTCGGCGCCGCGCCCGGCCGCGATCACGAGATAGTCGACCTCCGCGCGCGGGGCGCCCGCCGCGCCGTCGGTGCCGGGCGCTCCGTAGCTGAAGCTCACGCCCTGCTCGCTGCTCTGCACGTCCGCCACCGGCGTGCTGTTGTGCACGTCGATGCCCTGCTGCTTGAGTCCCCGCTCGACCAGCCGCGAGATGTCGGAGTCCTCGCGTCGGGAGCGCGCGGTTCATCGCCTCGAGCAGGATCACCTCGCTGCCCAGGCGGGCAAAGCCCGAGGCGATCTCCGCGCCGGAGGCCCCGCAGCCGACGACCGCCAGGCGGGCCGGCAGCTCCTCAAGCGCCCAGGCCTCCTCGGTCCCGATCACGCGCCCGCCGAACTCCACCCCGGGGATCGCACGCGGCACCGAGCCGGTTGCGAGGATCACGGTCTGCGCGGAGATCAGCTCTCCGTTGACGCTCACCGCGCCGTCGGCGGTCAGCGCCGCATCGCCCTCGATCAGGTCGATGTCGTCTTTCTTGAACAGGCCGGCCACGCCCGAGGTGAGCGTGGAGACGACCTTCTCGCGGCGGGCCTGCACGGCGGCGTAGTCGACCTCCACGCCGCTCACCTTCAGCCCGTACTCCTCCGAGTCGCGTACCTCCGAGAGCAGGTCGGCCGAGCGCAGCACCGCCTTGGCGGGGATGCAGGCGTAGTTCAGGCAGCGCCCCCCGACCTTGTCGCGCTCGATGACCGCGGTCTTTTTCCCGAGCTGCGCGGAGCGGATCGCGGCGACGTAGCCGCCCGGTCCGGAGCCGATCACGATGCAGTCATAGGTTCGTGCCGCCATTTCGGCTGAGCCTATCGTTCCCCGGCTTGAATCCGTCCCATCACCCGCACGAGCTTCCAGAACAGCCACCCGCCGAGTGAGATGCTGAGCAGGCACGCGGCCGCTGCCGGGATGGTCGAGGCGACGACGAGCGCGAGCGAGGTCACGAGGATCTGGAAGGCCAGCAGCGCCTCGAAGCCGAGCACCGCCCAATAGCTCCGGCGGTACATGCCCTGCGCGAGCAGCGCCAGCACGACGGCCAGGAACACGGCGCCCGGAAGCGAGCCGCCGTGGCGGCTGAGGTCGTGGACCGTCGCGGCGCCGATCATCACCGCGAGCGCCAGCACGACGCACACCGTCGACCGCGATGAGCAGCGCGGGCGGCCGCTCATGCTCGCCGAGCGGCTCGAGCGGAGCCGGGGGCGCTGGGGGAGCAGGGCCCCGGTCCTGAGTGCCGGCGCCGTCGCCCTCCTCGCGGCCCAAATCAGGGCTCCACGGGCGCGGCGTCGAGCAGCTCGCGCAGCGCCCGCGCCGCGCGCTGCGGGTCCTCGGCCGCGGCGATCGCCCGCAGCACGACCGCCCGCCGCGCGCCCGCCGCGATCGCCTCGCCGAGGTTCCCGGCATCGAGGCCGCCGATCGCGAAGAACGGAACCGGGGAGTGCTCGGCGGCATAGCGGATCAGCTCCAGCCCGACGGCCGGGCGCCCGGGCTTGGTGGGTGTCTCATGCACCGGGCCGACGCCGATGTAGTCCGCCAGCGCCGCGTCCTCGGCGTCGATCTCCTTCCGAGCGTGCGTGGAGAGGCCGATCAGCATGTCCGGGCCGACCAGCTCGCGCACCTCTGAAACCGGCATGTCGTCCTGCCCGACGTGCACGCCGTCGGCTCCGGCCTCGAGCGCCACCGAGGGGCGGTCGTTGACGATCAACAGCGCACCGAGCCGCTCACACAGCGCGTGCGCCGCGTCGGCGACCGACACCAGCCGCTCGTCGCCGAGGTGCTTCTCGCGCAGCTGCACGATCTGGGTGCCTCCGGCGATGGCGGCGTGCAGCAGGTCGGAAAGCTGGTGGCCGCCCGTGCCCCCGGCGTCCGGGCTCGAGTGGTCGACGCCCGCTCCGCACACCAGGTACAGGCGCGCGGCGGCGAGTCGCGCGCGGCGCTCGGAGCCTGGGTCCGCGAGGGGCATGGACCCGAAGTCTGACACCGGGCTAGCATCAGCCTCAGTGTCAACGTCAGCGGATCGCTCCTCGCCAGACGTGGTCGTCCTCGGCGGCGGCGTGATCGGCCTGTCCGCGGCGTGGCGGGCGCGCCAGAGGGGGATGTCGGTGACGCTGCTCGAGCGAGACGTCATCGCTCACGGCACATCGCGCGTGGCCGCGGGGATGCTCGCGCCCGTCACCGAGGTCGAGTTCGGCGAGGCGGGCCGGCGGATTCTCGATCTCGGGCTGCGCTCGGCGGAGATGTGGCCCGCCTTCGCCTCCGCCCTGCAGGAGGTTGCCGGCGGCGATGTGGGGCTCCTGAGGACGGGCACGCTGCTCGTCGCCCGCGACGAGGACGAGGCGCGCGAGCTCGAGCGCCAGATCGCGTTCCGCGAGGCGCTCGGCCTGCGCGCCGATCGCCTGCGTCCGAGTCAGGCGCGCGAGCGCGAGCCGGCGCTGGCCCCGACGGTGCGCCTGGCGCTCGAGGCGCCCGAGGATCACTCGGTCGACCCGCGCCTGTTGCTCGCGGCGCTGCAGGGCGCCTGCGAGGCGAGCGGGGTCAGGCTGCGCGAGCACGCGCGCGCCCTGCGCATCGAGACCGACGCCGCTCAGAGGCGCGTCAGCGGCGTGACGCTCGCATGCGAGCAGGGCGTCGAGAGGCTCGCGGCCGAGCGCGTTCTCGTCGCCGCCGGCGCGTGGGCGGAGCAGATCGAGGGCCTGCCGGCGCACGCGCGCGTGCCGGTGCGCCCGGTCAAGGGGCAGCTCCTGCGCCTGCGCGATCCGTCCGGAGCGGGGCTGTTGCGGCGCGTCGTGCGCTTCGCAGGTGGCTATCTCGTTCCGCGCGCGGACGGCCGCTACGTGCTCGGCGCGAGCATGGAGGAGCGCGGCTTTGACACGAGCCCCACGGCCGGCGGCATCTACGAGCTCCTGCGCGACGCCCACGAGCTCGTCCCGGGCGTCTCAGAGCTCGAGATCGAGGAGCTCTGCGTGGGCCTTCGCCCGGGCACGCCCGACAACGCGCCGGCCATCGGCGAGGGCGCGCTCGAGGGCCTCGTGTGGGCGACGGGTCACCATCGAAACGGCATCCTGCTCGCGCCGCTGACGGCCGAGCTCATCGCCGGGGTACTCGCCGAGGAGCGGCCCGCCGATGAGCTCCTGCGCGCCTGCGCGCCCGAGCGCTTCGCGGCCGCGGCGGCGATCCCGCGCGCGGCCGACTCCCCTGCGGCGAGCGTGGCCGTCTCATGATCAGCCTCAACGGACAGGCCTCCGAGGTGCGCGCGGGGGAGACCGTGGCCGCGCTGCTTCGCGGGCTCGGCGTCTCCGGCGACGCTCGCGGGGTTGCCGTCGCCGTCGACGGCGAGGTCGTTCCGCGGGCGGTGTGGGACTCGTTCGTGCTCGCGCCGGACGCGCGGGTGGAGGTGCTCACGGCGATGCAGGGAGGATGAGCAGGCGATGAGCAACGGCGTCGACCCGATTGCGAGCTCGCGCGGCGTCAACCCGGTTGCGACCGCGCGGAACGGAGCGGCCTCGCAGGGCGAGGGCTGGACGATCGCGGGCAGGACGCTTCACTCGCGCCTGTTGCTCGGCTCGGGCGGATTCCCGTCGCTCGAGCTCCTCGCGGAGGCCATCGCCGCCAGCGGCTCGGAACTCGTCACCGTGGCCCTGCGACGCCTGGATCCCGCCGGCCGGCTCGCCGGTCGCGGATCGCTGATCGACGTGCTGTCCGCTGCGAGGGTCGAGCTGCTGCCCAACACCGCCGGCTGCCGCACCGCCCGTGACGCCGTGGTCACGGCACGCCTGGCGCGCGAGGCGTTTGCCACCGACTGGATAAAGCTCGAGGTGATCGGCGACGACGACACGCTCCTGCCCGACGCCCCGGAGCTGCTGCGGGCCGCCGAGGAGCTCGTCGATGACGGTTTCGTCGTCCTGCCCTACACGACCGACGACCCAGTGCTCGCCCGCCGGCTCGTCGACATCGGCTGCCCGGCCGTGATGCCCCTCGGCTCGCCGATCGGAAGCGGCATGGGCATTCGCAACCCCTACAACATCGCCCTGATCAGAGAGGCGGTGGATGTGCCGGTCGTGCTCGACGCCGGCATCGGAACCGCCTCCGACGCGGCTCTGGCGATGGAGCTCGGCTGCGACGCCGTCATGGCGGCATCATCGATCTCCCGCGCGCAGGACCCCGTGCGCATGGCCGAGGCGATGCGCGCCGCCGTGCACGCCGGACGCCTGGCCCGCGCGGCCGGGCGCATCCCCCGCCGGCTGTATGCCAGCGCCTCGACCCCCGACACGGGCCTGCCCGACCTCGACCCCACGTGATCGAGCAGACGGCTACTTGACGACGACGATCGTCCCGTTCATGGACGCCGGATGGATCGTGCACTCGTAGTGGATCACGCCCGGCCTGGTCAGCCTGACTTCGTAGGTGCCGCTTTCGCCGAAGTCCTTGGAGGCGAAGTGCTGAGGTCCGCTCTCGCTCGTCACGTTGTGTTCGATCGCGTCGTAGTTCGTCCACCTGACCGTCGTCCCGACCTTCACCTTCAGCGTGTCGGGCGCGATCGCGATGTTGCGATAGGCGACCTGCACGATGCCGCTCTGCACACCCGCCCCGGCCGCCGGCGCCGCGAATTTCGGCGTGGTCGTGGTTTTCAGTTCGCCGCTGGTCGATGTGGGTGTCGCGGTGCTCGAGGGAGCTCGAGCTGCTGGTCGAGCTTTTCGAGGAACCGCAACCGCTCGCCAGCATCAGCGCGGAGCAGGCGATCAGTATCAGCGGGCCTCTCCTCATGGCTTTCGGACCCTAGCCTAGACTGGCTCCGCCATGTCGCGCCACTTCCTAACCGGGACCGAGCTGTCCGCATCCGAGCTCGCGGCGCTCCTGGATCGCGCGCTCGAGCTGAAGGCGGCGCCGCTCTCCTCGAAGGCGCTCGCCGGCCTCAGCGTGGCGCTGATCTTCCAGAAGCCGTCCACCCGCACCCGCGTCTCCTTCGAGGTCGGCGTCCACGAGCTCGGCGGCCATGCCGTCGTACTGCGCTCCGATGAGCTCCAGCTGTCGCGCGGCGAGGCGCTGCGCGATACCGCTCTGGTCCTCTCCCGGCACGTCGCCGCGATCGGGCTGCGCACGGGCCCCGATGCGGTGCTCGAGGAGCTCGCCGAGTACAGCTCGGTGCCCGTGATCAACATGCTCACGGCTGCCCACCATCCCTGTCAGGCGCTCGCCGACCTGCTCACCCTGCGCGAGGCCTGCGGCTCGCTCGAGGGCCTGCGGGTGGCCTACGTGGGCGACGGCAACAACGTCGCGCGCTCGCTCGCGCTGCTGGGCACGCTCGCGGGGATCGATGTCGCCGTCGCCTCGCCCGCGGGCTACTCGCTGGAGGAGGACCTCGTGCTGCCGCCCGAGGCCTCCGGCTCGCTGACGCTCCACTCCGACGCGCGCGAGGCCGTCGAGGGCGCGAGCGCCGTCTACACCGACGTGTGGGTGAGCATGGGCGACGAGGCCACCGCCGATGCGCGCCGCGCGGCGCTCGCGGGCTACCGGCTGGATGACGCGCTGCTCGACGCCGCCGCTGCGGGCGCCTTCGCCATGCACGACCTGCCCGCCCACCCCGGCGAGGAGATCACCCCCGAGGTTCTCTACGGCTCGCGCCAGCGCATCTGGGATCAGGCCGAGAACCGGCGCCACGCGCAGAAGGCGCTGCTCGAGCTGTTGGTGGCCTCGCCATGAGGGCCGCCGCCGACACGGGCGTCCCGCACGACGCTGCCCAGGCGGACGCCGCCCGGGCGGACGCCGCGCCGCGCCCCAAGCGCGGCGATGTGCTCGAGCTTCAGATCGAGTCGCTCGCCTTCGGCGGTGAGGGGGTCGCGCGGCTGGGCGAGGGCGGGTATGTGGTGTTCGTGGCGGGCGCGATCCCCGGCGACCGCGTGCGCGCGGTGGTGCACAAGCGCAAGCGCAACTATGCGCACGCGCGCACGCTGGAGGTGCTCGAGCCGGGCCCCGAGCGGATCGAGCCCGTGGCCGACCATCCGGGCGTTCCCTGGCAGGTGCTTCCCTACGAGCGACAGCTCGAGGTCAAGCGCGCCCAGGTCGACGATGCGCTGCGGCGGATCGGGCGGCTGGAGGGCTATGAGCTCGAGGACATCGTGCCGGCCGTCGAGGAGTGGCGCTACCGCAACAAGCTCGAGTACTCCTTCGGCGTCGCCTCCGGCCCCGGCGCGGGTGACGAGGGCGGCGGGCGGCTCGTGTGCGGCTTCCACGTTCCCGCCGGCGGCAACGGGGTGGCGCCGATCGCCGACTGCCTGCTCGCATCAGAGCGCGGCAACCTCGCCCGCGAGGTCGCCCTGCGCTGGTGCCGCGAGCAGGGCCTCACCGCCTGGGAGCGGGGCGGCGGTGGCCGCGGCGCGCAGGGGCGAGCGCCGGGATCGCACCGCGCCGGCGGCCGACGGGCGCGCTCGCCTGCGCAACCTGGTCGTGCGCGAAGGCCGGCGCACCGGCAAGCTGCAGGTCCGCATCGTCACCACCGCGGGCGAGCTCGAAGCCGGCCTGCTCGCGGGGGCGCTCAGCGAGGCGCTCGGCGACGATCTCAGCGGCGTGCTGTGGACGCGCTCGCGCTCTCTGGCCGAGACGACCGCCGGCGGCGAGACCGAGCTCGTGTGGGGCGACGCCGGACTGCCCGAGCGCCTCGGCGAGCTCGACCTGCTGATCTCCTCAGAGGCCTTCTTCCAGACGAACACCGAGATGGCCGAGCTGCTCTACGGCGTGGTGGCGGAGTACGCCGCGCTCGAGGGCTGGGAGCGCGTGTATGACCTGTACTGCGGCATCGGCACGATCGCGCTCACGCTGGCAGCTCGCGCGGGCGAGCTGTGGGGGATCGAGCTGGTCGAAGAGGCCGTCGCCGACGCCATCGCCGGAGCGCACCGCAACGGGATCACGAAGGCCAAATTCTTCGCCGGCGACGTCCGCCTGGCGATGCCCGAGCTCACCGAGCGAGCCGGGCGCCCGGACCTGATCGTCGTCGATCCTCCCCGTGCCGGCCTCTCAAAGAAGGTCGTCCACCGCATCATTGACGCATCTCCCAGGCGCATCGTCTACGTCTCCTGCAACCCGACCACGCTGGCCCCCAATGCGGCCGAACTGGTGGAGGCGGGATGGACGCTGCGCCGGGTCCGCCCGGTGGACATGTTCCCGCAGACGCACCACATCGAGTGCGTCGCCCTGTTCGAGCGGGGGCACGGCGCAGCGGCGAGCTCCGAGTAGGGTTTTCGCCATGCGCGCCGTCACCCTGCGCGAGCACGAGCTCGTGATCGAGGAGCATCCCGACCCCGTGCCCGGGACCGGGGAGGTGCTGGTTGGCGTTCACGCCGCGGGGCTGAACGGGGCCGACATGATGCAGCGGCGCGGGCTCTACCCGGCGCCGGCCGGCTCGCCACAGGACATCCCCGGCATGGAGTTCGCCGGCGAGGTGCTGGCCCTCGGAGCGGGTGCCACGCGCTTTTCCGAGGGCGACCGGGTGATGGCGATCGTCGGAGGCGGCGCCCAGGCCGAGCTCGTGACGGTGCACGAGCGCCAGCTGATGCCCGTGCCCGCGAGCCTTGACTGGCCGGCCGCCGGGGGCCTGCCCGAGGTCTTCACGACCGCCCATGACGCTCTCTTCACGCAGGCGGCCCTGAGGCCCGGCGAGCGCCTGCTCGTGCACGGCGGCGCCGGCGGCGTCGGCACCGCGGCAATCCAGCTCGCCCGCGCGGCGGGGGCGAGGCCCACGGCGACGGTCCGCAACGAGCGCCACCACGACGCGGTCGCCGCCCTCGGAGCGGAGGTGATCGCGCCGGAGGGGTTCGCCGAGCACGGTCCATTCGACGTCATCCTCGAGCTCGTGGGCGCGCCCAATCTCTCCGAGAACCTCCAGGCGCTCGCCACGCGCGGGCGGATCACGATCATCGGCGTCTCGGCCGGAGCGAAGGGGGAGCTGAACCTGCTGGCGCTGATGGGAAAGCGAGCGCGCATCCACGGCTCGACCCTGCGGGCCAGGTCGCTCGAGGAGAAAGCGCTCGCCGCGCGCCTGGTCGAGCACGAGGTGCTGCCGCTGTTCGAGAGCGACGCGCTGCGCGTGCCGATCGCCGAGACCTTTCCTCTCGCCGAGGCGGCCGCCGCCTATGACCACTTCGCCGACGGCGGAAAGCTCGGGAAGGTCGTGCTCACAACCTGATCCGCGCGGCTCGGGCGCTGCCGGCGTGCGCGTCAGTACGGAGGCTGTGAGGCGTACCAGTCGCCGAGCGCGCGAAAGGCCGACCAGAACGCGCGCTTTGAGTCCTGCTCGTCGAGCGACTCGTCGATGTTGGGAACATACAGCGCGTCGATCGTCGCGGTCAGCTGCTGAATCTCTCCCAGCGCGGGCCGCAGTGGCCGCGCCAGCGGGATGTCCATCTCGCCCAGCGCCGCGAGCGCGTCGGCGCCCATGACGACGACGATCTTGGGCTGCACGATCGCAATCTCCTGCACCACGCGGGCGACGCACGCGAAGTCGGCCAGCGAGGAGTCGCTCAGCGGGCACTTGACGCACAGCGTCCCGTACACGGCCAGGGGGTCGATCGAGAGGCGCTTCAGGGACTTCATCAGCGCGCCGCCGGCGCGACCGTAGAAGGCGACCCCCTCCTCGATCTCGGACGGCAGCGGCGAGTACTTCAAGAGCATCACGTCGGCCTGCGGATGTCCGGAGCCCAGCACCGGCATCAGGTTTCCGCGCGGGCAGTGCGGGCACGCCTGCAGCTCGCGAGTGAGCGTGTTCAGCTCGCGAATGGCGCGCTCCAGGTACTTCTCTCTGATCTCATCGTCGGTCACCGGCATCGACCCGAGGGATTTGACGGCGCCGGTCCTTGTCCTTGGAGGTGCACCAGGAGTTGCGCGCTTCATCCGCCTCCTCCGCGCTTTCCGGAGGCCCGTTTCACGCGTTTCGCGCGCTTCACGCGCCTCGCCCTGCTCGCTTCCCGCGCCGCCGGCGGCGTCGCTTTGGTCTGCAGGAACTTCAGCGCCTGCACGTACAACAATGAGGATGGGCGCGTGAGGATGTCCGCGTCGCGGAGCGACTGCAGGAACTCCTGCGGGCCGTCGAACTCGCGCATGCGGATGCGAACCGAGCCGAGGCCCTGCGCCACGTGGGAGTCCGAGCCCGCACCGGCCAGGATCCGGTACTTGGCGGCGAACCGCGCCGCCTCCTCGTTGAATGCTCCGATCGCCACCCGCGGGTTGAACACCTCGATCGCGTCCACCTCGTCGAGAATCGTGAGCAGATGCTCGTAGTCGGGGACGGAGTGCATACGGTCGAAGGGATGCGGCACATACACAATGCCCCCCTGCCGCGAGATCTCCGCGACCGTCTCTGAGAGGCTCAGCCCGCGGGGGATCTTCTCCTCGATGAACAGCCCGATCACCTCGCCCTGCCCGG
Source organism: uncultured Solirubrobacteraceae bacterium (assembly GCA_963764185.1). Taxonomy (GTDB): domain Bacteria; phylum Actinomycetota; class Thermoleophilia; order Solirubrobacterales; family Solirubrobacteraceae; genus Palsa-744. Next base: position 102,035 of record CAVXRF010000009.1, on the reverse strand, counting down.
CGGTCTTGACCTCCTCCCCGACGATCACTTTCACGCCGGCCTCCTCAGCCTGCGCCCGCGCCTCGAGGGCTCCTGAGATCTCGTTGTGGTCGGTCACCGCGATCGCCCCGAGGCCCTGGGTGTGGGCGGTCGCCAGCAGCACCTCGACCGGCGTTGCGCAGTCGCCGGAGTGGTCTGTGTGCATGTGCAGGTCGACGTCTATCAGCGCTCGTTTCGCCAGCCGGCGCTTGACGGCGGGATCGCCGGCGCTCGAATGCCGGCGCGCGGCGAGAGTCGCGTAGATCTCCTCGAGCGCATCGGCGGCCCCGTCTCCGTCGGGGATCAGCTCATAGTCGCCCGGGAAGTGGCGCGCCATCAGCTCGACCGTCTCGGGAAGGCTCGCCGTGCGGGCGTCCAGTCGCCCAAAGAAGCTCTCGACGAAGCGCCTGGCCACGAGCGTTGACAGCAGGCGCTCGGTGGGCGCGTGGAACGAGCCCACGTTGAGCGCCCGCGAGTGGCGCAGGGCCGCGTTGGAGGTGCTCGGCGCGAATGGCTCGTGCACGTGCACGAAGTCCAGCTCGACCATCGTCAGCAGTTCCTCGACCGTGCGCGCCACGTCGATCGACAGCGCCGAGGTGCGCCGGCGGGCGCTGCTCGGCACGTCGAGCACCTCGCCCACGGCGATCACCGCCGGCGTGCCCGCATCGGTTCCCTCGAGCAGGCTCTGCGGCTGCGCGCGCAGAGCGCGCAGCTTCCTGCGCGAGGCGCGCACGCGCTCCTGCGAGCGCGACGGCGCCAGCACGAGCACGCGATGGCCCCGCAGGGAGAGCTCTGAGGTGACGCGCTCGACGTAGGCGTTCACCTCGTTCTCCTGTGCCTCCCACGGATACGGGGTCACATGGGCTATGGAGAACGGCGACGCCATGGCTCCGCCATTATCTCCACAGCCGGGCTTTCGGCGGTGAGGCTATTTCGCTGCGGGCACCGCGACCGCGCGCGTTCTCGGCACGCGCGCCCGGCGCGGGGCCGCCTTGGCGCTCGCAGCCCTGCCCTTCGCCCGCGTGCCGGGCCGCCCGGAATAGGCGGCGATGAACTTCTCGGTATCGGCTCGCGCGAGGTCGTCGGGGCGCTGGCTGTGGGGCGACTTCATCAGATAGGAGGAAGGCCCATCCAGCTGACCGCCGAGCCCGTGATTGAGCGCCAGCTTGCAGCAGCGCACGGCGTCGATCACGATGCCCGCCGAGTTGGGAGAGTCCCACACCTCGAGCTTCAGCTCGACGTTCAGCGGCACGTCCCCGAACGCCTGGCCCTCCACGCGGATGTGCGCCCACTTGCGGTCGGTCAGCCACGGCACGTAGTCCGAGGGGCCGATATAGACGTCCTCGGCCGGCAGCGCCTCGTCCATGATCGAGGTGACGGCGTTGGTCTTCGAGATCTTCTTCGACTCGAGCCGCTCGCGCTCGAGCATGTTGTAGAAGTCCATGTTGCCGCCGACGTTCAGCTGCGAGGTCCGCAGCATCTTCACGCCGCGGTCGGCGAACAGGCGGGCCAGCGTGCGGTGCACGATCGTGGCGCCGACCTGGGACTTGATGTCGTCGCCGACGATCGGCAGGTTCGCCTCGGCGAAGCGCCTGTCCCAGTAGTCCTCGCGCGCGATGAACACCGGGATGCAGTTGACGAAGCCGCAGCCCGCCTCGAGCACCTGCTCGACGTACCACTTGGTGGCCTGCTCGGAGCCGACGGGTAGGTAGGAGACGACCACGTCGGTGTGCGTGTCCTTCAGGATCTTGACGATGTCCGCGGTCTCGCCTGGGGCCTTCGTGATCTTCTGCTTGAGGTACTTGCCGAGGCCGTCGTGGGTCATCCCGCGGTGGACGGGCACGCCGAGGCTCTTCGGCACCTTGGCGAACTTGATCGTGTTGTTCTGCCCCGCCCAGATCGCCCGGCCGAGGTCCTTGCCGACCTTGGTGGCGTCGATGTCGAAAGCGGCGGTGAACTCAATGTCGCGGACGTGGTAGCCCCCGAGATCGACATGCATGAGGCCCGGAACCCGCTCCTGCGGATTGGCGTCGCGGTAGTAGTGGACGCCCTGCACGAACGCCGAGGCGCAGTTGCCCACGCCGATGATCGCGACCCTGACCTTCTCGGACTGGTAGCGCCCCGCGCCGTTCTTCGAGGCTGGGCCGTTCTTTGAGGCTGCGCCGTTGCTTGAGGCGCGGCCGTTTCTCTGCTGTGTGCTCACAAGGAAAGTCCTTCCGTAAAAGTTCCTGCTAACTACTCCGCCCGGCGTGCGAGGTCACACCGACAGCTCGCGACGGACATGCCAGATGCGCTGCGCGACGGTGACGAGGCTGAGCGCGGCCAGCACATACACGGCCGGCTGCAGCAGCTCGAAGTTGCCGAGCGAGGCGCCCTTCGCGAAGATCAGCCCGATCGCGAGTATCACCACGCGCACCGGCCGGGTGGCGATGCCGACCTTGCACTCCACGCCCAGCGCCTCGGCGCGCGCGCGTGTGTAGCTGACCATCAGCGAGGCGAGCACGGCCACCACGACCGCCGCCGCCGCCACGCGGTTGCCCTGCAACGCGAAGTAGCCGGCCACCGCCGTCAGCACGATGCCCTCCTCGACGCGATCGAGCGTGGAGTCCAGGAACGCGCCGAACGGCGTGCCCTTGCCGGACATGCGCGAGTAGCGGCCATCGAGCGTGTCCATCGTCGAGCCCACGATGAACGCGACGCCGCCGAGGAAGAACAGCTGTTCCCACACGAGCACCGCCGCCACCACGTTCAGCGCAAAGCCCGTCAGCGATATCGCGTTGGGAGTGAGCCGCGACTCGATCAGCCGGTCGCGCATCAGCTCGCGCCGCTGTGATGCGCTGAGCGCCACCCTCCCCGATCTCGTGCCCGACCGCCGCTCGGTCGTGTGCGAGCCCGCAACGCCGTTCGGCGTGCTGCGCGGAGGGGCCTGTCCTCGTTGTGCCATCGTCGCCTGAGCCGTGTTCCCCTACCCGCTGCTCAAGTGGGGAGGGGAGGGGCTCGTGAACCGCCAGACGGCCGGCCGCGCGCGCGCGAGCCAGCGCGCGCCATACGCGGATAGCCCCGCCGTGAGAGCTCCCAGCAGAGCGTCGACGATGAAGTGGTTGGCCGTTGCGACGATCACGAACGCCATCAGGAAGGGATACAAAAGCCACAGGACGCTGACAACCCGGTGGCGCGCCAGGCGGGCCAGCGGCCAGCCGATCATCAGCGCGAACGCGACGTGCATCGAGGGCACCGCCGCGTAGGGGTTGAACAGGGCGGTCATCGACGAGCTGGCATGTGAGACGTGCACGCCGGTGAAGTCCGAGACGCTGTCGATGAAGCCCCACTCGGGCATGAATCGCGGCGGCGCCGTCGGGAACACGGTGTAGCCGACGAGCGCGATCGCCATCGCGATCATGAACATGTTGCGCACGAAGTAGAAGTTGCGGTTGTGGCGCAGGTACAGGTATGCGAGCGCGCCGATCGTCACCGTCGTCTGCGCGTTCACGTACAGCCAGCTCGAGAAATCCATGAGCACATGGCTGCTCGAGGCCCACGCCTGAACGGACGGCTCGACGAACACGTGCAGCGTGCGCTCGAGCGAGATCAGCTCCCGCGCATGCGCGAACGCTGCGTTGGCGTCGCCCTCGACCAGACCGCGCACGAGACGGTAGGCGATGTACGCCGCGCCGAACAGCGCGACCTGGCGCAGAACGTCTATCCATCCCTGCGGCAGGACGCGTCCCTGCAGAACACGAACGCGGGCGACCATCGCCGAGAAGCCTAGTCGATGCTCAGCTGCAGCGGGGGCCATGGCCGAACACCCGCCCGAGCGAAAAGGCGATCACCACGTGCAGGCTGCCCGCGCGAGCGGCTTCAAGCTCGGTCCAGCCGCCGGGCGCCTCGCGTACGCATCCGCGCCCGCGCGAGAGCGCCCAGTAGCTGGTGAAGCGAACGCGCACCAGATACCGCCCCGGCCGCGGCGCGGTCAGCGTGAAGGAGTCGCCGCCCAGCTGCGTGAGCACCGCGGGCGGTTGCGCAAGCGGGCGCGCGCCGAGCACCGCGAACAGCCGCCAGTGCTCCGAGCGCCAGACTTCGCGAAGCGTTATGGACCGGGGCTGCCCGCCGCCTGCTTCGGTGGCGCCTACGCTCAGCGAGCCGCCGCGCAACAGCTCGGCCTCCGAGCGCCCGGAGTAGTCGAGCGGCGCGTCAGAAAGCGCGACGTAGGCGATCGCCTCTTCGGAGAGCCAGGCGCGGTAGCGCGAGGCGCTGAGCGGGGCGGAGCCGTAGAACAGCCCGTCCCGGTAGGCGTCGAGCTGACGCTCCCAGCCGCGGGCGATCGCGATCTGCGGCGCGACGTAGCGCGCCTCCCAGTGGTCGCGCGTGGGCACCACCTCGATCCGCGCCGGGCGCGCCGAGTAGCCGACCCCGAGCGTTTGCAGCTCGGCCAGCAGCGGCGTGTAGTAGGAGGCCTGCACGGCCGGATCCGAGGCGGCCGAGACATAGTCCGCGACGGGCGCGTTCGCCTGCCAATAGAGCAGGAACGGCGCGAGCACGATCAGCGCGCGGCGGCGGCCGGGGGTGCTGCCGGCGAGCACGCAGGCCGCGATCGGCCCCGCCACCAGTGCGCCGAGCCGGTCGACATTGCCGCCGACCGCGGTCGGGATCAAATAGCAGCCGACGAGCGCCGCCGCGTACAGCAGCGTGCCGATCCAGAGGACGCGCCGCTCGGGGCCGATCACGGCCGCGAGGACGAGCACACCGAGGAGATCCGGGTAGAAGGCCGAGGCGACGAACGGCTGCGTGCCCCCTTCCGGGAATGCCAGGGTGAGCGCCGCGGTCGGCAACAGCGCCGCCAGCACGAGCATCAGCGGAAACCGCCGCGAGCGCCCGCCGAGCGCCCAGGCGAGCGCCGCCAGCGCGAGGAACGCTCCGGCCACGGGACTCGAGAGCGCGCACAGCGCGGCGAGCACGAGCGCGGGCACGCGCCGATTGCGCTGGGCCAGCAGCAGCGACCCCAGCCCGACTGCCAGGCCCAGGTCGAACGGCACGCGGCTGGCGAGCAGGCCGATGCCGGCCCCGAGCGCGAACCATGCGGCTGCGATGCGCACGGCCGGTGCGGGGAAGCGCCCCTCGATCAGCGCCGCGAACAGCGCAGCGGCGATCGTCATCGACACGGCCGCCAGCGCGAGCGGGCCGATCAGCCAGCCGAGCGCGGGCGCGAACACGCTGTAGGCGGGGAGATGGTGGCCCCCGTACCAGCCGTTGTCCCACAGCGTGAAGCCGGCGCGCCCGAACAGGTTGCTGCGGTAGCTCGCCGCCGCCAGATCGGCGCTCGAGGGCGCCGTGATCACATACACGACCCCCAGCACCGCCGTGATCGTCCAGGCGGGCACCCCGCGAGCGAGCGAGCCGGTCCGGACCGCGAGGGGCGCGCGGCTGCTCACCGGAACGCTCACCGCGATGCGGCGTTCAGGAAGCCCACCACCCGATCGGCCACCTCCGGACGGTCGAGCCACGGCACGTGGCCGGCGCCCGCGATCTCGAGCAGCTCGGCGTTTGGAAGCGCAGCGGCATAGTCCCGCCCGAAACGGCCGGGCAGGTAGGGATCGCTCATCCCCCACACCACCAGCGCCGGCATGTCCAGCAGCCCCAAGTGCGCCCCGGCCCCGGCGAGCACCTCCGGGGGGAGCTTCGATACAGGCGCAGAATCGCACGCTGGGTGCCCTGGTCGAAGTGGTCGAGCACGCTCTGAAGCCACTCCTGCGGCATCGGCCCGGGCGTCGTGTTGGTCTCCCTGGAGAGAAGCCCCAGCGTGCGCCGGTTGCCCATCCCCATGGCCAGCTCGCCCAGCCCGGGCGTCCGCCAGATGCGCGCGATCCGGTGCCAGCGGTAGCCGGGCAGAAACGGCACCGCGTTGACGATCACGAGGCGCTCGATGCGCTCGGGGTGGCGCTGGGCAAAGGCCAGGCCGACCGCGCCCCAATCATGCATGACGAGGCTCACGCGTTCGAGCTCCCGCTCCTTCAGGAACCGCTCGAGGAAGCCCTCGTACTCCTCGATCGTGTACCGCAGGGAGCCCGGCTTGCCCGAGCGCCCGAAGCCGGGGAGGTCCGGGGCAAGGCCGCCCGTGCGCTCGAGAAAGGGCAGCCAGTCATCAGAGCTGTTGGGCACGCCATGCAGGTACAGCGCCGGCGCGTTCCCGACGCCCGCCGGCGCCGGGGCATCGCGCCAGAACACGGGCAGCCCGTCGAGCTCCTCGCTGTGATCGCTCACCTCGGACACCGCCCGAGGATATAGAGGCCGCCCGCGGCGGATACCGTGAAGCCGTGCCGCCGAGCGCCCCGCCCCGCCCGCCGTGGAAGCCCCCGTCGCGCGCCCGCGTGCGCAGGATCCGAGACCGCCTGCGGGAGGTCTACGGGGTTCCGCTGATGCGCCCGCACCGCCACCCGATCGCCGAGCTCGTCCTGACGGTGCTCTCGCAGTCGACGAATGACCGCAACCGCGACGTCGCCTATCTGGGACTGCGCGAGCGCCTGCCGAGCTGGGAGGCCGTCATGCGCGCACCCGCCGCCGTCATAGAGGAGGCGATCAGGCCGGGCGGCATCTCGAAGGTCAAGTCGCTGCGCATCCAGGCGATCCTGCAGGCGATCGCCGAGCACCCGCGCGAGCCCGGCAGCCGGCTGTCGCTCGACTGGCTCGAGCGGGCCCCGATCGAGCAGGGCCGCGACTATCTGACGGCTCTCCCCGGCGTGGGCCGAAAGACGGCCGCCTGCGTGCTGCTGTTCGCCTACGGCCTGCGCGATGTGCCGGTCGACACGCACGTCTCGCGCGTTGGCACGCGCCTCGGGCTGCTGCGCGCGGGCGCCCCCTTTTCAGAGCTCCACGATCAGATGCTCGCGCTCACCCCGCCCGGCCAGGAGCTCGAGCTGCACGTCAACCTGCTGCGCCACGGGCGGCGCACCTGCCACGCGCGCTCACCCGCATGCGCAGAGTGCGCGCTCGCGCGCATGTGCCCGAGCCGCGACAGCTTCGGCCCACGCCGGCGAGCAGAGCCGGCCTCGGGGCGTGGCGTTCGCGGTGGGCGCGAGAAGGCTCCTCAGCCGCGCGGCAGCACGGCAAAGGCGATCACCGCATAGTGCAGCGACGCGGCCACGATCACGAGCGCATGGAAGACCTCGTGGTAGCCGAACACCCTCGGCGAGGGGTCCGGGCGGCCGCTCGCGTAGATGACGGCTCCGACGACGTACAGCAGGCCGCCGAGCGCCAGCCCGGCAACGCCGAGCCAGCCGATCGTCGCGGGCAGCTCGCCGAAGATCGCCGCCGTCACCAGCCCGAGCGCGACATACACACCCGCGAACAGCCACTTGGGCGCGTCGATCCACACGAGCTTGAACACCACTCCGCCGAGCGCACCCGCCCACACCACGATCAGGATCGTGCTCGCCAGCGACCCGTGCAGCGCGAGCAGCGCCACCGGCGTGTAGGTGCCGGCGATCAGCACGAAGATCATCGAATGGTCCAGGCGCTTCATCCACCGTCGCGCCGATGGCCGCCAGGTCACCCTGTGATACAGCGCGCTCGTGCCGAGCAGCGCTGAGACGGCGACGGCGTAGATCACCGCGGCGAGACGCGCGCGCCCGTTGGATGCAGCCAGGATCAGCGCGACGCCGCAGCCGAGCGATACGAAGAAGGCGTACTCATGAGAGACACCGCGCAGCTTGGGCTTGACCGGCGTGGGCAGTTTCAGACTGGGAGGAAGTGCAACCGCCCTCATACATAGAAGGTACCGCCATCGGGCGTCGTTGTCAGGAGGTCGCCGTCGGCACCGCCGGCCGCTGCTCCGCGGGGTCCGTCTCGCGGTCGAGGCTCTGCAGTGCGCCGGCGACCCCGGCGAGGTCTCCGGGGTCGGCCCCGGCGAGCCTGGCGCGGGCACGCTCGGGCGTGACCCTGACGACGTCCCAGGCGAGTCCCACGCGCGCCATCGCGAGGATCAGCCAGCCGGAGGGGTCGAGCTCATACCAGCGCAGGCCGTGGAAGGCGGACTGGGGGAAGGCGTGGTGGTTGTGGTGCCAGGCCTCTCCCAGCGATGGCAGCGCGAGCCAGAAAACGTTCGTCGACTCGTCCTCGGTCGCAAAGCGCCGGCGGCCGAAGAAGTGGCAGATCGAGTTGATGCTCCAGGTGATGTGGTGCACGAGGAAGATCCGCACCAGCCCGCCCCACAGCAGCGCGCTCAGCCCACCGGCGACGAGCGAGCCCCCGCTCAGCGCGAAGCCCAGCAGGAACGGGATCACGAGGCTGTACAGGGCGATCAGCGGGAAGCCCTTGTTGATCCGTCGCATCGTGCGGTCTTCGAGGAGGTCGCGCGCGAACCGTTTCGAGGAGGCCTGGCCGTGGGTCTCGAACAGCCAGCCGACGTGGGCGTGCCACAGACCGCTCATCATCCCCCGCAGACCCGCCCCATGTCCGGCGTGCGGGCTGTGCGGGTCGCCCTCTTCGTCGGTGAACGTATGGTGCTTGCGGTGGTCGGCCACCCAGTCGATGACCGGTCCCTGCAAGGACATCGATCCGAAGATCGCAAGCGTGTAGCGAAGCCAGGGACGCGTCTGGAACGCGCGGTGGGTGAGCAGGCGGTGGAAGCCCACCGTCACCCCCACGGCCGTGATGATGTACATGACGGCGAAGATCGCGAGATCGCGGGGGCCGAGGAAGTGGTTCCACAGGAGCGCGGCGGCTGCGATCACGCCCAGGAACGGGATCACTACGGCTGCGATGTTCACGTTACGCTCCAGCCGGGTCACTTGTGCGCTGATACCCGCCGGCGCGGCCCAGGTTACGGCGTACCCCCCGTTTGGGGGGGCCCGGCCCCCGCCGGTGCGTCGATTCCCTTGCGGTCCGTTAGGAAATCTGCCATACTAAGACTCAGGTTTATTAAGCTGATTCAAAGGAGCATTCCCACATGGGCAAGACCATAGGCATCGACCTCGGCACGACGAACTCGTGCATGGCCGTGCTCGAGGGCGGCGAGCCCACCGTTATCGAGAACGCCGAGGGCGGCCGCACCACACCTTCCGTCGTGGCCTTCACGGCCTCCGGCGAGCGACTCGTCGGCACGGTGGCCAAGCGCCAGGCCGTGACCAACCCGCAGAACACCATCTTTTCCATCAAGCGCTTCATGGGCCGCAAGGAGGCCGAGGTGCGCGAGGAGGAGTCGATCGTCCCCTACAAGGTCGTCTCCGGTCCCAACGGCGACGCGCGCGTGGAAGCAGCCGGCGAGCAGTACTCGCCGCCGGAGATCTCGGCGATGATCCTGCAGAAGCTGAAGACCGACGCCGAGGCGTATCTGGGCGAATCGGTCGACGGCGCCGTGATCACCGTCCCCGCCTACTTCAACGACGACCAGCGCCAGGCCACCAAGGATGCCGGCAAGATCGCCGGGCTGGACGTCAAGCGCATCATCAACGAGCCCACCGCGGCTTCGCTTGCCTACGGCCTCGACAAGGAGGCCGACCAGACCATCCTCGTGTTCGACCTCGGCGGTGGCACCTTCGACGTGTCCGTGCTCGAGATCGGAGACGGCGTGTTTGAGGTCAAGTCGACCGCAGGTGACAACCACCTCGGCGGCGACAACTTCGACAAGGCCGTCGTCGACTGGCTCGTCAGCGAGTTCAAGAAGTCTCAGGGCATCGACCTGAGTGCCGACCCGATGGCGCTGCAGCGGCTGTACGAGGCGGCGGAAAAGGCGAAGATCGAGCTCTCCACCACCCAGGAGACGCAGATCAACCTGCCGTTCATCACGGCCGATTCCTCTGGGCCCAAGCACCTCGACACGCGTCTCACCCGCGCCAAGCTCGGCGAACTGACCGGGGACCTGCTCGAGCGGGTCGTCGCGCCTGTCCGACAGGCGATCGACGACGCCAAAGACAAGGGCGTCAAGGAGATCGAGCACGTCGTGCTCGTCGGCGGCATGACACGCATGCCGGCCGTCCAGGAGAAGGTCAAGGAGCTGACGGGCAAGGAGCCCCACCGCGGCGTCAACCCCGATGAGGTCGTGGCCGTCGGAGCGGCGATCCAGGCGGGCGTGCTCGCCGGAGACGTCAAGGACGTCCTGCTGCTCGACGTGACCCCGCTGACGCTCGGCATCGAGACCAAGGGTGGCGTGATGACCAAGCTGATCGAGCGCAACACGACGATCCCCACCCGCAAGGGCGAGGTCTTCTCGACGGCGGAGGACAACCAGCCGTCGGTCGAGATCCACGTTCTGCAGGGTGAGCGCGAGATGGCCAACTACAACAAGTCGCTCGGCAAGTTCCAGCTGACGGGCATTCCGCCGGCGCCACGCGGCATCCCCCAGATCGAGGTCGCCTTCGACATCGACGCCAACGGCATCCTCAACGTCTCCGCCAAGGACCTCGGTACCGGCAAGGAGCAGAAGATCGAGATCAAGTCCGGTTCCGGGCTCTCCGAGGAGGAGATCAAGAACATGGTCTCCGACGCCGAGTCGCACGCCGAGGAGGATCGCGCCGCGCGCGAGCTCGCCGAGGCGCGCAACAACGGCGAGAACGCCGCCTACCAGGCCGAGCGCCAGCTCGCCGACCTCGGCGATCAGGTCGACGCCGACTCCAAGGGGCGCATCGAGGAGGCCGTCAAGGAGGTTCGCGAGTCCCTGCAGGAGGAGGACCCGAACGTCATCAATGCCAAGACCGAGGCCCTGCAGACCGCGTTCCACGCGATCTCCGAGGCGATGTACCAGCGCGCGCAGGAGCAGGCCGCGGCGGCAGGCAACGGCGCTTCGGCCGACGATGGCGGCGCGTCCTCTGATGATGAGGACGTCGTCGACGCCGAGGTCGTGGACGAGCCGCAGGCCTAGCGCGCGATGACCGACTCAAGGCAATCGATCGAGGAGCAGCACGGCTCCCCCGGCGCGGATGCGCCGGGGGACGGCGCGCCGCGGCCGGGCACGGCCGAGCCGCTTTCCCGCGAGGGGCTCGAGCCGGACAACTCGGCCGTGGACGGGCAGACGCAGGCCGATGCGGCCTCGCAGACCGGCGCCGCCGGCGACGCCGCCGAGATCGAGGGCGACCTCGATGAGCTGGTGACGGTCGCCAAGGAGCGAGACGAGTATCTGGCGCTCGCGCAGCGCACGCAGGCGGACTTCGAGAACTACCGCAAGCGCGTCGCCCGCGAGTCCGCCGGCGCTCAGGCCCGCGGCGTGGCGACGCTCGCCAAGGAGCTGTTGCCCGCACTCGACAACCTCGACCGCGCGCTGGAGGCGGCGGCCCAGGACGACCCTCTGCTCGAAGGCGTGCGCTTCGTGCGCTCGGAGCTGAGCGCCGCGCTCGCGCGTGTGGGAATCGAGTCGTTCTCTCCCGTCGGCGAGACCTTCGACCCTGCCCTGCACGAGGCCATGGCCAGCACTGAGCAGCCGCCCGGCGGCGCTGAGAGCGGAACCGTCGTCGAGGTCTACCAGCCCGGCTACCGGCTGGGGCAGAGCGTCATCCGCCCGGCGCGGGTCGTCGTCGCCGCCTAGCCCAGGGATATCCGATGGCAACGCGTCCCGATTACTACAAGACGCTCGGGGTCGACAAGAAAGCGACCGCCGAGGAGATCAAGAAGGCCTACCGCAAACTCGCGCGCAAGTACCACCCCGACCGCAACCCGGACGACAAGGAGGCGGAGGCCCGCTTCAAGGAGATCTCCCAGGCCCACGACGTGCTCGGCGATCCGGAGAAGCGCAAGCAGTACGACACGGGCGCCGGCCCGTTCGCGACCGGCGCCGGACCCGGCGGCGGCTTCGGCGGCTTCGGCAACTTCGACTTCGACGCCTCCTCGATGGGCGACATCCTGTCGAACCTGTTCGGCGGCAGCGGCGGGGCGGGCGGGCCCGGCTCACCGCGCTCCCAGCGCCAGCGCCAGCGAGCACAGCGCGGCGCGGACCTCGAGGCGCAGGTCTCGATCTCCTTCGACCAGGCCGTCTCCGGCGCGCAGGTGCCCCTGCAGGTGCCGATGCGAACCGTCTGCGGAACCTGTCACGGGACGGGCGCCAAGCCCGGCACGACACCCATCGTGTGCCCTCGCTGCGAGGGTCGCGGCATCGAGACGCAGGGCCAGGGCATGTTCTCGATCTCCCAGCCCTGCTCACTCTGCGGAGGCTCCGGCACCGTGATCGAGGATCCCTGCCCGACCTGTCACGGCTCGGGCGCGGTGCGCACCGTCAAGCGGCTGCGGGTCAACATCCCCGCCGGCGTGCGCGACGGCGGGCGCATCCGCCTGCCCGGCAAGGGCGAGCCCGGCCCCGCCGGTGGCCCGCCCGGCGACCTGTACCTGATCGTGCACGTCTCGCCCTCGCCCGTATTCACGCGCAAGGGAGACAACTTCGAGGTCGAGGTGCCGCTGAGCATCCCCGAGGCACTGCGGGGCGCCGAGGTTCAGGTGCCGACGCTCGACGGAACGAAGACGCTGCGCGTGGCCCCGGGCACCAAGCACGGGACGGTGCAGCGGCTGCGCGGTGAGGGACCGCCGAAGCCCGGCAGCGCCAAGGGCGGCTCCGCGCCCACACGTGGGGATATTCGCTACCGCTTCGTGATCGACGTGCCGGACAAGCTCGACGAGAAGCAGCAGGCGGCCGTCGACGCCCTCTCGAAGGTCCTCAACGGCGACCCGCGTGCGCGCCTGTTCCCCGCTCGAACCGAGCCGGCCTCCGCCGAGGCTGAGAGCTGATGATGGACGCCGAGCGTCCCCCCAAGGGCAAGGTCCGGGCGTCCTGCCGCCACTCGACCGCGACGATCACGCGCGTCGAGGTCGCGACCGACCGCGGCGTGTTCATGATCTCCGTGGCCGCCAAGCTCGCGAACATGCATCCCCAGACGCTTCGCATGTACGAGTCGCGCGGCCTGATCGAGCCCCAGCGCTCGCCGAAGGGCACTCGTCTCTACTCCCACGAAGACGTCGACAGGCTGAGGCGCATCCAGGAGATGACGGCCGATCTCGGGCTCAACCTGGCGGGCGTGGAGCGCGTGCTCGACTTGGAGGAGGAGATCGAGCGCATGCGCCAGCACATCGAGGAGATCGAAGTGCAGGCGTTGCAGGCGCAGGTGCGCCTGGCCAAGGAGCTCGAGGACGTCCGTCGCTCCTTCCGCGCCGAGCTTGTGGTTCCCTATCGGGGAGGAGTGGAGCTCGTTCGCGCTGCGGACGTCCAACCATCTCTCGGAGCTTCGAACGACAGGAGGAACGATGGCGCCTAACGGAGCCTCGCCCGCAGCGCAGGCTCCTCCCGAGGAGGAGCAGAGCCCGCTGGAGCGTTTCGGGCGCGACCTGACTGAGGACGCCGAGCAGGGCAAGCTCGATCCGGTGATCGGCCGTGATGACGAGATCCGCCGCGTCATCCAGGTGCTCAGCCGGCGCACGAAGAACAACCCCGTGCTGATCGGCGAGCCCGGCGTCGGCAAGACTGCGATCGTCGAGGGCCTCGCACAGCGGATCGTCTCCGGCGATGTCCCCGAGTCGCTGCGCGACCGCCGCGTGATCGCGCTGGACATGGGCGCGCTGATCGCGGGAGCCGCCTATCGAGGCGAGTTCGAGGAGCGCTTGAAGGGCGTCCTCAAAGAGGTCTCTGAGGCCGGGGGCACGATCATCCTGTTTCTCGACGAGCTGCACACGATCGTCGGCGCCGGCGCAGCCCAGGGCTCGGTTGACGCCTCCAATCTGCTCAAGCCGATGCTCGCGCGTGGAGAACTGCGGGCCGTCGGCGCGACGACGCTCGACGAGTACCGCAAGTACATCGAGAAGGACGCTGCGCTCGAGCGCCGCTTTCAGCCGGTCACGGTCGGCGAGCCGACGGTGCAGGACACGATTGCGATCCTCCGTGGCCTGAAGGAGCGCTACGAGGTTCACCACGGCGTGCGTATCCAGGACAGCGCCCTGATCGCCGCCGCCACGCTCTCGCACCGCTACATAGCCGATCGCTTCCTGCCCGACAAGGCGATCGACCTGATCGACGAGGCCGCTTCGAAGATCCGCATCGAGATCGATTCGCTGCCGACCGAGATCGACGAGGTCGACCGGCGTGTCATGCAGCTCGAGATCGAGCTCACCTCGTTGCGCAAGGAGAAGGACGAGGCCTCCAAGGAGCGCCGTGCCGCGATCGAGGTCGAGCTGTCCGAGCTCAAGGAGCGCTCGCAGAAGATGAAGGCCCAGTGGCAGAAGGAGAAGGACGCGATCCAGGGCATCCGCGAGACGAAGGAGCGCTTGGAGCAGGCAAGGGCCGAGGCCGAGCGCGCCGAGCGCGAAGCGGACCTGCAGCGCGCCGCCGAGTTGCGCTACGGAGAGATACCCGAGCTCGAAAAGAAGCTCGCCGAAAATGAAACCGCCGAGCGCGAGCGCGCCGAGAGCGAGCAGGCGGGCGGGAATCTGTATGTCAAGGAGGAGGTCGACGCCGAGGACATCGCCGAGGTCGTCGGGCGCTGGACGGGCATCCCCGTCAGTCGCCTGCTCGAGGGCGAAAGCGAGAAGCTGCTGCACATGGAGGATCGCCTGCACGAGCGCGTGGTCGGGCAGGACGAGGCGATCGAGGCGGTCGCCAGCGCGCTGCGGCGCTCACGCGCCGGTCTGCAGGACCCCGACAGGCCCATCGGCACGTTTCTGTTCCTCGGCCCCACGGGAGTCGGCAAGACCGAGCTTGCGCGCGCGCTGGCGGAGTTCATGTTCGACACGCAGGACGCGATGATCCGCATCGACATGTCCGAGTACATGGAGAAACACTCCGTCTCGCGCCTGGTCGGCGCGCCCCCGGGCTATGTCGGCTACGAAGAGGGCGGCCAGCTCACCGAGGCCGTACGCCGCCGCCCCTACGCGGTGATCCTGCTCGACGAGATCGAGAAGGCCCACCCCGACGTGTTCAACACGTTGCTGCAGGTGATGGACGACGGACGGCTCACCGATGGGCAGGGACGCACGGTCGACTTCAAGAACACCGTCCTCATCATGACCTCCAACATTCCTGTCCCCGACGAGCTCTCCGACACCCAGATGCGCAGTGCCCTGCTCGAGTATTTCAAGCCCGAGTTCATCAACCGCCTGGATGACATCGTGCGCTTCCACTCGCTCACCCGAGAGCAGATCTCGGAGATCGTCGATCTGCAGGTCGCCCAAGTTGTCGAGCGCATCGGCGAGCGCGGTATCGAGGTGACACTCACAGACCAGGCCCGCGAGCTGCTGGGGAACATGGGCTATGACCCCAGCTACGGAGCCCGCCCGCTGCGCCGGGTGATCCAGAAGCAGCTGGTCGACCGCCTGGCCACGGCGCTCCTGAGGGGCGAGATTCACTCGGGTGATGTGGTCAGCGTGGATGTTGCAGACGGTGAACTGGTGCTGCAGACCGCCGAGGCAAGGACGGCTGGAGCGCAGACCGCGGCAACCGTCTGAACGGACGCATGTTGCGGGCGCAGCACCTCGCATATGTCAGTGTGTGAGTGAGCTCCTCGACGTGGGAGACCCCACCCGTGCTGTAAAGGACGGGCTCCTACCGAGAAGTGCCTCGCCAATCCGGCGGCTGATCACGAAAACAAAAGGAGCCACTCATGCCCACACCAGCCACCAGACGTGGGACGGTCGCGCTCGCCGGCGTCGCCGCCGCCGCAGCGGCGCTGATTTTCCTGTTGCTTGCCACTGCCGCTTCGGCCCAGACGTCGACCATCTACGCCTGCGTCACGAAGAAGGGCGGGGCCGTGCACTTCGTCTCGAAGGCCGCAAGGTGCAAGAAGGGGGAGGCCAAGAGGTCATGGAACGCAAAGGGTCGCGTCGGAGCAAGAGGCGCCGCCAGCGCTGCGGGAGCTAGCGGGCTCAACGGACTCAACGGGGTCAGCGGAGCCAACGGTGCCACGGGCGCGACCGGTTCAGCCGGTTCCGGCACTGAAACCGGCCCGCGGGGCGCCACGGGAACCGCTGGCGCCGCCGGTCAGACCGGCCCCGCCGGGACAACCGGTCAGACCGGTGCAGCGGGCGCCACGGGTGCCAAAGGCGTCAGCGGCGAAACCGGTCCCTCCGGCCCAACGGGCGCCAAAGGCGCCAGCGGCGAAACGGGCGCCTCGGGCGCAACCGGCGCCAAAGGCAGCAACGGGGAAACCGGCCCCTCGGGCGCGACCGGCGCGAAGGCGCCACCGGTGAAACCGGGACAGCGGGGACGACTGGCGCCACCGGCGGACCGGGTGCCACAGGACCGACCGGGGCTGGTGGCGCTGTTGGCGGGTACTTCGCCAGCAAGCCTGCCGCCGTGAATTTCACCAGTGGCAAATCGGGAGCCCCCACGCCGATCCTCGCAAAGGAAGGGATACCTGCGGGAAGCTTCATTGTCTACTCAAAGCTCGTTGTGACCGCTGCGGACACGGAACCTGGCGCCGCATGGCAGGCCGAATGCACGCTCACGGATAAACCGTCAACTGGGCCCACAACGGAAGACTCGGCGGGGGCGACCGGAGTAGTGGTTGTAGATCGCGTGCTCGACAACTCTCTGGCCACGTTGTCGCTCGGTATGGCTATCAGCACGGAAGCTACTAGCACTCTCAGCCTTACCTGCGTAAACGTGTCTGATAACTCAACGAGCGGCGGTAACTTCGTCGTAAGAGCGAGTTACTCGCTAATCACAGCGGTCCAAACCACGCAGAACAGCTAGAGGCCACGGAAGTGACTCCGCGCCGAGGCACGAGGCCCCGGCGCGGTGAGCGAATGAGGCGGCGTTCACGATGCCACGCCCTCTCCCTAGCTGCTCAGCAGAAGACTGCGAGATCGAAGGACTCCTGTACAGCTTCATCTTTGGCGGTGAACGTCTCCACGAACACGCCATCGGGATTTTCTTCCAGGGTGGCGACGCTGACGAAGCCGACCGGCGGCAGGCCGGCCGCCGTCGAGGCCGGGGTGGCGATGTAGGCGCATTTCGACACGTTGCGATTGAAGATCACCTGGTATTTGTTCGCCGAGAGAATGCTGCTCGAGGAAACCGTCCCCGTTCCGCCGCGCACCAGAACGCCATTGAATTCCACGACAGCCCAGAGCGTGGTGGGCGCCGGGCCGGTTTCACCTTTGGCACCGGCGCTCCCGGTCGCTCCTGCTGCGCCGTTTTTGCCGGCGGGCCCCTGCGTGCTCCATGAGAGCCGCTTTTCTCCTTTCTTGCATTTGGTCTTCTTGCTGACGATGCGGGGGGTGCCGCTCTTCTTCACACAGGCATAGATCGTCGATGCCTGGGACTGCGGTGCCATTGCGAGCGCGGCGATGCCGAATGCGCCAGCCGTTGCGAGCACGGCTGTTGCGCGTCCTCTGGTTGATGCGACCAGCGCGACGATCGAGACTACGGGCGCTGGTGTGACGCGAAAGTTGCTGAGCTTCCTCATGAGCGGCTACCTCCTCAGGTGGGTGGTCTGCAAGTTGTTAGGTAGGCGAGCACCCTAACGGACCGGGGCGGACTGCCGGGGGGCTCGCCGATCCGGTAGAACAGGCGCGAGCGCGCGACGGCGCGCACGATCGCCCCAATCCCGACGGAGGAGCAACGCACCATGCCCACCTACATCATGCTGTCGACCCTCACGCCCGAGGGCGTGCAGACCGTGAAGAACAACCCGCAGCGGATTCAGGAGGTCAACAAAGAGGTCGAGCAGCTGGGCGCCAAGGTGACGGCGCAGTGGGCGACGCTCGGTCACGTGGACTTCATCTCGGTGGTGGAAGCGCCCGACGAGGCCACCATGGCGCGGGTTTCGCTCGAGCTCGGCTCGCGGGGGACCGGCCGCTACGAGACGCTCGCCGCCATCCCCGTCGAGGAGTTCATCGCCTCTCTGTGAGCGCCTCTTCTGCTGCGCCGGTGAACCGCCTTGGGAAGCGCCCGCCCTTTCGGCCATCGACCCCGACTCCGCCCGTGGCCCAGCGTATGCTGCTGGTCGGGATGATGTCGTTCGACGGAATGAGGCACGGATGAAGCACGTGCGCGACCTCGGCGCGCGCGCCGTGGCGGGCGGAGCGTGCAGCGGATGAGCGCTGGGGGAAGCGGTCCGGAGGAGCGCCCACCCTCAGGGCAGGAGAGCCGCCCGGGCGGGGGCCCGGACATCTCGCTCGTGCCCGAGCCGCTGGCGGAGGCCGACGTACAGGCGCAGCTGGAGGAGTTCGACGTCGACGGCCCGCGAGTGGGCATAGTGATGGGCTCCGAGAGCGACATGAAGGTGATGGAGAAGGCCTCGCGCGAGCTTGAGGAGCGGGGCGTATTGCACGAGGTCCGGGTGATGTCCGCGCATCGCGAACCCGACGTCGTGGCCGACTACTCGAAGAGCGCACGCATGCGCGGTCTGCGTGTGATCATCGCGGGCGCGGGCATCTCAGCCGCGCTGCCCGGCGCCGTCGCCGCCCACACCGATCTGCCGGTCATAGGCGTGCCGCTGTCGGGCCGGCTGACGGCCGCCGGAGGCCTGGACGCGATCCTGTCGATCGTGCAGATGCCCCCCGGTGTGCCGGTCGCGTGTGTCGGCCTGGACAACCCGCGTAACGCGGCGATCCTCGCGGCGCAGATTCTTGGGTCCTGAGTAAGTGATTCCCCGCTACACCCGCCCGGAGCTAGGCCGCCTGTGGACCGACGAGGCGCGCATGGACACCTGGCGGCAGGTCGAGGTGGCGGCGGCCGAAGAGCTGCCGGGCCTCTTGGGGGACGACGGCCCGACGCCGATCGAGCTGGACGCCATCCGCCGGGCCAGCTTCACCGTCGAGGCGGTCAACGAGCGCGAGCTCCTCACCAACCACGACGTGGCGGCGTTCGTCGACGTGCTGGGCTCATCAGCCGGTGAGGCGGGGCGCTGGATCCACTACGGGCTGACGTCCTCGGATGTGCTCGACAGTGCCCTGGCGCTGCAGCTGCGCGCCGTCGCAGACGTGATCCTGCCGGGAGCGTTCTCGCTGGTGGCCGCGCTGCACGGGCGCGCGCACGAGCACGCGGCCTCTCTCTGCGTTGGGCGCACGCACGGAGTGCATGCCGAGCCGACCACGTTCGGAGTGAAGCTCGCGGGCTTTGCCTTCGAGGCCCACCGCAACGCGATGCGTCTGCAGCGCGCGTTCGCCCAGGCGACCGTCGGGGCCGTGTCGGGCGCCGTCGGCACCTATGCCTCCACGAGCCCGGACTTCGAGGCGAGGGTGCTCAGCCGGCTGGGCCTCGAGCGCGAGGACGTCTCGACACAGGTCGTCGCCCGCGATCGCCACGCCGAGCTGCTGGGAGCGATTGCGCTCGCCGGTGCCGGCATGGAGCGGTTCGCGACGGAGATCAGGCACCTCCAACGCACCGAGGTGCGGGAGGTGCAGGAGCCCTTTGGCACCGCGCAGAAGGGCTCCTCGGCGATGCCGCACAAGCGCAACCCGATCAAGGCCGAGCAGATCACGGGCCTTGCGCGCGTGCTCCGCGGAAACGCCCAGGCGGCTCTCGAGAACGTTGCGCTGTGGCACGAGCGCGACATCTCCCACTCCTCGGTGGAGCGCGTGATCCTGCCCGACTCGACGATCCTGCTCGACTACATGCAGCAGTCGACGATCGCGCTGGTCGAGGGCATGACCGTCGATGTCGAGCGCATGCGCGAGAACCTCGAGCTCACCCACGGCGCGCTGTTCTCTCAGCGGGTCCTGCTGGCGCTCCTGAGCGGCTCCTCCGGTCCGGACGGCGGTGGCGGGATGCCCCGCGACGAGGCCTACCGGATCGTGCAGGAACTGGCGGGGCGCGCCTGGGAGGAGGGCATCCCCCTGCGCGATCTGCTCGCCGCCGACGAGCGTGCGCGCAACCTGGACCTCGATGCGATCTTCGATTACGGCCACTACGTCCGCTACTCCGGGGAGATCATCGGCCGGCTGGACAAGGCGCTTGCCCGACTCGACGACATCACCTGAGCGCCGCCCCGCCGGTCCCCGAAGCCGCTGGTAGCATCGCGGCCCGTGAGCACCCTCGCCGAGCTGCCCCTCATCGCCAGCGGGAAGGTCCGCGAGATGTACAGCCTGGCCGACGACGCCTGTCTGCTGATGGTGGCCAGCGACAGGATCTCCACCTACGACGCGGTCCACCCCACCCCGATCCCGGACAAGGGAAGGGTCTTGACGGGACTGTCGGCGTTCTGGTTTGAGAAGACCAGGCACATCGTGGCCAACCATCTTCTGTCGGCGACCGAGGGCGTGCCCGCCGAGGCTCTCGGCCGCGCGCTGGTCGTGCGCCGGCTTCAGATGCTGCCGGTCGAGTGCATCGTGCGCGGCTACATCACCGGGTCGGGCTGGAAGGACTACCAGGCGACCGGCAGCGTCTCGGGGATCGAGCTGCCGCCGGGCCTGCGCGAGTCAGAGCGCCTGGCGGAGCCGATCTTCACGCCGAGCACCAAGGCTGAGGAGGGCCACGACGAGGCGATCGGCTTCGAGGATGCGGTCGAGCTGGTGGGTGACCGCGAGCTGATGGAGCGCGTCCGCGAGGTGTCGCTCGAGCTGTACTCCTTCGCCTCAGAGCACGCGCGCGCAAACGGCGTGATCCTGGCCGACACGAAGTTCGAGCTCGGGCTGGACATGCGCGATCCCGCCCGCCCCGGCGGAACTCTGGTGCTGGGCGATGAGGCGCTGACGCCGGACTCCTCGCGCTACTGGCCGGCCGACGGGTTCGAGGTCGGCCGCTCGCAGCCGAGCTTCGACAAGCAGTACGTGCGCGACTGGGCCGCTGACAGCGGCTGGGACAAGAGACCACCCGCGCCGGCCATCCCCGATGACGTCGTCGCGGGGACGCGCGCGCGCTACCTCGAGGCGTATGAGCTCATAACGGGCGAGCCCTTCCAGGCCTGGCTCGACAGCACGGCGCCGGCGTGAGAGCCCGCGTGCTCATTCGTCCCAAGTCCGGCATCCTCGATCCCCAGGGGGTGGCGGTGGAGCGGGCGTTGCCGGCGCTCGGGTTCAGCGGCGTCGCCAACGTGCACATCGGCCGGCTGGTGGAGCTCGACGTGGAGGATGCCGCCCAGCTCGAGCCGATGTGCGAGAAGCTGCTGGCCAACCCGCTCGTCGAGGACTACGAAATCATTGTCGACTGAGGTTCCGATGGGGTCTGGAGCCAGATGAAGTTCGGCGTCCTTCAGTTCCCCGGCTCCTGCGACGAGGTCGATGCGCTCGGCGCCGCCGGGCGCGTGGGCGACGCCGAGCTGTTGTGGCACGGCGAGCGCGACCTGAAGGACGCCGATGCGATCGTCGTGCCGGGGGGCTTCTCCTACGGGGACTACCTGCGAGCGGGCGCGATCGCGCGGTTCTCGCCGGTGATGGAGTCGGTCATCGCGTTTGCGAACGACGGCGGGCTCGTGCTGGGTATCTGCAACGGCTTTCAGGTGCTGTGCGAGGCGCATCTGCTGCCGGGGGCGCTGCTCGGCAACGCAAACCGGCGGTTCACCTTCCGCCAGCTCGCCCTGGAGGTGGTCAACGCGGACACGGCCTTCACGCGCGCCTGCGCGA
Organism: uncultured Solirubrobacteraceae bacterium; assembly: GCA_963764185.1. Classification (GTDB taxonomy): domain Bacteria; phylum Actinomycetota; class Thermoleophilia; order Solirubrobacterales; family Solirubrobacteraceae; genus Palsa-744. The sequence goes on along the minus strand of CAVXRF010000009.1, from coordinate 80,552 downwards.
GCGGCGAGGAGCTGAGCGTTCCAGCCAAGCACTCGTGGGGGCGCTACTACGCCGAGTCAGAGACGCTTGAGGCGATGGAGGAGAGCGGCCAGGTCGTGTTGCGCTACGCGCCCGCCGAGAACTTCAACGGCTCGCTGCATGACATCGCGGGCGTCTGCAACGAGGCCGGGAACGTGTTCGGCCTGATGCCGCATCCCGAGCATGCGGTCGACGAGCTGACGGGTCGACGGACGGGTTGAAGATCTTCCAGTCGATGCGGCTGGCCGTCGAGGGCGCCCGCGTATGAGCTGTTGATGGCGAGCGTGACCGCGACACTGCCAACCCTCAAGGATGCGCTCGCGCTGGGGCTGACGCGCACGGAGTACGAGCTCGTGTGCGAGAAGCAGGGCCGCCCGCCGAACCAGCTCGAGCTGGCGATGTACTCGCTGCTGTGGAGCGAGCACTGCGCATACAAGCACTCGCGAAAGCTCCTGCGCTCGCTCCCCACCGAGGGGCCGCACGTGGTGATGGGCCCGGGCGAGAACGCCGGGGCGGTCGATGTCGGCGGCGGGCTGGCCTGCGCGTTCAAGGTCGAGTCGCACAATCACCCGAGCGCGGTCGAGCCATTCCAGGGCGCCGCGACCGGAGTCGGGGGAATCCTGCGGGACATCTTCGCGATCGGGGCGCGGCCGATCGCGGTGCTCGACTCGCTGCGCTTCGGTGAGCCCTCGGGTGCGCGCTCGCGCTACCTGCTGGATGGCGCCGTGTCGGGGATCGGGCACTACGGCAACTCGATCGGCGTGCCGACGGTCGGAGGCGAGGTGTACTTCGAGCAGCCCTATGAGCACAACTGCCTGGTCAACGCGATGGCTCTGGGGCTTGCGCCGCGCGATGAGCTCATCAGCAGCGCCGCCGCCGGAGAGGGGAACCTGCTCGTGCTGTTCGGCGCCTCGACCGGCCGCGACGGCATCGGCGGAGCGTCGGTGCTCGCCTCCGCCGAGCTCCAGGGAGCCGGCGGCGACGGCCACCGGCGCCGACATGCGCCCGACGGTGCAGGTCGGCGATCCGTTCGCCGAGAAGAAGCTGCTCGAGTGCTCGCTCGAGCTGCTCGAGCGGCGGCTGCTCGTCTCGCTGCAGGACCTCGGCGCGGCGGGGCTGACCTCCTCGGCCTCGGAGATGGCGTCCAAGGGCGCGGTCGGGATGGACATCGACGTCGCCGAGGTGCCGCTGCGCGAGCCGGGGATGGAGCCCTTCGAGGTGATGGTCAGCGAGTCCCAGGAGCGGATGCTGTGCGTGGTCGAGCCCACCAGCCTCGATGCCGTGCTGAGAGTCTGCGAGAAGTGGGAGGTCCTCTGAGCGGCGATCGGCCGAGTGACCGATACGGGGCTGATGCGGGTGTTCGACTCCGGCGAGCTCGTCGGCGAGATGGCGGTCAGCGCGTTGGTGGACGAGTGCCCGCTGTATGACCTCGACCCGGTCAGGCCGAGCGGGCCGCTGTATGCAGCCGCCCGCGGCCACCCTGTCGATGACCGCGACCGCCGCCGCAGACGCTGCTCGCGCTTCTGTCCTCGGCAAATCTCGCCTCGCGCAGGCCGCTGTTCGAGCAGTACGACGCGATCGTTCAGTCGCGCACGGTGCGCCGCCCCGAGCAGGCCGATGCGGCCGTGCTCGCGCTCGGGCCGGCCCCGGACGGGAAGGCGCCGGCCCTCGCGGTGAGCATCGACGGCAACGGCCGGCGCGTCGCCGCCGACCCCTACCGGGGGACCGTCGCCGCGGTGCTCGAGTGCGCATCGAACCTCGCCTGTGTCGGCGCCGAGCCGCTGGGCACGACCAACAACCTCAACTTCGGCAACCCCGAGAAGAGCCACATCGCCTGGCAGCTGACCGAATCGGTGCGCGGCCTGGGCGACGCCTGCCGCGCCCTTTGCGCGCCGATCGTCGGCGGCAACGTGTCGCTGTACAACGAGGGCGCCACCGGCCCGATCTATCCGACGCCGGTGATCGGCATGGTCGGGCGGCTGCCCGACGCGCGCAGGGCCGGGCGGCTCGGATTCGCCGCCGCGGGCGATCAGATCGCGCTGGTCGGGGCCCTTCGCCCCGTCGCTGGCCGCTAGCGAGCTCGCCAAGCTGTGCGGCCAGCCGCTGCCCGAGGGCCTTGAGGAGTTCGACGTCGACAGCCGTCCTCGCCGCCCAGGTGGCCGTGCGAGAGGCCGTGCGCGCTGGCCTTTTGGCGAGCGCCCATGACATCGCCGAGGGCGGGCTCGCGGTCGCGCTGGCCGAGTGCTGCCTGGCGGGGGCCGTCGGGGCCAGCGTTCGCCTGGGGGGAGATTTTTGGGAAGCAATCGGGCCCGCTGCTCCGCCACGGGGTCCTCCTCGCCGGCTTCGGCGCTGCTGAGCGCCGGCCTGTTCGGCGAGGGCCCGGGCGGATTCCTCGTCAGCGGCGAGCGCGATGCCCTGCGCAGGCTGGGCGAGGGCGTGCCCCTGCGGCCGATCGGCAGCGTGGGCGGCGAGGCGCTCACGATCGCGACCGGCGAGGCGAGCGCCGACGGCGGCGCGAGCGCTGAGGGCGGCCCGGCAGAGGAGGCGAGCGCCGCGATCTCGGTCGCTCTCAGCGAGCTGGCCGGCGCCCACGCGCGCCTGCGAGAGCTGTTCGCATGAGTACTGCTAGCGTGTTTGCAATGCGTGATGGACCGCGCGATGAGTGCGGAGTGTTCGGACTTTATGCGCCCGGTCACGAGGTGTCGCGTCTGTCGTACTTCGCCCTGTATGCGCTCCAGCATCGCGGGCAGGAGTCGGCCGGCATCGCGGCGGCCGACCGTGGCGGGCACATCGTCACGCGTCGTGAGCTCGGGCTCGTCAGCCAGGTGTTCTCCGAGAACGACCTGCGCACGCTGGCGGGTGAGCTGGCGATCGGGCACGTGCGCTACTCGACGACGGGATCGAACGCCTGGGAGAACTCCCAGCCGGTGCAGCGCTCGGAGGGCACCGACGGCTCCCGGCGCGAGGTCGCGCTGGCGCACAACGGCAACCTGATCAACGCCGTCGAGCTGCACGACGAGCTGCTCGAGCGCGGCGTCAGCTTCAGCTCCACCTCGGACTCGGAGATCATCGCCGCGCTGATCGCCACGCACCCGGCGGAGCTGCTCGAGGATGCGATCGCCGACGTGCTCCCGCGGCTGCGCGGCGCCTTCTCGATCGTGGCGATGACGAAGGACCGCGTGGTCGCCTTCCGCGACCCGCACGGCCTGCGCCCGCTCGTTCTCGGGGCGCTCGAGCCCGGCCCCGATGATCCCGACGGCGCGGTCCGCTACTGCGTGGCCAGCGAGTCATGCGCTTTCGACATCATCGGCGCAAAGCTCCTGCGCGACGTCGAGCCGGGCGAGGTCGTCACGCTCGGCGAGGATGGCCTTCAGAGCCGCATGGTGGCGCCGGGCGGCAGGCGCGCGTTCTGCGTGTTCGAGTACATCTACTTCGCGCGCCCGGACTCGCGCATGAACGACCGCGTGCTGCAGGTCGCACGCGGGCGGATGGGGGAGATCCTGTGGCGCGAGGCGCCGGTCGAGGCGGATCTCGTGATCGCGGTTCCCGATTCCGGCAACCCCGCCGCTCGCGGCCTGGCCCGCGCAGCGGGCCTCCCTCAAGACGATGGCTTCGTCAAGAACCGCTACGTCGCCCGCACCTTCATCCAGCCCGGTCAGGAGCTGCGCAAGCATGGGCTGCGCCTGAAGTTCAACCCGCTGCCCGAGGTGATCGAGGGCAAGCGGCTGGTCGTCGTCGATGACTCGATCGTGCGCGGCAACACGACCCGTCAGATCGTGCAGATGCTGCGCGACTCGGGCGCTGCGGAGATCCACATGCGCATCTCGGCGCCGCCGATCAAGCACCCCTGCCACTACGGCATCGACATGTCGACGCGCGAGGAGATGATCGCCCACGGGCGCACCACCGAGGAGGTCGCGGCCGAGCTGGGCTGCGACTCGCTGCACTATCTCTCCCTCGCCGGCGTCTATGAGGCGGTGGGCGCGACGCGCGCGACCCATTGCGACGCCTGCTTCACCGGCGACTATCCCCTCGCCGGCTCAGAAGAGGCGGCGGGGAAGTACTCGCTCGAGGAGGAGGGCCAGACGCTCCCCCTCGTGCAGGCCTGAGCCCGCCTACCGGCGGGCCGGGGTCGCGCGGGCGAGCGCCTGCGGCGGCCTAGCCGAGGTGGTCCTCGCGCGCGCCCGAGGCGTCGTTGGCGCGGTTGTTGTAGGGCCGGCGAACGATCGGCCCGCCGTTGCGGCCGAACGCAGCGCGGAACCCAGCGCGGCGACGATGATGAGGGTGACGGTGATTCCGGTGAGCATTGGCCCTTTCCTGACGATCGGCATCTTGCTCTCCACCCTCGCTGTCCATTGAAGGATGGGCACCGAGCCTCCTCTGTGAGGTTGGTCACAGCCCGCCACAGCTATCGTGCCGCGCGTGGATGAGCCTCTCCTGATCGCCGTGCTCGTCTCGGGTACCGGCACGAACCTGCAGGCGCTGCTCGACAGCGTGCACGGGCGCGAGGCGGAGGTGGTGGCGGTCGCATCGAGCGTCGCCGGCGCGCCCGCGCTTGCGCGCGCCTCCGCCAGGGGCGTCCCGAACAGCGTCTTCGCCCGCTCGGACTATCCCGACCGCGAGGCCCGCGACCTGGCGCTGGCCGATTGGCTTGAAGAGCGCGGGGCGCAGCTGGTGGTGGGCGCGGGCTACATGGAGCTGCTCGGCTCCGCCTTCCTCGCGCGCTTTCCCGGCGCTGTCATCAACGTGCACCCCTCCCTGCTGCCGGCCTTCCCCGGCCTGCACGCGATCGAGCAGGCGCTCGGCTACGGCGTGAAGGTGTTCGGGGTGACCGTGCACTTCATCGACGACGGCGTGGACTCCGGCCCGGTGATCCTGCAGGGCGCGGTCGAGTTGCCGGGTGCGCGCGAGCCAGAGCGAGGTGCTCGAGGCCCTGCGCCCGCTCGAGCACGCGCTGCTCGCCGAGGCGGTGCGCCTGTTCGCGCGCGGCGCGCTCGCGGCCGATCCTGAGAACCCGCGGCGGCTCATCATCGCTGGCTCGGCGAACGAGCAGGGCGAGGGATAGGCTCTAGGAATGCTCTCCGAAGGCGACGTAAGGACCGACCGGGCCGGCGGGATCGAGGCGGCCGCTGCCCGGCGAGGTGCGCGTGCGCCGGGCGCTGCTGTCGGTGTCCGAGAAGGATGGGCTCGTCGCGCTGCGCCGCGGCCTCGAGGAGCTCGGCGTGGAGATCGTCTCCACCGGCGGCACGGCGCGCGAGCTCGCGGGCGCGGGTGTCGGCGCGAGGACGATCGAGGACTTCACCGGCTTTCCGGAGATCATGGACGGGCGCGTGAAGACGCTGCACCCGCGGCTGTATGCCGGGCTGCTGGCGAGGCGCGACGACGAGGGACATCTGGGCGCCGGCTGCAGAGCACGGGATCGAGCAGGTCGACCTCGTGTGCGTGAACCTGTACCCGTTCGAGCAGACCCTCGCGCGCGGCGACGCGAGCGATGAGGAGATCGTCGAGAACATCGACATCGGCGGACCGACGATGATCAGGGCGGCCGCCAAGAACAGCGCGATTCGCCGCCGTCGTCGTCGACCCCGGCGACTACGAGCAGCGTGCTCGGCGAGCTGCGCGAGTCCGACGGGCGGCTGTCGCTGCAGACGCGCACGCGCCTGGCCGCCAAGGCGTTCGCATACACCGCCCGCTACGACGCCGCGATCGCCGCGCTGGTTCGCCGCGCGCACCTACGAGGGCTTCCCGCCGACCTGGAGCGACGCCTACGAGAAGGTGAGCGATCTGCGCTACGGCGAGAACCCGCACCAGCGCGCCGCCTTCTACGCGCGCGCCGGCGCCGCCCACGCACCTGCTCGACGGGGTGCGCCAGCTGCACGGCAAGGAGCTTTCGTTCAACAACCTGCTCGATCTGAGCTCCGCGCGCGAGCTGGTCGAGGACTTCGACGCAGCCGGCATGCGCGATCGTCAAGCACAACAACCCCTGCGGCTGCGCCATCGGCGACAGGCGGCCTGGAGGCCTACGAGCGCGCTTTCGCGTGCGACCCTCAGAGCGCCTATGGCGGCGTGATCGCCGTCAACCGGCCGATCGATCGCGCGTTCGCCGAGGCGCTCTCAAAGCAGTTCATCGAGGTGCTGCTCGCCCCGGGCTTCGATCGCTGACGCGCTCGAGGTGCTGAGGAGAAGAAGAACGTGCGCCTGCTCGAGCTCGCGCAGTGGCCGGCCTGCCGACGCATCGAGGAGATCGAAGGCAAGCCGGTGATCGGCGGCCTGCTCGTGCAGACGCGAGACGTCGTCTCAGAGACGCGCGAGCAGATGCGCGTGACGACGACCGCGGCGCCGCAGCGAGGAGCAGTGGGAGGACCTGCTGTTCGCCTGGCGGGTCTGCCGGCACGTGCGCTCCAACGCGATCGTGATCGCCGCCGGCGGCGCGACGATCGGGATCGGCGCCGGTCAGATGAGCCGCGTCGACTCGGTGCGCATCGCGGTCGAGAAGGCCCAGCGCGCTACCAGCCCGAGCTCCTGCCGGGCTCGGTGCTGGCCTCGGACGCCTTCTTCCCCTTCGCCGACGGCCCCCAGCTCGCGATCGACGCGGGCGTCACGGCGATCATCCAGCCGGGGGGCTCGATGCGCGACGAGGACGTCGTCGCCGCCGCGAACGCCGCTCAGGTCGCGATGGTCGCGACCGACCGGCGCCATTTCCGCCACTGATCCTGCCGGAGGAGGGTCGCGGCTTTGCAAGGCTGAGCGTACCTCGATGGTACGCACGCAGCCTCCAGAACGAATTCGCCGACCCGCCTCCGGAGCCGGGCCCGGAGCTCCCACGCAGGCGCAGACGGCTGATCCTCGCGATCTGCTGCATGAGCCTTCTGATCGTGGGGCTGGACGTCACGATCGTGAACGTCGCCCTGCCCTCGATCGCGCGCGAACTCCACGCCACCGTCTCCGGCCTGCAGTGGACCGTGGATGCCTACACGCTCGTCCTCGCGAGCCTGCTGATGCTGTCCGGGTCGATGGCCGACCGGTTCGGCCGCCGGCGGTTATTCAAGACGGGCCTCGTGCTGTTCACGCTCGGCTCGCTGCTCTGCAGCGTCGCGCCCGCGCTCGGCTGGCTGATCGTGTTCCGGATGCTGCAGGCGGTCGGCGGATCGATGCTCAACCCGGTGGCGATGGCGATCATCCGCAACGTCTTCACCGATGCCGCGCGAGCGCGCATGGGCGATCGGGATGTGGGGCGCCACGGTCGGCATCAGCCTCGCGCTCGGTCCCGTGCTCGGCGGAGCGCTGGTGGACTCGGTGGGGTGGCAGTCGATCTTCTGGATCAACATTCCCGTGGGCCTCGTCGCCCTGGCGCTGACCATGCGGTTCGTGCCCGAGTCGCGTGCTCCGCGCCCACGGCGCATCGATCCGGTGGGGCAGGTGCTCGTGATCGTGCTGCTGGCCTCGCTGACCTACGGGATCATCGAGGCCCCCTCCGCGGGCTGGCTCTCGGCGCAGACGATCGGCGCTGTTCGCGCTCGCCGCGGCCGCGCTGGCGGGCCTGCTCGCCGTACGAGCCCAGGCGCACGGATCCGCTGCTCGAGCTGCGCTTCTTCCGCAGCATCCCCTTCTCCAGCGCCAGCGCGATCGCGGTGTGCGCGTTCGCCGCGCTCGGCGGCTTCCTGTTCCTGAACACCCTCTACCTGCAGGACGTGCGCGGGCTCTCGGCGCTCACGGCCGGGCTGTACACGCTGCCGATCGCGGCGATGACGCTCCTGTTCGCCCCGCTGTCCGGACGCCTCGTCGGCCGCCGCGGGCCGCGCATGAGCCTGCTCGCGGGAGGCCTGGGGCTCACGCTCGGAGCCGCTCTCTTGACGGGGCTCGGCAAGAGCACCCCGCTGGCGTCGCTGTTTCCCGCCTACTTCGTCTTCGGGATCGGCTTCGGCATGGTCAACCCGCCGATCACCAACACCGCCGTGTCGGGCATGCCCCCCGCGCAGGCCGGCGTGGCCGCCGCCGTCGCGTCGACCTCGCGCCAGGTGGGCTCGACGCTCGGCGTGGCGATCGTGGGGGCCGTCGCCGCAGCCGGTGTCGGGTCGGTCGGCCCGGGCTTCGTGCAGGCCAGCCACGCCGGCTGGTGGATCATCACCGGCTGCGGCCTGGCCGTCCTGCTGCTCGGTCTGATCAGCACCACCGGCTGGGCCAACGCCAGCGCGCGGCGGACGGTGGCCGAGTTCGGCGGCCATCGGCCTGACCTTGAACCGGGCGGTGCCTGACGGCATTGGGGGTTGGCTTTCCTGAACAGTTGTGATATATCGTAGACTTACTTTGATAGAACGTGATAGGAGATAGTTATGTATGCAAATCCGATATACGCGACGGGCGCAGGGCGCTGTGAGCGCCACGAGCCCTACGACGTGGGCGCGATCTGGCGCGCGATGACCGGCGGCGGCCCGGGCGGGGGCGGACCACGTGGCCCCCGTGGCGGGCGTCATGGCGGCCATCGCCAGCGGGGCGACTGGGCGGGCGCCGGCTATGGCGGCTTCCCGTTCGGCGGGCCCGGTGGCCGAGGAGGCCCGTTTGGCCGAGGGCGAGGCCGAGGCCGCAAGGCGCGCCGCGGGGACATCCGCACCGCCGCGCTTCTGCTGCTCGCCGAGGAGCCGCGCAACGGCTACCAGATCATGCAGGAGGTGGAGGAGCGCTCGGACGGATTCTGGCGCCCCAGCCCGGGCTCGGTGTATCCGGCGCTCCAGCAGCTCGAGGACGAGGGCCTGATCCGCTCCGAGGAGATCGAGGGGCGCAAGCTGTTCCGCTTGACGGATGCCGGCGAGGCCCAGCTGAAGGACCGCGGCGAGGACGCCCGGCGCCCTGGGAGCAGATGAGCGATGACGTGAGCGATCAGGTCTATGAGCTCGGCAAGCTCGCGCGCGAGGTCGGGTTCGCCTTCGTGCAGGTGATGCGCACCGGCTCAGAGGCCCAGCTGGCCGAGGCCCGCAAGGTGCTGACGGCGGCCCGCCGCGACCTGTACCGCATCCTCGGCGACGGCGACCCCGAGGACACTACCGTGGAGGACGACTCCTAGTCTCAAGCGGCCCTGAATGAGCCAATCGATCCCCTAGCCCCATCGATTCAGATCCCGCGCCTGAGCTCCTCGGCGCGGGATCTTGCGGCGGCGACGGCGGCGAGGCCGCCGTCGCGGTCTCGGTCGAACGCCTCGTCAAGCGCTACGGCGAGATCGAGGCCGTGCGCGGGCATCGACTTCGAGGTGCATGCCGGGGAGATCGTTCGGCTTCCTCGGCCCCAACGGCGCCGGCAAGTCGACGACGATCAACATGCTCTGCACGCTCGTGCGCCCGAGCGGCGGGTCCGCGCTCGGTCGCCGGCCACGACGTCGTGCAGCGAACGCGACGAGGTGCGCCGCAACATCGGCCTGGTCTTCCAGGACACGACCCTCGACGGCTACCTCACCGCCGAGCAGAACCTGCGCCTGCACGCCGAGCTCTACGGCGTCTCCCGCGACGTCGGTGCGCGAGCGCCTGCGCCAGGTGATGGAGATGGTCGGCCTGTGGGAGCGGCGGTCGAGCCTCGTGAACACGTTCTCCGGCGGCATGAAGCGGCGGCTGGAGATCGCGCGCGGCCTGCTGCACTCGCCGCGCGTGCTGTTCCTCGACGAGCCGACGGTCGGCCTTGACCCGCAGACGCGCAGCTCGATCTGGAGCTACATCCGCGAGCTCAAGCGCGACGAGGACATCACGATCTTCCTGACCACCCACTACATGGACGAGGCCGAGTACTGCGACCGCATCGCGATCATGGACCAGGGGCAAGATCGTCGCGCTCGACACGCCCGCAGGCGCTCAAGGCGAGCGTCGGCAAGGACCGCGTCCAGATCCAGACGGCCGACGACGAGGCGGCGATCGCCGCGCTGCGGCGAGCGCTTCGGCATCGAGGCGACGGTCGCGGAGGGCGCGGTCACCTTCGGCGTGCCCGACGGCGAGCAGTTCGTGCCGCGCCTGTTCGCCGAGCTCGGCGAGCCGATCCGCTCGGTCAGCGTCTCGCGGCCCGTCCCTCGACGACGTGTTCATGTCCTACACCGGCACGACGATCCGCGACGCCGAGGCATCGGACGGCACGACCGAGATGCGGCGCAACATGGCCCGCATGATGAACCGCGATGGTCGACCGAGCGACGATCATCGTGAGCCGCTGACGGCAACCGAGATCGCCACCCGGCATCGCAGCCGGCGCGGCGCAGCGCCCGGCCGGCGCCGCGTGGCGCGGGTCCACGTCCCGCACGCGCAGCCTGGCAGCGAGCTGCGCGCGATGAAGCGTCGTCTGGCGAGCGCGAGCTGATCCGCTTCAGCCGCGACCGCCTGCGGATCCTCACCTCGCTGGTGCAGCCGTTCCTGTTCCTGTTCGTGCTCGGGCACCGGCCTGTCGCTCGCTCGCCTCGGCCGGCACCCACGGGGTCAACTTCAGAACCTTCATCTACCCCGGCGTGCTGTGCATGGCGGTGATGTTCACGGCCATGTTCTCGGCCGCCTCGATCGTGTGGGACCGCGAGTTCGGCTTCCTGCGGGAGATGATGGTGGCGCCGGTGCGGCGCAGCTCGATCGTGCTCGGCAAGTGCCTCGGCGGCGCCACGGTGGCGGCCTTCCAGGGCCTGATCGTGATCGCGATCTCGCCCCTCGTCGGCGTCCCCTACCAGCTCGGCCTGATCCTCGAGCTGTTCGCGCTGGCGCTGCTGCTCGCGTTTGCGATCACCGCCTTCGGCGTGATGTTCGCGGCGCGGATCAACCAGATGCAGTCGTTCATGGCGCTCATGCAGATGGTGATCATGCCGATGTTCTTCCTCTCCGGCGCCCTCTTCCCGGTCGCCGGCCTGCCGCCCTGGCTAGCGGTCCTGAACCGCCTCGACCCGCTCACCTACGCCGTCGAGCCGATGCGGCGCGCGATCTTCGCGCACCTGAGCATCAGCGACGGCGGCGCGGCAGGCGCTCGACCCCGGCGTCACCTGGTGGGGCTGGCACGTGCCCACCGCTGCTCGAGGCCGCCGTGATCGCGGCGCTCGGGCTGGTGATGCTGTTCATCGCGATATGGGAGTTCTCGCGCGCGGAGTGAGCGCCCTGGGCGGCGACGCCCGAGCTGCGGATCGAGCCTCGCGCGCTCTGCCCGAGGCGGGATCCGCCAGGCGCATCGCCTCGACGAGCTCGGCGGAGTTGCGCTCCAGGCGCCGTTCGATCAGCGGCTGCAGAATGCCGCGCAGGGCGATCGCGGCGCCGATCCAGCGCGGCGCCCACACGCGCGCCGGCGCGCCGTTCGATGCCCCGCTCGATCGCGTCGATGGCGGTGGACAGCGGCGCCGGATCGCGCAGGAAGCCGGGCACCTGGCGGTTCATCAGTTCGACCGACGGCTGTGCGTAGGCCGCGCGCACGAGGTCGGTGTCGATGAAGCCGAAGTAGGCGCAGCCGACGCGCGCGCCGCTCGGAGCGGTCTCCATGCGCAGCGCGTCGGTGAGCGCCTCGACGCCGGACTTGGCGGTCGTGTAGGGGCCCATCAGAGGCGGTGTGCGTGACGGCCGACAGCGAGGCGATGTTCAGCAGGTAGCCGCGCCGCTGCGTGATCTGCTCGATGACGGCGCGATCGGTGCGCCAGACGCCGAGCAGGTTGACCGCGAGCGTGCGCTCGACCTGCTCGACCGGAGCGGTGGCGAGCGCGCCGAGAAGGCGATGCCGGCGTTGGCGATCGCCACGTCGATCGCGCCGAAGCGCTCGACGGTGCGCGTCGACGGCGCGCTCAGCGCGTCGAAGTCGGTGACGTCCGCCTCGAAGCAGTCGCGCGCGTCGCCCAGGCGCGCGGCGTTCTCCTCGCAGCCGCTCGGGCTCGAGGCCGACGAGCGCGACGTTGGCTCCCTTGGCATGGAGCCGCTCGGCGGTCGCGGCGCCGATTCCGCGTGCGGCGCCGGTGATGAATACGGTGCGTCCGCTGACGTCGAACGGATGTGCGGGCGAGCGGCTCATTGCAACCTCCTGGTTTCGTGCGCCGTGGGCGGTCATCCGCGCCGAGAATGGCCGGCCGCGCGAGGGCTCGAAGCCTACCGCTGCGGGGCTCACGGCGACAGGCGAAGGACACGCCAGGCCTCATCGGCCCGTTCGTAGAGCAGCCGGTCGTGAATACGGTCAGGCGCTTCGCGGAGGAACTCGATCGCGTCCGGAAACACGCGAATCGCACCCCAGTCCGGCGGGCACTCGGGCCGAGCCTCGAGAGCCTGCATCAGGTGAGCATGACGGGCATGCAGGGGCTCGATGTCCTCGATCGGCTCGCCCTGGCGGGATACGAGCGTCTGGACCTGATGGGCCAGATCGCGCTCGGAGAACAGCTCGAGCGCGAGCTCGCGCTCGGCCACGCCGGCCCGTCCGGCGACGTGCACCTGGCGCCCGATCGCGGGCCAGTGGAAGAGCAGCGCGACGTGCGGGTTGGCCTCGATCTCGCGCGCCTTGCGCGTCCACAGCGCCGAGCTGAAGACGAGCGCGCGGCTTTCGATGCGCTTGAGCGAAACGGTGCGCGCCGACGGGCGCCCACCCTCTCCAACGGTGATGAACGCGACCGATGCCGGCGCGGGCACACCGGCGTCGCGGGCGTCGCTGAGCCAGCGACCGAGCACCGCAAGAGGTTCCTCGCCTGTCATATCGGCCTCCATGTCTGACGCCAGGTTAGAGACGATTTGACGGGGCCGGGTGCTGTCTCTGAGACTGTGCCAGCGCTGCACGGGTTTCGCCCACCGATGAAGGGCGAGGGGAAGGCTCGACATGGAAGGCTGTGGTTGAGAATGGCAAGAATGCCTGTACATCGGATAGCACCGACGCGCTCTGCTCTCGGAGGGTCGCTGGCGGTTCTGGTCGCGACGGCTGCGCTGCTGGTCACGGGCGTTGGCGTGGCCGCCGCCGCCCCGACGCCCCCCAATCCGTTCGTCGTGACGCCGGGTGCGAGCATCCCGAGCCCGCTTCCATGCGGGACAGTTGCCGAGTTCGCGACCCCGTCGGGGTACCAGTTCCCGGTGGCTGAGACCGGCAGCATCCTCGCCGCGTTCAGGCTCCCCGCGACGCAGGTCCCGACCTACCTGGCCGCGTTCAGGCAGCTTGGCACGTTCTAAGCTCGCTGACCATCCCGACGCCAACCTGCGGGACCGCGCCGAGCGGCGTCGTCGGCGAGTCAGCTCCGGGCCAACTCCGGGCGGGACCCTCGAGCCCGCCCGGCGCAGTGATCAGGAGAGACAGCTCCGCGCGCCGGCAGTCCGCTCGCGCTCGTGGGCGGAATCGACGCCGCCGATGTACTGTGCCGGACATCCGGCGGGAAGGAGCGGCAGGTGAGAAGAGCAACCTCGATGGTGCCGAGTTCGACGAGCCACGCGACCGCGCTGGCTTTCGTGCCAGGCGGGCGCGCATCGGCTACGCGCTCGGCGCCGAGCGCCTGGGCATCTCCCTGTGGGAGCTGCCGGGCGGGCAGGCTGCCTACCCCTACCACTTCCACCATGCCGAGGAGGAGCTCCTCGTCGTGCTCGAGGGGACGCCGAGCCTGCGCACGCCGGACGGCTGGTCTGAGCTCTCCCGCGGCGACATCGTGTCCTTCCCACGCGGTGACAGCGGCGCACACCAGCTCCTCAATCGCACCGAGGAGGTCGTGCGCTTCATCGCCGTCAGCACCAACGGCGAGCCTGACGTCGTCATATACCCGGACTCCGGCAAGCTCTGCGCTGCCGAGCGACTGCCGCACGGGGGCGGCCTGCGCACCTTCTTCAGGCTCACGGACGAGGTCGATTACTGGGACGGCGAGGAGCCGCCGCCCCAGCAGGCGCGCCGGGCACCGCACGAGCCCGACGGCGCCGAGGGAGAGTGACCCGGCGCGGCCGGGAAGCTCAGCGAGGCTGCGGCCGCCCGTCGGAGTGTCCCAGGCCGGCCGGGTCTTCGATGTGGATCTGGATCATGCGATCGACGTACTCGTGCTCGGGTGGCCAGGGGAACGCGGCGATGACCTGGCGCAGCGCCGCGTAGCCGTGGAGTCCCGCCCACAGGTAGGAGGCCTGCGTGAACGGGTCCGGTCCGCCGGGCGGCAGGCAGGCGGTGACGATCGCGAGCAGGTCGTTGAAGGTGTCGACGCCTTCGTCGAGGCCGATCACAGGAGCGCCGGGAGCGGGCATCGGCACGCCCTCGCGGAGCTTCGTCATGAACAGGACGCGGTAGATCCCCGGGCGCTGCAGGGCGAAGTCGACATAGGCGCAGCCGAGGGCGCGGAGCTGCTCGGCCGGCGCGGCGTCCTGTGGCACGGCGTCGCGCAGGAACGCCCGCAGTTCTGCATAGCTCGCGATGATCACGGCGCTGAGCAGCTCCTCCCTGTCTGCGAAATGCAGGTACAGCGCGTTGGGGCTCACGCCCGGCACGGGCGGTCACGGCGCGCACGGAGAGCTTGTCCTGGTCGCCGAGCTCGAGCAGCAGCTCACGGGCGGCGTCCATGAGGGCGGCGCGCAGGCGTTCGCCCTGTCCGCGCGGATTGCGTATGCGGGTCGGCTGCGGCATTCCGGAGAAGACTCTACACCGTCCCTTGACAGACGTACATGTACGGCTGTATAGTGATGCTCACCCAAGCACCGAGCGATCGGAGATACGCGCCATGCAAGCCCCCGCAGCAGCAATCCAGCCCTACCCCGTCCGCGTCGAGGGGCACCTTGAGTTTCCCTCACGCTGGTCCTGGCTCGTCAAGTGGCTGCTCGCCGTTCCGCACCTCATCGTGCTGGCCGTCCTGTGGCTAGGGTTCCTTGCCAGCTCGATCGCCGCCTTCGCCACGGTTGCGCTAACGGGCCGCTACCCGCGTTCGCTGTTCGATTTCAACGTCGGTGTCATGCGCTGGTCCTGGCGCGTCGTCTTCTACGCCTACGGCGCGAATGGAACCGATCGCTACCCGCCGTTCACGCTCGAGGACGTGCCCGGCTACCCGGCTCGCCTGGCGGTCGCCTATCCCGAGCGTCAGCGCAGCGGGTTGCCGCTGATCGGATGGTGGCTCGCAGGGATCCCGCAGTACCTGATCGCCGGGATGTTCATCGGGGGAGGCGTGCTCGGCCTGTGGGGCGGAGCGAGCTGGATCGGCCTGATCGGCCTGCTCGTGCTGGTCGCCGCGGTCGTGCTGCTCGTTGACGGCACCTACCCGCGATCGATCTTCGATCTCGTGCTCGGCCTCAACCGCTGGGTGCTGCGGGTCGTTGCCTATGCGGCGGTGATGACCACCGAGTACCCGCCGTTCCGCCTCGACGCCGGCGAGGATGATCCGGCCGGAGCGATCATCGCCACGCCGGGCGCAGTCGCCACGCAGACGGCCGGCGAGCACGCTCCTGGCGTGTGGGGGCCGGCGCGCGTGGCCGCCGCGCTGCTGGCGGGCATCGCGGTCCTCGCGGGAGTCGCGGCGATCGCCGCGGGGGCGAGCGCGATCGTGCTCGGCCAGACCCAGCGCAACGCGAGCGGCTACCTGGTCAGCGAGCCGGCGTCGTACTCGACCGGCACCTACGCGCTCGAGTCCGGCGCCTATGACGCGGGCGCTCCCGGCGTCGGGTTGATCGCCCGCGACGTGCTCGGTACGATTCGCATCAGCTCCGAGAGCAGCCGGCCGGTGTTCGTCGGAATAGCTCCCGCCGCTGCCGCCGAGCGCTACCTGGCGAGCGTCGCTCATGCCGAAGCCGGCGGGCTCGGAGCCGGGAGCGGCGACTTCCACACGCAGCCCGGTGGCGCGCCCGCGAGCTCACCCGCAGCGCAGCACTTCTGGGCAGCAACAGCGACCGGCGCCGGTCAGCACACGCTGACGTGGAAACTCCGCGGCGGCGACTGGCGCGTCGTCGTCATGAACGCCGACGGCGCGCGCAACGTCGCCAGCGACCTCAGCATCGGCGCGAGCTTTCCGCACCTGCTCAGGATCGGCATCGCCGCGCTGGGCGTGGGGCTCCTGATCCTGCTACTCGCCGGAGGCGCTCTGTATCTCGTCGCTCGGCCTCGGACGGTTGGCGCCGGCCGCTGATTGCAGACGATTCAGGATTGGCTATTGACACTAGCTTTTAGGCTATGTATGTTAGCCGCATGAACTCAAACCCGATGACACCAACACACAGCACCACCATCCAGAACACCGCCACCAGCTACCTGGCCCTCCCGGAAGGCCGCATCGGCTACGACGTCGCAGGCGACGGCCCGCTGGTCGTGCTCGTGCCGGGCATGGGCGACCTGCGTGCCGCCTATCGCTTCCTCGCACCTGCGCTCAGGGATGCCGGCTACCGCGTCGCGTGCGCCGATCTGCGCGGACACGGCGACAGCGACACGAGCTTCGCCTCCTACGGCGATGTCGAGACCGCCGGCGACATCCTCGCCCTGATCGAGGAGCTCGGGGGCCCGGCGGTCGTCGTGGGCAACTCGATGGGCGCCGCGGGTGCCGTCCTCGTCGCCGCAGAGAAGCCCGATCTCGTCTCCGCTCTCGTGCTCGTCGGTCCGTTTGTGCGAAACGGCGAGGTCAGCGCGATCCAGCGCGTCCTCCTCAGGCTGGCGATGGCGCGGCCGTGGGCGGTCAGCGCGTGGAAGGCGTATCTGCCGAAGCTCTATGCCGGCCAGCGGCCGGACGACTTCGCCGAGTACCGAGACCAGGTCATCAGCAGCCTTCGCCGGACCGGGCACGCCAGGGCGTTCTCGCTCACGACGCGCACGAGTCACGATCCCTCGGAGGCGCGCCTGTCCCAGGTCGGGGCGCCCACGCTCGTCGTGATGGGAGAGCTCGACCCCGACTTCCCCGACCCGCAGGGCGAGGCCGACTGGATCGCCGGGGCGCTGCACGCGGAGGTCGTCATGGTGCCCGACGCCGGTCACTATCCGCAGTCCCAGCAGCCCGAGCTTACGAGCGACGCCGTCGTTCGCTTCCTGGCCGCGGTGAGTGGCCGTGCCTAGGGCCGGGCTAACCGAGGCCCGGGTGGTCGACGAGGCCGAGCGCATTGCCGATGAGGTCGGTCTCTCGCGGCTGACGCTCGCCGCCCTCGCGGAGCGCCTGGGCGTGCGCCAGCCTTCGCTCTACAAGCACGTTGACGGCATGGCTGCACTTCAGCGGAGCCTCGCGGTGCGGGCCAAGAACGAGCTGGCCTACGTTCTCGCCCGCGCCGCGGTCGGTCGCGAGCAAGACGACGCCATCGCCTCGATCTCCCGCGCCTACCGGGCCTGGGCGCTCGAGCATCCGGGCCGCTATGCAGCGGTGCAACGCGCACCCATCCCCGGGGACGCCGACGATGAGGCCGCAAGCCGAGCCGCCGTGCAGGTCGTCGCCGATGTCCTCGCCGGCTATCAGCTGGGTGAGGATGACGCGGTCGATGCGATCCGTGCGCTGCGCTCCACGCTGCACGGCTTCGTGACCCTCGAGATGGGGGGTGCCTTCGGGCTTCCCGTTGACGTCGACCGGAGCTTCGAGCGACTCGTCCGCGGGCTGATCACGGCGCTCTCGGTATGGGTCGCACAACCGACGAGCGAAGGAGCCGATCGTGACCACGTGCAGGGCCGATAGGGCCGGGCGGACAAGTTTGCGGATTGAAGCTAGAGTGCGTCGGGTTCAGGGCGATCGGGTTGGGGTCCGCGTCATGGCCCTGAGCTCCAACCCCTTCAGGAAGTAGGCAGCAATGCGGGGTCTTGCCCGCTGGTGCATGGCTCACCGCCGTCGTGTCGTCGTGGCGTGGCTGGCCGTCGCGATCCTCACCACGGTCGTGGCCCACGCCGTCGGGCCGAACTACGTCAGCGTCTTCAGCCTGCCGGGGACCGAGTCCCAGCGCGCCAGCGATCTGCTCAAGCGGGAGTTCAGGGCTCAGAGCGGCGACGTCGACACGATCGTCTTCCACGTCTCGCGGGGCACCGTCGACTCGCCGGCCGTGCGCGCAGCGATCACGCCGCTGCTCGCGCGCGTCAGCGCGCTTGCCGCACGTCGCTGGAGTCGTCAGCCCCTACAGCGCGCGCGGGAGCCGTCGCAGGTCTCGCCCGAACCGCATGACCGCGTTCGCGACGGTCAACTACGACAAGCCGGCGAACCTGCTGGCGGACGATACCGGCAAGCCGCTGCTCGCGGCGGTCAACGCGGTCCACGTGCCCGGGCTTCAGGTCGCGGCGGGCGGCCAGGTCGTCGAGCAGGCCGAGGGCTTCAGCGTCGGCCCGGCCACGGCGGTCGGCGTGATCGCGGCGCTGTTCATCCTGCTGCTCACCTTCGGCTCGCTCGCCGCCGCCGGGATGCCGCTGATCACGGCCGGCCTCGGCCTGATCACCGGCGTGGCGCTGATCGGGCTGGCCACCCACGTCACGAACATGTCGAACATCTCGCCCGACCTGGCGCTGATGATCGGCCTCGGCGTCGGCATCGACTACTCGCTGTTCATCGTCACCCGCTTCCGCGAGAGCTATCGTCGCGTGCGGCGACGTCGAGGAGTCGGTGGTCGAGGCGATGGACACCTCCGGGCGGGCGATCCTGCTCGCCGGCGCGACCGTCGTGATCGCGCTGCTCGGCATGTTCGCGACCGGCGTCGCGTTCATGTACGGGCTGGCGATCGCCGCCGTGATCGCGGTGCTGCTGACGCTGGTCGGCCTCGCTCACGCTGCTGCCGGCGATCCTCTCGCGCTTCGGCCTCGCGGCTCGTGCGCCGCGCCGCGCGCTGGCCGGCGCCCGTTCGCGCCGCCACCGCGAGCCGGCGGCGCCGGCCACGGGCGACCGCGCGACGGCGGCCGCCGTCACGCCGCAGCGCTCGGCGTGGCGGCGCTGGAGCGAGATCGTGACAGGCGCACCCGTGGCCGCTGGCGATCATCTCGCTGGCCGTGATGATCGCGCTGCTCAGCTCCCGTGCTCGCGCTGCGGCTGGACGACAGCGACGCCGGCAACGACCCGGCGAACGTCAGCTCGCGCCACGCCTACGACCTGCTCGCGCAGGGCTTCGGACCAGGGATTCAACGGCCCGCTGCTGCTCGTCGCCGAGCTGCTCCGGCGCGATCCGGACGGCGGCACTGCTCGGCGCTGCGCGCGGCGGTCGGCGCCACGCGCCGGTGTCGTCGCGGTCACGCAGCCGCAGATCGCGCCGTCGGGCGCCGTCGCCGTGATGCAGGCCTATCCGGACTCGGCACCGCAGGCGCTGGCGACCACCAATCTCGTCAACCACCTGCGCGACGACGTGCTGCCGCCGCTCGAGCGCAAGACCGGCGTGCCCGTCCTGGTCGGCGGGTTCACCGCCGGCTCGATCGACTTCTCGCACGTGCTGTCGACGAAGCTGCCGCTGTTCTTCGCGATCGTGATCGTGCTCTCGGCGCTGCTGCTGCTCGTCGTCTTCCGCTCGCTCGTGATCCCGCTGCAGGCGGCGATCATGAACCTGCTCACCGATCGGCGCCGCGCTCGGCGTGACCGTCGCGGTCTTCCAGTGGGGCTGGTTCGGCGGCCTGCTCGGGGTGCAGAAGGGCCCGATCGAGGCGTGGGTGCCGGTGATCATGTTCGCGGTCGTGTTCGGGCTCTCGATGGACTACGAGGTGTTCCTCGTCTCGCGCATACGCGAGCAGTGGCTGCGCCGCGGCGACGCCTCCGCCGCCGTGGCCGACGGCATCGCCTCACCGGGCGCGTGATCACCGCGGCCGCGGCGATCATGGTCTGCGTGTTCCTCTCGTTCGTGCTCGGCGACGAGCGCACGCTGAAGGAGTTCGGCTTCGGGCTCGCCGTGGCCGTGTTCCTCGACGCTCTGGTCGTGCGCTGCATGCTGCTGCCGGCCGTGCTCGAGCTGCTCGGGCCGATCACCTGGCGCCTGCCGCGCTGGCTCGACGCGCGACTGCCGCACATCAACATCGAGGGCTCGGCCGCGCGCGCGCTCGCGACCCGCGGGCCTCGCCGGCGAGGACACCCCGGCGCGGAGCCGGCGGCGAGCGTGAGAACAGGAGGGCTCTGATGGCGCACGTAGGGGCGACGATCGACAATCCCATCGCCGGGGAACGACTGACGTTCGTCGCGACATGCGAGGACGGCTCGGAGGCTCTCGTGTGCGATATCACCACGGCCGCCGGCGCGCCGGGACCGCCGGAACACATGCACCCGAGCTCGAGCGAGCTGTTTGAGGTGCAGGAGGGTGCGATCCTGATCGACGTCGATGGCATCCCGCACACGCTGCGAGCGGCCAGAGCCTGACCGTTCGGGCGGGCGTGCCGCACAAGTTCACGAGCCACCCGGAGCTCGATGGCCGAACGCGCGTGAGCTTTGACGTGCCCGGGCGCATCGAGGATCAGCTCGTCACCTTCTCCGAGCTCGCCCGCGCGGGGCGCCTCTCAGCGGATGGCCGCCCCTCGATGCAACAGGTCGCCGTGACCTTCTCGGAGCTCACCCGCGACACCCGCGCCACGGTCGCGCCCTGGGCGGCACAACGTGCGATGTTTGCTCTGCTCGCGCCCATCGGCCGATGGCGAGGGCTGAAGCCGTTCTACGCCTGGGGTGAGCTGAACTGAGCTCCCGACCGTGCGCGCCGGTGCCATGAGCGGGCTCGACGGCGCCCGCAGAACCGGCGAACTCGGCTTCTGGTGGCGATCGCTGGGCGGCCCCGCGCCGCCACGGCCGCCGCTGTCAGGCCCCACCGAGGCCGACGTCGCGATCGTCGGGGCCGGCTTCACCGGCCTGTGGACCGCCTACTACCTCAAGCAGGCCGAGCCGTCCCTTCGCATCATCGTGCTGGAGCGGGAGGTCGCTGGATTCGGCGCCTCGGGTCGGAACGGCGGTTGGGTCTCGGGGTTCTTCTCCGGGCCCCGGCGCTCCTACGAGCGGCGCGCCGGTCGCGACGGCTTCGCGGCGCTCCAGCAAGCGATGTTCGAGACCGTCGATGAGGTCGGCCGCGTGCTCGCCGGGCACCACATCGAGGCCGACTTCGTCAAGGGCGGGCAGATCAGCGTCGCTGTCAACGAGGCGCAGGCCGTTCGCCTCCGCGACCGGGTGAGGAGCCGCCGCCAGCACGGCCTCGCTGAGCCGGATCTACACGAGCTGGGTCGCCAAGAGCTCGCGGATCGGCTGCGCGTGGCCGGCGCGTGCGGCGCGACTTCTCGCCGCACGTGGCGCGTGTGCACCCGGCCAAGCTGCTCGTCGGCCTGGCGGCAGCGGTCGAGCGCCTCGGCGTGACGATCCACGAGGGCACGCCGGTGAGCGAGATCCGATCGCGCGCGGCGCTCACGCCGGCTGGGGTCGTCCGCGCGCGCTGGGTCGTCCGCGCCACCGAGGGCTATACGGCCGGCCTGCGCGGCCTCAGGCGGGCGCTTGTGCCGATGAACAGCTCGATGATCATCACCGAGCCTCTCTCCGCCGGCGCCTGGGAGGAGATCGGCTGGGACGGGTGCGAGACGGTCAACGACGCGGCGCACGTGTTCGTGTATCTGCAGCGAACCGCCGACGGGCGCATCGCGATCGGGGGCCGCGGGGTGCCCTATCGCTTCGGCTCGCGAACAGATGGGCGGGGCGAGACCGCGCGCGCCACGGTGGAGAGGCTGCACGAGAGGCTGGTGGCGATGTTCCCGGCCGTCGCGAGCGCCGCGCTGGACCACGCGTGGTCCGGCGTACTCGGCGTGCCGCGCGATTGGTGCGTCTCGGTCGTGGCGGACGAGCACTCGGGGCTCGCGTGGGCCGGTGGGTACGTCGGTGAGGGGGTGGCCGCCGCGAACCTCGCAGGCCGGACACTGCGCGAGCTCATTCTCGACCGGCCCGGCGGCCTCGCCCGTCTGCCGTGGGTCGGGCGCCGGCCTCGGCGCTGGGAGCCTGAGCCCCTGCGCTGGAGCGCGATCCGCGGCGCCTACTGGCTCTACCGCCGCGCCGATCGCAACGAGCGGCGGGGACGGCGCCCGTCACGACTCGGTGGCTTGGCGGACACGCTGTCCGGCCGCGAGTGAGCTCGTCCGGGGCCGTTGCAACGCGCTCTACCGGGCGCTGCAATTGCAACGTATAGGGCCTCATGGTACATTCCCCGGATCGGGTGCCTCTGGCCACGGACGGTCCGAAGTCCGGTCCTGCCGCGGGCGAGCTGAAGACTCGATCAACGTAACGCAGTCAGAGGAGTCAGAGAGAGGGGATGGGGATCGATGCATCGAGAGGAATTCGGCGCGGGCTGCACTCGCGCTCTCGATTCTGGTCGTTCTGGTCGTGCCGTCGCGGCGCGGCCGCGACGCCGGTGGAAGGGCCGTCGGGCTCGGCGTTCTACACGCCGCCGATCGCCAACGCCCGCCGGCAGCGCCGGCGAACTGGTCTGGTACCGCCCAGCGACCGTCAATCTCAATGTCACGCTTCCCAGCATCAAGGCCTGGACGGTGCTCTACCAGTCGACCGACCAGCACGGCAAACCGGACTGGGTGACGGGCACCGTGATCGTGCCGACGGCCAAGTGGAGCGGCAAAGGGGAACGGCCGGTCGTGACCTACGCCGAGGGCACGCAGGGCCTCGCGCATCAATGTGCGCCCTCGCTGCAGATCGCCGAAGGCACCGAGTACGACGGCGGGGCGATCATCGAATCACTCAAAAAGGGCTACGCCGTCACCGTCACCGACTATCAGGGCTACACGAATGGATCGGTCCCGACCTATACCGCGGGCAAGGCCGAGGGTCAGGCCGTGCTTGACGCCGTTCGCGCCGGCAGGCAGATTCCGGGCTCGGGCATCAGCTCAAGAGCGATCCGGTGATCGTGTGGGGCTACTCGCAGGGCGGTCAGGCTGCCGAGCTGGGCTGCCGAGCTGCAGTCGAGCTACGCGCCGGATGTGAAAATGGTCGGTCTCGCGGCCGGCGGCGTTCCCGCCA
The DNA here is from genome assembly GCA_963764185.1 of uncultured Solirubrobacteraceae bacterium. Taxonomy (GTDB): domain Bacteria; phylum Actinomycetota; class Thermoleophilia; order Solirubrobacterales; family Solirubrobacteraceae; genus Palsa-744. Next base: position 57,709 of record CAVXRF010000009.1, on the reverse strand, counting down.
ACCTCCAGGCGGTCGGTGAATTCGACAACGCATCCGTCGGCACCGCCTTCGGGCTCGACGGGCTGATCGGCCTAAGCGCCGCCTACCCGGAAGAATTCAACCTCGCGTCGCTCTCGAACACTGCCGGCATGGAAGCGGCCAACAAGCTGCTGAGCGAGTGCGCGATCCAGTCGCTGGCGGAATTCCGCGACGTAAACGACGACGAATACACCGCCGGCCACAAGTCGTTCACCCAACTCGAGGCCGAACACCCGGCAATCGAAAAAGTCATCGATGAACAGCAGCTTGGAACGAAATCGGTCCCGGTGCCCGTCTACCACTACCACGGCCTCGAGGACGAGTTCGTGCCGGTGGCCCAGGACGTCGCGCTGCACCAGGCATGGTGCTCGCTCGGCGTCACGGATGACTTCCAGCTCTATCCAGGCGACCACCTGCTGACCGATCCGACCGCTATCCCCACCGTGATCAAGTGGATAACGGAACGGCTCGAAGGCAAGAAGGCACCGAGCACCTGCGGCGATCACTCGGCGGGTGCGACATTGCCGTCCTCGGCCCGTCTGACGGCGGAGACGGGGGATCTCATCGTCCCGCTGCCGGCGTGGGAACTGAGCGGCAAGGTGACCGAGGCCAAGAGCGGCATCTCCGTGGAAGTCCCGAAGGGTTCCACGCTGAGCGCCGAAGGCGACGTCACCTCGGGTGCGCTGACTGCGACGCTGTCGATACCGCCGATCGACCAGACGATCTCGGTCCTCGGCGTCCCGATCACGGTGAAGGGCGCCCTCACGCCGACCGGAACGATTCACGGCAGCGTGAGCCTCACCAACAGCGGCGTGTTCAGCGAGAGCGCGAGCGGTTCGGCAAATGAGCTCGTGGGCTCGGTCGGCGTGGGGATCTTCACCGTTCCGATCGGCTGCACGACGGTCAAGCCGATCGAACTGCCGCTCAGCATCTCCGAGCCGGTGAACCAGCTCGTCACCGGTGGCTTCTCGTTCAAGACCACGGTGACGGTGCCGGAATTCGGCGGCTGTGGGCTGTTCGGGCCGGTCCTCAGTGCCACGATGTCGGGGCCGGGCAACACGATCGAAATGACGGCCAAACCGTCGCCGCCGATCAACTGGTGAGAAGGCGCGGGGCCCACCTCGGCTGCACGTCGAGCTGAGGCTGTGAGGGGGTGGCCGCGATCGTGGTCACCCCCTCGCTCCCGCGGGAGGCGAGACCGATCGACGTCGATCGGGGAGCCCGGTCAATCTGGGCAACGGCTCGTCAGGACTCGAGCCTCAGAAGCATCCGCAGGATCGGCTCGGCGCGCTCGGCGTCCGGCTGTTCGCCGGTGATGAGGTCGAGATAGGTGTAGGACTCGATGACGCGCACGATCACGTAGGCCAGCTCGCGCAGATCGACGGGCAGGTCGAGCCTCGACGCCCGCGTTTCCTCCTCGAGCAGGCCGCGAACGTGATCGATCAGCCGTCGCTGGAAGTTGGTCCGAGGACTAGTCAGCAGGCGCATCGCGTGCTCGCCGTCTTCAGCCAGCCAGCGCCGCACGCCGGGGTTGTTGATTACCGTGTCGAGGAAGCCGCTGATTGTCGCCACGATCCGCTCGGCGCCCCTGGCCTTCACTTTCTTTTCGACGTAGTCGAACGTCCGCAGCGCCAGCGACCAGACGACCTCGACTATGAAGTCGTCGCGCGAGCCGAACCAGCGGTAGAGCGTCACCCGGTTGATATCGAGCTCCTCGGCGAGCGCGCCCATGTCGATACGCTGGGGCGCGAGAAACCTGCGCCGGCCGAGGCGCAACGCATCCGCCGCTCGGGGCCTTGCAACAACGCTCACGGACAGAAGGATCGCATGCCGCTCGCTTCGCCGCGACCCTCCCACCGCAGCCCGCGAAGCAGAGGTCCGAGGGCTCCGCTCACCGCACGCTCGACGAGGGAGCGGAGATCAGCTCTCCGCTCCCTCGTCTCGACGTGCTCGACCGACGTCTCTTCAGCTGGACGACCGCTGGATGACCGCCTCGGAAGATGTCCTCAACGCTCATCGATAGCTGTGGTGACCCTTGCTCTGCTTCGTGACCGTCTCCACCTCCGAGCCGTACGCGCTGGTGGAGCCGAGATTGCTCGAATCGCCGGAGTAGGTGGCCTGCCAGTAGTAGGTTCCCGCCGGCAGTGTCTCCGCGTTGGACGCGGGTACCCACCCGAGGGACACGACTACCGTGCCCGCCGAGATGACCAGTTTCGTGCACTTCTCATCGGAGTAGACCTTGTAGGTGACCTTGCCCGTCGCCAGAGCCGCGTTTTCGCCGGTCAGCGTCGCCAGATCGGTGACCGGGGTCCCTTCCGGCACCGTGATTGTTGCTCCCGACTGGCCTCCGCCGGACAGCGACGTCGAGATCTGGGTTGGCTTAGGCTTCGGCTTGAGCACCGTCTCGATCTCCGAGCAGCACGTGCTCTTCGAGCCGAGATTGCTTGTGTCACCGGAGTAGGAGACCTGCCAGTAGTAGGCCCCGGGCGGCAGGGTCTCCGCGTTCGATGCGGGTACTTTCCCGCCGCTGACACTCACCACGCCCGCCGAGGTGACGAGCTTCGTGCAGTTCGTGTTCGAGTACACCCTGTATTCCACGGTGCCCGTTGCCGTCGCGGCGTTGGTGCCGCTCAATGTCGCGCTATCGCTCACTGCGGTTCCCTCCGCTACCGTGATCTTCGGACCCGACTGGCTTCCACCGGACAGCGATGTCGAGATCTGGGTTGGCTTGGGCTTCGGCTTGAGCACCGTCTCGATCTCCGAGCAGCAAGTGCTCTTCGAGCCGAGATTGTTTGCGTCACCGGAGTAGGAGACCTGCCAGTAGTAGGTCCCGGGCGGCAGGGTCTCCGCGTTCGATGCCGGTACTTTCCCTCCGCTCACGCTCACCGCGCCCGCCGAGGTGACGAGCTTTGTGCACTTCGCGTCGGAGTACACGCTGTATTCGACCGTGCCCGTTGCTTTCGACGTGTTGGTGCCGCTCAGCGTCGCGGTATCGCTGACCGGGGTTCCTTCCGAGACCGAGATCGTTGCGCCCCAGCGGCCGCCGCCCGAAAGCGACGTCGAGATCCTGGTGGGCTTGGGCTTTGGTGTCACGGCCGCTTTTTCAACGGTCTCCACCTCTGAGCCGCACGTGCTCTCAGAAGCTTCGTTGCTCGGGTCACCCGAGTAGGAGGCCTGCCAGTAGTAGGTCCCGGGCGGCAGGGTCTCGGCGTTGGATGCGGGTACCGTGCCGCCGGCGACTTCGACTTCGCCGGCTTCGGTGATCAGATCGGCGCATTCTTTGTCGGAGTACACCTTGTATACGGCTTTGCCCGTCGCTTTGGAGGCGTTTTCGCCGCTCAGCGTTGCGCCGTCGGTGACCGCGGTCCCTTCCGAGACAGTGACTACTGCGCCGGAGTGACCCCCGCCCGACAGCGAGGTTGAAAGCTGGGTGGGCTTGGCAGCCACCGCCGCTTTTTCAACGGTCTCCACCTCTGAGCCGCACGTGCTCTCAGAAGCTTCGTTGCTCGGGTCACCCGAGTAGGAGGCCTGCCAGTAGTAGGTCCCGGGCGGCAGGGTCTTGGCGTTGGAGGCGGGTACCGTGCCGCCTGCCACTTCGACTTCGCCGGCTTCGGTGATCAGATCGGCGCATTCTTTGTCGGAGTACACCTTGTATACGGCTTTGCCCGTCGCTTTGGAGGCGTTTTCGCCGCTCAGCGTTGCGCCGTCGGTGACCGCGGTCCCTTCCGGGACCGTGACGACTGCGCCCGAGTGACCTCCGCCCGACAGCGAGGTTGAGAGCTGCGTGGACGAAGGCGGAGTAACCACCACTTCCGGTTCCCACGTCTTTTCCGCGACGTTCGAGTCTACCGTTTCCCCCTTCGAGTTTTCGAAGGTGGCGACGATGTGGTCGGTCCCTTCAATTTTCGAGGTGTAGGTGAATTTAGCTTCGCCGTGTTCGTCGGTAGCGGCTTCTCCCTTTGTTCCAGCGTTGGGCCCAGAGGTTACTTCGAAGTGGACCGTAACGCCTTCGAGTCGCTTGCCGCTTTCGTTTTGCACGGTCGCGGTCAGGGTATGCGGCTGTCCCACCTTGTTCGTCGCCGACGTAGGTGCGAGCGTGATGCCTTCGCCGACGACGGCGGCGTTGGAGTGGGTTTCCAGCGCGGCGAAGAAGATGTTGTCATTGTCTGACGGGTTTAGCGTTTCGAACGTGAGTTCTGTCTCGCCGTTGGTGACGAACGGCAGCAGACTGTAGAGCTCGTCGTCGCAGCGCGGAGCTGGTTCGCCCGCGGCGTTTTTGCACGTTTCGTCCGTGGCTTCGGGTTCGGGCGGGTCTTCGGTGGTATCGCCGATACCGCCGGCAGTGATGAGGTCGCCGTTTTCGCACCCGGGTTCCTGATAGTCGGGTACCGGTTCATACTTCTGGTAACAGTCGTCCTGGCCACCGGCGGATGACGTCAGCAGTTTTTCGTTGACGTGCACCACGCTGTATTGCCCGGCGGGCTGGTAGCCGTACGAGATTCCCAAGCTGAGGTTCAGGGCAAAGTTTGGGTTGGTCTTGTTAATCGGTTCTGCCAGACCGATATGGAACGTATCACCGAGTGGATTCTGCGCGCCATACAAGAGGGTGACGCTGTTGGGTTCCGTGACAGTCGGATCGTTTAATGTGACCGCGAGGATCTCACCGTCGATTAGGGTGGGATTGTTCGGCTCGGCGGCGGTGAAGGTGACGTCGCCTGCGGGGGCAGCATCGATCTTTTCCTTCACGATAGAGGTGACATTGGCCACGACGTTGACCGAGTTGATGTCACTGCTGATCGTATGGCTCGGTTCCCATTCCACCGGAGTGCCATCTAGCGTAACGTCACCATTGACCGGTGTGTAGTCGGTTTCGCCCGTGCTCGCGGCGAAAAGATAGGCTTGGCGAACCGTCGCACCGCTTGCATTCTTGTGTACCTTGAGCGGCCCACCTTCAGGATTGTTCGTCCCGATGGCGTCTACCGACAGCGAGATGAGCCCCGATTCGGTCAAGAAGGGGAGAAGCGGATCACCTGCCGGTGGCATCGGCAGGTTCTTGTCCACGAGGCTTGTCTGTGGTAGGCCAGGCGTTAAGTGTTCAGCGCCTGCAGGTGAAGCTAACGCGAGTGCTGCCAGGATGGCTGCGGCTCCGAGAATGAGCAGCAGGCGGGCGGTACCTCGAGCACGTCGCGTCGATGTGCGGCCCAGCTCGTCGCTTCCGGTCGGCTGGGTGACACTGATTGGCCTACGCTGCGATTTAGACAATTCCCTCACGTCGGTCCTCCTGGCCCTGTGCGTTTGCTTTGGATGGAGGGCCACTTGGCGGTCGTCTGCTCACGCAGAGCTGAGAGGTGGGCGCCCCGGTGAAGCCAGACTCCCCCACCTCGTCGCCTCGGTCAATCTGGGGAACTCCCGATCTTTGGAACAGATCGCCCTAGGGAAACGACCCTTGACGCGGTAGGTCATCTCGTGTACAAGGGGGTCCTCCGACAAGGAAAGAGACGGAAGCGGCGATGCGCGGCGACGGTGGCCGAGGGCGAATCCTCACAACGGATCCGGATGAGAGCTCTCGTGGGGACATGTGCCGACTTCTCGAGCACGCTGGGCACGAGCCAGTTGGGCTCACCACCGGCGAGGAGGCGCTCGAGGCGGCGCGGCGAGAGCGGCCCCGACTCGTGATTCTCGAGGTCTGCCTGCCCGGCATCTGCGGCTATGAGGTATGCCGCCAGCTGCGAGACCAGTACGCCGAGACGTTGGCGATCATGTTTGTGTCCGGTGCGAGAACGGAGTCCCATGATCGTGTCGCGGGCCTTCTCCTCGGCGCCGATGACTACCTCTGCAAGCCCTTGGCGGCGGACGAGTTTCTTGCTCGTGTGGGGCGCCTGATGCATCGCGTGTCGCCGCCGACATGGACGTCCAACCCCACGGGGCGGCTCACCCGCCGCGAGTGCGACGTCCTCGGGCTACTCAAGCAGGGCCTCGGCCAAAGGGAGATTGCCGAGCAGCTTTGCATCAGTCACAAGACGGTCGGTACCCACCTGGAGCACATTTTCGTCAAGCTGGGCGTACGGAACCGCCTACAGGCCGTTGCGATTGCTCATCGCCACCACCTGGTTGATACGCCCGCTTCCGCTGTGAACTGCTGAAGCCCTTCCAGGATGCCCCGCGCGAGACCTGAGCACGCGCCGCGCCGGTTCTTGTTCGTTCTCTGGGAGGGGGGTGGCAACGTGCCGCTGCAGCTCGGGCTCGCCAACGGCCTGGTTGAGCGCGGGCATGATGTGCGCGTCCTGACCGAGGACTGTCTTGCCGGGGACGTCTCCGCTGTGGGCTGTCGCTTCGAGCCGTTCGTCGAGGCGCCGAACCGCGCCAGCCGGACCGAGGACCTCATCCGCGACTCGGAGGCGCGCACGCCGCTCGGCGCCTTTGCACGCGCGCGCGACCGCGTGGTGATGGGGCCCGCCGCGGCCTATGCACACGACACGCGCGGCGCACTCGAGCGGGAGCCGGTCGACGCGCTCGCCAGCGACTACCTGCTGTTCGGGCCGCCGATCGCTTCTGAGCGGGCAGGCGTGCCCACGGCGCTGCTGGTTCACAACGTTTACATCGTCCCCGAGCCCGGAAAGCCCGCACCCGGTCCTGGATTCCTCCCTGCGCGGGGTCCGCTCGGTCGGGCGCGCGACCGCATCGTCGGCCGCGCGCTCGTGGCCCTTTTCAACCGCGGGCTGCCAGCCGTCAACCGGGCGCGCGCAGAGTACGGCCTGTCACCGTTTCGCAGCGCGCTCGAGCATTTCGACCATGTCGCGCGTGTGCTCGTGCTGACGAGCGAGAGCTTTGACTTTCACGGTCACTTCCATCCGCAACACCTGCGGTATGTGGGATCGGTCCTCGCCGACCCCCCATGGGTCGAGGACTGGCGCTCGCCGTGGGACGCGGACGACAACCGGCCGCTCGTCATTGTCAGCCTGAGCTCCACATACATGGCCCAGGAGCAGGTTCTCGCGCGGGCGGTCGATGGCCTCGGGCGACTCGACGCGCGCGTCCTCGTGACCACCGGCCCTGCGATAGACCCCGCGTCACTGCCGGCCCCGGACAACACAACGGTTGTTCGCAGCGCGCCGCACGCCGAGCTGTTCCCCGAGGCGGCGGTTGTCGTCACGCACGCCGGCATGGGTACCGTGACCCGCGCACTCGCTGGCGGCGTTCCGCTCGTATGCATCCCCATGGGGCGCGACCAACTCGACGTCGCAGCGCGCGTGGTTCACTGCGGCGCCGGTGTGCGCCTGCGACCCAGCGCTAAACCACACGCGATCCGCGCAGCCGCCGAGCGCGTGATCGGCGAGCCCGGTTTCCGAACTGCCGCCGAGCGCATCGGTGCGCGCATAACCGCCGACGCCGAGGCGCAACGAGGCCTCGCCGAACTCGAAGCGCTCGCGTCCGGATTGGACAGCTAAGCGCTGAAAACGACGGAACGGACGCCGGAGCCTAAGCTGTTGCGGTGAGGAACGGGATGAACGATACGAGCACCGGACGCAGCAAGGTCGTCGTGAACAGGTGTATGTCGCTCGACGGCTTCATCGCCGCTAGCGGCCATGTGATGGACTGGGGCGCTGGTCGCCAGCTCGCCGATTTCGTCGGGCCGGACGAGTTCCACGAGATAGCGGCGGCCACGGGCGCGATACTCGTCGGCCGGCGGACCGCCGACGTCGGCGACAGGATGGAGGCCGAGGAGCCGGGCAGTGTCGACTACCCCTTTTCCGGACCCGTGTTCGTCCTCACCCATCGGCCACCGGAGCCACCCGGCCCCGGCATCACGTACCTCGCCGGTGACATCGGGGAAGCGGTCGCCACGGCGCGCAGCGCTGCGGGCGGCAAGAGCCTTGAGATCCTCGGTGCCGACGTGGCCGCCCAGTGCCTGCAGCGGGGCCTTGTCGACGAGATCCTCGTGTACGTGCTGCCGGTGCTGCTCGGCGACGGCATCCGCTTCTCGCCCCCTGGCCTCTCTCGGATCGATCTGGAACCGGTCAGCACCACGCGGTCGGGCACCGTCTCCATCCTTCGGTTCCGCGTCCGCACGTAGTCGCGCGACTGGGGAGAGAGCTACGAAGGTTGAGCGCGCTCCTGGTTGAGCTCCTGGCGCTGCTCGACGAGCGCCTGCAGCTGGTCGCTGACCTCGCTGGAGATGCGCTTGAGATCCCATTTGCTGAGGGTGATCAGGTGCATTGAGGATGTTGCGACGACGTCGGCCGAGCGCTTCGCGCCGGAGAGCATCCCCATCTCGCCGAAGACGTCCCCCGGACCCAGCGACCCGATGACCTCACCACCCTTGATCACGTCTGCCGAACCGGTCTCGATGACGATCAAGTCATAGGAATAGTCGCCTTCGTGCACGAGCCGCTTGCCGGCAGAGACCGACGTCTCGCTCGCGAACACGCTCAACGTGTTGAGAGCCTTGTCGGAGAGCGACGAGAACAGCGGAATGGTCTTCAAACGATCGGGATCCATGATCTCCCAAACTTTCGCGATGGCTGTGAAAACGGACCGACGGAATACGACCTGGGGCGTGCAGCCCCGATGGGTGCACCCTACCGCCCACGGTGCAGTCGCGGCGCGCATCGTAGCTTTGACCCAAGCTTGCGGCGCAGACAGGCGGGCACAGGCTAGCGGCTCGGCTCGAACCTCGGTTAGGCTCGCCACGGCATGAACCTCGCTGACTACACCGCCTGTGACGCCACCGAGCTTCGACGGCTGCTAGCGACGGGGGAGGTCGACGAGGTCGAGGTCCGCGAAGCAGCGCTGAGAGCCGTCGAGGCAGTGCAGCCACAACTCAACGCGATCGTGTCGGGCCCCTACGAGGATGCCCGCTCGGCGCCGGATGGCCCGCTGTCCGGCGTGCCGTTCGCGGTAAAGGACACGCTTCCAGAGGCAGGTCGCCCGCTCGGCTTCGGGAGCCGGTTACTCGACGGCTATGTGGCGCGCCGGGATGCGACTCTCGTGGAGCGCTTTCGCGCGGCCGGGCTGCTGTCACTCGTGCGCACCGCCACGCCTGAGTTCGCTTTCAACGCGGATACCGCGCCGGTCGTCCACGGGCCGACCTTGAACCCGTGGAACCTGGAGCGAAGCCCGGGTGGATCGAGCGGCGGCGGCGGCGCGTTGGTCGCCTCGCGGGCGCTGCCGTTGGCTCACGCGAATGATGGCGGCGGGTCCATCCGCGTCCCGGCAGCGTGGTGTGGGCTCGTCGGCCTGAAGCCGTCGCGCGGTCGCGTTCCGCTGGGGCCGGCCGTCGCCGAGGCTGTCGGTGGGTTCGCCCACGAGTTCGCCGTCACGCGGACCGTGCGCGACGCCGCGGCCCTGCTGGACGCCGTAAACGGCCCCGCCCCGGGGGACCGTTACCACGTTGCCCGCCCGCAGGCGCGCTACGCCGATGCCGTGAGTGCGAAGCTCCCACCGCTGCGTGTGGCGCTCCACGCGACGTCGTTTTTCGGCATCGAGACCGAACCTCGTGCGCGGGCGGCCGCGGAAGCGGTGGCGGCAACACTAGAGGCGCTCGGGCATCAGGTCGAAGAGGCCTGTCCCGAGGTGAGCGAGAACGACTTGCGCGCCTGCGTCGAAGTCATCTGGTCGGTGGATCTCGCCGCACTGGCAGGAACTTTCGCCCGCCTGACCGGCCGCGAGGCAGGCCCTGAGCACGTGGAGGCGGCGTCCTGGGCCTGCATCCGCCGCGGCCGCGAGATCAGCGCGCTGGAGCTCGAAGCCGCCGCGGCGGTGATGAACTCGACCTCTCGCAGATGGGGGCGCTTTTTGGAGGAATACGACCTCTTCGTGTGCCCCACCACGCCTGCGCCGGCATCTCATTCGGGCATTCCGGACCAGAACGACCAGCGGCTCGACACCGCGGATGCGTGGATGTGCGAGCTGTTCGACCGGATCCCGTTCACCCCGATCGCAAACCTGACCGGCCAGCCCTCGGTCAGCCTCCCGCTTGGAACGGCCGAGGACGGCATGCCGCTCGGCGTGATGCTGTCGGCGCAGACGCTACGAGAGGACCTGCTGCTAAGCGTCGCCGCTGCGCTCGAGCAGGAGATGCCCTGGATCGACCGTCGCCCTGCCGTGGACGCGGGCTCGGCGAGCCGCTGAGGCCGTCTTTTCACGTGCTCGGCTGACGCGCGAGGAGACTGAGCACCGCGACAGTCAGCCGGACAAGCTTCGCTCCAGTGCTCGCCGTCGGCTGAAGGGAAGGGCGAACCAGAGCGTCCCGAACATCGCCAGGACGAGGAATACGACGATGATCGTGGTGGTCACGGAGAAGAGGTAGCGGGTGACCAGCAGCACCGCGCTTGTCATCGCCAGGGCGAGAAAGGCGAATCCGGCGAGCGTCAGCCGGTGGGCGACCGTGACGACGTGCGATCTGTCGTGGAGGCGGAACTCGATCCGGTGGTAGACCGACGGGGCGATCAGCAATGCAGAGGCGATCGCCGTGAGCAGCAGGGTCACCAGATAGACGATCCGCTCGAACGGGCCAACACTCGCGAAGCGCTGGCTGAAGGGGACAGCGAGCAGGAAGGCGAACAGCACCTGCACTCCCGGGATCGCGACGCGCAGCTCGCCGAGCAACTCGGTGAGGTTGCGGTTGATGCGCTCGGCATCGCTCTCATCGGGTTCCGAGACACCGACTGCCTGGCTGTGAGATGGGGCATTCACCGGTCGGATCTTCGCAGGACTTCCGAGGCGAGCGCGCCCGTCGGCGTCGGTTCTTCAGAGCGCGCAGCGGGCCCGGCGGGATGCTCGCCGAGGCCCACTCACGACCTAGGACTCGCATGAAGGGCTCCCTCCCAGGGTTCGCGTGATGTACACCGGCCGACGAAGCGGCAGAGGATAGCGGCTCTCGGCCGCCCGGCGCTACTCCGGCGAGTGGTGGCGTAGCCCGTCGAGGGCGATGTGCACCAGGTGTCTGGTCTGCTCAGGGTCGCTTGCGGGCGCCTTGCTGATCGCCATCACCATCTGGATGACCTCGCGCGATGTCGACGTCGGAGCGCACGGCGCCCGCCTCCTGGGCGCGCTCGAGGAGCGGCTCGCCGGCGGCGAACAGTCGCCGCGCGGCAGCTCTGGAAGAGCGCGGCGTCGCGTTCGAGATAGTTGAGCAGCTCGTGGGACGAGCGCCTGCTTGGTCGCCATGTAGGCGATGAAGCGGTCGAACCAGCCGTTCGAGGGCCTCCCACGGATCGCTGCCGTCGAGCTCGCTCTGCCGTATGGCAGACCTCGGTCACCTCGTCGACGTAGAGCGCCTCGAGCAGGGCCTGGCGGTTGGGGAAGTGCCGGTAGAGCGTGCCGATGCCGACGCCCGGCGCGGCGCGCGATCTGCCTCCAGCGAGGTGCTCTCGCCGCCCTCGGCGAAGGCCTCGCGCGCGGCCGCGAGCACCTTCTCGTAGTTGCGCCGCGCGTCGGCCCGCCTGGGGCGGGTGAGGAGAGTCTCGGGGAGTGCCTCGGTCGCGTTCATGAATTGCCCTTGACAACCGGAGGGCACCTCCGTATAGTTCTGGAGGCTCCCTCCGCTTAGTTCTGGAGGTGGCCTCCATTTTAGCTCGACATCGACCCATTGCAAGACACGACTCTCACATCCGCCTCACCACCCTCGTTGGAGCTCACATGAACCTCACTCCCCTCCTCACTCTCTCCCGCGCGCCAGCGCTGGGCGACGCTGCTCGTGGTCTGCCTCGCGCAGCTGATGATCGTCCTCGACATGACGATCGTGAACGTCGCGCTGCCCTCGATCCAGCATGACCTGCACTTCAGCCAGGCCAACCTCACCTGGGTCGTCAACGCCTTCCTGATCACCTTCGGCAGCTTCCTGCTGCTGGCCGGACGGCTCGGCGATCTGCTCGGTCGCAAGCGCGTGTTCCTCGCCGGCGTGGTGCTCTTCACCGTCGCCTCGATGCTGTGCGGCGCCGCGCTCGAGCCAGGGCTTCCTGATCGGCGCTCGCTTCCTCCAGGGCATCGGCGCCGCCGCCCAGGCCTCGGTGATCCTCGCGATCATCGTGACCGAGTTCCCTGAGCCCGCCGAGCGCGCCCGCGCGATGAGCGCCTACGTGTTCGTCGTCGGTCGCGGGCGGCTCGCTGGGCCTGCTCGCCGGCGGGCTTCTCACCCAGGCGCTCAGCTGGCACTGGATCTTCTTCGTCAACGTCCCGATCGGCCTCGCGACGCTGGCGCTCGGCCGGACTCATCATCCCCGCCGACCGCGGGCTCGGGACTCGGGCACGGCGTCGACTGGCTCGGCTCGCTGCTCGTCACGTCTCGCTGATGAGCGCCGTCTACGCGATCGTCGGCGCCACGGCCACGGCTGGGGCTCGCCGCAGGTGCTCGGCTTCGGCGGCCTCGCGATCGTCCTCATGGCGGCGTTCGTCGCGCTCGAGGCGCGGATCGAGAACCCGATCATGCCGCTGCGCATCCTGGCGGTGCGCGGCCTGGTCGGCCAACCTGATCCGGGGCTTCCTGGTCACCGGCATGTACTCGACCTTCTTCCTCGGCACGCTGTACCTGGAGCACGTCCGCCACTACAGCGCCGTGCAGACCGGGCCGGCCTTCCTGCCGTGGACGATCACGGTCGCGATCCTCTCGCGCGGCATCACGCCCAGGCTCGTCAACCGCTTCGGCGCACTGCGGGTGCTCGTCGCCGGGATGGTGAGCGCGATCGTCGGCCTGCTGCTGTTCAGCACGGCCGGCCCGCACACGGCCTTCTTCCCGACGATCTTCTTCGCCTTCTTCGCGATCGGGCTGGGCATCGGCAACGCCTTCATGCCGCTGCTCACGATCGCGATGGCAGACGTGCCGCCCGCCGACGCCGGCCTCGGCTCGGGGATCACCAACGTCTCGCAGCAGGTCAGCGGAGCGCTCGGCCTCGCGGTGCTCGGGACCCTTGCCACCAACCACACGAAGGCACTGCTGAACCAGCACCACGCCGTCACGAGCTCGCTCATCAGCGGCTACCACCTCGCCTTCGTGACCGGCGCGGCCGTGATCGCCATCGGCCTGCTGCTGGCGCTCGCGCTGCTTCGCCCCCGAAATGCACGCCCGCCGCTGCAGCTCGCCGACCTTGGCGGGCGCGACGGAGCCACCGCCCCCAACGACCTCGAAATGGAGCGACAGGCCGCATGACCCAGACCCACGACACCTGCCGCGGTGGGCGCCCGAGCGGCGCCCGCCGTCCCAGAGCCGCCCGCATGGCCACGCGCCGCACGCGCGTGCGCGTGTCCTCGGATGCGGTGGTCTCCGCCTACATCCACGACATTGCACGACCGCGCGCGGGCGCCGATCCCACGCTGGATCTTTCAGAATGCCCCGTGCGAGACTCGAACTCGCCCCACCGGATTAAAAGTCCGGCGCTCTACCAGATGAGCTAACGGGGCCCGCGGGCGACAGTGTGGCATACGGGCTTGCCGTCGAGCGAAAGCTCCCGTGCTCAGGATTCCTCAGCGGCCTTCCGAGGCCGCGATCCGCAGCATCTCCTCGATCCGCGTGAGCTTGACGCGCGGGCGCCCGGCGGGCTCGCCGAGCGCGCGCTCGTGGCGGTCGATCGCCTCCCAGCCGCGTAGGTGACGAGTTCGGGCTGGCGCGCGCGGAGCAGCGCCTCGACCGCGGCCGGCGTCCGGGTCCTCGGGGGCGTGCACGGGGGCGCGCTCGCGGCGTGTGACGTCGCCGTCGATCGGCGGCGAGAGGTCGGCGAGGATCGCGTCGACCGTCTCCTGGGCGTCCTTCTTGTTCGTGCCGATCACGCCCGAGGGGCCGCGCTTGATCCAGCCGACCGACGTACTCGCCCGGGAGGGCTCCGCCGGTCGCGGGGTCGACCACGCGGCCGCCCTGCGTTGGGGATCACGCGCCGAGCGCTCGTCGAAGGGCACCCCGGCGAGCGGGATGCCGCGGTAGCCGATCGCGCGGAACGACGAGGCCCGCCGTGGATCGTCTCGTGCTCGTCGGTGGCGCGGGCGCGCAGGCCGCCGTCCTGCGTCGGCGACGAGCTCGTTGCGGACAGCTCGACCGCGGCCCGAGGCGGCCGGCTCGCCGGGCAGACGCGGCGGGGGAGAGCAGGAAGCGCAGCACGATCCGCCTGTCGCCGGCCGGCGGGCGCGCGGGCCGCGTAGTCGCGCAGGATCTCGACGTTGCGCCGGGCGGTCAGTGTCGGCGTGCGGGGTCGGCCACCGCGAGCGCGCGCTCGAGCTCGGCCGCGTCGACGATCACGTCGGCTTCTGCGAGCTCGCCGAGCTCGAGCAGCTCGGGGTTCGTGAAGGCCGCCTGCGCCGGCCCGCGGCGGCCGACGACCACGACCTCGCGGACGCTGCTGCGCGCGAGCACCTCGAGCGCGTGGTCGGCGGTGTCGGTCGGCGCGAGCTCGCTCCGGGGCGAGCACGAGCATGCGCGCGACGTCGAGGGCGACGTTGCCGTTGCCGATCACCACCGCGCGCTCGGCCGAGAGCCAGAGTCGAGCTCGAGGTCGGTGTGGTCGGGGTGGCCGTTGTACCAGCCGACGAACTCCGTCGCGGCATGCGAGCCGGGGAGCTCTTCGCCGGGTATCCCCAGCGGCCGGTCCGACGGCGAGCCGGTGGCGTAGACGATCGCGTGGTAGTGGGCGAGCAGGTCCTCGCGCGAGACGTGCTCGCCGAAAGTGACGTTGCCGAAGTAGCGAAAGCGCGGGTGGGCGGCGGTCTTCTCGTAGACGCGGGTCACCGACTTGATCTTCGGGTGGTCGGGGGCGACGCCGGAGCGGACCAGCCCCCAGGGCGTCGGCAGGCGCTCGAGCATGTCGACCTCGAAGCGATCGCTCGAGTCCTTGAGCAGGTGCCCGGCGGCGTAGAAGCCGGCGGGGCCGGAGCCGATCGACGGCGATGCGGATGGGGGTCTCGTCGGTCATCGGAAGGCGGTCAGGAGGGTGAGGCTGCGAGCGGGGAGGATGGGCGCGGCCCGACTCGAACGGGCGACCCCCTCGGTGTAAGCGAGGTGCTCTAGCCAGCTGAGCTACGCGCCCTGGTGGGGCTCAAGGCTAGCGGGCAGGTCGCGGCGTCAGCGCGCCTGCGCAAGCTTGGCGCGATGCCGCGTGACGCCGCCGCCGCCGGCATCGCTGCGCGGCTGCTGCTGCGGCCTCGCGGATGAGCCGTCGCTGTGCTGCTGGTCCCTCGCCCAGCTGTTCCTGCCGCGCATCGCCGCGAGCCGGATCTCCTCGCGGCTTGGGCGCTACGGCACCGTGCACAGCGTCAGCGTGAGCGCGTGGCCGGCGGTCGAGCTGCTGTGGGGGAGCGCCGACTCGGCGACGGTGAGGGCGGGGAGCCTCAGGTTGAGCCCGGCTCAGGCGGCGAAACTACTGTGGGAAGCTCGAGGCCTCGGCGACATATCGTGACCGCCATGAGCGTGCAGGAGGGTCAGCTGAGGCTGAGCGGGGCGAGCCTCCGAAAGCGCGGTCACGCTTTGATCGCCGAGGGTCTCATCGAGCGCTGCAGACGTCAGAGCTGCGCTGCCCGCAGGACTCGAAGTGCAGCTCCTCGCAAGCGAGGGCGGCGAGGTGGAGGTGCAGGCGGCCGGCGGCCTGTTCGGGATCAGGGCGTCGATCGATGCCGTGGCGGCCCCCAGCGACGGCAAGCTGGTCGTCCATCCGGTCGGAGCGCTCCTGTCGGGACTGCAGCTGACGCTGTTCAGCGACCCGCACGTATACGTGCAGGGGGTTGGAGCGAGCGTTCGAACCCTCCGAGCCCTCGAGCTATCGGCTGACGATGAGCGCGAGCCTTCGCTGAGGCCCGCGACGCGCGGGCGCGGGCGAGCGGGGAGGTCCTCAGCCCGGCGCTCTCAGGCCGCTGCGGACAGATCCGCATGCGGCGCCGTCGCCCGCCGGCTGACGAGCACCGGCAGCCCCTGCTTGGGGCTGATCGTCGGCATCTGGCGGATGGTGAGTTGAAAGTCCGTCGGGCAGCGAGAGCGTGAAGCGCGACAGGATCACCGTGGCGATCGCGCGCACCTCGAGCTGCCCAAAGCGCATTCCTATGCACGTGCGCGAGCCTCCGCCGAAGGGGACGTAGGCGCCCTTCGGAAGCGCGGCACGCGCCTCGGGCGTGAAACGCTCCGGGCGGAACTCCTCAGGGTCGGTGAACACATCGGGCAGGTGGTGGCATGGCCCACGAGGAGTAGTTGACGAAGGCGCGCCCGGGAACACGGTGGCCTTCGAACTCGAACGGCTCGATCGAGCGCCTCGGTCCGACCCAGGCGGGCGGGTACTTGCGCAGGGTCTCATCGAGCACGATCTCCAGCTCCGTGAGCTCACCGGAGGTGAGCTGCGAGGCGGTCGGCCGGCCTTCGTCGAGCTGTGCGTCCTGCTCGGCGAGCAGGCGGGCGGCGACGTCCGGGTTGCGCGCAAGCTCATAGAACATGAACGTCACCGTCGAGGTGGTGGTGTCGTGGCCGGCGAACAGCAGCGTCATCACCTCGTCGCGGATCTGCAGGTCGCTGAGCTTGGTTCCGTCCTCGTCGTGGGCGTCGAGCAGCAGGCTGAGAATGTCCTCGCCGCGCTCGCCGGTGGCGCGGCGGTGGGAGATCTCCGAGTAGATCAGCGTGTCGAGCTGGCGTGCGGCCTGCTGCATGCGCGCCCAGGGGGTGAATGGAGCGCGCAGGACACGCAGGACGTAGTCGGAGGAGTAGAAGGACAGTGCGCGCTCGAACAGTCCGGCGGCGTCGAGGGAGCGAGCGCGCTCGCCATCGGGGTCCAGCCCGAACAGGGCGCGCATTGCGACCCGCAGGGCGAGCCGGCGAGTCCACGCGTACAGGTCGATCTCCTCACCCGGTTTGAACTCCTCCAGCGCGCGGTTGGTCTCCTCGACCATGACATCGACGGAGCTCACGATGTGTTCGTGATGGAAGGCGGGGAGCATGATCAGACGCGATCGACGGTGAAACTCGCCGTCGATCGTCAGCAGCCCGTCGCCCATCAGGCCGATGAGATCGCGGAAGTGGCCCTCGCGCCAGGTGAAGTTCGAGGCGTGGGAGACCGTTATGTAGTGATTGGCGGCGGGGCCGAGCATGAACACGACGTTGCCGTGGAACAGGCGCAGGGTGAAGATGGGACCGAACCGCTCGTAGGCCTCGAGCAGCATCGGAAGCGGTTCATCGGCAAAGCGCCTCGTGCGAGTCATCGAGAAGCGCGTCTCCCCCGGCGGAAAGGGAACCGAGGACGCGCGCTCGTCGCGAAGGTCGCGCAGGAGCATCGAGAAAGGGTTGCTGTTCAGGAGCGGAGGAGGACCGACAAGCGCCACAGGCCAGAGCCTAGTCGAAAACTGGCCAGCCGGCCAATGTCCGCTGGGCCACCCGCGGCCGGGAAGGCGACGGGTAGGGGCGAAGCCTTGACATACTGGCCTGGCGCGAACGGATTCGCGGCAACATCTCCCACGCAGAAGCGAGGGGGGCGTAGCTCAGTTGGTTAGAGCGCTGCCCTGTCACGGCAGAGGTCGCGGGTTCGAGTCCCGTCGCTCCCGTTCTGTACACGACTTTTCCCGCAGCCCGTGCCAAGCGGGGCTGCTTTCTGACGGATGAGGCTCAGATGTTCTTCGACCGGGAGTACAGATCGGAGTGCAGAGTCCGCTCATCGGAATGCAGATTGGCTCGTTTATACTGCCAGCTCGTCCTCGCGTGGGTCGCGTTCGGCTGGGACGGGGAGTCGCGCCGGGTGCTGGCCTGGATGCCCTGCAGCAACTGGTCTACCGCCAGCTGATGTACCTGGTGGTGATCGACTCGGTGGTCGTCGCGCTGATGGGCACGCGCCTGCGCTGGCACCGGCTCACCCGGACCGGCGAGGTCGAGATCGAGGCCGAGGTCGCCGAGCCGACCACCCCCTGATCGCCTCCGTTTGCTATTCGTTTGCTCGGAGCGCCGAGCGACAACGGCTGAGGAGACGACATGAAGGCAGTGCGATTCGACCAATACGGCGGTGTTGATGTGCTCGAGGTGCGCGAGGTCGAGGACCCCGTCGCCGGGCCGGGGCAGGTGCTCGTGGCGGTCAGGGCGGCGGGTATCAACCCCGGCGAGATCGCGATCCGCGAGGGACGCCTTGACGCGCGCTGGCCGGCGACGTTCCCTTCGGGCGAGGGCACCGATCTTGCCGGCGTCGTCGAGGCGCTCGGCGGACGGCGTCGAGCGCGTTCGCCGTCGGCGACGAGGTGCTTGGCTGGACCGAGGAGCGCGCCAGCCAGGCCGAGCTCGTCGTGGTCCCGGCCGATCAGCTGACGGCCAAGCCGGCGTCGGTCTCGTGGGAGGTGGCGGGGTCGCTGTTCGTCGTGGGGCTCGCCGCCTACGCGTCGGTTCAGGCGGTCGCTCCGAAGGCCGGCGAGACGGTCGTCGTCTCTGCCGCTGCCGGCGGGGTCGGCTCGGTCGCCGTCCAGCTGGCGCGCCGGACCGGAGCGACGGTGATCGGGCTGGCCAGCGAGCGCAACCACGATTGGCTTCGCTCACACGACATCGTGCCGGTGACCTACGGCGACGGGCAGGCCGACCGGATCCGCGAGGCGGCCCCCGGCACGGTCGACGCCTTTATCGACACCTTCGGCGGCGGCTACGTCGATCTGGCGATCGAGCTGGGTGTCGCTCCGCAGCGGATCAACACGATCGCCGACTTCGAGGCCGTCGAGCGGCTCGGCGTCCACGGCCAGGGCACGCACGCGATCGCCAGTGCGGCCCTGCTCTCCGAGCTCGTGGGGCTGGTGGCCGACGGAAGCCTTGAGATACCGATCGCAGCGACCTTCCCGCTGGAGCAGGTCCGCGACGCCTACCGCGAGTTGGAAGGGCGCCACACCCACGGCAAGATCGTGCTGCTGCCCTGAGCTGAGAAACGGCGACGCGAGCCAGCGGCCTTGACATGCGGTCCTCCGATCTGGTGTGCTGAGGTGAGCCGGCGAAGAGGGTGCGCCGAGCGCACCCTCGATGCCCACCAGCTCCGAACGAATGGAGGTAGCCATGGCTCGCAAATACATCGACTGCAGGGAGATGCCGAGCGAGAACAACTGCGATCTGGCGATGGCCGGAAGCGAGGAGCATGTCCTCGACGCGGCGGTGATCCACGCGGTCACCGCGCACAAGCACGAGGACACCCCGGAGCTGCGCGCGGAGATCCGCGAGGCGCTTAAAGACGAGGTCCCCGGGGCGGTTGCCTGACCGGGGCGAGCTCCCGCGCTAGCACTCCTCCTCGTCGCCCTCAACGCCGGCGGGGGCAAGCACGTCCGCGCTCTCGGTGAGTCGCGCCAACAGTTCGCGCAGCGCGCACCGCTCCTCCTGGCTCAGGGCGGCGAAGAACTCATCCTCGACCTGACCGGCGGCGCGCTCGACTTCGCACACGGCCTTTGCACCCTGCTCGGAGATCTCGACGACGTGGCGACGTCTGTCCTGCGCGTCACGCCGTCGACTTATCAACCCTTCCGCTTCGAGCTCGTTGAGCAGCACGACGAGGTTGCTCGCCTCGATGTCGAGCGTCGCTCCGAGAGCCTGCTGGCTCATCCCCCCCTCCATCCGCAGGCGCAGCAGCGCGGCCGTCGCGCGCGGCTTCAGCCCGATCGGCGCGAACGCTGTTCTGTATTCGCGCGTCACCGCGCGCCCGAGCTGCGCGAGCAGGAAGCCCGCGTGCTGTGTGAGCTCGGCGTCCGCTGAGGTCTGTTGCTCCTCTGGGATCGTCTGCGCCATGGCAATACCATAGCACTTTCAAGATCATAGGTTATCCATAATGATTGGTGGATAGCTGCCATTAGGCGAGCGTGGACTGCCCGTCGCGCGGCTCTATGCTGAGCAGCCGATGGCCGAGCCAGACGTGATGTTCGCCGAGCTCGATCGCGACAGCGACGGGCGCTTCCAGACCCTGCGCCGCCAGCTGGCCGTGCGCGGCTTCGGGATCAATCTGCTCGTGCTCCAGCCCGGCCAGCGGGGACGCATACACGCGCATGGCCATCAGGAGGAGGTCTACATAGTCCTCGAGGGTGAGCTGACGCTGCTGGTGGAGGGCGTCGAGCACGTGCTCGGCCCCGACCAGCTGGTGCGGGTCGGCGCCGCGGTGCGCCGCCAGCTCGTCAATGCAGGAGCGCAGCGACTCGTGCTGATCGCGCTGGGCGGCTCCGGCGAGCACGTCGGCCGAGACGGTCACGCGTGGGTCGCGTGGGATGAAGACGGGCCGGGGCGCTCACCCCAGGAGGTTCCGCTGCCCGACGATCTGCCGACCGTCTGAGCCGCTGTGGGGAGCCGCCGCCCGGGGCGATCATCGACGCCGGCTCCGCACCGCCGCGAGCGCATCGGTGACGATGTGCGCGTGGTCGAAGGCAAGGGGCGGTAGCTCATCCACCCCGAACCAACGGGCCGCGGCCGCGTCGTCGTCGCTGTGCGCCGCGAGCTCGCTGTCCAGTTCGAGTAGGTAGGCGATCGACACCGTCCATCCACGGGGATCACGTCCCGGCGCGCTGTAGACGCCGATCAGCGAGAGGTACTCCGCCTCGATGCCCGTCTCCTCGGCCAGCTCGCGCGCCGCCGCCGCGGCAACGATCTCGCCCTCTTCCACAAAGCCCCCGGGCAGCGCCCACTCGCCCATGAACGGGGGCTCGCCGCGTTGGATCAGAAGCACGCGCAGAGGCGCCTCGCGGACGAGCACCGCGACGTCGACGGTCAGCGCCGGGCGAGGCCACCGCCCACCGCCCTGTCGATTTCCGTGCTCCTCGTCCGCGCTCGAGATGATGTCAGCTCCGTCTGGCGAGGGTCGCCAGGAGGTCGCCGACCTTGTGTCCCTTGGCGAGCCGATCCGGCAGGGGCAGACCCGATTGGATCGTGTATTGGTTGCGACGGCCGTTGCGCTCGCGCGTGATGTAGCCGGCCTCGTCCAGCTCCGCGACGGTGCGGTGCGCAGCGCGTTCGGTGATGCCGAGCGAGCTCAGGTGGTTCGCACGATCAACACCGAGCACGGGGCGTGATGGGAGATCTTGTCGGGCACCGAGCCCAGCAGGAAGCGCTTGGCGCCGGTCATGCCCTTGTTGCCGATAATCACCAGGTCGGCGTTCTGCTCCTCGGCGACGTCGAGGATCGCATCAGCAGCGTCTCCCTGGCGTGCGTGAGTGTTCACGTTGACGCCGGCGGCCCGCGCGATCTCCGCGGCGCCGGTGAGTGATGCTTCGACCTCCTGGCGTGGGTTGATGGCCCACTGCACATCCTCGGGAGCGTCACGCCTCTGGGCGCGCAGCCGCTGCTCGGGCACGGGTGCATAAGCGCTCACGAGCTCGAGTGTCGCACCCACCGCCCCGGCCACGTCAACCGCCTCGCGCACCGCCTGCGTGGCGGTGTCAGAGCCATCGGTCCCCACGACGATCGAGTTGAACATGATCCCCCTTGCAGTTGGCGATTTCACCGAAACGTAACCGAGGTGCCTGTAGACCGCAACGACCGCTGCCTAGTGTCATCGGCGAGTGAAGACAAGCTTCGTCCAATCACGCTCGAGCAGCGCTTCGGCGGCCTCGGGGAAGTCCACCACGCGGGTTGTGATCAGCTCCGGGCGCAACATACCCCGCTCGGCCAGCTCGAGGACCTCGGGCATGACCGGGCGCGCATGCACGCGGCCGGTCTTGAAGGTGACGATCTTCGTATACATCTCGAGCAGCGGCAGCCGGGGCTGCTCGCCGAAGTAGATGGCCGTGCTCGTGCAGATGCCGTCCGGCGCGGTCGAGCTGAGGGCGAGCCGGATCCCCTCCTGCGTGCCGTTGGCGTCGACGGTGATCGGGAACGGGCCCAGGCGCTTTGGCCAGGGCTCCTCGAGGGTCTTCGCACCCAGCGACTCCGCCACATCTGAGCGGCGTCTGTCGAGGTCCGCGTAGGTGACGGCCTCGGCGCCCAGTGCGAGCGCGATGGCGACCGCATACAGCCCGATCGACCCGGCGCCGCCCCCACCGACCACCAGCACCGGCGCATGCGGCTCTCGATCGAGCGCAGGGCCGACGCTCCGCCAGGCGTCGCTGATGTTGTCGGACGCGCTCGCAACTGCGGCGGGCTCGAGTGCCTCGGGCACCGGCACGAGCATGTGATCGGCAAACGGGACGAGGACGGAATCGGCCAGGAAGCCACCCCATCGTTCCACGGCGGGGCCGAACCCGTAGGTGGAGAAGGGCCCCTCGGTCTGGCAGCTACCCGTGCGCCCGCGCCGACACGCCGGGCATTCTCCGCAGGAGATCTGAAAGGGGACGCTCACGCGCTGCCCGGGCCGGATCTCCCGGACGCCGTCGGCGACGTCGATGACCTCGGCCACGCACTCGTGTCCGAGCGCGAAGGGGGCCGGGAATGGCGACTCCCCCCTCACGATCAGGGCATCGAGATCGCAGGTGGCGACGGCCAGTGGGCGCACCAGCGCCGCGCTGTCTGAGTCGAGCTTCGGACCCGGCGCCTCCCGCCAGGCCAGCTCACCCGGCCCGAGGTAGTTCAGCTGCTGCACGGGCGCTCTCCATCCGTCACGGGATGCGGAGAATACCCGTTGCCGATCTCTGCCTACCTTTGCGCGCCGTCGCGCAGCTCTGCCCGTTTGGCCGCAGCCGGCGACGGCTGCCGTTGGGCGGCCGTCTCACCGGGGGCCGCTATCGTGAATCGGAGAGAGCGCTACCGTCCAAGTCAGAGATCGCCATTTTGGACGTGGGTCGAACGACCCGAGCGCAAATTGGGCGGAGAATCAGAGCATGCCCAGGACAGGCCTACGGGCCGATCTGCCGCAGGGACGCCGCAAGAGGCGTGCCGCAGAGCCCGACCGCTCGCCCACGGTGCGCGGTGTCCCGGCGCGCGCGGGTCCCGCGTTCGAGGAGGGAGTCGCCGCCGGTCGGCATGCCACCGAGCACGATCGCCGGGTCAGGGAGTCGATCGATGAGGTCGGCCTGGGAGAGCTGAGTGCGGCGGTGGCCCGCGATGCCAGCCGGAGAGGCGTCTCGTTCGGCTCGGCCGATGGTGAGCAGTCGTTTCGCATCGACCCCATCCCCCGCGTCATCGACGCCTCGGAATGGCGCGTGCTGGCCGACGGCGTGGCCCAGCGCGTGCGTGCGCTCGAGCTGTTCGTCAGGGACGTGTACGGCGAGCGCCAGATCGTCAAGGCCGGCGTCGTCCCCGAGCACTGCCTGACAGGCGCCCGCCACTACGAGCCCGGCCTAATGGGTAGGGGCGAGGACATCTCCTCCTGGATCACCGTCGCCGGCCTCGACCTGGTGCGCGACAGCGATGGCTCCTTCAAGGTGCTCGAGGACAACCTCAGAACGCCGTCGGGCATCGCCTACGCGGTGGCGACACGCGAGGTTCTCGGAGCCCATCTGCCGCCGCCCAGCGGTCTGCACGTACGCTCGCTCGATGCCGCCTTCCAGACTCTCGGCGACGCCCTGATCGCGGCGGCGCCCGAGGCTCTGAGCGGGGATCCTGTGGTCGTCCTGCTGAGCGACGGGCAGCGCAACTCGGCCTACTACGAGCACGCCACGATCGCCGGCCATCTCGGCCTTCCGCTGGTTCTCAAAGAGCAGCTTTCGGTCCGGCGTGGGCGCCTGTACGCGCAGCTCGACGGCGGCGAGCGGGCCGTCGACGTCGTCTACCGGCGTACCGACGAGGACCGGCTGATTGACGATCACGGCACAGCCACGGGGGTCGCCGAGCTGCTGCTCGGCCCCGTCCTGGCGGGCACGCTCGCGTGCGTCAACGCGTTCGGCACCGGCGTTGGCGACGACAAGCTGCTGCACGCCTACGTCGAGAACATGGTGCGCTTCTACCTGGGCGAGGAGCCGCTGTTGCGATCGGTCCCTACCTACGATCCCTCTCAGCCGGGGGTGCTCAAGGAGATCCTCGAGCGCATCGACGAGCTGGTGATCAAGCCCCGCACCGGTCATGGCGGCTATGGCGTGGTGATCGCACCGCACGCCCGGGACGAGGATGTGCGCGCGGTGGCCGAGAGGCTGTCGGCTGCACCGCAGGACTTCGTGGCCCAGGAGATGATCATGCTCTCGCGTCATCCGACGGTGACCGACGGGCGCCTTGAGCCGCGCCACATCGACCTACGCCCGTTTGCCATCTCGATCGGAG
This sequence comes from uncultured Solirubrobacteraceae bacterium, assembly GCA_963764185.1. Classification (GTDB taxonomy): domain Bacteria; phylum Actinomycetota; class Thermoleophilia; order Solirubrobacterales; family Solirubrobacteraceae; genus Palsa-744. The sequence continues at coordinate 33,612 of CAVXRF010000009.1, read as the reverse complement.
ACGACGTCCACGTGCTCCCCGGCGGTCTCACTCGCGTGGCCTTCGATCCGGGGGCACTCGTCGTCAACTCCTCCCAGAACGGTGGCAGCAAGGACACCTGGGTGCTGGCATGAGCAGGCCGATGATCGGCGTCACCGTGTCTGAGATTCGTCATAAGCATGACGTTCAGAACGTCCTGCACGGAGAGCCCAAGCAGACGGAGATGACCCTCGGGCTCGCCTACATGCGCGCGGTCGAGATGGCCGGCGGGTTGGCCGTCGCCCTGCCACCGTTCACGATGGAGAACGTCGATTCGGTGCTCGATCATCTGTCCGGGCTTCTGCTCACCGGGGGTCCCGACCTGGATCCCTCCTGCTACGGGGCCGAGCCTCACCCGGAGCTCGGTCCCACCGACCCCGTTGTCGACGCCTTCGAGGTCGAGCTGTGCCGGTTGGCCTATCGGCGGGGCATGCCGATCCTCGGCATATGCCGAGGCGCGCAGGTGCTGAATGTGGCCCGCCAAGGAACGTTGCATCAGCACGTGCCGGAGTTCATCAAGGGAGTCGTCGAGCACCGCCAGACGCTGTCCGGGAATCACACCACGCACGAGGTGCGCGTGGCGCCGGACTCGAACCTTGCGCAGACGACCGGCGGGGGTCCGGTGATGGTCAACTCCTTTCATCACCAGGCGATCGACCGGCTGGGACTCGATCTGCGCCCGGTCGCGTGGTCCAAGGACGGCCTGATCGAGGCCGTCGAGGGCAAGGGTGGGCAGTTCGGGAAGGGCGGGCACTTCGTCGTGGGCGTCCAGTGGCACGCCGAGACCCTCGTCGGTGAAGCCGAGCAGCTGGCGCTGTTCGAGCGCCTGGTCGAGGCTGCCGCGCCGGCCCAGGAGCCGTCCGGTCTCGTCGAGCAGCAGGACTCGGACTCCGGCGAACAGGAGGACTCCGGTGCCCACGCCGTCTGAGACCATGACGCCGGCAGCCGAGCTCAGCGGCCACGGGTCGTGGGCGCGGTGGGCGCCCGATGTCGCGCCGTGGACTGTCGGCGTGGAGGAGGAGGTGATGCTGCTCGACCCCTCCGGCTGGGCGCTCGCCTCACACGCCGACGCGGTGATCGCGCGCCTGACCGGAGAGCTCGCCGGGCACGCGAGCCTCGAGACGCATGGCTCGGCGCTCGAGCTGCGCACCGACCCGCACGCGACCGTCTCGGATGGACTGGCACAGCTCGAGGATCTGCGCGGCGAGCTGGCGCGGGAGCTCGCTGTGGTCGATCTCAGGGCAGCCGCGGCCGGCCTTCACCCGTTCACCCTGTGGCAGGACACCCGCATCTCCGACGGAGACCGCTATCGCTTTCTGTACGGGTCGATGCGGGAGCTCGCGCGACGCGAGCCCACATTCGCCCTGCACGTGCACGTGGCCGTGCCCGATCCGGAAAGCGCGATGCTCGCTCTCAATCGCCTGCGCTCGCACCTGCCGCTGTTGCTCGCCCTGTCGGCGAACTCCCCCTTCTGGCAGGGTCGCGAGACCGGGCTCGCCTCTGCTCGCACGCCGCTGTTCCAGGCCTTCCCCCGGGTCGGCATCCCGCGCGCCTTCCGCGACTACGAGGACTACGTCTCAACGATCGATCTGCTGCTGCGCTGCGAGGCGTTCCCCGAGCCCACGTTCCTGTGGTGGGACGTTCGCCTGCAGCCGCGCTTCGGGACGATCGAGGTGAGGATCATGGACGCCCAGACAACCATCGCCGACTCGGCGGCGCTGACCGCGCTCGTGCAGTGCCTGGTGCGGCTTGAGGCCAGCGAGGGCTCAGGGGCCGACCCCGCGGTCGATCTGCCCGAGGTGCTCGCCGAGAATCGCTTCCTCGCCGCGCGTGACGGAGTTGACGCGAGCCTGATCGACGCACGCCTGGGACAGCGATCGCGTGTCCCGGACGTGCTCGAGTCGGTCCTCTCGATGTGCCTCCCCCACGCCGAAGAGCTCGGCTGCTCGGAGGAGCTCCAGTGGACCAGGAACCTCGCCGCCACGCCGAGGCCCGTGCGCCAGCTGGACCTCGCGCGCGGACCCAACAAGCTCCCGGGTCTCGTCGAAGCGCTCTCGGCGCTGTTCTGAGATCCGCTCGGCGGCGGGCGCTTACCTGACCGCGCCTCCGGCTGCATTCACCGCGTCCCACCTACCGCCGAAGTGTGAAACGCCGACGTAGGAGGTTTCCCCGCGTTCGGTCGCTTCGGCATACCCGTACAGCGGGTGACCGGCGTAGGTGACCTGCCTGGCCCCTCCGGGCAGCTTGATCGTGGACAGCAGCGATGCCTTGACCCCGGACCCGGCCGTGGGGCTTCCGTGGGTGCTCAGCGCCGGCCACACCGTCGAGCAGCCGCTGACTTTCACGCACGTGTCCTTGTTGCGGGAGTCCCTGGTGAACTCATACAGCGTGAAGCCCGATGAGTCGACGAGGATCTTGCCGAGGCTCGTGTTGCGCAGCTGGACGCTCGCTGTTCGCGCCGAGCGTGCGATCGGTACGCCGCCCTGCGCGCCGGCGACCGCCGAGGCGCTGATCGCGCTCATCGCGCCGACGAGCGCTGCGGCCAGGAGCATGTAGGTTCGCTTCACGGTAGTTCCCTCCGAATCTGTGGTTTGCGGGCCGCGGATGGTTGTGGCCTCAACAGACGAAGACGCCGGCGCGCACAGCAACCTTCCCGCCCGTGGTCCGCCTCCCTGCATAAACGCGGACTAAGGGTTCCCGACCCCTGATTGGAGCGCTCAGGTCCGCCCCCGGAAACGCCGTCGGACATAATCCCCGCCATGAGAGCTGTGCAGATCGTCGATCTCAGCGGACCGGGCAGCGCGCTCGCGCTCGTCGAGCTGCCGCAGCCGGAGGCGTCGAGCATGCTCACCCCCGGCAGTGGCGTGCTGATCGACGTGCATGCCGCCGGCGTCTCTTTCCCGGAGGTGCTCCAGACGCGCGGTGAGTACCAGCTCAAACCGCCCCTGCCGTTCGTTCCCGGGAGCGAGGTCGCCGGCGTCGTGCGCAGTGCGCCGGAGGGAGCGCAGGTCAAGGCGGGTGACCGCGTGGCTGCCTTCTGCGGGATCGGCGGCTTCGCCGAGACGGCCGCGGCGGCCGAGTTCCTCACGTTTGCGCTCGCTCCGCAGCTGGACTTCGCCCAGGGCGCGGGTCTGATCCTCAACTACCACACGGCCTATTTCGCGCTTGTGCTGCGCGGGCGTCTGAAGGAGGGCGAGACCGTGCTCGTCCACGGTGCGGCCGGCGGGGTGGGCACCGCGGCGCTGCAGGTCGCCAAGGGCCTTGGCGCCCGGACGATCGCAGTCGTCTCAAGCGACGCCAAGCAGCGCGTTGCCGAGGAGGCCGGCGCGGATGAGGTGCTGCGCACCGAGGAGCCATGGAAGGACGAGGTCAAGGCTCTCTCGAACGGTGGTGTGGACGTGGTGCTCGACCCCGTCGGCGGCGATCGCTTCACCGACAGCCTGCGCTCGCTGCGCGAGAACGGCCGTCTGGTTGTCGTCGGCTTCACCGGTGGGGCGATCCCCGAGGTGAAGGTCAACAGGCTGCTGCTCGGCAACACCGAGGTTGTTGGCGCCGGATGGGGCGCCTACGTCATGGGCAGGCCGGAACTCAACCGCGAGATCGGAGCGGCGGTGAACCGCATGGTCGATGACGGCTCGATCTCACCGATCGTCGGAGCGCGCTTCCCCCTGGAGCGAGCCGGCGAGGCGCTCAAGGCGATCGATGAGCGCCGTGCGACCGGCAAGATCGTCCTGGACGTGCGCACCGACTGAGCGCCTGCGCCTGCGCCGTCGGCGTGGGCGTCGCGGAGCGTCTTCCTCCGGTTATCCCCCTCTCAACGCGGGGGGAGAGCCGCCGCCTTTCGGTGGCCGGCCGCAGTGACTGCACCTCCTCGCGCGATCAGGATTCCCGGGAATGGCCGTGCGCGCCGGACCAGTCGCAGAGTACCGAGAGGAAGCTTCTCCGGATGCGGCGCTTGAGCCACCGGCGGCGCCGCTCGCGCAGCAGGCCGGGCCGAGCGCTGAGGAGATCCGCGAGCCCGTCCTTGTGAACCTGGATCGGGCGATCACTGCGGTGATCACCGCAGTGCCCCCGCTGGCTCTGCTGACCGCGGGCTGGCTGGCCTGGAACCGCGAGCTCCACTGGCGCGATATCGCGATCTTCCTGATCATGTACATCCCGGTCGGTCTCGGCGTGACGGTTGGCTTTCACCGCCTGCTCACCCACCGGAGCTTCAAGACCTCGGCTCCGATGCGGGGATTGCTGGGGGTGCTGGGCACGATGTCGGTTGAGGGTCCCGTCATCTCCTGGGTTGCCGATCACCGCAAGCACCATGCCTACTCCGATCGCCTGGGTGACCCGCACAGCCCTCACGTCGACCACGGGTGCGGGTTCAGAGGGGCCCTGCGCGGCCTCGCGCACGCGCACCTCGGATGGCTCTTCAATCATTCCCAGCGCGCAGCGCGCGATCGCTTTGCCCCCGACCTGGTGGCCGATCCGGTGATCAGCTTCGTCGACTCCACCTTCCTGGTCTGGTCGCTGGTCGGACTTGTGATTCCGTTCGGCCTCGGCGTGCTGATCGGCGGGACGCTCGCCGCTGGACTCGAGGGGTTGCTGTGGGGCGGGATCGCCCGCATATTCGTGTTGCACCACGTGACCTACAGCATCAATTCGCTATGTCACTTCTTCGGCCGCAGGCGCTTTGCCACCGAGGATGAGTCGCGCAACCTGCTGTGGCTCGCGCCGCTCTCGTTCGGGGAGGCCTGGCATAACAATCATCACGCGTTTCCGACCTCGGCCGTCCACGGGTTGGGCCGCCGGGAGATCGACTTTTCGGGCATCCTGATCGCGGCTCTGGAGCGCGCCGGGCTGGTGTGGGACGTGCAGCGGGTCAGTCCCGACAGACAGGCGGCCAAGGCGCTCGGGGGGTGATGCCGCACACGCCTGCTCCGTGCGAGGATTGGCGCGATGGGCCAGCGAGCTCAGATCGCAGATCGGTCGGTGTCACCCTCCGGGGCGCCGCGGCGGTGGATGCCGGCGTTGGCAGCCGGGCTGTCGCTGGGTGAATACGCCCGCTCGCTGGTTCGCCGCCTCGCGGCTCTGACCGCCGTCCTGCTGGCCGCGATCTGGGCGCTCGACGGGCAGGGGTACTTCTGGCCCGCCTGGGCCTGGCTGGGGCTGATCGTGCCCGTGCTGCTCGACTTCACGGCGCGCTGGGCGTGGGGACATCCCCGCGGGGCCGTGCGCCGGGTCGCGTGCGTCTGGGCGCTCGTCAGCGTGGCCGCCGTGATCCTGCTGATGACCTGGCTGCTCACCTGGCTGTTGGCGGGCGTGCACGAGTTCTGGCCCGCGTGGGCGCTGCTCGGTCTCGCCACGGCCGGCAGCGCCTACTCGCTGATCGCACTGCACGACCGCGTGCTGGTCGCCCGCGGGCGCCGCGCGCTGAGGGCCAGGATCGACCTGCTGACGCGCACGCGCCGCCAGGCCGTTGACGCCCAGGCGGCCGAGCTGCGGCGCATCGAGCGCGACCTTCACGACGGAGCACAGGCGCGTCTGGTCGCGCTGACACTGCAGCTGGGACGTGCCGAGCTGCGCGCCGGTGAGGAATCGGAGGTCCGGCGGCTGATCGGAGATGCCCAGCGTGAGGCTCACCTCGCGATCGCCGAGCTGCGCGACCTTGCCCGCGGGATCGTTCCGCCGTTGCTCGCCGACCGCGGACTGGTCGCCGCCGTCGAGTCTCTCGCCGCTCGCTACGGGCTGGGCACGGCTGTGCAGGCGCACACGCGTCGCGGCCTTGCCCCGGCCGTCGAGAGCGCGGCGTATTTCGTGATCGCCGAGGCGCTCACCAACACCGTCAAGCACGCCGGCGCGCAGCGCAGCTGGGTTCGCCTGGACGACGAGCACCGGGCGCTGGTGGTCGTCGTCGGCGACGACGGCCGCGGTGGCGCCGACCCCGACGGCTCCGGGATTGCCGGTCTGCGCGCTCGGGTGGAGGCCCTCGACGGAAGTCTCAGCGTCCTCAGTCCCCACGGGGAGGGGACCGTCGTCGAGGTGAGCATTCCGTGCGGGTGGTGATCGCCGAGGATCTCGCGTTGCTGCGCGAGGGAATCGTGGCGCTGCTGCGCGAGAGCGGGATCGAGGTGGTGGCGCAGGTCGAAGATGGGCCCGGGCTGCTGAGGGCGATCGCGGGGCATCAGCCGGACCTCGCGATCGTTGATGTGCGCCTGCCGCCGACGTTCAGCGACGAGGGTCTGAGGGCGGCGATCGAGGCGCGCCGCAGGCAGCCTGCCCTGGGAGTCCTCGTCCTTTCGCAATACGTCGAGACGGCCTACGCCAGCGAGCTGATCGGCGAGAACACGGCGGGGATCGGGTACCTGCTGAAGGAGCGGATCGGCGATGTCAGGGCATTCCTGGACGCGCTCACGCGTGTGGCTGATGGGGGCACGGTGCTCGACCGGCAGGTGGTCACGCAGCTGCTCGTGTCACGTGACTCCTCGATGGACGCGTTGACCAGCCTGACGGCCCGCGAGCGCGACGTGCTCGAGCTGATGGCCGAGGGGCGCTCCAACACCGCGATCGCCGAGAGCCTCGTGGTCACTCCGGGCGCTGTGGAGAAGCACATCACCAACATCTTCTCCAAGCTCGACCTGCCCGCCTGCGACGACGATCACCGGCGGGTGCTCGCGGTGCTCGCCTATCTGCGCGTGGCAGGCTGAAGTTCCCCGGATCCGGATATGAAGAATTTTGTCAACTACTGATCCTTCCCGCCATGGCGAGTGCACGGGCTGATAGAAAGCGGAAAACGTCGAAGGGGGTCTATGCAGGTCATCGGAGCAGGACTGATGCGTACCGCAACGACCACCCAGATGGTGGCTCTGGAACAGCTCGGGTTCGGCGCCTGTTACCACATGCGCGACCTGCTGGGCGACCTTGACAGCGGTCTTCCCCTGTGGGAAGACGCCGCCGATGGCTCACCGGACTGGGAGCGGATCTTCGGCGAGGCCAACTCGACCGTCGACTGGCCCTCCGCGCGCTTCTACCGCGAGCTGATGGACTACTACCCGGACGCCAAGATCCTTCTGAGCGTCCGCGACGCCGACGCATGGGTGCGCAGCATGCGCGCGACCGTGTGGGGGATGTTTCACGGCGACTCGGTCATCCACCACCTATCGGATGCACGCGCCGTGCTCGACCCGCTGTGGCAGCGCTACACGGCGCTGATGCGCCGCATCACCTGGCAGGAGGACACCGGCGTGCTCGCGGGAGAGACCTACACCGATGCCGGCCTCGCCGCGGTGATGAATCGCTGGAACGAGCAGGTCAAGAGCACCGTGCCGCCCGAGCGCCTGCTGGTGTGGGATCCCTCCGACGGGTGGGGGCCGCTGTGCGGCTTCCTCGAGGTCGACGTCCCCGAGGATCCGCTGCCGCGCCTGAACGACACGCTTTCGTTCAGGGAGGGCATCATCGGCGGGGCCCTTGGCGTCGTCAACGAATGGTGGGACGAGCGCGAGCGCCCCACCACCGGCCTGCACGGCGCGGCGCTCAGCTGACGGCTTCCGCAGCCGCTTCAGATCCCAGGAAGGGCACGAGCGCCAGGTAGCTGACCTGCGGCGCGAGGTCTTTGAGCTCTGACATGCGTCCGGTGTCGACATAGTCGTGGAGGATCTGCCACACACCTCCGGTGACCGCCTCCGCGGTGATCACCGGCAGGCCGCCTCGCTCGTCGGCGAGTGCATGGCCGTGGTTCAGGTAGGCAGCGAACGAGCTCAGCGCGCTGTCTCGGATCTCGATCGCGCCGGGGCTTGCGGCGAAGGTATCGACGAGGCTCAGGTGTGCATGCACCGGCTCGGAGACGACGTAGTCGATCAGCGCGCGTACGCCGCCCGCCAGCGCGCGCGGCCATTCCTGTGAGCGCGCGTCGTAGGCCTTGGCGAAGACGAGCAGCGCCTGGTGCAAGCCGACCTTCAGGGCGCCGAGGAACGCATCGTGCTTGGTCTCATAGATCTCGTAGAAGGTCTGGTGGGAGACGTTCGCCCGGCGGGCGATCTCGGGGATCGTCAATCCGTCGAGCCCCCTCGCGGCGACGGTCGCCGCGGTGGCGTCGACGATCCGCTCGCGCTGGCTGTTCACGATGAAGTTCCTCGACAGCGCATGACGGCCGCTCGGCAGGCGGCCCTTGACGAGCCGCGCGCGCGCGGAGATGGGGATCTCCCCGGCAGCTGGGGTCGGCTCCCGCGCGGGCTCGCGGCACTCGAGCGCGGGCGGGAGCTCGTGCGGGTAGCAGGCCGCCCAGGCTGCGAGTTCCTCAGACAGGGCGGGCAGTTCACTTGAACGACCGTGTCGCAGACGTGCGGCCGTGACCTCGCGGGTGCCGCCGATGAGAACCTTCGCCGTGAGGTCGACCGTCCGCTCGGCCGACCCCGGGCTGCGGCTCGAGCGGATGACCGACTCGAGCGCCTCGAGGGTCTGCTTGCGGCGCTCGAGCGCCTTTGCGCCGGCGCCGAATGCGCCCAGCACGAACAGCGACATCGCCTCGGGCTCGGCTGCGGCCAATCCGCAGAATGCGCGCATCGGCGCATCGTCGTCGCGCTCGCCCCGGGCACGCTCGGCTCTGTAGGCCGCCGTCACCGTCCGCGCGGCGCGCTCTGAGATCTCGTCGTATGCATCCAGGAAGAGGGCTTCCTTGTCCGCGTACAGCCTGTAGAAGGTCGGGCGCGAGACGCGCGCGAGCTTGCTGAGGTCGAGGATGCGCACGGCGCGGTAGCCGCGCCGGGCAACCAGCTCGATCAGCGCCGTGCGCAGGCGCTTGCGCTGGTCGCGCCTGACCTCCTCGGGGTCGAGGCCGTGCGTGCCGGTGGGCAGCCGCCGGTAGCGCTCGGCGGGTTCGCCGCCCGCTCCTGAGCCATCACTCGCGCCTGCGCCCGCCGAGGCTCCCGCCTGCGGCTTGCGTCTGACATTGCGCACGGCCACGCGTTGCTGCCCCCCTCCAAGCCGGAACATTCCCCTTAACGTTCAGAGTACCGCCTGCGCGCTGCTGTCAGCCTGCAATCGTGCGCGAGGTGCCGAGCACGGCGCCCGATGCGTCGAGCGCCTGCACCGCCACATAAGCCTCGGGGCCGGGTGTGGAGATGGTGGTCTCGAATCCCGAGCGCGCGGCGCCGGCCACGGGCGCGAGCTGCTGAGCCGAGGGCCCGGCGAGCACGCGCCAGCTCGCCGTCCGCGTATCGCCATTCCAGCTCGCGTAGACCGTGACCGGGCCGCCGGCGTGCTGAGCGGTGGCCGCAATCGCTGGAGCTTCCGTCGGGCTTCCGGTCCATCCGAAGCGGTAGGTGCGATAGGACTGATAGGAGCCGCGCATATGGGCGTCGAACAGGAGCTGCCCGGCCGGGCTGAACTCCGAGAAGTACGGCTCAGAGCCCCAGCCCACGAACACATCCCCGTTTTCGAGCAGCTGCACGTCTCCCTGGCTGCCCGAGGAGAGCGCGCCGGGGTGCTCGTACTGGGCCAGCAGCGTGTCGGTCTTGGCCTGGGGGTTGATCGAGATCACCATGCCGCGCGACTGGGGATGCACCTTTGGGACCGCGCCGTTGTCAAAGATGCTGATCGCCCCGTTTGCAAGCTCGGTCGCGTCGTGCTGGAAGGCCGTGCCCGTTCCGCTTGCGAGCTTCACGGTCGAGTGCCTGCCGCCGATGCGCGTCAGCACCTGGCCGGTCTGGCTGTTCAGTTCATACAGGGTCCAGGTGTTGCGCGCCGAGATCAGCGTCCTGCCGTCCGCGAGCTGGTCGATCGAGTTGAGGTGGAAGTAGTCGAACGGCCACTGCGTGCTCGTGTCGATCGCCGAGCTGTAGGAATCGCTCAGGCCGACATGGTCGAGGCTGTGCCACTCACGGCGCACGAGGCCCGTCCTCAGGTCGATTTCCTGAAAGATGCTGTCCGTGACCGCGCCCCCGCTCGGGCCCCCGACGGCCGAGAGATTGCACTCGATCGGCGCAAACGCCGTCACCAGCGCCGTGTACTGGGGGGTGAGGTGGAAGTCGTGCAGATCGGCTTTGTAGCCGTTGCCCGCGTGAACGCGCCCGACCTGGGTGTATGAGCTGCTCTCGATGATGTCTTCGCCCTCGCCGAATCCCTGCGGCGGGATGTATCCCTGCCACCAGGTCAGCACCGGCTGGGAACCGTACTGCTGCACCTGCAGGTTGGTCGCCGCGATGTTCGCCGGGAGCGGATCGAACCACACGACCGAGCCGGTTTCGTCGAGGATCAGCGGCCCCGCCGGCCCCGGCCCGCCATAGGGTGCGGTGAACAGGTCCCCGGGGGCCGTCTGCGGAGAGCGCGCGCTCACGACGATCGCCGGCGGCTTCAGGTCCGGGCGCGAGCGGAAGTGCTGCATCTCAAGCGGGTCTTTGCCCGACGGAAGGGTGGGCGGTTCATAGGGCAGGCGATCGGGCGTGGCGACGACGAACTGGAAGGCGAATCGCTGCGTGCGCGACCCCGTCTTCAACTGGCCGCGCACGGTCACGGTCTCACCGGATCTGAACGGGCGCGACGGCACGAAGCTCGCCCCGTCACCCTGGGAGTAGCCACGCAGGTGGCCGGAGTGCGAACCGGTCTTCGAGCCGGACACGCGCACGCCGCTGAGTGCCTCCTGTGGCGCTCCCAGGAGGCTGATCTGCGTGTATGGCGAGGCGTCGTAGCTGCCGGGCAGCGGAGAGACCGCAAGGCTCGTCCCGGGCAGCACCGCCGAGGTGTTGGCTCTCGCCGGCACGCAGCGCGGGGCGGCCGGTGCGCGGAATGCGGCCTGCTCGGCGAGGATCCGCTTGGATGCGACCGCAAGCGTGGTGGCACTGCACAGGGCTACCAGCACACCTCCGCCGAAGAGCGCCTTGTGAAGGTGTCGGTGGGTCACGCGCCGAGCGATCCTAGCCTCAAAGACACCTGCGCCTCCTAAGAAGTTGCGAAGCGGCCGTGAGTGAGATCCTTCCCCGAGTGCACGACGCCGCACCGCTCAGGTCAGGCTCTGAGGCCGCAGGTTCCCCCGTTGAGGCGACGGATGCCCGGCTCGGCGCGAGCGCCGTGGGGGTCGAGGCGCTCGAGGTGATGTCCGACCTGCTGCTCGGCGTGGGCGAGGGCTCGCCGCCTGACGCGTTCTTCTCAAGCCTGTGCGAGGCGATCTGCCGGCTGACGTCGATGCGCAGGGCGGTGCTCTTCCGCTACGACCGCGCCCGGCGGCGGGTGCGCGCGGTGGGCGCGCACGGTATCGAGCTCGAGCTCTTCGCCGAGCTGTTCGTGACGGTCGATTCGGTGCCCGTCGCGCGCCAGGCGCTCGCCGAGGACCGGGTGCTCGAAGTGCTGGGCTCGGCCGACTTCGACGTGCCGGCGTCCGTACGCGAGCTGTTCGCGCAGGTGCGCATCGTGTGCACGCCAATGGCTGCCGCGCGCCGCTACGTGGGCGTCGTGCTGTCAGAGCGCGAGCCCGGCGTTCCGGAGATGGGCGACGACGAGCGCCACCTGCTGTGGACGCTCGGCAAGGCGATAGCGATGGCCTCGCTGGCGCGGGAGGTAACCGCCTACGACGAGCAGAGCCGCCAGCTGCAGCAGCGGATCGACCTGGCGCGTGAGATACACGAGGGCGTCGTCCAGCGCCTGTTCGGCATCTCGCTTGCGCTGTCGCGCGAGGAGCTGCTCGACGCCGAGACCCAGCGGCGCTGCGCAGTGGAGGTGCAGAGCGCCCTCGGCGATCTGCACACTGCGCTGCAGCGCCCGCTCGGGCACTCCTCCCGCCCGACGGCGGTCACCTTCGAGGAGGAGCTCGAGCGCGTGCGGGGGCTGTACCCCGACCTCGAGATCGTCCTCGAGAACGGCGGCTCAGAGGAGGTCCCCGACAATCTCGAGGCGCTGGCACAGTCGATCCTCGTCGAGGCGGTGCGCAATGCGCGCAAGCACGCCGATGCAACCCGCGTCGGCGTATCGCTTTCCTGCGGCGGGGGTACCTTCGTACTTGAGGTGCGTAACGACGGAGCCCATCTGTACAGCGGCGGCCGCGGCGGCGTCGGCCTGCGGCTGGCGACGCTCGAGGCGCTCCAGTGCGGCGGGGTGCTCGAGTACGGCGAGTCAGAGCCCGGGGCCTGGCAGGTGCGCCTGGTGGTGCCGACCGGCCAATGAGCACATCCCCTCCGATGACTGAGGACCCGCCCGCCGCGACGGTGGATCAGAAGCGGCTGCGCGTGCTGGTCGTCGACGACCACGACGTCGTCCACTGGGGCTTTCGCCTGATGCTCGGCCAGATGCAGTGGGTCGAGCGCTGCCTCAGCGCGCGCACTGGCGCTGAGGCGGTGGCCGTGTGCCGGCGCTACGAGCCGCATGTGGCGCTCGTGGACCTGTTCCTCGGCGGCGAGTCCGGGCCCGAGATCTGTGAGCGCCTGCGCGCTGAGGCGCCGGCTCCGAGGGTTCTCCTGATGTCGGGGGCCGGGAGCATCTCGCCCCGTGCAGCTCGTGCCGCGGGGGCCGTCGGTTTCATCTCAAAGGACTCCTCCGCCAAGCAGATCGCCCAGATGGTGCGGCTGGTGGGAGACGGCCGGGAGGTGTTCTCCGAGACGACGAACCCGGCCGTCCCGTCGCTGACCGATCGGGAGTCGGAGATACTCGGTCTGATCGCCGGCGGCGCGACCAATCGCGAGATCGCGGGCACCCTGTACCTGTCTCCTCACACGGTCAAGGAGCACACGAGCACGCTGTATCGCAAGCTCGGCGCCCGCAACCGGGCCGACGCGGTCCAGCGCGCGCAGCGCCTCGGCCTGAGGGCCTGAAGAGGCCGGAGTCGGTCCCCCCAAAAGGCACGGAATGACCCCCCCAAGTGGGGGGTAGGGCGCCGCTCGGAGGCCCTCGCAGGGACGGGGCGAGGATGGTGGTGGCGTGTCAGCCGCCGCCATAGCGGGTCTCTTCCCGGGCCAGGGAAGCCAGACGGGCGATCTTCGCGAGCGCGTCGAGCGCGTGCTGCCCGAGCTCTTGGAGCGCTGCATCGAGCTCGTCGGGGAGGATCCGTTCCCGCGAGTCGGGGACAGCACCCGCTTTGCCCAGCCCGCGATCTTCTGCGCGAGCGTGGCCGCCTGGATGGAGGTGCGCGAGAATGTCCGCCCGCTCGCATTCGCGGGGCACTCGCTCGGAGAGCTGAGCGCGCTCGTCGCGGCCGACGCTCTCGATCCGCCCGCCGGTCTCGAGCTGGCGGTGCGCCGGGGCGAGCTGATGGGATCCTCGGAGACCGGCGAGGCCGAAGGGATGCTGGCCCTGCTCGGCGCCTCAGATGAGAAGGTGACGGTGCTGGCCGGGGAAAGCGGGGTGGTTCTCGCCAACGACAATGCGCCGGGCCAGGTGGTGCTCGCCGGTCCGCTGAGCCGGCTGCGCGCAGTCAGGGCTAAGGCGCGCGAGTTGGAGGTGCGCGCCATCCTGCTCGACGTCGCTGGTGCCTTCCACTCGCCGGCGATGGCGGGCGCGGTCGAGCCCTTTCGCGCGGCGCTCGACAGCGTCGAGTTTCGCCCGTCAGCGGCCCCCGTCATCTCGGGGGCGAGCGCTCAGCCGTTCGGAGATGTGCGTGCCGAGCTGGCCGCGGCGATCATCAGACCGGTGCGCTGGCGCGAGACGATGCTCGCCCTCGCTCGGCTCGGCGCCGATGCGTTTGTGGATTTCGGCCCCGGACAGGTGCTCGCGCGCCTCGTTCACCGCAACCTGCCCGATGCGCTCCTGATCGAGCCCGGGGATCCCACGTTCACCAACCTTCTGGAGTCGAGCGGTGTCGCTTGACTCGCCCACTCTTCAGGCCGCGGAGCTGCCGCGCGCACGGGCCGTCGCGGCGACTGCAAGCGCGGGGATTGTCGGGCTCGGCACCGCGCTTCCCGAGCGCAGGGTCTCGAGCGCCGAGATTGCCGCGCGCCTCGGCGTGAGCGCCGAGTGGATCGAGCGGCGCACGGGCATCCGCGAGCACCGCTCCGCCGCGCCCGGGCAACGGGTGAGCGATCTTGCGGCGCAGGCCGGGCGGATCGCGCTGGCGGACTCCGGGCTCGACGCCGGCGAGATCGACCTGCTGCTCGTGGCGACGGTGGCCTCTGATGAGATCACTCCCGCCACCGCGCCGATCGTCGCAAATGACCTGGGAGCGGTGAACGCTGCCGCGATCGATGTGGGCGCGGCATGCACCGGCTCGGTCGCCGCCCTGGCCCACGCGACCGCCTGGATCGAGTCCGGCCGCGCGCGTCACGTGCTGGTGATCGGCGCAGAGATCCTCACGCGCTTCATCGACCTCGATGATCGCCGCACCGCGCCGCTGTTCGGGGACGGCGCCGGAGCGATGGTGGTCTCTCTCGACGGTGACGGGTGTATCGGCCCCTTCGTGTTCGGCAGCGACGGCAGCAGGGCCCGTGCGATTCACGCCACGCGCGACCGCGGCCTGCTCGAGATGGACGGCCATGAGACCTTCCTTCAGGCCGTCCAGCGGCTCAGCGCCTGCACCGTCGAAGTCGTGGATCTCGCCGGGCTCGCGCTCAGCGATGTTGACCTGTTCGTCTATCACCAGGCGAACTCGCGGATTCTGGGCGCGGTCGCCGAACGTCTCGAGCTCCCGGACGAGCGCGTCTTCGATTGCATCGCCGAGCTGGGGAACACGAGCGCGGCGAGTGTGCCGCTGGCGCTCGCCGCAGCCGTCCGTGCCGGTGCACTCGCCCCAGGCGCGCGCGTCCTGCTCGGGGCGATCGGCGCCGGCCTGACCTGGGGCGCCACGTCGGTGACGTGGGGCTCCGGCTGATGGCCGTTTCACAGCGCGAGGGCTGCGCGCTCGTGACGGGAGCCTCGCGCGGCATCGGCTCTGCGATCGCCTCCGCGCTCGCAGCCGACGGCTGGCCGGTCGGCGTGAACTTCAAGCGCGACGAGAGCGCCGCCGCGGTGACCGTCGAGCGCATCCAGGAGTCCGGCGGACGCGCGCTGGCTGTGCGCGCCGACGTGACCTCGCCCGAGGAGGTCGAACTGCTATTCGAAACGCTCGAGCGGGCATTTGGCCGCGTGCTCGTGCTCGTCAACAACGCGGGCGTGCGGTCGGACGATCTCGCGGTCTCGCTGCGCGACTCCGACTGGGAGCGGGTCATCGACACCAACCTCAGCGCCGCCTTTCGCGTGACCCGGCGCGGCCTGCGGGGGATGATCAGCGCACGCTTCGGACGCGTCGTCAACATCGCCTCGATCGTGGGGCCGCGGGCGAACGTGGGACAGTCCAACTACGCGGCCGCCAAGGCCGGCCTGATCGCGATGACCAAAACGGTCGCCGTCGAGGTCGCCCGGCGCGGTGTCACCGTCAACGCGATCGCCCCCGGGCTTGTCGTGACCGACTTCATCGACGGGCTGGACGGCAAGCTGCTCGAGCGCAGTTCCCGCCCGCCGTGCCGGAAGTCCCCAGGAGGTCGCGGCCTGCGCGCGCTTTCTCGCCTCCGAGGAGGCCGGCTACGTGACCGGCAGCACCCTCTATGTGGACGGCGGTCTGAGTGCCTGATCCTCGGACGCCCCCTAGAACAGCGACAGCGAAAGGAGCCTCATGAGCACAGCGGTAGGCCAGGAGCAGATCGAGCAGGTCGTGGCCGAGTCGCTGGAGACCTTTGGTGCCGACCCAGGCCAGATCAATCCCGAGGCGACGCTCGAGCAGCTCGACATCGACTCGCTGGACCTCGCCGAGCTCTCTCAGATCGTGCAGGAGCGCTTTGACGTCGAGCTGAAGAGCGCCGATGTGGCTGAGATGAAGACCGTCGGGGACGCGATCAGGCTGATCGCCGAAAGGACCTAGGCAGGTGGAGCCGCGTCGTCGTCACCGGCGTCGGAGCCGTCACGCCGCTGGGGGTTGGCGCGCGGGAGCTGTACGAGCGCTGGAGCGCCGGGGTGTGCGGCATCAGCGACGGCGAGGGCCGCATGCCGCGACTTCGACGCGCGCGACCACCTGTCCGTCAAGGACGCTCGCCGCGCCGACCGCTTCACCCAGCTCGCGCTCGCCGCCTGTGCGATGAGGCGCTCGCCGACGCCGGCTGGGACGGGCGAGCTGCCCTATGACGCCGGGCGCGTCGGCTGCGTGCTCGGCACCGGGATCGGCGGCATCTCGACGCTCGTCGACGGGCAGGACACGCCTGCGCGAGCGCGGCCCGAAGTGCGTCTCGCCGCTCGCCGTGCCGCTGATGATGAGCAACGCCGGCGCAGCCGCGCATCTCGATGCGTCACGGCCTGCAGAGGCCCGAGCTTCGCCGTCAGCACGGCGTGCGCCTCCGGCGCCCACGCGCTCGGGCTGGCGCTGCGCATGCTCCAGGTCGGCGAAGCCGACGCGGTCGTCGCTGGCGGCTCGGAGGCCGGGCTCACGCCGCTGGCGCGGGCGGCGTTCAGCGCGCTCGACGCCGCTCTCGCAGAGCGGCATCTCGCGTCCGTTCGACGCCCGCCGCGACGGCTTCGTGATGGGCGAGGGCGCGGCACTGCTCGTGCTCGAGCGCGCCGGCGCCGGCCGCGGCGCGCGGCGCGCGCATGCTCGGCACGCTCAGGGGCTACGGCGCGAGCTCGGACGCCCACCATCTGACGGCCCCGCGCGAGGACGGCGACGGGCCAGGCCGCTGCGATGACCGCGGCGCTCGCCGACGCCGGCATCGCCGCCGCCGACGTCGACTACGTCAACGCGCACGGCACCTCGACGCCGCTGAACGACCGCGCCGAGACGCAGCGCGATCAAGCTGGCGCTTGGGCGAGCGCGCCGGGCAGATCCCGATCTCCTCGACCAAGTCCGCGATCGGGCACCTGCTCGGCGCCGCCGGCGCGGTCGAGGCGGTCGCCACGCTCCTCGCGCTGCGCGATCGCGTCGCCCCGCCGACGCTGGGCTTCTCGAGAGCCCGACGAGGATCTCGACCTCGACTACGTGCCTGCGGTGCGCCAGGCCGCTCGCCGCCCGCCGAGGACCGGCCGGCGTTCGCGATGTCGAACTCGTTCGGGTTCGGCGGCCACAACGCCGTGCTCTGCCTGGAGGCGCCGTGACGCTGGCGCTCGTCGAGCGCCTGGACGAGCGCCTGACGCCGCTCGAGCGCCTCGAGGTCCTGACGCGACCCCGGCTCGCTGCAGCCGCTGCGCACGCAGGTGCGCTCGCGCCGGATGGGCGAGAGCGCCCAGCCCGGCGACGGCGTGCTCGCCGCCCACGCGAGGTCGACGGGCGCCCGGTCTCCTGCTACGCGCAGGACGCCTCGTTCGCCGGCGGCTCGCTCGGCGAGGCCCACGCCGAGACGGTCGTCGCGGTGCTGCGCTCGCCGACCGCGCGCGCGTCCCGGTGATCGGCTTCGTCGAGTCGGCCGGCGCGCGCATGCAGGAGGGCCTCGCGGCGCTCGAGGGCTACGGGCGGATCTTCCGCCGAGCACGTCCGGCTGTCGGGCCTCGTGCCGCAGATCTCGATCGTCTGCGGGCCGTCCGCCGGCGGCGCCTCCTACGGGCCCGGCGCTGAACGACTTCGTGATCATGACCGAGCGCGCGAGCGATGTTCCTGACCGGCCCGGGCGTCGTCGCAAGGTCACCGGCGAGGACGTCGACGCGCTCTCGCTCGGCGGCCCGCGCGTGCATGAGCGAAACGGCGTCTGCCAGCTACGTCGCCCACCGAGGTCGACGCCGCGCTGCTCGCGCGCGACCTGCTCGACTACCTGCCCCAGAACGCCGACGAGCCGCCGATCGCTGGCCGGCGGTCGACGGCGCCGGATCTCTCACCCGACGGGGCCGTGCCCGCCCAGGACCGCAAGGTCTATGACGTGCGCGAGGTCGCGCCGCGCTGGTCGACGGCGGGCGGATGCTGGAGATCTCCCCGCGCTGCTCGCGCAACGTCGTCTGCGCGCTTGCGCCGCCTCGATGGCCGCGCGATCGGCATCGTCGCCAACCAGCCGCGCTACCTGGGCGGCGTGCTCGACGCCGACGCGTCGCAGAAGGCGGCGCGGTTCGTGCGCACCTGCAACGCGTTCGGCCTCCCGCTGCTGGTGCTCGTCGACACGCCGGGCTTCCTGCCGGGCTCCAGCCAGGAGAAGCATGGGCGTGATCCGCCATGGCGCAAAGCTCGTCCACGCGTTCGCCGAGGCCACGGTGCCGAGCGTCACGCTGATCCTGCGCAAGGCGTTCGGCGGCGCGTTCATCGCGATGAACTGCAAGGCCCTCGGCGCCGACTTCGTGTTCGCCTGGCCCCAGGCGCAGCTCGGCGTGATGGGCGCCCAGCAGGCCGTCGAGATCATCAACCGCCGCGAGATCGCGGCGGCGGAGGATCCGCCGACCGTCGCGCGCCGGCTCGCCGCCAGCTACGCCGCCGAGCACCTCGACCTCGCGCGCCGCGACCGCCGAGGCTTCGTCGACGAGGTGATCGCGCCGCCCGAGCACGCGCGCGCGCATCGTCTCCTGTCTGCAGGCGCTCGAGTCGGCGCGCACCGCCCGCTCCCGGCCGGCAACATCCCGCTGTGAGCCAGATGCTCGACGGACGCCGCTGCTCGTCACCGGCGTGCTGACGCGCGGCTCGATCGCCTTCGAGACGGCCCGCCAGGCGCAGGAGCCGGGCGCGCAGGTCGTCCTCACCGGCTTCGGGCGCGGCATGCGCCTGACCGAGCGCGCCGCCACGCACCTGCCCCGACCCGCCGACGTGCTCGAGCTCGACGTCAACGAGCCCGAGCACCTCGCGGCGGTCGCGCCGAGCTCGGCGCCCGCTGGGGCGCCCTCGACGGGGTCCTGCACGCGATCGCCTTCGCCCCCGCCGACGCGCTCGGCGGCGGCTTCCTCGACACCCCGCGCGCAGAGCGCGAGCACGGCGTTCCAGACGAGCGCCTTCTCGCTGAAGGCGCTGCCGGCGGCGCTCGCGCCGCTGCCATGGCGGCCGCCGAGCGGCGCGGCGTCGTCGGGCTCGACTTCGACGCCAGCGTCGCCTGGCCGTCTATGACTGGATGGGCGTCGCCAAGGCGGCGCTCGAGAGCGTCGCGCGCTATCTGGCGCGCGACCTCGGCCCGCGCGGGATCCGCGTCAACCTGGTCTCGGCCGGGCCGATCGAGACGATCGCCGCCGGCGGCATCCCCGGCTTCGACGAGCTCGCCCAGCTCTGGCGCGACCGCGCCGCTGGGCTGGGACACGCGCGACCCGGGGCCGGTCGCCGACGCCGCCTGCTTCCTGCTCTCCGCGCTCGGGCGCGGCATCACCGGCGAGATCCTCCACGTCGACGGCGGCTTCCACGCGATGGGCGCTCCGCCGCGGTCGCGGCCCGATCGGCTCCGCGCGACTGCATGAGCGACACGATGCTGCTGACCGGCGCGACCGGCTTCCTCGGCATGGAGCGCTCGCGCGGCTGATCGAGCGCGGGCGATGAGGACGTCGTGGTGCTCGTGCGCGCGCCCGCGACGCAGAGGCCGCCGAGCGCCTGCGGAGGTTCTCGCGCGCCTCTACGACGAGCCGCCGGCGGCGGCGGCGCGCGTGCGCGCGGTCGCGGCGACCTGCTCGGGGCCGGACCTCGGGCTGCGGTCGCGATCGCGCGGGGTTGGTCGAGCGCGTCATCGAGAGTCGTCCACTGCGCGGCGGCGATCTCCTTCGACCTGCCGCTCGATGAGGCGCGGGAGGTCAACACGGCGGGCGCGAGCGCGTGCTCGAGCTGGCGGCGAGATCGCGGCCGGCGGATCCTGCGCCGCCTTTGCACGTCTCGACCGCCTACGTCGGCGGGCGCCAGCGGGCGCTTCGACGAGACCGATCTCGACCTCGGCCAGGGCTTCCGCAACACCTACGAGCAGTCCAAGTTCGAGGGCGAGCAGGTGCTGCGGCGGCCGCCGCGGCCTGCCGTCGCGTCGCGCGCCCGAGCATCATCGTCGGCGACCGCGCGACCGGCTGGACGTCGGCGTTCAACGTCATCTACTGGCCGATGCGGGCGTTCTCACGGGGCCTGATGGACGGAGGTGCCGGCGAGCGAGGACGATCGTGGATTTCGTGCCGGTCGACTACGTCACCGCGGCCTGCTCGCGCTGCTCGGCGATGAGCGGGCGAGCGGCACCTACAACCTCGTCGCGGGCGCTCGGGCGCTGAGCGCGGGCGAGCTCGTCGAGCTGCACTCGGCGTTGACCGGGCGGGTGCCGGTGCGCTTCGCGCAACCGCAGGCCGGCGCGGGCCTGCCGGCCGGAGGCGAGGCGTTCGTGCCCTACTTCGACGTGCGCTGCCGCTTCAACGATGCCCGCGCCCGGGAGCTGCTCGGTAGCGCGGGCGTGCAGAGCCCCGATCCGAGGGACTACCTCGGCCGCCTGATCTCCTATGCGCACAGGACCGGCTGGGGCAAGCGCCCGATCTCGCGGCAGGCCTCGATGAGCGCGGCTGGCGCCGCCTGAGGCGAGCGTACTCGCGTCACGGCGCGGCGCTCAGAAGACGGGCGTCTCGGTGTAGTCGCCGAACACCTCTCGCAGCGACGCACGATCTCGCCCTCGGACGCGTGTGCGCGGGCGCATTGGAGCAGCGGGTCCATCAGGTTCGCTCGCGTGGGCGGCGTCCTCGCGCAGCGGCGCCAGCGAACGCTCGACGGCGGCGCCGTCGCGCCGCGCGCGCACGGCGTTGAGGCGGGCGATCTGCTTTCGCTCGAGCGCCGGGTCGATGCGCAGCATCGGGAGCGGCTGCTCCTCGGCGAGCGCGTAGCGGTTCACGCCCACGACGACCCGCTCGCCGCCCTCGATCTGCGCTGGAGGCGAATGCCGCGTCGGCGATCTCGCGCTGGGGGTAGTTCCGCTTGACCGCCTCGACCATGCCGCCGAGCTCGTCGATCGCGAAGTACTCGTAGCGCGCGCTCGAGCCCGTCGGTCAGCGCCTCGACGAACTAGGAGCCGCCGAGCGGGTCGACCGTGTTGATGACGCCGGTCTCGTGCGCGATCACCTGCTGGGTGCGCAGCGCGACGTGCGGCCTCCTCGGTCGGCAGCGCCAGCGCCTCGTCGTAGGAGTTCGTGTGCAGCGACTGGGTGCCGCCGAGCACGCCCGCCAGCGCCTCGATCGCGGTGCGGACGATGTTGTTGAGCGGCTGCTGCGCCGTCAGGCTGACTCCAGCCGTCTGGGTGTGGAAGCGCATCAGCCAGGAGCGCGGGCCTTCGCGCCGAACGTCTGCCGAGCTCCCGCGCCCAGATCCGCCGGCGGCGCGGTACTTGGCGATCTCCTCGAAGAAGTCGATCTGGGCGTTGAAGAAGAAGGACAGCCGCGGGGCGAACTGATCGACGTCCAGGCCGCGCTCGACGGCCTCCTCGACGTAGGTGAAGCCGTCCTTGAGCGTGAAGGCCAGCTCCTGCTGGGCGGTCGAGCCGGCCTCGCGGATGTGGTAGCCGGAGATCGAGATCGGGTGCCAGCGCGGCATGTGCCGGGTGCACCACTCGATCATGTCCCCGCACAGGCGCATCGCGGGCTCGATCGGAAAGCACCACTCCTTCTGGGCGATGTACTCCTTGAGGATGTCGGCCTGGATCGTGCCCGACAGCCGCTCGGGCGGGATGGGCCCAGCGCCGCCGGCGATCCCCTCGGCCGCGGCGACGTAGAAGGCGAGCACGATCGCGGCCGGAGCGTTGATCGTCATCGACACCGACACCTCGCCGAGGTCGATGCCGCTGAACAGGGTCTGCATGTCCTCCAGCGTGTCGATCGCGACGCCCTCGCGGCCCACCTCGCCGAGGCTGCGCGGTGGTCGGAGTCGTGGCCCATCAGCGACGGCATGTCGAAGGCGGTCGAGAGACCGGTCTGGCCGTGGTCGAGCAGGTAGCGGAAGCGCTCGTTCGTCTCCTCGCTCGTGCCGAAGCCCGCGAACTGGCGCATCGTCCACAGCCGCCCGCGGTACATCGTCTCGTAGATGCCGCGCGTGAACGGATAGGTGCCGGGCCGCCCGATCGGATCCTCGGGGCCGTCTATCCCTGCGGGCAGGTCGGCGGGCGTGTAGAGCTCGCGCACCGGCTCCCCCGACAGGGTGCGGAAGCTCGGCTCGGCCGCCTCCGCCGGGGGGCTTCGGGGTGACCGCCATGACCCACCCCATGCTACTGAGCCCGCTAGCCTCGGCGGTTGTGATGCACCGTGAGCTGAGCCGGCTGGTCGGCGCCGAGCACGTGCTGGAGGCCTCGGCCGGGTCGCCCTACAACCAGGACGCGGCGCGCCGGCGGGAGGTCGAGGGACGCGCCGACGCGGTGGTCCTGCCGGCGAGCGCTGGGGAGGTCGCCCGGTGGTGTCGTGGTGCTACGAGCACGACGTGCCGATCGTCGCCCGCGGAGGCGGCACGGGGTTGACGGGCGGCGCGGTGCCCACGGTCGGAGGCGTCGTATGCTCGCTGGAGCGCCTGCGGGCGGTGCGCGAGCTGGAGCCCGGGCTGTGGAGGATCCACCCGGAGGCGGGCGTGACGACGCGGCACGTGCAGCGGCTCGCGCGCGAGAACGGGCTGTTCTTCGCCCCCGACCCGGGCGCCTCCGAGCAGTCGCAGATCGGCGGCAACGTGGCCACCAACGCGGGCGGGCCGCACGCGCTGAAGTACGGCGTGACGGGCGCCTGGGTGAGGGGCCTTGAGGTGGTGCTGGCGCCGGGGAGCTCGTGCAGATCGGTGGCTGGGCGGGCAAGGACGTGGCCGGCTATGACCTGAAGAGCCTCCTGATCGGCTCTGAGGGAACTCTCGGGGTGATCACCGCCGTGCGCCTGCGGCTGCTGCCGGCGCCGGAGGCGACGGCGCCGCTGGTCGTGTTCCTGCGCACCCGGGCGGAGGGCTGCGCGGCGATCCTCGACGTGTTCGCCGCGGGGATCACTCCATCGGCGCTCGATTTCATCGACGGCGACGCGCTCGAGATGGTTGCGGGCGGATATCCCGGGGACATGCCGGCCGCGGCCGGGTTCGCGCTGCTGGCCGAGGTCGACGGCAGCCGCGCGGAGGTCGAGGCTCAGCGGCTCGCGCTTCTCGAGCTGCTCGAGGGCGGCGCGGTCGCGATCGAGGAGCCGTCCGACAGCGCTGCGCTGTGGCGCTGGCGGGACGGCTTCAACGGCGTCGTCACGGCCGTGCGCGGCGGCAAGGTGAGCGAGGACATCGCATTCCCCGTCGAGCGGCTGGCGGAGGGGCTCGAACGGTTTTCCGAGATCGCCGCCCGCCACGGCCTGCGCTCGTGCGCGTGGGGGCATGGGGGCGACGGCAACGTGCACGCCACGGTGCTTGTGGATCCGAGCCGGCAGGACGAGCTCGACGCGGCGCGGGCGGCCGGCGAGGAGCTGTTCGCGCTGACGGTCTCGCTCGGTGGCTCGGTCGCCGCCGAGCATGGCGTCGGCTGGCTGAAGCGGGGCCTGCTCGAGTCACAGTGGGACGCGCGGGCCGTGCAGCTGCACGAGGAGATCAAGCGCAGCTTCGACCCCAAGGGCCTCTTCAACCCGGGCAAGAAGCTCGCGCGTGACCCGGCTCGCGCGGAGCGCATGGCATCGAGGTGAGAGGATGGAGCGATGGCACTGGTGACAGAGCTCGAGCTGCCCGTCTTCGACCACACCGATCCCTCGCTGCGGGGGGCGCGCTTCCATGAGGCGATGGCGGAGGTGCGCTCCGAGGGCTGGCTGGCCGAGGGACCGTTCGGCTACGTGGTGCTCGACAGGGAGTCCGCCGAGTTCTTCCTGCGCACGCGCGCGGCGATCTTCCCGGGGATGAAGATCGCCGAGATCTTCGGTGTGACAGAGGGGCCTCTGTATGAGCAGATGCGCCGCAACATCCTGCACGTCAACGGCCCCGACCACACGCGCCTTCGCAGCCTCGTCAACCCGGCGCTGTCGCCCCGCGCGGTGGAGCGCTATCGCCCGGCGATGAGGGACTTCCTCGAGCAGCTGCTCAAACAGGCGACGGCGTCCTCGGCGGCGGAATCCAACGGCCACCCCGACCACGGCACCTTCCGCTGTGAGTTCGTGGAGGCGTTCGCCAAGCCGTACCCGTCGCTCGCGATCGCGACGGTGATGGGCGCACCGCTGCAGGACGCGCCGAGGCTGCACCACTGGTCGAACTGGATTCAGCGGCAGTTCGACGCGGCGAGCATGGCGAGCGAGCTCGAGGAGATCACCGAGGCGGTCGAGGAGTTCTACGAGTACGCCGAGGCGCTCGTGAGCGCGCGGCGGGAGAGCCCGGGCGACGATCTCATCTCGAAGCTGATCGAGGCCGAGGAGCAGGGCGAGCGCCTCAGCGACGTGGAGTGCATCAACCTCGTGTTCAACGTGCTGGTCGGCGGCGTCGATACGAGCCAGAGCCAGCTCGCACACGCGATCAGGCTGCTGGCCGAACACCCCGAGCAGTGGGCGCTTCTGGCAGAGCGCCCGTCGCTCGCCCCGCAGGTGGTCGAGGAGGCGCTGCGGTTCGAGCCGATCACGCCGTTCACCGCGCGCATCCTGACCGAGGAGGTGTCCTTCCGCGACGTGACCTTCCCGGAGGGCACGGTGCTGATGGTGTGCGCCTTCACGGGCAATCGCGACCTCGACGCGGGCACCGGCGGGGACGGCGACCCGAACCGCTTTGATATCACGGCGGACTACGGCCGCGCGCGCCCCTTGACGTTCGGCGCGGGCGTCCACTACTGCCTCGGCGCCAACCTCGCCCGCGTCGAGCTGCAGGAGGGACTGGCGTTCCTCTCCCAGCGCCTGCGCAAACTCGAGCTCGACGGCGACCCGGTATTCGAGAGCATCTCGGGCATCTATGGACTGGCCGAGCTGCCGATCAGATTCTCGCTCTGACAGACTTGCCCGGGAGGGGGGGCACGAGGCCCCCCGGAGCGACATGGGGTTGAGATGACCTTGCTGGCGTTGGTGAAGGGAGCGTTCGTGACCTGCCTGGCGCTGGCGGCGACGGCTGCGGCCGCGCAGGCGGGCTCCTACCACGTGTACAGCTGCCGGACGCCGGTGGGCGAAAGCGCCCCGGCGGACGGATGGAGCGGGTCGGCGGCCGGGTCCGCTTACGCGGAAGACACGTGTCAGCAGCCGGGTGGCGCCCTGCTGGCAGCCCTCGGCCAGGCCAAACGCACCGCCAACACCGACATCGCCACATGGGCATTTGAAGCCCCCGTCGGCGAGAGCATCGCCGGCGCGACGCTGTGGCGCGCGGGCGACGCCGACGGCGGCGCGGCGATCAACGCCGCCTACGAGTTCTGGCTCGCGGGGCCGGCCGAAACCGACATCTTCGACGAATGCGTCAGGACCGGCGTGTGCCGGCAAGGCAACCCAGCAGCCCCTGTCCGGCGAAAACCGCGTGGTCGTGCCGCCGCCAACCTGGGCTCGCGATCTACGTCATCGCCTCCTGCGGCGGGGTCGCAGACTTCAGCTGCAAGGAAGGCGAACATGACGCGGACGGCTACGAGGCGGCCGTGCACGTGTACGCCGCGGACCTTGTCCTCGAACAGAGCGCCGGCCCGACGGCGGGCAACGTGAACGGCGAACTGGCGAGCGCGGCGTCCGTGCGGGGTGACAGCGACCTGACGTTCACCGCGACCGATCCCGGTGCGGGCGTGTACGAGGCCGTCTTCAGCGTCGACGGGCAGGTGGTGCAGAGCACGGTGGTGGACGAAAACGGCGGGCGCTGCCGCAACGTGGGTCAGACGACCGACGGGCTGGCCGCCTTCCTGTATGTGCACCCGTGTCCGGCGTCGGTGAGCGCCGACGTGCCGTTGGACACCACCAGGGTGGGCAACGGCTCCCATCATCTCCTCGTGAGCGTGATCGATGCCGCCGGCAACGAGGCGCCGGTGCTCGACCGCCAGATCACGATCGCAAACCCGCCCCCGCCCGGGCCGGCGAACGGGGCGAACGCCTCCGCGCAGGCGAGCCTGAGCTTGAGCTGGAAGGGCACGAGGAGGGCGCAGATCACGCGCGGCTACGGGCGCTCGGCGACGGTCCAGGGGCGGCTCACCGCTCCCGGCGGCGCGCCGATCTCCGGGGCGCTCATCGATCTCACCGCCACCCCGGCCTATGTGGGCTCGAAGCCCGTGGCGATGGCCGGCCCGCGGACGGGGGTGAACGGCCGTTTCAGCATGCGCGTGCGGGGCGGGGTCTCATCGCGCGTGCTGCGGTTCGCCTACCGCAGCCATCTGGGCGAAACGCCGTCGGTTACGGCGCGCGCGCTCACGCTCTCGGTGCGCGCGGGCATCCACTGAGCGTCGCGCCGCGCAGCGCGAGCGTGGGGCGGAGCATCTTCTTCCGCGGACGGCTGCTCGGCGGGCCGATCCCGGCCGGGGGCAAGCAGCTCGTGCTCGAGGCGCGCTCCCCGGCGGTGCGTGGATCGAGTTCGACGTGATCAGCACCGACGCCCACGGCCGCTACCGCTCGAGCTACACCTTCAAGTTTCCGGGCCCCGCCGACTACCAGTTCCGCGTTCGCTCAGAACGCGAATCCGACTTCCCGTTCGCGGCGGGCTCCTCCAACGTGGTGGGCGTGCAGGAGCGCTGACGGCGCCGTCGCGCGGCGATGCGTGCTTTCCTGTCGATATGGCCCGCCACCGGAGGTCCGCGACTTGCGCGGACACCCGGACGTGTCGGCGGCAGCGCTCGCCCGCGTGGCAACGTGTCTGTGCGCGGCGACGGCTCGCGGTGGTGCTCCTCTCGCCCGGACTCGCACGTGCGGCCGTCGTGAATGCCGACGGCTTCGGAGCCGGCCCGCGGATCACGCCCGCGGGCCTCCTCTGGCGGGGTCTCGGGTCACAGATGCTGACGAACGCCGCCGGGAGCACCCGCCGCTGCCGGGAGCGGGCGCCTACACGGTGACGTCCGCGAGCTCACACTGGGTGGCCGTATCGGAGGCCAGCGGCGTGGAGGCGGGCAGACTGGGCGGGAGGCTTAGGCCGGTTGAGCCGCTGCGCGGGTGCCGGCCTGTCAGCCCGAATTCCAAAGGATCCGCCTCCCCGCCGACATCCGATGCGCCCGCGCTGGTCGCCCTGGCCGGCTCGACGCTCTATGCCGTGGTCGATCCGGCTTGCCTGCATCGGCACGCCGGCAGGCGCCTGGCTCTCGTGGCGGTCAGCCTGCCAAGCGCCGTCAGGCGCACGGTCACCACCATCGCTCCGGCCGTGGTCGGCCTGGCGGCAGCGGGTGCGCGCGTGGCCGTCAGCTACGCCGGGCCGTCGGCGGAAGCGCCGCGGTTGGGCACCGTCACCCGGATCAGCGTGGACGTCATCGGCACCCGGCGCGGCCGGACCCTGTACCGCGTGACCGGGCTTGTCCGGGCACGCGTGGAGGACAGGCTCACCACCGAGATCGACGCGCAAGGCGACGTGCTCGTGACGTCGATCTTCTTCGGCCCGCCCCCGTGGGGCACTGTCCTCGGGCTGGTGGGCCACGCCGGCGACCATGCCGGCCGCGAATTGCCCGAACTCCGGACAACCGCGCCAGTGTCTCGAGCGCTCCGCACGGCCCGGGAGCCATCAGCGGCGCGGCAGCCCTCTCGGACGGGCGAATCGCCTATCTCACCGAGGCCCGGGGAAGGCACGACGATCGACCTGCTCGACCTGCGCGACGGAGGAGATCGTCCGATCGCCGAGTTCGCCGGTGAGGCACGCGTCGTCGGATTTGACCTCAGCCCGGATGAGCTCGCGTGGGCGCAGGAGAGCACGGTCACGGAAGTCAGCAGCGGCCCGGGCTTCGAGAGCTGCCAGACGATCGCTCTCGGGCCCGTCGAACTCACGGACATCGACCTGCGGCATCTTCCCGCCGCGCCGCGCGCAATCGGTGCGCCCGTGCCGAAGATCTACCAGAAGCCCTGCATCGAGTCCTGAGCGGGGCCGCCGTCCAATAACCTGCACGCCGTGAAGGCAGTGATCCTGGCCGGCGGCTTCGGCACGCGACTCGCGAGGAGACGGCCATGCGTCCCAAGCCGATGGTCGAGATCGGCGGCAAGCCGATGCTGTGGCACATCATGAAGATCTACGCCGCGCACGGCATCAAGGACTTCGTGGTCTGCCTCGGCTACAAGGGCTACCTGATCAAGGAGTACTTCGCCAACTACTGCCTGCACACGTGCGACGTCACCTTCGACCTGCCGAGCGGCGACATGGAGGTCCATCGCTCCGAGACCGAGCCCTGGCGGGTGACGCTGGTCGACACCGGCGAGCAGACGATGACCGGCGGCCGGCTGAAGCGCGTGCTCCATACCTCGGGGACGAGGACTTCTGCTTCACCTACGGCGACGGCGTCGCCGACATCGACATCACCGCCCTGATCGCGTTCCACCGCGAGCACGGACGAGCGCGACCGTGACGGCCGTGCAGCCGCCCGGCCGCTTCGGCGCCCTCGACTCGACGGCGATCGCGTCCGGGAGTTCGACGAGAAGCCGCGCGGCGACGGCGGCTGGATCAACGGCGGCTTCTTCGTGCTGTCGCCGAGGTGTCGACCGCTACATCGACGGCGACGACACGGTGTGGGAGCAGGAGCCGCTGCGAACGCTCGCGCGCGAAGGCCAGCTCGCCTGCTACCGCCACGAGGGCTTCTGGCAGGCGATGGACACGCTGCGCGACCACAACCAGCTCGAGCGAGCTGTGGCGCTCCGGCGCGGCGCCGTGGCGGACCTGGTCCTGACGGCGTGAGCGCCGATCGGCCACCGGCGCCGGCGTTGACGCGCCGCGCCCGGGGGCCGTCGAGGCCGCGCTTCTGGCGGGGTCGCCGCGTGCTGCTCACCGGCCACACCGGCTTCAAGGGCGCGTGGCTCGCCCTCTGGCTGCAGTCCCTCGGCGCCCGCGTGACGGGCTTCTCGGCGGGCTCGCCGACACGGCCGTCGCTGTATGAGCTGGCGCGGGTGGCCGAGGACATGGAGAGCGTCGAGGGCGATGTGTGCGACCCCGAGGCGGTCGCCGCGGCGCTCGCGGCGGCCGCGCCCGAGGTCGTGATCCACATGGCGGCCCAGCCGCTCGTGCGCCGCTCGTTCGCCGAACCGCGGGAGACGTTTGAGATCAACGTGATGGGCACCGTCAACGTGCTCGACGCGGTGCGCGTGCACGGGGACGCGTTCGGGCGCTCGTCAACGTCACCTCGGACAAGTGCTATGAGAACCGCGAGTGGGAGTGGGGCTACCGCGAGGATGAGCCGATGGGCGGACACGACCCCTATTCGGCCTCCAAGGGCTGCGCGGAGCTCGTCACCGAGGCCTTCCGCCGCTCGTTCTTCTCCGACGGACACGGCGCGCGGCTGGCCTCGGCTCGCGCGGGAAACGTGATCGGCGGCGGCGACTGGGGCGCCGATCGGCTCGTGCCCGACATCATGCGGGCGGCGCTGGCCGGCGAGGAGGTGCGCGTGCGCAACCCCAACTCGATGCGTCCGTGGCAGCACGTGCTCAACCCGCTCAGCGGCTACCTGGTGCTGGCGCAGGCGCTGTGGGCCTCACCGGAGCATGCCGCGGGGTGGAACTTCGGGCCCGCCGATGAGGACGCCCGCCCGGTGGGCTGGATCGTCGAGCGGGTGGCCGAGCTGTGGCCGGCGGAGCTCCGCTGGGCCGTCGACGACGGCCCCCATCCTCACGAGGCGCACTACCTCAAGCTCGATTCCTCGCGCGCGCGCACGCGCCTTGGCTGGCGACCACTCGTGGGGCTCGACGCGGCGCTCCAGAGCATCGTCGACTGGTATCAGGCGCTCGCGCAGGGCGCCGACATGCGTGTCGTCACGGCGGCACAGATCGAGGCGTTCCAGAGCGAATACGCTCCCGCCTCCTCGGGTTGGGGCCGATGCACCCAGGCTACGACGGGTGCGGCGGACAGCTGATGCGCGCGCCCGGACCGAGCGGCCCCCGCACCGCAAACAGGCCGGTTCCATCTTTGAGCGCCGGGCTCGGGATGCAATAGGCGTGACCGGCAACCTGCGGCGTGTTGCGGAACACCCAGACAATGTCCGGACCTGTGACGGTGTCGGCTGCGTATCCCGCGACTTTGAGATCTGCCAGGCGCGCCAGCACCGACAGCGTGTCGAGGTTATAGCCGCCGTTGTTCATCGAGGTCGCGTCGAAAGCGATGCTCGTGGCGCCCTCGTGCTTGAGCGCGGCGAAGAAATCCACAAGCACGCGCCGACCCGCTTTTCGCTGAGGCTGATTGACGACGAACCCCGCACTGCTGAATACATTCAGCTCGCCCCGTCCGATTGGATTGGCCGTCCTGCCGGGCAAGTCGATGCTTACGTTCCACGCCGGCGAACCGCGGTTGTTCTCGTCGGTGTTGAGAAGTGCGACGACGCTCAAAGCGGCCACGGCCACCCAGCGCAAGCGCTGCCCCCTGATCGACGCGATCGCGCCGCCGGCGAGCACGGCGATGTAGACGAGCGCGGGAATCGTGTAGCGCGGATCCTCCAGCGTCAGCAGGCTGATGGTCAGGTAGCTGACGAAGCCGCCCGCGAGTAGCTCTGGAACCAGCGAGTCCGACCGCCGGTCGCGCAGCCAGCTGAGCGCCAGGGTGATCGTGCCGACGACGAAGAACAGCGTGAGCGGCAGGTACAGCTGCTGGTTGACTAGATCCCACCCATACCAGGTGTACTTGAGCAGCTGTGTGTCCGAGGGGTATGGCTGGTTGCCGTACCACAACGGCTGTTTGGCCGAGACGGCACCTTGCGTCATCGAGAAGAGGTCATGAAAGTGATACACGTACCACGGGCCGGCGATGACGAACGCGACGCCGATGAACAACAGGACACCGCGCCACCGCCGCCAGCCGCCGCGGGCGAGCATCGCCAGGAATAGGCCGAGGATGAACAGCACGAACGTGCTGCGCGTGTACATGCCGATACCGACGAAGGCCCCCGCGAGCGCGCTGAGGGGACGGCTTTCAAAGCGTCGACACGCGAGCATGGCGGCCACGCTCAGGGCCACCATCGCGGCCGTGGGGCCGTCAGTCATGAACATGTGAAAGAGGCTGATGATCATCGGCGTGCCCAGCGCGAAGACAGCGGCAAGCACGCCGGCCAGGCGATTGAACGCCACGCTGGCGGCCCAGTAACACCCGAACGTCAAGGCGGGCACGAACACGAGGTTCTCGGCGATCACCATCCGTGCGATCGTCGGGCCTCCGGCAAACAGCGAGTACCACGCGCCGACGAGATGGGTCAGCGGCGGGTAGAGATTGTACTCGCGGAAAGGCGCGCCGAAGTATCCAGCGTGGATGAGGTCGTAGTAGCCGAAGGCGATCAGCAGGTGCTTGCCGTAGTCCCCGGCGGGGAAGCTTGCATCGGCGTTCTGCCACCAGATGGTGATCAGCACGAACCCGATCGTCAGCAGCGCGACGACGGCGAGCGGGACCACCTTTGCGCGGTCGCCGCGGCGCAGATCCATCGGGCTGGCGCGGGATCTGTGGCCCGCCGTCGGTCGCGATGGACCGACGTGCACGGTCACTCGACCCGCCGGGTTTCAGGGAGACTGTGTCTTTTCGGTTCCACTACTGGCCGGTGGATCGTACTGAGCCGAGCCCCGGCGCCACCGGAGCGCCTGCGGCGGCCGCATTCGCGCCATCGCATACCCTGAATGCCGGTACCGAGGCGCGTGCATCCCTTGAGGTGGCGGCCGGGGGGCGATCACGGACGTGCAAGGTCAGGGCAGGAGGCTAGGATGGGCCCCTGCCGCTCACAATCGACATCGTGATCCCGACCTCGGGGCACTATGGCCTGACGGTGAGCTGCCTGTCGCATCTCGCTCGACAGACCCGCTCGCACACGGTGATCGTCTCCGACAACGGCGGCGACGAGGAGACCGCCGAGCGGATTGGCCGCGACTGGCCAGCGGTCCAGCTGATCAGATCGGAGGACAGGCTGACTTTGCGGCGGCATGCAACCGCGGCGCGAATCTCGGTAACAGCGAGGTCTTGGTGCTGCTGAACAACGACGTGCACTGCCGGCCCGACTGGCTTGAGCGCTTGGTTGCGCCTCGGCCGCCGAGCCCGAGACGGGCTCAGTCGCATGCCTGCTCGTGCAGCCCGGCGAGCAGGTGATCGACAGCGTCGGGCTCTGCGCCGACCTGACGCTCGCGGGTTTCCCGCGCCTGGCCGGGTTGCCCGTAGACCGGGCCGTGGATGCGCGGCCCAGGCTGGCCGGACCAGCGGGCGCGGCGGGGGCATACCGGCGCACAGCGTGGGAGCAGGTCGGCGGGCTGGACGAGGCGATCTTCGCCTACTCGGAGGATCTCGACCTGGCGCTGCGTCTGCGAGGCGCCGGCTGGGGAGCGTCGGTGGTGCCCGAGGCGGTGGGTATGCACCTCGGCTCGGCCACGCACGGCCACCGCACTGTTTGGCAGCGACGGCACGCGGGCTTCGCACGCGGCTACCTGCTGCACCGCTACGGCATCCTTCGGAGCCGTCAGGCGCCGCGGGCGCTCACCACCGAGGCGGTGGTGGCTCTCGGCGACGCGGTCTTCTCGCGGGACTGCGCCGCCCTGTCGGGACGAGTCGCCGGCTGGCGCTCGGCGAGGCCCCTCCCGGGCCGCAGCGCGCCGGCCGACGCGCTGGATCCAGAGATTGGGATACGCGACTCGCTGGCCTTGCGCAAGAAGATCTACGGGCGTCGATCTGGCGCGACCACATCCGCGTAGATCTGCTCCATCCGCGCCACGTAGGAGTCGAGCGCATACTCCTCGCGCAGCCACGCGCGCGTCGACTCGAGTCCCTGACGGCCATCGCCCGAGCGCCAGCGTCGGATCGCATCTGCCGTCGCTTGCGGATCCTCAGCGGGGACCACCTGAACGCCCGGGCGGCCCGCGAGAACGTCATAGACGCCCGCGCCGGGCGTGAGGATCACGGGCGTTCCCGATGCGATCGCCTCGAGCGGTGCGAGGCCCCACGCGTAGCGCTGGCTCAGGATCAGGAAGACGTCGGCGGCGGCGTAGGTGTCCTTCAGCTCCGCGTCGGACAGCGATCGACGCGGCAGCGCCACACGGCCGGCGAGGTCGCGTGCGGTGATCTGGCAGCCAGCCGGTCTGCATAGGCGGGGTCTTCGTCGTCCGAGCCGGCGAGCAGCGCATGGATCGTGGGATCGTCGGCCAGCAGCGACATGGCCTCCAGGAGATCCTCGAACCGCCGGTGCTCGACAAGGGTGCCCATGCCCACCACCAGAAAGACGCCGTCTGCGATGCCGAGCCTCGCGCGGGCGGCGGCCCGGTCCGGTCGATCGAAGAAGTGTGCCGGTGGCCCGATGGGCACGACGAGGGCGTTCTTGCGGTAGCTGCGACGGACCATGTCGGCCTGTTGCGCGCTGAGCACCGCGATCGCGTTGGCGCGGCGGGCGTCGAGCAGATCGGGCCAGGTCATCAGCGCCAACAGCGCGCGGTCCAGCAGCGGGCGCTCGCCGGTGATCGTCTGCTTCGCCACGATCGCCCGCTCCCACAGCGATTCGTTGTTGCGAGTCCACACGAGCGGGAGTCGACAGGCGTCCGGCGGCGATACGCCCGGGCCTCAGTGCGGGCCAGTCGTGGGCGTTGACGACGTCTGCGTCGGAGGGGACGAGCCGGGCGACCTTCGGCAGGTCGAGCCAAAAGCGACGGGCCAGCGCGCGGTTGCCGGCGGGCAGCTCGAAGGCGCCTGTCCTGACCGACCGGATCTCGAGCTGATCGGCAGCGTAGGAGAACTCGCTGCCGGCAAGGAAGTCGTGACATGCGACGGT
>CAVXRF010000008.1:0-360226 GCA_963764185.1 uncultured Solirubrobacteraceae bacterium | reverse complement strand
CAGCGGCGAAAATTTCCGCACGGAGCGGGATTTACGACCCAGCAGGGGTAATCACCAACCAAGCCTGGCGCCTTCCGACGTTCAACCGAACTTCGGAGCAGTGCGTCTACAACAACATGTCTCGACAGCACGGACCGCCCGAGCTCAGACTGCTGCATTGGCCGGGGCGAAGCGAGCGTCTGCCACGCTACAGCGCGGATGAGCGGTCGTCGCCCGTTGCGCAGGTGCGGCGCTGTGTCTCGGCTGTGCTCAACCCATGAAGAACTGCTGGTAGAGCAGGAAGACGTTGAGCAGGCTGATCACGCCGGCGCAGCCCCAGGCGAGGATGGTGGTGAGGCGCCGGTTGACGTGCACGCCCATGACGTCGCGGCGGCCGGTGAGCATGACCAGCGGCACGAGCGCGAACGGGATGCCGAAGGACAGCACGACCTGGCTCAGAACGAGGACCTGAGTGGGGTTCATGCCGACCGCGAGGACGACGATGGCGGGGATCATCGTGACCGCGCGGCGCAGCATCAGCGGGATGCGGACGTTGATGAAGCCCTGCATGACCACCTGCCCGGCGTAGGTGCCGACGCTGGATGAGGAGGCGCCGGAGGCGAGCAGCGCGACCGCGAACGCGAGCGCGGCGGTGCCGCCGACGAGGTGGCCGAACTGCGCGTGGGCTTCTGGGATTGAGCTCAGGCCCGAGAGGGCGGGGGTGTGGAAGAGCTTGGCGGCGACGGCGAGCATCGCCATGTTGACCAGGCCGGCGAGGCCGAGCGCGATGATCACGTCCAGGCGCTCGAAGCGCAGCACGCGGCCGCGCTCGCGGTCGTTGCGGCAGGGCATCCGGCCCTTGGTCAGCGCGGAGTGCAGGTAGATGACGTGCGGCATCACGGTCGCGCCGATGATGCCGACGGCGAGGTAGAGCGAGCTGACGCCGTGCAGGCCGGGCAGCAGCCCGCTGCAGCGAGCCGTGGGTGGAGGGGCCGATGCGCAGCGTCTCATACAGGAAGCCCAAGAAGATGATTCCCGAGCAGCGCCGGTGATCGCCAGCTCGAAGCGGCGGAAGCCGTGCGTCTGCAGCTCGAGGATCGCGAACGCGATCACGCCGGTCATCAGGCCGGCGGGGAGCAGCGGCACGCCGAAGAGCAGGTTCAGCCCGAGCGCGGCGCCGAGGAACTCGGCGACGTCGGTCGACATCGCCATGATCTCGGCCTGCACCCACATGCCCCACGTGAACGGGCGCGGGAAGCGCTCGCGCACGACCTCGGGATAGTTGCGGTCGGTGACGATGCCCAGCTTGGCCGAGAGGTACTGGATCAGCATCGCCATCACGTTCGCCAGCAGGACGACCCACAGCAGCAGGTAGCCGAACTGCGCGCCGCCTTCGATGTTGGTGGCGAAGTTGCCCGGATCGACGTAGGCGATCGAGGCGACAAACGCCGGGCCCAGCATCAACAGCGTCGCGCGCAGGCGACCCTTGGCCAGAAGCTGCTCGAGCGCGCTCGGGCCCGCGAGCGCCCCGCCGAGCTCCCCCGGTAGCGCGACCGAGGCGCCCTCGACGGCGCCCTCGAGCGCGGGCACCGGATTGGGGCGCAGCGGTGCTATCCCTGACCCTCCTCGATCTCGATGCGCATCGCGCGCGCGAGCGCGCCGCCGATCGGATGCTCGCGCTCGCCGAAGCGCACGAACACCGGTCCGCCGAACGGCTGGCGGTCGACGACCTCCAGGCGATCGCCGATCGCGATGCCGTGCTCGGCGAGGTAGCGCAGCATCTCCGGGTCAGAGTCCGAGACGCGCACGAAGCGCCCCGCGGCGCCGACCGGCAGCTCGTCGAGACTGTGCGTGGAGCGCTCGTCGATCCCGAACTCGACCGTGGGGATCGGGTCGCCGTGCGGATCGACCGTGGGGTCGCCCAGGCGCGCGGCGATCAGCTCGCTCGAGCTCCTCGGAGAGCACGTGCTCGAGCACCTCGGCCTCGGCGTGCACGCGATCCCAGGGCATCCCGAGCTCCTCGGCCAGGAACAGCTCGAGCAGCCGGTGGTGGCGCAGCACCTCAAGCGCGACCCGGCGACCCTGGTCGGTGAGCCTCACGCCGTGGTAGGGCTCGTGCTCGACCAGCCCCACCTCAGAGAGCTTGCGCACCATCGCCGAGACCGAGCCCGGCGTGACGCCCAGCCGCTCGGCCAGCTCGGTGGTCGATACCGCGCCGCCCTTGCGGGCCTCCAGCGCGTAGACCGCCTTGGCATAGTCTTGAACGGACGCGGAAATCGAGTCGGTCATAGCCATCGAAGTATTTTAGCATAACCAAACATTCTTGTCAAGGAGGCCATAACTCGAACGTTCGTTGATGCGCGCTGACCCTAGCTCTCAGTCGCAACGTGCGTTAGTGTGAGCTCGTGGCCGATGATCGCTGCGATCTGCTGTGTCTGGACCTGCCGCGCGCCGAGGCGATCCGCCAGCGCTTGGATCTCGATCTCGCGGCAGGGGCGGCAGCTCGTGCGAAGGCGCTCGCCGACCCGACGCGGTTTCTGATCGCGCTCGCCCTGCGCGACGGCGAGGAGCTGTGCGTCTGCGACCTCGCCTGGATCACCGCGCGAGCCGAGAACCTCGTCGGCCACCACCTGCGCACGCTGCGCAGCGCCGGCCTCGCAAGCTCGCGGCGCGAGCACAAGATCGTCTTCTACACGCTGACCGACGCCGGCCGCCAGCTGCTCGACGCGCACCTCGAAGCTCGCCGAGGTGACGCATGAGCACCCCGTCGCTCGAGCTGCCTGTCGTCGCCGAGCCGGCGCCTCCTCGCAGCAACAGCCAGCCGGCTCGAGCTTGCCGAGCGCGACCGCCTGATCCGCCGCGCGAAGGCGCTGTCCTGGCTCAGCCTCGCCTACATGAGCGCCGAGGGCGCAATCGCGATCACCGCGGCGATCTCTGCCAGCTCTGTCGCGCTGCTCGGCTTCGGCCTTGACTCCGCGATCGAGGGTCTCGCCTCGATCATCGTCATCTGGCGCTTCACCGGCACCCGCCGACTCTCCGATCACGCCGAGCAACGCGCCCAGCGGCTCGTCGCGATCACGTTCTTCCTGCTCGCCCCCTACATCATCCAGGACGCCGTCCGCACACTCATCGACGGCGAGCATCCTCGAACCAGCTGGCTGGGGATCGGCCTATCGATCTCGAGCATCATCGTCATGCCGCTCCTCGGCAAAGCCAAGCAAGGGATCGGCCAGCGCCTTGGCTCAAGTGCAACCGCGGGCGAGGGCACGCAGAACATGCTCTGCGCCTACCTCGCCGCTGGTGTCCTCACCGGCCTAGCGCTCAACGCCGCCTTCGGTCTGTGGTGGGCAGATCCCGCGGTCGCGCTCGGCATCGGTGCGCTCGCGCTGCACGAGGGCCGACAGACCTGGCGGGGCCAGGGCTGTTGCGCCGACTCGCCGCTCCCCGGCGAGCCGCTCGACGCCTGCCGAGACGACTGCTGTTGAACGCAAGCGAGCGCGCGGAGGGCCAAACTCGACACGGCCCGTTTGGGCGACGACCAGGCGCGTGGGCTGAGGACGGCGAGACGATCGCTGTCGGCGCATTGCAGGCGTGTGGGCATCATCGGCGCAGACGCTCGAACATCGGCACCCGGGGGTTCGCCTCGTCTCCGTCAACGAGCTGCCGGCGGCCGCGCAATCGGGCCGCTCCTACGCGGTCCTCGGGTCCGGCAAGACGGCTGCGGGCGCGTGCATGTGGCTTCTGGACAACGGCGTAGAGCCAGATCGGATTCGTTGGATACGACCCCGCGACGCCTCGTTTGATGACCGCCGCCACGAGCGAGAGCCCCCACGGGAGGCGGGGGCTCTCTGTGCTGCCTGAGGGCGCGAACCGGGCGACTCAGCCGAGGGCAATCGTCGTCGGCGTGGTTACGGGCTCCTGGGTGGTACGGGGCGTCGGCGGTGCTTCCTGTGCGATCTGGACCCAGTTCCCACTGACGCACTGGTATGTCCTTGTCTCGCCCGTCTTCGGGTTGGTGGCAGTGACCTGGGCCCCTTCGGGAAATTCAGCCACGGCACCGCTGGCCGTCGGAAGCAGGCAAAGGATTTCTATGTGTCCGACTTTGACTGGCTTCCGTGCGCTGGCGACCGATGTGAACGTTCCGACCGACAGCACGCTGAGCGCGGCGACTGCGGTGATGACGCTGGTGCGGATCTTGCTGAACATTTCCTGTGCCTCCTCAGGCAGTGGTTGGTGTGATGGGACCATCCTCGCCGCGGAGGGGAGTGGCGGACATACCCCCTGAGGGTGAACTCGCTCACCCCTCGCAGGAAAGGCCGGTCACGAGACGACAGGCGGCTGAAGCTGCGAGTGGGAACGTTTCGGCGCAGGCGTCAGCGACCGTCCAGTGCGTCTGGGAGCGCGTCTGGGCGGTAAGTACAGTGGCTTCGCCCGGACACCGCCACAGGCCGCGTAGAGACCCGGTCATGCCCGGGCCGGCGAACGCTGCAGACCGGCGAGCAGACATAACCGCTTCCGTGCAGGAGGACAGGCGTTGGCCGCCGTGTACGGAGCTTGCGCTCGGGACGAGCTAGGGCTGTCGGTGACCACCGGGCGCAAGCTTCTGCTTTGCCTAGGCCCTAGGCGTAAGCGATCGTCTCGTCGTCCTCCGCAGGCGCGCCTGGAAGTCGTCCAGGGCGACAGCACTGAGCCAGGCGCCTCGCGCGCTCGCTTAGCTGCCGAAAGCAGCGGTCGGGGAAAATGCAGGATGCCCGATGAGTCCACGACCTCCGACCTGGTGGAGAGGACGCGCGTCGCGCGAGGCCGCTACCAGCTGTCGCCGCTGAGTCGGGCGACCAGTTCGAGCATTGCGTCAAGCGCGGCCTCCAGCGGCTTCGTGTCGCGTTTGACCTGAGTGAGGAGCAGGCCGCCCTGCAGGGCGGCTAGCAGCGCGAGGGCGAGGGTGTCGGGGTCGGTGTCGGGCGTGAGCTCGCCTCGTGCGTGCATCTCTCGTAGACCGCTCTGGATCGTGGCTTCCCATCGTTTGAAGCCCTCGGCGACGTGGGCTCTTGCGTCGGGATCGGTCTCGGCTAGCTGGCCTCCGAGAGAGCCGATTGGGCAGCCGCCGCTGCAGTGGTGCTCGCGCTGGGCCGCGATCAGGAAGTCGCGCCAGGCTCGGAGGCCATCCAGCGTGCTGAAATCGAACGTTCTCCTGCCCGCCGACCATTGTGTCGGCCTGGTGGTCAACGACTGCCCGGACCAGGGCCGGCTTGTCGTCGAAGTAGTGGTAGAGCTGCGAGCTCGAGACGTCCGCCGCCGCGCGTACGTCCTCGATCGTCGTGTGGGCGACGCCTTGCCGGAAGATCAAGCCGGCCGCCGCGTCGACTATGCGCTGACGGGTCTCCTGGCCCTTGCGCGTCAACGGGCGAGAGGAGGGGCTAGTCGTGTTCATATCGCAGATTCTACCAGCAGAATGGATCGCGCTATCCATTCTGTGTTAGAGTGGAACGCACGATCCATTGCGAGGGTCGCGACAACCACTCAAAGGGAGAACGCGATACATGGCACTTCAAGGCAAGACCGCCCTTATCACCGGCGGCACATCCGGGATGGGTTCCGCCACCGCACTGGCGATGGCCGAGAAGGGCGCGTCGGTGATCATCACCGGCCGCGATGAGACCCGCGGCGCGAGCACCGTGGAGAAGATCCGGGCGGGTGGGCACGATGCGCAGTTCATCGCCGCTGATTTCTCGGAGATGTCCGAGGTGGGGCGCGTTGCCGACGCGGCAGGCGAGATCGATGTTCTGGTCAACTGTGCCGGCTTTGCCGCTCTCGCACCGACGGCTGACACCGACGAGGCGGCGTTCGACGGGCTGTTCCAGATCAACGTCAAGGCGCCGTTCTTCCTCGTCGCCGCGCTCGCCCCGAAGATCGCCGCCCGCGGCGGCGGATCGATCATCAACGTCTCAACGATGGTCGCGAGCTACGGCCAGCCAGGCATGGCTGCCTACGGCGCCTCGCGCGCCGCGATCGAGCTGCTCACCAAGGCGTGGGCCGCCGAATACGGGCCGCAGAACGTCCGCGTCAACGCGGTCGCTCCCGGTCCGACGTTGACCCCGGCGGTGGAGCCGAGGTTGGAGATGGCCAAGGAGTTTGCCAAGACGATTCCGCTCCGCCGCGTCGCTGAAGTGCACGAGCTATCCGACGTCATCACGTTCCTCGCGACCCCCGCGGCCGGCTACATCAACGGCGCGACCATCCCCGTCGACGGCGGCCGCCGCGCGATCTGAGAGCGGACAAGATGATCCCCGTCACCACTCCCGGCAACGCTCGGACACGAAGCGAGAGAACCGTGGCCGGCCGCCCGCCCCCGGCGGCTGGCCACGGACCGCTGAGGGTCCGCCAAACACCCACTGCGCGACCTCGACGAGACGCAAGAAGTCCGAACAGCCGTACCCAGGATCACCAATGACCATGTCCTCACCCCAAGGAGCCAAGCACCCAAATGCAAACCACAGCAGGAAAGACAATCCTTATCACGGGCGCCAATACCGGCCTCGGTAGGGATATGGCGAGGCAGCTGGCGCTGCGCGAAGATTTCGAGCGGATCTATCTCGGCTGCCGCAATGCGGAGAAGGCGGAGCGGGCAAAGGAGGACCTGGAGACGGTCAGCGGGCGCGAGATCTTCGAGGTAGTGATCATCGACCTGGAAGACCTTGCGTCGGTACGTGCTGCGGTGGCCGCGATCGGCGCTCCGTTGAACGCCCTCGCAATGAACGCTGGCGGCATCGGCGGCCCCACGCCAGCATCGTTGACGCAAGACAGGGTGACTGAGATATGCGCCCAGAACCTGCTCGGTCACGTGGTTCTGCTTGAGAATCTGCTGGCAGCCGGGCTGCTCACGGATGTCGCGGTCCTCGTAGGCAGCGAGGCGGCGCGCGGAATCCCGAAGCTGCGGATCGCCCGACCAACGTTCACCGATCACAGCTCAGAGGAGTTCGCGTCGGTGATCGACGGCTCGTTCTTCCAGGGCGCCAGCTTCGACGTGATGCTCTCCTACGGCCAGGTCAAGTACCTCGGCGCACTGTGGATGGGCGCGATGGCCCGCATGCACCCCGAGCTCAGGTTCATCACGATGTCGCCGGGGAACACCGCGGGAACCGAGGTGCTGCGCGACCAGCCCGCGCTCGTGCGGATCATCGCCAGCCGGATCCTGCTCCCGTACCTCGCGCCTGCCCTTCGCATCGGGCACAAGCTGGACGTTGGGGCCGAGCGACTCGTCAAAGCCGTCATGGACGCGTCACTGCAGAGCGGCGTCTTCTACGCAAGCGCCGCCAGCACGATCACCGGTCCCGTCATCGACCAGGCCGAGATCGTTCCCGACTTCCGCGACCCTGAGATCCAGGACCACGCATACGAGGCGATTCAGCGGTTCGGACCGAGGGTCGCCGCGACTCGACCGCTCTGCGCACGGGTGCCACTCCAATCACCACGCCACCCGTCGCTACCGCATTGCAGCTGATGACGGTACCCGGAGTCAACGTGATCTGCACGGCGAGCTTCATGGCCGCGGTCGGCGAGATCCGCCGCTTTCAAAACCCCAGGGCGCTGGTCGGCTATCTCGGTCTTGACCCGCGCGTCTACCAGTCAGGCTCAGCGCCCGCGACGGGCGGACACATCTCAAAGCAGGGCTCCGCATCGACGCGCTGGGCGCTGGTCGAGGCGGCCTGGTCAGCCGTTCGCCAGCCCGGCCCGCAGCACGCCTTCTATCAACGCGTGCGCGCCCGCCGCGGGCAAGGGATCGCGATTGTCGCAAGCGCACGCGAGCTCGCATGCCTGTTCTGGTTCCTACTCACCCGCGAAGAGGACCACGCCCACCAGCAGCCCTCCCTGACCGCCAAGAAGCTACGGCTGCTGGAGATCCGTGCCGGCGCCCCAACAGTGAAGGGCACCCCGACCGGCGTGTGGGCCACCAGGCAGGCAATGCGCGCAGGCGAGCGCAAGCTCGCCGAGCAAGCCGAGGCCTCCTACAAGCGGATGGTCTCAGACTGGCAGGCCGCCGCACCGAATAAGAAAGCGGGCGCGAGCGTGACACCGGGGCGCGCATCACAAAAGCCCTCAACGGGCAAAGTCGCGCGGCAGACCACGAGCCCCTGACGTCTGCACTTCGACTCGTCCTCTACTCGCGCCCACCAGAAGCCTAACGCCCTCGCGGCTCCTCTACAAGACGCCGGCTGACTCCGGGCGAGGACCCCGCCTGTCCGAAAAGCCGTCGAGTTCACCTCGGCTGCCAGCACGCGGTCGAAAACGGCACCACAGGAGGCCCTCTGCGGCCTTCGCGAGGCGAGCCTCAGCCCTTGATTTTCATCGGTCGTCCGTTGCGAGCGTCACGTCACCCCCGCTGGGACGCTCGGTCGCACCGAAAAGCAGCAGTCGGTTAGGGAGGCCGCATCCGCCGAGGTCCATCCACCGAGGGCGCTCAGTCAGCCCACCAGTCTCGCTGACCCTCCACATCTTCCCGCGGGTTCTCGCCGAGGTTGGGCGCGCCGAAGACGAGGATCTCGAGGCCCTCCGGCCCGGCCTCGTACCCTCGCCATGTACCGGGAGGAACGCGCACGACGTCCCACTTCTTGACCTCGACGATCTCGTCGTCGAGCTTCATCCGCCCGCTCCCGTCTACGACCACGAAGACCTCCTCCTGCTCCCTGTGCGTGTGGCCGTAGGGGAATCGGTAGTCCGGCGGGATGCGCTGGTAGCTGAGGCCGGACTGCTCGAGCTCTAGCGCGTTACCCGCGAGACGGAACTCGAGATCCGGTGCGCCGTCGAAGTTGGACCCCACGTCCGCCAGATCCTCTCTGAGGTTCCTGAGCGTGAACGGCATGGCCGCAGCCTAGCCGGGGATCCGCAGCTCCGGGAATTGCACCAACCTGACCGCTCGGTCCAGGGCTGACAAAGTGCCGCCGCCACCCTCAAGCCTCGGCCAGCATTCGCGCTCTGCCCTTGTCGGTGATCTCCCAGGTTCCCCGGGGAGAGCCCTTGACGAGTTCTCAAGCGATAATGGCCCCGGCGCCACGACCTGCAATACGCGGAAAGCAGGCGCGCGCCGCGTAGCCGGCGAGACGCCCGACTTGGACGAGCTCCGAGTGCCTCGGCGACCAGACGACTGCTTTCGCGGAGCAATGCGGCACCCTCCGGGCCCTCGCGCGTCAGTGCTCGTACGCGTTCGCAGCAGGAGCGTGAGCGGCGTCCGCCCACGCGCTGGCGTCCACGCGAAAGCGCATGCGACGCGCCCCTAGCGCTCCGGGATGCTATGCCGCTGTCACGCGCGGTGCGTAGCGGTGGTGCAACATCAGCGCGTTTCCGTCGGGATCGGCGAAGAACGCCATGTGGCAGACGCCCGTGTCGAGGGTCTCGCCTGCGAACTCGACACCGCGCTCCTCGAGTGCCGCCCGCGCCTGCGCGACATCGTCGACGTGCAGTGCGATCGCGTTGGGATTGACGCTGTACTCAAGACCCATCTTCTCGGGGTCGAACACGCTCACTGTCAGGTTGCCCGTCTCGAACTCGGCGTAGTGACGGTCCCTG
Source organism: uncultured Solirubrobacteraceae bacterium (assembly GCA_963764185.1). Classification (GTDB taxonomy): domain Bacteria; phylum Actinomycetota; class Thermoleophilia; order Solirubrobacterales; family Solirubrobacteraceae; genus Palsa-744. Next base: position 350,683 of record CAVXRF010000008.1, on the reverse strand, counting down.
ATGTACACCGACCGCGGCAGGCCGACCGTCGAGCCGTAGAACTCCACCGCCGCCTCCAGATCGCGCGTGGGCATACCGACGAAATCGACGCCGGTTACTAGCTGGCTGGTGGTCATCCTGATGCCTCCTGGGTTGATCGGCGAACCTCGCGCCGCGATCTTATCGACCGATCTTCGGGCTCTGGTCAAGCCTGCTCTGCGACCTGCGTAGGGACCGACGTCGCACCCTGGTGCATTGACCAGTAGCCAGCGGCAACCAGCGGCTCTGCGCGACACACCTGCTTCGCGGGCCAAGCGAGCGCGCCGATAGTCTCTGGGCGCACTATCGAGTAGGACGAGCAGGAGCACAGATGCTCGCCGGCCTCGAGACGCCTGCAATGCGCCGAGAAAGCGATCGTCTGCCCGTCCTCGGCTCGCGCGCTACCCTGTCGTCCGACTCGAGCGTCTGGTGAGCATCAACCGGGATGCCTGCTATCGCTGGCAGGGAGCTATCGCTCGGCCGCTCGAAGGCCAATCGGAGGGCTGACGCTAGCTCAGACTTCGATGCCCTCCGTGGCCGCAGCTCGGGCAGATCATCGACCACGACGTCGGCAGCGTGGGCCTACAGGAGGCCGGACAGACCTCTCTGCTCAGTCGACTGCTACGAGGAATGGCTTCCCCTTCTCGACGATATACGTGGCGAGCTCCGCCGCGTTGCCACTGCCGACGTTCCTCGCCGCGTGGACCGTTTCGGCCGGGACCATCAGGCCCTCGCCGGCGCTGACCCTAGTCGGCGGCTCGCCGTCAACGTCGTACTCCAGCGATCCTTCCAGAACATAGATGACCTCCTCCCCCGGGTGCTTGTGCCGAAAGATCGGTGCGTCCGGGCTAACGTCGACGCGGTTCTGGATGACTTCGAGTCCGGGAACACTGAGGTCGTGCTCCTGGATATCGGTGCGTTTGAGTCCCTGAGCCTGTGGAGCGTTGGTGCTCATGGCAACCTCCTCTGGTCTTGTGATTGTCGAGACACGATCGCTTGACGGTCCCTCTCGTTCGTGTTGCTGCCCTCGTGTCCGCGCGCAGCGCCGCGCCCGCTCGATGTCCGAGCGCCTGACGCATGGGTATCAGCCGAAGGTGAAGACGTAAGCGCGCACACCCGGGTCGAGGAACGTGATCTCGAAGTCACGCTCGCTGAGTGCCGCTCGCTCGCGGACGAGCTGGTACATCCGGGGCTCAGAGACGGTCCCCTCGCCCGCCGCGTCGATGTCGAGGCCGTGGGAATCGCCAGGCGCCCGCCCGTCGATGCGCGCGGAGAAGCGGACCGCAGCGGCGGGGGCCGGCGGCGCAAGGACAAGGTTGAGGTCGCGGGCCTTGAAGCGGTACCCAACCGAGCCGCCAGCCGCGTCGAGTACGGCGGCCTCGCTGCCGACCGACCACGCGCCCGTGAGCGACCAGTGGTTGAGCGCCAGGCGCCCAGCATCCGGGTCGCTGCGGCGCTCGCTGCGGGCCGAGCCCATGTATGTCTCCGGCGATCCGAGTGTGTCCCAGTCGGCAGCCTGAAAGAGGCCGTCGGTGTCGACGCGGACAGTTGCTTCCTCGACGCCGAGCAGCTGCTGGATCGCCCGCTCGGTCTCCTCGTAGGCCTCCTCGCCGAAATGATGAAAGCCGACGTTCCCTTCGCGATCGAGGAGGTAGACAGCCGGCCAGTAATGGTTCTCGAAAGACCGCCAGATCGCGAAGTCGTTGTCGAGGACCACCGCGTAGCCCACGCCCAGCTCGCGTGTCGCGCGTTGCACGTTTTCCACGTCGTGCTCGAACTCGAACTCCGGCGCGTGCGCGCCGACGACCACGAGCCCACGGTCGCGGTATCTCTCCTCCCAGGCCCTGATGTAGGGCAGGGTCCGCAGCCAGTTGACGCACGAGTACGTCCAGAAGTCGACGAGGACGACGCTCCCGCGCAGTCGCTCGGCCGTGAGCCGCTCGGAGTTGATCCAAACGTTCGCGGTGTCAATGGCCGACAGAGCGCTTTGTGTTCGATGCAAGGTGGACATTTGGGCCTCCTGATTGGTTACGGCCGCGGTCGCCGTCGGCACGCCACGCGATCCCGTCGCCCTTAGCCGGGCAAGTCTTCAGGTCGCTTCTCGGCGAGCTCCCCGTGGAGCACTCCGGTGGCCTGGCCGACCTCGATCATGTAGCCGTCGGGGTCTCGCATGTAGCAGCGGATCTCCGCACCGCGATCGATCGGCGGGGTGACGAACTCGGCCCCCTTTGCTTTCCACTGCTGATAACACGCCTCGATGTCGGCTACGCGCAGGTTCATGAAGCTCGAGACCGTGGTCCCGGGCTCGTAGTTTGCGACCGAGATGTCGGGCTTGTCGGGGGTGGGGGGACCGCCCGGACTCATCAGCACCCATGAGTTGGCGAGCTTGACGATGCACGGGTCCTCCTCCAGCACCACCTGGCCGCCGAGGACCTCGGAGTAGAACGCGCGGGACCGAGCAACGCTTCTTACGGTGATGTATTGGGTGACGAGAATGCCCTCCGTCGGAGCGGGTAGGTTCTCGTAGTCGATGAATGGTGCATGCTGTTGTGCTTCGGTGGCGCTCATGGCTACCTCCTGGTTGCGTTAGGGAGGACCTCGGCGGTCTTGGTGTGGTGACGCCTGCTACCGCAGCGATCGGAAGGCCGCTCGCATCTCGCCCGCAAAGAGTTCCGGTTGTTCCCAGGCGGCGAAGTGACCGCCCTTCTCGAGCTTGTTGAAGTACACGAGGTTGGGGTAGGCGCGCTCGGCCCAGCTGCGCGGTACGGGGATTATCTCTCGTCGGAACGCACTCACGGCGGCAGGGATCGAGACTTCGCCGGCCTTGGTTTTGTGGGCGCTGTTCTCCCAGTATGTGCGGGCCGCGGACGCCGCTGTGTTCGTGAGCCAGTAAAGCGTGATGTCGTCGAGCATCTCATCTTTCGTGAGCGCGCGCTCGGGTTCGCCATCCGTGTCGGTCCATTCCGTGAACTTCTCGTAAAACCAAGCGGCCAAGCCGACCGGCGAGTCCGCGAGCGAGTAGCCGATCGTTTGCGGGCGCGTGGCCTGGATCGCCCGAAAGCCCGAGCCGCCCGTGGCAAGGTTTTTCGCTCCTTCATAGGCGACCGTTTCCTCGGCCGAGAGGCCCGCCGGCGCCGGTTCACCATTCTTGAGCGCGTTCGCGACCTCGGGAGGCACGGTCGCTTGCGTGTTCGGCGTTGGTGGCCGTTGGAGCGCGCCGAACAACGTGGTGACGTGGATACCCAAGAGACCCTCGGGCGCCTGGCGGCCCATCACGTCCGTGACCAGCGCACCCCAGTCGCCACCCTGGGAGACGTAGCGCTCGTGGCCCAATCGCCTCATCAGCTCCACCCAAGCGCCGGCGATGCGTTCGGCATGCCAGCCTGTCGTCTGCGGCCTGGCTGAGAAGCCGTAACCGGGCATTGAGGGCACGACGAGATGGAACGCGTCCTCCGCGCGAGCTCCATGGGACTCGGGATCACTTAGCGGCCCGATCACCTTCACGAACTCGAGGAACGAGCCGGGCCAGCCGTGGGTCATGATCAGCGGTAGCGCGTTCGCATGCGGCGAGCGGACGTGGAAGAAATGGATATCGAGCCCGTCGATCTCCGTGATGAACTGGGGGAGCGCATTCAACTTGGCCTCGAGCTTGCGCCAGTCATAATCAGTGGCCCAGTAGTCGACGAGCTCCTGGACCTTTGCCAGCTGCGCGCCCTGGGAGCGATCGCTGACGGTCTCACGCTCGGGGAAACGCGTCGCGACGATGCGCGCACGCAGATCCTCAACAGCCGCCTCGGGGAACTCGACGGCGAACGGCCGGATCGCGGCCGCGCCCGCTGACCTCTCGGTGGTGGTGGTGACAGCCATGTGGTCCTCTTTAGTGGGGTGATGGATGACGTTTGGGCGCACCCTTTCTCGGCGACGGCCAAGCGCCATACAGGGTTGTGAACCGCCATCGTCCGAAGCAGGAGAAGCCTCTGCTGCGGAACGGTGTTCCTGTCGCTGTGGACGAAACAACCCGTGAGGTCTGCGGACGGCCTGCGCGAGAAACCCGAACAAAAGCGGCCGAAACGGTCCGGGAATGAAGCTACGCCTTTTTCCCGTTGTCAGCGGCCTCAGTGGCGAAAATTTCCGCACGGAGCGGGATTTACGACCCAACAGGAGTAATCACCAACCAAGCCTGGCGTCTTCCGACGTTCAACCGAACTTCGGAGGAGTGCGTCTACAACAACATGCCTCCCACCGGCCTTGGCGTGCCGAGCAGGGAGGTCACGCCCGCCGGTCCACGGGGGCGCCAGGCGAGAGTGCCGTCTTCTGCCGAAAGCAGTTGCCTCGCTTGTCGAGCTAGACGTGCGCGCAATGGACTGCCATGAAGGAGGGCCTCCTCGCTGGCAAGCTCCGCTTGTCATCGAGAACCAACCTCGAGGAGGCCCGCTTACATGTTGCACGCTGGACTCGATCTAAGTCGAAAGAAGCTTGACGTTTGCCTGCTCTCCGACCAGGGGGAGCATCTCGACCAGCTCGTCGTCCCGCCCGACGTCGACTCGCTGAGAACGCTCGCTCGCCGCATCGAGGAAGTCCATTGTGAGCCGGTGTGCGCGGTGATCGAGTCGATGACCGGTGCGAGGATCGTGCACGACACGCTCGAGCAAGAGGGCTGGTCTGTCGAGATCGCCGATGCCCAGAAGGTCAAGGGTCTCGCGCCGCTGGCATGCAAGACCGACAAGATCGACTCGCAGGTTCTCGCGGTGCTCTCCCACCGCGACCTGGTGCCCGCGATCTGGCTACCCGATCCGAGCGTCCGCGAGGAGCGTGAGCTCGCCCGCTTCCGGTTGCACCTCGTTAAGCACAAGTCGGCGCTCAAGAACCGCATCCACTCAACGCTGATCAACTTCGGAAAGCCCTGCCCAGTCACCGACCTGTTCGGTCTCGAGGGCCGCCGGCTGTTGAAGCGACTCCAGGTGCCCGAGCCCTGGCGGGGCAACATCACCGCCTCGATCAAGCTGATCGACGACCTCGAATGTCAGATCTCAGAGATCAACCGCCGCCTGAAGGACAGCCACGCCGAGCACCCCTACGTCCCGCTGCTCTTGACGGTCCCCGGGATCGGCTGGGTCCTCGCCTTCACGATCGCTGCCGAGATCGGTGAGATCGAGCGCTTCCCATCACCAGAGAAGTTCACCGGCTACACCGGCCTTTGTCCACGCGTGAACCAGTCCGGAGAGAAGGATCGTCGCGGCCCGTTGACCAAGCACGGGCCCACCTATCTGCGCTGGGCGCTGCTCGAGGCGACGATGCACGCGCTGAGGCACCCCGCCTACGCCGAGCGCTATGAGCGAATCAAGCGCCGGCTGGGCAAGCAGCGCGGTGCCAAGGTCGCCCAGGTCGACATCGCGCGCACTCCGCTGTTCAGTGCTCGCCGGCGCCGAGGTCGTCGGAATGTCCGGCATGCAGCCGAGCCCACTGTGCGATCGGGCGTCCGTTCTCACGGAGGTTGGCGTCTCCTTTCCGCAGGTGCTCCATGATCTTCTTTTGCGGCCAGCCCGCGGGCGAGTCCTCCCACCCCTCCTGGCGTCCGTAGATCGTCCTGTCCAACAGTGGGTAGGTGGGGGCCATCATCATCTCCACGCCGCGGCCGGTGGTCCAATAGGTCTCAAACACCCGCTCGCCCTCGCGCAGGTAGCAGACGAGGTGCATTTTCCCGACCTGGCGCCCGGCGAGCAGGACCTTCGCGGAGTCTTGCGCTGAGTACCAGGGCATCTCCCATCCCATGAAGTCCCGGTAGCGGATGCTCTCTTCATAAGGACCCTGGCAGAGCGTCGCGTAGGTGACATCGCGTGAGTGCAAGTAAGAGAGGTCCCTCAGGTGCGCGCTCACAAAAGTGCAGCCCTCGCACTGCTCGGCGGCCGGTCGGCCGGCGAACCACATGAAGTAGTAAGCGATCAGCTGCCGGCGGCCCTCGAACACATCGAGCAGCGTGACCGGCCCATGCGCGCCTATCACCTTAAGCGTCGAGTCCACCTCGACCATCGGCAGCCGCCGACGTGCGGCTGCGATCGCGTCACCATCCCGCCCGTGCGCCTTCTCCCAGGTTCGTAGCACCTCGAGCTGGCCTTCGAAGGCTGCCCGGTCCACGACCGCCGGGGCCGCGGGTGTCTCAACGCCGCCGTCGATTGAGGTTTCGGTGGCCATCGTCTCTCCTTTCTGTGGACGGGACCGTGGGGTGCTCAGTTCGTCGTGTGCGCATCAACGCTCAAAGCGGGTCGAGAGCCTTGAGGGCTTGCCGCGTCGGCTCCACTAGGTCCGGGGCCGTGGACTCGTCGGGCACGACGCAAGTATCCCGCCTGCGCATCACCGCTGCTTTGCGAAGCTGAGCGAGCGTCCACGCTGGACCCGCCTTTGTTGATCAGGACCTGGCTGGGCCCGGGCCGCCATAAACGAGTTGCGAACCACTGGCTGGGCCGGCTGGACCGGGCGGGGTGCTGGTACACGAGTAGGAGCTTGTGTCCATCAGCGCGAGAGAGACCTGCCCCGCGCCGCCGGTGATCTGGAAGTAGCCGAAGCTCAGCTCCGTGCCCGCTGGCAAGGCCGCCGGGTCGAAGGTGATCGTGGCCTGCCCACCGGATTGCAGCGGGACGGGAGCCTTGCGTGGCGGCAAGGACACGACCTGCGAAAAGCCGGCCGGCGCGGGATCTGAGGAGCAGAAGCTGCCGGACGTGACCTTCGCCGGAATGCCGTACTTCGCGAGGTCGCTCTGCAGGGTCGCCGGGTCCAGGACCTGTTGCGGGTTGAGGGTCAGCGTGGCCGTGCCGTTGGGGTCTTTGGCGATCTGGAATGCCGCGGTTTGGATCGTGCCAGGTGTCAAGGCCCGGCTCGTGTCGTTAACCCGGGCCGGGCCGTGGCCGACGGTCAGGGCGAATGCCAATGCGCTAGCAGCGGCGACGCCGGCCACAGACATGCCTGCGGCTCTGGAGTGCCGCTGGCGCCGGTGTTTGCGGCCCCTGGCCGTGATCGCCTCGAGCCGCGGCCGCTCGGGCATCACTACGCCCGACAAGGAGTCGCGCAACTCGCGCATCTCGGCGCTGTCGGTCATCTGGTCGGTGTCGGACATGGATCGGCCTCCGTGGTGTTGGTTTGGGCAAGTTCGTTGCGCAGCGCCGTGACGGCACGGGACAGGTGGGCGCGGACCGTTCCCGGCGCGATCGCCAGCTGCCTGGCGGTTGTCTCGATATCGAGGTCGATGAAGACGCGCAGCAGGATCACTTCGCGTTGTCGCGCCGGCAGCCGCCGCAGCGCGGTCAACATGACGCTGTTCAGGCCGGTCTCGCAGCTGCCGGTCGCCCCCGCGTCATGGTCGGCCAGGGGCAGCTCGCGCGCGCGCCGGCGCCACCGCGACGCCCCGACATTGAGCGCAGTGCGTACCACCCACGCCCTCGGAGCCGGATGGCGGCTGACCTTCGGCCAGGACGCCCAGGCCCGAGCGAACGCCTCGGCAACCTGATCCTCGGCGAGCAACATGTCGCCGGTGCTTACGGCAACCGCCCTCAGGCACGGATCCCAGCTCTCCTGGAAGAACTCGGCGAACCCGGTCTCGTCATGGCTCATACCCGTTAACCCGCCAGAGGGCCGAAACGCTTACCTCGAAGCCCGTAAACAGAACGATCGCCGAATGCCGTGAGCCGGCCGGCAAGCACACAGCCGAATCTACGGACTACGCCAGCCCCACCGCGGCGCTCCTGCTATTGGTGGTGAGCGAGCGCCCCAGCCCAAGCTCCGCAGACGACCGGATCGGACGATCACCGAGCGTCTGGGCCGATGACGCCCACACGCCTGCAACGCGCCGACAAAGCGATCGTCTCGCCGTTCTCAGCCCACGCGCCTGGTCGTCGTCCGCAGCGGCTGTCTGAGACCCGGTCATCGAGACGCTCGCTCTCGGTGGAAGGGAGAACTGTGATGTGTCGCTCAGGACACCTCTGCGGCCTGGTCGTCGTAGGCCAGTGACGTAGACAGCTCACGGTAGGCGTCGATCTGCTGCTGCAGGTCGGCGACCTTCCGCTCGGCGAGCGCGATGGCATCGGCGCCGGCTATAAAGCGACGCGGCGGCTGCTCCAGTGCCGTGAGGGTCAGTAGTGCTTGGGCGAGCTTGGCCGGGTCGCCAGCTTGCTGGCCGTTCCGCGCGTTCCACCACGCGCGCTGTTGGGCGCCGCGGTCGGCGTAGTCATCGATAGACGGCGTGGCATAGGCCGTGGACTCGTTTGTGAGCAGCTCGGTGCGGAACGAGCCCGGGCTGACGATCATCGTCGTTATCGCGAAGGGCTCGACCTCAGGGGCGAGCGACTCCATCCAGCCCTCCAGGCCGAACTTGGATGCCGAGTAGGCGGTGCAGAACTCGAAGCCGACGAGTCCCGCGGTTGACGAGATGGAGATGATCTGGCCGGAGCGTTGGCCTCGCATGACGGGCAGAACGGCGCGGGTGACGTTCATCGGGCCGACAAGGCTCGTCGCGAGCTGCCGGTCGATCTGCTCAGGTGTCAACTCCTCGAAGTGCCCAGCGTAGAAGTTCCCGGCGTTGTTGACCAGCACGTCGATGGCACCGAAGCGGTCCACGGCCGCTTCGACTGCCGCCTCGGCGTCGTTAGGGCTGGTGACGTCGAGGCTGACGACCAGTAGATCATCGGCCTCGCCGACGGCCGTCGCGACCGCATCGGGGTTGCGCCCGGTGGCGACCACGTTGTGGCCGGCGCTGAGCGCGGCCTTGGCGAAGTCGACGCCCATGCCGCGTCCTGCGCCGGTGATGAACCAAGTCTTCTTGTCAGTCATGTGGGTCTCCTTCTCGGGTGATCTCAGCGGGGCGAGATTCGGACGGTGGCCGACTTCGGACCGTCGCCCTGCATGATTGGTACTGCCGAGCTCCCTGGATACTTCGCCTCGTAGGCCGCATCGATGGCGTCCGAGACGTCCTCTCCGGCCGGCTCGAACGTGACCTCGTAGTTCTTGTCGGCGACTCGTACCCGCCCTGCCTTCTGGCTCAGCGCGGCCTGATACCAACGTGACTCCTGGCCGCTGGCAGCGCGGACATAGACGTCACCGTCGATCACGAGGGCCCATGTCTGGGTCGGGGTGCCGTAGGTGACGCCGTCCTCGCGAAGCGGTGAGACAAACAAGTCGTCGTTCTCCGCAATGGCGCGGAGATCATCTTTGGACCAAGAACTCATGGTCGTGCCCTTTCTCGGCTGCTCGGGTCTTGATGCCCTTTTCGCCGGATCGTTTGGTCGACGTCCATCGAAGCACCGATCAGCCGCAACTGAGAGTCCCTGTTGATAGGGGTACTGGCAAGGTCTCCCAAGCGCAGGTGAGTCAGCTCGGTATCGCCACCAGCACTCGCGCACGCGTCCCGGCGTCGACCAGATCGTGAGCCTCAGCGATGTGATCCAGGGGCAACGGATCGCCGGTGGGTATCCGCACTGCTCCCTCGCTTGCCGCGGCGGTGAGCTCAGCCGCGGCTTGGCGCTTGGCCTCGCGCGGAAAATCGTCGCTACCGAACAGCCGAATGGTGAGGTTGGCGAACAGCATTGGCCAGAACGGGAACTCAGGGCGATCGCGACGGGTGGCATAGGCTGCGATCACGCCGTCGTTGGCCGCAACGGCTGCGTCGAGATCTGCGTTCTCGGAGAAGGCCACCTCGATGATGCGATCCACGCCCTGCGGTGCATGGGCACGTATCGCCTCTGCCGGTTGGGGCTGATCCAACGCCACGGTGTCCCCGACGGCCGGATCGATCCGCTCGAGATCGCTCGTCCGCGTGACGGTTCCGATCACCGTCGCGCCGCCCCAGGCCGCGAGCTGGGACGCAAGCGAGCCCACTCCGCCGAGCACGCCCTGGACCAAGACCGTCCTTCCGCTGACCGGGCCGTCACTGAACACGGCGCGATGAGCAGTGATGCCTGGGATCCCGAGGCACGCCCCCGTCTCGTCGCTGACTTCATCCGGTAGCTCCACCGCCTGCTCAGTGGGCACGACGGTGAGCTGCGCCGCGGTCCCGAATGGTCGGTAGGACTGGGCTCCGTACAGCCAGACACGCTGACCGACACGAGCGGGGTCCACACCTACCCCCACCGCATCGATGACGCCCGCACCGTCGCTGTGCGGGACGACGCGCGGGAACGGCATGGCGGACCCGAGCCAGCCACGGCGCTTCTTGGTGTCTCCCGGGTTCACCCCGGACAGGCTCACTCGGACACGCACCTCGCCAGCGCCCGGGTCAGGCGCGGCCATCTCACCGACCTGCAGAACCTCCGCCGCCGAGCCCTGGCGCTCATACCAAGCTGCGTGCATGACCCTAATTCACGCCACTCAGGTGCTTGGGTCGGTCGCGCGCGCCGACTCAGCCAGGTCAACGGTGGCTGCCCAGCTGCCGAGGAGGTTCAGCGCCTCCTCGGAGCGCGACCCGGGCTCGGCGGCGTATGTGAAGATCGTCAGTCCGTGGTCTGCGGCGAGGTCGAGCCGGTTGAAGGTGAGGGTGACATCACCGACGACGGGGTGGTGGAACTGCTTGACGCCGGTGTTGTGGAAGCGGACGTTGTGCGTCGCCCAGCGGGTGCGGAACGCCTCGCTTTGGGTTGCGAGCTCGCCGACGAGGTCCGAGAGGTCGCGGTTGTATGGGTCGCGCCCCGCTGCCGAGCGCAGGATCGCGACGGTCTCGGTGGCGATGCGCTCCCAGTCGCCGTAGGATCCCTCTGCTCGCGGGTCGAGGAACACGAAGCGGGCTGTATTGACCGGCCGCGCCGCCGCGGCGTAAAGCTCGGAATACAGAGCGCGTCCGAGCTGGTTGGCGGCCAGGATGTCTAGGCGCTCGTTGCTCACGAACGCAGCGGCGCCGGTTATCGCGTCGAGGGTCCACTGGACCTCGGGCCGGACGCGCTGCTTGGTCTGGCGCCGACGAGGCCGCGCGGGCGTCGGGGTTGAGGCACGGGCGAGGTCGCGGAGGTGGGCGCACTCAGCCTCGTCGAGCTGCAGCGCGTCGGCGAGCGCGTTGAGCACGCTCTCGGAGACCCCACTCATGTCACCGCGCTCGAGGCGGGTGTAGTACGGAACGCTCACGCCCGCGAGAACTGCAACCTCCTCACGGCGTAGTCCCGGAACGCGTCGAGGACCGTAGGAGGGCAGCCCGACTTGGTCCGGAGTGATCCTTCCCCGTCGGGAGGTGAGGAACTCGCGGATCTCGCTCTTGGTGTCCACAGCCGCAGGGTAGACGGCGCCCAGGGCGCCGTGGGGGACCCTGCCAGTACCTCTCTCAGGAGGGACTCCCACTTTCCGCGATCCCGTGCTTTTGTGGACTCGACCGACACCTTCTACGACCACAAGGAGCCACAGCGCCATGAAGCACATTTCGCTCGGCGGACTTGACGTCTCGCGCATCGGACTCGGCACGATGGCGATGTCCGGCTACTACCTCGACCCGAACAGCAGCGAGGCCGAATCGATCCGCACCATCCATCGGGCACTCGACCTCGGCGTCACCCACATCGACACCGCGGAGATCTACGGTCCGTACGCGAACGAGGAACTCGTGGCTCGCGCTATAAAGGGGCGTCGCGACGGGGTCGTTGTGGCGACGAAGTTCGGCTTGGTTTCACACGCCGGCGGAGGCCCTGGGGTACTCGACAGCAGCCCGGCGAACATTCGGACGTCGGTCGAGGGCTCGCTGAGGCGGCTGGGGACAGACCGCATCGACCTCTATTACCAGCACCGCGTCGACCCAAATACCCCTATCGAGGACACCGTGGGAGCCCTGGCCGCGCTGATCGCCGAGGGCAAGGTCCTCCACATCGGCCTGTCGGAGGCCGGACCCGACACGATCCGCCGCGCCCACGCCGTGCACCCGATCGCCGCTCTACAGAGCGAGTACTCGCTGTGGACCAGGGATCCGGAGGCCGAGCTATTGCCCCTGCTGCGCGAGCTAGGCATCGGTTTCGTGCCCTACTCGCCGCTCGGCCACGGCTTCCTGACCGGGAACATCCGCTCCCGACAGGAGCTCGCCGACGACGACTGGCGCAAGACCAACCCGCGCTTCACCGATGGCAACTTCGAGAAGAACATTGGCATTGTCGATGAGGTCGAGGCCGTCGCGTCCGAGGTCGACGCATCGCCGGCGCAGGTCGCGTTGGCCTGGCTGCTCGCCCAAGGCGACGACATCGCCCCGATCCCCGGCACCAAGCGCGTCTCGCGCGTCGAGGAGAACACGGCAGCCGATGGCGTCGGGCTGAGCACGGAGCAGATTGAACGGCTCAACGAGCTCACCCCGGCCATCGGCGATCGCCACGAGGCGGCCCAGATGTCGGTCATCGACCGTTGACCACGTGGTGGATGGCACTCGTGGCCGCGCCGATTACACGGCCGCATGGCCGTTACCGCCAGGGAGCCACTTGCTCCGCTCGCGCTTTGCCTAGCTGAGCGAGTGTCTGGGCGGAGCCTTCGCTCACTAGCGCAAAGGACGAACACCAGCAGTCCCAGGCGACTCGCCAATACGCCTCCTTCACCATGGCAAAGCAGTAGTCCGAGCGCGCTTGACACGGCTGTCGCAGCTCGTCCCAAGCGGGCACAAGATCGGCGGCAATGATGGCAACCGCTCGCCGAATCAAAGCAGGCGCCGCAGCCCTCCTTTCCGCGCAAGCCGGCTGGCTTCGCAGCGTCTTGGAGGTGCCCGCGGGGCAGCCAATGCAGCTGCACAAGGCGATCGGTTCCCGGAAGGCTGGCAAGCGCGGTGGGGTCAGCGGTCGAGGGTTGGCTGCTGGTACGGGCTCGCCCAATCGGGCAGGGCATCGATGTAGGCGTCAACACGCGGGTCGGCAGCGTAGGTCACGCGGGATCCACCGTAACTTGATGACGTCGTTCAGACCTCCGAGCGCGCACGTACGTCAGCAGAGCACGTGGCGGCAACCAGCACACCGCCACATGCTCTGCGCGAACGGACTCCGGGGGTCAGTGTTCGACCGCTGGAATGGCGATGGGCGCTGGCTCGGCCTGCGGCGTCGGCTCGCTGTCGACACCGGTGGCGATGGGCGGAACGGTCTCCGGCCTCTCGCCGATTCGTGCGACGTCGAGGGCGATCAGGCCGAGGTTCGCACCGCAAGCTGCTCCGACGATCGCGGTGATGAGCGCCATCAGCCCGGATGTTGCGTTGAACCCCAGCAGCGCGCCGACGAGGGCGCCCGTCAGCGCGACCCCGAACCCGATCCTCGTGGCCCTGGCCGGCCGGTCGCGGTTGACCCAGGCCAAGCAGGTGCCGAGGCCGATCGGTGTGCCGATGAAGAGAACAGCCATGAGCTCGCTGTCCAGGGGCACTGTCGGCAGAGCCACCAGCACGATGATCAGGCCGACGAACCATCCGCCGAGGCCGAGCACCAGCAGGTAGACGGAGCGCAGGATCGCGCTCGCCTTGCGCCCGAAGCCGCCGCGCTTGTGCTTCCGGCGCCACATCAGTAGCAGCGACAGGATCGTGAGAAGTCCGAAGCCGATCATCGCGCCGGCGATGGCCTTGGCGGGTCCGGTCTGTGTGGAGTCGGGCGTGAGTTTAACCTTTTGAGGTTTGTAGAGCGAGTCGTCGACCTTGCCTGTGTCCAAGTAGGTGTTAATCAGGTGCGTGCTCGCCTCGGTCTGTTCGGTCCAGAAGGAGGTTGTGTGGCCGAAGTTGGCGAGGATGACCTGGTGGCCGTTGGGCAGGTAGGGGAGGAGCTCCCTGGTCGCGTTCTGGGGCGGGGTGGCGAAGTCAAGACTGCCGCCAATCAGGAGCGTCTGCACGTTCGATGTCTGGACATGGGTGTACTCGTTGTCGGCCGGGGTGGCCGGCCATGCGTGCAGGAGGCCTCCGCCGCCGAAGAGGAATTCCGTTCCGGGGTTGCCGATAATTGAGGGGCCGTCGTGTTCGCTTGACGAGTAGTAACGCTCGGCAGCTTGGTTGTCAGCCATTCCGACAGCTGCGACGTCGCCCCAGACGAACGCTTCGGGGAAAGCGATCTGGGCGAGGAGCGACTCGAACCAGAGCCCGCTCGAGTCACCGTGGGCGGCCGAGAGCCAGGCGTTCAGGGTCATCGGTCCGGAGAGCGGCGAGGCATTTTCCGTCGTCTCCATGAGTCCGAAGAAGCTGGCGATCCGTGCGTTGCCCTTCTTGATCGGAAAGAACAACCAGCGGTTCGGCATGTGCGCGACGGTCCGTTCCAGCGACGCGGCGAGATCGCCGGTGCGCTTGTGGCACGTCGCGTCTTGCGCACAGAGGCTGGCGTAGCGGTCGATCTGTTCGTCCGTCGTCTTCGGGTACCAGATGAAGTTGCCGGGTGGGTTGACGCCGATCATCACCGAACGGTGGATGGCGGTCGGGTAGCGCCAGGAGTAGATCATCGCGGTGCGGGTGCCCGCGCTTTCGCTCAACAGGTCGATCTGGTGGTAGCCGAGGGCTTTCCGTGCCGCCTCGAGGTCCTCGACCCGTTCGGGGAGTGTGTAGCCGGCGAGATCGACGCCGTTTGCCTCGAGCCGCTTCGCGCACGAGCGCAGCGCGTTCGAGTAGGCATTGAGGGACTTCTGGCCGAGGAAGTCGGCGGAGTGCTCGAGGGCCGATTCGACCTCCGGGCAGGCGAGCCGGACGGAGCCGTCGACGCCGCGGTAGCCGACGAGGACGACGTCGTGGTTGGCGGTGAACCGACTGGCGTCCGCGAACTTCATGTTCGTGACGCCGGGGCCGCCTTCCAGGCGGAAGATCGGGGCGCCCGGGTGTGCCGAACGCGCCCGGATCCGGATGACCGGCAGCGCGATCAGCCGCGAGTGCGGGTCGGCGCGGTTCTCGGGCACCACGAGCGTTCCGCAGTCGGCGGCGTAGGCGCCCTTCTCGGTGTTGTAGGTACAGCTCTTGAGCGTCAGCTGGCCTGCATGCGCGCCGGCAGGCACGGAGACGGCCGTAGAACTGCCGGCGAAGTGGAGGTAGCCGAGCCCGAGCGTGAGGACGGCGATCAGGGTCAGGCCGGTGATCCGGCCGCGACTGAAGCGTCTGGTCGAGGGAGCGTGCTCCGCTCGGTGTGCGGCGCTTGTGGGCTCGTGCGCGGTGCTCGTGGTGCTAGCGGTCGTGGCGGTCATGCTGCATCCTCCTTTGGGCTGGACTGCGAACATGACGACAGGCTCTCCGTTCAGCGAGGAAGAAACCAGGGTGCTGGCAGGCGTCTGTGACGTCGGGTAGCGCCCCCGGGATACGTCGGTTTGCCGCCAGCTCGGGGCGGCTAGCCGTATGGAACCAAGCGCGGCGCTGCGCGACAATCAGGCCATGAGAAAGACTGTCCTGATCGTGGATGATCACCCCAGCTTCCGCGCCAGCGCGAGGCGCATGCTCGAAGCCAACGGCTACGACGTCGTTGGGGAGCTCGACAACGGTGACGGCGTGGTCGCTGCCGTGGAGAAGCTGAACCCAGAGGTTGTGCTACTCGACGTGCACCTACCCGGCATCGACGGCTTCGAGGTTACGCGACGACTACTCGATGGGAACGGCGCTAGCCCGCAGATAGTGCTTATCTCGAGCCATGACTTCACCGACCTTGACGAGGCGGTGGGCGCCAGTGGCGCGCGCGGGTTCGTCGCCAAGAGCGAGCTGAGCGCGGAGGCGATCTCTTTACTCATCCGCTGACCGCATCGCGACGTACCCTGATAGGTCTCGTCGGCCTGGCGTTCCTGATGGGCATCGCCGCTTTCGTGGTCATGCTCAACGGCGAGCACAACGTTCACCGGGGCGCGTATGCCGGCTTGTTCCTGGCCACCGGCTGGGGGTTCGTGGGAGTCGGGCTATGGGTTTGGAAGCAGCGGTCGGCCGGCAACATCGGTCCGCTCATGGTCGCGGTCGGCCTCAGCGGCCTGCTGAAGGGGTTGGTCTTTTCCAACGACAGCGTCGTCTTCGCGATCGCCTCGGTCGGGGAGGTGCTGATCTACGCGGTGCTCATCCACCTGCTGCTGTCGTTTCCCTCGGGGAGGCTCGAAACCCGGCTGGATCGTCTCCTGGTCACCATCGCCTACGTCAACACGACGGTGGTGCAGCTTGGAGTGTTCCTGTTCACCGACTCAAAGGCGGGCTGCACCCGCTGTCCCAGTAACCCGCTGCTGATCGAACACTCCGAGGCTGCCAAGGTACTCGAAGCCGCGCAACTAGACATCTCGATCGCGTTGCTGGGTGCCGTGGTCGCGGTCCTCTATCGACGCTGGCGTAGCGGCACCCCAGGGCGAGCGAGGGTGTTCGCCCCCATCGTCGCCGTCGGCGGGCTCACGTTTCTGCTGCTGATGGCCGCCCTCGTCGTCGAACAGGCCGGCCTGTCGAGCGACATTTCTGACGCGCAGACGTTGGCTTTGTTCACGTCCATCGCCTGCCTACCGTTTGCCTTTTTGGCGGGCCTCCTGCGATCCCGGTTCAGCGAAGCCGACGCGATCAGCGAGCTCTTGGCCCAGCTCGGTGAGGGTGGTGGCCGCGGAGCGTTGCGCGATGCGCTCGCGGACGCGCTTGGAGACCCGACCTTGGAGCTCGCCTATTGGGTACCGGACCAGGACGCCTACGTGGACGCCGCCGGTCAGCCGGTTCGGGTCGATCCCGCGCCGGCGGGCAAGGTCTCCACCATCATCGAGCACGAGGGCGAACGAATCGCTGCGATCGTGCACAGCCCGGACCTCGCGGAGGAACGCGAACTGGTGCAGACAGCGGGCGCCGCCGCCGGGCTGACGCTCAGAAACGAACGATTGGACGCCGAACTACGGGCGAAGGTTGCCGAGCTTCAGGCCTCACGCTTACGCATCGTGCAGGCCGGCTATGAGCAAAGGCGCCGACTCGAGCGGGACCTCCACGACGGCGCCCAACAGCGACTCATGGCCCTCGGCATCGACCTACGAATGGTAAGAGAACGCATCGAGCACGACCCACTAGGGGCGGCGGAGCTGCTCGACAAATCACTCCACGAGTTGAAAGAGGCGACCGCCGAGCTGCGCGAGCTCGCACGAGGGATCCACCCGGCTGTGCTCACAAATCGCGGCCTGCACGCAGCACTCAAAGGCCTCGCCAGCCGCTCCCCGGTTCCTGTGGAACTGCTCCAGACGCCGGCCGACAGGCTCCCGCCGTCGGTCGAGTCGGCGGTCTACTTCGTCGTCGCCGAGGCCCTTACGAATGCGGCCCGCTACTCGCGCGCGCAAACGGTCACGGTGGGGGTTGTCCGCGACAACGGCCACGTCGACGTCGAGGTGAGGGACGACGGCGTTGGGGGCGCCGACGCCGATCAGGGCTCGGGGCTGCGAGGGCTTCAAGATCGGGTCGCGGCGCTCGACGGCCGCCTCGAACTGACGAGTCCGCAGGGGTTGGGCACCATCCTCAGGGCAACGATCCCGTGCGCGTGATCGTCGCAGAGGATTCCTTGCTGCTGCGGGAAGGCATGGTGCGGCTGCTGGAGGAGGCCAAGTTCGAGGTAGTCGGTCAGGCCGGGGATGCCGAGGAGCTGCTGCGAAAGGCCAGGGCGCACAAGCCCGACATCGCAATCATCGACATCCGCATGCCGCCCACCCACACAGACGAGGGGCTGCGTGCGGCGCGCGTGATCCGGGAAGAGATGCCGGACACTGGTGTGCTGGTGCTCTCGCAGTACGTCGAGGAGGACTACGCGCTGGAGCTACTGGGAGACGACGCCGCCGGCGTCGGCTACTTGCTCAAGGACCGCGTCTCGGACCTAGAGCGCTTCGCCGATGCGATCAGAAGAGTCGCCGAGGGAGGCTCCGCGCTCGATCCCGAGGTCGTCTCAGAGATGCTGGGTCGCAAACGCACAGACGATCCACTGAACGTGCTGACCGCGCGGGAGCGCGAGGTGCTCGGCCTGATGGCAGAGGGTCGCAGCAATAAGGCAATCGCCGAGATACTCGTGATCACTGAGCGCGCCGTCGAGAGGCACGTCACGAGTATCTTCGCGAAGCTCAACCTTGCCCCGGCGGCCGAGGACCATCGCCGCGTGCGGGCCGTCCTCGTGTTCCTCGGTACGTAACCAAGTTGCGGCGCGGCAATTCGTGACGCGTCGCATGACTGGTGCACCTGGACCTTAGTGGTCACCACTCCAACCCTCCAAAACCCGTGGAGTCTTTGCTCGAGCCTGCACGCGCGGACGACAGCTCATGAGTTCTCGCGCGGGCCGGAGGCACACGGGAGATTTGAGCATGTCGGGCGACGCCGCCGTCGCTGCTGCTTAGCGAGACATCCAAGCGTCTCCGCTGCGACCCAGCTCACGCTCGCTTGGGACGCTCTTCGGGCGTCTGCGCCGATGACGCCCACACGCCTGCAATGCGCCGACAAAGCGATCGTCTCGCCGTCCTCAGCCCACGCGCCTGGTGGTCGTCCATTGCGCTAGCACGGTGGCCTGTACTCAGACGTCCGCCTTGCGCAGACGTCCGCCTTGCGCATCGAAGCAGCGGTCGCCGCACGCCGTCACGTGACGGCTACTCCGTGACGCCCGCCGCCCGCAACGCCTCGCCGTGATCGAGGTAGCCACGGATGCGAGCAATCCTGCCGCCGCGAAAATCGATGACTATTGACTGCGCCTGAGTGACCGGGACGCCGCTGCTTTTGCCACGTCCCTCAAGCCGCGCGAGGAGGAGCACGCGGTCGCCGAGATCACGAAACTCCTCGCCGACCAAACGCATCTCCTCCCAGGTATCGTCGAGCGCCTCGAGGAACCGTTCGACTCCCTCGCGTCCCCGGTAGCTATCGCCCCCCAATGCGCCCGGCATCGCCGGGAACCACTCGAAGTCCAGGGTCAAAAGTTCGTCAAAGACGTCGAGGTCGCGCTGGTTGAACACGTCAATCCCCCGCTTGGCGAGTTCCACGTTCTGCTGCGACACCATCTACCCCCGCTCTTGTGCGAGGCGTTCGGCGGCAGCACGGGCCTTGTCGACGTCGGTGTAGGCCGTCTGGCGCTCGATCACGCCGTCGGCCCATACGGCTACGCCCGCAAGACGGACTTGGACAAAAGCGCTGCTTCCAGCAGGACGGCCGTTCGCGCTGATCACCGCGAAGACGACTGCGTTGCCGAGATCGACGATCTCCTCGACCTCGCCGTGGAACTCCTCATACGGACTCAGCATGTCTTCAAAAAGGCCACGGATCGCCGCCGCCCCTTCGAAAGTGCCGACCTGCGCGCCGCGATAGATGGCATCCGGGGCATAGAAGCCTTCAGCTGCGCCGAAGTCGCGTCCGAGCACAGCGCCGAACACCTGGCGCGAAAGCTCGACCAGGCCGGGGGTCGTGGACTTCTCGGACACGACGGGCAGTATTTCGCAGGCCCGCGACCGCCGCTCTGCGAAGCTGAGCGAGCGTCCGCGCTAGAGCCGTGCAGACCAGCGCAATGGAGGATTCTCGATAGCCCGACCCGACGGAGCCCGCACGACTGCTTTCCTATGGCGAAGGAGCAGTCTCGCGAGTGCTGGACGAGACGCTCGCAGCTCGTCCGGACCAGCAGCCTGAGTCGCATATGTCGAGACGATCGCTCTTGGCTGAAGGGACAGCTCTCAGCACGTCCGCCGTGGATGGCGACGGGTGGGCGATAATCCCCCGGTGTCCGCGAACCTGGACCTCGTGCGCTCGATCCTCGCGGACTGGGAGTGCGGCGACTTTAGCTCGGTCGACTGGGCGGACGCCAACATCGCGTTCGAAGGCTCGACGGCCGACCTGGCTACGCGGGTGACTGGGGTGGCCGCGATGGCCAAAGTGTGGGGCGAATACCTGCGAGCCTGGAATGACTTCAGCGTTGCCGAGGTGGAGGAGTACCGCGAGCTCGATCACGAGCGCGTGCTCGTGCTCCATAGCTTCACCGGACGGGGGAAGGTGAGCGGGCTGGAGGTGGGGCAAACTCGACCCAGGGGTGCGATGCTCTTCCACATCCGCGACGCCAAGGTTGCGCGCCTGAGGCTCTTCTCGTACGAGCGTGACCGCGAGCTCGCTGAACTCGGTCTCACCTCGGAAAGCGACGCTCCGTGACGGATTCCCCCGACCTGGACCTCGTGCGCTCGATCTGCGCGGCCCGAAAGGGGGCGTCTCGCAACCGCTGGGCAAGACGCCCGCTAATCGTCCTTTTCGGCCGTCTGAGCGGCTTTGGCGCGGACGCTCGCTCAGCGCGCAAAGCGCTCGTTCGCAGCCCCGCGAGGACACAGCACGCTCGGGGCTCGTCGGGGCTCTGTCGCTCGCTCTTGCCACCCTCGCCTACACGCACCTGACCTACCGGGCGCGGCGAGACCGAGAGGCAACTAGCACTGAGGGCTGGCCAGGTTAGCGTCCGGATCGCGAACGGTCTTCGCGCCACGATCGAGCTGCCGCCATGAAGACGATCGAACCCAGAAGCACGAGGAGGATCGTCAGTTCACCGCGAAAGAACTCGCCCAGCGCGACGCACGTGAGCCGACGACTGCGAGAAGGCGGAGGAATCGCCACAGCACGGTTTACCTCGAGAGGTTGCGCGCGCTTTCCTCGGCCGCGTGCAACGCGACGGGCACCAGCGCCGAGGATTCGCGACCTCCCGGAACCGCCGCGAAAATCTCGGATACGACGTCGCCGCGCGACTGGTAGATCCAGATGCTCGTGAGTTCGTGGGCCTCGCCGTTCGGGTCCGCCAGCACCTGCGTCTTCCGGGCGATGTAGCCAGGCAGCAGGTTGGCGTCGGTGATCGGTGTGACGTGGTAGCTCGGTGGGCAGCCGCTTCCTAGATGCTGGAGTTCACGCATGGTCTGCTTCGCGCCGCCAGACGCGTACGCGATGACTTCGTTCCTCACGCCAACTCGCTCCGCCTTGGGCAGCTCATGATCGGTAAACACTCCATAGATGCGCGCTACTCGCAGCGATTCGCCGCGCGCGGCGGCACCACACGGCCCGCCCGAAGCCGGTCCACTTAGTGTCAGATGCTGCGGGCCGGAATGGTAGCCGGGTCCCACTTGGGCCGGCCTCAGGAACAGCCGGCCGAGATCAGGCGGACTGCTGGCTGCTGCACCGCCACCACATCCGGAGATTGCGACGCAACAGGCGGCGGACACGATGATCAGCTTGCTCATCGCGTGTGTTATCGAGCGGCTCGTTGCCCACCTTGAGCCAAGCGTCCCGCGTTGTGGCACGACGGCGACTGCACTGAGGTCGACGCGCGGTGGCTTCAGCCGCAACCGCTCATGTGGCTTCAACGCCACAGGAGCAGTCGGGTGCCGCGTGTGCCCCGGACGCCCGAGGACCCGCTCGCGTACGCCCCGAAATAACGGCGTCCGCCCTGCGCTCACTGCCGGTATCAAACGAGCACCTTAAGCACGCGCTCGGTTGGCGCCCACGGTTTCCGGCCTACCGCGAGGCGCTCGCCGCCCGCTGTGAACGAACGCCGGGTAAATCCACCGTGAGCGAGTGCTGCCGCTTTCGCACGGATGCGAGCGCCTTGGCGGACGCGACCCGCGCTCCTGCGTTGGACGACCTGCGACAGCCGGTGTCGAGCGCCCTCGGACTACTGCTTAGCCGTGGCAAAGGAGACGTCTCCGGGGAACCGCCCCAGACTGCTCCCCCTCCTCCAATTCAGGTCTCGCTGGCTACACGGGCCGCGCCTGCTTTCCGCGCAAAGGGGGCATCAGCGGGCGGTGGGCAAGATGCCCGAGGGACGGGCAAACGAGGAAGGAGCGGCTGGCCCTTCTTCGCGCGCTCTCGTAAGCTGCTCTGCCGTGCTGCCGAACCGATCGATCCCGAGCGCGACCGCGATCCCGGTGCTCATCTATCCCGATGTGCGCGCTGCGGTCAGTTGGCTGACTGAGGCTTTCGGCTTCGTCGAGCGCCTCCAGATCGGCGAGGACCATCGATCGCAGATGAACGTTGGGGAAGGCGGCGCAGTAATCATTGGCGACGTCCGCTACGACCGCGTACCGCCACGTCCCGGCGAAGTCACACACTCGGTGCTCGTACGCGTGGAGGACGCGAGGGCGCACTGCGCGCACGCGCGAGCCCACGGAGCGAAGATCCTCGAGGAGCCCACCGACCACATGTACGGCGAGCGCCAATACAACGCCGGGGACCCCTGGGGGCACCAGTGGACCTTCTCGCAGACGCTCGCGGATATCGACCCTGGGGACTGGGGCGGGATCCTGCGCGAATGAGTCGCCGAGCAGCACGAGCTCCCGCACGTCCCGTTACGAGTCAGCTCCCGCGGTCGTTCGTCCCGCTTTCCGCGCTTTCTGGGTCTACGGGCGGATTCGGCACGAATACCCTCGGGGGGCGAAAGCAGGGGGCTCACCTGGTGCCCACGTCGACTGCGTTGCAGCACCGTGGGAGCGGCACCGCTGTTGACGTGGACACGCTCCAATCGGGGACGAAGCGGTGGCCAGCCGAGTGCCGCCGGGCGCTGCTGCAGGTCAACCAACTCGACAGTCTTGCATCGTGCGCCCCACATCCTCGCTCCTGTGCGAAGGCAGCACGCCTCGATCCCCTGGGCAGCGACACTCTCGCGGCGTGCGTCATCCGGGCGCTTGTGAAGCGTCGCGAGACCGCCGGCGTCTGAAGGCCCAAAAGTGCGACACAAGTTGCCCGATTTGGGCACCTTGACTCACACGCGCGTACGGCTTTGCGGGCATGGCATACATCGTTCGTTTACGAGCTCTGGAAAACCGTCTCGCCAAGGCGCATCGTTGCTCACTAGCGAGGGACGACGACTAAGGAGATTGTGACATGCAACCGTTTCACCCACGCAAACGCTCACTGCCCGTTTCATCACGCCACTACGTAGAACACTCGTGGGGCATCGAGGTAACCGCACAAGATGGACCCGACCAGGCGGCAAGCCGCCACGAAGAGCAAATGCTTACCGCCCGTCGGGTACCCGTCGATCCATACCGGGTATGGCTCGACCAGCGCGAAGCTGACCGCCGCTCCGCCACCGCGGCCGAGCTCACCGTATCCTGATCGGCGATGGCGACGCCTGTTTAGCGAGCAATGCGAGCGCAAGCGGGTGCCTACGCCAGACTTGCGCAACGGACGAACACCAGCAGTCCCAGGCGACTCGTCAAGGACGCCTCATGCACCATGGCAAAGCAGTAGTCCAAACTGGCCTTCGTCGAACACGGGACGGCTCACTCGTCACGTCGGAGGTGTTGGCTGGAGCGGCCAGCAGTCAACGCTCGTTCACCGCGAGTGTCAACGTTCCTCGGCCCGCCGAGCAGGCTATTCGGTAGCCGTGCACTCGATCGGTTACGTCTGCACGCCTATGCGGGCTCGGCCGGGTCGGGTTCGTGCGTTCGTGGTCGGTTGGGTCCGAGTGGCTCGCGTGGCGGCCCGTAGGGTGGCGAGGTCGGCGGCGGGCATGGCCGGCGCGAACAGGTAGCCTTGGCCCTCGTCGCAGTCGAGCGTGATGAGTCCGTCCTGCTGACCTTGGGTTTCAATGCCCTCTCCGACGACGGTCATACCCAGTGCGTGTGCCATCGCGATCACGGCGGCGACGATGTTGCGGTCGCGGGCTCCTCCCTCGATCTGGGCGATGAAGCTGCGGTCGATCTTGAGTGTGTCGGTGTGCAGCTGCTGCAAGTGGGCGAGCGTCGAATAGCCGGTTCCGAAGTCGTCGAGCGCGAGCCGCACACCAAGGTCTGAAAGGGACTCGAGCACCTGATTGGCGGCGCCGAGTTCGCCGATCAATGCGGTCTCGGTGATCTCAAGGCACAGGCGCGAGGGCGGGATCCGGTGGCGTTCGAGCGCAGCGGAAACGCGGTCGACCAGTGCCCGGTCGCGCAGCTGGTGGCCGGAGACGTTGACCGAAATCATGAAGTCATCCCACGAGTCATCGTCCCTTCCCCATGCGGCCAGTTGCCGGCATGCCTCGTCCAGAACGAACGAATCGATCTTTTCGATCAACCCTCGTCGCTCGGCGTGCCCGATGAACTCGCCAGGGAGGAGAACCCCGCGCTCTGGGTGGCGCCAGCGGACGAGCGCCTCGGCGCCGATCAGTACGCCGTCGTCGAGGCGGAAGAGTGGCTGGTAGAGGACGAACAGCTCCGAGCGCTCGATCGCAAGGACCAGCTCGCCGGCGAGGCCGGCCGTCGACTCGTCGCCAACGTGAATCTTGGCGTCGAACACCTCGAAACGGTTGCGGCCCGCGTGCTTGGCGTCATAAAGTGCGACGTCGGCGCGCCGCAGCAGCTCGCCGGGATCGAGGTGCGGATCGGCCGTGAGGACGACGCCGAGGCTGCCGGTGACCGTACGCTCCACGCCCGCGATCGTCAACGGCGCACGGATCGCCCGCACGACTCGATCGCTGATCAGCCGCAGGTCGTCATCGTCGTCGAGGTGGGCGCACAGAAGCACGAACTCGTCTCCGCCGAGACGAGCGACGGTGTCCGTCCGGCGTGCGACGGCCGTCAACCGTCGGCCAATCTCGATCAGCGCGCAGTCACCCGCGTCGTGGCCCAGCGAGTCGTTGACGTCCTTGAAGTCGTCGAGGTCGATGAACAGCAGCCCGACGCTGCCGGGCCGACGCTCGAGCGCGACGAGCGCCTGCACCACATGGTCCATCAACGCGACACGGTTCGCCAGTCCGGTCACTGCATCGTGCAGCGCCTGATGGACGAGCGCCTGTTCGGCCGCTACCTGCGCGGTCACATCGCGGGAGATGCCCCAGGTGCCGATGATTTCCCCGCCAGTGTCGAGCAGCGGCAGCTTGGTCGTCGAGACCCAGGCGTCGGGACGGTCGTGGTACGTCTCCCGCTCGACCTTGGCGAGCATCGGCTGACCGGTCTCGAGCACTCGCCGCTCGTCCTCGAGCGCGGCGACCGCATGCGGGCGGCTAAAAATGTCGAAATCAGTCTTTCCGATCACCTCATCGAGCGATCGCCCCTGCGCCACCGTCGCAAGCCAGCCCACGCTCACGAGCAAGAACCGGCTGTCACGGTCCTTGAAGTAGACCCTCTCCTCGGGGTTCGCGAGCAGGTTGCGCATACACACGCGTTCGATCTCCTCTCGCCGGGAGGGACTCAAAGCCGGATCAGATCGAAGGTCTTCCAAGACAACGCCCTACAAACTGCGGCACGTGCACCAAGGCCTTATCGGCGCCAAGAGCGAGAAGATTGAGCAAACGCCGGCGAGATGCCCAGGCTGTTAGCGCATGAGCGCCGCGAGCGGCGGCTGAGTGCGCAGCACTCGGCGATTATCAATGCCGGTCCGGCTCATGCGCGGTGACATCTCGGTCGGCAAACTCCTGATGGCGGATGAGCATGTTGAACGCTTGCCGCTCCCCTCTCGGCGCTAAGCGACAGGCGCCTGATCCGGCAGTGACATTCTGCTCGGCGAGGCCCAGCCACCTCGCCCGCTACCGCTTCGCACCCGCGAGCGCCACGCGCCTGCTTGGGACGACAGGCAGGCGTCCTCTCGGCCACGTGCGAGACGCTCGCTTCGCCCATGGCAAAGGAGCAGTCTGGGGAGCCAGCCCTCAGACGACCGCACGTCGTCCGATCCGAAAGCGCGACCCGCCGTCACGACGACGCCTCCTCTTACACGAAAGCACAGGTCTGGAGACGTGTTACCCCCAAGGGATCGCAGGGCCATTAGCCGGCTCGCCTACCCCGCGACTCGGCGAGTCGCTGCGCAGCGTCGGGCGTCAGGCGTTGACAGCCTCCAGGGCCCTTGGGCGTCGTCGGCCTCGTTGTAGGTGTCGATCCGTTGATCCGTCCGTCCTCGGCGAAGCGCAGGATGGTCGTGCCGAGAATGTCGACCTCGATGCCGGTTTTCCCCGCGACGACGAAGACACGCCCCGTCGCGAGCAGGCGATCGCCGGCCCCGGTGAAACTCACGAGCTCAAAGCGCGCTCGATCCCAGATCTCGTAGAAGGTCTCGATCCAGCGCTCCATCCCCTCGATGCCCGCGTAGATGCCTTCCGTGGATCCGAAGTGCTGCACGTACTCGAAGTCGGGCGTCACTAACGACGAGTCTGGGGTGCGGTCAGCACGCCTCCTCCAGCGTTCCGCTACGTGAGCACGCTCGCCGGCCAGATCAGACGCGTTCATCGACCGAGCATATGCCAAGGATCGACGGTCAGATGGCGAAAGTCGCGCGGGACTCACAGCTCCGGGAAATCCAGAGCACCTAGTCGCTTTGCCCAGGCGAAGCGAGCGCGTGGCTAGCCTTCGCCGCTACGACTGGAACTCGTCCGTTGCGAGCGTGAGCCTGACCCTCGCTCATCGGCGGGAGTAGCAGTGTGGAGCGGGCCGGTGGGGTGCAGTCCATGACTACCGGCTCACCCGATCAATCATCCGCCCCTCAAGGGGCCGCCGCAACCTTTGTTGAACGATCGAAAGGGGTACGCTTGCGGCGTGGGGCACAAGGTCGTATGATCTCGAGCCAATACGGTGCCGGCGCCCAGGAAGCGGCGACACTTGTCGCGAGCTCGCTGGGCTTTCGCCTCATCGATGAGGACATCGTCACGCGAGCGGCAGTCGAGGCCGGGGTCGACACGGGAGTCGTCGCTGACGTCGAGCGACGCAAGTCAGTTGTACTGAAACTGGTCGACGGATTGGGATCCGTCGGCTTGGGGGGCGGGCTATGTGTTTCCCGGGGTGGACGTCGTGAGCCAGGGTGAACCAGCAAGCGACGAGTTGAGGGGGATGATCCGGTCGTCATCGAGAACACCGCCGCCACGGGGAGTGCTGTGATCGTCTCGCATGCGGCATCTATGGCGCTCGCCGAACGCGAGGATGTCTTGCGAGTATTTATGACGGCACCGCCGCAGACGCGCCAAGGGCGAGTCGCAGCCATACTCGGAGTCGACGAGAAGGAGGCGGCGCGAGCCGTCAAGCGATCCGATGCCGCACGCGCGGACTACATAAAGCGCTTCTACGGCATCGGCGCCGAGCTGCCGACGCACTACGACCTCGTCATCAACACCGAGAAGCTCGCACCCGAGCGCGCGGCCGGGCTGATCGTCCAAGCAGCCGGCGAGCGCGGCGACGCGCGGGCTTGGCGAAGCCCTGATCAGTGGTTGCAGCTGAATCCACGACCTAGCCCCGCCTGCGCGGGGCTCGGTCGTGTCTCGAGCGCCAGGCCACGGCGACCCACAGTCCACGATGCAAACAGGAGCGTCCGACCTGCGGCCAGGAAAGCGACGGTGCTGTGGCAAGACCGAGTCCCACGCCCGAGTTCAGACCTGCTGAGGTCGCGAGCGCGACGACGCTGTAGGTACGGAGCTCGCACTGCCGGTTTCGCGGGGTTGCGAGCGTCTCGGTGGTTGAGGCGCAGACGACCGCATCGGACGATTTTCGACAGTCCTCCGCGGCTCGCCGACGTTCTCGCAATGCCAAGCGAAGCGGTCGTTTCGGCGCGGCGCAGCCGCCCGCTTCTGATCGGCGGAAAACGTTGTGGATCTCGGCAGCCGGGCCGACGAAAATGTCAGCCGGATCTGGATCCTTCCGGGTGGGCGCCGCCAGGGCTGCGCAGCCCGTCGAGGCTGCGGAGCTCCCAACTAGGTTTAGAGGTCAAGCGAACTGGTGTTTGGGGTCCAATTTGGGGTCCAATGTGTGTCAAGGCCGCCTGAAAACTAGTCCACTTCTGCCGGTTGAAAACTAGGCCACTTGAGGGTTGTTGCGCCGGCGGTTTCTGGAGCGAGCCGTAGGCGAGTGGAAGAAACTGCCGGCGGCGGCGCTGGTCAGGGGAGGTCCGCCGGCGGCCCGGGGGCCGAGGTCCTTGCCGCGGAGCCGGTAGCTGTCGCCCTTCAGGCTGAGGATCTCGGCGTGGTGGATGAGCCGGTCGATCATCGCAGTGGCGACAGCGTCGTCGCCGAAGATCTCCCCCCAGGCGCTGAAGGGCTTGTTGCTCGTGACGATCATCGAGGCGCGCTCGTAGCGGGAGCTGACGAGCGCGAACATGAGGTTCGCGGCCTCGGGGTCGAAGGGTATGTAGCCGACCTCGTCAACGACGAGCAGCGGGATCAGCGCGAGGCGTTTGAGCTCTGGCTCGAGCTGGCCCTGGCGCTTTGCGTCGCCGAGCCTTGCGACCCATTCGGTGGCGGTCGCGAACTGGACGCGCTGGCCCGCCAGGCAAGCCCTGACGCCGAGCGCGGTGGCGAGGTGTGTCTTGCCGGTGCCCGGAGGGCCGAGCAGGATCACGTTCTGGCGGCCGTGCAGGAAGTCGAGCTGGCCGAGGTGCTCGACGACCTGTTTCTTGACGGAGCGCTGGAAGGTGAAGTCGAACTCCTCGAGCGTCTTTCGTGCCGGGAACCGGGCGGCCTTGATCCTGTGCTCCCCACCGTGGCTGTCGCGCGCGGAGACCTCGCTTGAGAGCAGCGCCTCAAGGAACTTCTCATAGCTCCAGGACTCCTCCCGCGCCCTCTCGGCGAGGGTGGGAAGCGCTCTGGCCGCCGCGGGCGCCTTCAGCGCCCGGAACAGATGCGCGAGCTCAGAAGCTGGGCCGCTCATGCGATCAGAGCGTCATAGACGGACAGGGGACGCTGCTGCACATCGACCTCATATCGTTGGCGGCGGCGCGCTCGCTGGCTCTGGAGCTCGCTCTGGTGGGCCGGGTCGACGATCGTCTGGAGCCCGCGAAGATGCGATTGTGCCTGGCGGCGAGCTCGCCCGTGTCAAGGACGGTCGCGGTGATCTCAGCCTGTGAACCCCGGACCTCGACGCGACGCCCGGCGAAGCGCGGGTCGAGCGAGTAGTCGTTGCGATCCACCCTGATCAGCGGCTGCTGGGGAACCCGCACCACCCAGCGCCGGTCGGTGTCGACGCTAACCCGCCCGAGCGGGCGCAGCGCCCGCTCCTTGGCCAGCCGCTCGGCCGGGATGCCGCGGATCGTGCGATGGGCCCGGCCGTTGACCTTCTCAGCCCAGCGGTCCAGCTGGTCTTGGAAGTCCAGGTGGTTCGCGAAGAACCGGCGCGGCTCGAAGTTGGTCTCAAGGAACCTGTGCTGGCGCTCGAGTTGCCCCTTTGCCTGCGCATCGCCGGCATCGAGGATGATCCAGCCGACCTGCAGCTGGCCGCAGAAGGACAGGAACGGCTGGGTCGGCTTGCCTCCGGCGCCGATCGCCGACTCGCGGTCCCAGACGAGCTTCTCCGCTCGCACTCCAAGGCGCGATAGCGAGCGCGAGAGGCCTGCGAGGATGTCCGGCGCTTCCTTGCCGAAGATCAGGGTTCCCGCGAACGCGCGCGACCAGCACGACTGCGTCGTGACAACCCAGCCGCGACGGGTCTGGCCATAGCCGACCTGGACGTGCTCGCTCGGCTCCCACAGATCGCACTGGATCAGCTCTGCCGGCCGGTAGATCGTCCGCTGGAACGTGCGCTTGACCAAGAACCTTGGCCTCACCTCGCGGACATAGTCATCAAAGACGGTCTTGCCGCCCCGATAACCGATCTCCTCAGCGAGCTCGCGCAACCGCTGCGAAGGGACCTTCGGATCGGCCGTCAGCTCCTCACAGATCCACTCCTTGAACGGGTCAAGGATCGACCCCGCCGGCGAGCGCGCATAGCGCGGTGGCATCTCCGCCGCCAACAGCCTGCCCACCGTGTCCCTGGCCAACCCCGTCCGGCGAGCGATCTCCCGCGCTGAGAGCCCCTCGACCCGCTTCATCCGCCTGACCTCAGCCCACTGCTCCACGCCGACCAACAGCCTTCCTCCCGTTCGATCCCAATCAGATCGAGCGAGCGTCACGACCCAGCCGGACATCCGACCGCCACGCCGAAGTGGCCTAGTTTTCGAGCGGCGCAGGTGGCCTAGTTTTCACCCGGCGCCCACACAATGTGAGGGCAATTCAGGCCCCATTCAGGCGCCCGAGATTCCAGTAAACACGGGGAGAGCCACCGAGGGGCACCAGATCCGTCAGGCTGGGGGAACACGACGGCAGCCCAGGCGGCGACCGGATCGAGCCCCTCGTGTTCGGGACAGTGCCACCAACGACGAGATAGTTACGCTCGGTGTGACCGCGTGGGCCGCGGTGGATGCTTGAACTCAGAAGTTCACTGCACCATCCTGAACCCGCCCGCTCCTCGGCGTCCGCGACCATCCCGGCGGCCATCCGCTCGCGCTGCAGGTAGGGCAGGCGATCGGAGTTGCGGGTGTTGCTGCACGAAGCGCTGGCCTCGCGATCCAGTGTTTTGCGGGATTCCGCGGCGGGTGGGACGGGGTGGCATCGCGTGTGCGGCCGCCAGGCCCATGGTTCGGTGCGCCCATCGACCAGGCTGGGGCGTGGGCGCCCTGGTGCTTGCTGGGCTTGGGGGTAGCCTGCACTGCCGGATAGAGTCCGGCACAGAACACAGCCACGATCGGAAAGATGCTCATCGATCCCGCCTCGACGGCTCGCGACGACCCGACGATCAGGCTCGGCCTGATGACAGCCGCGGGGGTCGCCGAGGAACTCGGCAGGGAGCTCGCCGAGGAACTCCCGGGCGAGCTCGCAGCCCGGATTTCCTCCGAGGTGCGGTGGGAGATCCCGGTCGTGACCGACGAGTTGGCCACCCGCGGTGGTGTCGGCACGGAGGTCATCGACGCCGCGCACGAGCGAGTGCTGGGCGAGGACTGGCACCTGGGGGTCGTCTTGACGGACCTGCCCCTGCGTATCGGACGCCGGCCGGTTGTGGCCGACGCCAGCGCCACCCACGGAGTCGCCGTCGTCTCGCTCCCGGCGCTCGGAGCCGTGCAGATGCGAAGGCGCGCACGCGATGCCGTGGTCCGGCTCGTCGACGGGCTCGTCGGAGAGAGCCTCGAGCTCGGCGGACGCGAAGGCGGGGAGCGGCGCCAGCGCGTCCGTCGGCGTCTGCACGAGATCGCACGAGCGGAGCGGACCCTGCACCCCGACGACGACAACGTCGACGTACGGCTAGTCGCCGCCGTCGTGCGCGGCAACGTCCGGCTCCTTGCCGGGATGCTCCGCGCCAACCGGCCGTGGCGGCTGATCGCAAGACTCTCCCGCGCGCTTGCCGCAGCGGGAGCCACGCTCGTCTTCGCGCTCGTGACGGCCGAAGTGTGGGACCTGGCCGCCGAGCTCAGCGCGTGGAGGCTGGGGGCGCTCAGCGTCATCTCGATGGCGGCCGTCGTCGTCTTCCTAATCCTCGTCCACGGTCTGTGGAGGCGCCGCCCGGCGGGCGCCGGTCGCGAGCAGGCGATCCTCTTCAACGTCGCCACCACCCTGACGCTGACCATCGGTGTCGCATCGCTGTACTGCGCGCTGTTCGTGATCGCGCTGGGGGCCGGGGAGCTGATGCTCGACCATCGCGTCGTGTCGGAGTCGATCGGGGCCCATGCGAGCTTCGCCACCTACCTGAGGATCGCCTGGATGGCCAGCTCGCTCGCCACCGTCGCAGGAGCCCTCGGGGCCGGCCTCGAGAGCGACTCCGCCGTGCGCGAAGCCGCCTATGGATACCGCTCGGAGCGCGAGACCGAGCGGGAACGCAAGCCAGTCGCAGCGCAGCGGGCACGACCGGGCTGACCGCCAGAGGACTGCTCGGAGCGATCCCTCGGCTTTCCGCCCGAACTCCGCGGGAGCGCGCTCGTGGGCATTCCGCGGGTGGTGCGACGGGTCGAGGTCGTCGCGTGCGTTCGTGGCGTTAGTACGCGCCGCTTCGGTGATGGTGGACCGCCGCGGCAACGCTGCGGTAGTGGCGGTGCGGGGCGAGGTGGCCGAGCAGCAGCCGGCCCTTGTCAACCGAGCGACACCCCATCCTGTTGGCTGGGGGCCGGGCCGTCGCAGGTTCAAATCCTGGCTCCCCGATAGAAGAAATCCCTGGGAACGACGTCAGATGCCGCCGGTAGGCTCGGTGCTTGATGCGGCGAATCATGCTTGGTGCTCTTGTCGTGACGGCGGGCGTCATTTCATCGACGGCCTCCTCGACGGCCTCGACAATGGCGGCGTCGGTGCACACGGCGGCGCTGCCGGTGGTTCGTTGTCCAACCGAGTTCGGCATCTCGGGCCCACCGCTGAGCACGCCGATGACTGTCACGGTCAGGTCGTCCTCCTCGACATATGGACTTGTGGCCTACACGAACACCGAGATCTATCTCATCGGACCGCGCGGCATGCGCTGCTCGGGCCGCTTGGGGACCGATGGGGGTTCCCAGGTCATCGTGTGGCCTCAACGCCACAGTCGTCCCACCGCTCACGCGCGCACGGACGGGCTCACGCTCACCCTTGACCCGGCCTGCGCGGGGTGTAAGGCACGGGACGCCTGTCCGTTCTTCACAGCGCTGGCTCGTCACCTCGGCTTCCCATGCACGAGCGCTGTTCCCCAGGGCGAGCGCGTCTACCGGCCAAGGTCTGAGGTCGCCCTCTTCACGGACCCGCCGGAAGTGGCGGGATCGGGATGGCCGAGCGGCGGTCCGGACTCCGCATACGGCGTCGTTGGCTACATCGGCAGCGCCGCGAGTGGCCTCGTGTACCGATCAACGTGCACGCTGCCGGCGAGCGACCATTCGGACTGCACCACAAGCCTCAACGATGTGATCAACCGCTACGGGTGATCACCGCGAAGCGCTGCTATCCGCTTGCCCCGTTGCGATGCGCCCATCGGGGGTGTCGCGTCACTGCGCCGACGGGTCCTCGAGCCACAGATCGATCAGGGTTCCTGCGAGCACAGCCGCCGAGGGTGTGCGCACTGTCTCCTCCGCTCGCACCTTCCTCAGCTCGGACCGCGTGAGCGCGATGACCGTCTCGAGCTCGGCGCCAGGCGCCGCCGTCGAAACTCCGGCGACGATCGCCGTAAAGCCAAGCATCAGGGAGTAAGGCCCCGCCCAGAACTGCGCTCCGCTGTAGCGGACGTCGAGAACCTCGAGCCCGGCCTCCTCGTGCACCTCCCGCACGGTCGCCTCCTCTGGCGTCTCGCCTGGCTCGATGAAGCCAGCGAGGGTCGAGAACCAGCCAGCAGGCCATCCCGGAGAACGGCCGAGCAGGCATCGCTCGCCATCGTGGACCAGCATCTGTACCACCGGCTCTACGCGGGGATGCGAGCGATGCCCGGATGGGCAGACCAACACATGACCACCGTCGCGCACCCCATACAGCTGCCCGCAGCGAGGGCAGAACAAGTGAGCCCGACGCCAGTTCGAGAGACCGACGATGTAGTTCGCAAGGGCCGCGTCATCGGCCGCGAGCGTCATCGATGCGACGATGAGCTCCACCCAGCGGGCGCTCGCGGAGAGCAGGTCGTCGTCCCCCTCCGCCGTCTCCAACCCGAAGACGCCAGTGCCGTCGAGCAGCCCGAGAAACATCATGTCGTCGAGCAGCGCTCCTCGCTCGAGAGCAGCCGAGGTGGGCAGTCGAACCAGCCGCGGGGACTGGGCGTCACCCGTCACGGGTACGGCTGAAGAACGGTGCACGATCAGCTGGGCGTCGTCTGATCGGGCCAGCCGCGCGAGTACCTCCGGCCGCGCACGGAGCTCAGCCGCACGGTCAAGCGCATGTGTGCCAACGTGCGGTTCCACCTTGTTCGAGCCTACCCCTGGACGCCCATTGGCCGCTCATCCCTTTGCCGTCGGCTCGCGCGGCGGTCGCCGAGATCAGGCGGCGTGTCGCGTTTTGCTGTGAGCGCGTCGAGCTCTCCTAGCTAGCCTCGCGCGCGTCGCGGCTGCGCGATACTCGCGTGGAGATGTCGCGAGACAAAGTGGACGTTGCCAAACAAGTGATTGATGCCTACAACCGCCGTGACGTCGATGGCCTGTTCGCGGAGCTCGCGACCCCCGACTTCGAGTGGTACCCGGGAATCGTCGGGGCTCACGATGGCGGGGGTGCTACCGCGGACGCGAGGGCGTCGAAAAGGTTCGCCGCCGATACACGCGAGAACTGGGAGGAGCTCCAGTCGCTGCCTCCGAGGAGTTTCGCGATCTCGGCGACCGGGTGATTTGCTCGGAAGGCTCCGAGGATGCGGCAAGGGAAGCGGCGCACCGGTCGATATGCCAGCTGTGAGCATCTTAGATTTTCGCGGCGGCAGGATCTGGCGCTGCCGGGGTATCTCGATCGTGCCGAAGGACTGCGGATGGCAGGACTGCCCGAGTAGAGGCCGCAATCCCAAGCGCAGGCAGGCTGCCTAGGTTGGGGCGACCGAGATGCTCTCGCGCTGCGATAGGTAGTCATCGAGCGCCCTGGTCGCCTGAGTGTCCTCATAGACCTCGTACTCGCGGAGCCGGCCCCAGGACATGCGGCCCCACATGACGTACCGATTTTCGTACACCCGCTCGTCCTCCGTGTCGAGGTAACTGGTGCCGCGAACGCATAGCGTCATGTTCCACGGCGGCCCCTGAGCGATGATCTCGTCGGCGTCCAGCTTCAGGCCCGTGTCCACAAAGCGCCTCAGCCAGCGTCCGTGGTCGTCGCGGTTGTCGATCTCCGCCGCCCACGAGCTGTCGCCCGGGAAGCGGAACCGGATGTCCTTGGCGTCGATCTTCAGGACCGACACGTAGTCACCGTCGCGCAGCCGCGCCATGTTGCGGTTCAGCATCGCCTTCGCGAGCCACGAGAACATCGCCCTGTCCCTTCGTCTACTCCGCGTGTCAAAGATACAGCGGCGTGTCCCGCATTGCGCCGCGCGGCTGACGGCTCGGGCGGTCGCCGACGGCCCCCGCCCCCAAGAGTGCTCGTCCACCGAACGCGTTTGTCCGATGGTCAGAATGTGACCATGAACGCGATCAGCAGGACCAGGGACGCAATCGCGGCTGAACTGCGTGGCGCACCGCTGATCGCGCGGTGGGCGGTCGTTGGAGCGGCCTCGGGGACCGTGGTTGGCGGGATCGCTGGGTTGGCGGTCGGCCTTTTCGCGTATCCGCCGACTGCCTGGTTTGCCGTCTTCGAGCTTGGCGTTCCCGCTGGTATTGCCGGTGCGATCATTCGTCTAGCCGGCGCCCTGGTCGTCTCGGCGGGCCGCCGGGTCAAGCGACGCGTCACGCCTTCCCGCTGACGTCGCTTCGTCCAGCCCGCGGCGGGGCCACTAGGCTAGGCGGATGAAGCACCTGCACGGAGCAGCACAGGCCACCGTAGACGTGCCGATCGAGGAGTGCCTGGTCCAGCTTGCCGCGCTGGAGTCCTATCCCAGCTGGTATCCGGACGTCGTTAGGGAGGTGAAGGTCGTCGAGCACGGCGACGATGGCCTTCCGCTGAAGGCGGAAACGACGCTGCATCTCTCCTACGGACCCGTCGCCAGGGACCTCGATCTCCTGCTCGCCATTCAGGTGCGCCAACCGGACCTCGTGCAACTCACGCACGTTTCCCGCGGGCCCTCGAGCGGCGCGTCATTCGATGCCACCTGGCGACTCGAGGATCACGATGGAACCCAGCTCGAGCTCGAGCTCGACGCGGTCATGCCGGTGCCGCGGCTTGTCCCGCTCGGAGGGGTTGGCGACGCCTTCGCGGCCGGCTTCATGCAGGCTGCCGTCGAAAAGCTCGAGTCCGGTTCCTGAGTCGAGCAGCGCGTGGTCGTCGATTTCTCCAGCGGTCGCTAACCGGGCGCGCCCCTCGAGCGCGACCGCCGGGAGGCAATAGTTTTCCCGGCGAGCATGAACCGTGGAGATGGGACACCCGGGTAGCGGGCAGATGCGCGCGCGTCCGGTTGTCCTTGGAGTTCTGGCTCTGTTCGCCGCTGGCCTGGTGGTGCTCCTGATCGTCGATCGGTCTGGGCCGAAGGGGCACACGGAGACGGTGGCCGCGACCTGCGAGGGCGCCGCGGCGCTGTGCGAGCGTCGCCTCAACGAAGTCGTCTTTCGCAGGCACGCACAACTCGTTCGCCGCCTCCGATGAGCAGGGCTGGTACTTCGCCAGTCAGCGCTACGCGATCTCGCGCCAGCTCGACGACGGCATCCGCGCGCTGCTGACTCGACGTCCACTTCGGCGTCTACGACCCGACGACCGGGCGAGTGCGGACCGACTTGGCCGCCGAGGGCTCCGATCGCAACAAGGTCGCCGAACAGGTTCCCCGGCGCGCACCCTGCCGTCGCCGATCGCATCGCCGGCGCGTGTCGGCGTGGGTCGCCTGAACGGCAAGCCCGAACCGTACCTGTGCCACACCCTGTGCGAGCTGGGAGCCGAGCCGTTGACCAGGAACTGGACGTGATCCGGCGGTTTCCTGGAGGCCATCCCGACCAGGTCCTGATCGTGATCGTCGAGGACTACGTTCCGCCGCGACGCATCGAGCAGGGTTTCGAGCAGACGGGGCTCGCGCGCTATGTCGCGACGCTCGACCGTCACGAGCCGCCTCCGACCCTGGGGACGTTGATCGCAAGGGGCGAGCGTCTGGTGGTCTTTGCCGAGGAGCAGGGCGGATCGCCGGCCTGGTACATGCCCGCGTTCTCCTTCATCCAGGACACGCCCCTCGGTGCCACACGTCCGGACCAGCTGAGCTGCAAGCGCTACCGCGGCGAAGCAGACAGCCCGCTGCTGCTCATCAACTACTGGATCCCGCCGTTCCCGCCGAGCCCGACCCTGAACGCGGCGATCGGCCGGGCGTTCTTCCTGCGCGGACGCATTGAGCGATGCCTGCGGAAGCGCGGGTGCAAGGGGCGCGATCGTCGCCGTCGACTTCTACCAGCGCACGTCGGTTGTCGACGTCGCGCAGGAACTCAACAGCCGCGCCCTAAGTCTGCACCATGTCTGCGAATCGCTCGCACGTCGCACAGTGACCTTGAAGCGGTTCCCTCTGACGCCGGCATGACCGGCTCCGCCCCGTCACGGCTGCAGTCCGGGGAGTCGCGCAGAGCGTGGCCGGGCAGCGCGCCGGAGCGTAGCCGCGCTCGGCTCACGGCGACTGGGCGCCCGCGCCTGACCGGCCGATCCCGTCACGGTGCTCGACGGCTCAGGCGGCCACGCGCGTGCAGGAGCTCGTCCCGATCCGCTACGGCCGGATGCTCGTCTCGCCGTTCACGTTCTACCGCGGCGCGGCGGCGGTGATGGCGGCCGACCTCGCGGCGACGCCCGACTCGGGGATCGTCGTGCAGGCCTGCGGCGACGCCCACATCTCCAACTTCGGCGGATTCGCGGCTCCCGATCGCCGACGTCGTCTTCAGCCCGAACGACTTCGACGAGACGCTGCCGGGCCCGTGGGAGTGGGACGTCAAGCGGATGGCCGCCAGCGCCGAGATCGCGGGCCGCGACGTCGGGTCTCCCGGCGGATCGCCGCCAGCGGATCGTCGAGGCCTGCGTGCGCGAGTACCGCGAGGCGATGCGCGAGCTTCGCCGAGGCCGCAGCCACCTCGAGGTCTGGTACGAGCGCCTGAACGCCAGCGAGCTGGTCGAGCGCTTCGGCGGGAGGCTGGGCGGCAGGGGCCGGATCGTGTTCGCGCAACCGTTCGCCAAGGCGCGGCGCAAGACGAGCCTGCGGGCGGTGAAGAAGCTCACCGAGCGCGTCGACGGCGAGCTGCGCTTTCGCACGTCCCGCCGCTGCTCGTCCCGATCCGCGAGCTCGTCGGCCCGGTCGACGCGCGCGAGCAGTCCGCGTACATCCGTGCAGACGGTGCTCGATCGAGTACGCCGCGAGCCTCGACGCCGACCGGCGCTACCTGTTTCGACACCTACCGCTTCGTCGACATGGCCCGCAAGGTCGTCGGCGTCGGCAGCGTCGGCACGCGCGCCTGGGTGTTCCTGCTCGTCGGCCGCGACGGCAAGGATCCGCTCGTGCTGCAGGCCAAGGAGGCGCAGCCCTCGGTGCTCGAGCCGTACCTCGGCGCGAGCGAGTTCGCCAACCACGGCGAGCGCGTCGTCCGCGGCCAGCGCATCTCGCAGGCCGCGAGCGACATCTTCCTCGGCTGGCAGCGCAGCGTCGGGTCTCGACGGCAAGGAGCACGACTTCTACGTCCGCCAGCTGTGGGACTGGAAGGCGTCCGCCGACCTCTCGACGCTGAGCGAGTCGGGCCTGCACGCGTACACGCGCGCCTGCGGGTGGTCCCTGGCCCGCGCGCACGCCCGCTCCGGCGACCGCCTCGCGATCGCCGCGTACCTGGGCGCCGGCGCGACGTTCGACCAGGCGATCGCCCGCTTCTCCGACGGCCTACGCCGATCAGAACGAGCTCGACCACCAGCGACTGGCCGAGGCCGTCGCCGCGGGCGAGGTCGCCGCCGAGCTCGGCGTCTGAAATCCCATTGCCGCGTCAGGCGATGTCAGGGCTCTGCGGGCCGGGGCCTGAATCGGCCCCCTTGGCCTCCGCCTGCCCGGCCTGTTCACCGGCCGCGAGCGCGGCGCTCATTCGCACCGCCCTGACGGCTCCCGTCGTACCGGCCTGCAGCGAAAAACCGAGCGCGAGCACGAGGATTCCCGGAATCAGCAACGGGCGCGATCCCACCATCACGATCCCCAGGCGCCCGAGGAGATATGGCGGCGTGCAGATGATCGTTCCAAGCACGGTCAACAGGACGGTTGCCGTGAGCTTGTCGCGCCTCGAGTAGGTCGCCTTGACCCCGATCAGACGCGACGGCACCGCCACGTAACAGACCATCATCACGCCCACGATGACTCCCAGCGACACCGTGAACCACGGCGCCCGCCAGCGCACGGCGACTGTCATCGACAGCGCAAGCAGCGCCCCCACGACAACGCCCGAGACGACGATGGGCCTCATGCGCCGTCGTGCTGTCGCGAAGGCCGGCCGGATGGCTGGACGCGGCGATCGAGCGATCGCGAAAGCGAACACGGAGTTCAAGAAAAAGCAACCTGCGGTCACCAGCACGATCGCAAGGGCGATCGGGATCAGAAGGGGCCCACGCAGCCTCGGTAGTGAGCTGCCGCCCAGCACATGGGCCTTCAGATCCAGCATTGAGAACTCGATCCACAGCGCCGGTAGCAGCACGACGAGCGTGAGCCGCCAGTTGAACACGAGCCGCCTGAGTCCATCGAGGACCATGGCCAGGGCACCGACGACAAGCGCGAGAGGAGCGAACGCCCGCCTGGAGTGGCTGACGCGCAAAATCGCCTCGATCGTCGCCTCGTCATCGTCTTCGATCGCACGCACGAGCCGTCCGACGCGGTCTTTCAGGGCTGCTCGGTGGGGATGTGGGCTCACCGTCACCGCTCACGAGGATCCCACAGGGGTGTTTCAGGTGATGGTATGAATCGGCTCGTGACGCGTTGGCTCATCCGCTACGCCAGGCGCGGCGATCTCGATGCCCTGCTGGCTCTGTGGGAGCTGTCGGATGCCTCGCCGACCGTGACCGACAGTATCGAGCCGTTGCGGGGTCTCCTGGCGTTTGATCCGCAGGCCATTCTCGTCGCTGATGCTCGCGGCGCGATCGTCGGCTCGCTCATCGCTACGTGGAACGGTTGGCGAGGCAGCTTCTATCGTCTGGCTGTCGCGCCCGAGTTCCGTCGTGGCGGGCTCGCGACGATGCTCTTGCGCGAGGGCGAAGGCCGGCTGCGCGAGCGCGGAGCGGTGAGGCTGGATGCGGTTGTCACAGCCGATCAGGGCGCGGCGATGAGCTTCTGGAGGTCGGCCGGCTACCACTACCAGAGCGACCGCAGGCGGTTTGTCCGGAACCTTTGAGGAAAAGCGCTGCGTGTCTGCCTCGCCCGGAAGGTGTGACCCTACCTCAGCGCGCCGATGACGTCGCTGTAATCGTCGGTCCATAGCCGGGTGCTGTTGTGGCCGCCGAGAACTGCGCCCTGACCGATCTGCGCGAGCTCTGCAGCGAGCGCGCGATCACCGGTGAGGAGCACCCACTCGGCCCGCTTGATGGGACCTCCGGTTTCGTTGCGGTCGCTTTCGATCAGCACCGCCGTCTTCCCGAGCGCGCCCGCGGCGCGAGCGACCACCGGGGCCAGGTTCAGATTGCGGTTTGAGACGTGCACCGCGACGACGCCGGTTGGCGCCAGGTGGTCGAAGAACAGCTGAAACGCCTGCAGCGTCAGCAGCTGGATCGGAACCGAGTCTCCGGTGAAGGCGTCGACGGCAAGGACGTTGAAGTGCTGGTCCGGCTCGCGTTCGAGCGACAGGCGCGCGTCACCACCGACGACATTGACATGGGCCGGCGATTCCCTCAGATAGCTGAATTGCGTTTTGGCGATCTGCGTTACTAGCGGGTTGATCTCATAGAACTGGTAGGAGTCGCCCGGACGCCCATACGTTGCGATCGTGCCGGTCCCCAAGCCGATCACGCCCACCCGCATTCGCTGGTTCGCGCGACCCTCGACGCGCAGGGCCACGCCGATACCCGACGCCCGGCCGTAGTAGGTGGTGGGCTGCCGAGCACGTTGAGGAGCCAGGAACTGCTCGCCGTGGAGAATCGTGCCCGAGTAGAGTTCGCGCGTGGCAAACGGACCGGGCACTCCGGAATCCCGGACCGTCAACGCGCCGTAGAAGTT
Source organism: uncultured Solirubrobacteraceae bacterium (assembly GCA_963764185.1). Lineage (GTDB taxonomy): Bacteria > Actinomycetota > Thermoleophilia > Solirubrobacterales > Solirubrobacteraceae > Palsa-744. The sequence goes on along the minus strand of CAVXRF010000008.1, from coordinate 310,360 downwards.
CCGCACCGCGACGCGATCGCCGCTGTTGTGTTCACGCACCTTTCCGTACACGTACAGGCTGAGCAGGATCGTCAACGCGGCGCCAACGGCCGCCGCTGCGCGTCGGGGCCACACCCTGCCGGGAGTTCGCTTGAGCCAGCCCGGCGCCAGCACGACCAGCAGCACCACCGCGCACAACACGATGCCGAGTGCGAGTTCGAAATAGCCCGACAGGACCTGCGGCGCGACAACGGCCACGAATATGCCGCCGAGCGCCCCGCCGACGGCGACCATCAGATAGAAGGAGGTCAGGTGGACGGGCGGCGGCTTGAGCCGTGCCAACTCGCCGTGACAGACGATGCAGCACACCAGCAGGACCGCAGAGAGGAAGGCGATCTGGCCCGTGATCCCGACCTCGAGTTCCTGTGGGAAGAGGTTGTAGGCCATCAGACCCAGCGTCAGCGGAAGCAGCGGCAGGAAGAGCTTGCGCCGATATCCACCTCCCTCGAAGCAGATGATCAGGCTGAGCAGGTAGATCCCGAGCGGAAGCACCCACAACAGGGGGATGGGTGCGATGTTCTGGGTCATCTGGTTGGTGACGGCGAGGAACATCAGCGACGGGACCGCTGCGAGCGCAAGCCACAGCAGATGGGCGCTCAGAGCGGGTCTTCGAGTCGCCGCCGACGGCCTGGCGGGCGTGCGAACGGCTGGCGCGGACCTGCTCGCGCGGACCGCGATGGCGATCGCCAGGGCGACGAACAGGGCGTAGGCCGCCGACCATGCGTCCGCCTGGACATGCGTTCGAAGATGCGGTTCGACCAGCACGGGGTAGCTGAGCAGGCCGAGCATCGATGCCGCGTTGGAGAGGGCGTAGAAACGGTAGGGGCGCCCGGCGCCGCGTGAGTACCACGCCTGAAGCAGCGGCCCCGTTGCCGACAGTGCGAAGAACGGCAGCCCCACCGTGACGGCGAGCAACCCGAGGATGCGCAGGGTGGGGTCCTGGCCGCCGATGGGCTTCCACACCGGGTTGGGCAGGATCGGCAAAACAACCAGGGTTGCCAGCAGAATCGGTACGTGCACGAGCATCTGCCGTCGAGACGGCACGTGGCTGACCAGCAGATGCGCGTACAGGTAGCCGAGCACGAGCACGACCTGGAAGAACAGCACCGTCACCATCCAGACGGCAGCGGAGCCGCCAAACCAGGGGAGGATGAGCCTCCCCATGATCAACTCCACCTGGAACAGCAGGAAGGCGCTCAGCGAGATTGCGGCGGCATAGAGCGCAACGGTTCCGCGGCGCCTCGTCTTTAGCCCTGCGCCCGGTGCGCTCTCCGCTGGACGGCGAGGCCGCTCCGCGGACGCTGGCGGGGACAGACCCCCCGCGCTGAGACCGCCGGCGTTCGCCTGGAGCCTTCCGCCCTGCCGCCGGCGCCGGCCTGGACGCGAGGCGCCGTCGCCGGCCACGGGACGACCGGCCCGGTCGACGGCGCGGACCGAGGAGATGTGCTCGGATGAAGCCACCGTATTGCGCGTATCGGCCACGCGGGACCGACACTGGAGCCCCTAGGGGCCGGTTTGCTTTTAGGTTTCGATCGTGACGAGCGTGCCGATCGGCGTGTAGGGCCAGATCTCCGCGGCGGCCGCGAGCGGAAGCTCGACGCAGCCGAGGCTCTGCGGCGTGCCAAACGAGGCGCGGTCGAAATTGTGCAGCGCATCCCCGCCGTTGAAGTAGCTGATCCATTTGATCCCAGGATCTTCGTAGTGCGAGCCGTCGGGGTTGGTGCCGCTCATGGTGCCTTCGGGGATGTGCTCGAACACCGCAAACGTGCCGAGTTCGGTTTCGGCTCCAGAGATACCCGTATTCGCGGCCGAGGTCAGAACCGTGCGGCCATCGTGCCAAAGCGTGGCCGTCTCGGGAATTTCACGGTGCACGTACACATAGCTGTAACCGCTGCTGAGGTGCTTATGGGCGATCGCGTCATCCAGCAGCATGCGCCAGACGGTCGATCCCGCGAGGCCGTCGACGGTGAGTTCGTTGGTGTTCTCGAATTTCATGATCGCGCCTTTAGTGATCTCGTTCGCCTGGCCCGGCGCCCACAGCGCGCGCAGGTTGCGCGGGGTGTTCGGATAACGCCAGCTGAAGCTCCCGCTCGGAGGGGTGACGGCCGCCTGTGCCTCCGCGCTCGGCGTGCGCGCCACGGGCGTGCCCGACGGCCGCCAGTCAACAGGCAGATAGCCCTCCTGCGCGAGGAGCTGCTGGAGACGCAGCGTGGAGCCGGGCGGGACCGTCCATTCGATCCGGCTCGTGGTGCGCAGGCCGCCCGTCGTGCCGGCCGCGACCGCGACCGCATGCGGGAGCTCGACCTGAAGCTGTGAGCCCAGCGACGCTCCGAACCCCGACGGGGTGAACACGAGCGTGTGGCTGTCGGGTTCGCTCCAGTGCCCAGCCGTGCTCGGCGAGAGGCGTGGGCGATCCGAGCCGAGCACCTCGCTGACCGGCTCCGAGAACGTCAGATGAATCGCTGTGGCGGGGGCGATTCGCCCACCCGCGGCAGGGATCGTAGCCATCACCGCGGAGCGTGACGGCGGAAACCAGCTGACCTGCGTGGGAGCGCCCACCTTCTCCCAGGGACGTGGCGCGGTGGCGACCTCCGTGGTTCCCGTCTCGGGCTGTCTGCCGAGCGAGATAGAGGCCTGGGCGCCGCTGAGGGCGCGCCGCGCCAGACCATCGCTGGTTGCGTACTCGACCACGCTCACCGGTCGATCGAAGCTCACGCGCACGTCCGAGCTCGAGGGAACGGTCATCCATCGTTCGGTCGGGTGCGCGACCGGAGCGCGCAGCGTCAGCCGCTCTGTGTGCTGGCTGCCGAGCGCCCAGCCGAGCCAGCCCGGCCGGCGAACCTCAACGTCCACCGACACGCTTTCGCCGGGAGTCAGCTGCCTCAGCGGAGTCAGGCGCCCGCCATCGAGCGCGATCGGCAGACTCTTACCCCCGGGACCAAACGCCTGGACGCGCTCGATCGTCCCGCCCAGGGGCTGGACGCTCACTCGCGCGAGCGCCGTCGAGTCGCTCGCCAGCGTAACGCCGGACCACGCGAAGATCGCAACGGCCGCTGCGACGATCACGATCATCAAGGCCGTTCCCACGCCAACCAGGACGCGCTTTCGGCCGCGCCGCGGGGGCACCGTGCGAATCTGAGTCGACATCGTTCCCACAAGCCTAGGACGCTGAGACGACGGTTGTGCCGGTGGGTACGCTCATGCGCCGACCGACCCGTGCGCCCCCGAGGAGACCGCTGCGTCTCAAGCCGGCCCTCGCTTATTTCCGCAAAGTGCGGAGAAAAGCTGCAGCGGACCCGCCTGCGCGCCGGAATTGCGGTGCAAGAGACTTGTAGGTTATCGCTTTCATAGCCCAATTTCGTGGACGACGCTGCGGTTCGCCCGCGCTCTGAAACATGGATGGAGGCAGCGTGATGAGAGCGTCCAAGGCCCTTCGGGACGTGAGTGTGGCGGTGCGTCTACTGGTGGTTCTGCTGCTGGTGGCGGCTGGATCGATGCTGTTGCCGGTGATCCTCACGGCGGACGCAGCCGCCCCCAAGGTGACGCTGAACGCGCCCCCATCGCCGTCGGATGACGCAACGCCGTCGTTCACCGGCACCGCCGCCAACACCACCACGGTCACGGTCCGCATCTACGCCGGAGCCACGGCGAAGGGGACGGTCATCTCGACGGCCACAGCCGCGGGCACCGGCGGCGCGTGGGCGTCGGACGATGCGCAGCCGGCCCTCTCGAGCGGGCAGTACAGCGCGGTCGCCGTCCAGGAAAACTCGGTCCTGGGGGAGTCCTCCGGCAAAAGCTCAGCCGTGAAATTCACGGTCACGCCGGCGCCGGTTGGCACGCCCCCGGAAACGCCCACGCCCACGCCCACGCCCAGCCCCGCGCCTGCGCCGGGCACCGCGGCCGTGCCGCCGGTGGCCGCGTTCAAGTGGTTCCCGTCCGCTCCACAGACCGGCGAACCCGTCTCGCTCGTGTCGATCTCCACCGACGCCGCGAGTCCGATCACGGGGTTCGCATGGGCCCTGACGAGCAACGGCCCGTTCCAGAGCGCGGGAGCCCTGCTCACCACCTCGTTCTCGACTCCCGGAGCTCATGTCGTCCGACTGCTTGTCACCAATGCCGCCGGCCTCACGAGCACCGCCACTGAAACGATCAACGTGGCCGGCCTCAGCGTTCCCCTGATGCAGCCGTTTCCCGTCGTGCGGATCGCCGGCAGGGAGACCACCTCCGGGGTGAAGCTCGGCCTGCTGATGGTGCAGCAGATGCCGGCAGGGGCGAAAATCACGGTCAGGTGCAAGGGTCGCGGCTGTCCGATCAAGGCCGCAAGCCGAGTAGCCGTTTCGAGCAGGCGGGGAGCCGCCGCGGTCGAATTTCGAGGGTTCGAGCGCCCCCTTCGCTTCGGCGTGACCCTCGAAGTCCTGGTCTTCAAGCCCGGCGAGATCGGGAAGTACACCCGCTTCGTGATCCGCCGCGGCAAGCTGCCCGAACGCGTCGATGAGTGTCTCGATCTGGCCGGGAATAGACCGATCGTGTGCCCCTGAGCGCGGCCTGATCAGGGCCGCTCCTCGCGCGCGAGATCGCTGTGAAAGGTGTGATAGGGTCGCCTGGAATCGGTAGGCGCCCGCGCTTGGACGCACGGGCCGCCGCTCTACTGTCTGACGTGCGGCCGGTCTCGACCGGCCAGAGGAGGGGGTTGAGGAATGTTCAACGGGACCGCTGTGGTCGATCGCTTCGCCCTGCGCAGGTTGCTTGGAATGCGCAAGCTGCTCGTGCTGTCGGGTGTCATTCTCGGGCTGGTGGCCCCATCTGCCGCCAGCGCCACGATCACGAGTGTCTTCGGCACCGTGACGTGCACGACCCAGGGCGCTGGCGCCAGCGAAGGTCAGCGCTGGTGCGGTAACACCGCGAACACCACGGTCCCGAGCTGGGACGGCACTCCGATCGACGTCTCGGCGGCCTTCCCCCCCGCCACGGGCGCCGACAACAACTACCCGGTCATCGGCATCTACCACGGCTGGGGAAGCAGCAAGATCCTGCCCTCAAGCGCGACCGCCCAGCGCTGGCTGAAACTCGGCTATGCGGTCTTCAGCATGACCGACCGCGGCTGGTTCTCCTCCTGCGGGGCCACGGTGGCTAAAGAAAAACCGGGGCCGTGTGAAAAAGGATATGTCCACCTCATGGCTAGGGCCTATGAAGTGCACGACGCCCAGTACATGCTCGGCCTGCTCGCCGACGAAGGCGTGATCAACCCCCAGGAGATCGGTGCCACCGGCGAGAGCTACGGCGGCGGCATGTCCGAGCAGCTCGGCTCGCTCAAGGACCGCGTCCAGCTCACCAACGGCGAACTGATTCCGTGGACCAGCCCCAAAGGGATCCCCATGAAAATCGCGGCGACGGCGCCGGAATGGCCATGGACCGACCTCGCGCAATCGCTGCAGCCCAACGGCAGCAACCTGGACTACGTAGCCAACGCGCCCTACTCGGGCATGCTCGGCAACCACGAATTCGGGATCGAGAAGCAGAACTGGAACGAATCGCTCTACCTCGCGGGCCTCGCGGTCTACAAAGCCTTCTACGCGCCCGCGCCCGCCGAACCCGAAGCGAACATCACCGAATGGTACAACTTCAATGCCACTGGCGGCCCGTATAACGGCAAGCCCCTGGCTATCCAGCAGGAAACGCAGCTGCCCAATCACAGCCCGTATTACACGAGCCTGGCCGAATCTCCGGCTCCGGCGCTCCTGCAGAATGGCTGGAACGACGACCTGTTCCCGGTCAACGAAAGCGTCGACTATTACAACAAGGTCCGCGCCACCTATCCGAACGCGCCGATCCAGCTGTTCGCCTTCGACTACGGCCACAACCCGCGGTCCACGACGTCACCCTCGACCACCGATGTGGGCAAGCTGACGGCCGCTCAGAACGCCTGGTTTGAATATTACGTCAAGGGCCAGGGCAGTGAACCGGCAAACGCGCACGGTGGTGTGACCGCTCTGACGAGCGTCTGCCCGATCGGCGCATCGAGCTCGGGGCACGAATACAAAGCGGCGAACTGGGCGAGCCTTGCACCCGGCGAAATCCATCTCGAAGGCGCCGCCGAACAGACGATCGAAGCTCCAGGCACGGCGCCGGCGTCGGCGTTCTACGCCTCGGGCACGACCGTGTGCGCGGAAGAGAATGCCGGCACGAACGCGTCCGCGGCGACCTACAAGCTCGCACCGGCTCCGGCCGAAGGCTTCACGATCGCCGGCTCGCCGACCGTCATCGGCGAATTCTCCACGCCGGCCGAAAACGACCAGGTGATCGCGCGGTTGATGGACGTCAGCGAAGGCGGCGCTGGCACCCAGCGCCTGATCGGACGTGCCATCTACCGGCCGATCAGCCCGGGTGCGGGCTTCACCAAGCAGGTGTTCCAGCTGCACCCGCAGGCGTGGAACGTCGCTGCGGGGCATGTCATCAAGCTCGAACTGCTCATGCAGGACTCGAAATACGCCCGCAATTCCTCCTCACCGGCGTCGATCCAGGTGAAGAACCTCGAACTGCGGCTGCCGACGACCGAATCGCCGGGCAGCGATGGGGGACTCGTGCAGGCGCCGCTTCCCAAGTACCTGCCGCCGGGCTACACGCTCGCGCGCAACGTGGCGACGACCGTGCCCGGCGTGCCGTACGTCTCGAGCGGGGGAAACCCGAACACCGGTGTGTTCACGCTTTCCTGGGAACCGTCTGAGGCGGCAGCCGGCCTGACCTACACGCTGGAGCAGAAACTGGAAAGCGGCAGCTGGACCACCGTCGCGACCGGCCTGACCAGTCCGGAATATGCGTTCACGGCTGCGAACAAGGAGGAAGAAGGGGTCTGGACCTACCGCGTCTCCGCGAGCAACGAAAGCGCTGAAAGCGAATACTCGGGCCCGTCTGTTGAAGTCAAAGTCAACCGCAGTGCCCCTGTCGTCATGACCGAACCGGCCTCGTCGGTCACCCAGACCGGGGCGACTTTGAACGCCACGGTCAACCCCAAGGATGAGACGGTCAGCGAATGCCACTTCGAATACGGCACGACGGTGGCCTACGGCACGAGTGTGCCCTGCAGCCCGTCGCCGGGTTCCGGGCGAAAGTCCGGTGGCGGTCTCAGCGACGCTCTCGCCGGGCACCCTGAGCGAAAACACGACCTACCACTACCGCATCGTGGCGACCAACACCAACGGGACGAGCTACGGCTCAGACGTCGCCTTCACGACGCTTCCCAACGCGCCAGCGGTCGTCACCGGATCGGCCTCATCGGTGACGCGGACCTCGGCGACGTTGAACGCCACGGTCAACCCCGAAGGCGCGGCGGTCACCGATTGCCACTTCGAATACGGGACCTCAGAAGCCTACGGCTCGAGCACTCCGTGCTCGTCGCTGCCGGGATCCGGGGAAAGCCCGGTGGCGGTGTCGGCGTCGATCTCGGGCCTCAGCGAAGGCACGACCTACTACTTCCGCATAGTTGCGACAAACGCGGGCGGGACGAGCTACGGAGGCGATGCGACGTTCACGACGCTCACCAACCCGACTCCCCCGCACTGGTACAAGGCCGGCAGCAAACTCAAACAGGGCGTGAAGACGCCGATCGTCTCCTGGGGCGGCGCAGTCAACATCGCGCAGACCAGCGCCTCCGGGCAGATCAGCTGCAGGACCGTAGGAGCAGGCACGATCGAAAACCCGGTCGGCGGCGGCGCCGGCACAGGCCAGACCCAGGCGTCCGGCTTCTTTGAATGCTCAGCGCCGCAATGCGAAGCGGCGGGGGCCGAAAAAGGGATCCCCGCGATCGGACGGATAACGGCCTCGAACTTCCCCTGGAAGGACGAACTGACAGAAGGAGGCTCGCCGAACTCGATCAGGGAGAAGATCGGTCAGCCCTTCAGCATGTTCGGCTCACCAGAACCGGGAGAGATGGTCCGCACGGTGAGCTGTGAAACCCCGCCCGGCTATGAACCGAACACCGTGCTGTACTCCGAAACGCTTGAGGGACAGCTCGAACCCGAAATCGGTGCTGCCGCCGCGGGTATCCTCAACGGCACCTCCGCCTCGGCTCCGTCCGGGACTCGATTCAAAGGGTCCTCGACTGGCGCGCTTCACTCACAGCTCGGTGGAGAAGCCACGAGCACCGGCACGGTCAAGTACATGGGCTACAACACGCAGGAACTCATCACCGTAGGCGCCCCGTAGGCGAGGGCGCTACTGGCCCCTGGGCAGCTGTCCAGGGGCCAGTGCTCACGGTCAGCTCCCATCGCGCAGCACCTCCTCGAGCGTGCGGCCGGTTATCACGGAGGCGGGTTGCTCTGAAACGATGTCCGAGCCTGGGCGCGCCTCATCGTCTCGCCGCTTGAGCAGCAGCCATTGCGGCTTCGGCCCCGGCCGCGTGCGCTGCAGCACGAAGCCGCCGGCGAGCTTCTCACCGTGCAGGACGAACACGGCGTGTCCGCGGTCCAGCGCCTCGGGCCAGGCAATCCTGCCTCCCTGCTCGTAGTGGCCGCGGTCCCAGACCACCACGCCCCCGTGCTCCGTCGGACCCTCGAAGGTGTTGTGCTCGATTCCATGGTCGGCGACCTGGACGGCCAGCCGCTTGGCCGACGGGTCAAGCGAGGGGCCCTTGGGGACAGCCCAGGAGCGCATCACGCCGCCCAGCTCCAGGCGCAGATCGAAGTGGCGGGTGCTCGCGGCGTGCTGCTGCACGACGAATGCGCCGGCGCTCACGCCGCGGATCGCGAACTGCTCATGACCCTCGATCGGCACGTCCTCGAGAGACACGCTCTCAACGGCGGCGCCCGCCGGGCCCCGCTGCAGAAAGTCGACGAGTCCCTCAATCGCGGCGGGTGGGCCCTCCGCGTGCACGGCCACACCGCCGTCGCCCGAGTTGCGCACCCACCCGAAGACACCGAGGTCGCCGGCGCGGCGCCGGGTCGCCTCTCGAAAGCCGACGCCCTGAACAGCACCGGCGACGACAGCTCTGAGCGCCCGTGGGCGCAGCTCGTCACTCACAGGGAGACAGCTCCCGGCGTAACCGCCGCGGGGTACAATTCGCAATACAAGGTGAGCGAAAGATTAGGCGTGCTCTCCGGAGCGCGAGGCGGTGGAGATGAGAGGTGTTGCTCGTGTCAGCCGGATGCGGCTGGGGCTTCTGGTCGTGCTGGTGGCCGGCGCATCGTTGACGGTCCTGGACGGGACGCCAGCAACCGCGGCCGGCATGTCGATGGATACAGCGTACGTCGCCAACCTGAGAAGCGACTCCGTGACGCCGATTGAATTGGCGACGAACGCGCCCGCGGAAGAAATCGAGGTGGGGACATCGCCGGTCGGCGTCGCGATCACGCCTGACGACGCGACCGCATACGTCACAAACGATCTGAGCAACTCGGTGACGCCGATCGAACTCGGCCGCGGCCGCGACCGGCGCGGTCGGTCAAGCCGGCAGCTCGCAGCCGGCAGGCCCGGCAGAGAAATCAAGACCGGCATGGATCCGTCTGGGGTCGCTATCACACCCGACGGCACGACCGCCTACGTCGCCGACGAGGGCAGCGGGTCGGTGACCCCGATCGAACTTGCGACCAACACGCCGGGCCAAGAAGTCAAAGTTGGGTCATTCCCCTACGGGATCGCGATCACGCCGGCCGGCACGACGGCCTACGTCACCAACATCCACAGCGACTCCGTGACGCCCATCGAACTGGCGACGAACACGCCCGGCAAAGAAATCAAGGTGCGCGCGGCTGCCCCGATCGGGATCGCGATCACTCCCGATGGCAGAACCGCCTACGTCGTCAACCAGGGCAGCGGCTCGGTGACGCCGATCGAACTGGCGACGAACAGGATCGGCAAGGAAATCAAGGTTGGCTCAGAACCGTACGGGATCGCGATCACGCCGGACGGCACGACCGCCTACGTCACCAACATCCACAGCGGCTCCGTGACGCCGATCGAACTGGCGACGAACACGCCCGGCAAGGAAATCAAGGTCGGGACGAGCCCCTACGGGATCGCGATCACGCCCGACGGTATGACCGCCTACGTGGCCAACTACGGAAGCGACTCGGTGACGCCGATCGAAGTGGCGACGAACACGCCCGGCAAGGAAATCAGGGTGGGATCGGACCCGATCGGCGTTGCCATGGCTCCGGCGAGCAACAGCGGCGCGAGCGGACCCACGGGAGCGACCGGGGCGCTGGCCGCCGCCGGGTCGCAGGGCCTCACCGCAGCGACCGAAGCGACGGGAGTGACAGGTGCAACCGGCCCGGCGGGAAGCAGCGGCGAATCGGGAGCCACCGGAGCCACCGGTGAAGCCGACGCCACGGGACCGCAGGGAGTCACCGGAGCGACCGGAGGCTGAAGGGTCGGTCCGCCTCGCCGCCGCCCATCAGGCGGGACAGCCTGGCGGCGGTTCAACCGGGGGAGGCGGCGAGCCGGACGTCGGCATCCGCTGCCGATGGCCTGGCCTCCATGGCTCAAGCCCGCTCGGACGCCGCAGGCTCCCGCGCTGCTGCTGGGGCAAGGAGTTGGGTGGCACCGTCACCGCGGCCGACACTGAGCAGCCCCCGCTCTGGTCTTCTTCGCTGGTCAGGTCGACTTCGGGGAGTTCGGGTGTGCTTGCGTCCGGTCGCTTGAAGTTGAACGCGCTGGTCAGATCCCCGGTGACTTCGCGTCGCCATTGGCTCAGATTGGGCACCTCCACGCCAAAGCGGCTCTCGAGGAAGCGCAGAGTCGAGGTGTGGTCGAACACGTCCGAGGAGAGGAACCCCCCGCGGCTGAATGGGGACATGATGATCATCGGCACCCTGAAGCCCAGACCGACGGGTCCTGCGATTCCGCCGGCACTGTGGGTGATGTCCGGAGCGGTGAGATACTCGCCAGGCGTGCCTGGTGGCGCAGCCGGCGGTGCGACCTGGTCGAAGAATCCACCGTTCTCATCCCAGGTCAGGAATAGCGCCGTCTTTTCCCACACGTCGGGGTAGGCCAGCAGCCTCTTCAGAAGCGCCTGTACGGTGTACTCGCCGGCGGCGGATGTCGAGTTTCCGGGGTGCTCGGTCTGATTGAGCCCGGCATTGATCCATGACACCTGCGGAAGTTCCCCTTTTTCGAGGTCGGCCGAGAAGTCGCACGGATAGAAGGGTTTGAATGCCAGGTCGGCGAGCTCCGTGTTCGTCTGGTAGGCCTGAAAGTACGTGAGCACGTTGTCGAAGACGCCGGCGGGTCCTGTATAGATCTTCCAGCTCACCCCAGCCGCGGACAGCTGCTCGGGCATCGTCGTCCACGTGAAGCGCCCCGCGTAGAGTGAGCGCAGGACGGTCTCGGTTTCCACGAGGGGCCCACCGTTGGCGCCGTCGGGGTCGATGGTCGCAGACATGCTGTATAGGCGGTTGGGGTCCGTGGGACCGAGAACCGAGCAGTGATAGCCGTCGCAGATGGTGAATGCTTCCGCGAGAGCAAAGTAGAACGGGATGTCCGCGCGTTCGTAGTAGCCCATCGTGGCCGGACCCGCCGCCGGCCCATCAAAGGCGAGATGTGCGCGCACGAACCCATCCATCTCGCCGCCGTCCCAGCTTTCGTGCTGGGGCACCCACCCGTGCGTGATGTCGGGAAAGCACTGGGCTTTACCGCCGGTGTTCAGGTGAAAGGGAAGAAGTTGTCCGTTGAAACCCGGACTTGGATAGCCGGACTGGAAGAACGTCTTGCGCGCGCCAGGATCGGAGAAGCCGCGGACGCCGGGTAACGTGCCGAAATAGTGGTTGAAGGAGCGATTCTCCTGAATCAGGATGATGACGTGCTCGATGTCCGTCAGTCGCCCGTGCCGCGACGGTAACGCAAGCACGCGCTGTATCAGCGGGTCAGCTTCCAGGGCGAGTGCCCCAGCGGCAGCACCGGCACCGAGCAACTCGCGACGCGTCAGGCCTCGATGGGTAAGAATCCTTCTCCTCCTCCGGCCGATCAGGCCAGGTGAAGCATACCGATTCCATGCTTTCGGCCCGGCGCTTCGATGTAAGGCGTTTAGGTCCGCTCGCTGGGCCGGCCCCGCTCGGCAAGCTCCACAAGGTCGACGGGCTCCCCAGTCTCAGCAGCGCTTGGCGCCCCGCTCGGTTGCGGTGGGGGCTCGATCTGCAGGGGCGAGGGGGCTCGCTGAGAGGAGGGTGCGCTTGCCTGATCGAAGGCACCCCGGAACTCCCGAATGCCCTCACCCAGGGCACGGGCGAGTTGCGGGAGGCGCTTGGGGCCGAGGACCAGCAGGGCGACGACGGCGATGAACAGCAGATGAACAGGATTGTCGATGCCCATGCGATTTCTGTGACCCATTCTATCGTCGGCTACTGGTGGATTGCCTCCCCCGCCTCGAGCATCGCCACGAACTTCGCAAGGCGCCTCGCGCGCGTATCCGGTTTCCTCGCATCCTGCAGGCGGTAGATGATCGAGTAGCGATTCTGGCTGCTCAGGGAGGCGAAGAAGGCCTTGGCCCGAGGGTGCGCGTCAAGCTCGCGCTGAAGATCGTCGGGAACGGTGCTTCTCCTCTGGCCCTCGTAGGCGGCCTCCCAGCGGCCGTCCGCCTGCGCCCGCTTGACCTCCGAGAGGCCGGCGCCGCGCATCCTGTCTTCGGCGATCAGCCGGCTGGCCGTCTCGCGGTTGATCTGAGACCACCTACCGCGAGCCCGCCGCGGCGTGAATCGCTGCAGGAAGTGACGCCCGTCGAAAGCCTGGCGCTGACCGTCGATCCATCCGAAGCAGAGTGCGCTCTCGAGCACCTCCGGGTAGCGCACGCTCTCGATGCTGGAGTCCTTCTTGGCGATCTTGATCCAGACACCCTCGGACACGTCGTGGTTGTCCGCCAGCCACTCCTCCCAGTCGCCCTGGGAGACGAAGAAGAGCTTCGGAAGGCCGTCATCAGCGCCCACCCAGAGCAGACTAACCGGGCGATCACGAGCAAGGGATCCTGCGGTGGTGCCCGAGCATGCGCTGGAGCCGGGCCCTTGACTTTCCGCCCGCAGGAGCGAACGATTGGCCGCGTGGAGCAGGACGGCCTGCGCACCGACGAGCGTGTTCGTGCCGAGCACTGGCTGGCGCGGATTGAGCCCGTGCGGCCCGCATCCAGGATCGTGCTGCACACGTTGCTGGTGGCCGACGTGGGACTGCTGCTCGCGAGCGGAACGCTGTTTGCGTTGTTCATGGAGCGCCCGGCCGGCTTCGTGTTCGCCGGATGCTGCTGGGCGTTGGCGGCGCTGTTGATGGGCGCTTCGTGCGTTGCCGGTCGGCTGGGGCGCCGCCGCGACCGCTAGAGCACTTCGCCCTGTTCGGCGGATCGCCGGCCGCCGGCGCGGAACAGGCCATTGCGCTGTGTAGATTCGCGAGATGCGTCGCCTCCTGATCCTCGCGTCCGTGCTCGTCCTGGTGGACGCCATGCTGTATGCGGCGCTGACGCCGCTGCTGCCACGCTTCGCCCACGAGTTCCACCTCTCGAAGGCGGCTGCGGGAGCGTTGGTGGGCGCGTACGCAGCCGGGGCGCTGATCGGCGGCCTGCCGGGGGGTCGTGCGGCGGCACGGCTGGGCCCCCGTCGTGCAGTGCTGGTGGGACTGGCGCTGATGGGTCTCTCAAGTATTGGCTTTGCGTTTGCAAACGACTTCGGAACGCTCATCGCCGCCCGGGTGATCCAGGGCATCGGCAGTGCATTCACCTGGGCCGGCGCCTTCGTCTGGCTCATGGGCAGCGCTCCACCGAGGCAGCGAGGGGAGGTGATCGGCCGCGTCATGAGCGCTGCTGTCGTGGGCGAGCTGCTCGGCCCGCTCGTAGGTGTGGCGGCGGGCGCGATAGGCCGGGCGGCCGTCTTCAGCGGCCTTTCGGGCCTGGCGGTGATTCTCGCCGTTCTGACCGTTCAGATCGACAGCGATTCGATTGCCGAACCCGCAGGCGTGACGTTGAGGAGGGCGCTCGGTGCGCGCCGGTTCACCGCCGGCCTGGGAGTGCTGGAGGTCGCCGCGATGCTGGTCGGCGTGCTCTCGGTGCTGGCTCCGCTGCACCTCGCGGCCGCCGGCTGGGGCGCGACGGCAATCGGCGCCATATGGCTGGTCGGCGCTGGGCTCGAGGCTTCCGCCGCGCCCCTGATCGGGCGCCTCAGCGATGCTCGCGGAGCGACGAGGATCGCGCGCCTGGCTCTGATGGCGAGCCTGCCGGTCACGCTGGCTCTCGCCATCGGAACGAGCCCGGCCACCTACGCGCCGCTGGTGGTGCTCGCCGCCGTGTCCTACGGCGCTCTCTTCACGCCGGCCTTCTCGCTCGTCTCCGAGGGGGCCGAGACTGCCGGGCTCGCGCAGGGCGTGGCGTTTGGTCTTCTGAATGCGGCCTGGGCGACCGGGGCCATGGTCGGGCCGGCGGCCGCAGGGGCGATCGCGGGTGCGACGGCAGACGCGGTCCCGTTCGTGCTCGGAGTCGCTGTCTCGGTGGCCGCGCTCGTCTTCCTGCTCCCCCGGGTGGGCCGCCTCGCACCCGGGCGATCGGAGGCGTGACCGGAACGCGCGCGAGCCGGCCGCGCACGTTTAGCGAGCAATTTGCGCGATGCAGAATCCGATCGCGCAACGCCGCCGCGCGCGCGGTCGCATAATCGGATAACTGGGACGCCACGTCCCGAGTGATTTGCGTTCGCGGCGTGGTCGCCCGGACTCCGGTCAGCGACCAAACCACCGGAAGAGGCCCCAACGATGAGCGGCCCGGCCACAGTCAGATTGGCGGTTGACCACGAGCAGGTGGCGGCTCTCGTGTACGCCGCGGCGGTGATACGCGATCACGAGTGGGACGCAGCGCACGACGCTCAGCGCGCGCGCCGCGGAGCGGGGGAATTCGACCTCGCACGGTCCCGCGAGCGAGTCCGCGAGGCCTGGAGCCTGACGAACGCGCTGAGTGGAGATCCGCCGACGGTCGATGTGCCGCTCTCGATCAGCGGCGCAATCCGCGATTGCCTGGCCGAACGCATGGAGTCGGCGCTGATCGAGCTCGTGCAGGACGCCGACACGATCCCGCTTGGCGAGCACATCGGCCACGCAAACTCGACGTGGACGCTGCTCGTGGCGATCGAGGCGGCGGTCCGGCAAACGCTCACGCCCGTCTAGCGGAGCGCGAGGACGGGGGAGGCCGTGCCCGCCTAACAGCCGGCGTTGGCGTGAGCCATGCGGGCGTTCCAGGCGCGTTCGATATGTCGCATCAGGGCGGGGTATACGACGCGGTGGCGGAATGGCGCTATCAGCGCCATGTATGCCTCGCCCAACCTCCCGCGCGGCTTGACGTAGACCCCCATCTGCCCCCGGTAGAGATCTTCTCCCTGCTCGACCCAGGCCAGGTGCATGATGGCGTGAACGGTTCGGTTCGAGAGCTCGGCGGCCCACTCGTCATCGGTCCGATAGAGGGCCGTGAAGGTGGCGTCCTTGGATCGCAGATCCGTGCCCGTTGCGCTGTCGCGCAGGTCGGCCGGCAGCCGCGCGCTCAGCGTCGTCTCGGTGTCCTTCGGGATCGGCAGTGGGCGCGGCGCGTGATCCCACCGGAGCCATCGGCCAACGCGCCAGCGAATACTGAACAGGGCCCGGGTCGCCGGCGACTGGATGTCAGCCGGATCGAGCAAGGCCATCACCTCGAGCAGCTTCCCGAAGTCCTCGGCGCCACCCTGCGCCGGCAGCGCCCAGACGTCCTCCAGCCTGAAGTCGGGGGCGACTTCGCCGATCCGCCAGCTGTGGCCTTCGTGCTCGCTGTTTGAAAGCCTCACTCGCCCTGGACGGCGAGGACCTCGGCCTTCATCGCCTCCTCGAGCGCGATCGCCGCCGAGCGCGGCCGGACCATCACCGTGAACTCGTCGATCAGGCCGTCCTCGCCCGTGTGAAGGAAGTCGCACCCGTGCAGCTCGCGGTCGCCCACCCGGGCTCTGAACACCAATGCGTGGTCGCTGGCCCCCTCGGCTCCGATTTCGCGTTCGTAGCGGAAATCCTCGAACACGCGGGCGACAGCCGAGAGGATCACGCCGAGGGCCTCGCGTCCTTGGTAGGGGCGGTACACCACTGGGCTGTTGAACACGACGTCCGGCGAGAACAGCTCGAGCGCGCGGTCGGTCTCGCCCGCTTCGATTGCACTGCGGAAGGGATGCATGGGGGACGCGGCCTTTCTGTAGGGATGGCGTGTGCGCTTCGCGCGCCCGAGACGATAACATACATGCATGCATGTACGCACACTCCAGGGCGACCAGCCCTCGACCGAGAGGGGGCCGACGGGCGTTGGCCGCTCGACGCAGGCCGACCGAAGCGCACGCACCCGCAGCGCGCTGCTCGAATCTACCGCGAGGGGTCTGTCGCGGTCGGGCTACGGCAACCTCGTGCTCGAGCAGGTGGCGAGCGAGGCGGGTTACACGCGCGGAGCTCTCTATCACCAGTTCAAGGACAAGGAAGACCTCGCCCTAGCCGTGATCGATTGGGTCGATGAGACATGGAGGCTGGAGGTGGGCCGGCTGGTCGAGCAGGAGTCCGATCCAGTCGCCGCGCTGATCGTCCTGGCGCGCGGTCACGCCGTCTACTGCCGCCGCGACGTGGCTCGCGTGGCGATGGCGCTGAAGCTTGAGTTCAGCGGCCAGGATCATCCTGTCGGGCGTCACCTCGAGCGCGTCTCGGAGAGTCTCGTCAAGCGCTGCGCGGGCCTCGTCAGCGCCGGACGCAGAGCCGGGAGGATCCCGCCCGGGCCACCCGCCAGAGCGGTGGCGCTGGCCCTCGTGGGAGCCCTCGAAGGGACGGTGATCCAACTCGCCGGACAGGCGCCGCACGATGAGGTGCTGGCCGCGCGCGCGGTCGCCGGCGTGCTCGGCCTGGGGGGCGTGCCGGCCGCGGATCGGCAGACGGCGCGCGGCGCCGGGCGGCATCTGAATCAGGACGCAGGCGCCAGCGGTGTGAGGAACACTCCGCGACGGCGCATCTCGGCCAGTCGTGGCGCGTCCGGGTAGCCGCTGTCGAGCAGCAGGGCGACCTCTCGCTCAACGTCGTAATCGACGCGCACCGGGCGGGGGATCCCATCCTCCACGAGCAGATAGCAGGCGCGCGGATCGCCGTCCCAGGGCATTCCCACGCTGCCGCTGTTTGCGATCGTCAGCTCGGCAAGCGTCCGGGTGTACGGACGATGGATGTGTCCGTATATCGCCGTGGCCGCGTCGAGCGGCAAATAGACGCTCGACAGCTCCTCGTCCTCGGCGTCGGGCATGGGCGCGCGCCATAGATCGCCCGGCGCGGCATGCACGAGCACCAGGTCCTCCAGGCGCTCGCAGGCGGGAAGCCCTTGCAGCCAGGTGACTCGCTCCTCCCCGAGCAGCTCGAGGGTCGCCGGTGCGTATTGGCCGAAGATCAGGCGCAACAGGACCCCCAGGCTGGGAGCGAGCCGCTCCTGGCGCGCCCGCTCCTCTCCTCGCCAGAGCACCTCATCGGTGTTGCCTACCACGCCGCGCCAGCCCAGCTCGCGGACCCTGTCCACGACCTCCGCGGGTTGCGCGCCCATCAGGGCGAGGTCCCCGCCGTGTAGCACGAGGTCGGGTGCTCGCCGCTCGATGTCAGCCAGCACCGCGTCGAAGGCGGTGAGGTTGCCATGGACGTCTGAGACGATCGCAACCCGCATTGGGCGTCCTTGGCGGCCTGCCAGCCCAGCCCTCGGCGATGCTGATCGCGCCTTACGGCGCCAGCAGGACCGGGAGCGTCTTCAGTTGATTGAGAAAGAGCGATTCCACGACGCTCGGATCTCCGGCGAGCTCGATCTCGGGAAAGCGCTCGAGGGTCTCCTCGATCATGACCTTCAGCTCCAGGCGCGCCAGGGCGGTGCCCAGGCAGAAGTGGCGGCCACCGGCCCCGAAGGCCTGGTGCTCTGTTTCGCGGTGCAGGTCGAAGCGGTCCGGGTCCTCGAAGCGAGTCTCGTCGCGATTGGAGGAGGCATACCACATGACCACCTTGTCGCCCTCGCGGATCCGCTGGCCGTTCAGCTCGACGTCGCGGGTGGCCGTGCGGCGGAAGTGCGCAAACGCAGGGAACATGCGCAGCGACTCCTCGACGGCGGCGGGGATCAGCGATCGGTCCTCGAGCAGCATCTGCATCTGCTCGCGGTCTTCCATCAATGCACGCATGCCGCTGCAGTAGGTGGCCTTGGTGCTGTCGTTGCCTGCCGCCATCAGCAGGAAGAAGCCCATCACGATCTCATGTTCCTCGAGTTTCTCCCCGTCGACCTCCGCATTGACGAGGACCGTCGTGAGGTCGTCCGTCGGGTTCTCCTGGCGCTCGGCGATCAGCTTGCGGCAGCGCTCGAAGACCTCGGGGATGTCCTTCTGCACCGCGCCCTCGAAGCCGTCCGGGTTGAGGTCCGGGTCGGCCGCTCCGAGCGTCGAGTTCATGAGCCTCGCCCAGATCGCGTCGTCCTCCTCGGAGATGCCCATGAAGCTCCCGATCACCCGCGAGACGATCGGTTGGGCGACGTCGCTGACGAGGTCGCAGCTCGCCTGGCCCACGAGGCGGTCCAGCACCCGAACGGCGATCGCCCTGATCGCATCCTCGTGGGCGGCGATCCGCCTCGGCGTGAAGCCGGCCTGGAACAGCGCCTTCAGGCGATCGTGCTTGGGAGGGTCCATCCCGATGAACATCGCCTGCGCGAGCTCGAGCGGGAATCCGGCAGCCGCCAGGATCACGCCGCCGCG
Organism: uncultured Solirubrobacteraceae bacterium; assembly: GCA_963764185.1. GTDB lineage: Bacteria > Actinomycetota > Thermoleophilia > Solirubrobacterales > Solirubrobacteraceae > Palsa-744. The sequence continues at coordinate 291,614 of CAVXRF010000008.1, read as the reverse complement.
TTCTGAGGAGTAGCTCTGCCAGTCGCGGCTGACGGTGTGAACGTCCTCCGCTCTCGTGACCGACCAGAAGCCCGCCTCGTCGGGGAGGTCCTCGAAGCTCTCCGTCCAGTGAACGGGACATTCGCGGCGCATCTGCCTGAACGCCTCATGCGGCGGCCCGTCGAGCCACAGCTCGCCATCGGTCAGTTCAACACTCTTGATGTCGCGTCCAGCCGTTGCCATCAGGACTCCTCTTCTCGCCCGCCGGGGATCTGCGCTGATAGTACTGGCTGGCCAGCCAGACGACGACGACCCGAGTCCTGAGCCGCTCTGGCGTCGCCGATCCTGCGGCGTCAGTCCAGGTAGCTGACATACGTGTCCGGATCCTCGCGCGCAGGAGGGGCGCTCTGCTGGCGCGGTCGTCCGAGATGGATGAGCCCGAGCACATGTTCGTGAGGCTCGAGCCCGACGGCGCCACGGCCCTCGGGGGTGCGCAGCACGGCCGGCGTACGCCAGTAGCCGGCGAACCCGCGCGCGTGCGCGGCGAGCAGGACGATGTAGGCGGCGATCGCGGTGGCGTGCAGATCCTCGTGGTCCTGGACCTCCTCGCCGGCAAGCGTCGCGGTCACCACGATCAGCGTCGGCGCGCGGTCAAGCTTCGCAGCCTGCTCTCTGCCGGCTGCCTGCTTCAGGCGCTCAAGCGCATTTTGGCCGAGGACGCGGAATCGCCACGGATTGGTCGCATGATGGTTGGGTGCCCAGCGTGCGAGCTCGAACAGTTCGTCGAGAGTCCTGCGATCGAGCGGCTCGGAGCCGAACGCCTTATGGGTCCGACGGGTGCGGATCGCCTCCTCGACATGCATCGGTTTAGGATCGCCTTCCAAGGGTGCGCGTCTCTAGCCGATCAGCGCCGAGGCCAGCGCGGTCCACTCCTCACGCGGGATGCCGCTCCCGCCAAGCGGCTGCAGGCAGACGTGGTCGGCTCCGGCATCCAGATGGGCGCGCGCGACCTGTGCGATCTGCTCCGCGGTGCCGTGAGGGACGATGGCGTCGATCAGCTGCTCAGATCCTCCATCCGCGATGTCCTGCTCTGCGAATCCAAACCTGAGCACGTTGCTCGTGTAGTTGCGCAGGCCCAGATAGGTCGCAGCGTAAGCGCGGGCCGTTTGGCGAGCGCGGGCGCTGTCGGTGTCCAGCACGCATGCCAGCTCGGGGGCGAGCAGCGCGCTCGGCCCAAGCTGCTCACGCGCAAAGCGAGTGTGCTCCACAGGGACGAAGTACGGAATGGCGCCGAGCGAGCGCTCGGCACTGAGCTCGAGCATCCGTGGGCCGAGAGCGGCCAGGCACCGCTCCTTCGGCGGCACCGGCCGCTCGGCAGCGTCGAGGCCGTCCAGGAACTCCCTCATGGTCGACAGGGGCCGGGCGTAGCTGCTCGTCGCCTCGGGATGGCCGATGCCGATGCCGAGCAGAAGCCGCCCGGGAAAGGCATCGGTCAAGGCCGCGTGCTCGGCCGCGAGCTGCGCCGGCTGGTTCTGCCAGACGTTGACGACCCCGGTCGCGACCACCAGGCGGCTGGTGGCCTCCAGCAGCGGGCGAACCGCCGGCAGCTTCGGCGAGCCACCCAACCAGAAGGTCCCGAAGCCAAGATCCTCAACGAGCTTGGAAGCCTCGCCGGCGTTCTCCTCGCCGATCGCGCTGTTGGAGGTCCAGACGCCTATCTTCCCCAGCTGCACCTGCGAGAGGATTGCAAACGCGGACTCCCGGCGTATCGCAGGGCCCTGGGGCTGTCACGCATCGCGCGCTAGACCGACAGCGACCTGGCGCGGCGCATCACCTGAGGATGGGAGCGCGAGGCCGAGCGAGCGGGCGTCGCCGTCTGGGAGGCACCTGGCATGAGGCGGTCCTCGAGAAACCGGTTGACGTCATCAGCCGGCATCGGCCGGCACAGCAGATAGCCCTGCGCATGCTCGCAGCCGAGCTGACTCAGTTGCTCGAGCTGTGTCGCGGACTCCACGCCCTCTCCCACGACCGAAAGACCCAGCGCGTGGCACATCTCGACGATCGCCCGCATGATTGCGGCATTCTCGGGACTGCTGTCGAGGTCATCGATGAACGAGCGATCCACCTTTACGCCGTCGAGTGGAAAGCGCCGCAGATAGCTGAGTGATGAGTAGCCCGTGCCGAAGTCGTCGAGCACGAGCCGCAGCCCGTGCGCATGGAGCTCGCCGAGAACCGTGACCGGCGAGTCCACGCTTTCGATCAGGACGCTCTCGGTGACCTCGAGGCCCAGCGTTCCCGGTATTAGATTGCAGCCCTTCGCGATATTCGCGACTTCGGAGGGAAACAGCGAGTTCGCTATCTGACTGCCCGACACGTTGACGAACGTTTGCAGCGGGATCCCGAATTGGCGCTGCCATGCCGCTCCCTGCTCGCAGGCGCGTTCGAGCACGTGTCGCCCGAGGTCGATGATGATCCCCGTCTCCTCCGCGATGGGAATGAAGTCCAGCGGAGGGATGAGCCCGCGATCCGGGTGCATCCAGCGGACGAGTGCCTCCATCGCCACGGGTCTGCCGCTGTCCAGGTCGACGATCGGTTGATAGTGCACGCAGAGCTGGTCCTGCTCGATCGCGTGGCGCAGCTCAAGCTCGGTGCGCAGTCTCTGAAGGACCTGCCCGCGGACCGCCGCATCGAAGAGCTCGTAGCGGCCTGGGCCGCGTTTCTTGGCCCGGTACATTGCGGCATCCGCATCGCGAAGCAGCGAGGCCGAGGTGTCATCGTCGCCCTCGGCGAGCGCTACCCCGATGCTCGCCGTCAGGAAGTACTCGCCGCTGGCCAGCACGAATGGCCGGCTGACGGCGGAGCCGATACGCTCGGCGAGCTCCACGAACTGGTGCACACCCCCGCGACTCTCGCAGACGACCACGAACTCATCTCCACCCAGGCGAGCGACGGTATCGGTCGGCCTCAACGTCTCTCCCAGGCGAGTCGCAAGGGAAGCCAGAATCTCATCGCCGGCTCCGTGGCCGAGTGAGTCGTTGATGACCTTGAAGCGATCGAGATCCAGCGCAACCATGGCTACGCCGATTCCGTCGCGCCGGCGTCGGGCAAGAGCGACGTCCAGACGGTCGAGCGCGAGCGTGCGATTCGGGAGTCCGGTCAGCGGGTCGTGCAGGGCCGCGTGCCGGGAGACCTCCTCCCGGCGGTGACGCTCGACCGCCGCAGACAGCACGTTCGCGACGGCGACGAGAAAGTTCACGTCATCCTCGCCGAAGCGCCGGCGCTGCACCGTGTGGGCACTGAGCACGCCGTAGGGTCGGTCGAAGACCCTCGATGACGGCATTCATGCCGCTGAGGACGCCTCGGCTGAGTAGGGGCCGGCCGTCAAATCGTGACTCGGTGCGGAGGTCCTCCGAGACCACCGGCCGGCGCACGCTGAGCGCGTAGCCTGCGTGCGTGGCGCTGCCGCCCGGCACGACCGCACGCAGGTCGGATGTGTGGCCCACGTTGGAGACGATTTCAAGATTCTGTTCGTCCTCGCAGAGCTTCAGCACTCCGCACAGCTGCGCGTCGAGGATGTCCGCCACCGTTGTCACAACCTCGTCCGTGAGCGGGCTCAGATCGTGTTCGCGCAGCGCAAGCTGACCGAGGCGGGCAACCGCCTCCTGCTGGCGCGCGTGCTGGGCGATCCGCCGCTCGAGCTGCTCCGCTGCGGTTAGCTCGCGTGACACAGCCATCGAAGTCGCTTCGTATCGGAGGTGGTGAGTCCCCCGCGCCAGGTGGATGGTCCAGTCATGTCTCGGTCCCGCACCCACACGCGACGGCCGCAACGGCCGTGCGCGCCGATCACGCCTCCAACGGGGCCGAGCTGCGACGCGCGCCCGCCAGAGACGGCCTCGCGGGCCCGTTGAGCTGCCGGCGGGTCTGCCCCTGCTCGAGCTCCGCTGTCCGGCGAGGAGCAGGGATCGCGCCGAAGGGCAGCTCATCCGCGGGCTCCGGCATCCCGATCAGGTAGCCCTGGACTATGTCGCAGCCGAGCTCGGCGAACAGCGCGAGTGTGTCGTCGTCCTCGATCCCCTCGGCCACGACCCGCAGTCCCAGCGCATGCCCGAGCTCTATGGTCGAGCGAACCAGCTGGCGGTCGCGGGTGGCAAGGCTTGCGATGAACGTGCGGTCGAGCTTGAGCTCCCTGACCGCGAGGCTTGAGAGGTACGCAAGCGAGGTGAACCCCGTGCCGAAGTCGTCTACCGACACTGCGACGCCGAGATCGAACAGTTCGCCAATGACCAGTTTGGCTCGCTCGAAGTCGGTGATGATGCTCGTCTCGGTGATCTCGAGAACGACGGCCTCACCCGGGAGAGCATGGATCTGGAGCAGATCCCGCACGAGGGTGCTGAAGCCGGCTTCCAGGAGATTCGTCGGCGCGATGTTGACCGAGACGGCCACGTCGCTCCCGGCGGCCCGCCAGGCCGCACACTGGCCCAGCGCCTGCTCGAGCACCCACCTCGTCAGCGGGCCCATGAGTCCCGCGTGTTCGGCTAGCGGAAGGAATCTCAATGGCGGCAGCAACCCGAGCCTGGGGTGGGGCCATCGAACCAGCGCCTCACTCGCCAGCGTCTCACCGGTGTGCAGATCGAGCTGCGGCTGGTAGTGCAGCAGGAGCTCGCCTTGTCCGATCGCGAGGCGCAGCTCGTCCGCCAGGTGGAGCAGGTTTCCGCTGTCGTCGAAATCCGGTTCATACAGGGCGAACGGGTCGCCTTTCGTCTTCGCGCGGTACATGGCCACATCCGCGCAGGCAACCAGCTCGTCGCCGCTGGTGGCATGCTCCGGCGCCAGGGCGATGCCGATGCCCGCGTCGATATGCACGTTCACCGCATCCAGCGTGAACGGGTTCTTGAGACTCGCAGTGAGGCGGTGAGCGATCGTCGTGGCGTGGTCCGCGTCGACGTCCATGAGAATGACCGCAAACTCGTCACCGCCGAGACGAACAAGCGCATCGGAGCCTCGCAGGGCGGTGTTCAATCTCTCGCCCAGGTGCCGCAGGACCTGATCGCCTGCCGGATGACCAAATGAGTCGTTGATCTCCTTGAACCCGTTCAGATCGATGTAGAGGAACGCCATGCGATGCTGACTCGCCGAGGCTTCGTCCCGTTCGCCGAAGAACGCATCGAGTATGTGAAACAGCCGCCGGCGGTTTCCGAGACCCGTCAGGTCATCGGTCAGCGACTGACCCTCGCGCTGGCGGATCAGGGCTCGCAGGCCGCGAGCGGACAGAACCAGCCGAATGCCCACGACCAACAGCGTTGCGAAGGCCAATCCGACCGCGACAGCGTTGATGTGCCGCACGGTTCCCACCCCGAGGACCACGAGCGCCGAGCCCGCGGCGAGGCCGGGTAGGAGAAATCCCGGTGGCTTCTGGAGCGCGAGCGGGTCGGAGTGACCGGGCGGCAGCCAGACCGCCATGGACATCGCCAGGATCGACGTCGGCCAGGCTATCCCGTTGACGACGGTGCCAACATGCGTGGCCCCGACCGAGGATCCGAACAGGTTGAACGTATCGCCGGCGACGTTCAGCGCCATGCCGGATGCCAACAGCACCCACGGCGCCTTGCTCCTGCCGGACAGCATCGCGGAGCCCCCCACCACCAACACCAACAGCAGCATGTCGCCGACCGGATATGCCAGATTGGTCGCGACGGCCAAAGAAGTGCCGCCGGCGGCGTGCAGGAGGGTGTGGAAGGCGAAGGCGGCGCATACCGCCGCGGCTCCCAGGCCGGCCACGGCGCTGTCCAGCCAGCTCGGGCTGTTGAGCCGCCTGACCTCCCCGCGCATGAACAGCACGACAGCGACATACGCGAGCGGGAAGAATCCTAGATAGAAGATGTCCGCCACCGACGGAGTCGGGGGCGTCGCCCCTCCGAGGGACTCGATCGTCAACGCGACGTCCCCCAGGGCCCACGAGAGCAGAGACGCGCCCAGCACGAACGCTACCGCTCTGCCGCGCCGGCGGCTGAAGCCTCTGGCGATGCACAGGGCGGCCGCGACGATCTCGACGGCGTCGATCCCCCAACCGTCGATCCAGACCGAGTACTGGTCATTGTCTCGGACGATCAGGAGTGCGAGATAGGCGGTCAACAGGACGCCTATCAGTCCGTATAGGCCCCAGACAACGCGCCTGAGCTGCCTGCCCTCTGTGGAGGCGGGCAGGGCTTGAGCGGGTACAGCACGTATCGGCGCCGACATGACGCTTGATTCGGAAGCTATCGACCTGGCCTGAACCGATGTCCAGAGGTAGTGGACACATGGCAGCAGCGCCCTCGTCGGCGCTCAGGGCGCTCCTCGTGGCGGGCTCCACGAGGCCGAGCGCGAGCGCTTTCGGGGGAGCCCGTCGTTAGTGGCCGATAGCGCTCCTGCCGGGCGCTTTGCGGACGAGAGCCGCGGCCTACATAACAATGATCAGAGCATGCGAGTGCTCTTCCCCGATCGTCGCGACGCCGGCCGTCGATTGGCTGTGAAGCTCATGATGCTGGCGGATCAGAGGCCGGTGGTGGTCGCGCTGCCGCGCGGTGGCGTCCCCGTCGCCGTCGAGGTCGCCCGTGCGCTTCGCGCTCCGCTCGACATCCTGGCCGTGCGCAAGCTGGGAGCTCCGGGCAACCCCGAGCTCGGAGTCGGTGCTGTCGCCGAGGACGGGACGGCCGTGCTCGACCCGCGATCTGCCGGCATGCTCGGCATGACCGAGGCCGTGCTCCAGGCGACGCTTGCGCGGGAGTCGCGGGAGCTGCGCCGCCAGGTGCGCCGCTACCGAGATGGCCGCCCGGCGATCCCCGTGAGCGGGAGAAACCTGATCGTCGTGGACGACGGGCTGGCAACGGGCCTCAGCGACCTGGCCGCCGTTCGCGTTCTGCGAGGGCGTGGCGCCCTGAGCATTGTGGTAGCGGCGCCTGTCGGATCCCGCGAGTCGGTGTCGATGCTCGCCGGGGAGGCCGACGGCGTGGTCTGCCTGACCGTGCCCCGGCGGCTCCTCAGCGTGGGCATGTGGTACCGGGACTTCACGGCCGTGGGCGATGACGAGGTGCTGGCCCTTCTGGCCGAGACGAGCGAGCAGTCGTGAGCTCGCGATGCGATGCGACCGCGGCAGCCGACTGAGGTTCAGCGGGCCACCGGAACCTGCTGGGTGATGCAGTGGATGTTGCCGCCGCCGAGCAGTATCTCGCGTGCGGGCACTCCCACGAGCTCGCGATCTGGGAAGCACCGGCCGAGCAGCTCCGCCGCCTGAGCGTCGCAGCGGCTGTCCAGGAGTGGGAAGACGACGCGCGAGGTGCCCGGATAGAAGTTCACGTAGGACGCCGCAAGGCGGTCGCCGGCGCGCCGCGGGCGGCTTCCCTCGACCGCGTCCACTCCGGCTGCCTCCTGCTCGCTGATCGTGATGGGGCCCGGTGAAGGCAGGCAGATGACCTCGATCGAGCGTCCGCCGGCGTCGCTGGTGCGTTCGAGCCGCTGCTTCGCGTCGAGGGAGATCGCGTGCTGGGGATCGGACTCGTCGTCGGTCCACGTGAGCAGGACGACACCCGGCCGGGCGAAGCATGCGAGGTTGTCGACGTGTCCGTCGGTCTCGTCCCCGTAGACGCCCTGGCCAAGCCAGACCATCTTCTCCGCGCCGAGATAGTCGAACAGCACGCGTTCGATCTCCCTGCGCGAGAGCCGGGGGTTGCGGTTCGGGTTCAGCAGGCACTGTTCGGTTGCCATGACCGTTCCATGTCCGTCCACGTGGATCGAGCCTCCCTCCAGCACGATCGGTGCGCGGTAGCGCCCGGCGCCCTCGGTCTCGAGCACCTTCCTTGCCACGCGCTCGTCACGGTCCCAGGGGAAATAGAGACCCCCCAGCAGTCCGCCCCAGGCGTTGAAGTGCCAGTCGATGCCCCGCCTGGCGCCGTTGGCGTCGAGCACGAAGGTCGGGCCGATGTCACGCATCCAGGCGTCGTCGGTCGAGATCTCCAGCACGCGTATCGAGGGCGAGAGCATCGAGCGGCAGTGCTCGAACTGCGCGTCGGAGACGGCCATGGTGACCGGCTCTGAGGCGTTGATCGCCTCGGCGACGGCGGCGTAGGACTCCTGCGCGGGCTTCGCCCCCAGGCGCCAGTTGTCCGGGCGCTCGGGCCACGCCATCCAGCAACCGCAGTGCGGCTCGAACTCGCCGGGCATCCGGTAGCCGTCGAGGGCCGGGATGGAGTCGATGGTCTCGCTCACGACCGCCCGCCGATGCTCGATCGTGGCGGTCGCTGAGCTGCTTGGATGGGCCGGGTCCGGAGTCCGCTCATGTGCGTGGAGTAGACAGTAGAGCGCGAGCTTCGCGCGGCTTGGCCGAGCGTCTACAGTCCCAGCAGGTGGCCGAGACGATCCCCCTCATCGCGGTCTCCGCACCGCAGCTCTCACCGGCTCGGAAGCACGCGCCGCGGAGAGAGCCGTTCCGGATCGCCGCCGTGCAGGAGCGCTGGCATCCCGATCCCGAGGAGCACGCCGCGGCGCTTACCGCCGGGATCCGGCGCGCTGCTGAGGCCGGCGCACAACTGGTCTGTCTGCAGGAGCTGACACTCAGCCGCTACTTCGGTACCGACCCGGCCGGACCGCGGGCGGCGGGAGTCGAGGCCGAGGAGCTGCCCGGCGGGCCCACCTACCGTTTTGCGGCACGCCTGGCACGCGAGACCGGAGCGCATGTGCACGCCTCGCTCTACGAGCGCGCAGGCGCGGGCGATGGGCTCGGCTTCAATACGGCGATCGTCGTCGCGCCCGGCGGTGAGCTGGTTGCGCGCACGCGCAAGCTGCACATCCCCGAAACCGCGGGCTATCACGAGGACCGCTACTTCCGGCCCGGCCCGGGGGAGGGCGACCCGTTCCCGGTGCTGGCTCTCGGGCAGGCGAATCTCGGCCTGCCCACGTGCTGGGACCAGTGGTTCCCGGAGGTCGCGCGCGCGTACAGCCTGCAGGGCGCCGACGTGCTGGTGTACCCCACGGCGATCGGCTCAGAGCCCGAGCACCCCGACTTCGACACCGAGCCGCTGTGGGAGCGGGTGATCATCGGCAACGCGATAGCGAATGGCGTTTTCATGGTCGCAGTCAATCGAATCGGCGAGGAGCCGCCGCTGCGCTTCTACGGCTCCTCCTTCATCTGCGACCCCTACGGACGCAAGCTGGTGCAGGCGCCGCGCGAGGAGGCCGCGGTGCTGATCGCCGAGCTGGACCTCGACCAGCGCCACGACTGGCTCGAGCTGTTTCCCTTCCTGCGGAACCGTCGCCCCGATGTCTACGCTCGGCTCGCAGCGGACGCGACCGAGCTCATCGACCGGCGTTGAGCACGGAGGCCTGCGTGGCCGGCGTGGTCCCGAGCAGCGCCGCCCACCTCCTCGACATGCTCATAGGCCTTTGCTGGAGACGGCCGAAGAGCGTGCGTCGTGCGACGCATCGGGCTCGATCGCGAACCAGACGGTCTTGCCGTTCGCCGACGGAATGATCCCCCAGGTGTCCGACATCGCTTCGACGATGCGCAGCCCACGCCCGGACGGGTCCTCGGGCGCGGGGAATCGCAGCACCGGCCGGCCCTCGTTGGTATCGCGCACCTCGATGCGGATCTGGCCTTGGGAGTGGATCCTGAGCTCGAAGTCCGAATGCGCGTGTTGGACGCAGTTTGTGGCCAGCTCGCATGCCATCAGCTCGGCGGCGTCGACGATCTCGCGCGACTGATCGCGCAGGACGTCTCGGACGAACCGGCGTGCGGCGGTCACCGACTCCGGTCGACCGCGAAATCTTCGAGCGCTCGTCACGACTCGATGGGCAGCACGCTCGAGAGGCCGGTGACCTCGACGACGCGCCGTACGATCGGGGAGGGATCGCGCAGGCAGATGGTGTTGACGTTCGCTGCCGCGCGAATGAGTACCGCGATACCGGCGCTGTCCATGAAGCGCAGACCGCTGAGATCGAAGATCAGCCGCTCAGGATGCTGTCCAATGATCGATGTCACGGTCGTCTCGAGCGAGCCGGCGTTTGAGCTGTCGAGCTCACCCGACAGGATCACGACCGGTACACCCGTGACGTCAACCGTCGAGTTGACCACAAGCTCAGCTGGACGCTCGCCCTCTATTGCTGCCATCGGATGCCCACTATCGCCGTGTCATCGTGGTGGTCCTCGGTCGCGAGATCGCGCACGAGCTTCGCCAGCAGGGCGTCGAGTGAAAGGCTCTCGCCGGTGGCCGTGTCCTTCAACCGCGCCAGTCCGGCATCGAGAATCTCTCCGCGACGCTCTACCAGGCCGTCAGTGAAGGCTATCAGCGTGGCATTGGGCTGGACGGACACGGTCGTCTCGGAATATTCGCTGTCACGTGGGACGCCGATCGGAACGCCTCCATCCAACTGGACAAAATGGCTGCAATTGCCATCGACCAGCAGGGGCGCGATGTGACCGGCGCTGGCCACCGTGAGCCTGTGAGCGCCCACATCGATGAGCGCGCACAACACTGTCGCGAAGTAGTCGTGGTCTGTGCTGTTGACGTATTCCGACAGCTTGGACAGCACCGTCGAGGGACGGCACTCCTGCGATGCGTACGCCAGTGCCGCGTGTCGTAGCGACGCCATCGTCGTCGCGGCCCTGAGTCCGTGCCCTGAGACGTCGCCGATCACGAGAAGCACCCGCCCATCGCCGTCGGCGATGACGACGTCGTACCAGTCGCCCCCGACGTCGATACCTGACGCCGCCGGCACGTACAGTGCGCTGACCCGCAATCCCGGGGGCTCGGGCAGGTTCTCGGGCAGCAGTGCGTGTTGAAGCGTTTGCGCGATGGAGCGCTGTTCGGTGTACAGCTGATGATTCTCGGCAGCGACGCGGTCGAGAACGTCGGTGAGCTGCTCGGCCAGCTCTCGGCGCCGCGCGATGCGGTCGGTCATCAGTGCCGCGGCGAGCGAGACGAGAACTCCAACGACGACGACGATCCACGGAAGATCCTCGAAGAACGTTCCGCTCAGTGGTCCTCTCGGTGTGACCACGAGCGTGAATGCGGAGTTTCCGAAGGGGACGACTTCCGCAGCCTGCCGACCCGTGATCGGAAAGCGATGCAGGCTGGTCACCAGCAGGTCTTCTGCGCGCCGCGAATGACCGAGGTACAGCGCGTAGTTGAGATCGGAGAACGCCGAGTTGCCCGCGAGCTTTGATCGCCTGTCTTTCGGAAGCGGGCTTTCCACGTAGACGGCAAATCCGTTCTTGACACCCGGCGTGCTGAACTCGTAGCCGAAGCTCGGGCTCGTCGAGCCGAGGATGCCGGTGACGTTCAGCAGCGGCGACTGTCCGGCGTGCGCGAAGAACGCACTCGCTCGCCGGGGCAGTGAGGCCAACACGGGAGCGGTGCCCACGACCAGCTTCGGCATGGGCTTGGTGAGCCCCAGGGGCCAGAGCGATGCGGAGGCAAACTGGCGACCGGGACCGACGTAGGGCGCCATGAAGATACGGAACTTCTGAGCGTTGCCGGCGGTCGCGTCGGCCAACTCGGCAGCGGACGCCAATGGAGTCTGAATCGAGGGCACCACGGCAGTCAGCACGGAGCCAACCTCACGCGCGCGCAGGCGCAGCAGGTGATCCTCGTTGTGGTCATAGAGCACCAGCGACGTCACGGCAAAGGCTCCCGTCACGGCCAGCCCGAGCAAGAACGCCAAGCTGGCCACCCTCGACGGTCTCCAGCGCCGGAAACGCCTCGCTCGTGGAGCGATCGAACCCGAGCCCTGCTCCGCCTCGCCCCCAGTCGTGACGCCCTCCTCAGAGGAGCCCCGCGGCGTCACGCTCGCGTGGTCACCCGCTGCCGCATCTTCTGAGTCCATGGTCGCCGGCTACCCTAGCCGAGTTGTGAGGGTCAACGACGACCGCGATGGCCAGGATGGCGCCACGCGCCGGCGTTCAGGGGCTGAACGGACCCGGGGCGGACGACCCATTGCGATTCGGGTCCGCGGCAGGGAGACTACTCAAGTCGATCAAACCCAATCCAGTCGATTCAACTCTATTCCAGTCGCTTCAACCGAGTCTCGCATCGGCGGTGTCGGTGAGCGTTGCGTCCACGTTCGAGGAGACCGCGATGAGATCAAAGCACCACCGACTTCCGCTGGGCCTGCTGGGAGCCGGTGTGCTCGCGATTGCCGGCGTCTTTGCGGCCTCTGCCCTCGCCTCAGGCTCTCACGGCAATGGCCAGCGCGCCGGTCAAAATGAGCTGATCCCGCTGTATGACAACGCGAATGCGGCCGACTGGACGCAGGCGTGCTCGCAGGTCAATGGATCGGGCGGCGGCTCGTGGATCATCGCGAACGCCGCGGCGCACGGGGGAGGGCCCGGCAACGCATCCCTGCCGGCGTGGGCCAGCGTCATCGAAAACTGCTACAGCTATGGTCGCGCCTCGGTCATCGGCTACGTGTGGACGGACTACGGTCAGGCCAGCATCGCAAGCGTCGAGAGTCAGATCGATGCCTGGTATGCCTACTACCCCGGAGAAATCGCCGGCATCTTCTTCGACGGCGTGTCAGACGATGTCCCGGGCACGACCACGAGCAACCAGAGCTTCTACCGGGCGCTGGCGTCGTACGTTCACTCAAACGAGGGCGATAACGACGAGGTCGTGTTCAACTTCGGTGAAAATCCCTCCTCGGACTGGATGCTCAACGGGAGCGACAGCGAAAACGCGGACATCGTCGTGACGTTCGAGGGCTCCTATGACACTCCCGGTGAAAACCCGTATACCTCGTGGACGCAGGCCTCGTGGGAGCGGGCCTACCCGGCCGACGACTTCGCCGCGCTGATCCACAACGCACCCGGCGAAGCCGCCGAGCCGCAGCCGGCCTCGGCGTGCAGCTCGCTGGCTCAGCAGAACATCGGCTTCGTGTATGTCGGGACAACCTACGATCAGCTGCCGTCCTACTTCGACGACTTCGCGACGGCGTCGATCAGCGGGGGCTGCTGACCGCCGATTCGATGGGCCTGCGCATCTGGGCTGGGCCGTGAGCGGCTCGGCGCGCGCGGGCAGGAGCCGTGACCTGATCCGGGTTGGCCCAGCCGTCGTATAGGTGGTCATGGCCCCCTGCCCGGCGGTTTGCCTGCAGCTCGCGATGTCAGCCTGATCCCGGCTGACCCACGGCTGCCCGGAGGACCGCCTGAGGGCGTTCGTGCCGGCTAGTAGATAGTCGGTGCGCGGCCGCCTGCCGAGCCCGATTCGTATGACGCAGGCTCGCAGTGATCCGAGCGGCTCGGAGCTGCGTAATACCCCCCAAACCGGCGACGAGCAGACGCTCGACGGCAGATCAGAAGCAGCAGTTCTCAGTTCGATGTCTGCTCTCGGACCATCAATCGGAGGTTCTCCAGAGATGTCCAGTTCATCAGATGACGAATCACCACCCGAGACGACTGGGGTCATCGAGCGGCTTGTGCGCGACGACCTCGACCGCAAGCGCTTCCTGAAGATGGCCGGCAGCGCCGGGGCCGCTAGCTTTGGCGCGTTCGTGCTCGCCGCCTGTGGGAGCAGCAGCAAGACCGCCTCGACGGCAGCGACGACTGCGAGCACCGCATCGACGAGCTCCACGGGTGACATCGGCATCCTCAACTATGCCCTCACGCTGGAGTACCTGGAGCGTGAATTCTACGCCAAGGTGATTGCAGCCGGATTGTTCAGTGGCAAGGTTGGCGCGCTGATCAAGGACTTCGGCAGCCAGGAGGCCACGCACGTGGAAGCGCTCAAGGGCGCCGTGAAGAAACTCGGTGGAACCCCGGCGGTGAACCCCAACGGCAAATTTCCGGTTAACAACGCAACTCAGGTTGCCGACCTGGCTTACACAGTCGAGAACCTTGGCGCTGCCGCATATCTCGGACAGGCGCCGCACATTCAGAGCCCCGAAGTTCTGGCAACCGCTCTCGCGATTCACACGGTCGAGGCGCGCCATGCGGCGACGCTCGCCACGCTCGTCAAGAAGTCGATCACTCCGGATGGCGCCTTCGCCGTGCCGGCCGAAATGTCCACCGTCCTTGCGGCCGTCAAGCCGTTCCTGGGCTAGTCCGCCCACGGGCATGAGAGGAGCCACATGACTGTTACCGAGATAGCCAACCCTGAGTTGGCCGCCTGCGAGGTCCGCGGAATGACTCGCTCGAGCTTCATCCTGCGTGGCGCATTGGCTGCAGGTGCGGTCTACGGCACGGCTGCGGTCGGTCCGTTCGTCACCCAGGCGCTCGCCGAAACGGGAGGCGGCGACGCTGAAATCCTGAACTTCGCACTCACTCTCGAGTACCTGGAGTCAGCGTTCTACAACCAGAAGGGCAAGGAAGTCGGCCTCACCGGAACGGCCAAGGACTACGCCTCGAAATTCGGCGGCGAGGAGGCTGCGCACGTGTCGGCTCTGACGGCCGCGATCAAGAAGCTGGGCGGCACGCCGGTCAAGAAGCCGCAGTTCGTGTTCCCGGTCAGCGATGAAAGCTCATTTCTGAAGCTTGCCTCGACGCTCGAGAACACCGGAGTGGGCGCCTACAACGGCGCGGCTCCGATGCTGTCGAACAAGCAGGTACTGGCCGCCGCCGGCAGCATCGTGCAGATCGAGGGTCGCCATGCGGCCGCGATCGACCTGTTGATCGGCACGAGCCCCACCCCCAACCAGGGCTTCGACAGACCGCTGACCAAGGAAGAAGTCCTGGCTGCGGCGGGCCCGCTCATCAAGAAATAGGTAGGTCTCGGATCGTCACCCCGATGAGCGGCTCGCGCTTCTTCGCTGCATCGGACCATCAGCCCACCCCGCCGGGCGTGGGCAGTCAACACAAAGGAGCTGATTTCCACAATGGGTCTCGATAATCCAATTCACATTGCATTCCTGCTGATCCTGCTGTTGCTCGTGTTCGGAGCCAAGCGACTGCCCGAGATGGGCCGGTCACTTGGCAGCGGTATGCGCGGCTTCAAGGAGTCGCTGAGTGGCGAGAACGCACCGTCGACGCTGACTGCGCCGCAGCAGGAGTCGGCCCCGGCTGTGGTCGCTACTCAGGCCGTGGCGCCGGCTGGCGTTCCAGCCGCTGCGCCGGTCGCCGCCCCGCATGTTGGCGCACCCGTAGCGGTTCCGGCGGGCACATCCGAGATCCCAGCGGCCTGACGGCCGAACGGGAACACGAGTCGAGCGCTGAAAGATGGCCGTAGCCGCCGCCACGGGCCGTATCGGTCACGAAGATCGACTGAACGTGGTCGATCACCTGGAGGAGCTGCGCGGGAGGCTGATCGTCTCCCTGGCGGCCCTCGCCGTGGCGTTCGGCTTCTGCATGTGGCAGAACCACGCGCTGCTCCACATCATCAACAAGCCCCTGGCTCACCAGACTCAGAAACAGGTCCGAGCGGGCAACGGCCCGCTCGGAGCCACCTACACCGTCCAGCAGAGCGCCCGCACCGTCGCAACGCAGCTGCAGATCGTGGTCAGCGCATTGGAGCGCCCCGGCAGCGGGGCATCCGGGGCGACCCGCGCGTCTCTGCAGGGCGTGAGTCCCGAACTGCAGAAAGCCATCGCACGGCTGTCAAAGCCACCGGAAGGGAACAAGCCGGTGACCTTGGGGATCGGCGAGCCGTTCACGACCACGCTCGGGATTGCCCTGATCTTCGCGTTCATCCTGGCGCTGCCGATCATCCTGTATGAGCTCTACGCCTTCCTGCTACCGGCATTCAGCCCCGAGCAACAGCGCCTTGCCATGCCGCTGATGCTGGCGATCCCGTTCCTCTTTGTGCTGGGCGTCGCGTTCGGCTACTTCGTCGTTCTTCCATCCGCCTTGCGCTTCTTCCAGAACTTCAACAGCGGGGAGTTCAACGTCTTGGTGCAGGCCAATCAGTACTACCACTTTGCCGCCGTGACGCTGCTCGCCATGGGGCTCGTGTTCCAGGTACCGGTCGGGATACTGGCCGCCACCCGCGCTGGCGTGGTGACGTCGAAGCAGCTGCGCCACAACCGCCGCTACGCGATCCTCGCCTGTGGCGCCGTCGCGGCGTTCCTGCCCGGTGACGCGATCACCCTGGTGCTCGAGACGGTGCCGCTGTATCTGCTGTTCGAGGTCAGCCTGCTGCTCGCGACGATTCTCGAGCGGCGGGGCGCTCGCGCGCTGGAAACCTGAAGGACTCTCGATCGTCGGCGCCGGCGCCGCTAGGCGCCGGGAGACTCATCAGGCCAGTGACCGTGCATATCGAAGTAGCTCCGCGCAGCCTCCTCTTCGTCGCGCACGCGATCACCATCCACCGAAGCGCGATACAGCCAGTTCATCGCATAGATCGCCAGCCCGGCGCTGACGATGCCCGCGCCGCCCTCCAGGTCCGATTCGCTTCCGAGGGCCATCACGACCAGGCCAGCGAGCAGCACGGCGGCCGGCAGCACGTAGCGCAAGCCGATCATCGGCCAGGTCGTGGTCGTTCGCTCGCGCGGAGAAACGTACCGCTCGGGGGGAGAATCGTCCATGTCCGCCGTGGATTCCCCGCCGTCAGCTCGTTGCGGGCCGGTAGACCGTCACGACCGCGGCGCCGCCGAGGCCGATGTTGTGCTGCAGGCCAACCTTCGCGCCGTCGACCTGACGCGCATCGGCCTGCCCGCGCAGCTGCCAGCACAGTTCGCTGCACTGCGCCAGACCGGTCGCGCCGAGAGGGTGACCCTTCGAGATCAGCCCGCCGGACGGGTTCACGACCCAGCGCCCGCCATAGGTCGTCTCGTGCGCGTCGACGAGCTCATGCCCGTGACCCTGCTCGGCCAGGCCGAGCGCCTCGTAGGTGATGAGCTCGTTCGCGCTGAAGCAATCGTGGAGCTCGATCACCTGGACGTCATCAGGCCCGACCTGCGCCTCCTCATAAGCCTGGCGCGCGGCCTCCCTGCTCATGTCGTAGCCGACGATCTTTATGCAGTCGGCGCTCTCGTCGAACGTCGAGGCGAGGTCTGTGACCATCGCCTGACCGGCGATCTCGATCGCCTGCTCCCACAGGCCGTGTTCGTCGACGAAGCGCTCGCTCGCGACGATCGCCGCGGCGGCGCCGTCAGAGGTGGGCGAGCACTGAAGCTTCGTGAGCGGCTCATGGATCATCTTGGCCGCCTTTATGTCCTCCAGCGTGTACTCGTCCTGGAACTGTGCGTAGGGGTTGTTGACCGAGTGCTTGTGGTTCTTCCAGCCGATCCAGGCATAGTGGTCGGGCGTCGAGCCGTAGCGCTCCATGTGATCACGTCCGGCGTTTCCGAACATCTGCGGCGCGAAGGGAGACTCCTCGGGCGAGCGGATCTCGAACATCCGGGCCATGTGCCTGTCCATGGCCGGCGTGCGGTCGGTGTACTTCATGCCCAGCGAGCCGCGCTCCATCTTCTCAAAGCCGACCGCGAGCGCACAGTCCACGAGGCCGCCCTTGATCGCCTGGCGAGCGAGGAACAGCGCGCTTGATCCGGTCGAGCAGTTGTTGTTCACGTTGACCACCGGGATGCCCGTCAGGCCGAGCCCGTAGATCGCACGCTGACCGTAGGTCGAGTCCCCGTAGCAGTAGCCGGCGAAGGCCTGCTCCACGAGCTCATACGCGATGGACGCGTCGGCAAGCGCGCGAGAACCGGCCTCGAGCACCCACTCCGGGTAGTCCCCCTCCTTGGTGCCGGGCTTGTCGAACTTCGACATTCCCACGCCGATCACGAACGTGCGGTTGCTCATCTGGGCCCTCCTTTTCGGTGCGTCATCCCGGCGATGTCGCCGGCTTGGAGATTGACGGTCGCGGGCGCGGGTGGCCGCGCTCGACGGCTGCTTGAAGCCAATATCCGAGGAGGTTATCCGATGCGCCGCGTCCTGGCTGAGCAGCCAGGAGCTAGCCGGCGGCCGTCGCGAGGAGCGGGAAGTGAACGCCGGTCAGGTCCTCTGAAACGTCCCACAGACGGCGCGCCACGTCCGTGTCCTTGGCCGCGCTGGAGCGTCCCACGAGCTTGGCCGCGCCGCGCTGCTCCATGAACCCGCCGGGTCCAGCGAAGCTGTCAGGCGGGATGTCCGCGAGCGCCGCGTAAAGCGTCGGCAGCGCGCCGCCTTTCTCGTCCTGGGCGAGCAGGCGGTTACCGACAGCACCGAGCAGTTCGAACGCCCGCCTCCCGCTGTGAAACTGCAGGTTGGTCGCCGCGTAGCCGGGGTGGGCTGCGGTCGCCAGAACCTCAGAGCCGGCGGCCGACAGCCGGCGCTGGAGCTCTGAGGTGAACAGCAGGTTTGCGAGCTTGGACTGCCCGTAGGCGCGCCAGGCCGCGTAGTGCTTGTGCTCCCAGTTGAGGTCCTCGAAGTCGATGCTGCCCATGCGGTGCCCGGTCGAGGACACGGTCACGACGCGACCGGTGACATGCTCGAGCAGCAGGTTGGTCAGCGCGAAATGGCCGAGATGATTCGTGCCGAACTGCAACTCGAAGCCGTCGGCTGTGCGCGTCAGCGGCGGCACCATCACACCGGCGTTGTTGATCAGCAGGTTGACATCGCTCTCCCACGCCGTCGCAAACTCGCGCACGGACGCGAGGCTTGCGAGGTCGAGCTGTCGGACCTCGACCTGGCCGACCATCGTCGCGGCCGCGGCCTCGCCTCGGTCGACGGAGCGCACGGCGAGGACGACGCGGGCGCCGGCGCCCGCGAACGCCTGGGCCGCGGCGCGGCCGATGCCGCTGCTGGCGCCCGTCACGATCACGGTCTGTGCGGTCATGTCGGGGAGGTGTGTCATGCTTGAAGTAGTCATGAGCAACAATGTAGTCGACGACCACAATGATGTCAATGGCAACTTTGATCGCCCGGGTGGCGACTCGGCGGTCGGGCGCCCCTATCACCATGGCAACCTGCGCACGGCCCTGCTCGAGCAGGCTGAGCGCACCGTACGAGAGCGCGGCGTCGCAGATGTGTCGCTGCGCCAGCTTGCGCGTGAGGTGGGTGTCAGTCACGGTGCACCGCGCCGGCACTTTCCCGATCGCCAGGCACTGCTGGACGCCCTCGCCGAGGCCGGGTTCGGGCGCCTCGGCGCCGAGCTGCGCGGCGCTGTCGACGATGCCGGCGAGGACTTCGAGGAGCGCCTGCGGGCGATCGCGGCGGCCTACATCCGCTTCGCCACGCGCGACGCGGCCCTGCTCGAGCTGATGTTCGCGGGCAAGCACGGCGAGCAGTCGGAAGCGCTGAACGAGGCCGCCGATCGTGCCTTCTCGGTCATGCTCGAGCTGATCGAGCAGGGCCAGGCCGAGGGCGCGCTCGAACCCGGCGAGCCCAAGCGCGTCGGCCTCGTCCTGTTTGCGACGATTCAGGGCATCGCGGCGCTGGTGAGCGGGGGAATGGTCGACGTCGAGCAGCTCGACGAGCTTGTGGCCGATGCGATCGCGCACTTCCTGCGCGGCTCGCGCTCGACCGTGTGACCGTGGCCGTGGCGGTCAGCCGAAGGTGCGCTTGAGCGCGCGCTGGAATGCGGGCCGCTGCGCCAGCTGTCCCATGTAGCTCTTGAGGTTCGGTGCAAGGTCGTCGGCGATCCCCGCGCGCGTCGTGAAGAGCAGCGCGGTGCCGACCATCACGTCGGCCACGCTGAAACGCCCGCCGACGAGGTACTCGTTGCCGTCAAGCGCGCCCTCCACGGCGGCGGCGGCGGCGTCGAAGCGCTCGCGTGCGGCCGCCGCGCGGTCGGGGTCGCTGTCGGCCATGCTCCAGGCTTCAAACAGCGGGGGCTCGAGCTCGGCTGGGGCGAAACACGCCCATTGGTAGACGAGCGCCCTGTCGTGGCTGCCGAGCGTCGGCACGAGGCCTGCCTCGGGATGCAGGTCGCCGATGTGCAGGCATAGCGCCGCCGACTCGAACAGGAACCCATCGTCGTCCTCGAGCACCGGGACGCGGCCGAGGGGATGACGGCCACGGTGGTCCTCGCCGTGGCTCTCGTCGCGACTCATGACGGACAGCTCGAAGGGCGCGCCCGCCTCCTCGAACGTCCAGATGATCCGCAACGGTCGCCCGGCCCCCTCGCGGTGAAAGACACGCATCGTCCGGTCACGATAACGCGCGCGCCCTTGCCCTGCCGAACAGAGCATGCTCGGGCAGCCCCTTCAGGCTGCGCCGGCCGCGCGCCGAGAGCTGGACGCACGTGATCCCGGACGCGGCATGGCGTGTCCGCTCGGTCATCAGGAGCTCGCCGGCGTCGGCGACCGACGTGACCCGCGCGGCGATGTTGACGGTCGATCCGAACCAGTCGCCATTGCGCTCGACGGCCGAGCCCGTATCGAGCCCCACGCGGGCGGGCGGAAAGCCCTCCTCCTCGGCGAGGGCGAGAATCAGCGCGGCGAGGGCTACGGCTGCCTCTGCGTTGTCGCAGCGCACCATCACGGCGTCGCCGATCGCCTTGACGACGTGACAGCCGAGCTCGCTCGCCAGGCTGCAGATGCGCTCATGGAAGGACACCGCGAGGTCTGCCCCGCGGTCGTCCCCGTTCCGAGCCGTGAACTCTGCGAATCCGACGAGATCGGCGAACAGGAAGGTGTGAAATCGGAAGACCATGATCAGCTCCGGGCGTTGCCTTCGCCCTACCACTGTTCAACGCTCTGCGGCGGCGCTTTGTGAGACGTCCGACGAGGAGTGTCCGCCCTACCGGCCGACGGTCAGGCAAAAGGCGAACCGCCGAGTGGCGGCTAGGCCAGGTGCATGTGCACGCGCACCACGCTGCCCGCCGGAGCCGAGCGGATCTGCACCAGATCGCAGAGGTGGTTCACGAGCCACAGGCCACGGCCGGTGAGCTGCTCGGGGCCGGGACGGGTCCGTCCGACGAGCGGCTCCTCGATGTGACCGCGATCGTGAATCTCGACAAGCAGCCGCGCGTCCTCGCGCCACATCCGCAACGTGCCGCCGCCGCCGCCGTGGCGGACGCTGTTGGACGCCAGCTCGGTCACCGCCAGAACCAGGTGTTGAGTGCGTTCGTAATCGAGCCCGAGGCCCGCCGCCCACTCGCTCAGGAGCTTGCGCAGCCGCCCCATGGCATCACCGGTGAAGGCCAGCTCCCGGGTGCCAGAGGGGGGCTCGGGGAGGGTCCCGCCGAACGGCCCCAGCGCGGCGTCGCCGCGCAGATAGGCATCGCTCGCCCGGCTGCTGCCATCCTCGGCGACGAAGGGGTGACTGCTCCGTGCCGCTTCGATCACGTCCCGGCCCAGGCCGTCAAGATCGTAGGGGCAGAGCAGACTCCAGGCGACCCCCTCGTCGAAGGCCAGGTTCAGGAGCGACTCATGCCGCTGGCACTCGGTCACCTCCGCCGGGCTGCGTCCGTGCCAGATCGGTTCGCCGATTCCCCGCACCGAGCGATCATCGGAGGCGTTGTGCTCGAGGAATTGCTGCCACGCCGCGATGATGCGAGCGGGGTTATGGCCGACCAGCTGCATGTCGGTGAAGCTCACACGCTCGCGGTCTCGGCCGAGGGCCCGCTTCAGCACCTCAGCCCTGTCGCTCACGACCGCGACGTGGACGGGCTCATCGGCGGCAAGTGCGTCGGTGATGAACGGCAGGGCTCCCTGCAGGAATCCATCATCGCCGCGGTAGAACAGGGCCTCATGGTGGAACCGATCCCCGGCGTGGTCCACGCCGGCCGTTGCGAGCTCGATCGTCGTCACGGCCACGGCGTGTTAATTGCCCGCTTTGCTCGGCTCCCAATCCCAGTGACCGGCACGATGCATCGGCCCGGAGCGCTGTCCGGTCGAGACGCCGCTCCGGCGCTGGGCAGATCGAGGCCGCGAGGTCTACAGCGTCCCGGCGGGTACATCGGCCAGCGCTCGCAACTGATCCAGCGAGCGGCGCAGCAGACGGGAGACTTGCATCTGCGAGACGCCGACTTCAGCGGCGATCTCCGTCTGGGTCAGATCCTCGACGAAGCGCATGTGGAGAATCAGGCGCTCGCGCGGCGGAAGCTGCGCAAGGGCCGCACTGACGGTTGCGTCGAGCTCGATGAGCTCGTAGCGCTCGTCGTCCCTGCCCAACGCGTCTCCGTATGTCATCGCTTCGTCTTCGGCGCTGGGCGGCGGAGCGTCAAGCGAAAGAGTCTCGTAGGCCTGGAGCGCCTGCAGGGTCTCCAGTACGTCCTCGGTGCCGATCTCGAGGAACTCGGCAAGCTGCCCGACGGTGGGCGCGTGACCACGCTCGTTGGTTAGGCGCTCCTGCGCATCGCGTACCTTCAGCGCCTGCTCCTGCATACCGCGTGGCATGTGGACGGCCCAGCCAGAGTCGCGGAAGTAGCGCCGCATCTCACCGAGAATCGTCGGCACCGCGAACGATGGGAAGGGATGCCCGCGCTCGACATCGAAGCGGTCCAGCGCCTTCAGGAGGCCAAGAGACGCCACCTGCAGCAGGTCCTCAAACGGTTCCGAGGAGCGCCCGTAGCGTCGCGCGAGGCTACGTGCGAGCGGCATGAAGCGTCTCACGAGCTCATCTCGCGCTGCCTGGTCACCCTGCTTCTGCCAGCGCAAGAACAGACGGCACGGGTCCCCGCCCGCCGATGAACTTGCACCTTGCGCGGCCCTGGAGGCCGCAACGGAAGCAATCATTGGATCCCTCCTCGGGTTACGATCCAAGCGTTCCTTTCCATTGTACCCACTCTGCGCAAATGTATGCATCTCGCCCCTCAAGCGGACGATGCACCCCGGACCGCCAGGAGGAGAGGAAGCGGCCCGGGGTGTCGTCCTTGCATTCGGGCGTCCATCCACGCGCCGAGGACATCGTCCACCAGGGAGCGGATGCGACATAGGGTCGGTCGTCCAAAGATGTGCACCCCGATTTGTTACGTTCGTACCCGCCCCGTGGCGACGAGACTGGGTATCAACGCGATGGGCCGGCGGGTCGAGATGCGCTCGCAGCCCTTGCCCAATGGGTTCTTGGCGGATCGGGCGGGCGCTCGGTGGATAGAGTCCCGGCCGTGAGCCGAGACGATGTATCGCAACCTGTCCCGACGCCCGCGTCGGGCTCCACGCTGTCGCTGATCGAGTTTCCCGCCGACGATCCACAGCGCGCGCGGCGTTTCTGGACAGAGCTTCACGGCGTGGAGCTCGAGGTGCGCGAAGCTGCGGCCGGGGACGGCTGGCAGACGGCCTCGATGCGCCCGGCGGTGGGTGTCCATGCCCGCGGAAGCGGCCCGGGGGATTCCTACTCCTTGCCCTACTTCGCGGTGAGCGACATCGCCGCCGCGCTCGCGAAGGTGCAGGCGCTCGGCGGAAGCGTCGTTCATCCAGGCGAGCAATGGGCAATCTGCAAGGACTCCGAGGGGAGTCCGTTCGGGCTTAGCCGCGAGTCGCTCTGATTCCGGAACGCCCGGGAGCTGCGGATCCCTCAGCTCGGGCGCCGCGGCACCTGGCGGCGTCCCGGTTGGCGGCGCAGGTGCGGAGCCCGTCTTTTGATCCTGCGCCGCCGCTCCTCGTCTCGCGCCAGATCTCGTTCCTCGCTGAGGCCGACTTCGAGGAACAGCAGGAGCAGTGCCCCGGACAGGCCGGCCGAGATCAGAACGATTGTGAGGACTTCGCCGAGCAGACCGCCCACCAGCGCCGCGCACAGTGCGCCCGCGACGACCAGCGCCGCGGCGGAGCCAAACGCGAGAATGCGCGAGCGAGAGCTCACGGCTCAACGGTACACGCCCAGAGAGACCGAGCACGGATCCACGACGACCCGCGTGTCGGCGGGCGGCCCTCTATGCTATTTATCGATAGCACTTGCTATCCTGAGCGTCACGTGCAGGATCGTGTACCGCTGTATGTCAGGCTCCCACGCGACCAGGCCGCGGCGCTGGACAGGCTGGTCGACGCCACGGGGCAGCGAAAGCAGCACGTCGTCAGCGAGCTGCTGGCCGATCGACTCGAGGTCGGGCGAATCGAGGTCGCTGAGAGGCCGAGCACGACGGCGGAGGAGGTGCTGACCCTCGAAGAGCTCTCGAGCCTCCTGCGCCTGCCCACAACGGCCCTCGAGGCCCTTGCGGAGGATGGCGGGCTGCCCGGCCGGCACATCGCCGGCGAGTGGCGGTTTGCGCGCTCGGCGATACTCGAGTGGCTTTCGCGGCGTGAGCGGAGCGAGCAGGGTGCCGGCGAGCCTTCGGTGGGCTAGAGCCGATGCCCGGCGAGTCTCGGCGCCCCGTCGTCCTCGTCCCCGGCGCCTGTCTCGGCGGATGGGCCTGGAGGGATGTCGCGGCACGTCTGCGAGCTAACGATCACGACGTCTATCCGGTGACGCTCACGGGCTTGGGCGAGCGCGTCCACCTCGCCCATAGGGACGTGGACCTCGAGTGCCATATCGCCGATGTCGTCAACCTGCTCGACTACGAGGAGCTCTCTGAGGCCGTGCTGGTCGGGCACAGCTACGCGGGGGCGGTGATCACCGGTGTCGCCGACCGAAGATCCGAGCGGCTGAACGCGGTCGTCTATCTCGACACCTCGCC
The DNA here is from genome assembly GCA_963764185.1 of uncultured Solirubrobacteraceae bacterium. Classification (GTDB taxonomy): domain Bacteria; phylum Actinomycetota; class Thermoleophilia; order Solirubrobacterales; family Solirubrobacteraceae; genus Palsa-744. The sequence goes on along the minus strand of CAVXRF010000008.1, from coordinate 267,201 downwards.
AGTCCCGGACGGCGCCGCGATCTCAGACCTGCAGACAGCTGAGCAGCGAGAGCGCCAGCGCCTGGACGTCGAGCGGAGCGGGGACGGCTGGAGATGGCCCGTCCCCGACCGGGACACCCTCGTCTCGGGCGCCTACGGAAGCGCCGCGGGCCTCGACTCCTCGCATCTTCAGCTGATCGGCTCCCTGGCGACGGCCCAGCCCTATGCGACCTTCACCTCGCCGCTGCATCTGACGGGACGCTCCACCGAGCCCGTTCGACGCGTCGCGATCTTCGGCGCCGCCGGGGGAATGGGCCTTGAGCTTCTGCATTCGCTCATCGAGCAAGGCGATTCGCGCGCGGGCGCATTCGCCGACGGCGACTGGGAGCTGCACGAGCTGCCGACGGGCCACTGGGCGATGTTCTCTCTCCCCGGCCCGCTCGCCGCGCTGCTGCACCAGATCGCCTCGGCGCAGCTGTAGCCGCCCAGCCGGCGCGACCGTCAGGTCTTGCGTGCGCGCACCGCGGTTCCGTACGCGCAGATCTCCGTCCAGATCGAGCCCAGCTCGGAGGTGTCGAAGCGGAATGCGACGATGGCGTTCGCGCCCTTCGCCTCGGCCTCGGCCACGAGCCTGTCGGTGGCGTGCTGACGGCCCGCCTCGAGCATCTTGGTCATGCCCTTCAGCTCGCCGCCGACAAATGACTTCAGGCTGGCGCCCAATTGCGAGCCGAGGTTGCGCGAGCGCACCGTCAGCCCGAAGACCTCACCGAAGACCTCCTCGATCTCATAGCCGGGGAGGTCGTTCATCGTCGAGATGACCACGCTGCAACGCTACCAGCGTCACATCACGTCGGTGGCCGCCAGTGGCATCGATTTCCGCGGCGCGCGGACCGTCACCGGCGCCGTCAGGCGACGCGTGCCTCGCCCACGCGCCGGACGAGACTCGTCGCCAGGACAACGGCCTGCTCGATGGTCTGCCAGCACAGGTTCTCGGGCACGTCCGTCTTCCAGTGATAGTTGGCCGGCACCTTCAGATCGGTGCATGCCGCGATGCACGCCGCGCGGTAGCCGCCGCGCAGAGCGGGCAGCGCGTCGGTGCCGCCCGCGCCCAGGCGCAGTCCGCGCCAAAGAGCCACCCCCGCCTCGTCCGCGGCGGCCTGCAGCTCTGCACGCAGAGAGGCGTCGTAGTCGCGCATGCGCAGCATGCCCTCACCCTCGATCAGGATCAGGTGCGGGGACCCCACGCACTCGAAGGCGACGAAACGTGTGCTGGCCGGGTCCAGGTCGGAGCGGTGGCGGCGCATGAAGCCGCGCATGCCCTCCATGAAGGACTCCTCGCTACCGGTCGAGAGCAGCAGCAATCGGACCCCGGTGACTGGACGTTGCGCGAGCTGCTCGGCCACTGCCAGCAGCACAGCCACGGCGCTGAGGTTGTCGTTGGCGCCCGCAACCACCGGCGAGCGGGCCACGTCGGCCAGCAGCGCCGCTGTCGCCGCCGACCAGCCGGTCGCGAAGCGGCGCAGCCCGGGCAGATCGAGAGCGTTGGCGAGCGCCATGAGCGCGGGCCCCAGGACCAGCAGGCGGCCGGTATGCGTGGATGTCGTCTGCTTTGCATACCAGCGAGGCGCGATGCGGTTGACGAGCGGCACGAGGCCCGGATGAAACAACAGGCCGGTATGCGCCGCGTCATGATGGGCAATGAGGACGACGGTCTCGCTCGCATCTCGATCGCCCGCCCAGGCCAGGACGTTCGTCGTGGCGCGCTCGGGCAGCGCCCGCCGCAGCAGATGCGCTCCGTTGTCGACGTCGTCGGCCATCAGTGCCGCGGCGCCGGCGGCCAGTAGCGCGCCGGCCCTCCGTGACCGGGCTCCGAGCGCCCCGGCGAGGACAGCCGCTCCCGCCGCCAGAGCGGTCGACTGCCAGTAGCCGCCCACCGCGGTCTCCTGCTCGAGGATGGGGTCAAGACCGCGCCCTCTCAGCATGTCCGAGAGGAGCTGCGCGGCCCGGGCCTCGCCCTCGCTGGCGGAGCCGCGCACGATCGTTGCGAGTCGCTCGAGGTCCCGGCGCACATCGGCGGAGAGCACCCCCGCACCCTAGAGCTACCCGGGAATAGGGCCGAGCTGCGTCTCATTCGTGTCGATCACGACGCGACCAAGACCGATCACCTCCATCTCGGTCTGAGGTGCGCAGATCGCGATCTTCGAGGACTCCTCGCGAAGCGTGCGTCGCAGTGCGATGAACGCCCCGGCGCCGAGCACCGCCGGGATCCACAACGCGATCGCCCGGTAGGCGAGCACGGCGGAGGTCGCGGCCGTGATCGGCACGTTGTAGAGGACGAGGGTCCCCACCAGCCCGGCGTCAACTCCGCCGATGCCGCCGGGCACGGGAATCAGCCCGCCCAGCTCGCCGATCAGGTATGCAATCGACAGGATCGCCACCCCCGGAGCGGCGCCGAAGGCTCGAAACGCGGCCCACAGGATCGCCACGTCGAAGATCAGGTAGGCGATCAGACCAAAGATCAGCAGGGCATCGCGCTCCCGCAGCAGCGCAACGGCCTCATTGACGCCGTCTGCGACCGCGACCAGCGTCTTCAGCACGACGCTCGTGAATCGCGAGGGCTCGCCGCGTTCACTGCGCTCAAGCCGCCGGTGAAGCCTCGCGGCGGTGCGTCCCGCCAGCAGCGCGCCGATCACCGCGGCGGCGGCTATGGCCGCCGGCAGGGCGGTCAGCGGGAGGCTCTCCGTTCCCGCGAACACGCCGGTGGCAAGGCCGATCCCGACGACGATCACGCCGATGACGTTGGGCACGCTGGTCAGCAAAAAGAACGCTGCCGAGCGGCGCGCGATTTCATCCGTGCGCATGCCGCCGCGTTTGAGAGCCCACGCTCCAAGCGCGAGCCCGCCCGCTCCGCCGGTGGGAAAGAGGGCGTTTGCGCCGAGCTCGGACATGCCGATCTGATAGCTCACGCGCCAGCTCATGCGTCTGCAGAACACCATGCGGAAGACGACCACGTAGCCGAGCCCCGAGAGCACCTTCAGGCCCGCTCCGAGCAGCAGCCATTCCGGTCTTGCGTGCTCGAGCCTCGTGCGCAGCGCGCCGAGGCCGGGAAGCAGGGTCACGATCGCGACGACCGCCAGGACCAGTCCGCAGGCGAACAGCAGGCGCGAGCGCAATTTGCGGCGACTCAGCTCCTCGGGGACCTCGAGATCGCCGGCGGCAACCCTGGGCGCGTCGCGCTCAGTAGCGCTCACGGAGTTCACGCTGTCGGCTGCTCGTGTCGCGGGCTCGGCCTCCGGGAAGGCGCGCGCGAGGAGCCCCACGGGCGTCGGCCGATCGCAGCGCGAGCAGGCGCTCCATTCAGGTTAGTCTTGCCTGAGACCACTGGAAGGGAGCATAGAAACGTGGCGATCCACGTTCGGTCCTACGAGCAGCTGGAGCCGTTCGTCACTCTCGACGGCTCGGAGATCCGGGAGTGGGCGGGGCGAGTGTCGGCGCCGGCCAAGAACCAGAGCCTCGCCGAGGCGATGATCCCCGTCGGCGGCGCCACCACCGAGCACTACCACCGCACCAGCGAGGAGCTGTATCTCGTAATCGCCGGACAGGGCCGGCTGGTGATCGACGGCGAGGAGCAGCTGATCGGCGAGGGCGACTGTGCGCTCATCCCGCCCGGCCAGCGCCACAAGGTGTTCAACGTCGGTGACGGGCCACTGCGAATCCTGTGCGCGTGCTCGCCGGCCTATTCAGATGAGGACACACGCCTCACGGAGTGAGCGGGTAGCCGACCCGCAGGTGGCGGTGCGACCCCACCGGCCCCGGCGCCCGCCCGGACCGTATTCGCAGCGCAGGCCGTTCAGCGCACTGAACGCAAGATGGGGCATGTGGCGCATTCCTCGCACCCGCGAGAGTGAGACACTCAATGGGCGCACTCGGCAGTGAACGCTTCCGCAGCGTCCACGCCGCGGCGCTCGTCTGACACCGGAAAGGAATCCGAACCATGTGCACTCTCACGCGCCACCGCGCGATTGCCGGCCTTGCGGCACTCGCCGCACTGCTGCTCGCCGCCTTTGCGGCGGCTCCCGAGGCCCATGGGGACATCATCTTCGCCTGTGCCAAGCAGATAGGCGGCTCGGTCCACATCGTCACATCCGGGACGAAGTGCAAGAAGGGCGAAGTGAAGCTGCGCTGGATCGGAGCAACCGGACCCACCGGAACCACCGGGCCGGCGGGAGCCAATGGGGCCGACGGTGCCAACGGAAGCCAGGGCGTGCCCGGCGAAGCCGGGGCGCAGGGAGTTGTGGGAGCAACGGGGCCGACCGGACCGGCGGGAACCGTCGAAGCCGGGGGCAACGGCGCGACAGGAGCCCAGGGCGCCACCGGCGAAGCCGGAGCCACCGGCGCGACAGGAGCCCAGGGAGTGACCGGAGCCACCGGCGCGACCGGGCTGACCGGCGCGACAGGGCCGGCCGGCGAAGCCGGGCCCACGGGCGCGACAGGGCCGGCCGGGCCGGCCGGACCCACGGGTGCCGCTGCGCCGGCGAGCGCAGCGATCGCGCCGGCCGCGCCCGCAGGCGTTGCGACGGGCGCGACGGGTCCCACGGGTGCGCCCGGGACGAGCATCGTTGCACGTGTTCGCAGCCTGGCCTCCGTCGAGACGGCCTCGACGGCCTCGACGGCATCGTCGACGCCGTCGTGGACGAGCGATCCGCTGACCGGCGCGACGTGGACTCAGGGCAGCGAAGAACTGGACCAGCTCGTTGGTCAGGCGATTGTCAGGACCGCCCCCGAAGCCGTCTGCCGCGCGAGCTCCGCGAGCGCGGGAGCGGATGTGCAGCTTCTGCTCGACGGCAGCGCCGTCGCCGACACCTCGGTCGTGAGTGGTTCCGCCGAAACGACCATGAGCGTCCCAATCAGCTGGAGCCGCCATTCCGAATTCACCTTCCCGTCGGATGGTCGCTCCTCTCTCTCGTTGTTCGAACCGCCGGCCCAGACGACTCACACGCTCAGCGCGCGGGTCGCTGACGACTGCGGCGCCGGCGGCGGCCACGGGGGCGGCCACTTCACGATCGAGTCCGTGAGCGTCGACGTGTTGGGCGCGCGCTGAGGCGCTCTGCGCCCGGCGGCCGCGACAACAGTGAGCTTTGAATGCGCGGGCGCCGCCGCGCCGCCGGCGATGAGGCTCCACGTGCTCACCGCACTTGCGCGGCGGTGGGCCCCGGGTTAGTGTGGACGGAGCGATGAGCAGGAGGGAGCGGGATGGCGGTCACGACCCCGGCGTTGAGAGACTCCTACTACCCGGCGGACCAGAGCGACCGGGTCCTCGACACGACGGTCGGGGGGATTCTGCGCGACGCCGCGCAGGCGGCGCCCGATCAGACCGCGCTGATCAGCGGGCACCCCGATCCGGGCCAGCGCCGGCGCTGGACGTTCGCGGAGCTGCTCGAGGATGCCGAGCGCTGCGCCCGCGCGCTGCTTGCGCGCTTCAGCCCGGGCGAGCGGGTCGCTGTATGGGCGCCCAACGTCCCGGAGTGGGAGGTGACCGAGTTCGGGGCCGCGCTGGCGGGCCTGATCCTCGTGACGGTGAATCCCGCCTACAGGCCGGGCGAGCTCCGCTACGTCCTGGAGCAGTCCGGCTCGGCGGGGATCCTCCTGGTGGAGGAGTTTCGCGGCAATCCGATGGCGCAGGCGCTGCAGGCGGTCCGAGCTGAACTACCCGGCCTGCGCGAGGCCATCTCGTTCCACGAGTTCGACGCGTTTCTGGCGTCCGGCTCTCCAACGCAGGCGCTCCCGGACGTCGTCGCGGATGATCCCGTCCAGATCCAGTACACCTCGGGCACGACCGGCTTTCCGAAGGGCGCGCTCCTGCACCACCGAGGCCTGACCAACAACGCCCGCATGACATTGGGCCAGTTCGACTTCGCGCCGGGTGAGGCCTACGTGAACCCTTTCCCGCTGTTCCATACGGCCGGGTGCGGTCTTGGCGCACTCGGTTGCGTCTCCCACCAGCTCGCCCACGTTCCCGTCCTCGCGTTCGAGCCCGGCCTCATGCTCGATCTCATCGAGGCCGAGCGGGCGACGGCGATGGCCGGCGTGCCCACGGTCCTGATCGCGCTGACCGAGGACCCCGGGTTCGACACCCGCGACCTCTCATCGGTGCGCGCGGCGCTGTCGGGAGGTGCCTTGGTGGCGCCCAACCTCGTCAAGCGGATCGAGGATCGCCTGGGCGTGCGGTTCTCGATCATCTACGGCCAGACCGAGAGCTCACCGGTGATCACCCAGGGGCGCCTCGACGACACCTTTGAGGATCGCGCCACCACGGTCGGGCGCCCGCTCCCGCAGACCGAGGTGCGCGTCGCCGAGCCTGCCACCGGCGAGACCGTTCCCTGCGGCGTCGTGGGCGAGCTGTGCACGAGGGGCTACCACGTCATGCACGGCTACTACGAGATGCCGGACGCGACGGCTGCCGCGATTGACGGGGACGGATGGCTCCGCACCGGCGACCTCGCCTCGATGGACGACCGCGGCTACTGCCGCATCGAAGGCCGGCTCAAGGACATGATCATTCGCGGCGGCGAGAACATCTTTCCGCGCGAGATCGAGCAGCGGCTGTTCACCCACGCGGCCGTCGGTGACGTGGCCGTCGTCGGAATCCCCGACGAGACGTGGGGCGAGCAGGTGTGCGCCTTCATCCGCGCGGCGCCGGGCGTGACGCCTGATCGGGCTGAGCTCGACGCCCACGTCCGCGCGGAGCTCGCTGCCTACAAGGCGCCGCGCATCTGGGTATTCGTGGAGGAGTTCCCCATGACTCCCTCGGGCAAGGTGCAGAAGTTCATCCTGCGCGAGCGCCTCGTGGCGGGCGAGCTGCGGCCGGTCTGAGCGCTACAGCGCGAGGGCGCGCTCGACGATCGCCGCCGCGTCGACGCCGCGCGGCAGATCGCCGAACGCGAGACCGCGCGCCCCCAGGCGCCCGGCGCAGAACGCATCCGAAAGCGCCGGCGGGGAGTGGCCCAGCAGCAGGCTGGCCTGAAGCGCCAGTGCCATGTCCTCGACCACGCGGCGAGCGCTCCACTGCGCCGTGGCCGGGTCTGAGGCGAGCGCGGCAAGTCCCTCGCGCACGCGCAGCATGTGCGCGTCGAAGTGCGGATTCGCGCCGGCGGCGAGGTCGCACTGCGCGAGAAACGCCACCGCCGCCTCGGGTTCGCGCGCCAGCGCGCGCAGCACGTCGAGCGCGATCACGTTGCCCGAGCCCTCCCATACGGTGCCGAGCTGGATGTCGCGGTAGAACTGCGCCATCGGCGCCTCCTCGACGTAGCCGTTGCCGCCCAGGCACTCGAGCGCCTCGGCCGCCAAAGGAGCGCCGCGCTTGCAGACCCAGTACTTCATGACCGCGAGCGCGAGCCGGCGGAAGGAGGCCTCCTCGGGGTCCTCGGAGTCAAAGGCGCGCGCGATCCGTAGTGCCGAGACCGTCGCCGCCTCGGACTCGAGCGCAATGTCCGCCAGCACGTTCACCATCGCCGGCTGCCGGGCGAGCGGGGCTCCGAACGCGGCACGGTGGCGAGCGTGCCAGATCGCCTCAGCGACGACCCGGCGCATCATGCCGGCGACCGCCGTGAGCGTGTCCAGTCGTGTCCAGATCAGCTGCTCCACGACGAAAGCCGTGCCGCGACCCTCCTCACCCAGGATGCGCGCCGGCAGGTGGTCGTACTCGACCTCTGAGGAGGCCAGACAGCGTCCGCCGAGCTTGTCCTTCAGGCGCTGCAGGCGGAACCCGGGATGCGGCCGCTGAGCGACGAAGCAGGTGATCCCCGCATCCGTCTGCGCGAGCGTGAAGAAAACCTCGAACACCGGATGGGTGCAGAACCACTTGTGACCCGTCAGCTCGAACCAGCCCCCGCCGATCGGCTCGGCGAGCGTCGAGTTGGCGCGGAGATCGGAGCCGCCCTGCTTCTCGGTCATAACCATCCCCGCCTGCGCGAAGGCGTCGTAGTCGGGCAACGTCAGGCGCGGCTCCCATTCTGCGGCCAGCGTCTCGTCCTGGCGCATCGTCGGGACGGCGGCGTAGTTGATCGACATCGGGCAGCACGGGCCGGTGTCGAGCTGATTGAACAGGTGGAACAGGCCGGCTCGCACTACGTGCGCCCCTTGGCGCGGCTCGCGCCACGGCAGCGAGTTGACTTCGCGCTCGACACCGAGGCGCAGCATCCAGTGCATCGAGGGGTCGTAGTCGATCTCGTCGATGCGGTTGCCGTAGCGGTCGTGCGTATTCAGCACGGGGATGTTGCGCTGCGCGCGCTTGGCGTGAGCGAGCGCCTCGGCGGAGGCGACCGTCGAGCCGAAGTCGCGGACTCGCTCGAGCCCCCACTCGCCTCCCTCGCGGATCAGCGCCTCTGTCAGCGCCGGGTCTGCCTCGAGCGCGTTGTAGTCGACCAGCGGCGGTGGCTGGTTGAGGACATCGTGCGTGGCTGCACGATCGGTGGGACTCGCGGTCGACATCATCGGCTCCCTCGATGAATTCTCAGTTGTGTGACCTTAGCGCGCCCGCATGGCGGCCGCGACCCACAAAGTGCGCCCTGCGCGACTCGCCCGCCGATAGGATCAGCCGGCGCCGTCCGAGAACCCTCTGGCGCGCTTCCAGCCCATGTCCGTCCTCGACGCTGAGCCCGAACTCATCGACCTGATGCACCTCGGTGCGCCGGCGGGTCCTCGGCGCGTGGCGGGTGGGAGACGTGGTTGTAGACCCCGGTCCGAGCAGTTGCCTGAGTGTCCTGGTTCCTGTGCTCGAAGAGCATCCGCCGCGGGCGCTGGCGCTGACTCACATCCACCTCGATCACGCCGGCGCGAGCGGCTCTCTGCTCGAGCGCTTCCCCGAGGCCGAGGTGTGGGTACACGAGCGCGGCGCTCCACATCTGATCGACCCGCGCAGGCTCCTCAGAAGCGCCGGCCGCCTCTACGGCGCGGACATGGAGCGCCTGTGGGGAGAGGTGCTGCCCGTTCCGGCGGATCGCCTGAGGGTGCTTGCCGGCGACGAGCACCTGGCGCCCTTCCGGGTGGCCTACACGCCCGGCCACGCCTCCCATCACGTCTCCTACCTGCACGAGGCCAGCGGCCGCGCATTCACTGGAGACGTCGCCGGAGTGCGAATCGGCGAGGGACCCGTGCTGGCGCCCACGCCGCCGCCCGACATCGATCTGCGGGCATGGCGCGCGTCGCTCAATGTGATCGACGGCTGGCGCCCTCAGAGCCTGGCCCTCATGCATTTCGGCGCCTACAACGATGTCGGAGCGCACCTGGAGGCCCTGCGTGAGCGTCTCGAGCAGGGGGAGGCGATGGCGCGCGAGCTCGATGAGGCGAGCTTCGTGTCCGCGATCCGGGCCCGAGTGGCCGGCTCGGCCGGCGGGGGCACGGCTGCCGGAGCACGTACGGTCGCCGCGTATGAGCACGCGACGTCGCCGTCGCAGAACTTCCAGGGCCTGAAGCGCTACCTGGACCGGCGCGAGGAGGACCGTCTGAAGCTGCTGGACGGATCTCCGATTGAGCGTGAGGAGCTCCTCGGCGATCCTTGATGGGGATGGGACTCCGCGGTGCTGCCCCGCTCGCCGCGCTCTCGCTCCTCGGGGCGCTGACGCTCTCGGGCAGCGCGCGCGCCCACACGGGCCGCGCACCGAGCGCCGCGGCCGCCGCCTCTCATCTGCAGGTAACCGAGATCGAGTACCGGCTGCTGCTGTCGCGCGGGGTCGTCAAGGCTGGGCCGGTCGACCTCGAGACGATCGACCGCGGCATGGATCCGCACGACCTGCGCCTTCAAGCGGCTGCCTCGAGCGGGGAGATCGCAGCACCGGTGCTCCTGCCCGGGCAGCACTGGAACGGGATGGTCAATCTCAAGCCCGGCATCTACCGGCTGTGGTGTTCGCTTCCCGAACACGCGCGACTCGGAATGCACACGACGCTGACCGTCGTGCGCTGAGCACGCGCCTGGTCCGCTAGGCGTAGAAGCGGACCAGCTGCTCCACCACGCAGGCCGGCTTGTCCTCGCCGTCGCGTTCAAGCGTGAGCCCGAGGACCGCCTGATAGCCGCCCGGCACCTCTGTCAGCTCCTGCAGCCGGCTTCGCATTCTCAGCTGAGAGCCAGCGGGGACGGGCGAGACGAAGCGGACCTTGTTGAGACCGTAGTTGACGACCAATTTGACGCCGCCGACGGTGAAGATCTCCTCGCTGAACAAGGGTATGAGGGACACCAGGAGGTAGCCGTGGGCGATGGTCGTCCCGAACGGGGACTCGCGCTGGGCGCGCTCCACGTCGATGTGGATCCACTGGTGGTCGCCGGTCGCGTCCGCGAAGCGGTTGATGAGGTCCTGACTGATGTCCCTGTAGTCAGAGACCCCGATCTCCTCGCCCACGAGGCCCTTGAGCCCCTCGATTCCCTCGATCGTGCGCTGCGGGATTGTGTCGCTGGTGCTCATTGGCCCTCCTCGAGCATCGGTTGCAGGCGGACGTTACCGGGAAAGTGCGGAATTCGAAGGCTGCCGGGCGCCGACCGCGGGGGTATGCTCCAGCGCGATGAGGACCAAGACCGTCACGCTGCACGGCCGTAAGGTGGCGTATGTAGAGTCGGGCAGCGGCCCCGTGCTGCTCCTCATACACGGCATGGGCGGTACGCTCGAGAACTGGCAGACCGTGATCGAGCTGCTGGCGCGCGAGCACACCGTGATCGCGCCGGATCTACCCGGGCATGGCGCCTCGGCGCCCGGCGCCGGCGACTACTCGATCGGGGCCTTTGCCGCCGGACTGCGTGACCTGCTGGTCGCGCTCGGCCATGACCGCGCCACGCTGGTCGGGCACTCGCTGGGCGGGGGCATCGCGATGCAGTTCGCCTACCAGTTCCCCGAGACCACCGAGCGCCTCGTGCTCGTCTCAAGCGGCGGTCTCGGTTCGGAGGTCAGCCCCGTGCTGCGCGCCGCCGCGCTTCCGGGCGCGAAGCTGTTCATCGCGGCGACCGCCGGCCCGGGACGCGTGGCCGGATCCGCGATCGCACGCGGCCTGGCGACCGTGGGGCTGCAGCCGAAACCGGACGTGGCAGAGGTCGCGCGCGCCTACGCCTCGCTCGCCGACCCGGAGCATCGTGCCGCGTTTCTGGCCACCCTGCGCTCGGTTGTCGGCACCGGCGGCCAGCGCGTCAATGCGGGTGACCGCCTGTATCTGACCGAGGGTGTGCCCGTCCTCATCATCTGGGGTGAGGGCGATCCGATCATTCCCGTCCGTCACGGCGAGGAAGCCTGCCGGGCCATCCCGGGCAGCCGCCTCGAGATCTTCGAAGGGGTAGGTCATATGCCGCAACTCGAGGAGCCCGGGCGCTTTGTCGCCGTGCTGGCTCGCTTCCTCGCCGAGAGCGAGCCGTCTCAGCAGGACGCCGAGGAATGGCGTGCGCGGCTGACGGCCGCCAGCGCTTCCTAAGCCGAAGAGGAGCCGGCCGCGACCATCGCCGGAGTCGCGGCGAGCACGGCGTCCAGCAGGCCGGGCACGCGGGCATTCAGATCGTCCCGGCGAAGCTCCGTGAGCTTTGTCGTCCCGGTCGGGACCTGATGGATCACGCCCGCTTCGCGGAGAACGCGGAAGTGGTGGGTGGCGGTCGACTTGGTGACGTCCAGCTCGAGGCTGCCGCACGGCACCGGCGCGCTCTGTGCGGCGAGCAGCCGCACGATATGGAGCCGCTGGGGATCCGACAGGGCGTGCAGAACGCCCGACAGCTCTATCTCGTCACGGTCTGGGTGGAAGAGCTTCATCTCTTGGTACGACGATCATCAAACAATATGCTACGGTATTCATCGTACCAGCAAACGAGAGGTTACGGGGATGGCCCAGCGCGTACACACAGCAGTCGCCTCATCCGCCGCCCGGCGGCGCCTGCGTTCGCTGCCGCTTGTCCTGCCGCGTGGCTCGAATGCCGTCCTCGTGCTCGTGTGCCTAGCGCAGTTCATGGTCATCCTCGATGTATCGATCGTGAACGTCGCGCTGCCCTCGATTCGCTCCGGGCTGGGCTTCTCAACGACCGGGCTGCAGTGGGTGGTGAATGCCTACACGATCACCTTCGGCGGCTTTCTGATGCTCGGCGGGCGCGCCGCCGACCTGCTCGGGCGCCGGCGTGTGTTCCTCGCCGGCACTGCGCTGTTCAGCCTTGCCTCGCTGCTGTGCGCCCTGGCCAGCTCACGCGGGCTGCTGTTGAGCGCGCGCGCCCTGCAGGGCTTGGGCGGTGCCGTGATCTCGCCCGCGAGCCTGTCGATCATCACGACCACCTTCAAGGAGGGCGCTGCGCGCAACCGTGCCCTCGGGGTATGGGGCGCGATGGCCGGACTCGGCGGCGCCTGCGGGGTGCTGCTCGGCGGGCTGCTCACGCAGGGGCTCGGCTGGCCCGCGATCTTTCTGATCAACGTCCCGGTCGGCATCGCGGTGATCATCGCCGGTCGCAGGATCGTGCCCGAGAGCCGGCGCGAGGACATGGACCGCCACTTCGACGTCGCCGGGGCCACGCTTGTGACCGCCGGCCTGGTCGTTGCGGTCTACGGGATCGTTCGCGCCGAGAGCCTCGGCTGGGGCGCGCCCGGCGTGCTCGGGCCGATCGCGCTCGCTGTCCTGTTGCTCGCGCTGTTCGCGCTCGTCGAGGGCCGTTTCGCAAGAGCCCCGCTGATGCCGCTGTCGATCTTCCGCATGCCACAGCTGCGCGCCGCCAACCTCGTGATCGCGTTGCTGTACTCGGCGGTGTTCGCGATGTGGTTCTTCCTGACGCTGTACATGCAGCAGGTCCTCCACTACAGCGCGATACGCGCGGGCCTGTCGTTCTTGCCGATGACGCTCAGCATCGTCGCCACCTCGTCCCTGGCGCCACGTCTTGTCGCGCGCTTCGGCGTGCGCCCGGTGCTTGCGGCGGGAATGCTGAGCGCAGCCACGGGTCTCGCTCTGCTGAGCGGCGTGCGTCCGGGCGGCAGCTACCTCGCGACCGTGCTTCCGGGTGGCGTGCTCGGCGCCGCCGGCCTCGGCCTATCGCTCGTGCCGGCGACGATCGCGGCCGTGCAGGGCGTCACGAGCGCTCAGAGCGGGCTCGCCTCCGGGCTGCTAAACACCTCGCGACTCGCCGGCGGGGCGCTCGGACTGGCCGTGCTGAGCACGCTGGCCGCCTCCCACACCCAGGCCCAGCTCGCCCATGGTGCCTCGAGCCTGAGCGCGCTCAGCAGCGGCTATCAGCTCGCGTTCGGTGTCGGTGCCCTGATCTGCCTCGCCGGAGCCTTCACGACGGTTCTGCTGCTGCGCTCCGGCCCTTCCGGGGCGGTGGCCGCTGAGCCGGTGGGCACGATGCCCGCCTGCCAGGCCGAGCGCCAGGCCGCCTGAGGCGCCGGCGCGGGGGGCCAAGCGCGGATCCCGCGCTAGTACATCCGTCCATTCCTGCGGCACAAACTGATCGCTGCTTCACAAAGCGGGGGCTCTACCGCAGAGTGCTGGCTCGACCAGCCAACCGTAGGAAGGGAATCCGATTTTATGCCAACTCTCGCCAGTCGTCGCACAGTCGCAGTCCTCGCCGCGATCGGAGCGGTGTTGCCAGCTGCTCTTGTTGCCGCTCCACGGGCCGCCGCAGCACCGATCTACCTATGCCAGAGAATGGGCGGCGCGATTCACGTCGTCACGATCAACACGAAATGCGGGAAAGGTGAACGCAAGCTTTCGTTGATCGCAGGTGCCGCCAACGGCGTCAATGGCCTGCCAGGTGCGACGGGTGCGAGCGGCGACACGGGGGAGGCCGGACTTCAGGGAGTCACTGGAGCGATCGGTGCGACCGGTGCGACCGGAGCCCAGGGGGCGACAGGAGAAGCTGGAGCGACGGGAGCGACAGGAGAAAGCGGAATCCAGGGTGTGGCCGGAGTCCAGGGAGTTACCGGCTCCACCGGAGCGACCGGCGCTGCGGGAACCAACGGCACGAATGGCAGAGCCGGTGCAACCGGATCCGACGGTAAAACAGGGAAAACAGGTGCGACCGGAGCCACGGGTTCGAATGGAACGACCGGCGCAACCGGCGCGAGTGGAGCTGAAGGCAAAGTCGGAGTGAACGGCAGCAACGGAGAAAACGGAGCCGAAGGCAAAGCCGGAAGCGACGGAGCAGCCGGAGCCACGGGAGCCACGGGCCCGACCGGCGACACTGGCGAAACCGGAGTGACGGGCGATGCCGGAAGCAACGGCGAAGCCGGGGCAGCTGGAGCAACGGGCGAAACGGGAGCAACCGGAGCAACCGGCGAAACCGGCGAAACGGGAGCAACCGGCGCAACCGGCGAAGCCGGAACCGACGGAACCGCCGGAAGCGACGGAACGGCCGGAGGCAGCGGCGAAACCGGAGCAACTGGAGCGACCGGCGAAACGGGAGCAACCGGAGCAACCGGCGAAACCGGAGCAACCGGCGAAGCCGGAACCGACGGAAGCAACGGCGAAACCGGCGCGACCGGCGCAACCGGCGAACAGGGGACGCAGGGTGTGACGGGAGCCACGGGAGCCGAAGGCAAGGCCGCGAGCGACGGCGAAAGCGGCGCCGACGGAATCGCCGGAACCGACGGAAGCAACGGCGAAACCGGCGCAGGCGGCGCAACCGGCGAAACCGGCGCGACCGGAGCAACCGGCGAAGCGGGAGCCCAGGGGTCGACCGGAGCCGCCGGTCCGACAGGTCCGGAAGGCGTCAAGGGCGAAACCGGATCGGAAGGTAAAGAAGGCAAAGCTGGGCCCGCCGGCCCGGCCGGAACCAACTCGCCGCTCGTATTCGGACCGTACACATCGACCAACGACCCCGACTCGGGTGAATGCAGCAGCGAATGGGCGAAGGACACCTACACCAGGACCTACCTGATTACGCCGAACTCAGATGGTTCGTTCAGTGTGACCGTGCTGGTCGACGGTACGTTCGTCACGATTCCCGGAGCGAAGCAGCCCGGTGCAACTCCGTGCGGACCCACGGTGGAATCAGAAGTCTCAGGTACGTTCTACGGCGACTACGTGGTGGCGATTCCGGTGGGTGCGGAATTCGACCCCGAGGCGAGCTACAACAGCACGGATCCAAGCCTGACGAAATCAACGGAAGAATTCGTTGAAGCGATCTTCCCCGGACAGAAACTGGGGAACTACGCATGGCAGTTCCACTACCGGACGGGTAGCGCAGGACCGGGCGAATCGTGGAACAACACCGACCACGGTAACACCGGCAACATAACCGGCTGAGATGTAGTTGGCAGCGAGGCAATGGGCCCTCGGCGAAAGCCGGGGGCCCTTGTCTTGCTCATCCACGAGAGCTGACCCGATGTCCAGCTTTCGCAAGAGTCACCCCAGCTTCGCCCATCACGTCACGCTGCTGGTATGAATCGTGACACCAAATCGAATGCGGACGCCGACTGTTCTGCTCGAGTAGAGCCCAATGACGCCGAGCCATGATCATCGCCGTGCGGGGGCGGTCCTGCGCGGGTCGCTGCTTATCTTCGCACTGGCGTCCCTCCTCGGCGCCGAGGTCGCGGGCGCGGAGACGCGCTCGACCGACTCGGCGCTCGCCGGCAGGGCGGGCGCTCCCTACCCGGCCGGAGCGTCGCGCCCGTCGGTACACCCGCGGCCGTCGGACTTCGCCCGTAGCGCGACCTCTGCGCGGACTGCCGGCTCGCCCGGCGGTGCGGTCGCGCCGGGCTCGGCGACAGCCCCCACCAAGACGGTGACGAGTCCCGGGGGGAAGGGCGCCACGCCCGTCCTGCACGGTGACCCCAAGCGCGCGCTCGTCGCCTTCCAGGCAATGCAGAAGGCCTATTACGTCAAGGGCACGGGCCTCTATGCCGGTGAACCGTATTCCTACATGTGGCCGTTCTCTCAGGCGCTCGCGGCGACGGTGAGCATGGCCAGCATCCCCCACCTGGGGATCTCGCTCACCCACGAACTGCACGTGCGGCTCGTCGGCCTGCATGACTACCTGGATACCTCCAATTCCGGGGCACCGGAAGGGACCTTCACGAGCACGCTCACGGCCTTCGACGGAGCCGTGGCTCCGCCCGTTGGACCGGGCGGGACCAAGTACTACGACGATAACGACTGGGTCGGGATCGAGCTGGCGCGCCTGTACGAGCTCAGCCGAAGCCCCTCGCTGCTCGCGGGCGCAGAGACGATCATGGCCTTCGAGATGGCCGGCTGGCAGACGGGCCCGGAACTCGGCTGCCCGGGCGGCGTGCCGTTCTCGAACGCCGCCGCCAACGGCGAACGCAACACGGTTACCACGGCCCCGGCGGCGGAGCTTGCGGCGCAGCTCTACCGGATCACCCACAGCGTCCAGTACCTGCAGTTCGCCGAGATGGCCTATGCATGGGTGCGCCAGTGCCTGCTGCAGCCGAGCGATCTCTACGCCGACCACGTCAATCGCAAGGGCATCGTCGAACCGATGCTGTGGAGCTACAACCAGGGCACGATGATCGGCGCCGGCGCGCTGCTCTATCAGGTCACCCACAACGGCGCCTACCTCAATCAGGCCCGCCAGACCGCCGCCGCAGCACTCGCCTACTTCACCCCCGAACGACTCGGCTCTGAGATCCCCTTCTTCCCGTCGATCTACTTCCGCAACCTGCTGTATCTCGACTCGATCACCCACGAAGCGCCCGGCCCGAAGATCGCCCAGGCCTACGTCGACTACGCCTGGGGGCACCTGCGTCTGAAGAACGACCTGTTCGTCGCCGGCTCACCGCCCTCGGCCCAGCTGCTCGTGCAGGCGGCGATCGTGCAGATCTACGCGCTGCTGTCATCGCCTGCCGCCAGCTATTTCTGAGAGTGTCGCGGTGGTGGGCCCCACTCGCCGCTAGACTCGCGGCGGATGGCCCAATCCGAGGATGAGCTGTTTGGCGACGAGCACGTGCGGGTCTACCGCGAGACCGCCGGCGAGCGGGGCTATCACTGGCGCGGAACGACGATCCTCCTGCTCACCACGCAGGGACGAAGGTCCCACGAGACGAGGACGACGCCCCTGATCCACCGCACCGACGGCGACCGCTGGGTGGTCGTGGCCTCGAAGGGCGGCGCGCCGGCGAATCCGGGCTGGTTCGAGAACCTGAAGGCCGACCCCGAGGCCACGATCCAGGTCCAGGGCGAGGAGGTGCCGGTGCGAGCGGAGGTGGCCGAGGGCGAGGAGCGCAGTCGCCTGTGGGGCCTGATGACCGACGTCTGGCCGGCCTACGACGACTATCAGACCAGGACCGAGCGGGAGATCCCGGTCGTGGTGCTTTCCCGCCGCTGAGCTACCCGCTGCGACATGAGCGAGCTCGCGACGATGACCTACGAGGTGACCGGACGCATCGCCCGGATCACGCTTGACCGTCCCGAGCGCGGGAACGGGATCACGCGCGGACTCGTCACAGAGCTCGAGCGCTGCGTTGAGCGCGCGGATCTCGATCGGGCCGTGCACGCGGTCCTGCTGGCCGGGAACGGCAAGGGCTTCTGCGGCGGTTATGACCTGGTGGAGTCGGCCGAGGGCCAGGGACGCATGGGCCAGGACGGCGGGCAGACGCCCGCCGGCTCGCCGCTTGACCCGCTGGTCATGGCTGCCAACCACGACCCCGCCGGCACGTGGGATGAGATGGTCGACTACGCGATGATGTCGCGCAACGTTCGCGCCTTCATGTCGCTGTTTCACTGCTCGAAGCCCGTGGTCTGCAAGGTGCATGGCTTCTGTGTGGCCGGCGGCACCGACATGGCGCTGTGCAGCGACCTGCTGATCATCGCCGCGGACGCGAAGATCGGCTATCCGCCCGCCCGGGTGTGGGGCTCGCCGACGACGTCGATGTGGGCCTACAGGCTGGGTCCCCAGCGCGCCAAGCGGCTGCTGTTCACCGGCGACTCGCTGTCGGGCGCCGAGGCGCTCGAATGGGGCCTCGCGATCGAGGCGCCCGCCCGCGCAGAGTTGGACGAGCGCGCCGAGATCCTCGTTGAGCGGATCGCGCGGAACCCGCTCAATCAGCTGCAGATGATGAAGCTGCTCGTCAACCAGTCGCTCTATGCCCAGGGCCTGCACCAGACCCAGATCCTCGGCACCGTGTTCGACGGGATCACGCGCCACACGAGCGAGGGCTACGCCTTTCAGCAGCGGGCGGCGCAGGTCGGCTTCAAGCAGGCGGTGCGCGAGCGCGATGAGCCGTTCGGCGACTCGGGTGCCTCCACGTTCAAAGGCTGACGAGCCCCGACGCCGCGACCGTGCTCACGGGTCGCTTGCCGTCGGGGGTGTGATGCAGTGAGCTCAGGCTGCAGAACACCTCGACGACCTCCGCGTCGAACTGGGTACCGGCATGGCTTCTGAGCTCCTCGAGCGCCGCGGCTACGTCCGTCGGTCCGCGGTAGGGCCGCTCGGATGTCATCGCGTCGAAGGCGTCGCAGACCGCGATGATGCGTGAGCCCATCGGGATGTCCTCGCCCGAGAGCCCGTCCGGGTAGCCCTTTCCGTCGATCCGCTCATGGCTCGAGCGAATCAGCTCAGCGGTGCCCGACAAGGCGGGTGCGACGGTCACGATCCGCTCGCCGATGAGGGGATGGCGGCGCATGAATTCCCACTCGCGCTCGTCCAGCGGGCCCGGCTTGTCGAGGATCGCGGCCGGGATGGCCGTCTTGCCGACGTCATGCAGCCTCCCGGCGAGACGTACGCGCCAAACCTCGTGCTCGGGCTCGCCGAGCGCTTCGGCGACGGCTCCGGCGAGCTCCGAGACGCGCTCGACGTGCTCGTCGAGATAGACGTTCTGCTCGGTGATCACCTGCAGCAGAGCATCTGTAACCTGCCGGCTCGGCGAGGAGCGACTCGTCTTGTTGGCGTACATGCGCTCATCCGCCAGAGCGAGCGCCTGCGTTTCCGTCGGCGCTTCCGAGGGTATCCACACGGCGCCGTGGGAGCAGCCGATCTGCCACCCCTCGCCGCTTGCCTCAAGCGCCTGGATCGCTTCGTCGAGCAGCCGCTCGGCGGCATCAGCGCTGCAGCGCGCGAGCAGACAGAACTCATCACCGCCCATGCGGTAGGCCGAGCCCACCTGCCCGGCGGCGTCGGCCAGATGGCCGCCCAGGCGTCGCAGCAACGCGTCTCCCGCGGCGTGTCCGAACGTGTCGTTGTACTGCTTGAAGCCATCGAGATCGAACATCACCAACAGGAGCTCCCGCGGCCCCGGCGGCGCGGCGGTGGCTCTGGCGAGGTCGCTGGCCAGCGCGCGTCGATTCGCGAGATCGGTCAGCGCGTCGGTCCTGGCCTCGATGCGGCTCTCTCCGAGGAGGGCCTGCTTCTCATCGGCAAGGTGCTCCACGGCCTCCCGGGCCGCGACGGAACGGACGTAGACGAACGCGAACGCGAGCATCAGCAGCAGCATCGCCGCGGTCGCACCGAGCTTCGTCTGCGTGCGGGCGCGAGCCGCCCGCGTCGCGTCCTGCTGGCTGATCTTGTCGAGCACGCCGGTGAGGGCGGCCGAGTGGCTGACCAGGAGGCCCTGCAGCTGTGCGACCCGGGCGCCGGCGCCGGCCAGGCCGCCCTTGCCCAGGGCGGTTCTGTAGATCGTCTCAACGACCGGCTTGATGGCGGTCATGCTCTCGCGTCCGGAGCTCAGCAGCTCGACCGACACACCCGCCTGCGAGCGAGCTGTCAGGCCCCGCGAGAGCACGCCCTCGTCGGCCTCGATAACCGCCCTCGTTGCGCTCGCGGATCCGCCCGCCTCTGGATCGGCGTTGAAGGGAGCGGACTGCAGGCTGCTCAGCGCCAGCTTCATCGAGGCGACCTGCAGCTGCGCCTCGCGGCTCGAGCTGGCTCTGCCGACGAGCAGCCACACGGCCGTGATCGAGCCCACCGTCAGCGCGAGCACTGCGATCGGGACGAGCAGTCTGGCGCGCAGAAGGTGCAAGTTGATCTGAGGTGGTCATCGACAGCCCTCGGGCTAGCCCGACCTGCGCATAGGACTCTGGACGGTTAGCGCTTTCCGCGGCCCGGCGACGTGGGCTCGCGCCGGGCCGCCGGCGGTGTAGACTCGCAGGAAATCCAGGGTCGAGTCACGGCCTTGAGCACTGCGCGTTGCCGGGGGAGGGACCGAACAACTGCACGCTACGACCGCCCGGTCGCGAGTCTCACGCCGAGGGTCGGCACCGTCCACATGAAGGAGAGGGGACGAGCAGATGTCATCCACGCGCAGGAACCGACTCCGCGCACGCAGCGGGCCGCCCAGGCTCTGGCATGCGCTTGTAATCGCGCTGGTCGCGGTGGCGTTCGCCGCCGCTGCGAGCAGTGCCGCCGCGGCGGGCCAGGTGAACATTGTTCGCCAGGGCACGGCGCCGGTGAAAGTCCCAGCCAACACGCACTACTACAAAACCATCCAGGCGGCGGTGAACGCAGCCACATCCGGCACCTGGGTGCTGATCGAACCGGGCGTGTATTACGAATCGGTCAAGGTGACCACGCCCGACATCTGGATCAGGGGCATGAACCGCAACACGGTGATCGTCGACGGCCAGCACAAAGTCGCCAACGGCATCGAAATCTACAAGGCCAGCAACGTATGGGTCGAAAACCTGACCGTCCGCAACTTCGACTTCGGACCGTCCTGCCCGGACGAAGAGTGCGGCAATGACATCTGGTGGAACGGCGGCGCCGAGTCGGGCAAAATCGGCGCGCACGGCTGGTACGGGAGCTACCTGACCGCGTATGACACCGGGCTGACAGGCGGCTACGGCATCTTCACGAACAACGAGACCGAAGGCTCCTGGGAAAACATCTACGCCTCGGGCTTCGCCGACTCGGGCATCTACATAGGTGCCTGCCAGGAATGCAATGCTCGGGTCACCGGAGCGACGATGGAAAACAACGCCCTCGGCTACTCGGGCTCGAACGCGGGCGGCAAGCTGGCGATCGAATACTCGCTGTTCAGGCGCAACGCCGTCGGCATCGCTCCGAACTCGGAAAACCCGGGAGACGGCCCGCCGCCGCAGGACGGTGAATGCGGCCGGCCGAACATCGAAAACCCGAATCCGACGCCGATCATCACGACGACCGACATCTCACGGTGCACGGTCATCAGCCATAACCTGATCCTCGAAAACAACAACCTCACCGTTCCGGTCAATGGATCGACCGGGATAGCCCCGTGGGGGGCGGGCGTCGAGCTTCCGGGCGACTACGCCGACCTGGTTGAAGGGAACCTGATTGCGGCCAACCCGAACAACGGAGTGCTCGGCTTCGAGTATCCGAATCCGTTCACGCCGGAAAACGGCTTTGAAGGCACGCTCTTCTTCCAGCTGGCGGGGAACCGTGTGAGCGACAACGTGTTCCTGGCCAACGGCTACACCAAGTGGAAGAACCAATTCGCGGGTGACCTCACGTACGCTGGCGGTTTCAGCGAAATATTCGGCTACCCGGAATCGCATTCGACGAACAACTGCGCCAGCAGCAACTTCTTCACCGGCTCCACCTTCCCGGCGAAGATCGAGGGAACCTGGGGTTGCCAGAACAAAACCACCCCAAAGCCCCGGCGGTGGCCTGCCGGCCGTCGAATACCTCGTCGGACTGCAGGAGGAATCTGCAGCGGTGAGGGAAAAACGACCTCCGGTCGGGCAGCCCGTCCCGCCGCCGCAGCCGACCATGCAGAACCCGTGCAAGGGGGCACCCGAAAACCCGCTGTGCCCGTGAGGCATTAGCCTCGCGCTCAGTCGGGGAAGCCATGTGATGTCCGCCGCCGCTCCGCGCAAGTGGAGCGGCGGCGAATCATCGAACGCGGGCTAGGTGCTCAGGTTCCACGGCTAGGAGGCGCCGGCGGCCGAGGGCTCGCGCGTGGTCACGCCGAGATGCCGCGACAGGAAGTGCAGCTGGTCGGCGATGGCCCGTTCGAACGGCGCGCCCGTGTAGATATCGAAGTGCCCGATCGGGTACGTGCGCACCTCGGCGCGGCCGGTCGCCCGCCAGGCTGTGTCCTGAGCGGCCTTGACCGGTGCGATCGCGTCGCGATCGGCGATCTGCACGAGGATCGGGCAGGGCAGGCGATCGGCCTGCAGACCGGGGCGGTATGAGCCCGTGTTGAGCAGGATGCGCGCCGCCACCTCGTTGCGCCAGGAGGGGCCCGCGAGCGCGAGGTAGCCTGGCTCGGCATCGGGCGTGGTCATCGCGCCGACGCTGCCCGGCGGAGCAACGACCGCGACCATCACGGGCGCGCGCCCGGACAGCGAGCCGGCGAGATCGCGCAGTCCCGCGAGCACGAGCCTTGAGAGCATGACGGGCCCCGCGTAGCGCGCTCCGTTCAACAGCGTCGCCAGGCCGTCCATGCCCGGCACCTGTGAGATGACAGCCGCCACGCGGCCATCGGCCACCGCCACCGGCACGACGTGGCCACCCGAGTAGGAGGAGCCCCACACGACGATGCGCTCCGGATCGATGCCCTCCAGCGAGCGCGCGAAGGCGATCGCCGCGGCGTAGTCCTCGAGCTGCCGGGGAATCGACAGCAGCTGCCGGGGCTCGCCGTCGCTCGCGCC
Source organism: uncultured Solirubrobacteraceae bacterium (assembly GCA_963764185.1). Classification (GTDB taxonomy): domain Bacteria; phylum Actinomycetota; class Thermoleophilia; order Solirubrobacterales; family Solirubrobacteraceae; genus Palsa-744. The sequence goes on along the minus strand of CAVXRF010000008.1, from coordinate 244,701 downwards.
GAAGTGCCTGTAGTCGAACGCGAGCGCGTCCACGCCGGCGGCGGCGAAGTGCTCGGCGTAGGGCAGAAGCCCCGAGTCGACCGTTCCGGCGAAGCCGTGCGCGAGCACCACGCAGGGGCGCCGGCCGCCCTCGCCGGCGAAGGCGTCGTTGGCCTCGCCGGACAGGTGGATCCCGGCGCAGCGCACGCCGCCGCTGTCGAAGGAGACCTCGCTCATGCGGGGAGCTGTGAGCCTTCCAGGGCCGCGGCGCGCCCCGCCGCGGAGAGACCCGTGGGCGCACCGGCGCGCGCACGCGCCTGCCCGGCCGGGATCGAGCGCGTGTTGAGCTCGCGCTGGAAGGCGTACCACTCGAGCTGCATCGTGTGGCGCGGCTTGTTGATGAAGTGGGCCGTGTGAAATGCCTCGTCGCGTCGAATCTCGGCTTCCATCTCGGCCTGCGCCGGCGGGGCCCAGTCTCCGCTGAGCCAGCGCGCGGCGAGCTTTGACTGGAGCTCGGAGAACGGGAAGATCGTCGGAATCGGCTGGCCGAGCCCGATGAACGCGAGATCGTCGATTCCGGGCTTGAGCATCCGCTTGTACAGCGGCAGCACGTTTTCCGGCGCTGACAGCAGGTCGGGGTCAAAGAACGGGAAGCTGACGTTGTAGCCGGTCGCGTACATGATCACGTCGACCTCCTCGACGCTCCCGTCGGCAAAGCGCACGCGGTCGCCCAGGAGCTCCTGGACATCGCCCTTGGCCACCGCATCGCCGGCGCCGAGACGGCCGAGCAGCTCGCTGGAGACGGTGGGGTGGGCGTCGAGGAAGTTGTGGTTGGGGGTGGGTAGCCCGAAGTCCTCCATGCGCCCGGAGAAGATGCGCGGCAGCAGCCGGCTGACACGTCGCTGCAGGCCGATGGGCAGCCGCGGGTTGGTCTTCACGACCTGATCAGCGGGTCTGCCGAAGATGTACTTCGGAACCACGTAGGCGCCCGAGCGGGTCGACAGGAAGACGACGTCGGACACCGTCTTGCGCGCGAGCTCTGAGACGATGTCGACCGCGCTGTTGCCGATCCCGACCACGAGGACGCGCTTGCCGTAGAGGTCGAGCGGCGTGCTCGGATCGACGTATTCGTGGGAGTGGATCTGCGGCCCGTCGAAGTCGCCGGGGAAATCGGGATAGCGCGCGTCCCAGTGGTGCCCGTTGCAGACGAGCAGTGCGTCGAAGCTCTCCTGCCGGCCGTCGTCGAGCGTGATCTTCCATCCTCCGGCCGGGCCGCGCTCGGCGTTCTCCACGCGCGTGTTGAAGTGGATCCGCTCGCGCAGGGCGAACGCGTCGGCGTAGTCGCGCAGCCACTCGAAGATGTGCGTGTGGTGCGGGTAGTCCGGGTAGCGATCGGGCATCGGAAAGTCCCGAAACGAGATCGACGGCTTAGAGATGTCTATGTGCAGCGATCGATACGCCGAGGACACGCCGTTGGGGTTCTGGAAGTACCAGTTGCCGCCCACCTCGTCCGAGGCCTCAAAGCAGCTGTAGGGCACGCCGAAGTCGCCCAGCGCCTTGCCGGCGGTGAGACCGCTCACGCCGGCTCCGATCACGCATACCGAGGGAAGCTCGCCCATGCTCGGGATCCTAACGGCGAGGGCAGTGCTCGGCGGCGTCGAGCGAGATCGCGTCCGTTGCGCGTCCACGTCTGCGGGTCGGCCTAAAGGGAGCGCGCCGAGATGTCGAAACAGCGAGAAAGGCTGCGCATTGTGAAGCACACCGAACCCCGGGCCCAGTCCAGCTCGAGGTCTTAGCACTGGAGGACCCGAATGAGATCTTTCTTTATCAGCGACAACATGCCAGGCGAAGACAGCCGAGACGGCGACCTCGCCATCGTGGCCATGGGTGGTGAGCTCGACTACGAGGCCAGCCCGCAGCTGCGCGCGCGTCTGGTCGGTGCCATCAAGGCCGGCGGACGCCGTCTGGTGCTCGACCTCACGGATGTCACGTTCATCGACTCGACGGCGATCGGCGTTCTCGCCGGAACCGTCGCGAGGCTGGATGAGGTCGGCGGCGGCTCGCTGGCGGTCGTGTCCACCAACGACAAGGTTCTGCAAATCTTCGAGATCACCGGTCTCGACAGCGTGATCGGGCTGCACGGCTCCCGCGAGGAGGCGGTCTCCGCGTTCTCCCTGGCTGGTTGAGATGCGCGGCTCGGGCGATCACAACGGTGGGAGCCGCACCGAAAGCGAGCTGCAGCTGCCGGCCGAGCGCTCGGAACTCAGCGTCGCGCGCAAGTACGTCGCGGATGTCGCCGAGGCCTTCGGATTTGATGCCGAGACGTGCTTCGAGTTCGTCTTCGCCGTCAACGAGGCGGTCACGAATGCTATTCGCCACGGCGCCTCTGACGAGAACGGGCTGATCCACCTGAGCATCGTCGCCGACGCCGAGCGCCTGACGTTCTCGGTTCGCGACCGCGGCACCTTCGTGATGCCCGTCCTGGACGGTTCGATGAGCGCCGAGCACGGGCGCGGACTCGCCCTGATGGCCAGCCTCGTCGATGAGGTCCAGCTGGAGATCGAGCCGGGCGGCACCACCGTTCGCCTCTCGAAGGCACGCACATGACCGCGCGCGCCGTAAGACCACACCGCCACTGACGATGGCGAGCCTGCGATCCAGTCACGTGGGCAAGGCCGTGACGGCCCTGGCCATCGGTGTCTGCGCGATACCGTTCGCGGCCGGCCATGCCGATGCCCGTGCCGGGGATCCGGCGCGCCTGGCCACGCCCCCGCCACCGGGAGCCTTCCAGGGGAGGCCCGCGCCGCGAGCCCAGTTCGCACCGCACGGCAGGAGCGGCGAACCCATGCCTCAGCAGGGCCCCTCCCCGCAGGGAGAGCCCACGGCCAAGGCGCAGCCCTCGCTGCAGGCTGGGCCCGCGGGCGCTCAGGCCCGTCCGCCGGCCCGGGGTTCAGGCGCGGGGCGCGCGGGACGGGGTCCCTCATACGACGGCTCCGGACAGGCGGGCGACGGCCGGCACCTTCAGCACAGCTCGAGCGAAGATGGATCACCGCGGGTGAGCTCCTCGCGTAGTGGTGTCTCCTCTGACGCTTCCGTTGCAGGGTCCGTGTCGAACGCGCGTGCCGGCAACGGGGACTCCGCCGGGCACGGCGGGGGCGACCGCAGCGGCGGCGGCAAGCAGACCGCGTCCTCCGGCTCCACACGCCAGCAGTCGGTGAAATCCACAGGCTCCTCAAGCACCGCCGGCTCGCAGGGTGTCTCGAGCTCCACCGGCTCTTCCGCGACGGTCGCGGCCACCGGTGCACCATCCTCAACCGCCGCCGCGTCCGCTCCGAAGGTCTCCGGCACCGGCGTTCAGCCGGCTCGCGCCCCGAGCACACCCGGACACTCGGCCAGGCCGGCAACGCACCGGCCTCTCTCTACGCGGACGCGCCGCCCGTCCGGCGGCGTCGCCGTGGCTTCCGGCGCCGCCCTCGCCGCCTTCACGCAGGTCGCAACTCAGCCCGCTCGCATCGCGCCCGCCCGCACTCGCTCGGCCCCGCAGAAGTCGAGCAATCCACTGGCGAGGCTCGGGGGGCAGATCCCCCTGCCGATTCCGGTCCCCGACTGGAGCAAGCCGATCATCATCGCGCTGCTGCTGCTGGCCGCCTGGTTCGGCGTGCGCTCTCGCCTTGCCGCGCGTCGCGCTCGCCGGCTCGAGCGCCAGCGAGCGGTTCTGCTGCGCGATGTCGGCGCGCTGCAGGCCGCGCTCGTGCCGGAGGTGCCCGCCCTGCTCGGCGGCCTGGCCGTATCCGTCGCCTACCGGCCGGCGGAGGGACCCGCGGCCGGTGGTGATTTCTATGACCTCTTCTCGCCCGAGCCTGGGAAGGTCGCGATGATGCTCGGAGACGTCGCCGGGCACGGGCATTCGGCGCTCACCCACGCGGCGCTGACGCGCTACACGCTGCGTGCCTACCTGCAGGCGGGGCTCGAGCCGCGCGCGGCCCTTGCGCTCGCGGGTCGGGTCCTGGCCGATCCGCTTGGCGAGCGCTATGCGACCGTCGCGGTCGGCGTCTACGACACCGCCGCCGGCAAGCTGACCTACGCCCTCGCCGGCCATCCGCCTCCGATCCTGAGCGGCTTTCAGGCGCGCGAGCCGGTGACGCTCTGCTCATCTCCGCCGGTCGGCTGGGGCGCGCCGACGGGACGACGCCAGACAACAATCTCGCTTCCCGAAGGTGCGGCCGCGTGCTTCTTCAGCGACGGCCTCATCGAGGCGCGCAGCGGCGGCGAGCTGCTCGGCCGCGAGCGCCTGGGGGAGATTCTCGCCGGTCTCGGCGCTGAGCCGGGAGCCGCCGAGCTGCTCGAGAACGTACGCGCCGCCGCCGAAGGCGCCCCCGACGACATGGTCGCCTGCGTCCTGTCGCCTGAGGATGCGCCCGGCGACGGTTGCATGCACGTGGAGGAACTGGAGGCGGACGCCCAGGCTCTTTGCAAAGACGATGTGAGGCGCTTTCTCGAGGAGTGCCTCGTCCCGGCGAGTGAGATCGCGCAGGTCATCGAGCAGGCAAGCGCCATCGCCGAGTCGCACGGCAGCGCCGTGCTGCGCGTCGAGCTGGCCGGCGCGCGCCCCACCGCCGGCGCGAGCGTCAGCGCTCCGGGCTCCCACGCCGCGGGGAGCGAATCCCCGAGCGCAGAGCACAGCGCCGGTGAACCCCTGCTCGAGGCGCTCCTCGCGGGATGACACCCTCTGCTCGCGTATTGGCGTACGCTTGCGCTGTCCATTGCTAGGAACGATTCGGAGGAAGAGATATGCCGCAGACCCGCCGTGCGAAGCAGGCCGGCAGCGCAGCGCTTGACCGTTTGCGGGCCTCGATCGAGGCCGCCGAAAATGCGCTGAAGGATCTGCAGGGCGAGGTGAGCCGCGACTCACGCGACCTGCTCAAGGACATCGGCAAGACGCTCAAGGCCACGCAGCGGAACCTCACGCGCAGTCGTCGGCGGATCGCCAAGGACATCGAGCACCTCGAACACGCGCTGGTGAAAGGCAAGCTGCCCACGCGCTCGCAGCCGAAAGCTGCGACGAGCGCATCGCGCTCGAGCGCAAGCAAAGCCGCAGGTGCGAAAGGTTCGGCCAAACGGACGACGGCCAAGCGGACGACGGCGAAACGGACGACTGCCAAACGGACCACCGCGAAACGGACGACGGTCAAACGGACGACCACCAAACGAAGGGCGAAAACCGCCAAAGTCGGCTGACAGCGCCCGCCGTGATGCCCGGGCCGAGCCGGTGGCCCGGGCTCTGCTGAGGACCCGACGCATGCCCTTCGGAGAGGGCGCCTGCGATGCCGCCGGACCCACCGGCGGCCGGCGCGGGCCTGGTTGCAACCTCGCCAGCGCGTAGTCTATGTGGCCCATGACCGCTGAGGCCACCGCCGCACGGTCGCCGGTCGCGCCACTGTGGGGCGAGCTGCGCTACAGCGGCGAGCTCGCCCGCCTGTTGGCCGACGGCGCGTTGCGCGCCCCCGTTCGACAGCACGACGCGCAGCCCGTGCTGCTGATCCCAGGTTTCATGGCGGGCGATTCCTCGATGGCCGTGCTCAGGCGCTGGCTGCGCCGGCGCGGACATCGCGTGTCGACGAGCGGCATCCGCGCCAACGTGGACTGCGCCGAGCGCGTCGTGAGCCGGCTCGAGCCGCGGTTGCAAGCGCTCGCCGCGGACAGCGGGGAGCCGGTGTTCCTGATCGGCCAGAGCCGGGGCGGCACACTGGCTCGCTCGCTGGCCGTGCGCCATCCGGATCTCGTCTCCGGGCTGGTCATGCTGGGATCGCCGGTCTGCGATCCGCTCGCGGTCTCCGCCCCGGTGCTTCAGACGGTGCGCTGGATGGCATGGTTCGGCGACCGCGGGCTTCCGAGGGTGTTCTCGAGAGCCTGCGCGGACGGAGCCTGCTGTGCGCGTTTTCGCGACGATCTGACGGCACCGCTGCCGGCGCACATCGGCGCCGTCGCCGTGCATTCCCAGAGCGACGGAATCGTGGACTGGCGTGCGTGCCTCGACCCGCACGCCGAAGCGGTAAAGGTCAACTCGAGCCACTGCGGAATGTCGGTCCATCCCGAGGTCTACCGGATGCTCGAGCACGTGCTCGACACCAAGAAGGAGGGCGCATGGAGTGGATGAGCCCCATCGACTCGTCGTTTCTGCACATCGAGAACGACGTCACGCCCATGCATATCGGCGGCGTGAGCATCTTCGAGGGCCCGCCGCCGAGGTTCGAGGACCTGCGGGCGATGGTCGCCCGCAAGCTCGACCTGGTGCCCCGCTACCGCCAGAAGGTCCGTTCCGTACCGCTAGCCGTGGGCTCACCCGCGTGGATCGACGACCCTCACTTCAGCCTCGACTATCACATGCGCCACACGGCGATTCCGGCTCCGGGCACCGAGGCCCAGCTGCGGCAGATGGCCTCGCGGGTGTTCTCGGGGCACCTCGACAGGAACAAGCCGCTGTGGGAGCTGTGGGCGGTCGAGGGCCTTCAGGAGGGCCGCTGGGCGCTGCTGTCCAAGGTCCATCACTGCATGGTCGACGGCGTGGCGGCGACGGATCTGATGTCGGTGATGTTCTCTGACACCACCGACGGTGCCGGTGAGCAGACGTGGTCGCCCGAGCCGGAGCCCTCCTCGATCGAGGTGTTCATTCGGACGCTCGTGCGACGGGCAACTCCCGCAGGGCAGCTGGACGCGCTGCAGCATGCGCTGCGCACGCCGCGGGAAACGCTGCGCTCGTTCGGCGAGATCGCGCGCGCTTCCGTGGCGGCCGGGCGCACGCTGCGCCCGGTGGCGCCGTCCTCGCTGACCGGTCCGATCGGCCCCCATCGTCGTTGGAGCTGGGCCCGGGTGCGCCTGACGGACATCAAGGAGGTCCGGGTCGCTCTCGGCGGCACCGTCAACGACGTGGTGCTGACGGTCATCACGAACGGGTTCCGCGAGCTGCTCGAGTCTCGCGGCGAGGAGATCGCCGGGGACCGGGTGCTGCGCACGATGGTTCCTGTGTCCGTGCGCCGGCGCGGGGAGGAGGGTGTCTACAACAATCGCGTCTCTGCGGTGTTCGCCGGGCTGCCCGTGGGCCTCGTCGATCCCGCCCGGCGCCTGCAGCAGATCCGCGCGGAGATGGATGGCGTCAAGCAGTCAAAGCAGGCGGTCGCCGGCGATGTGCTGACGTCGATGTCGGGGTTCGCGCCACCGATGCTGCTGGCGCTGGGAAGCCGTCTGGTGACGCTGTCCCCACGGCTGAACATGCACACGGCCACGACCAACGTGCCGGGCCCCCAGCAGCCCGTTCAGACACTGGGGCGGCGCATGCTCGAGTCCTACCCCTTCGTGCCGGTCGTGGGTTCGATCCGCATCGTGGTTGCGATCTTCTCCTACGACGGCGGGCTGTACTTCGGTATCACCGGCGACTACGACGGCGCCCCGGACATAGACGTGCTGGCGGCCGGCATCGAGCGGGGAATGGAGGATCTGCTCGAGCTCGTTACGCCGGCGAAGCACGCTCACCGAAACGGCGGAAAGCAGAGCGCCGCGGGGCGCAAGGCGGCGAGGAAGGGGTCAAGAGGTCGCTCCGCGAAGGCGGCCAAGTGAAGCTCGCGACGTTTGCCGGCGCCGCCGATGCGCCGGCCGTCGGTGTGGTCGACGGCGCGAGCGTCATCTCGCTGCAGGCCGCGCACGAGAGGCTGCGAGGCGGCCGCTCAGCGGCGCTCGAGGACATGCTCGCATTGATCGCGGGCGGCGCCTCGGCCCTCGAGCTCGCGGGCGAGCTGACGGGCGAGGCGCCGGGCGACTGCCGCCATGCGCTCGCCGATGTGCGGCTGCTCGCCCCGCTTCCCGAGCCGTCGCAGATTCGTGACTTCCTGTGTTTTGAGGAGCACCTGAAGAACTCGTTTGCGCAGGCCGCCAAGCTGACCGGCGAGGAGCACGAGATCCCGGCGGTCTGGTATCAGCAGCCGATCTACTACAAGGCGAACCGGTTCTCGGTGAACGGTCCGGAGGCCGACGTGGTGTGGCCGTCCTACTCGCAGGTGATGGATTACGAGCTCGAGCTGGCCTGCGTGATCGGGTCCGGCGGGCGCGACATCGAGAGCGCGGACGCGGCCTCCCACATCTTCGGCTTCACGATCTTCAACGACGCGTCCGCGCGCGATGCGCAGATGATCGAGATGGGCGGACAGCTGGGACCTGCCAAGGGCAAGGACTTCGATACGGGAAACGTGCTCGGCCCGTGGATCGTGACCCCCGATGAGCTCGGCGACCCGTATGCGCTCGAGATGGTGGCGCGGGTCAACGGGGAGGAGTGGAGTCGCGGCAACTCGGCGAGCATGCATCACCGCTTCGAGGACATGATCGCCTTCGTGTCGCGCTCGGAGACGCTTCATCCCGGCGAGATACTGGGTTCCGGCACCGTCGGCAGCGGCTGCGGCCTGGAGCATGGCCGCTTCCTGTCCGACGGCGACGTGGTCGAGCTCGAGGTCGAAGGCATCGGTGTTCTGCGAAACCGGTTCGTGAAATGAGCTTCGTGGCGGGCCTGCAGGAGGTGGGCGACGGGCTGTATGCCTACCTTCAGCCTGACGGCGGGTGGGGCTGGAGCAACGCCGGGCTGATCACCGACGGCGATGCCACGCTGCTCGTCGACACGCTGTTTGACCTCCCCCTGACCGAGCGGATGCTGCGCAGCATGCGCGACGCGGTGCCGGCCGCCGCGCGCATAGGCACGCTCGTAAACACGCACGCAAACGGTGATCACTGCTTCGGAAACCAGCTCGTCTCAGGCGCTCGCATCGTCGCCTCCGAGCGCACCGCGGCGGAGATGGGGGAGCTTCCGCCGGCGGCCATGGCAGCCCTGATCGAGCAGGCCCCGCAGATGGGCGAGCTGGGCGCGTTCTTCCTTCAATGCTTTGGGGCGTTCGACTTCTCGGGAATCGAGCTCGAGCTGCCGCAGGACACCTTCAGTGGCCGCATCGAGCTCTCGGTGGGCGACCGGGCGCTCGAGCTGATTGAGGTCGGCCCCGCGCACACGCGCGGGGATACGCTCGTGCACGTGCCCGGTGCACGGGTCCTTTTCAGCGGGGACATCCTCTTCTCCGAGGCCCATCCGATCGTGTGGGCGGGGCCGGTGTCGAACTGGATAGCCGCGTGCGAGCGGATCCTCGCGATGGACGTCGAGGTGATCGTGCCCGGGCACGGACCGCTGGCCTCGCCGGCCGCGGTGCGCGAGCTGAAGGCCTACTTCGAATATCTCTACGAACAGGCGCGCGCTCGCCGAGCCGAGGGCATGACGGCGCTCGAGGCCGCGCGCTCGATCTCGCTGGATCGGTGGGCAGACTGGGGCGAGCGGGAGCGGCTGGTGGTCAACGTGTCCAACATCTACGCCGAGCTGTCCGGCGATCCCGAGCCGCTGAACCCGGTCGTCGCCTTCGAGCAGATGGCCGAGCTCGCGCGCTCGGGCTGAGCTATTCGAACTCGGGGCGCTCCAGCCGGGCAGGATGTCCGGCAGCCCGTCGCTGACGCGGTCCGGGAATCGAGCCGCTCGCTTCTCGAGGAACGAGGTCACACCCTCGACCGCGTCGGCGGACTGCCCGCGGGAGAGCATGCCCCGCGAGTCGGCGCGATGGGCGAGCATCGGATGCTCGGCGCCGAGCATCGTCCACAGCATGCGCCGCGCCAGCGCGACCGAGACCGGCGCCGTGTTCTCGGCGATCTCGAGTGCCAGCTCGCGTGCCGCGCCGAGCAGCTCCGCGGGCGGGTGCAGGCTGCGCAGCAACCCGCCTTCGAGCCCCTCCTGCGCGGAGAACACCCGGCCAGTGGCGACCCACTCCATCGCGCGGCTGATGCCGACGGCGCGAGGCAAGAACCAGCTCGAGGCCGCCTCGGGGACGATGCCGCGGCGAGCGAAAACAAAGCCCATGCGCGCGTCATCAGATGCGAGGCGGATGTCCATCGGCAGCGTCATCGTGGCCCCGACGCCGACGGCCGGGCCGTTGATGGCGGCGATCACCGGCTTGGTGGACGCGAACACACGCAGCGTGAACTGGCCGCCGTTATCGCGCGGAACCGTCTCCGAGAGCCCGCGTGCGCGGTAGTCGAAGGTCTCGCCGCCGGCGGCGAGATCTGCGCCCGCGCAGAAGCCGCGTCCCGCGCCGGTGACGATGATCACGCGCACGTCGTCGTCGGCGTCGGCCTGATCGAATGCCTGTATGAGCTCAGAGCTCATCGTCGCGGTCCAGGCGTTCAGGCGCTCGGGGCGGTTCAGCGTGATGGTGAGAACGCCCTCGGCAATCTCGGTTGTGATCTGCTCGAAGTCCATGACCGGCGTCCTCTCGCGAGTTTTCGATTGTATTAGCGGTGTGTCGGGCGCGACGATAGACGAGCTTGTGCTCGCCGATGAGGCCGGGCGCTGGGCGGCGCTGGGCTTCAGCGTCTCAGGGGACGGCGTGCAGCTCGCAAGCGTGCGGCTCTCCTTCACCGATCCCGGCGCCGGATCGGGGATCGTCTCGTGGTCGCTGCGGGGCGTGCTCAGCACCGAGCTCGACGGGCTGATAACGAGTGTGTCCGAGCGGCCCGTTCCCGCCGGCGATCCTGAGCACCCGAACGGGGTGCTCGGGATCGACCACGTCGTCGCGATCTCACCGGACTTCGATCGCAGCGTGGCGGCGTTGCAGCGGGCGGGCCTCGACCTGCGCCGCGTGCGCGAGCAGCCGACGCCGGCGGGCGCGCCGCGCCAGGCGTTCTTCCGGCTGGGTGCCGAGATTCTCGAGCTTGTGGCCGAGCCCGATGACGTGGCCGAGCGCTCGGGGGAGAGACCGTCCCGCGCACTTCTGGGGACTGGCGCTGCGGGTCAGCGATCTGGAGCGCACGGTGGAGGGGCTCGGCGAGCATGCCGGAACGATCCGCGACGCGGTGCAGCCCGGGCGGCGCATCGCCACCGTGCGGCGCTCGGCCGGGCTGACGATTCCAATCGCGCTGATGAGCTGATGGCCGCCGGCAGTACGGCGTCGGCGAAGCGGCTGACCCTGATCGCCTGCATCCTCGGCTCCGGCATCGTGTTCCTGGACGGCACCGTGGTGAACGTCGCGCTGCCGCGGATCCAGCTGGCGCTCGGCGGCGGGCTGGCTGCCCAGCAGTGGATCGTGAACGGCTATCTGCTGACGCTGAGCTCGCTCATCCTCGTGGGAGGCTCGCTGGGGGATCTGTATGGCGAGCGGCGGGTGTTCGCCATCGGGGTGGCGGGCTTCGGTGTCGCTTCGCTGGCGTGTGCGCTGTCCCCGTCGATCGGCGCGCTGGTCGTCGCTCGCGCGGTGCAGGGTGTCGCCGGTGCGCTGCTCGTGCCGAGCTCGCTGGCGGTGATCATGAACACGTTCGAGGAGTCCGAGCGCGGTGCGGCGATCGGCAGCTGGACGGCGTGGGCCTCGATCGCCGGGGTGCTCGGGCCGCTCGTCGCCGGAGAGCTGCTCGCGCTCGGATCCTGGCGGTTGATCTTCCTCATCAACATTCCCCTGGCCGCCGTCTGCGTGATGCTGATACTGATTGCCGTCCCCAAGTCCTCCCGCCGGGCGGCGGGCGGGCGCCGGGTCGACGTGCCCGGCGCGCTGATGTGCGCATTGGGCCTCGGCGGATCCGTGTTCGCGCTGATCGAGCAGCCGCGGCTCGGCTGGGCGAGCCCGGCCGTGTTCGTGCCGCTGATCGGCGGGATCCTGATGCTCGGCTGCTTCCTTGCCTATGAGGCGCGTGCCCCGGACCCGATGCTCCCGCTCGGGCTGTTCCGCCGGCGCAACTTCTCGGCGGGGAACATCGAGACGTTCTCGATGTATGCGGGCCTGTCGATTCTGTTCTTCTTCCTGGTTCTGTTCCTGCAGCAGATCGGCGGCTACACGCCGCTGCAGAGCGGCCTTGCGACGCTCCCCGCGACGCTCGTGATGTTCGCGTTGTCGCGGCGCTTCGGGGCGTTGGCCGATCGCTTCGGGCCGCGCCTGTTCATGGGAGCGGGCCCTCTGGTGGCGGCCTGTGGCCTGCTGCTGCTGCAGCGTGTCACCCTGAAGGTGGACTACGTCTCGGAAATCCTGCCGGCGGTGTTCGTGTTCGCGCTGGGCCTCTCGATGACGGTCGCGCCGCTGACGGCCGCGGTGCTGGCCGGGGCGGGCCGGGAGCAGTCGGGTATCGCCTCGGGCGTGAACAACGCGATTGCGCGAGTGGCGGGGCTGCTCGGCACGGCCGCGCTCGGAGCCATCGTGGCCGCCTCCTTCAGCTCGACGCTGAGCCGCCTGGCGGGGAGCGGGTTGGCGGCGTCAGGGCGCGCCGTGCTCGCGCAGGCAAAGCGGCTTCCACTGGGTCGCCCGGACGTTCACGGACTTCCCGTGGCACAGGCCCACGCGCTCACGAGAGCCGCTGAAGAGGCCTCGCTGCACGGCTTCCACCTGGGGATGGCGATCGCGGCGGCGCTCGTCGCCGCGGGCGGGGTGGTGGGCGTGGTGGGGATTCGCAACCCCGGCAAACTCGTGCACGCCGAGAGTTGCCCGGCGGGGCAGCTCATCGGCGCGAGCAGCGAGTTGGCCGAGCCCCTGCGCAGCGGCCCGCTGGAGGCTCAGCCGACCGGCTCGCGCGCATAGGCGCGCATGGCGTCGATGATCGGGCCGAGCCGGAGTCCGCGATCGGTCAGCCGGTACTCGACTTTCGGGGGGCTGGACGGGATCACCTTGCGCTCGATCAAGCCGGCCGCCTCGAGGTCTCGCAGGCGCTCCGCGAGCATCCTCGGGGAAATGCCGGCGACGGCGTCGGCGAACTCGTTGAAGCGCAGTGCGCCGGTGAGTGCGGCGTAGATGATCGAGAGCTGCCAGCGCCGCTCGAGGAGGTCCGCCGTCTGGCGGACCTCCACGGGGACGGGCTGACACCTACGCGTGCGCGACATCGCGAGCCGGCTCCAGTGCGCGGTCGAGGACCTCCTGGACGGTCATGACCGGGTGGAAGGCCATCTGGTTGCGCACCTCCTCGGGGATCTCGTCGAGGTCGCCGCGGTTGCGCTCCGGCAGGATCACGTCGGTCAAGCCGGCGGCGTGTGCGGCAAGCGCCTTCTGCTTGAGCCCACCGATCGGCAGCACGCGGCCCTGCAGCGTGACCTCACCGGTCATGCCCACCGTGTGCTTGACAGGGCGCCCCGACAGCAGTGACGCCAGCGCGGTGACCATCGTGACACCGGCGCTCGGGCCGTCCTTGGGGATCGCTCCGGCAGGCACGTGGACGTGGAACTGGCGGTTCTCGAAGGCGCTCTCCTCGATGCCGAGCTCCTCGGCGTGTCCACGCACGTAGGAGAGGGCGATTCGCGCCGACTCCTTCATGACGTCGCCGAGCTGGCCGGTGAGCACGAGGCCGTTGCCGCCGGAGCCACCGGACTTCATCGCGGTGGCCTCGACGAACAGCACGTCTCCGCCGGCGCCGGTGACGGCCAGACCGGTGGCGACACCGGGCGTGGCGGTCCTTGCGGCCGACTCCTGGAAGTACTTCTGGCGGCCCAGCGCATCGCGCACGGCGTCCAGGTCGATCTTCACAGGTGCCTGCTTGGCGGCCTTCGCGGCCTTGGTCTTCTTGGCGGGCTTCTTCTCGGCCTCAACAGCGACCTTGCCGTTGTCCTTGGCCTGAGCCTTTCCATCGTCCTTGGCGACCTCCTCCGCGGCCTTCGGTTGCCCGTCGGTCTCGGCGAGGACCTGCGAGGAGGCGATCCTGGTGGCTGTCTTTCTCAGCACGGTGCCGAGCTCGCGCTCCAGGTTTCGCACGCCCGCCTCGCGGGTGTAGTCGCGAGATGATCGTGCGCAGCACCTCATCAGAGATCTGAACCTCGTCCTCGCGCAGGCCGTTGCGGTCGCGCTGGCGCGGCCACAGATAGCCCTTGGCGATGGCGAGCTTCTCCTCGGAGGTGTAGCCGTCGAAACGGATCACCTCCATGCGGTCAAGGAGCGGCCCGGGGATGGTGTCGGCGACGTTGGCGGTAGCCAGGAACATGACCTGGCTCAGGTCCAGCTCGACGTCGAGATAGTGGTCTCTGAAGGAGTGGTTCTGTGCAGGGTCGAGCACCTCGAGCAGAGCCGAGGAGGGGTCTCCGCGCCAGTCGGCGCCGACCTTGTCCACCTCGTCCAGGAGGATCACCGGGTTCATCGTGCCGGCGTCGCGGAGAGCCCTGACCAGGCGTCCGGGCAGCGCGCCGATGTATGTGCGCCGGTGACCGCGGATCTCGGCCTCATCACGCACGCCGCCGAGCGACATGCGCACGAACTCCCGGCCGGTGGCACGGGCGATCGACTCGCCGATGGAGGTCTTGCCGGTTCCCGGAGGGCCGATCAGGGTGAGGATCGCCCCGGACTTGGGGTCGGCCTCGATGCCGCGGTCGGCGCGCAGCTTGCGCACCGCCAGGTACTCGGTGATGCGGTCCTTGACGTCCTCGAGGCCCTCGTGGTCTGCATCCAGGACGGCTCGCGCCGCGACCGGGTCGAGGTGCTCATCAGAGCGCTTTGACCAGGGGACCGCGATCAGCCAGTCAAGGTATGTGCGGATCATGCTCGACTCGCCCGTCTGCTCGCCCATGCGCTCCAGGCGACTGAGCTCCTTGAGGGCCTGCTCGTTGACGGCCTCGGGCATGTCGAGCCTCCTCGATCTTGGCGCGGTACTCCTCCACGACCGAGGCGTCGTCGTCGCCGAGCTCCTTGCGGATCGAGTCCATCTGCTTGCGCAGGAAGTAGTCGCGCTGCTGCTTCTCAGCGCCCTCCTGGACGTCCTCGCGGATGCGCTTGCGACCTGCAGCTCTGCGAGCTACTCGCGCTGCAGTGAGACGGCCAGCTCGAGGCGCTCGGTCACGTCGAGCGTGCGCAGCAGCTCGACCTTCTGCTCGTAGGACAGGTTGGGGGAGTAGCCGGCGGAGTCCGCGAGGGCTCCGGGCTCGGCGATCGCGCGAAGGAACGCGGAGATGCGCCCGTCGTCGCCGCGCAGCTCGAGGATCTCCTCGACGGTTGCGCGGTACTCGCGCTCGAGCTCCCGCGTGCGCCCATCGACGGGCACCTCATCGGGACGCTCGTCGACCTCGACGCGCAGCTCGCCGCCGGGGCCCGTCTGGGCCGCGCCGATCAGGGCGCGGTGCTCGCCTGAGATGGCGACGGCACGGCCGCCGCCCGGCAGGCGGATCTGCTCTGAGACCTCGGCGATCGTGCCCACCTCGAGGAACTCGTTCTCGTGGCGGGGGACGAGCACGACGCGCTCGTCATCGCCGACATCGACGGTCAGCGTGATTCCCATGTTCGGGAACACGACGGTGTCGTCGAGCGGGATCAGTCTGAGCACCGGCTTGGGATCTGATCTGGGGATTCTCTGTGGCAGGTGGGCATAGGTAATGGCTCCATATGAGCTTACGAAAGTTTAGTTAGTATAGCGCGCGATGGTTGTGTGCGCAAGTACTCTCCAGGGCACCCCGCAAACGGCATTCCAGAGCCAGATTTGGGGAGGCAATCAGGCTTTGATGCCAGAATTCGGCGGGGCGTCGCCGGCCGCCGGGCGGGGCTGGACGAGCCCCCGCGCGGCCTACTCGGGCGCGTCGAAGGTGACCTCGACGTTCTGCTCGTCGATCCGCTCCTGGACCTCGGCGGTGGCGGTCAGCGCACGCCTGTCGGCGTCGAGCAAGGGGTCTTGAAAGAAGCTGCGGGGCCACAGGCGGCGAGCACGCACGACGTTGATCTCGGCGGCGATCAGCGTGACCTGAGCGCCCAGGTACAGCCAGGCGAGCAGCCCCAGCACGAACGCGAACAGGCCGGAGGTCTGCTTGGCGTGGCGGACGACATGGTCCACGTAGTAGCCACCGACGTGCTGGAGGATCTGCCACAGCAGCGCACCGACGATCACGCCAGGAATGAGATTGCGCGGTTTTGACCTCCTCGCTCGTGAGCAGGCGGAAGGCGGTGAAGAACAGCAGCAGGTTGAACACGAGCGCCACGAGGATGCCACCGATGAGGGTGACCGCGCCGGTCGGTCTCGGCGACGACGATAGCCGGCGGCAACGGTGGAGACGATGGCCATTAGCGCCGAGGACGGACAGCAGTCCCAGCCCGCGCAGGCGCCAGGTGAGGAAGTTGGGGCGGCGCTTGTGGGGTATGTACCAGACCTGGTTGAAGGCGTTCTGGGTGGCGCCCGTTATGCCCAGGCCGGCCAGCATCGAGCCGACGATGCCGATCGCCAGCGCGATGACCGCTGCCCTTGAGCGAGTGGACGTTGTCCTGCAGCTGGTTGCCGATGATCGGGAACTCGCTGAGCGTCGAGTGCAGCACGCTGCTCTGAGCGCTGGGGTTCCCCTGCAGCACGAAGCCGAGCACGGTCACGAACACGAGCAGCAGCGGGAACAGCGAGAAGAAGCCGTAGTAGGCGATCAGCGCGGCCAGCTGGCTCGCGCCGTCGTCTGAGAACTTCTTGAAGACGGCGGCTACGAAGCTCAGCAGCGGTCGCTTCTGCTGGCGGCGGTCGATGGAGTGCAGTCGGTCGGTGAGGCTCATCGCGGCGCTCCCGGCGGGCCGCGCGGCAGGCTGCAGCTCGGGAGGTCCCGATTTGGGAGGGGGGTGTGCTGGCCTCGCGCTCGACATCCCCATGTGTCTACTGGATATGGGGAGGAAACACGAGTCCCGGGTGGCGGTTGGCCGGGAACGGCCGGCGCGGGGCAGGCAGGGGTGGGCAGGGCGGGGTCGCGATCCGGCGGAGCAGCTGGCTCTGGTGTCACGGGCCAAGCGCGACATATTGCTTCGAGTCCACCGCTACCAATTGCGGGCCGAGGATCTCGAGGACTGCTACGGCCAGGCCGCGCTCGAGCTGGTCGCGTACGTGCGCCGGGGCGGTGGGCCCGCCGACCGGCTGCACCTGGAAACCTGCTGGAGCAGCGATTCCTCTCTCGGGTCCGCGATCGCCGGCGCGCCTCTCGGGGCGCAGCCCGATGCTGGCCGCGCTCGAGTCGCTCGCTGCCGCTCGAGGGTGCCGCTCGATCAGGGATCGAGATCGTCGACCTGCGCGCGGATCTCGAGAAGCTGGTGATGCTTCGCCACGAACTGCGGTGCATCGGCTGCTCGCGCGTGGTCTGACGCGCCGATCAGCGGCTGGTCCTGGCCAGTCAGCTGAGACCGATCAGCCGCAGCGATTTCTGCAGCCGCTCGGGCTGGTCTGCGGAGAAGTACCGCAAGGTCGCGCAACGCGCACGGGCTCGCCTGCGGGCCCTGATGGCGGACGCGGAGAGCGGTGTCCCACTCGCGTGTCCGGGGTCGGAAGAGGAGGAAGGACCAGCCTATGAGCAACTCTCCCCCCATTCATAGGCCGGTTCACCGGGCCGCCGGCGGTCGATACAACGGACGACCGCTCGGCGATGCCCATTCGCGCACCCGCGGCCGGAGGCCCGGCGATTCCCGAGCTTGGCTTCCGGCCGCCTGTGTTCACGACAACGCATCAGGTCGCCTGGCCGCAGCGCGATGAGCATCCTGCGCAGAGCCCCGCGCGAGGTCTACCGGGTCTACAGCGAAGAGGCTTACCTCGCCGGTGTGGACGAGCTCGGCGAGTGGCATGCGCCGCCGGCGAAGGACGGCTCGCACGATCGAGGCCTGAGACGGCTGGGTGGAGCAGCGGCACTGACGGGAGCGCTGGGAGCGCTCGGTGGTGTGGTCGCGTTCATGGGCCTCGGGGCGCGCTCGCCTGCTCGCCTGCTCGCCGGGAGTGCGATGGCGCCCACACGAGTTGCGCCCTCCATGGGCGTAGCTTCGCGTGCGAGTGGCGCGCGCCGAGCGCGTGCCTTCCGCAACGGCGCGGTGCAGCGCGCCGGCGTCGTGACGCGGCGAGTGGCGGTCACTCGATCGCCCGTCCGGCGGCATCGGATTTCCGCGAGTGGAGCGCACTCGGCGTTGCCACTGCGGATGGCCGGAGTCCGCTCGGCGTCCCCGCGCGCGAGCAATCGCCGGGGGGACGACCGTCGTCTACGAGGCGGCTCGAGCTGCCACCGCCGAAGCCCCTGGGCGGTCGCGGACCCAGAGTGAGTTCGGGTTCGAGCGCTGACATGGACGTGGCGGAGACACGCCCGGGCGCGGGCAAGCGTGAGCTTGAGGGCGACGCCGCTGTGGCGCATCCGTTTCGCGCGGCGAGCTGTCGAGGTACCTGCTCCTCGGCGCTGTCGATCGCAGGGCTCGCGGCGAGCGCCCGCTTCGCCATCGCTCCACCGCGCCCAGCGGCATCCGCCGCCTCGCTGCGCCCACACGCGCCGCGCGGACAGGGCCGCCGAAGGCTACGCGTCGCTGTTCGCGCGCCGCTACCTGACCTGGAGACGCCGCGCGAACCGCAGGCCAGTCAGCGGGCGCTCGCATCGTTCGTCGGAGCGAGGAATGGAACCCGCTGCCGGGCTGCAGCTTCCGCCGAGCGGCGAGCAGCGGGTGGAATGGGACGAAGTCGTCCAAGAACGCGAGCCGGCGGCCGGCGAGCACGTCTACACGCTCGCGGCTCAAACCGACACCGCGGGCCTGCTCTACCTCACGGTGAGCGTGATCCGTCTCAGCGACGGCAGCCTCGCGCTCGCGGGCTATCCCGCCTTCGTTGGACCCGCCGGCCTCAGCTCCAGCGGAGCCGGTCGCACATCTGAGCGAAGTCGCAGACCCCGGCGCTGACGACGGTCGTCGAACGGGCACTGCGCAATTACCTCGGCGCCTCGCCCACGAGTTGGCCGCCGATCTGATCGATCGGCGCGCGCGTGTCGCTCGCCGGGCTCGCCGCTGAGCCTTGAGTCGGTCCAGCGCCTGGATTGGTCGCCCGGTCGCAGCGTCGGTGCTGGCGGTCGTGCAGGCACAGGACGCACGCGGCGCCCAGTACACGCTCGACTACGAACTTGACGTGCTCCGACGAGCAGGGTCGCTGGGAGATATCCGCCGTGCAGATGGACCCCGACGCATGACCTTCTCGATCACCGATGCGACCGCCCGCAGCCACTCACCGGAAGGAGCGCACAGTGAGCACGCATGAACGTCATCGGCCGGCGGCGCGGCCATGGACGGTCGGTCGCGTAGCAAACGTCCGTGCCTGCGCTGGCATCGCGCTGACGCTCGCCCTCACGGGCGCGATCGTCGCGCCGGCGTACGCCGAGGCCGCCGTCGAGGGCTCGCCTGCCGCCACGGCGCAATCGACGACGAGCGCCGAACCGAAGGGAAGCTCGCTGGAAGCGGCTGCGGCGAAGGCGGGCAGCACCGGGCGCGCGGTCGCGATGAGCCTGATCGGGCTGGCGTTCGCGGTCGCGGCCACCGTGCTGGCCTTTCGCCGCGACTTCAAGGAGGCAGCCGGCGTGTTCGCGGTGGGCATCGTCTCGGTGCTGCTGGCCACGCCCGCCGGCGTCAACCTGTTGCGCGACACGGTCACCTCGCTGTTCGGGTCGAGCTGATGGAGATCCGCTCCTACCGCCGGGTGTTCGACCTGGAGCGGCGCATCTACCGCGTCGACCGGCTGCGGCTTGAACCCGGGCGGAGTCCCGGTGCGGGGCGTCGTGTACTTCCTGGCGATCCTCGCCGTCGCCGCTGATCGCCGCGCGAGCTGCCGCTGCTGGGCGAGCGTCGCGAGGCTGCTGCCGTGGTATCTGGGCGACCTCGCGCTCCCGGCGGCGAGCGCCGCAGTTCTCACCATGATCCGCGTGGAGGGCCGGCCGTTTCACCTCGCGGCACTCGCGCTCGTGCGCTACCGGAGCGGGCCGCGCCGGCTCGCCGGCGTGCGTCGCGTGCCCGGCCGTTGGAGCGCGCGTGGCGTCCGAGGAGATCGTGCTGCTGCCGGACGGCTCGGACGGCCGGATGCGCCGCCTGCGCTACACCGGCCCGGGCGCCGTGCTCGTGCGTCGAGCATCGAGCGCGAGCGCCGGCGGCGGTCGCGCGCACTCGGCTCCGGGCTTCGCTCGCGCGCTGACGCTGCGAGAGCCACGAGCGGGCCGCGAGCCGCGCGGCAGGTGATCGCGCTTGCTCCGGGTGCTCGACTGGTGATGCGCTCGGCTGCGCGCCCGCGAGTGAGCGAGTGAGGGCGCCGCTCGCGTTCGTCTACGGCAACTGTGTGTTCGCGGACGGCCTCGACGACGTGCTGGGCGGCCTTCACGGTTGACGTCGTCCTCCTACGAGTGGCTCAGCGACGACGGCAAGCGCGCTCGCTTCCTCGCGCTGCTCGGGGCGCTCGAGGCGATCGAGGCGGACGTGCAGATCCTGCGGGTGGGCAGGCGCTGGCGAGCCTCGAGCGGCTACGCCCGCGAGGTCGGGCGCGGAAGACGATGCGGCCCGCAGGATCCGGCGGTTGGCGCAACGCGTGCACGGGCACGCGAGGCGCTACGTGCAGGAACACGGGCGCCGCCTGAAGCGACATCGGCAGCGGCGCGGCCCGCGCTCTTCCTGGTGGTCAGCCTGCGCGATCCCGAGCGCGACGTCGCCTCCTATGTCTCGCGCGCCGCCGAGCAGCACCCGAGGGAGTGGTGGGCAGGCGCTCAGGCGCGCATTCTCGCATGCGCGACAGGCGCCTGCTGAGCGTCTCCGAGCTGGAGCGGGCACGGGTGCGCGCCGACCAGGCGCACGCTCGGCTGGCCGACTTTCTGCCGGTGCGCCAGGCACGCGGGGTGGAGCTTCAGTGGCTGATCCGACGGGCGTTCTGCCGCGGCCTGGGAGAGCCGCTCGTCGACGGCCTGCACGAGCCCCGCGCGCTCGTCTTCGAGCGCAACGGCGAGGCGATGCTGGCGCCGCTCGAGGGCGACGTGATGCGCTGGATGGACGGCTACGTCGAGCACCGCGGCAGGGCGCTACGAGATCGAGTCCGAGCTCGGGACGAGCTGGCAGGCGCAGCTCGTCCTGGGCGCTCTGCCTGAGCAGACGCGAGTTCCCGGGTGCCGCGCGCCGAGTTGATGTTCGCGCCGCCGAGAGCCTGCCGTTCGGGATCGATCTGTCGCTGAACGCGCGCTTTCTGCCGAACGAGCTGGCGCTGCGAATCGCGCGGAGGCGGATCCAGGACGCCGACCAGATCATGCGGGCGGAGTCCGATGGCGAGCAGGGCGTCTCCGATCTCGCCTACGAGCGCACGCAGGAGGCCCGCGACCTGCTCGGCTATCTGCAGGCCTCGAGCCGCCCGCCGCTTCTGCGCGCGACGCTCGCGATTGCGGTGGGGCCCGCGAGCGAGGAGGAGCTCGAGGAGCGCGTGGAGATGTGCCGGCGGGCATATGGCGACATCCGCCTGCACCGCCCGCTCGGCGATCAGCTGAAGCTGTTCCTTCAGCACCTGCCGGCGCAGCGCACGCGCGTTGCCGGCTACGACGACACCCTCACGACCGAGCAGGTCGCGGCGATGATGCCGACCGCGACGCATGCGGCCGGCTCGCGCAGGGGCTTCTACCTCGGCTACACGCTCTCGGGCTCGCGGCAGCCCGTGAGGTTCAACCTGAGGGAGGGCTCCGACGGCGACCGCAACACGACGATCCTGAGCGTGGGGGCGCTGGGCTCGGGCAAGACGACGCTCGACCAGAAGCTCAAGTACGAGGGCTTCCTCCTGGGCGCGCGCGTGATCGACTGCGACCCGAAGGGCGACCACCGCTTTCATCTGCTCGAGGAGGTGGCGCCGCACACGGAGTGCGTGACGCTCCGGCCCGACCCGGCCCTGCGCGGCGTGCTCGACCCGCTGCGAGTGGCGCCTGAGCACCTGCGTCAGGACGCTGCGGTCTCGTTCCTGCGCGACCTTCTGCCGGGACGGGCCGAGCCGGCCTGGGAGACCGCCGTGGTGGCCGCCGTGGACCGCGTGCTCAGGCGTTCGCGCGAGCCCACGTGCCTGGAGGTGGTGCGGGCGCTGCGTGAGGGGGACGAGACCGACGTTCAGGTCGGCAGGACGCTCGAGGTGTACGCCCGCTCCGGGCTCACGCAGCTCGGCTTTGCGGACCCGGAGGTGACGCTGCCGCCGGTTGGACAGCGGCAGGTCACCTATCTGCCGATCCGCGACCTGCCCGGGCCTGAGCCGGGCATGCCGCGCTCCGAGTACTCCCAGGCCGAGCGCGTCGGAGAGCAGATCGTGCGGCTGATCGCGATGTTCGCGATGCACCTCATGAGCGCCGAGCGCGATCGGCTGAAGCTGTTCTCCTTCGACGAGGGCTGGCGGCTGCTGGGCGATCCGGCAGGCCGCGCGCTGCTCGCCTCGCTGCAGCGGATGGGCCGCTCGGAGCTCGCCGTGCCGATCATCAGCACCCAGCTCGTCACCGACGCGCTGATCGGCGAGCGCGAGTCGCTCGAGAATCTGCATCGGCGCGACGTTCGTGTTCGGAATGCGCTCGGAGGCGGAGGCCGCGCGTGCGCTTACGCTGCTCGGGCTCGACCCCGACGAGCCGGCGGATGCGCCAGAGCCTTCTTGAGTTCGAATCCGGGCGCTGCCTGTTCCGCGACCACCGGGGACGGGTGGAGGCGATTCAGGTCGACCTCGTGGTGCCCTCTCTGCTGAAGGCGTTCTCGACGACACCCGCCCCGGCGTGAACGACGGTGGAGGGCCGCCTCACGCGTCTCATCGGCGGGGTGGTGCTCGGGGCGGTCATCTCCGTCGCGCCAATTGCGCTGAGGGGTACGACCGAGGTTGCACGTGCGGCCGGCGCGCACCGCTCTCGCGACGCTCCGCTCTCGCGACGACACGCGCCCGCGAGTACGAGCAGGGCGCCGAGCGATCCGCCTCTAACCTCCGGATCCGCGGAAGCTGCCACGGGCGCCGAAGAAGGGACGTCGGGCTCATTGACCTCCAGCGCCGGAGATCCGCTGGTTAGCAATGGGCTGGGCAGTCCGATGTGTCGAAGGGGCGGCGGGGAAGGCGAACTTTCGCAAGCCAGTGAGAGCAACTGCCAAGCCTCGGGGTTCGAGGCGGCGCCGGCGCCGACGGGCAACTACTCCTTCGACGTGCACATCAATACGGGCGTCACAAAGGTGACGAACGACCTGGCCGCGACCGCCCAGAACCTATTCCAGATGGCGTGGACGGTGCTCGTCGCGGCCGTGCACGGCGTGATCGTGATGATCGAGTGGTGCTACACGATCGACCTGCTGAACAGCTCCGCGATGGGTGGCGTGGCGAAGGGCCTGCGCGAGACCCAGGCTGTGTTCACCCAGCCGTGGCTGGTGCTCGTGCTCGCGGTGGCGTCGGTGCTGGCGATGTATCACGGACTCGTACGCCGCCGCGTGGCCGAGACGGTCGGTCAGGCGCTTTTGATGCTGGCGATGATGGCCGGCGGGCTGTGGGTGATAGCCGAACCCGCGGGCACCGTGGGCGCGCTCGGGCAGTGGGCCAACCAGGCCGGCCTGGGAGCGCTCGGTGCCGTTGCCGACGGCACTCCCGACCACACCGATCGAACGCTCGCGGACAGCATGGGCGATGTCTTCGCCGGCGCGATCGGCGCACCCTGGTGCTTCATGGAGTTCGGCAACGTGAGGTGGTGCAGCGATCCCTCTCGGCTGGACCCACGGTTGCGTGCCTCAGGTCTCGCAATCGCCGCGCTTGAGCGGGGTCAGATCGGCTGCAGCTCAGACGCCGCTCCGCTGGGCGCTTGCGCGCAGCCCGGCAGTGAGCAGGCGCGCGCCCTGAGCCAGAGCGCCACGGAGCTGGGCGCCGCGCGCACCAACGGCGCCCTGTTTCTCGCGCTGCCCGCAAACCAGGCGATGCGCAACTCGATAAACGATCCCCGCTCGTTGTTCAACGTTCTTTGCGGGGGAAGCGAAATGCCCTGTAAGGGTCCCACTGCCGCGCAGGCGGAATTCCGCACCGAGCACGGCACGGAATGGCGATTCATGGGGTTGGTCTTCATCTGGGTCGGCGCGCTCGGAATGCTTCTGTTGCTCGGCTTCATCGCGATGCACCTGCTCGGTGCGGCGATCGCCAGCCTTATCTATCTGCTGCTGGCGCCGGCCGCGGTTCTCGCCCCGGCGTTGGGCGACGGCGGGCGGGCCGCGTTTCGCGGATGGGCGACGCGGCTGCTGGCCGCAGTGACGTCGAAGCTCATCTACTCGTTCCTGCTCGGCGTGGTTCTGCTGACCGAGCGGATCCTCACCGTTGATCTGACAGTACTCGGCTGGTTCACCCAGTGGTTGCTCATATCGGTCATGTGGTGGGGAGCGTTCTGCCAGCGCCACCAGGTGCTGGGTTTCCTGCAGGGAGGACGCAGCCAGCTCGAGCACCAGTCGCTTGCGCGACGGGTCGGCGGTGCACTGGAGACACCACGCGCGGTCATACAAGGCGCGAGCTCGGCCAAACGCGCATTCTCCAAGCGGGGCTCGGATGTGGAGAGCCGCCGAAAGCGGACCGAGGCTGCTCGTGAGCGCGCGCAGGCGGGCGGCGACGAGCAGGTGGGTCGTGTGCTCGAGCAGGAGCATCGCGATGCGACGGCGCGGGTGCACGCTGCGCCGGGACTGCAGGCGCAGCTGTCCGATCGCCGGGCGCAACTTCAGCGCGTGCAGGGCGAGCGCGGCAAGGCGCTCGCCGCGGGAGACTGGCGCAGGGTCGCCGAACTGGAGCACCGCGCCCGGCGCGTCGAAGGGGAGATCGGGACCTCGCAGCTCGGGCTGAACGCGGCGCGAGAGGTGGCGAGCGAAGGCGAACGGGCGCAGCGCGCGAGCGGGAGCGTGTACACGAGCGCGCAGGCGGAGGAACGCGAGCGGTTCCTGGACCTGCAGGCGGCGTTACCGGGCTCGCGGGCTCGCGGTCAGGGACCGGGAGAGCGCCGCGACTACGCTGCGCTGGCCGCGCTGGCCGGTTATGGGCGCGCCGAGTACGAGGGGCTCGCTCCCCAGGCACAGCGGGTCGCGCGGCTCGAGGTGGATCGCGAGCTGGCGGTGCGCAAGGAGCTCAACGCGACGGCCGGGGATCTCGCGGCTCCGGGCGCGGCCGCGCGGCTGGGCCGCCGCGAGAAACGCAGGGTTGACGAGCAGTTCGATTCAAAGCTCGAGCAGAGGATGCGCGACGGCGGCCACGGCATGCCGTCCTCGAGGGTCGAGCAGTCGGGGCTCGACGCCTGGCGGAAGGACGCCCGTGCCGAGCGAGGACCGATCAGGGCGCGGGGCTCAAGCGTGATGCGCGACGCGCACGAGGTGGCGGCGCGGCGCAAACGCCAGCTGGGGCGAGACCGTTGACGACACTGTCAAGCGCGGTGGATGTGCTCGCCGGCGGGACGTGGAGATCGGCGCGACTAGCGCTCGCCGGCGTGTTGGGGGTCGCTGCGTGTGCCCTGCCGGCGACGCTGCTTCTGGTGCTATCGACGCTCCCGTTCAGCCTGGGTGCGCAGGGGCAATCCGAGCCGGGTGCATCCGGCGATGGTGTCTCGCCACTGGCGCAGAGGGAAATTCCGCCGCAGTATCTGGTCCTGTACGAGGAAGCGGCGCGACGGTACGGCCTGGACTGGGCGATCCTCGCCGGGATCGGCAGGGTCGAGTGCGATCACGGGCGCGACCCGGATCCGTCGTGCGGTAGGGAGGGCGCCGTCAATTCGGCAGGCGCAGGCGGTCCAATGCAGTTCCTCGCATCGACCTGGGCTCGCTACGGCGTCGACGGCAATGGCGACGGTCGGATAGACCGCTGGAACGCTGCTGATGCGATCTACAGTGCCGCCAATTACCTCCGCGCCTCGGGCGCTCCGGGCGATTACAGCCGAGCCCTGCTCGCCTACAACCATGCGAGCTGGTACATCGTCGAGGTCGAGAGTTGGGCCGCGCGATATCGAGCATCGGCGGGCGATACACAGCTGGCGAGCGACGAAGCGAGCGAAGGGGAAGGCGCTGACAGGGCCCTTGAAGGCGAGAGCCCCACCCCGGTCCGCTTCATCGCGGGCGATCGAGCCGTGCTGGCGCCCGGCGACGGTCACCTCGCGCTGGTGCCGGCCGGTGCTCCGGCGACGGTGCAGGCGATGGTGGTAGCGGGCAACGAGCTGCAAGACCTACCCTACGGCCCCGGAGGACATCCCGACCCGCGCGGAGCCTATGAAGAGGACTGCTCGAGCACCGTCAACTACGTGCTCTACCGCTCGGGCGTGAGGGGGATCGCAGAAATCGTGCGGGACAATCCGCTTGCCCAGGATTATGTGAGCTGGGGGGCGCCCGGTCCGGGACGGTGGGTGACGATCTATGCGGCCGACAGCCCCACCCCGCACGTGTTCGTCGTCATCGCGGGACTAAGGTTGGACACGAGCTACAACGGCACCGACGTTGGCCCCAACCGGGACGAAGGCGGACCTCGCTGGCGGATCCTCGACCGCATTCCGACGTGGGCACGTTGGTCGGTCCGTCATCCGCCGGGGCTGTAAGGTGCCGTGCGATGGCCGCTCGCAAGGTCGACTACCTGCTGATCGGCGGAGGCCTCGCCTCGGCGAACTGCGCGCGCTGGCTGCGCGAGGAAGGCGTCGATGGGGAGGTCGTTGTGGTCGGGCGCGAGCCCGACCCGCCCTACAACCGCCCGGAGTGCTCGAAGGGCTACCTGCAGGGCAAAGAGGACCGCGAGGAGACGTTCTTCCGCCCGGATGAGTGGTGGGCCGAGCAGGACATCGAGCTGCTCAAGCGCACGAGCGTGACCGGGCTCGACCTCGGGTCGCGCTCGGCCAAGCTGTCAAGCAAGGAGGAGATCGAGTTCGCGAAGGCCCTCATCGCAACCGGGGCGAACGTGCGCCGCTTGAACGTCGATGGGTGCCACCTCGAGCAGATCCAGTACCTGCGCACGCTCGGGAACTCCGATGCGATTCGCGCCGGTGTGGAGGGCGCCGAGGAGGTGGTGTTGATCGGCGGCTCCTACATCGCCTGCGAGGTGGCCGCCTCGCTGACGCTGCTCGGCAAGCAGTGCACGCTCGTGATGCAGGAGCAGGCGACCCTCGAACGCACCTTCGGCGCGCGCGCGGGGCGCTTCTTCCAGGGTCTGCTCGAGTCACACGGCGTGACCGTTCACGGCAGCGACGAGCTCGAGCGCTTCGAGGGCGACGGCACGGTCGCCAAGGTGGTCACGCGGGCCGGCCTCGAGCTCGCCGCCGACGCCGTCGTGATCGGGGCCGGTGTGACCCCCGACGTGCAGCTCGCACAGCGGGCGGGCCTTGAGATCGGTGAGCGCGGCGGGGTGCGCTGCTCTTCGCGGCTTGAGAGTCAGGTGCCCGGGGTGTTCGCCGCCGGGGACATCTGCGAATACGAGTCGGTCGTGCACGGCGGCGCTCGCATGCGCATCGAGCACTGGGACGTCGCCTTCAACCAGGGTAAGACCGCGGCGCTCAACATGCTCGGCAGGGACGTGCCCCACGACGTCGTCCCCTACTTCTACTCAGTGTTCGCCGACTGGGGTGAACTCGAGTACGTCGGACCGGCCTACGAGTGGGATGAGGAGATCGTGCGAGGCTCCTTCGATGACGGGGCCTTCACCAACTGGTACCTGAAGGACGGGGTCGTGAAGGGGGCGCTCACGTGGGGTCGCTCAGACGACCTCGACACGGCGCGCCGGCTGATCGTGGCAGCGGCGGTGCTCGATGAGACTGAGCGGCGCGGGCTCGGCGATCTCGACACCGACCCGAACAGCATCGCGCGGTGAGCGGCGCCACGCGCCGGCGAGACCCGCCGCCCGGGGGATTTACCCGCCGATCAACGAGGAGTAGGATCCACATCTTCAACGGTCGGTGGTGAAGGGAAGCCGGTGAGAGTCCGGCGCGGACCCGCCACTGTGACCGGGGATGCTCATCGCGGCGCGCAGTTGCTGCGCGAAGCCACCGATCCGCCCTCGGCGGGCCGGGAAGGCGCGGAGGGGTAGGCCCGGGAGCCAGGAGACCTGCCTCCGACCGAAAGCCCACAAGCCCTCGTGGAAAGGGGTTGGCTCAATGCACCTATCTCGTCGTATCTCTCTGGCGCTCGTCGGCGCCTGTACTGCGCTGTCCCTGCTCGCCTCCACGGCAGTCGCCGCCGAACCGACCACCGTCACGGTGCGGGTGGAGGGATTCAACGGAGTCACACTGCTTCCTCAGACGCAGGTGACGACCTCCACGGCGCCGGTCCCGGTCGAAGGCGGCGCGTGCAGCGGTACGAGTGTCGGTGGCGCCCTCTATGACGCCACGCACGGTGACTGGGATGCGAGGGAAGCAAGCACCGGAGTGGAAATCCTCGGCATCGAGGGGGTGAACCTCCCTCCGTTTGGCACAGAAGACTATGCCTACTGGTCGATCTGGGTGAACAACGAATTCGCGCAGAGCGGCGCCTGCGCCGAACAGGCGCGTCCGAACATGGACATCGTGTTCGCAGCACAGTGCTTCGCGCTGGGCCTCTACTGCCCCACCAGCGCCACGGCGCCGGACCACTTCCTCACCATGACGGCGCCCACATCGACGGACGTCGGCGTCGGGGAATCGGTGTCGGTCACGGTGGGCTCGCTGGGTACGGCCAGCGGCACCTCCGAGGCGCTCCCTGAAGGCGTGACGGTGACCGGTGGGCCAGTCCCCTTGACCCCCACCGCCGAGGGAGTGGCGACGCTGAAATTCACCGCCGCCGGGAGCTACACCCTGCAGGCACGTGCGGCCGACTCGGTCCCCTCGGACCCCTACACGGTGTGCGTCCACAGCGGCAACGAAGGCACCTGCGGCACGACCGGTCCGTCCGGGTCCTCGAGCGGCTCTTCGTCCGGAGGTGTGCTGGGCTACTCGAGCTCCTCCTACAAAGGCCCGTACGCGGTCGTGGCCGAGATCGCCGGACTGATCGACGGGCACCGCTACCGCAAGGGCCGCGCGCCGCGAGTGCTCTCTGGCAAGGTGCTGGCTCACACCGGGGTCGCCTCCGTCAGCCTGCGGCTGCGGCGCTCCTACAGGAACCGCTGCTACGCCTACAACGGCGCGAGCGAGCGCTTCGTCCCGGCACGTTGCGGTCAGGGCAGCTTCTTCAAGGTCGGCTCGCGGGCGAGCTTCTCCTACCTGCTGCCCGAAGCGTTGCCACCCGGCCGCTACGTCCTGGATGTGCAGGCGAGCGATGATGCCGGCAACCGCACGACGCTCGCGAGGGGAACGTCGAGGGTCGTCTTCTATGTGGGGTAGGAGCGATGCTCACTAGCACCGGCGCCTCGCGGCGCGCCGGTGCGCGGCGCGGCAATGGCTCCCACACGCTGGGCGCCGTTGCGGTCGCGGTCGTCGTGGGCGCGCTCGCGCTCGCCGGATGCGGCCTCGGCGCGGGACCCGCGCCGAGTGCCGTGTCGCTAACGGTCACGCGGGACTTCGGCGCCACCGTCATGCGCTCCTTCAGCGCGCCCCGCGTCGAGGGCCAGGAGACAGTGATGAGCCTGTTGATGCGCAACGCAACCGTCGGCACGCGCTACTCGGGCGGTTTCGTGGAGACCATTGACGGGCTCTCCGGCGGTCAGGAAGGCGGTCAGCCCGTCGACTGGTTCTATTACGTCAACGGCGTCGAGGCACCCCAGGGCGCGGCGGCCACGAACGTGCACCCGGGCGATCACATCTGGTGGGACCGCCACGACTGGAGCCAGACCGACGGCGTGCCCGCGGTGGTCGGGTCCTTCCCCGAGCCTTTCCTCAACGGGCTCGACGGCAAGCGGCTGCCGGTGCGCGTCGAATGCGCGGCCGTGAGCGGCTACGCGTGCCGCACGGTCACGGCGCGCCTGCGCGCTGTCGGCGTCCCCGCCGCGATAGCGGCGATCGGCGGCGGCGGCGGCGAGTCTCAGACGCTGCGCGTGGCGGTCGCGCCGTGGACCGAAGTGGAGGGCGACCCGAGCGTGCACGGAATTGAGCTCGGGCCGCGTTCGAGCGGCGTGTACGCACGCTTCTCGGCGGATGGCAGGACGCTCACGCTGCTCGATGAGAACGGCCAGTCCACCCGCGTGCTCGGTGAAGGCGCGGGGCTGATCGCCGCCACGAGCAGTGGTGAAGGTGCGCCGGTGTGGGTCGTGACCGGGACCGATGCGGCCGGGGTCAGCCTGGCTGCGCGCGAATTCGACGAGAAGACGCTCAACCATCGCTTCGCCGTTGCAGCGACGTCCGCGGGGGCCCTCGCGCTGCCGCAGGAGGAACGATGAAGCCGGCGATGGGGTCCACGCTCTTCTATCGGCGCATCTCTAGCCCGCTGCACGCCGCGCGCGCGGGGGCGGGCGCCGCCTGGGCGCTGGCGCTGACGACGGCGACGCTCATCACTTTTCACCCGGTCGTGCTGCTGGCGCTGCTGGTGGCGGTCCTCGGCGCGGGCGCCGGCGCCGGCCTCGGGCGCCCGCTTGCGCGCTCGCTGCGGACCGCACTGATCGTGGCGCTGCCGATCGTCCTGATCAACGTGCTCGTCTCGCGCGAGGGGCTCACGGTGTTCGCGCGGCTCGGCGATCTGGGGCCGTTCGGGCAGGGCGATCTGACGCTCGAGGCGCTCGTGTACGGTGCGGTGATCGCCCTGAAGGTGACGCTCCTCATCCTCGTCACGACGCTCGCCGGGCTCGCGATCGACCCCGATCAGCTCCTGCGGGTCTTCCGCCGGCTGTCGTTCCGCTCGGCCCTCACCGCGTCGCTTGCGACGCGCATGCTGCCGGTGCTCGCGGCCGACTCCCAGCGCCTGGCCGAGGCCCAGCGGACGCGATCGAGCGGCGCCCCGGGCGGTGCCCGCGCGCGGGTCGCGCTGCTGGGGGCGGTGATCGGCGGCTCACTGGACCGTGCGATGGACGTCGCGGCGACGCTTGAGGTCCGCGGCTTCGCCGGCGCGCGCCGCGCGCCGCGCGTTGCGCATCCGCTCTCGCGACACGACATCGCCTTCACCGCGTCCGCCGCGGCGATCCTCGCCCTCGCCGTGGTCGGCAGGGTGGCCGGAGCCGCATCGTTCAACGCCTATCCCTTGGTCCACATGCCGATGAGCGCCGCCACGCTGGCGCTATGCGTGGCGCTCATCGCCGCCACGCTCTTTCCGTTCTGCGACCGGCGGGGAATCGAGCCGTGAGCGATCCACTGCTGTCCTTCCAGCAGGTCACCTATCGCTACCCGGGCATGGACGCCCCCGCGCTGCAGGACGTCAGCTTCGAGATCCACCCGGGCGAGTTCTGCCTGCTGGCGGGTCTCTCCGGGCATGGCAAGTCCACGCTCCTGCGCGCCGCCTGCGGCCTCGTGCCGCACTTCGACGGCGGGCGCTTCGCTGGGCGCGTCGCGCTCGCGGGCCTCGACACTCGCGAGCACGGACCGGCGCGCCTCGGAGCGTTCGTGGGCGTGCTCTTCCAGGATCCGGAGACTCAGCTCGTGATGAGCTCGGTGCGCGCCGAGCTGGCGCTCGCCCTGGAAAGCCGAGGCAATGGGGCGGCGGCGGTCGCGCGCGGGGTGGAGGAGGTGGCGCTCGCACTCGGCATCGACTCGCTGCTGGAACGCTCAACGCACGACCTCTCCGGAGGCGAGAAGCAGCGAGTCGCGCTCGGTGCGGCGCTCGCGGGCAGGCCGCGGATCGTGCTGCTGGACGAGCCGACCTCTCAGCTCGACCCGGTCGCCGGAGATGAGCTGATCGGCCTGCTGCGCCGGTTGAATCAGGAGTGGGAGACGACGATCGTGCTGGCCGAGCATCGCCTCGAGCGCTGCTTGACGGCCGCCGATCGCGTGATCGCGCTCGAGTGTGGCCGCGTCGCATGCGATGGCGATCCCCAGTCGTTCCTCGCGTGGGCGGGCGAGCGTGTGCCGGCTCTGCAGACCCCCGGCGCAAAGCTCTTCTCGCTCGCCGGCCTTAGCCCGCCACCGGTGGGAGTGAGGGCCGCGCGCGCCACGCTCCGCACGCATGGTCTGCTGGGAGACGAGGCAGGCATGGATCAGCCGCCCGCAGAAGCAGCGACTCCGCGCTCGAAGTCCAGGAGGCTTCGCGCCGGCACCGAGGGGAACGCCTTGCGCATGCGGGGCGTCTGGCATGAGCTGCACGACGGGCCGGCGATACTGCGCGGGGTCAACCTGAGCCTTGCGCCAGGTGAGAGCGTCGCGCTGATGGGGCGCAACGGCGCGGGCAAGTCGACGCTCCTGCGCCACGCCGCCGGCCTGCTCGAGCCCACGCGCGGACGTGTGGAGCGTGCCGGGAGGGTGGCCCTGCTGCTGCAGAACCCCGGCGACTACTTCGTCCACGAGCGCGTCGGCGAGGAGGCCTCGGCCGAGGCCCTGAAGGCCGTGGGGCTGGCGGGGATGGCCGAGCGCAATCCCCGTGACCTCTCAGGCGGCGAGCGCCAGCGCCTCGCGCTCGCAATCGTCACCGCTGCCCCCGGGGAGTCGCGGGACGGTCCGCCGGCGGTGCTCGCGCTGGATGAGCCCACCCGCGGCATGGACCGCGAAACCAAGGCCGAGCTGGCCGATGAGCTGAGGCGGCGGGCCGGTGAGGGGACGGCGGTGATCGTCGCGACGCACGACCCCGAGTTCGCCGCGGCCTGCGCGCATCGCGCGGTCCTGCTCGCCGACGGGCGAGTGATAGCCGACGGACCCGCGCCCGAGCTGCTCGCCGGCGGCTGGTACTTCGCCACCGAGACCGCGCGCATCCTCGGCGGCTCAGGCGGAGCGCTGCTGCCGCAGGAGGGCGCCGAGCTCCTGCGTGCCCGCGCCGGGATCCCGCAAGCGCGCTCACCGGTGGAGGTCGTCCTGTGAGCTGGCCGCTGGCCTCGTTCGCGATCGTCTGTGCCGTGCTCGCGCTCGGCTGGCTGACCTACGAGCGCAGGCGTCCCTCGGCGCGGATGGTGGCGGTCGTTGCGACGCTCGCAGCCGTCGCCGCGCTCGGCCGTGACGCCTTCGTGGCGCTGCCGGACGTCAAGCCGATCACTGCCATGGCGCTGGTCGTGGGTTACGCGCTCGGCCCGCTTCCCGGCTTCACGGTCGGCGCGCTCGGCATGTTCGCCTCCAACATCGTGCTCGGGCAGGGCCCCTACACGCCCTGGCAGATGGCCGCGTGGGGCATGGTGGGCCTCGCCGGCGCGGCCCTGGGGGCGCTCAGCCGCCGGCGCCTCGGGCGGGTGCAGCTGGCGCTGGCCTGTGCCCTTGCGGCGGTCGCCGCAAAGGAGGTCATGAACGTCTACACGTGGACGCTCGGCGCGAGTCACACCCTTGCCGCGTTCCTCGTGATCGCGGGCACGGCGCTGCCGTTCGACGTCACCGACATGGTCGCGAGCTTCCTGTTCGGTCTCGCCTTCGCCCCCGAGCTCGCAAGGTTGCTCGCTCGCATGCGCGCGCGCATGGACGTCAGCTGGGAGGACGCGGGCGCTCCGGCGGGGGCGGGCGATGCGCCGGCGGCTAGGGGCGCCCGCCCGTCCTTGGGCGCGGCCTCCTCGCTCGTGGCGGCACTGCTCGCCGGGACGCTTTTGCTGGCCGGCGCGCGCGATGCGGCCGCCGCGTCGCTCAACCGCGAGGTGTCGTTTCTGACCGGCGCCCAGAACGTCGACGGGGGATTCGGCGCGGGGCGCGGGCAGTCGAGCAGCGAGCTCTACACAGCGTGGGCGGCGATGGGCCTGGCCGCCGCCGGGCACAACCCGGCCACGGTGCGCCACGGCGGGCACTCGCTGCTCGACTCGCTGCGCGGCGAAGCGTCGACGCTCGAGGGCCTCGGCGACGCCGAGCGCACGATTCTCGCCGCGCGCGCGTGCGGGGCATCGGCCTACTCGTTCGCGGGGCGCAACCTCGTCTCCGAAGTGCTCCGCGCGCGTGAGCGCGATAACTCCTTCGACGATCAGGTCAACCTGACGGCGTTCGCGGTGTTCGCGCTGCGCGCCGTCGGGCACTCGCCGGGGTTCGCGGCGATCCGCGAAGCGGCCGGCTGGATCGAGCGCCAGCAGAACGGCGATGGCGGCTTCGGCTTCGGCGCGCACGGCTCGTCAAGCGACGTCGACGACACCGCTGCCGCGCTGCAGGCGCTCGTCGACGCGGGCGCCCGCAACACGCACGTGCTGGCGGCCGCCGCGGGCTTTCTGACGCATGCTCAGAACCTCGACGGAGGCTTCCCGCAGCAGCCGGGCGGTGAATCCAACGCCCAGTCCACCGCATGGGCCGTGCAGGGCCTGATCGCGGCGGGGCGCAACGCCGGCTCGGTGCGCCGCCGCGGCAGTCGCTCGCCGCTCGGCTACCTGGAAAGCCTCGTAACCTCCGACGGCAGCGTCCGCTATTCGCGAACCGGCACACAGACGCCGGTGTGGGTGACGGCCCAGGCGCTGATCGCCCTGGCGGGCAAGACCTTCCCCGTGGGCGGCTGACCTCGGCGCTCGCCGGCCAGGCGCGCTGACTTCAGTCTCGCTTTAGCCGTTGTCATACCCTGTGGGTGATGTCGGGACACGCATACTCAGCAAGGGCCCTGCCCGCGAGGACCGCCTCCGGGCGCCCTTCCCGGCCCCGTCCGGAGGCCGCATTGGGCGTCGCCTTGCTGTGCCTGGCGGGCATGGCCTTGACGTGGGTGGTGGCCGAGCTCCTGCCCGCGGGCCAGGCGCGCGACTCGCTGGCACTGCACGACTTCGAGCTGCTCAGCCGCCCGCACGTGGATTTCCTGGCGAACGCGCTGCTGCACCTGCTCGACCCGGCGCTGTTCATCGTCTGGGGCCTCATGCTCGTCGGGGTGGCGCTGTCGCGCAATCGCCCCCGCGTCGCGCTGGCCGTCGTGGCCGTGCTGTCGCTGGCGCCGCTAACCTCCGAGACGCTCAAGCCGCTGCTCGCCCACCCGCACCTGCAGATCGCCGGCACGACCTACATCTCCGCCGCCTCCTGGCCCAGTGGGCACTCGACCGCCGCGCTGGCGCTCGTGCTGTGCGCCGTGCTCGTCGCCCCCGTCCATCTTCGCCCGCTCGTGGCCGGGGTGGGCATCGCCTTCGCCGCGGCTGTCGGCTGCTCGCTTCTGATCCTTGCCTGGCACATGCCCAGCGACGTGTTCGGCGGCTACCTCGTGGCCGCACTGTGGATGTCGCTGGCCGTGGCCGCCCTGCGCGCGGCCGATCGCCGCTGGCCGCCCGCTCGGTCTCGCAGGCGCTCAGGAGCCCTGCGGCCCGGCGTCTGAGCCGTGCGCCCCGGGGTCCCACAGCGACTCGGGCTCGCCTCCGGCGCCGGTCTGCGCGTTAACCGCGCGGCTGAGGATGAACAGCAGATCCGATAGCCGGTTCAGGTAGCGCACCACCTCCGGGTTGGCCTCCTCGCCGATGGCGATCGTGCGACGCTCGGCCCTGCGGCAGACGGTTCGGCAGATGTGCAGCTGCGCCGCCGCCGGGCTGCCGCCCGGGATCACGAACGAGCGCAGCGGCTGAAGGGTGGCGTTGACCTCGTCGCAGGCGTGCTCGAGCCACTCCGTGTAGGCAGCACCGACGCGCAGCCGCTCGTGCGCATCCGAACCGCCCGTGGAGGACGCCTCGGCCTGCGCCGCCGAGGAGGATTCCCCGGGCGCGAGC
Source organism: uncultured Solirubrobacteraceae bacterium (assembly GCA_963764185.1). GTDB lineage: Bacteria > Actinomycetota > Thermoleophilia > Solirubrobacterales > Solirubrobacteraceae > Palsa-744. The sequence goes on along the minus strand of CAVXRF010000008.1, from coordinate 209,325 downwards.
GGCACCGACAGATCCGCGCCGACATCAAGCAGGTCGTTCTGCACGCGACGCAGCCACTGGGCGAACGCCTCCGGCAGGCCGGGCTGCAGCAGTGCCACGCCGATTGTGGCGTTCAGCTCGTCCACGGTCCCGTAGGCCTCGACCCGCGGGTGCAGCTTGGATACCCGGCTCATGTCGCCGAGGTGGGTCTCGCCGCCGTCGCCGAGCTTCGTGTAGATGCGGGTCAGGTTGACGGTCATTCATTTCGAGTCTTGCACACCCTGGCCGCCGCCAATCCGTGCGATCGGATACGTTCCCGCCCTGCACATGCGGATCGGTGTTCCGAAGGAGACCGCGGCGGGCGAGCACCGGGTGGCGCTTGTGCCGGAGGTCGTGAGCAAGCTGAAGGCCAAGGGCCTGGAGGTCGTCGTGCAGGAAGGCGCCGGCGCGGACGCGCTGATCCCGGACGCCGCCTTCGTCGATGCAGGCGCGCGGATGACGGCCGACTCCTCTGAGGTGTGGGGCTCTGACATCGTCGTCACGATCGCGCCGCCGGACCCCGAGCAGATTCGTGGCCTCGGGTCCGGTTCGATCCTGATCGGCTTCCTCGCGCCGCTGACGAGCCCTCAGACGACCCGCGCGCTCGCCGACGCAGGGGCGACCGCGTTCGCCATGGAGGCGATCCCGCGCATCTCCCGCGCGCAGTCCATGGACGCCCTGTCCTCCCAGAGCAACGTCGCGGGATACAAGGCCGCGCTGCTCGCGGCCGACACCATGGGGCGCTTCTATCCGATGCTGATGACGGCCGCCGGCACGATACCGCCGGCCAAGGTGCTCGTGCTCGGCGTCGGAGTGGCGGGACTGCAGGCGCTCGCGACCGCCAAGCGCCTGGGCGCGCGCACGACCGGGTATGACGTTCGCCCGGAGGTCGCCGAGCAGGTGCAGTCGCTTGGAGCGCAATGGCTCGACCTCGGTCTCGAGGCCAGCGGCGAGGGAGGCTACGCGCGCGAGCTGACCGAGGAGGAGAGGGCCCGCCAGCAGCAGGCACTGACCGACGCCATCAAGGGCTTCGACGTGGTCATCACGACGGCGCTCGTTCCCGGGCGGCCCGCGCCGAAGCTGGTAACCGCGGAGGCGGTCGAGGGGATGAAGGCGGGGTCGGTGATCATCGATCTCGCCGGCGAGGCGGGCGGGAACTGCGAGCTGACCGAGCCGGGTCAGACCGTCGTCCGCCACGACGTGAAGATCGTCTCGCCCCTGAACCTGCCCGCCTCGATGCCCGAGCACGCATCGCAGCTGTTCGCGCGCAACGTGCTCGCGCTGCTCGAGCTGTTCGTCGGTGAGGACGGCGCCCTCGAGCTGAACTTCGACGATGAGATCGTGGCGGGATCGTGCATCGTCCGCGACGGCGAGATCGTCCACGCCGGGGCCAAGGCCGCCGCGGAGGCCGCGCCATGATCCTCTCGAGCGTCCTCACCACCAACCTCGCGATTCTCGTGCTGGCGGGCTTCATCGGCTTCGTCGTGATCTCGAAGGTCCCGAATACCCTGCACACGCCGTTGATGTCGGGCACCAACGCGATCCACGGGATCGTCCTCGTCGGCGGCCTGCTGGTGATCGGCCTGGAGGGCAACGGGACGTTCAACAAGGTGATCCTCGTGATCGCAATCACCTTCGGCACGATCAACGTGGTCGGAGGGTTTCTGGTCACCGACCGCATGCTCGAGATGTTCAAGTCAAAGCCCAAAGGCGAGGCGAAGGACGCGGACGGCAAGGCGCCCGAGGGCGGTGCCGGCGAGGGGAAGGAGAAGGGGCCGTGATCCTCGCCACCTCCTTCTGGCAGAGCCAGAACCTCCGCGACGTCCTCTACATCGTGGCCTTCTCGCTGTTCATCCAGGGATTGCGCGGGCTCTCGGGCCCGACCACCGCCGTGCGCGGCAACCGCATAGCGGCGGTCGGCATGGCGATTGCGGTGATCGCCACGCTGCTCAATCCACTCGAGGGCAACTGGGGCCTGATCGCCCTGGGCGTGGCGCTGGGCACCGCCGTCGGCGTCCCGGCGGCCCGCCAGGTGAAGATGACCGCGATGCCGCAGATGGTCGCGCTGTTCAACGGCGTGGGCGGTGGCGCGGTGTTCCTGATCGCCTGGGCGGAGTTCCGCCTGACCCGCGGCTACGCGAACACCCCGACCTACATCGCGATCTTCTCGGTGTTCGCGGCGATCGTCGGGTCGGTCTCCTTCTGGGGCTCGAACATCGCCTTCGGCAAGCTCCAGGAAATCATCCCCGGGCGCCCGATCAGCTTCGGCTCGGCCCAGCAGATCGTCAACCTCGTGCTGCTCATCCTGGCGGTCGCCGGGGGGGTGGACATAGTCGCGGGCGATCACTCCCAGGGCATCTTCATCGGCGTCCTCGTGTGCGCCGCGCTGCTCGGGAACGCGGTCGTGCTGCCGATCGGGGGAGCCGACATGCCGGTGGTGATCTCGCTTCTGAACGCCTTCACCGGCCTGTCCGCGGCGGCCACCGGAATCGCGCTGGACAACACGGCGCTGATCGTCGCGGGAATGATCGTGGGCGCATCCGGCTCGATCCTCACGAACCTGATGGCGACGGCCATGAACCGCTCGATACCGGCGATCGTCGCCGGCGGGTTCGGCGGCGGCGGGGCCGTCGAGGGCGCCTCCGGCGCGGGCGAGCATGCGGGATCGGTGCGCTCCACGACGGCCGCCGATGCCGCGATCCAGCTCGCCTACGCCAATCGCGTCATGATCGTGCCCGGCTACGGCATGGCCGTCGCGCAGGCTCAGCATGCCGTGCGCGAGCTCACCAAGGAGCTCGAAAAACGCGGCGTGGAGATCGGCTATGCGATCCACCCGGTCGCGGGACGTATGCCGGGACACATGAACGTGCTGCTGGCCGAGGCGGATGTGCCCTATGACCAGCTCGAGGAGATGGATGAGGCCAACCAGGAGTTCTCGCGCACCGACGTCTCGCTCGTGATCGGCGCCAACGACGTGACCAACCCGGCGGCCAAGAACACACCCTCCTCGCCGATCTACGGCATGCCGATCCTCGAGGTCTCTGACAGCCATTCGGTGATCGTGATCAAGCGCTCGATGAACCCCGGCTTCGCAGGCATCGAAAACGAGCTCTACTACGAGCCGGAGACGACGATGCTGTTCGGGGACGCCAAGTCGGCCGTCACCGACATCACAGCCGAGCTCGCCAACATCTGAGGGTCTCCGCGCTTTGAGACACTGGTGGGCGTGATCGAGCGCAGCCAGGCTCTTGCGGCGCTGTCGCAGGACGAGTTCGATGTAGTGGTCGTCGGTGGCGGCATCACCGGCGCCGGCGTGGCGCTGGATGCCGCCACGCGGGGATACAGCGTGGCGCTCCTGGAGCGCGCGGACTTCGCCTCGGGGACCTCCAGCCGCTCGAGCAAGCTCGTCCACGGAGGCCTGCGATACCTGCAGAACTTCGACCTCGGGCTCGTGCGCGAGGCCCTGCTCGAGCGCCAGCTGATGGTGACGCTGGCGCCGCACCTGGTCCGCCCGCTGCCGCTCGTGGTGCCCGCCTTCGACGGCGCTCGCCCGGATCGCCTGGTCGGCGTGGGGCTCAACCTGTACGACGTCATGTCGGTCGATCGCGACCGCCTGCGCGCGCGCCGGGGTCGCCGCTCGCGGGGACGCCCGCAGGGCAACCGCCCGAGCGATCGCAGCGAGCCCGGCGCCGCGGCGCCGGACGACCGCTCGGCCGGGCGCGAGTCGTGGAGCCCCGAGCGCCATCGCGTGATCTCCGGCGAGGAGGTCGTCGAGCTGGTGCCCGCGCTCGCCGCGCGGGAACCAACCAGCGGTTATCTCTTCTACGACTGCCAGACAGACGACGTTCGCCTCGTGCTGACCGTGCTCGGCGAGGCCGAGCGCTTCGGCGCCGTGTGCACCAACCGGGTCGATGTGACGGGCCTGCTCGTGAGCGACGGCCGCACCTACGGCGTGCGTGTCATCGACTCAGAGAGCGGGGAGCCGTTCGAGGTGCGCGCCGCCAACGTCGTCAACGCGACCGGCGTGTGGGCCGATCAGCTGCGCCCCGAGGAGCTCCACGACGAGGCTGAGCTGCCGCGCATCCGCCCGAGCCGCGGCACGCACGTGACGCTCTCGCGCGAGGCCCTGCCGCTCGTCGGCGGCGCCATTGTTCCCGCCGGCGCAGGCCGGACGATCTTCGCGCTCCCCTGGCTGGGACACGCGCTCGTGGGCACGACCGACAACGACTACGAGGGGCCGCTCGCGCACGTCAAGCCCTCCGGCGATGACATCGGCTATCTGCTCGAGGCGATAAACGCATTCTTCGGGATCAGACCTCGGCTCGGGCGATCTGACCGGCGCGTTCGCCGGTGTGCGTCCCCTCATCTCGACCGGCGACCCGAAGAAGTCGGTGGACATCTCGCGCAAGGCCGAGCTGTATGAGACGTCATCGGGGATGATCACGATCACGGGCGGCAAGCTCACGACCTGGCGGCGGATGGCGAAGATGACCGTCGACCGGATCGTCGAGCGCGACGCCAGAGACGCACCCTGCCGCACGCATGAAATTCCGCTCGGGCAGGCGATCACGGTCGACGAGCTCCCGCGGGTCGAGGGCGTCTCCGCCGAGTCCTACCCGGCGCTTGCGTCCCGCTACGGCTACGCCGCCCATCAGGTGCTGGCGCTCGCGGCCGAGCGCGGAGAGCTCGCCCAGCCGATCGTTCCCGGCCTGCCGGATCTGCTCGCCGAGGTGGCGCTGGCGGCGCGCCGCGAGCAGGCGCGGAGCATCGGCGACGTCCTGCTGCGGCGTACCCGCCTTGGCATACTGGCCGCGCGGGAGCTCGTCGGCGAGAGGCCCGCGGAGTCGTCCGGCGGTGGCCCGGTCGAGCGCGTGGGCGACGTCCTCGCGCGGGAGCTCAGCTGGAGTCCCGAGCGACGAGCCCTCGAGCTGCGCCGCTTTGCCGAGGAGGCCGATGCCGAGGGCATCGCGGCCGCGTCCGCGGAGAGCGTGCTGGACGCCGCCGAGCCCTCCGCTCCGCGGCAGTGAGCGCGCCCGCGCACCGCGTCCGCGCCGTCGATCGAGTCCTCGAGCTGGGCGCCCGCCCATGGCTCATGGGAATCGTCAACGCCTCGCCGGACTCATTCAGCGACGGTGCCCGCCGCACGACGCTCGACGCCCAGGTGAAGCTGGCACGCGAGCTGCTCGCGGCGGGGGCCGACATCGTGGACATCGGCGGGGAGTCCGCCAGCACCGGGCGCCCGCCGGTTCCGGTGGAAGAGGAGATCGAGCGTGTGGCGCCGCTCATCGAGCAGGTGGCGGGAGAGCTGGGCGCGATCGTCTCGGTCGACACCTACAAGCCGGCGGTCGCGCGCGCCGCGATCGCCGCCGGGGCGAGGATGGTCAACGACGTCAGCGGGCTGCTCGATCCGGCGCTGGCGGAGCTGTGCGCGCAGACGGGCGCTGCGCTGGTCGTGATGCATACACGGGCCGCCCCCCTCGAACGCATGCAGGACGAGGGTCTGTACGAGGACATCGTCGGCGAGGTGCTCGCCTTCCTGCGCGAGCGCATCGTCGTGGCGCTCGCCGCCGGCATGGCTCGCGAGCAGCTGATCGTCGATCCGGGCCCGGATTTCGCAAAGACGCCGGCCCAGACGATCGAGCTGCTGGTGCACCTGCGGCGCCTGCACGACCTGGGACTGCCGCTGCTGATGGCGATCTCGCGCAAGGACTTCATCGGCGCGCTGACAGGGCGGGTCCCGCGCGAGCGCCTGGCGGGAACGCTGGCCGCGCTCGCCCACGGGGTCGACGCAGGTGCGCACATCTTCCGGATACACGACGTGTCCGCCGCCGGCGACTTCCTCACCGTGCGCGCGGCGCTGTCGGGGGAGGTCGAGCCCGGCAGGGATCTGGCGCTCGCCGAGGAACTTCGTCACGAGCCGTCCACCGCCGAGGAGTCGTGAGGCGGCGGGCGGAGCGTGAGCCGGCCGAGCGGATCGCTAGGGTGGATCACATACACGGGTGCCCGCCGCTGTCCAACGCGGTGGGACGCCAACCGCCCTATCCCAGCGAAGGAGAATGAACCCATATGGCTGTACTCGAGCGCTCCGAGCTTCAGGCAAGCACCCTCGCCGACCTGCACGCGATCGCCGACCAGCTCGGCCTCGACGGCTTTCGCCGCCTGCGCAAGGACGACCTGATCGAAGCGATCCTCGGCGACTCACCGCCGGCGAACGGCGCCGAGGATTCGGCGACACTCGATTCGGCGACACTCGATTCAGATGAGCTCGCAGAGCGCGAGCCCGAGCAGGCCGAGCCCACTCGCGGCAAACGCCGCAGCCGCTCATCAGCCGGCCGCTCACGCCGCTCGGGAGCGGCCCCCAAGGACGACGACGGCGCGCAGAAGGAGCCGGCCGGGGGCGACCGATCTGATTCCCCGGAGAAGCCCGCGGGGGACGGCGGGCGTATCGTCGAGGGCGTCGTCGAGCTGCTCGGCAACGGCTCGGCCTTCCTGCGGGTCGCCCCACCCTTGCCCTCCGACGAGGACGTCTACATCTCCGCCGCCCAGGTTCGCCGCTGTGAGCTCGTCTCCGGCGACAGGGTTACGGGTCCCGTCCGCACGCCGCGTCGCTCCGAGCGCTACCCGTCGCTGGTCCGCATAGACACGATCAACGGCGTGTCCGCCGACACCGTGTCCGAAGGCCCCCGCTTCGAGGATTTGCCTGCGGCCTACCCGACCGAGCGGCTCGCGCTCGGATCCCAAGACCCCACGCTCGAGGCGATCGAGTGGCTCGCCCCGCTGGGCCGCGGCTCGCGCGCGGTGATCGTCGGCGCCGCGCACGCCGGTAAGACCGAGACGCTGCGCAGCCTGCTGGCCAGCGTCGCCGATCGGGACGACACGGAGGTGACCGTCGTGCTGGCCGGTGTCCGCCCGGAGGAGATCGCGCTGTGGCAGGAGGGCCCCGTGCCGCCGGCCGCCGCGTTCAGCTTCGCCGCTTCGGCTGACGCGCAGGGGCAGGCGGTCGAGCGCGCGGTCGACGCCGCCAAGCGCGTGGCGGCCCGCGGCGGGCACGCCCTGGTGCTGATCGACAGCCTCGACGGCCTGCACCCCCAGGCGGCCCGCAAGGTGCTCGCGCTCGCGCGCAACCTGCGCGACGGCGGCTCGCTCACGGTGATCGCCACGGCGAGCAGTCCGTTCGGCGGTGAGACGACCGTGATCGCGCTCGACGTGGGGCTGACCTCAACCGGCCGCCAGCCGATTCTCGATCTGCTCAACTCGAGCACGCTGAAGCCCGAGCTGCTCGTCGGGCCGGATGGCGCACGGGCGATCGCCCAGGCTCGCGCCGCGGCGATGGAGGCCGCCGGCCAGGCCTAGATGTTCCGCGCGCGGTAGGCGACGCGGCCCCAGGAGGGCTCGGGCGCCAGCTCGATCGGCTCGCCGCTGCGGTCGGCCTGCACATAGGCGAAGCCGCCGGCCTCCTCGTCGAAGGCGATGTCGAGCTCGCCCTCGTTGACGCGCTCATCGAGCCACGCGCCACGGAAGACCAGGCGCCGCAGCCAGTGCACCAGCGAGCGCTCGGCGGGCCCGACCAGCTCGGGCCAGCAGTCGTTGACATGTTCCCCGAGCGCCGAGGCGGGGTCTGAGATCTCGCCGTTGACGGCCAGGTTCACGAGGTCTTCGAGCTCCTCGTCGCTGAGCCGCCCGCCGACGAACCCGAGCCGCAGCGCCGCCTGCTCGCAGCGCTCGGAGAAGTCCGCCTCGTTGAAGGTGAAGCGCAGCTCTCCGTATTCGAGGACGAAGTCCTCACCCGAGTTGTAGTTTCCGCGTCGTGACATCATAAAAAGGGCCGGGAATCGCCAGAAACCCGGGTCGTCGGGATGATACGTCCGCTTCCTGCTTTCCGGCCTGCGGTGCATGGGATTTTGCACTCCATCGCGCGGCATGCGGCCGTATACGCTGCACGGTGATGGCGCGCCTGACAGAGCACGGACTGCGGCGGTCGGTGGGCGTTCCGGGCCTGTTCGCCACGGCCTACGGCAACGTCGGCTCCTCGATCTACTACGCGCTCGGCCTCGTGGCGGCCCATGCGCTCGGGCTCACGCCACTGGTCTTCGTGTTCGCCGGCGGGCTGTTCGCGCTCACCGCCAAAACCTACGCCGAGGGCGCGGCGATGTTCCCCGAAGCCGGTGGCTCCTCCTCGTTCGCGCGTCACGCCTTCGACGACGTCGTCTCCTTCTTCGCCGGCTGGGCGCTGAGCCTCGATTACATCCTCACGATCGCCATCTCGGCGTTCTTCGTGCCTCACTACCTGAGCGCGTTTCCCGGCCTGCACGCGCTCGACCACAACCCCGACGACATCGTCGGCGGGCTGATAGTCGTCGTTCTGCTGGCCGCGCTGAACATCCGCGGCCTGGGCGAGTCGGCGAAGCTCAACTTCGTCCTTGCGATCCTCGACCTGAGCACCCAGATCCTGCTCGTGGGGCGTCGGCTGCGTGCTCGTGCTCAACCCGTCGCTTCTGATCAACCAGGTGCACCTGGGCAGCGTGCCGAGCTGGCAGGAACTGATCTTCGCGCTGTCGCTGGCGATGCTCGCCTACACGGGCATCGAGACGGTGGCGAACATGGCCGAGGAGTCGCGCGACCCCGGACGCGAGGTCCCCAAGGCGGTCAACCTCGTGGTCCTGGCCGTGCTCGGCGTGTACGCCGGCATCTCCGTGGTGGCGCTATCGGCGCTGCCGGTCGTCCACCACGCCGCCGGCTACAGCCCGGAGCTGAAAGAAACGCTTCACCCATCCGGGCTACGCCACGGCGCTCGGAGGCTTCTTCCAGAACGATCCGGTGCTGGGCATCATCTCGCGGCTGGGCCTGCACGGCACGGTCCTCAAACTCGCGACCTACTACGTCGGCATCCTCGCCGCGACGATCCTGTTCATCGCCACCAACGCGGGCATGATCGGCATCTCCCGCCTGTCGTGGTCGCTGGCCGAGCATCGCCAGCTGCCGAGCCTGTTCTCCCAGCTGCACCCGAAGTTCCGCACGCCGTGGTTCACGCTCGTGTTCTTCTCCTGCCTGGCCGGCACGCTGATCCTCTACGGCAACACCGAAGTGCTCGGCAACCTCTACTCCTTCGGCGCGATGCTGTCGTTCACCATCGCCCATGCGGCGATCATCGCGCTGCGCGTAAAGGACCCAGATCGCGAGCGTCCCTATCGCGCGCCCTGGAACGTCCGCATCCGCGGCGCGGACATTCCGATGACGGCCGTCATCGGCGGCCTCGGCACGGCCGCGGCGTGGGTCGCGGTCGTCGTCCTTCACACCGAGGCCCGCTACGTCGGCATCCCCTGGATGGTCTTCGGCATGGGCGGCTACTTCTACTACCGCCATCGCCAGGGCCTCGATCCGAAAGCGGATTACCGCATCCCCCGCCCCGAGCGCCCGCCGGACTTCGAGGAGCTCGAGTACCGCACCGCGCTCGTGCCGATCTTCGGCGACGACGTGAGCGCCTCGGCCCTGTCGAGCGCCGCCAAGCTGATCGGCGCCGAGGGGGTCGTCTATGCGATCTTCGTGCTGCCCGTGCCCAGCCAGCTTTCGCTCGAGGCCGGATTGGAGGAGGAGGAGGCGCAGGGCCGCTCGGTGCTCGAGAGCGCGCGCATCAAGGCGCGGCGCGCCGGCATCAAAATCCACACCGGCCTGATCCGCACGCGCAACCCCGGGGCGGCGCTCGTCGAAGAAGCCGAACGGGTCGGCTCGGACGTGATCTACTGGTCGACGATCCATGCGCCCACCGACGAGCAGCGGATCGGGCCGACGGCGGCGTATCTGTTGAGCAAGCGACCCTGCCGGGTGATCATCGAGACCCAGAATCGCCCAGCGCGCACGCGCGAGGGCGTTGCTGCGCCGGCCTGACGGCGTCGCCAACGCTAGCCCGCGGCGAGCGCCGAGGTAAGCGCCTCCGGCAGGCGAGGATGGCGAAACTCATAGCCCAGCACGAGCGGCTTGGCGGGTACCACACGCGCGCCGGTCGTCACGATCTCGGCCATCTCGCCGTACAGCAGGCGCAGCGCGGCCCCCGGCACCGGAAGCAGCGCCGGCCGCCGCAGGGCCCGGCCCAGGGCGCGGGAGAAATCACGGTTCGGCACCGGCTCCGGGGCCGTCGCATTGACCGGGCCGCTCCAGCGCTCGTCGGCGAGCGCGGCGAGCATGATGCCGATGAGATCGTCGCGATGGATCCACGATATGTACTGGCGCCCGCCGGCCACCGGGCCGCCGACGCCGAGCCGAAACGCTGGCAGCATCCTCTGCAGGGCTCCGCCGTGGCGGTCGAGCACCACGCCGGTGCGCACCTGCACGACGCGCAGCCCGAGCTCCGTCGCCCGTGCGGCCTCGAGCTCCCAGGCCGCGCACACATCCGCGAGGAAGTCGCTTCCCGCGGGAGCGTCCTCGTCGAGGGGCTCTTCGCCGTGGGCTCCGTAGTAGCCGATCGCCGAGGCGCTCAGGAGCAGCGGCGGGCGCCGCTCGGTGTCGCGCAGGCCTTCGATGAGATGGCGAGTGCCTCTCACGCGGCTCTCGCGAATCGCCTGCCTCGCCTTCGACGTCCATCGCTGGGCGACGTTCTCACCAGCCAGGTGCACTACCGCATCGCGTCCCTCGAGGGCTGCGGCTGGCGCCGGCTCCTGCATCAGATCCCAGCCCAGGCCCTCGACCGGCCCGCTCGCGCCCAACCTCGCACGCACCCCTTCGGGATCGCGCGTGAGGACGGTCACCTGCGCTCCGCCGTTCCAACAGGGCGGCGACGAGGGCCGGCCCGATCAGCCCCGTCGCTCCCGTCACCGTCACGCGCAGAGCGCTCACGACGTCAGCTTCTCACACGCGCTCGGTGCCGGGGCGGCGCGCTCAGCCGGAGTCGGCGGAGCTGCCGGTCATCGTGTCGCCGTGGGCGAACCCCATCTCCTGGCCGGCCAGGGCGGTGCCGGCCGCTCGCGCCTGGTCGGCCACGGCAGCGGCCACCGCGGGCGCGACGTCGCGGTTGAAGACCGAGGGGATGATGTAGTCCTCGCGCAGCTCCCTCTCCTCCACGATCGCGGCGATCGCCTGGGCCGCGGCCATCTTCATGTCCTCGGTGATGGCCGTGGCACGCACGTCCAGCGCGCCGCGGAAGATTCCCGGAAAGCACAGCACGTTGTTGATCTGGTTGGGGTAGTCCGATCTTCCCGTCGCCATGATCCGCACGTAGGGAGCGGCCTCCTCGGGGTTGACCTCCGGGTTGGGGTTCGCCATCGCAAACACCATCGCGTCGGAGTTCATGCGCGACAGCGCCGATGCCGGCAGCGCCCGCGCTCCGGAGACTCCGATCAGCAGATCCGCGCCGTCGATCACGTCGGCGGGCGCGCCGTCTCGGCACTCCGGGTTGGTGGCCGCCGCGAACCACCGCTTGAGCAGGTTCATCGACCCGTCCAGATAGTCCTCGCGGCGGACATGCAGCGCGCCACGCGAGTCGGCGCCGATGATCTGGTGCACCCCGGCGGTGAGCAGGATCTTCGTCACCGCTATTCCGGCGGCGCCCAGGCCGATGATCATCACGTTCAGATCCTGCAGGCGCCGGCCGGTTAGCTTGACTGCGTTCAACAGCGCGGCCATCACGACCACGGCGGTGCCGTGCTGGTCGTCGTGGAAGACGGGTATGTCCAGGCGCTCCTTCAGCCGCTCCTCGATCTCGAAGCAGCGCGGGGCGGAGATGTCCTCGAGGTTGATGCCCCCGAACGCGGGTGCGATCAGTTCGACCGTCCGCACGATCTCGTCGGTGTCGACGGTGTCGAGGCATATCGGGAAGGCGTCCACCCCGGCGAACTCCTTGAACAGGCAGCACTTCCCCTCCATCACGGGCATCGCCGCCGCGGGGCCGATCTGGCCGAGCCCGAGCACCGCGGTGCCGTCTGAGACGACCGCCACCGTGTTGCGCTTGATCGTGTACTGAAACGCCTTGTCCTCATCGTCGGCGATCGCGAGGCACACGCGTGCCACGCCCGGCGTGTAGACCATCGACAGGTCGTCTCTCGTCTTCAGCGGATGCTTGTTGCGCTGTTCGATCTTGCCCCCGGCATGCAGCAGGAACGTGCGGTCGGTGGCGTCGATGACCTCCACCTCACTGAGCGCGTCGATCGCGGCGATGATCCGCTCCCAGTGCTCTTTCCCGGAGGCGTCGACGACGATGTCGCGCAGGCTCTGGCCCCCGTCGACCTCGACCAGGTCCACCGCCCCGACGATGCCTCCGGCGTCGCCGATCGCCGCGGTCAGGACCCCGAGCGTGCCCGGGGCGTCCTCGATCTTGACGCGGATGGTGAGACGGTACTGCGCACTTGGCGTGGCGCTCATCGGCTGACGGTCCCTCGGTTGTTGGGGGCACGGCATGTTAGCCGATCAGCGCGCGCGCCGAGGCTGCGCGGCATGCCCGGCCGATGCTCCGCCCCGAGGCTCCGGCCGTCCTCGTAGAGTGATCGGGCAATGGCCCTGGACAGCGCACAACGCGCGAGTGCATCCGCGCCCGATCCGGCCGCCGCAGAGCGGCGCCTGTTCCTCATCGACGGCCCCAGTCTCGTCTATCGCGCCTTCTATGCACTGCCCGAGTCGATCTCCACCTCGACCGGAGTCCCGACCAACGCCATCTTCGGGTTCGCCTCGATGCTCGTCAAGATCGTGACCGAGTACGGCGTGTGCCCGACGATCGTCGCCTGGGACGCGGGCACCTCCGGGCGCACAGAGCTGTTTGCCGACTACAAGGCTCAGCGCCGCTCACGCCCGGACCTGCTCAAGCAGCAGTGGCCCGCGATGGAACCCCTCGTCGACGCGTTCGGCTACCGCAACGTGCGGCTCGAGGGCTATGAGGCGGACGACGTCATCGCCTCGCTCGCCGAGCAGGCGCTGCAGGCGAGCCCTCCCGTGCCGGTGATGATCGTGACCGGCGACCGCGACGTCTTTCAGCTGATCGATGGCGAAGGCCTGATCAAGGTGATGGCCACCTCGCGCGGGATCACCGACACGAAGATCTATGACCGCCAGGCGGTGGTCGACCGCTACGGCATCCCGCCGGAGTTGATTCCCGACTTCTACGGCCTGAAGGGCGACACCTCCGACAACATCCCCGGGATCCCCGGGATCGGCGACAAGACGGCCAGCGAGCTGATCCAGAGCTACGGCTCGCTCGAGGACGTGCTGTCGCACGTCGAGGACATAAGCGGGCCCAAGCGCAAACAGAACCTGATCGACCATGCCGAGGACGCACGCGTGTCAAAGCGACTGGCAACGGTTCAGCGCGGCCTGCCCGTCGAGCTCGACATCGCCGCCGAGGCGGCGCGCGAGCCCGACCGATCGCGCGTGCGTGAGGTGTTCCGCACCTATGAGCTGCGCGATCCGCTGCGCCGCCTTGAGGAGGCGCTTGGCGACCCCGAGCTCGCCGCACCGGCGCCGATCGCTGAGGTGGCTCTCGGCGCGCGCCTGCGCGCCGGCGCTCCCTCGGATATTGCCGGCCTCGGCGCCGAGGACTCCGAGCTGTGGGTGGTTGCGCGCGCGAGCGAAGCGCCCGAGGGCGCCCTCTTCGCCGACGGAGCGCCCTGGCGGTTCGCCGTTGCCGTCGGGCCGGGCGGAGATGCCGAGAGCCCATCGCTCGGGCCCGTCGAGGTCCTGGCCGGAGATTGCGAGGGACCCGAGCAGGTCGTGGAGGCCTGCGGGGAGCGTTCCCTCGTCGCCCACGACGCCAAGGCGCTCGGCCTGGTGGCACCGGGGCTCCGCCACGACACGCTGCTGGGCGCCTACCTGCTCGAGCCCGCACGGCGCGGCTATCCCTTCGCCGAGCTGTGCGAAGAGCGCGGCCTGGCAAGCGACGCCGAGGATCCGCTCGCCGGCGACGCCGTCATGCTCGGCGCGCTGGCGGCGTGGCAGCGTGAGCAGATCGCAGAGCGCGGCCTGCAGGAGGTGATGGACGACATCGAGCTGCCCCTGGTCGCGGTCCTGCGCGAGATGGAGCTCCTCGGCGTGAGGCTGAACCTCGAGCGCCTGGCGGAGATCACGGGCCGCGTGCGCGAGGAGCTCAGCGCTCTGGAAGCGGATATCTTCGCGCTCGCCGGCGAGGAGTTTCTGATCTCCTCGCCCCAGCAGCTCGGGGAGATCCTGTTCGTGAAGCTCGGCCTTTCGCGCAAGCGCCGCGGCAAGACGGGCTTCTCGACGGACGCCCGCGTGCTTCAGGCGATCCGGGACGAGCACGAGATCGTGCCCGCGATCGAGCGCTGGCGTGAGCTCTCGACGCTGACCAAGACCTATCTCGACGTGCTCCCTGAGGTGGTGGACGAGCGCTCGCGCATCCATACGACCTACCTGCAGGCAGGAGCGCAGACGGGACGGCTCGCGAGCACCAATCCGAACATGCAGAACGTGCCCATCCGCACCCCGCTCGGTCGCGAGATCCGCGGCTGCTTCGAGGCCGAGCCGGGCAACGTGCTGATCTCCGCCGACTATTCACAGATCGAGCTGCGCGTGCTCGCGCACGCGGCTGATGAGCCCGTGCTGAAGGAGATCTTCGTGCGCTCCGAAGACGTGCACACCGCGACCGCATCGCAGGTCTTCTCGGTAGCCGCGAAGGACATCGATCCCGGCATGCGCTCCAAGGCCAAGATGATCAACTACGGGATCGTCTACGGGCTCTCCGACTTCGGGCTGGCCGATCGCCTGAACATCCCCCGTGAGGAGGCCAAGGAGTTCATCGACGCCTACCTCGAGCGGTTCCCCCGGGTGGCGGCGTTCATGGCGGAGACGATCGAGCGCGCCAGGCAGGAGGGGTACGTCAAGACCCTGTGGGGGCGCCGGCGCCAGATCCCCGAGCTGCAGGCCCGCAACTACCAGGTGCGGACCCTCGGCGAGCGCCTGGCCGTGAACACCGTGATCCAGGGCACGGCGGCCGACATCATCAAGCTCGCGATGATCCGCTCGCACGCAGCCCTGGCGGACTCCGTGCTCGAGACCGAGCTCCTGCTGACGATCCACGACGAGCTGCTGTTCGAAGGACCGCCCGCCGAGCAGGACGCCGCGCGCGAGCTGATCGAGCGCGAGATGGTCGGCGTGTGGGAGCACGACCCGCCGCTGGCGGTCGATATCGGCGTGGGGCAGAACTGGATGGAGGCCAAGTGAGCCGCGGGCTGGCCGTGCTGCTGGCCGCGAGTGCCGGGGTCTTCGTCGGCATGCAGGCGCCCATCAACTCACGGCTCGGCCGCCAGGTCGGCAGCCTGCAGGCGGCGACCTTCTCGTTCCTCGTCGGCACGGTCGCGCTGGTCCTCATCACCTCGCTCTCGAGCGGAGGCATAACCAGCATCCACACAGCGGGACGGGCTCCCTGGTGGGCGCTGGTCGGGGGTCTCCTGGGTGCCTTCTATGTGACCGTCGCGCTGCTCACCGTGCGGACGCTGGGCCTCAGCGGCCTGACCGCCATAGTCGTCACCGGTCAGCTGACGATCGCGGTCGTGGTGGACCGCTTCGGCCTGCTGGGCCTCTCAAAGCAGCACATCGGCGCTCCTCGCATCGTCGGGGTCGTGCTGCTGTTGATCGGCGTGGTACTTGTGGTGCGCAAGTAGCGCGGGCGGCGCGCTCCCTCAGAGCGCGGTCTGAAAGCCCTCACGCCAGCTCGAGTGCTGAGGCGCCCAGCACGAGCTCGGCCTTTGCGCGAGCGTTCGAGGCGCCCTGCGAGCGCGTCATGATGGCGACGCCATAATCCCCCGCCGCGAGCCGGGCGAGAGCCGCCGGCACCCGGAATGGCCGCTTCGCACCGAGCGCCTCGGCCAGGCGCCGGAAGCCATTCCGAGACGCGCGCCGGGTCGTCGTCGACGATGTTGTAAGGCCCGGCTCGCCGTGGGTGAGGGCGTTCGACGGTCGCGCGCGCCGCATCGTCGATGTGGATGAACGACCACACGCCGCCGAGCCGCTGCCGACGATCGGCAGCCGGCGCCGCTGCACGTCCCGGCTCATCGCCCCCGTCCGCGAGATGCCGCAGCGAGGGCCGTAGAAGTACCCGTAGCGCAGCACCAGCCCGCCCGCGCCGAGGACCGTCCGCTCGAGCTCGGCGAGCGCGCGGGCCGAGCGCCTGAACGGCTTGGCGGGCGTCACGCACCAGCGGATCCTCCTCGCCGTGCAGCTTGCCGGCGGGACCCTCCTCGTAGGCGAAGGCGATGCTCTGAGCGAGGATCCGTCGCACGCCGCCCGCTGCGCGGCGGCAACGAGATGCCTCGTGCCCTCGCTGCGCAGGCGGTCCGTGAGGGCGAAGTCCCGTTCGATCCTGCGCGGATCGAGCCGTTGCGGAATCGCCGTCAGCTGGTGGATGACGGCGTCGGGGCGGGCCTCCTTGACCGCGCTCATGACAGCTTCGGCATCGAGCGCGTCGGCGACGAGCGGCTCGGCGCCGGCGGCGCGCAGGTCGTCGGCCTTCGCCGGCGAGCGGGTCATGCCCGTTACGTGATGGCCTCCGGCGATCAGCGCCGGAACGAGCGGCTGGCCAATGACTCCGGTCGCGCCGGCGAGGAAAACCCTCATTTGCCGCCCGGCATGCCCGCGAGGCTCGGCGACGCCCGCCCCGGGCCAGCCTCGCCGGCTGCAACGTCGCGCTCGCGGGCGATCATCGGCCCCGGCTCCATGCGCGCACACGCCATCCCGTCGCTGAAGCCGGTCGAACCGATCGCAAAGGCGGCGTTGAAGCGAGAGCGGAGGTTCTCGACGGCGATCAGATTGACGAGCTCGACCAGCTGGCCGTCGTCGAAGTGCTCCCGCAGTGCCGCGAACTGCTCATCGTCCACCTGGACCGGGGTGAGCGTCATGGCCACGGCCAGGTCGAGCACCAGCCGCTCGGTCTGATCGAAGTGCTCGCTCTCGCGATAGCGGTAGAGGTCGAGCAGCTGCTCCTCGCGATGCCGGCCCCGCGCGCCTCGTGGGAGCCGATGTCCTGGCACATCTCACACCCCTGCATGACGGCCGACTTCAGCACGGCGAGCGCCCGCAGGCGCTTCTCCACGCGGGTTTGGCCGCAATCGCCTTCTCCAGCATGCCGTAGCCGATCAGCATCCCAGGCCGGTGGGCGCGTATCGGGATATCGCCGGTGAGCCGGTCCCGCTGACCGGTCATCTTCGTGATCTCGCGGCGCGCCATTCGGTAGATGATGCGCATGAGGAGGCTGGCTTCGGCTTGGGGACGCCTTCGATGCGGCTCATGTGATGCTCCTTTCGGGAGTGGGGGAGAGCGGCTCGCAGCTCGCCGGCGCGGGTGGCCTCCGCGCGGCGTGAGGCATCGCTGCTCGCCGCCAGCCACAGCCGCGCGAGCAGCACGGTTGCGGCGGCGAGCGAGAAGAAGTCGAAGTAGCCCATCCAGCGCCGGGTGAGCCCTGCTGATGTCGAGCAGGTGATTGGCGCTGTGCAGCGCGAACTGCAAGGTGGCGAGCGCCAGCACCGGCACGCGCCAGGACGGGCGGCGCAGCGCCGCCAGCAGGGCCAGGCCGATCGCTGCCTCAAAGCTCGCCGACGTCACGCAGGTAGTGGGTGTTGAAGGCCCCGAAGGGCCCGATCGCGTGTAGAAGGCGTGCGGGAGATGACCGCCATGAACACCGCCAGTGCAGAGCTCCACCGCGGCGAACGCGGCGATGCCGACCGCCACAGTTCCGCGGGAAGCGTCGTTCGCGGCGCGGCTCTCCGGTTATGGGCTGCTGGCTGACTCATGCGGCTCCCACGATATTCTCGCGGTGGTAGCCCCGTAAAGGACCACTTTCAATGAAAGAAAAGGGAACCAATTCCGGTCCGGAGCTGCTCGTCGAGCTGACCGCGCGATCCGCCGGCCGCTTCGCTCGCAGCTCGAGGACGGCCTTCGCGAGGCGGTTCGCTCCGGTCGCCTGCGCGCAGGCGCCCGACTCCCGGCCACCCGCGCGCTGGCAGCCGACCTCGGGGTCTCGCGGCGGCTGGTCGTGGACGCCTATGCACAGCTGCTCGCCGAGGGCTATCTCGTCGCGCGCCCGGGAGCGGGCACGTTCGTCGCCGACGCCGCCGAGCGCCGTGGCCGCGCCGCAACCGAGCCCGAGTCGCGGGCGCAGATTTCGACTTCTTCCCGGGCTATCCCGATCTCGCCTCCTTTCCGCGCAGGGCGTGGCTGCGCGCAATACGCGAGACCATGCGCGAGGCGCCCGATCGAGCCTTCGGCTATCCGGACCCGCGCGGCGCGGGAGAGCTGCGACGGGCTCTGGCCGAGCACCTGCGCCGCGTGCGCGGGGTGGTCGCCGATCCTCAGTCGATCGTCGTGTGCTCCGGCGCGGCGCAGGGCTTCGTGCTGCTGGCGCGCGCGCTGGCAGGCCCGCGCATCGCGGTCGAGGACCCCGGCCTGCCGCACCGCGCGATCCTCATTGCACACGGGCGCCTCGCTCCTGCCGCTGGCGGTCGACGAGCAGGGCGCCCGCGTGCGACGATCTTGACGCGCTCACGGGCGCAGGGCCCGGCAGGCGGGCCCGATCGATGCGGTGCTCGTCACGCCGGCACATCAATCTCCGACAGGGGTGGCGCTCGCGCCCGAGCGCCGTGCGGCCCTGCTCGAGTGGGCGGGCACGGCCGGGCGCGTGGTCATCGAGGATGACTACGACGCCGAGTACCGCTATGACCGCCCGCCGCTGGCCGCGCTGCAGGGTCTCGCGCCCGATCGGGTCATATACATGGGCACGGTCTCCAAGACGCTCGCCCCCGCCGCTCCGGCTGGGCTGGCTCGCGCTGCCCCCGCGCCTGATCGGCCGGTCGTCGAGCAGAAGGCCCTGGCAGACCACGGCTGCCCGACGCTCGATCAGCTCGCGCTCGCGCGGCTGTTGCAGAGCGGCGCCTACGATCGTCACCTGCGCCAGGCTCGCCGTCGCTACAAGGCGCGACGCGACGCGCTCGTGCAGGCGGTCGGGCGGCACCTGCCAGGCGCCCGCGTCACCGGCCTTGCGGCGGGGCTGCACGCGATCGTCCGCCTCGGGCGCGAGGTCGACGGGCTCGCCCTCTCGCGACGGCCCGGCGCCTCTCGGTGGGCGTCTATCCGCTCGGCTATGCCTACATGGAGCCCAGCCCGTCACGACGGCCTGGTGCTCGGCTACGCCAACCTCGCCGAGCCGGCGATCGAGGAGGGCATCCGCCGGCTGGCGCGGGCGCTTGAGGAATTGCCCGACGGCCCGGCCCCGACAAACCACGGCGGGGCGATCGCGAGGTAGTGATCGAAGATCCACTCGGACACGCCGGCGGTTGCCGAGCAGCCGCACCCAGGCGGTCACCGAGCGGCTGGGTGTCATCCGCCCGAGGATGCGCTGGCTGCCGAGCATCCAGCGGTATTTCCGCTCGTGGCGATCGGAGAACGCGCCGTAGCGCGCAAGCGCCTCGGCGCGCGAGCTGTGACCGTCGAGCACCGCGCGCAGCTCGCGCCCGCAGGCGAGCCCGAAGTACAGCGCCGTGCGAATCCCCTCAGCCGTCAGCGGCAGGCAGTGTCCGGCGGAATCGCCGGCGAAGAAGACCCCGTCCTCGACGGCCGCGCGCAGCTGATGGGGGATCCAATTGCCCTGGTAGCCCTCTGCCGCCAGGCCCAGGTCGCCGGCCAGCCTGACCGTCGGCTCCCTGACATGGTTGGCCGG
This sequence comes from uncultured Solirubrobacteraceae bacterium, assembly GCA_963764185.1. Taxonomy (GTDB): domain Bacteria; phylum Actinomycetota; class Thermoleophilia; order Solirubrobacterales; family Solirubrobacteraceae; genus Palsa-744. Next base: position 189,665 of record CAVXRF010000008.1, on the reverse strand, counting down.
CCAGAACGAACCGGCACCGACGCGGATCTCGTCATGGGCGGGAAAGCTCCAGGCGTATCCGGCGCGGACGTACCGTGGGTCGATCCACAGCTGCATCTCCTCATCAGAACCGGGCGGGTGGACCTCGAGGCCCCGCGAGAGGCGCGCAGCCGGTGGCTGGATCGTGCTCGCGTTGGACAGCGCCCGCCGCCAGCCCAGCGCATCGACGATCAGCGGGGCGCTCAGGTCACCGCGGTCGGTGTGGACGGTGAAGCCCTCGCGCCCGGTCACCGTGGCGGTCTCGAGCTCGAGCCCGGAGCTCTCGGCCTGCGACCACAACAGCGCGCACAGCTCGCGGTAGTCGAAAGTGGACCACGACCAGGGCAACGGCCAGCGCGTGCTGCCAAAGCGCGTGTGGACGGTCATCGCGTCGAAGCTCTGCAGCTGCGAGCCCATCAGCTCGAGGGCCTCCAGCCAGACCGTCGGCACGGCGCAGGCCGAGGTCTGGCGCTCTCCCAGCTCGTAGCGGTCGAGCAGGAGCACCCGCGCCCCGGAGCCAGCGAGTTCGCGGGCGACCGCCAGCCCCGCGAAGCTCGCCCCGCACACGAGCACGTCGCAGTCCCCTCGCTGCAGGCGAGTGCGCTCGGCTCCCCGCTTCGTCGCTCGCACCGGCATCTGCCCCGCAATGATACGGCTGCGCTAGGCTTTCGTCGGTGCAAACACTGACGGAGAACCCCGACGCTCGCGTGGTCGAGGGGTCGAACGGGCTCCTGTTGGAGATCGACGGCGAGATCGTCCCCAACTACGAGGCAACGTTCCGGCCCATCGAGGAGGGCGAGGTCGTAACGGGCAACGTGGTTCGTATCGACAAGGATGAGGTCCTCGTCGACATCGGCTACAAGTCCGAGGGCGTCATTCCCGCCAACGAGCTCTCGATTCGCAAGTCGGTCGACCCGAGCGACGAGGTTCATCTCGGCGAGGAGGTCGACGCGATCGTCCTCACCAAGGAGGACCAGGACGGCCGGCTGATCATGTCCAAGAAGCGCGCGCGCTTCGAGAAGGCATGGCGGCGCATCGAAACCGCGGCCGAGTCCGGCGAGCCGGTCGAGGGAACCGTCATCGAGGTGGTCAAGGGCGGGCTGATCATCGACCTCGGCGTGCGCGGCTTCCTGCCCGCCTCGCTCGTGGACATTCGCCGCGTGCCCAACCTCGACGAATACATGGGCACGAAGATCGAGACCAAGGTGATCGAGCTCAACCGCTCGCGCAACAACGTGGTCCTCTCCCGCCGCGCCGTGCTGGAGGAGGAGCGCAAGGAGGTCCGCCAGCAGATCCTCGACGGACTCCAGCCGGGACTGGTCGTCGACGGGCAGATATCCAACATCGTCGACTTCGGCGCGTTCGTGGACCTTGACGGCATCGACGGCCTGATCCACATCTCCGAGCTGTCCTGGTCGCACGTCAACCACCCGTCAGAGATCCTCACGATCGGGGACACGGTGAAGGTCAAGGTGCTCGACATCGATCGTGAGCGCCAGCGCATCTCGCTGGGTCTCAAGCAGACCCAGGAAGACCCCTGGCAGCGGATCGTGGACACCTACAACGTCAACGACGAGCTCGACGGAAAGGTCACCAAGGTGGTCACGTTCGGCGCGTTCGTCGAGATCCTCGACGGCGTCGAGGGGCTCGTGCACATCTCCGAGCTCGCTCCCCATCACGTGGAGAGCCCGCGCGAGATCGTCCATCCGGGCGACGAGATTCGCGTGAGGATCCTCGAGATCGACTCCGAGCGCCGGCGCCTGTCGCTGTCGGCCAAGCGCGTAGAGGATCAGATCCTGCCGATATCGCGACCGGGCCAGCCCGAGGACGCGGGGGAGGCCACCGCCGGCGAGGCCGATCAGTCGCCGCCCGAAGCTGGAGCAGCCGACGTCGCCGAGGCGCCCAAGGCTGCCGCCGCGTCCGAGGCGGTCGAGGCACCCGACGCCGCTGAGGCACCCGACGCCGCCGTGGCAACCGAGCCTGCTGAGGCCGCCGAGGCGCCCGGGGCCACCGAGCCGCCCGAGGCCGCCGAGGCTCCCGAGGCGGTCGAGGTCGCGGAGGCCGGGCAGGCTCCCGAGGCCTCGGAGGCAGCGGAGACGGTCGCCGAGGCACCCGAGGCGGTGGAGTCTGAGGAGGCTCCCGCACCCGCCGAGGCGGGCGAGGCTGCCGAGAGGCCCGCAGCGGCCGAGCCCGAGATCGCCGCCGAGTCCCCGTCGGACTGACGCAGAGCGGGCGCCGGACGGGTGGAGCGGGCCGTGCCCTTCGTTGGGCTTACGGGAGGCATGGGAGCTGGCAAGTCAACCGCCCTGGCGGCGCTCGAGCGCCTCGGCGCGGCGGTGCTGTCCTCCGATGCAGTCGTGCACGAGCTTTACGCGGGGGAGCAGCTGCGCGACGCGGTGGTGGGGCGCTGGGGCGCCGAGGTGGCGCCGGGCGGCGTGGTCGATCGCTCGGCCGTGGCCGGGCGGGCGTTCGCCAGCGAGGAGGACCGCCGCTGGCTCGAGGGCCTTCTGTGGCCGCTCGTGGGCGCCCGCGTCGCAGCCTGGCTGACGGACGTGCGCAGCGGCTCCGCGAGCGGGCGGGCGCGACCGCGCGCTGCCGTGGTCGAGACCCCGCTGCTGTTCGAGGCGGGCCTCGAGGGGATGTATGACGCTACGATCGCAATCCTCGTCGAGGAGCAGGTCAGGCACGCGCGGGCCGCCGGCCGCGGGCATGCGCTCACCGACGAGCGCGCGGCGCGCCAGCTCTCCCAGGAGGAGAAGGCGCGGCGGGCGACGTTCACCGTGCGCAACGACGGCAGTGAGGAGGATCTCGAACGGGCCCTGTCAGCGGTTCTTGACAAGCTGTCCGGATGAGTGGACGAGCGCTTGGCTGGGTCGTCGGTGTCGTGCTCGCGGCGCTGATCGTGGGGCTGGTCGTCTCGGAGGTCGACAACGTCGTGCGCAGGCTGGGGCTGCCGCTCAGTGACGCCAGCGTCATCCGCGAACAGGCGGGTGAGAAGCACCTGGATCCGGCGTTGATCGCCGCGGTGATCTATGCCGAGACGAAGTTTGATCCGCGCCCGTCGCCGGCCGGGGCGGAGGGCCTGATGCAGATCCTCCCTGGCACCGCCTACTTCATCGCGCACCTGTCCGGCGGAACGAGCTTCACCTCCAGCGACCTGGCCACCCCACGGATCAACGTGGCGTATGGCAGCTATTACCTGCGCTATCTGCTGAACCATACAACGGCAACGAGATGCTCGCCGTCGCCGCGTACAACGGAGGCCTCGCGAACGTCGACAGCTGGGTGGCGCAGGCCAATGCCGCCGGCAGGCCGCTGACGGTCGCGGCGATCCCGTTTCCAGAGACGCGCGCCTATGTGGAACGCGTGCTGGAAGCCCAGCGCGAATATCGCGCCACCTACGGGCGCCAGCTGGGCTCCTAGCGGGGCGCAGTCCGCCGGCGGGCGGGCGAGCCACAGCGCACGAACCGGTCGAAGCTGCGGCGTCTGCCGTGAATGAGCGGGTGCGGCGAGCGCGGCGGCGCGTGTCGCTGCGAGCGCAACGACGGTGCGAGTGATCCGCAGTTGAGAGTCGGGCGTATAGAAAAACCAGCGGCACAACGAGGAGCTGTGCCGGCGATCCCCGGCAAGTGGAGGAGGGCCAGTGAGCACGCGTGACGTGGATTACTCAGCGGATCATCGACGTGCCGCGGAGACGGATGCGGACGCGCCGGGGGTGGAAGATCTGAGCTCCGCCGTGGCCGCGATGCGCGGGCGGGGCCTCCGGGTATCGGCCGCTCGCCGGCTCGTGCTCGAGGCGCTCCTGGCCGCCGATGGGCCAATGTCAGCCGAGCAGATCGCCGAAGGGATCGGTGGCCGCGTGCCGTCGTCGGACATCGGCTCGGTGTATCGAAACCTGCAGGCGCTCGAGGACATCGGCGTGGTTCGCCACGTTCATCTCGGCCACGGCCCGGGGCTGCACGCGCTGGCCGTGAGCGGTGAGCGGGAGTACCTCACCTGCGAGCGTTGTGCCGACTACCGAGCGGTGCCAACTGAGGAGCTCGACGCCGTGCGCGAGTTGATCGAGCACCAGTTCGGCTACCGAGCCAGCTTCATCCACTTTCCGATCGTCGGGCTGTGTGCCAGTTGCGCCGCACAGGTCCGCGAGCCGCGGGACAGCCATGAGATCAGATTCCCCAGGTCTTCCCGGGCGGCCTATCCGGTCCCTCTCTTAACCAACGCAACCATAAGGAGCAGTGCGTCGATGAATTCCGTACGCAGTGGTTGGGAGGCGGTCCGGCGCGCGGGGACAGCGGTCTCGTGGATCGCTCGACGACTCGCTTTGGATCCCCGGGTACCTGGTGCAGGTCGCAAGAGCGCTCACGCCTTCCGAGCGACGGCGGGCCGTCCTGATGTTCCTCACCATCGCCGCCCTGCACATCGTCGGGTTCGGCATCTTCATCGCGTTCGTCGTGCCCTCGCACTACAAGGGACTCGGGATCGGCGTGGCAGGGCTCGCCTACTCCCTCGGCCTTCGCCACGCCTTCGATGCTGACCACATCTCGGCAATCGACAACACCACGCGCAAGCTCATGAACGAGGGCAAGCGACCGCTGAGCATCGGCTATTGGTTCTCGCTCGGGCATTCGACGATCGTGGTCGCGATCGGCGTCGGGATCGTCGTGGCCGAGAAAGCCGTCTACGGAGCGGTGTCGAACAGCAGCTCCAGCCTCGAGCAGTTCGGCGGCATCTTCGGGACGGTCGTCTCGGCGACGTTCCTGTATCTGATCGCCCTTCTGAACGTTGTCATCCTCGCCGGGATCTTCCGCGTGTTCCGCTCGATGCGCGAAGGCAACTACGACGAGACCGAGCTCGAGCGCCAGCTGAACAACCGGGGGCTGATGTTCCGCTTCTTCGGCAGGTGGATGAGGACGATCGACAGGGAGTGGAAGATGTATCCCGTCGGCGTGGTGTTCGGCATGGGCTTTGACACCGCGACCGAGGTGGCGCTGCTGGCCACGACCGCTCTGCTGGCTTCCCAGCATCTCCCCTTCTACGCGATTCTGTGCCTGCCGATCCTGTTCACCGCCGGCATGTGCCTGATGGACACGATCGACGGCATCTTCATGAACTTCGCTTATTCGTGGGCGTTCTTCAACCCGGTTCGCAAGGTCTATTACAACCTCGCGATCACCGGGCTGTCGGTGGCGATCTGCTTCTTCATCGGCACGATCGAGGTGCTCGGCCTGCTGCCGATGGAGCTCGGCGGCCTGCACGGCTGCTTCTGGCACTTCATGGAGGTCTTCGACATCAACAAGGCGGGCTTCGTGATCGTCGGCATGTTCGTCGTCTGCTGGGCGGGTGCGCTCGCCTTCTGGAGATTCGGCCGCGTCGAGGAGAAGTGGAGCGCCAGGCTGAAACACCCGGACGCCGTGGCCGACGGCATGGACGCAGCGGGCTGAGCTCAGCGGCGCCGCTGCTTCGGGCAGCGTGGGGGATGGAGGCGCGGGTGTGAAGCGCCCGTGCAGGCGCTCCTGGACGGCGCGCGCCGGCGCGCGCCCTCGCTGATCAGCAGGCCAACCCTCGCTCCCCTCGGCAGCGATCTGCCGGCTCTGCGGCTCTGCCAAAGCACGCGCCCTCTGCGGACGTGTCCGGATCGGGCCCGCCTGATCTCACCGACGGCGCAGTGGGCCCTGGCGATCGCCTCCTCGGCCGATCTCAGCCTCCTGCCCCTGATGTGCGGCACGACGCACCTCGGCACAGCCGAGCAGCGAGCCCCGCCGCTCGGCGACCTGTGAGCCCGCGACCGCCTCCCGGTGGGCGGCGGCGCGCACCGTCTCAGACCGTCCCGCACTGTCGTGGCGGCAGGGCCGCCGCCGGCGGCCGGAAGCACGGAGAAGCTGGCGGACGCCACGGCGATGACGGCTTCTTCTTCTGTGCCTTCTTCTGTTTCGGGTTCTTCCAGGGCTTCCATGAATACGCACACGCTGTACAGCCCCGGGGCGCTCACGGCTTCGCCGACTCCGCGGGCGCGGATGGTGAAAGTCCCCGCGAGACCGGACGCCGGCACTTCCTCGGCTTCGGGGCTGAGCAGGGACTCCTCGGGGCTCGCCTCGAGCTGGGCGTCCACGCTCGCCGCACAGGGGGCCGGACCGTAGATCTCATAGATCGATGCGTGTGAGGCGTCTCCTGTCGATCCGCTGACCGTCATGGTGAAGCTTCCGGGAACGGCGAGCCTCGCCGGCACGCCGGCGAGCTGCAATGAGGCACCGGTCTGCTGCGCGGACGTGCTCGCGGCGCCGATGAGAGCAACTGCGCCGGCGCACGCGGCGAGTGCGACGGCGGTCAGCCGCATTTCGCGCACATGCGCATCAGCTCGGCAGGAGCTCGAGGCCCGGCAGGTTCGTCCTGGCGGACCAGTCGAGTTCTGAGACCGCGCCCCCGCTGACGACGACGTCGCGCTCGCACGCGACGTCGTCGATCCAGAGCGTGTAGGTGCCCTCGCGGATGTTGTCGAACACCGCCGTGTAGGCGGAGCGCCCGTTGATCTCCCGCTCGAGCACATCCTTATGGCTGCGGCGGTCGTCCTGCCCGGTGGCGCTGATCTCCACCTCCACGCCGAGCATCTCAGCGCGGGTGTGGAGGATCAGGGCCCCGATGTCACCGCCGAGGTCCAGCACGACGTGCTCGGGGTGCCGCCGCGCCGCGTGGTTCTCCTCGGTGGCCTCACGGTTGTGAGTGTGGCTGTGACCATGGTTGTGCATCTGCTCGGCGCCCCGCTATTTCGTCGTCGACGGGAAGTCGAACCCGTCGTGGGGAATGCCGATGTAGGGGAATGTCGACTGGAAGCGCACCGACAGCGGTGGGGTGTCGTCGGTGATGGCTTCCGCCGCTTCGTCCGGTTTGTAGCCTTTGTTCACCAGCGGCACCGTGAGTCCCGCGATGGCGCGCAGCTCGATCGTCGTGGTGTCGTCGATCACGCGCCTGCCATTGGGAAACCCCGCCAGATCGCCGCCGAGGATCCCGAGCGGGTTTGGGGTACTGGCGGGCGGCACGGCGACGTTCAGTCGCAGCATGTCGGCGACCACCTTGCCCGTGTTGTTCTGGAAGCCCGCCACGACGCCCGCCGGCAGACCGGTGAGCAGGATCGCCACGAGGTCTTCACGCGGCGCTTTTTTGGCTTCGAGCGCTTCGAGGCTGGGGAACACTTTGGGATAGAGGACCGGCAGCAGCCTCGCGAGCTCCGGGTGCTGGACGTACTGCAGGTACTCCTTTTCGCCCACAGGGTGGTCCGAGTTCCAGGCGTCCTTGCGGCTCATCGGGATGAGCGCCTCGTTGACCAGCGGGTTACCCAGCCGCGAGATTTGAACCCACGGCCCGGCCTCGGAGTGTTCACTGTTTGCACCGTCTGAGATGCGAACCTTGCGGCGACTCGCCGTTCCCCACACCCCGAGCACGGCCTTCGAGCTCATGACGTTGGTCGGAACGGATCCGTCGACCGTGAGACTGGAGATCGGGACGCGGATCGCGATCGTGTGAACGTTGACCGTCGACAGCGTGTCAACGCCGCCCGCCGCCGGCATCGGGATCACATGCGCTTCCTGAAACGGGCGCAGGTCGGCAAGGTCGAAGATCGAGCCGATGTCGACAAAGAACGGATCGGTGCGCTGACCGGCGAACACCGTCTGATTTCCCGCCAGCGAGTGCACGGCTTCCTGGCCGAGTACCGAATAGTTCGGCGTTGAGTGCGGGCCGATGTTCGACGGGGGGCACGCGAGGCCTTCGCCGAGCACCTTTTCCTTGCTCTTTCCGTGCTTTGAGTGTTCGACCCGGGTGACGCTGTAGAACTGGCGTTTGTTCCAGTTCGGGTCGTTCAGCGAGCCGATCGTTCCCGTGTTGTAGAGGAACGTGTTGGGGTTGGTGATCACCGAGTCGAAGCTGAACTCATAGGTGATATCGGGCAGCCCGTCGCCGTTGTTGTCGACGTGGATCTTGTACAGGACGTCGTTGCCGAACTCATAGAAGGTGGGCCCGCCCGCCGGAACCTCGGCCGGCAGGTAGTTGGTGATCAGCGTGACCGTCCCGGGGTCGTCGGGTGAGACGAACGCGTAGGTGTCCGTGTTGTCGGCCACCGGGTCCTTGCTTATCTCCGGAGCCTCGCGATGCGATGACATGTGTGTTGCCTTTCGTGGTCGATTGTCGGGAGTGACTGCCGCTGTCAGCGAGCCGCGTCGAGCAGCCGCTTCACCAGCGCGGGGTCCTTGTAGGTGGTCTCCTGCTTGCCGGACATGACGGTCACCTCGCCCAGCTCTGCGTTACGGACATATGCGGTGACCGGCTCGGCGGGTGCCGGCCCGGAGGCCTTCGTGACGACGGCCTTGGGATCGGCGGGGACGCTGCTGCCGGAGGAGTCGAGTGCGATCTGGGCGACCTTGGGGGTCGCGAGGATCACGGCGGCACCGGCGGCGGCACCCGCTGTGCCCTGCAGGAACGCGCGCCGGCTGGTGCCCTCCTCGGCACCCGCGTCTCCGGCGGCACCCGCGGCCAGGGCCGGGGCCGCGAAGGCCGCGCGTGGTTTCAGAAATGAACGGCGGCTCAACTTGTTATCCATGGTGAAACTCCTCTCACCTTCGACTTATATGGCGGGTCAATTTCGGTGACCGTAACATGGTGAAATCGCAAAATGGCCCGATTTTCTGCGAGCTTCTCGCAGGTAGGAGTGCGCTGCATCTCTGCACCACCGACGCGAGCCGATTGCGGACTCCTCCCGCCGTGTCTCGCCGGGGGTGTTGAGCCGTTCGGGATCCGGTGCTCGATGGCCCGCTCGCTACCGTAGGGGGGCGATGCCCGACTTCAAGCTCGATTCCGTCTTCACGCCGACCGCCGACCAGCCGAAGGCGATCGCGTCGCTGGCCGAAGGCGTCGATGCCGGTGAGCGCTTTCAGACGCTGCTCGGAGCGACGGGAACCGGCAAGACGATGACGATGGCCGGCGTGATCGAGGCGGTCCAGCGGCCAACTCTCGTGATCGCCCACAACAAGACGCTCGCCGCCCAGCTGTGCAACGAGTTCCGCACCTTCTTCCCGGACAACGCGGTCGAGTACTTCGTCTCCTACTACGACTACTACCAGCCCGAGGCCTACGTTCCGAGCCGGGATCTGTACATCGAGAAGGACTCGGCGATCAACCAGGAGGTGGACCGGCTGCGCCACGCGGCCACGGCCGCGGTGTTCGCCCGCAGGGACGTGATCGTGGTGGCCTCGGTGTCCTGCATCTACGGCCTGGGCTCGCCGGAGACCTATGAGATGAACATGCAGATCCTCCGCAAGGGGGAGGAGATCGACCGCGACGCGCTCCTGCGCAAACTCGTCTCGATCCAGTACACGCGCAACGACACCGTGCTCTCGCGCGGCACCTTCCGCGTTCGCGGAGAGACGCTCGAGGTGTTCCCGGCCTACGCCGAGACGGCCTTCCGCGCGCGCATGTTCGGCGACGAAGTCGAGCAGCTGGCCCACTTCGACCCGCTCACCGGCGAGCTGATCGCCGACGACCTCGAGCACGTGGCGATCTGGCCGGCGACCCACTACAACGTCAAGGAGGGCACGATCGAGGATGGCGTGGCCGAGATCGGCCGCGAGCTCAACGAGCGCTGTGCCGAGCTCGAGTCCGAGGGCAAGCTGCTCGAGTCTCACCGCCTGCGCCAGCGCACGCAGTACGACATGGAGATGCTCAAAGAGGTCGGGTTCTGCTCGGGGATCGAGAACTACTCGCGCATCCTCGACGGGCGCTCACCGGGCGAGCGGCCGTACTGCCTGATCGACTACTTCCCCAAGGACTTCATCTGCTTCATCGACGAGTCACACCAGACGGTGCCGCAGATCGGCGGCATGCACGTGGGCGACCGTTCGCGCAAGCAGACGCTGGTCGACTACGGCTTCCGCCTACCGAGCGCCCTGGACAACCGGCCGCAGACCTTCGAGGAGTTCCTCTCGATAACCCCTCAGCTGACGTTCGTCTCGGCCACGCCGGGAGAGTACGAGCGCACGCGCTCGGGCCGGGTGGTCGAGCAGATCGTGCGCCCGACGGGCATCGTCGATCCGGTGGTGGACGTGCGCGAGACGCGCAACCAGATCGACGATCTGATGAACGAGGTCCGCCAGCGCGTCGAGCGCGACGAGCGGGTGCTGGTGACGACGCTGACCAAGAAGATGTCGGAGGACCTCTCCCAATATCTGCTCGAGATGGGCTTCAAGACGCGCTACCTGCACTCGGAGATCGACACGCTCGAGCGAATCCAGATCATCCGCGACCTGCGGCTGGGGGAGTACGACGTGCTCGTCGGCGTGAACCTGCTGCGCGAGGGCCTCGATCTGCCGGAGGTGTCGCTCGTGGCGATCCTGGACGCCGACAAGGAGGGCTTCCTGCGTGGAGAGACCTCGCTTATCCAGACGATCGGCCGCGCCGCGCGCAACGTCGGGGGAACGGTGCTGATGTATGCCGACAAAGAGACGCAGGCGATGCGCGCCGCGATCTCGGAGACCGATCGCCGCAGGGAGATCCAGCTTGCCTACAACGAGCGCCACGGGATCACGGCGGCGACGATCGTCAAGGGCATCTCCGACATCGCCGAGTTCCTGCAGGCGGAGTCGAAGGTTCCCCGCGGGCGCAAACGGCGCACCAGGGCGCGCGGGGCCGGCGAGGAGATGCCCAGGCACGAGCTCGAGCGCATGGTGGTCGAGCTCGAGGAGGAGATGAGCCTCGCCGCGGAGGAGCTCCGCTTCGAGTATGCGGCACAGCTGCGCGACGAGCTGCGCGAGCTGCGCCGCGACCTGCGCGAGATCCAGGCAAGCGAGGCTCCGACGGGCGACATGGCCTAGCATTGCCGCCGTGGACATGGACCGCCAGGCGATCGAACGACGGGACTTCCCCATCGGCCGGCGCGGATACGACCCGGCCGCGGTGGACGCGCACCTGCGCGCCCTGGCGGCTGAGTTCGAGGAGCTGCAGCGCGCCAGCGCGGGCGCCGGCGCAGAGCCCTCGCTGGCCTCCACGGCGGCAACGCAGGTGCAGAGCATCCTGACGGCGGCGGAGACGGCCGCGGCGGACATCGAGCGCCAGGCGCAGCAGGGTGCCACCGGGGCCCGCGAGGAGGCCGCGCGCGACGCCGAGCGGACCCGCGAGGAGGCCATCGCACAGGCGCGGGCGCACGTGACGGCCGTCGCGCAGGCGACGGCGGTGCTGCTCGAGCGGGTCTCCGCGATGGACGCCGAGGTCGGCGCTCTTGTTGACAGCCTGCGGGACGGCGCCGGGCGCCTGGCCGCCGACCTGGCCGCGGTGGGAGCGAACATGGGCGAGCTCTACGACGCCGCCTCAGGGCGCGCCGGCACGGACTCTCCGCCGGCCATCCCCGACAGGGCCATCGCGCCGGCGCCGCCCGCCTCGCCATCCGCGAGCAGCGCTCCCACTCCCGCCGCCACTGCCACTCCCGCCGCCGCTTCTGCTCCCGCACCCGCTCTTGCCGCCCCTGCCCCTGCGTCTGCGCCTGCTGCCTCAGCGCCCGCCGCACCGGAGCAGGCGGAGCAGGTCAAGGAAGCAGCGCCGCAGCCCGTCGCGGCCGCGGTCGCGCCGGCCCAGTCCGGGGCCGCGCCGGCGGCGGGCGCGAACGGGGATCTCGACAGCGCCCGCCTGGTCGCCCTGAACATGGCGCTGAACGGCGAATCCCGTGCGGAGGCGGATCGCTATCTGGCCGAGAACTTCCAGCTGTCCGATCGCGCGAAGCTGATCGACGAGGTGTACGCCGCGATCGAGGCGTGAGCGCGGGCACAGCCCAAGCGGCGCCGATTGCCGCTGGGCGCGGCACGTCAGGCGAACATCTGTTCGCCCTAATAGAATGAGCCGCACATGCCGGCCGGCAACCAGATAGTCGTCTCCGGAGCAAGGGAGCACAACCTCAAGGACATCTCCGTGGCGCTGCCGCGCGATGCCCTGGTGGTGATCACCGGGCTGTCGGGCTCGGGCAAGTCGAGCCTCGCCTTCGACACCATCTACGCCGAGGGGCAGCGACGCTACGTTGAGTCGCTGTCGGCGTACGCCAGGCAGTTCCTGGGCCAGATGGACAAGCCCGACGTGGACTCGATCGAGGGGCTCTCGCCGGCGATCTCGATCGACCAGAAGACGACCTCGCGCAACCCTCGCTCGACGGTGGGCACGGTCACCGAGATCTACGACTACCTGAGGCTCCTGTGGGCGCGCGTGGGCAAGCCGCACTGCCCCGTCTGCGGCAGGCCGATCGTCGGCCAGTCGGCCGAGCAGATCATCGATCAGGCGATGGAGCTCGCGGAGGGGACCCGCTTCATGGTGCTCGCGCCGGTCGTGCGCGGGCGCAAGGGCGAGTACGGCAAGCTGCTCGACGAGCTGAGGACCGACGGCTTCGCGCGCGTGAAGATCGACGACCGCGTGCGCATGCTGGAGGAGTCGATCGTGCTGGACAAGCGCTACAAGCACGACATCTCCGTCGTGGTGGACCGGCTGATCATGCGCCACGACGTGCGCAAGCGCCTGGCGGACTCGATCGAGACGGCGGTCTCGCTGGCCGACGGGCTCGTCGAGATAGAGATAATCGGCTCCGCCCGTTCGGGCTCCGCAGACGCGTCGGTGAAGGGGGACGCGGCGGAGGCGAAGCGTGCGCACGCGACCGGTGCCAAGGGCGCGCGCGCCGCGGCCACCCAGATCGTTCCCGGCGTCGCGCCCGAGCCGGGCACGGTGTTCACGTTCTCGGAGAAGTTCGCATGCCCCGAGCACGGCCCCTCGCTGACCGAGCTCGAGCCGAGGATCTTCTCCTTCAACTCACCCCACGGCGCCTGCGACCGCTGCACCGGGCTCGGCTCGCAGATGGAGATCGACCCCGAGCTGGTGGTGCCCAACCCGGCGCTCTCGATCGGCGAAGGGGCGCTCGCGCCATGGGCGAACAGCACCTCCAACTACTACGAGCAGGTGACCGAGGCGATCGCGGAGCGCTATGGCGTCGACCTGGAAGCTCCCTGGCAGGAGCTTCCGGCCGAGCAGCAGGACCTGTTCCTGTACGGGACCAACGGCGAGCCGATCGAGGTCACCTACCGCAACCGCTACGGCCGCCACCGCTCCTACGCGACGAGGTTCGAGGGGATCGTCAAGAACCTGCAGCGCCGCTATCGCGAGACCGATTCGGAGTGGACGCGCGAAAAGATCGAGGAGTTCATGTCGCTGCGCGCCTGCCCGGTGTGCGGGGGGGCGCGGCTGCGCGCCGAGTCCCGCGCCGTGCTCGTCGGCGGGACGCGGATCGAGGACCTCTGCGCGCTCTCGGCGCGGCGGGCGCTCGAGTGGCTGGAGGAGGTCGAGCTGTCAGAGACGGACAGGCACGTGGCCCGGCTGATCCTGCGCGAGATCTCAGAGCGGCTTCGCTTTCTGGAGAACGTGGGCATCGGCTATCTGTCGATGGATCGTGCGGCCGCCACGCTGTCCGGCGGTGAGGCGCAGCGGATTCGCCTGGCCACCCAGATCGGCTCGTCGCTGGTGGGCGTGCTGTACATCCTCGACGAGCCCTCGATCGGCCTGCACCAGCGCGACAACGCCAAGCTGATCGGCACGCTCGAGCGCCTGCGCGACCTCGGCAACACGGTGATCGTCGTCGAGCATGACGAGCAGACGATGCGCGCCGCCGACCACCTGCTCGACCTCGGGCCCGGCGCCGGCGAACACGGTGGGCGGGTCGTCGCAGAGGGAACGGCCGATGAGGTCCAGAAGGTCAAGGAGTCGCTGACGGGGCAGTTCCTCTCGGGCCAGCGCACGATCGATCTCCCCGCCCGGCGCAGGACGCCCAGCGGCTACATCGAGATCCTCGGCGCCTCACAGCACAATCTGCGCGATATCGACGTGCACGTCCCGCTGGGCGTGCTGACCTGCGTCACCGGCGTCTCGGGATCGGGCAAGTCGACGCTCGTCAACGAAGTGCTGTTCAAGGCGGTCGCCAACCGCCTGCACCGCGCCCGCCAGCGCCCGGGTGCCCACCGCGCGATCCACGGGCTCGAGCAGCTGGACAAGATCATCGCCGTCGACCAGTCGCCGATCGGGCGCACGCCGCGCTCGAATCCAGCCACCTACACGGGTCTGTTCGACGTGATCCGCGACCTCTTCTCGAAGACCCAGGAGGCGCGCGCGAGGGGATACAAGCCCGGGCGCTTCAGCTTCAATGTGAAGGGCGGGCGCTGCGAGGTCTGCCGCGGCGACGGGCAGATCAAGATCGAGATGCACTTCCTGCCCGACGTGTACGTACCCTGCGAGCAGTGCCATGGCAAGCGCTACAACCGCGAGACGCTCGAGGTGCGCTTCAAGGGCAAGAGCATCGCCGACGTGCTCGACATGCCCGTCGAGGATGCGCTCCGCTTCTTCGAGCACATTCCCAAGGTCCGCCGCCGCCTTGAGACGCTGAATGCGGTCGGCCTGGGCTATGTCCGTCTCGGCCAGCCGGCGACGACGCTCTCAGGCGGAGAGGCCCAGCGCGTGAAGCTTGCGACCGAGCTGTCGAAGATCGCCACCGGGCGCACCCTCTACATCCTCGATGAGCCCACCACGGGATTGCACTTCGCCGATGTGCAGCGGCTGCTGGAGGTGCTGCAACGACTCGTCGACGCCGGAAACAGCGTCGTCGTGATCGAGCACAACCTCGACGTGATCAAGTCGGCCGACCGGTTGATCGACATGGGCCCCGAGGGGGGTGAGGAGGGGGGGATGGCGATCGCCGTGGGCACCCCGGAGGAGGTCGCGGCGGAGCCGGCCTCCCACACCGGGCGGTTCCTCGCGGAAATCCTCACGCCCGCCGTCAGGCGCGCGGGTGCGAAGTCCGGCAACGCCGCGCCGCGCAAACGCCGCCCCCGGGTCGCTGCGTGAGCGATCGGGCGGGCGCCGCTGAGACGTCATTGCAGGACGCGCGGCAGCTGGCGCTGAGGGCCCGGCTGTGGGCCCGGAAGTGGCGCTTCTATGAGCGCAACTCACTGCCCTGGAACCGCGCGCGCATCCACTGGGAGTTCCTGCGCCGCGAGGCCTTCGTGCGCTGGCCCGTGCATGGCAACGTGCTCGAGGCCCTGCGCGAGGGACGCCTCCAGATCGGTGCGGGCACGCTGTTCGAGCCCGGTGTGTGGATCACAGCGCCGGGGCGGGCGCGTGTGCGGATCGGCGCGGGCACCTTCCTGAACCTGGGCGTGATGGTGGCCTCGCAGGAGCTCGTCGAGATCGGAGACCACTGCATGCTCGCCAACGGCTGCTTCGTCTCGGATGCCTCCCACCGCTACGACGATCTCCAGACGCCGATCACCTGGCAGGGGTTCGAGAGCTCCGGGCCGACCCGCATCGCCGACAACTGCTGGCTGGGGGCCAACGTCGTTGTCACCAGCGGCGTCAGCATCGGCGAGCGCTGCGTGATCGGCGCCAACAGCGTGGTCACCGCAAACGTCGAGCCCTTCTCGCTCGCCGCCGGAGCGCCGGCGCGCGTGATCCGGCGCATCGAGGGCGGCGCGGAGGCGAACAGCACTCCGACGCGATAGCTTGGCCGGCCTCAGATGAAACGGCTGGGCACCATGACAGGGGTCTCCCGCGCAGGGCGGCTGATCATCGCCGGCATGCTGGCGGCGAGCCTCGGCGTGGCCGGATGCGGCGGCAGCAGCAACAGCAGCAGCACCTCGTCGACTCAGAGCGCCACCCACACCACGCCGTCGCCCGCGAGCTCCGCGGCGCTCATACGGACGGCTTCGCTGATCGCGCCCGCGTCCGCCATGACGGGCTTCTCGACCTCCGGCGCGCCGCAGACCGCGACGTCCGCGCAGCTGTGGGCGCAGTCGAGCAGCGAAAGCGACGAAGTCGCCCACGAAGCCTCCAGGCTGAAAGGCGAGGGGTTTCGAGAGGGCGTCGGACAGCGCTACACGGGAACGGGCGGAGCCGCCGCACTGTCGCTCGCGCTCGTGTTCAACTCCTCCGAAGGCGCCAACAAGGAAGTGACGCACTACCTCCAGGTCGACCCCCACTACGGGCTGCACGTTGAGTCGGTCAAGGTCCCTGCGATCCCCGGATCGGTGGTCGTGGGCGAAGGTCCCGCCGGCAACGTGCTCGTCGCCACGGGGCGCTGCTTTCTGCTGGTCGGCGACGAGCTGGGCACCGGCTCGACCCAGGCGCATGTCAACGCCGTGCCGATCGCCGCCGCGAGCGCCCTGTATGCGCAGCTGAAAGACATCTGCGCCGAGTGATGAGATGACGGCAGAGACGCCGCTGACGGAGCTCCATGCCGGCTTCAGCAGCCCCGGGGCGACCCCGACCGATTGGGAGCTGGGGCGCCGCCTGATCGAGGATGCCGAGGTGTTCTGGCTCTCAACCGTGCGTCCGGACGGGCGCCCCCACGTGACCCCGCTGTTGGCCGTATGGCACGACGGCGCGATGTACTTCTGCACCGGCCCGCAGGAGCGCAAGGCGCAGAATCTCGAGCGCAACCCGCAGTGCATTCTCACGACCGGCCACAACGGCCTCGGCGGCGGTGTCGATGTCGTGTTCGAAGGGGTCGCCGCCGCGGTCGGCGACGCGGCGGAACTGGGGCGCGTGGCGGACACCTACGAGGCCAAGTACGGCGAGCACTTCACCGCGCCACAGGGCACCTGGTTCGGGCTCGGCGACGCCATCCGGCGCGGTCAGGTGCGCACCTACAGGGTCGCCCCCACGACCGTTCTCGGCTTCGCCAGGGGCGAGGAGTTCAGCCAGACCCGATGGCGCTTCGGCTGACCGCCGACTAGGGTTCGGCCGATGGATCTCTACGAGACGATGCGCTGCGCCCCGACCACCCGGCGCTTCCGCTCCGATCCTGTTGCGGGCGATGTCCTGCGGGGCGTCCTTGAGAACGCGCGCTTTGCCCCGAGCGGCGGAAACCGCCAGGGCTGGCGGGTCGTGGCGGTGCAGGACCCGGCCTTGAGGCTCGCGCTGCGCGACCTCTATCAGCCGCACTGGCGCGCCTATATGGAGCAGACCGGCGGCGCCGCGGTGCTGGCCGACCCAGCCCTGCTGGACTCGCCCGTCGGGCGCAGGGTGGAGCGGGCCGACGAGTTCGCCGAGCGACTCCACGAGGTGCCTCTTCACCTTGTCGTATGCGCGCAGCTCGGCGACCTGGCGATCGTCGACGCGGGGCTCGAGCGCCCGAGCATCGTCGCCGGAGCCTCGATCTATCCGTTCGTCCAGAACATCCTGCTCGGGCTGCGCGCCGAGGGCCTCGGCGCGGCCTTGACGACATTGCTGGCCCCGGCCGAGGCGCAGGTCAAGGAGCTGCTTTCGATTCCCGAGGACGTCGTGCTTGCGGCCTATGTGCTGGTCGGCCACCGCGACGAACCCTGGCCGGCGCGCCTGTCGCGCAAACCGGTCGAGGAGTTCGCCTTCTGCGAGCGCTACGGCGAGCCTCTGTAGGCGCTAGGCCAGGCGCGCCTTCAGCTCGACGAGCTCGGCCGGGTCGATCGAGTAGGTGTGCTCGGGACCCGGGTAGCGCCGCGCGCGGACGTCCTCGGCGTAGGCGCTGACGCCGGCGTTCATGTCCTGCTGGAGGTTCGCGTAGCGCTTGACGAAGCGCGCGCCGAGTCCGTCGCGGATGCCGAGCAGATCGTGAAAGACGAGCACCTGACCGTCGGTCGCGGGCCCCGCCCCGATGCCGATCACCGGCACCTGCATGTGCGGCATGAGCTGCTCGGTGACCGCCGCGGGGATCGCCTCGAACACGAGGGCGAAGCAGCCGGCCTGTTGGAGTGCGAGCGCCTCGCAGGCGATCCGCTCGGCCGCCCCGGCCGTGCGGCCCTGCGCCTTCCAGCCGCCGAGAGCCGTGGAGGTCTGGGGGGTCAGGCCGACGTGCCCCATCACCGGGATGCCGGCGCCCACGATCGCGCGGGCACGGCGCACCGGTGCCTCGCCGCCTCCCTCGAGCTTCACCACTTCGCAGCCGGCCTCCTTGACCATGCGCATCGCGGTCGTGATCGCCTGCTCGTCTGAGACCTCGTAGGAGCCGAACGGAAGGTCGCCGATCAGAAGGGGCGTCTGCAGCCCGCGCGCGGACGGCGCGCGCGAGCACGAGCATGTCATCGAGCTCCACCGGGGTGGTGGCGTTGTAGCCGAGCACCGTGGTGGCCGCGGAGTCGCCCACGAGCACGAGATCGACGCCGGCGGCCTCGGCCGCGCGCGCCGAGGGATAGTCGTATGCGGTGACCATCACGACCGGTTCTCCGAGCCGCTTCTTCTCTGCCAGGAGCGGCAGGGTCATCGGCAGGCGGCCCGGGTCGGACGGGCTTGTATGTCGGGATGGCTGGACACGGTGATTCCTCTCTGACGCCGGTTGACCCCCGCTAGCTGAGCAGGGTGGCCACCGCGTCGTCGACTGTGATGATCCGGTTGCTGTTGCGCCTCGACGTGGACGACGCGGGGCTCATAGCGCTCGAGCTCGGTCTCGTCATAGTTGGCGTAGGAGACGACGATGATCGTGTCGCCCTGATGGACGAGACGGGCGGCGGCGCCGTTGATCTGCATGGTGCCCGATCCCCGCTCACCGGCGATCGTGTAGGTCTCAAAGCGGGCGGCGTTGTCGATGTCGAGCACGTGCACCTGCTCGTGCTCGAGGATGTCGGCGGCCTCGAGCAGATCGGGGTCGATCGTGATCGAGCCGACGTAGTGAAGGTCGCGAGCCGGTGATCGTGGCGCGGTGGATCTTCGACTTGAGCATCACGCGTTGCATCAGGCGACCGCCTTTCGATGAAGCGGTTGGGGTGGGCTCGGCGCCTCGCACGGCTGCAGGATGGCGTTATCGATCAGCCGCACCTCGCCGATGCGAGCGGCCAGGGCGAGCAGGCTCGCGCGGGTGAGCGCCGGGCGCGGCTCGAGCGTGTCAGGGTCGACGAGCGCCACGTACTCCGGCTCGACTCCAGCCGCGAGCATGGCATCGCGTGCGGCATCCAGCAGCGCGCTCGCGGAGCGCTCGCCCGCCGCGGCGCGCTCGCGGGCGGCGTCGAGGGCGGCGGGCAGGGCCAGCGCGCGGGAGCGCTCGGCCTGTGAGAGCAGGGCATTGCGGCTGGACATCGCCAGGCCGTCGGGCTCGCGCACCGTCGGGCAGACCTCGATGCGAACCGGCAGGTTCAGGTCCGCCACCAGGCGCCGGATGACCACCACCTGCTGGGCATCCTTCTGGCCGAAGTAGGCCACGTCCGGCTGTGCCATGCAGAGCAGCTTGGTAACGACCGTGGTCACGCCGCGGAAGTGCTCGGCGCCACGGACGAGGCCCTCCAGACGGTCGGTCAGGCCGGCAACCTCGACGTTCGTGGCGAAGCCCGGCGGATAGACCTCCTCGGCCGGCGGCGCGAACAGCACCTCGGCACCGGCCGCGGCGGCGAGCTCGGCGTCGTGCTGCTGGCGGCGGGGATAGCGCTCCAGGTCCGAGCGCTCGTTGAACTGGGCGGGGTTGACGAACAGCGAGACGGCGACAACCTCGCACTGCTCCCGCGCCCGCCCGATCAGCGACAGATGGCCCTCGTGCAGCGCCCCCATCGTCGGAACCAGCCCGATCGTCAGACCCTCGCGTCTGGCGTCTGAGAGGGCGGCGCGCAGCTCAGCGACGGTGCGCAGCGTCCTCATGCGATCGTCGGAGGGCGGTTGGTGGCTCATCTGTTTCGGTCCAGTTCCCTGCGGATACCGGCGCGACTAGAGGCTGTGATGCAGGCACTGCGGGTCCATGCGAGATATCTCGTTAACGGCCTGTGAACAATCATACAGCCGTCCCGCGGCGCCGGCAAGCGAATCGGGCTGTGTGCGCCACGTCACACGAGCGCAGGCGGGCGATCCTGGCGACCGTCCCGATCGCGCAGACCATCTAGGTTTCTCCGTAGCCAGCGGAAAACCCACACGCCGAAAGGGGACGACCGGATGACGCTCGATCAGACCAAGATGGGCCGGGTGGTGGCCGAACAGATGGAGGCGCTTGAAGCCGACTACGACGAGGATTGCGAAATCGGCGACGTGTGCGCAATCGTCGAGGTGCTGGGGCCCCACGGCTCGGCCGTGCGGGTGCGCGGCAGCGATATGCGCCCGCACACCATGATCGGGCTTCTGCGCATGTCCGAAAGCATCTTCCTGAACACCGTCAGCGACGCGGGTACCGGCGAGGACGGCGGCGAGTAGAGGGCCTGGCGGCGCCTTTCACCAGGCGTCGACGTAGGGGCGCCTCTTGCCCTCCTGGCGCCACCACTCGCCCGTCGTCTCGCTGAACAGCGTCGCGATCCAGCGTCGTGAGTCGGCGGGGTCGATGACGTCGTCGATCTCGCCGTAGGCCGCCATGTTGAGGCCCTGGCCGCGCTCGTAGGCCGAGGCGACCGTCGCCTCAAAGACGCGCTCGCGCTCCTCGGAGTCCGCGATCGCCTCGAGCTCGCGTCGCATTCCCAGGCGCACGGCCCCCTCGAGGCCCATCGCCCCGAACTCCGAGGTCGGCCAGGCGACCGTGAACAGCGGCGCCTTGAATCCGCCGCCGGCCATGGCCTGCGCGCCCAGGCCGTAGCCCTTGCGCAGCACGATCGTGCCCGTCGGCACTCCGAGGTTGGCTCCGGCCAGGAACAGCCGCGCGAAGTGACGCACGGTCGCCGTGCGCTCGGACTCCGGCCCGACCATGAAGCCGGGGGTGTCGCACAAGAACAGCACCGGCAGGTCGAATGCGTCGCACAGCCCGAGGAAGCGAGCACCCTTGTCGGCGCCGTCCGCGTCGATCGCCCCACCCAGGTGCGCCGGATCGTTCGCCACGACCCCCAGCGATTGCCCGTCCAGGCGAGCGAGCGCGGTGATCATGCCGCGCCCGAACCCGCCGCGGAGCTCGAGCACGGAGTCCTCGTCGAACAGCGTGTGGAGGATCGGGCGCACGTCGTAGATGCGCTTGCGGTTCTCGGGGATGAGCGTCCTCAGAAGCTCCTGGTCGGCGACCGTCCCGGCCGCCGTGCGGCCGCGGAAGTAGGACAGATAGCGCTTGGCCTGCGCGACCGCCTCGCTGTCATCGCGGACGCGCAGGTCAACGACGCCGTTGGCATGCTGCACGTCGATCGGGCCCACCTCGGCGGGCTCGTAGGAGCCCAGCCCGCCGCCCTCGATCATCGCCGGCCCGCCCATGCCGATGCTCGCGTCCTCGGTCGCGATCACCACGTCGCAGCAGCCGAGCAGGGCGGCGTTGCCCGCGAAGCAGTAGCCCGCGGCGATCCCCACCAGCGGCACGAGGCCGCTCAGGCGCGCAAACAGCTGAAACGCCCGGCAATCCAGACCGGCCACGATCGGCATGTCCACGTCGCCGGGTCTCCCGCCGCCCCCCTCCGCGAACAGCACCGTTGGCAGCCGGCGGCGCTCGGCGACATCGAACAGGCGGTCCTTCTTGAGGTGGTTGCGCATGCCCTGCGTGCCGGCCAGCACCGTGTAGTCGTAGGACATCGCCACGACCGGCCTGCCGTCGACGTCGCCGACGCCCGCGACGAGCCCGTCCGCCGGAGTGCGGGCCATCAGCTCCTCGCGCGAGCGGCGGCTCTCCTGCGCGGCGAACAGCAGCGGTCCGTACTCGATGAACGTGCCCTCGTCAACGAGCTCTGAGAGATTCTCCCGGGCGGTGCGCCGGCCGCGACGACGGCGCTTGGCGACCGCATCCGGCCTGGCCGCGTCCAGGCCGAGAGCATGGCGCTCGCGCACCGCGCGCAGATCCGCGCGCTCCCCGTGCGCACGCATTTCCGCCGCTGAGACCTCGGTGGCGCCGTCGCTGCCGGGCTCGAGCGTGAGCAGCAGCTGACCCTCGGTGACCGCGTCGCCGACCGCCACCGCAAGACGGCGCACGACGCCCGCGGTTTGCGCGAGGACCTCGTGCTCCATCTTCATCGCCTCGAGCACCACCAGCGGGGTCCCGGCTCCGACGCGTGCGTCGGCGGGGTGGGGGATGGCGACGACGACCCCGGCGAACGGGGCTGTCACGGACTCCTCGGCTGTGAAGGCCACATCGAGATCATCGCTCACCGCCGTCCCGCCGGTCGCCACCGAGCGGCTGGATCCAGATCGGGCCGACCGCGTGCGCTTCGCTTAGAGCAATTACCATCCGGGCGAATGTCCGCCGGGGAGCATGAGCGATCGGCATCCGAGCGCCGTGAGGCCCTCAAGGAGGTGCTCGCGCAGGCGCGCGGATGCGTTCGCTGTCCCGAGCTCGCGGCGACACGCAGGACCGTCGTGTTCGGCTCCGGCAACGCGGACGCCGATCTGATGTTCATCGGCGAGGCGCCGGGGGCCAGCGAGGACGAGCAGGGGGTGCCGTTCGTGGGGCGGGCCGGCAAGCTGCTCGACAAGCTGCTGGAGGAGATCGGCATGGCGCGCTCGGAGGTTTTCATCGCGAACACCCTCATGTGCAGGCCCCCAGGCAATCGCGATCCGCAGCCGGTCGAGATCGAGAATTGCCAGGACTACCTTCTGCGCAAGGTCGAGCTGATCGAGCCCAGCGTGATCTGCACGCTCGGCAACTTCTCAACGAAGCTGCTGCGCGGCGATCCGGCAGGGATCACGCGCGTGCACGGGCAGCCGGAGGTGCTGGTGCTGGGTCGCCGCGCGGTGCGGCTGTACCCGATCTACCACCCCGCCGCCGCGCTCTATACGCCGCGCATGCTCGAGACCCTGCGCGAGGATTTCATGCGCCTGCCGGAGCTCATCGCCCTGGGGGCGCCCGAGCAGCCGCAGCGGCTGGAGGTGCCGGAGCTCGCTGCGGACAGCTCCCCGGCGCCGGCGCCGGCCGATGGGCCCCGGGCGGACCCCGACCAGCTCGGCACGCAGGTCGACCAGCTCGGGCTGTTCTAAGACGCTCTCGAGGGGTCCAGGAGCGCCCTACTGGACGGCGCTGTGGACGCTTTCTGGACTGTTCTGGACGCCTTTTTGGCCTTGTTTACAGGGAAGAAGGGGATTTCCGCCAGATGTCGAATAACCTGGAACAGGCCCTAAAGTAAGTCTTGATGACTGCCGATGAAGGTCCTGTCTCCCTCCCGCAAGCAGTACCGACCGGCCCGCGCTCCTTCCTCCCGCGGGCCGGCCGCGTTAACGGGTCAGGGACCGGTTGCCTCTAGAGTTTCGTCGTGGCCGTGCGCGTCGTTGAAACCTCGGATCCTGCCGCGACCGAATCGCTCGGCGCGGAGCTCGCCGCCGACCTGAAGGACGGCGACGTGGTGCTCGTGGGTGGCGAGCTCGGCTCCGGCAAGACCACGCTGGTTCGCGGCGCCGCGCGCGCCCTGGGGGTCACCGACCCCGTCACCAGCCCGACCTTCAGCATCGGTCACCGCTACCGGGCCCCGCATATCACCGTCTCGCACCTCGATCTCTATCGGCTGGCGGGATTGGAGCACGAGGACCCGGCGCTGCTCAGCGACTACCTCGGCCCGGGCCGCATCGCCTTCGTCGAGTGGCCATCGCACGCGGACGGGGAGCTGTCGAGCGCACGAGTGCGGGTGACGCTCAGCCATCAGGGCGGAGATCGCCGCCGGATCGAGCTGGCGAATGACTCCGCCGGTGGCGAGCGGGGCGGCGGATGATCGTGCTCGGCTTCGACACGGCCACGCCGTCGACCGATTGTCGGACTGCGCCTCGATGACTAGGCATGCTTCAGGCGCGCGATGACCCCGGCTCCGGGGAGCGTCCGGGCCACGCGACACGGTTGCTGGGGTTGGCGGCCGAGCTGCTCGGCCGTGCCGAGCTCGCCTGGAGCGCGCTCGATCGGATCGCCGTGGGCGTCGGGCCGGGCACCTTCACGGGCCTGCGCGTCGGGATCGCCACGGCGCGGGGGCTCGCGCAGTCGCTGTCGGTCGAGCTGGTCGGCGTCTCCAGCCTGCGGGCGCTCGCCGAGGGGGCCGCTCACCAGGTCGGACACGGCGGCATTGTGGCTGTCATCGACGCGCGCCGCGGCGAGGCGTTCGCCTGCGCCTACAGCGCCACCGATGGGAGATCGCTGCGCGAGCTCTCCCCGCCGCGCGCAGTGGCCCCCGGGGGCCTCGCCGGCGTCGTCACGCAGGCCGAGTGGCGGGACGGCGAGCAGCCGGCGCGGTGGCTCGCCGTGGGCGATGGGGCGGTACGCTTCCGCGGTCATCTGGAGTTGGCTGGCGTGGCGGTCCCCGCGGACTCCTCGCCGCTGCATCTGGTGGGCGCGCAGGCCATATGTGCCCTTGGGGCGACCGCCCCGGCGGTGGCGAGCTACCAGGAGATCGTGCCGGACTACCGGCGCCGGCCGGATGCGGAGATCGCGCTGGAGGGCGTTTGAGCCTTGGAGGGCATAGAACCGTGACAGAGCTATCCGCCGCCCACCCGCGAGCAGGCCATTCGCCGCCGACCGAGATCCGCCGGCTGATCTACACGGATCTGCCCCAGGTGATCGGGATCGAGCGGCGCGTGTTCCCGACGCCGTGGTCTTTGGCGATGTTCGTGCTCGAGCTCTCCAAGCAGTCCGGCATCTGCCTTGCCGCCGTCTGCGACGGGCGGCTCGTCGGATATCTGATCTGCTCGCGCTACGACACCGTCTGGCATGTGATGAACGTGGCCGTCGACCTCGATCGCCAGCGCATGGGCCTGGCCTCGGCGCTGCTGGCCGAGCTGTATGCGCGGGTGGACGACAAGGACGCGCGCTTCACGCTCGAGGTGCGCCGCTCCAACCACGTTGCCATCCACCTGTACGAGCGGGAGGGCTTTCGCGCCGCCGGCGTGCGCCGCCGCTACTACCAGGACAACGGCGAGGACGCCCTCGTGATGTGGCGCACGCCGGCAACGCTGGCCGACCCGACCGGTGTTGCGCCGCTGCGGGACGTGCCCAATCCAGGGCCTATATGAGCCTCATCCTCGCGCTCGAGACCAGCTGCGACGACACCTGCGCGGCCGTGATCGACGGCGGCGGGCAGACGCGTGCCAATGTGATCTCTTCGCAGCAGGTCCACGAGGGGTTCGGGGGGGTCGTGCCGGAGATCGCCTCCCGCCACCACCTGCAGCTCGTGAACCTGATCGTCGAGCGGGCGCTCGAGGAGGCGGGTGTGACGCTGGACGACATCCGCGTGGTGGCCGCCACCCAGGGTCCGGGGCTGGTGGGAGCGCTGCTCGTCGGCCTGTCCACCGCGAAGGCGCTCGCGGCCGCCAGGGAGCTGCCGTTTGCCGCAGTCGATCATCTGCAGGGTCACGTCGCGGCGAACTTCCTCGCCTCGCCGGGGCCCGACGAGGAAGCGGAGGGCGCCGCCGCCGCTGTTGCGCAGCCGTTCGAGCCGCCGTTTCTGTGTCTGATCGCCAGCGGCGGGCACACGCTGCTCGCACGGGTCACCGAGCACGACGGCTTTGAGGTCGTCGGGCGCACGCTCGACGACGCGGCCGGCGAGGCCTTCGACAAGGGCGCGAGGATGCTCGGCCTGGGCTATCCGGGCGGGGCGGCACTCGAGCGCCTGGCCGCGACGGGCGACCCCGAGGCGTTCTCCTTCCCCGGCTCGCGCAGCGATCGCTCCCGTGGCGGGCGGGGGACGAGCCGCCAGGCGTTTGCTCGCAGCCTCGACTTCTCCTTTGCCGGGGTGAAGACCGCGCTTCTGTACAGGCTGCGCGAGCTGTCCGAGCCGAGGCGCGAGCGCGGGCGGCGGACCTCGCGGCCTCCTATCAGGCGGCGATCGTGGACAGCCTGATGCTGCGCGCCGAGCAGGCGCTCGAGCGGACCGGCCTCGGGCGCCTCGCCGTGGGGGGAGGGGTGGCCGCAAACGGCGTGCTGCGACGGCGGTTGAGGGGGTTGGGCGCGACGCTGCATGTCCCCGCGCGGGTTCTGTGCACCGACAACGCCGCCATGATCGCGAGCGCGGCCCGCTTCGCCGAGCAGCTGCCCTACCCGCGATACCTGGGCCTCGACGCCTACGCCACCGGGGAACGGCCGCGATGACGCTGCTGACGGTCTACTCAAAGCCCGACTGTCACCTGTGCGACGAGGCGATGACGGTGCTCGAGCGGTTGCAGGCGGAGCTCGGGTTCGAGCTCGACGAGCAGGACATCAGCGGCGACGATGCGCTCCTGCGCGCCTACTTCGAGCGTATTCCGGTGGTCGCGCTCGACGGCGAGGTGCTGTTCGAGTACTTCGTCGAGGAGTCGCTCCTGCGCGAACGACTAGAGTCAAGACGATGAGCCCTGTAGAAGCCACGACCGGCCCGGCGGGCATCGAGCGAGGTGCAGCCGCGTCCGTGGAGCGCCTCTCGCTCGGGGTCGCGGCGCGCCTGTCGCGCTACCTGCAGGTGCTCACGCAGGCCAAGAAGATGGGCAAGGAGACGATCTCCTCGCAGGAGCTCTCCGACTACACGCACGTCAACTCCACCCAGATCCGCCGCGACCTGTCCGGCTTCGGCAAGTTCGGCAAGCGCGGCGTCGGCTACAACGTCGAGGCGCTCGTCTCGCAGATCCGCAAGATCCTGCGGACGGCCGGTCAGCACAACATCGCCCTGATCGGAGCCGGGCACCTTGGCAAGGCGATCGCCTCCTCGGACATCTTCGCCGACCATGGCTTCCGCGTGGTGGCGATCTTCGACGTCGATCCCGCCAAGGTCGGGACGAAGGTGGGCAGCCAGCTCGTGCGCCACATCGGCGAGCTGCGCCAGCTGGTGGACGACGAGGACATCGTCGTCGGCGTGCTGGCGGTGCCCACCGGAGCCGCCCAGGGCCTTGCCGACGAGCTGGTCGACGCCGGCGTGAAAATCATCTTCAACTACTCGGAGTCACTGCTGGTGGTGCCGCCGGAGGTGACCGTGCACACCTCGAGCCCGGCGGTCGATCTGCTCTACGCGCTGTATTTTTACCTGACCTGAGGGTCGTGGCCCTTCCAAGCGGCTTCACACTGGACACGCGAGAGCTCTGAGCGCAGAGGAGCACGCCGATATGAGCCTGGACCTAGACCGAGCTGCCGAGATATTTGCCGAGTCCTCGGACCTCACCGTGGGGGTGGAGGAGGAGTTCTCGATCCTCGACCCGCAGAGCCTCGATCTGATGCCGCGCTTCGAGGAGCTGCGCGCGGCCGCGGAGAGCGATGAGGTCCTGCACGAGGGCATCACCGGTGAGCTGATCTGCTCGGAGATCGAGATCATCTCGGGCGTCGGCGCCGACCTGCACGATGCGCTGGCCCGTCAGCGCGACAGGCGCGGGCGCCTGTTTGCTCTGGCCGGCGCACACGGCGCGGCGCTGGGAGCAACCGGCACCCATCCCTGGGCCGACTACCGCGAGCAGCCGATCATCGACACCGAGCACTATCGCCGCGTCGAGGAGGGCCTGCGATACGTGGCATGGCGCAACAACACCTTCAGCCTCCATGTCCATGTCGGCGTGCGCGACATCGACCGGGCGATTCGCGTGTGCGACAGGCTTCAGGGGGGTGCTGCCGCTCCTGCTTGCGATTTCCGCGAACTCACCGTTTCTGGATGGCCTCGACACGGGGCTCCAGTCGGCGCGGACGCAGAGCTTCACCAAGAGCTTCCCGCGCTGCGGCGTGCCCGACGCGTTCGGCGGTTGGCCGGCCTATCGCGAGTACATCGAGTTCCTCGTGCGGACCCGTTCGATCGTCGAGTTCACCCAGGTGTGGTGGTCGGTCAGGCCGCATTTCAGCTTCGGCACCGTCGAGGTGCGCATCTGCGACGCACAGGCCACCGCGCAGGAGTCCGACGCGCTCGCGACCCTGATGGTCGCCTGCATCGCACAGGCGATGCGTGACGTCGATGAGGGTGTCCCCTACTCAGACCCCACGCCGCGGATGATCGAGGAGAACATGTGGCGTGCCGTCCGCTTCGGGCTCGGTGGGCGGCTGATCGACCTGGAGCGCGGTGTGGAGTATCCGGCCCGGCAGGCGATCGAGCGGCTCGCCGCGTGGACCGCTCCGGTCCGCGCTGAGCTCGGCCTGGACCCCGCATTTCCCGAGCAGAACGGCGCCCAGCGCCAGCGGCAGATGATCGAGGCCGGCGCCACGCGCGAGGAGGTCTTCGCCGCCTCGGTCAGGGAGACTCGACAGACCTATTCAGAGGAGGTGACGGTGTGAGCACGGATCCAGCAGGGCCGGCGAGCGAGCCGGCCCCGGGCGGCGGCGGTGCGCCCGAGGGGCCGAGCGAGGCCGAGCTGCGCGCGGCCTATGAGGCGGAACTCAGTCGCATCACGCCGGCGGACATGATGCTGCAGGCGGCGGTGTCGCTGTTGAACCTCGGCGCTCGCCGGCTGGGGCTGACCGGCGACCCGGAGCCATCCGAGTCCGGGGATGCCGCGGCCGCGGCGCCCGAGCGCGATCTCGCTCAGGTCCGCGACGCGATCGACGGCGTCAGGGCGCTCCTCGCGATCCTCGAGCGGAGCATGCCCCAGGAGCTGCGCCCTCTGCGCGATGCGCTGTCGCAGCTTCAGATCGCCTTCGCACGCGAGGCTCCGGCGGCTGTTGAGCCCGATCGGCCCGCCGATGCGCCACAGCCCGCTGCAGCTAAGGACGCTCCGTCGGCCGAGGCAGGCAAGGATGCTCCCGGGCCGGCGCAGTCGAGCGGCAGGCTGTGGGTGCCAGGAAGCTGAAATTCTTCTCCCCGGACGTTCGCTGGCCGGCATGCAGTCGGCAGGCACGATAGACTGCCCGCGCGTTTGCGCCGGTAAGCGCTCGTGTCGAGCGATCCGTGTCGCAAATGTGCGCGCGAATATCCTCGCGCGGCACACCAATCAGACCGCGGAGGATTTCTGTTGAGCAGCTTTCTGACGAACCATGGGGTCGTCGTCGCCCTCGTTTGCGCCGCCTGTGCCGTGGTGTACGGGCTCGTGACGACGCGATCCCTGCTCGCGCTTTCACCAGGCAACGAGCGGATGCAGAGCATCTCGCAGGCGGTTCAGCAGGGCGCCCGCGCCTACTTGAACCGCCAGTACACGACGATCGCGATCGCCGGCCTGGTGCTGTTCGTCGCGCTGATCTTCATCCAGAACATCGCCGTGGCGTGCGGCTTCGCGATCGGCGGCATCCTGTCGGGCTCGACCGGATACATCGGGATGAACGTCTCCGTGCGCGCGAATGCCCGCGTCGCCGAGGCCGCCAAGGGCGGCGTCTCGCCGGCCCTGCAGGTGGCCTTTCGCGGTGGGGCGATAACGGGTCTGCTGGTCGTCGGACTGGCGCTGATCGGCGTGGCCGGCTACTACGGTGCGCTGACCTCGCTGTTCAACGACAGCCCCAAGACGGCGGTCGACGCCCTGATCGGGCTCGGGTTCGGCGGCTCTCTGATCTCGGTGTTCGCGCGACTCGGCGGCGGGATCTTCACCAAGGGCGCCGATGTCGGCGCGGACCTCGTCGGCAAGGTCGAGGCCGGCATTCCCGAGGACGACCCGCGCAACCCCGCAACGATCGCGGACAACGTCGGCGACAACGTCGGCGACTGCGCCGGCATGGCCGCGGATCTGTTCGAGACCTACGCGGTGACGGCGATAGCCGTGATGCTGCTGGGCATCCTGACCTTCCACGAGGCCACCCGCGTGGTGCTCTATCCGCTCGTGATCGGCGGTGTGGCGATCATCGCCTCGATCATCGGCACGTTCGCCGTGCGCACGAAAACCGACAACGTCGAGCGCGCGCTGCTTCAGGGGCTGATCGTGTCCGGCGTTCTCGCCGCTGCGGCGTTCGCGCCGATCACCTACTGGCTGATGCGCGATCTCACCTTCAGGGTTGTCGGCAACGTGGTCAACACGCCGAGCTGGGGGCACATCTACCTGTGCGCGCTGATCGGTATCGGCGTCACCGCCCTGCTGTTCGGGCTGACCGAATATTACACCTCGACCCGCTTCTCGCCGGTCAAGAAAACCGCGGCCGCCTCGGTCACGGGTCACGCCACGAACATCATCCAGGGGTTTGCTTCCGGTCTGCAGGCCACGGCGCTGCCGGCGATCGTGATCGTGCTCGGAATCTTCGGCTCGTGGAAGCTCGCGGGCGGGGGAATCACCGGGATCTACGGCATCGGCGTCGCCGCCGTCGGTCTGCTTTCGCTGACCGGACTGATCGTCGCGCTTGACGCGTTCGGCCCGATCACCGACAACGCGGGCGGCATCGCCGAGATGGCCGACCTACCGGAGGAGGTTCGCAAAGTGACCGATCGGCTCGATGCGGTCGGAAACACGACCAAGGCGGTGACGAAGGGCTACGCGATCGGCAGCGCTGTGCTCGCGGCGATCGTCCTGTTCGCCGGTTTCCAGAAAGAACTCGAGCTCAAGCTCGGGCACCTCGTGAACTTCGGCATCAACGAACCACCGGTGCTGATCGGTCTGCTGCTCGGCGGGCTGATGGTGTGCCTGTTCGCCTCGCTCTCGATCGAGGCCGTCGGGCGCGCCGGTGGCGCCGTCGTCGAGGAGGTGCGCCGCCAGTTCCGCGAGCACCCCGGGATCATGGACTACTCCGAACAGCCCGACTACGCGACGTGCGTGGACATCGTGACGAGGACCGCTCAGCGCGAGATGATCCTGCCCTCGCTGCTGCCGATCCTGCTGACCCTGGTCGTGGGGCTGATCGACGACCAGGCGCTTGGTGGCCTATTGATCGGGGTGATCGTCGTCGGCTACTTCTTCGCGGTGCTGATGACCGCGGGCGGTGGAGCCTGGGACAACGCCAAGAAGCTGATCGAGGACGGCGCCTTCGGAGGCAAGGGCTCCGAGGCCCATGCCGCCTCAGTGACGGGTGACACCGTCGGAGACCCCTTCAAGGACACGGCCGGTCCGGCGATCAACCCGATGATCAAGGTGGCCAACATCGTCGCGATCCTGATCATTCCGCTGATCACCTGAGACCCGGGGTCGCAAGCCCCTAAGCTCAGCTGAGATGACCGGCCGAAGTGCGCATCGCGCGGGCACGTTCGTGCTCTCCCTGGTCATGGCCGCGATCGGCGTGGCGCTGATCGTCGAGGCCGTGGCGGGTTCGGGCAGCGTGATCTCGCCGCGGCTGCTGCTGGGCGTGCTGTTCATCGCCGCAGGCGCGGGCCGGCTCTACCTGGAGATCGGGAGAGGTCGCCGGGCATGAGCGCGTCCGGCGGCCAGGATGGCCCTGGCGCGGCGAATGGCGAGGGCACCCCCTCAGAGCTCGCTGCGCGCTCGCGCATGATGCTGCGCCGGAGCATCGGCTCGCCGATCCTGTTCACCGTCGTCTACTCCTCGCTGGCGAGCGCCATCTACTTCTCGCTGGGAGTGATCGCCGGCCATGCGCTGGGCCTCACGCCGGTCGTGTTCCTGATCGCGGCCCTGCTCTTCACGCTGACCGCCATGACCTACGCCGAGGGCGCGTCGCTCCACCAGGACAGGGCCGGTTCCACGGTCTTTGCGCGTTATGCCTTCAACGAGCTTGTGAGCTTCATCGCCGGCTGGGCGATCGTTCTCGACTACATCATCCTGATCGCCGTCACCGCCTTCTCGGCAACGCAGTATCTGCGCGTCTTCTGGCATCCGCTCGGCCATAGGGGGGAGGCGCTCGGGCTGGCGCTGGCGATCATCGCATTGGTGGTGCTGAGCAACATCCGCGGCTTCGGCGGGCGCCGCGCGCGCCGCGTCGGGATGCTCGTCGCGGGGGACCTGGCGCTGCAGGGATTCATCGTGGTCCTCGGCCTGGTGCTGTTCTTCAATCCGCACACGCTGCTCGCGCCGATCAACCTGGGCACCTCGCCATCGTGGTCCGGCCTGGTCTTCGCGCTCACAATCGCTGTGATCTCGTTCACGAGCCTCGAGTCGGCGACCGGGCTGGCCGGCGAGGTGAGGATCAGCCGCGGCGGCCTGAAGCGCATGGTCGCGAGCGGCACCGCGACGGTGGTGTTCCTGTACGTCGGCATCGCCCTGGTCGCGGTGACCGCGCTGCCGGTGCACGACGGCCACACCGCACTTGCGACGCGCTACGAAAACGCGCCGATGATCGGGATCGTCGACCAGGTCTACCCGCACTGGCTCAGGCAGACCCTCCGCTACCTGGTGGCGGGCCTTGCATCGGTCACGCTCGTGGCCGCGGCCAACTCGGCCATGCTCGGCCTCTCGCGGCTGGCCTACTCGCTTTCCACAAACCGTCAGATCCCGAGCGGGCTCGGGAGGCTGCACAAGCAGCGCTCGACGCCGTATGTGCTGATCATCCTGGCCGGGGTGATCGCGGCCGGCCTGGTGGTGCCCGAGGACCTGGACTTCCTGATCGGCATCTACGCCTTCGGAGCGATGCTCGCGTTCACGATCGCCCATCTGTCGATCTGCCGGCTTCGCTACACAGAGCCCGACCGCGACCGTCCCTACCGGGTGCCCCTGTCGATCACCGTGCGCGGGGGTCAGCTGCCGTTGCCGGCGGCGTTCGGCGCCGTGGTCTCCGCGGCCGGTTTCGTGGCCGTCATGGTCGTTCACGAACCGGCCCGCTACGTGGGTCTGGGGTGGATGGTGATCGGGACGGTGCTGTACGTCGTCTACCGCCGCGCCGATGAGGCTCCGCTGCTGCGACGGGTGACCGTATCGCCTCAGGCGCTGCGCGCGGAGCCGCCGCCGGCGGATGACTACGGCTCGATCCTCGTGCCCCTGTTCGGCACCCAGCTCGACGAGGACATCGTGCAGACAGCTGCGCGCCTGGTCTCCGGAGAGCCCACCGACGAGGCGGCGATCGATGATGCGACGATCGAGGCGGTTTGGATCTTCGTGATACCGATGTCGCTGCCGCTGGACGCACGGCTGCCCGAGGAGCAGATCAAGCACGCCCGTCAGGCGCTTGCGCGCGCCAAGGCGGTGGGCGAGGAGTACGCCGGCGTGCAGGTGGCCACCGCCACCGTGCGCACGCGGCGCGCCGGCTTTGCGATCGTCGACGAGGCGCGGCGTCGCGGGGTCGAGGCGATCGTGCTCGGCGCCGAGGAGCCATCCCTGATTCGCGGTGGCGCCCGTCTGGGCGGCCGGGGTGGCCGCCTCGAGAACTTCGTCGGCGAGATCACCAAGTACGTGGTGAGCAAGGCGGACTGCCGCGTGATCGTCACGGCGCCCGCCGCACGGGACTTCTCCGAGGCGGTCACCGCGCCGTCCGGTCAGACCGGCGCCTCCATCGTCTAATCCTCCGCCTAATGTTCATCCTGATCGTGGGCGCCGGGCGCGTGGGCTCGGCAGTCGCCAAGTCGGCGCTGGCGGCCGGTCACGAAGTGTCGGTGCTCGACGAGGACCCGCTTTCGCACGAGCGCCTCGACGCGGGCCAGAGCAAGACCTGGGAGGACGCGGACGGCCAGTTTACGGTCGGCACGGCGCTCGAGACCGACGCGCTGATCCAGGCCGGGATCGAACGCGCCGACGTCTTCATCGCCTCCACGGCCGGCGACAACACGAATCTGATCATCGCCCAGATCGCTCAGAAGCGGTTCGGCGTCGAGAAGGCGATCGTGCGGGTCATGGACCCGGCCCGTGCCGGCTGGTACGGAGAGCAGGGCCTGCACACGATATCCCCGACCCAGCACGCGATCGAGATGTTCGAGCGCGCGCTGCAACCCGAGCTCGCCTAGCCATCATGTACGCGATCATCGTCGGCGCCGGCAAGGTGGGGCGCAACCTCGCTCGGGAGCTGATCATCAAGGGGCACGAGGTCAGCCTGATCGAGTCCTCGCGGTCGTGCTACCTGGCCATCGAGGAGGAGTTCGAGCACGCGGCGCAGTACGGCGACGCAACCGAGCTGTGGGTGCTCGAGCGCTCGGGGATCCAGCGCGCAGACCTGGTTGTTGCGGTGACCGGCGACGACGAGGACAACATGCTCGTGTGTCAGGTGGCCAAGGAGAAGTACCTGTGCGATCGGATCATCGCCCGCGTCAACAACCCGCGCAACCACGACCACTTCAGGCTCCTCGGCATCCAGCCCGCCGTCTCGGCGACCGACCTGATCCTGCGCCTGATCGAGCACGAGGTTCCGCGCTATGGCCTCGTGCACCTGCTCGCGCTCGAAGAGGAGCGTCTCGAGATCATCGAGCTCGAGGTGAGCTCCGACGCGCCGACGGTCGGTGAGCGCGTCTCGGAGATCAGGCTGCCCGAGGGCAGCCTGATCATCTCCGTGCTGCGCGAGGGGTCGGGCTTCGTGCCCAAGCCTGACACTGTGATCGAGGCCGGCGACGAGGTGCTGCTCGTGCTCGACCCGGGCCTCGAGGAGGCGATCACCGCCTACTTCGCGCCCAACGGGCAGCCGGCCACATCCTGAGCGAGGCGGTCCTCGAGCAGCCCGCGCCGGGCAGGCTCAGAGACCGGCGGCGCCAGGGCTGAGGGGGAGCGGCATCCGTTGACTATCCTTCCCAGGTCGATCCGGGATGGTGTAATTGGCAACACGCGTGCCTCTGGAGCACGAATTTGGGGTTCGAGTCCCTGTCCCGGAGTACGCTTGCGCCCCATGATTGCGGGGCGTTTGGCGTTTCATGGCCCTGTTTGGGCCAGGATTTGGGCCAGTCGCCACGCGGTGCCGAGTAGCATCCGGCACCTATCCTGCCGCTACAGGGATGGGCGGCGAGTCCCGCGCCTCCTGGGAATTGCCGGCCCCGGGGTGTCATGAGGATGCGCCTGGGCGCCGGCTCAACACCGGTGTGTGACCGTGCCTGAACGCACCGAACGAGTGAGCGGCGGCGAATACGAGGTGCCAGCAGGAGAGCCGACCCTTGTCCTACTCGAAGTGATGAGCGGGCAGGTGAGCTTCTGGGCGGTGAAGGTCGAAAACCTCGCCTATTCCGTCGACGGCTCCCGCTGCTACGACTACATCTCGCAGGTCGGCGAAAATCGAAACGCAGAATCGCCCGTGAAAGCGAACGCTGGATCGTTTCTCCTGCCGGCTAGCGCGACGTGGCGCCCGACGGTCCAGTAGATGGGACCGTGAACCTGTACTCACGCTATGTGTGACGCAAAGCTGAGAGTGGGCGGCGCCCCCGGTCTTGTTCTCCGATGCGGCCGGGGGCGCACACCTTGCCCATATCGCTCCGACGCATCAGGGAGCAATAGGCGTTCGGGCCGCGGATGGATCATTAGGCGCACGAGCTCGCCACCGGACTGGAGTAGGGCGCTCGCTCGGTCAGCTCAGCTGCTGGATGACAAGCGAGGCGACGACAGAATGCGTCCCTCCGGCAACCGGGGTGATCGTGAGCGCCGGCGAGTTCCCCGTCGGATTGCGAAGCTCAAGGCTCGAGCCTGCCACGGTCGTCCTGACCAACGCCTCGCCAGAGATCTCGCTCGTGCCGGTCGCTCGTCCGTACACCGTGTAGGGCAATTCGACCATGCCACCGCCCGAGTTCAGAGCGAGCACGAGCTGGCCCGCCTCAGTCACGGATACGGAGAAGGTCACCCGATAGGTGCCGATGTTGGGCAGCACGAAGATGCTCGAGCTGATTCTGGCTATGTCGCCTTCGATTGGTCCGTTTTTGGGAAATTCAACGGGCGTCCCGGCTGCCACGGTCGAAGGGTTGTCCCCCGGCATCAGCGCGTAGAACTCCGCGTATTCCGGGAGGCCTGGCGGCCCTTCAGGGCCCGTTGCGCCGGTTGCGCCGGCCGTGCCCGTGACACCGCTTGGGCCGGTCGGCCCCGTTATCCCAGCGGCGCCCGTGAGTCCGGTTGGTCCACCGGACCCCGTCGCGCCAGCCGAACCGGTGACTCCCGCGGGCCCGGCGGTTCCAGTTGTGCCAATCGTGCCTGCAGCCCCGACCGGTCCTGTAGCTCCGCTCGCACCTGCGGGTCCGGCCGCTCCCTCAGATGTGCCTGTCGCGCCTGTGACCCCGGCTGGGCCAGTGGCGCCAAGCAGACCTTTCGGGCCCTCCTGACCTCGGGCACCTGCGTTGCCGCGCGGTCCCGGTGCCCCTTGGGTCTTTGCATGGCACAGAGCGGGGCGTGCGGGTCCGACGCGCCCGGTGAACGCGGCCTTGTTGCAGGAGGGCGACGCCGCGATGCTAGGAGTCGCTGCGGCGCCCCACAGTGCCAGCGCGCAAGCGATGCCCGCGACCGCACCGTAAGGGCGATGGGTCGTGCGTACGTTGGTTGAAGCGAACACACCTAGAGCCTCGACGGATGTGACCCCGGGAGGTAGCGGCATCTCCAGGAGTAGCCGAACGATGCCCGGCTCGGCGCTCTTGCTCTCGCCGCATCGCGGGGGCCGAGGACCCGGCCGCCGTGGAGCTGTTGGCGCCTATCACGCTGCACGGGGCGCGGCACACCTGCGCGTCGCTGCTGATCGCCGCGGGCCTCAACGCGAAGGCGCTCGGCGTCATCGTGGGGCACTTCAACGATCGCTATGACGTTCGACACCTACGGCCACTTGATGCCGGGCGGGCTGGACGAGGCGGCGGCGGCCACGAACGCCTACCTGGCTCGGCTCGCGGAGGGACCGATACTCACGCTCGCGGCCTAGGACCTCACGGCGAATCCAGCACTCGGTCTAAGCTTGGTGGCAGCCCGCGACGGTAGATGAGGAGGCTTCGACAATGTCCGAGCAGCAAGACGCCGAGTGGAACGTCGCCGAGTGGCATGGGAAGATGCTCGTTGATCGCGACGGCGAGAGGATCGGCAAGCTACAGGACGTCTACGTCGACGTCGAGAACGATGTGCCCCAGTTTGCCACCGTCAAGGAGGGCTTCATCGGCCGCCACCTTACCTTTGTGCCGCTCGGCGGGATCAAGGTCGGCCCCGATGAGCTGCAGGTAGCTGTGACCAAGGAGCAGATCAAGTCTGCGCCCAATCTCGAGCAGCACGGCGAGGAGCTCTCTCAGGCTGACGAGTCCGCCCTCTACCACCACTATGAGCTCAACTACACGCCACCCGACACCGAGAGTGGCCGCCGGCTCGCCCGTCGCTGACATCTTGGGCGAACCTTGGGCCAATCGACCCCCGATCGGACCGGATTCAACCGGACTCTGTCGGAATAGCGGATCGTGCGAAATCCCTGCTCAACAGCCATATTTGGCTCTGCGAATGGGATTGCGGGGAACCGCTGCCCACGGTTTGAGTCCCTGTGCGGAGCTGCAAGCGCCCCGTAAGCATGGGGCGTTTGCGTGTTGGGTCGGCTAGAGGAAGTCGTTCCCCGTCAGAACGTAGACAAACGGGATGAACGGGATGATCACAACGATGCCCCACGCCAGTCTCCTGAACGCCCAGTCGTCGCGACGGAACGCGAGGTCGATCCAGATCAGCACCATGGCCACTGGATGCAGGATGCAGAGGAGCAACTCCGCGACTTTCTTGAGCATCACGTCTCCTTTCCGCTCGGGCGGCTGAGCCTAGCTCACCGTAGAGGCGTCGCTGCGTGACGCCGCGACGCCCGGCTCCAGTGCGATCGCAGTACACTCCGAGGCTCGGAAAGCGGGAGGGAGTCATGGCGGACGCATACGGGGAGTGCAGCTTCGGGCTGCGGGATGGTTGCCGGGCGTGGAGGCGCCGGATGGGGCACGTGTTGTGTCTCGCGCTTCTCGCGGTCCTCGTGCTGGGCTCGGTGCTCGCCGGCACGGCGAATGCCTCCGGTCGCGGGTTCTCGTGGACGCCCTCTACACGGGAACCGTATGCGACGTGCGGTCGTCCCACGCCCGGTCACGCCGCGTGTCTGGCCATAGCCGTTCCGAGCGCCTCGGCCATATCCTCCTCGAGCCTGCTGCGCCCGGTGAGCCCGGTGGCCGTAAACCCGACCTACACCGGCACTGGTGTGGGGGGTGGCTACGACCCCTCGGATCTCCGCTCCGCATACAACCTGCCCTCGGAAACGGCGGGGTCCGGCCAGACGGTGGGCATCGTGGACGCCTACAACGATCCAGATGCGGAATCCGATCTGGCCGCCTATCGCTCGAAGTATGGGCTGCCCGCATGCACGACCGCAAACGGCTGCTTCAAGAAGGTCAATCAGACCGGAGGCACCAGCTACCCGTCGAATGAACCGAGCTGGTCGGTTGAGATCTCCCTCGACGTGGACATGGTCTCCGCGGCCTGCTCGAACTGCCACATCCTGCTGGTCGAGGCCACCTCGAGCACCAGTGCCAACCTGTACGCGTCCGAGGACGAGGCGGCGGCGCTCGGGGCAACCGAGATCAGCAACAGCTGGGTGGGTGGGGAGGAATCGGGCGAGACATCTGAGGACAAATATTTTGATCACCCGGGTGTGCCGATCACGGCCGGGGCCGGCGACTCCGGCTACCAGGTCAACTATCCGGCTTCGTCACAGTATGTGATCGCCGTCGGCGGGACGAAGCTGACCCAGGCATCGAACTCGCGGGGATGGTCTGAGACGGTCTGGAGCGAAAAAGCAACCCAGGGAACGGGCAGCGGCTGCAGCGCCTACGAGCCCAAGCCAAGCTGGCAGACCGACAAAGGCTGCACGCACAAGACGAACAATGACACCGCCGCCGACGCCTCGGTGGAAACGCCCTTGTCAGTGGCGGATTCATACGAACTCCCGACGAAGTTCGCCGAACGATCGACCCAACCGGGATGGACGCTCGTGGGGGGAACGAGCGCCGCGACACCGCTCGTCGCCGGGGCGATGGCACTGGCGAGCCCGTACACGCGATCGCTTGTCGGCGGCCACGCTTTCTACCTCGAGGAGGCGAGTGGCGGTGGCATCAATGACGTGGTATCCGGCAACGACGGAAAATGCACACCGCCCGCCGAACACGAATACCTGTGCACGGCGGAGGTCGGCTACGACGGCCCGACGGGCGTCGGCACTCCCTGGGGCGCCCCGCAGGCGCCTCCGACTGTCGTGACGAAAGCTGGATCCTCCATCACGCAGGCCTCGGCATCCCTGAACGCCACCGTCAACCCCAACGGCGGACCGGTCAGCACGTGCAAGCTCGAATACGGCACCACCACGTCCTACGGATCAAGCGCATCGTGCACGCCCTCGCCCGGGTCGGGGAAAAGCGCGGTCGCGGTGTCGGCGTCGGTCGCGGGTCTTGCCGCCGCCACCACCTACCACTACCGCATCTCGGCGACCAACTCCGGCGGCACCAGCAACGGCTCTGATGAAACGTTCAAAACCGCAGAAGTGGCCAAAACCCCGCCGGCGGTCGAAACCAAGCCGGCCTCCTCGATCGCCCAGACGACGGCGAGCCTGAACGCCAGCGTGAACCCCAACGGCGTCGAAGTCAACAAATGCGAATTCGAAGACGGCACGACGGTGTCCTACGGAAAAACCGCAGCGTGCACGACCGCGCCCGGCTCTCGGCCTCAACCCGGCGGCGGTATCCGCGTCGCTCACCGGCCTGACTGCGAACACCATCTACCACTTCAGAATCTCCGCGACCAACGCCGGCGGAACGAGCAAAGGCTCTGATGAAACCTTCAAGACGCTGCCCAACGCGCCGACGGTCGTGACGAAAACAGCCTCGCCGATAGCGCAGACGACAGCGACCCTCAACGCGAGCGTGAACCCGAACAGCGGCGAAGTCAGCAAATGCGAATTCGAATACGGCACCACGACCTCCTACGGTCAGACCGCCTCGTGCGCCTCGCTGCCGGGGTCCGGCAGCAGCGCCGTCGGCGTCTCCGCGGCGCTCACCGGCCTCACGGCGAACACGACCTACCACTTCAGGATCTCTGCGACCAATGCCGGAGGGACGAGCAAAGGCTCTGACGAAACGCTTCAGACGCCGCCCAACTCCCCGGCGATCGTGGTGTGCCCCGTGTTGCCGATCACGCAGACCTCGGCGACGCTGTGCGGGAAAGTCAACCCCAACGGCGCGGAAGTAAGCAGATGCGAATTCGAATACGGAACGACAACCGCCTATGGATCAAGCGTTCCCTGCACACCCGCGCCGGGCTCGGGCTCGAGCCCCGTCACGGTGTCCGCAGCGCTCGCGGGCCTCTCGGCGAACACCACCTATCACTTCAGGATCTCCGCGACGAATGCGGGCGGCACGAGCAAAGGCTCTGATGAAACCTTCAAAACACTGCCCAACGCGCCGACCGTAGTGAGCGAAAAAGCCTCCTCGATCGCCCAGACGACGGCCACGCTTGGAGCAAGCGTCAACCCCAACGGCGGCGAAGTCAGCGAATGCGAATTCCAATACGGAACGACGGTCTCCTACGGGAAAACCGCCGCATGCACCCCTGCACCGGGCTCCGGGAGCAGTCCGGTGGCGGTTTCGGCCGCCCTGACGGGCCTCACGCCCAACACCACCTATCACTTCAGGATCTCCGTAACGAACGCCGGCGGCACGAGCAAGGGCTCTGATGAAAGCTTCGAAACGCTGCCCAGCCTCATGATCACCACAGCGAGCCTGCCGAACGGCTACCTGGGCAGCACCTACTCACAGACTCTCGGAGCCAGCGGCGGCGTGACCCCCTACCACTGGTCGCTCAGCATCGGCTCGCTGCCCGCCGGGCTGTCCCTGAACTCGGAAACAGGAGCCATCACCGGCACCCCGAGCGCCGCGGGCACCCAGAGCTTCACGGTCAAGGTCACCGACTCAGCACCCCGACGGCCCAGAGCGCGAGCGCCAACCTGTCGATCACGGTCGTCGAACCCACCTACGCGACCTCCATCACCCACTATGAAAACCCCGAAATCAAGCTCTCAGAACCAAACGCCGTGGCTGTCGATGGAAGCGGGGACATCTTCGTAGCCGACCCGGCCCACGATCGCATCGCCGAGTTCAACTCAGAACGCAAATACCTGCGCCAGTTCGGCGAAGAAGGCTCGGGCAACGGCCAGTTCAAGGGCATCGGCGGAATCGCCGCCAACGCATCCGGAGACCTGTACGTCAGCGACTCAGGCAACAACCGCATCGAGGAGTTCGGGACCTCCGGGGAATACCTGCGCAGCTTCGGCTCATCGATGTTCGCCTCCGAGCAGCTCTTGTATCCCGGAGCGATCGCGATCGACTCCGAAGGCAACGTCTGGGTTCTCAACCCGTATGGAGCCTCCGAAGGCGGGCACATCGTCGAGTTCTCATCGACCGGCAGCTTCATCTCGAAGTTCGGATCGAGCGGCAGCACTGAAGGAAAGATCGGAACTGCCTACGGCCTCGCCGTCTCCACCGGGCACATCTACGTCTCTGAACTTGCCAACTCGAGGGTCCAGGAGTTCTCCACCAAAGGCGAATACCTGGGGAGCTTCGACCCGATCGGCTCGGGCACCGGCAAATCGAATCAGCCGTGGGGCATCGCCTCTGACTCGAGCGGCAACCTGTATGTCTCAGAACTCGGCGCAGACCGCGTGCAGGAGTTCAGCTCCGCGGGGGCCTTCATCGCCGCCTTCGGCTCTGAAGGCTCGGGCTCGGGGCAGCTTCTGAGCCCCAAGGGGATAGCCGTCGGTCCCACCGGCAAGATCTTCATCGCCGATGCCGGCAACAACCGCATCGAGGAATGGGCGCCGGGGTCGCCGCCCACCTACGCGACCTCCATCACCCACTATGAAAACCCCGAAATCAAGTTCTCAGAACCAAACGCCGTGGCGGTCGATGCAAGCGGGGATATCTTCATCGCAGACCCGGCCCACGATCGCATCGCCGAGTTCAACTCAGAACGCAAATATCTGCGCCAGTTCGGCGAAGAAGGCTCGGGCAACGGCCAGTTCAAGGGCATCGGCGGAATCGCCGCCAACGCATCCGGAGACCTGTACGTCAGCGACTCCGGCAACAACCGCATCGAGGAGTTCGGGACCTCCGGGGAATACCTGCGCAGCTTCGGATCATCGGTCGTCACCGGTGGGCAGCTGCTGTACCCCGGGGCGATCGCGATCGACTCCGAAGGCAACGTCTGGGTGATGAACCCCTATGGAGCCCAGACCGCTGGGCGAATCGTCGAGTTCTCATCGACGGGGATCTACCTGTCGAAGTTCGGATCGACTGGAAGCACTGAAGGATTGCTCGGCACCGCCTTCGGACTCGCCTTCTCGAATGGGCACCTCTACGTCTCCGAACTTACCAACTCGAGGGTCCAGGAGTTCTCGACCCAAGGCGAATACCTGGCGAGCTTCGACCCGGCGGGCTCGGGGACCGGCAACTCGAATCAGCCCTGGGGCATCGCTGCTGACCCGGCGACGGGCAATCTCTACGTGACGGAAGTCGGCAACGACCGCGTGCAGGAGTTCAGCTCGGCGGGGGCCTTCATCGCCGCGTTCGGCTCTGAAGGGGCGGGCGCCGCTGAGTTCTCTGATCCCGAGGGACTCGCGGTCGGGCCGTCGAGTGAAGTCTTCGTCGCCGACACGGCAAACGACCGCGTCGAGGAATGGACGTTGCCATAGCGCCGGCGCACGACACCGGCCGCACGGCCGCCTAGATTGCGGCCTGTGAGGCCCAGTCGCGGTACAGCTCGAAGTAGCGGCCCTCGGCCGCGATAAGTTCATCGTGGCTGCCCTGCTCGGTGATGCGGCCGTGCTCGAGCACGACGATGCGGCCCGCTTGGCGGATGGTCGAGAGACGGTGGGCGATCACGATGGAGGTGCGCCCGGAGAGCAGACGGCGCAGGCCCTCCTCGATGTGGCCCTCGGTGTGGAGGTCGACGTTGGAGGTGGCCTCGTCCAGTACGAGGATGCGCGGGTCGGCGATGAGCGCGCGAGCGAACGCAATCAGCTGGCGCTGGCCGGCGGACAGTTGGGAGCCGCGCTCACCCACGTCGGTGTCGTAACCGTGATCGAGTTCTGAGATGAACTCCTCGACGCCCACCGCTGCGGCCGCCGCATGGATCTGCTCGTCGGTTGCATCGGGGCGGCCGAAGGCGATGTTCTCCCTGATGGTTCCGGAGAACAGGAATGCCTCCTGGGGCACGATTCCAAGCTGAGAGCGCAGGGAGGAGCTTGAGATGTCGCGCAGGTCGTGCCCGTCCACCAGCACGCGCCCTTCGGTGGGGTCGTAGAAGCGGGCCAGGAGCTTTGCCATCGTGGACTTGCCGGCGCCGGTGGCGCCGACGAGGGCAACGGTCTCACCGGGGGGGATGTCGAGGCTGACGTGGTCAAGCGCGAGCACGGTCTGCTCCTCGGATCCACTTGCGATGGGACTCGATGTATCGATCTTGGGCACGCCGTTGCCGGACCCGTTGGCAGCGGTGGCCGACCCGTTGACCCCGGCGGGCGAGCCGTTGGCGGACGGCGCGCTCTCCCTCGCACTGGCGCGTAGGCGAAGGAGATGTCCTCGAAGGACACCGAGCCGTCGATGCGCGGCAGCTCGATCGCATCGGGGCTGTCGGTGAGGTCAGGGCGCACGTCGAGGAGCTGGAAGATCTTCTCGAGTGCGGCCATGCCCGACTGGTAGGTGGTGTAGAGCTGGGAGAGCTGCTGTATCGGTTCGAACAGGTTCGAGAGAGCGGCGACGAACGCGACGACCGTGCCGGCGGTGACGTGGCCTTCGATCGCCTGCAGCCCGCCGTAGAGGATGATCACCGCGACCGCCACGCCGGAGAGCATTTCCACCGCCGGGAAGTAGGCCGCGTTGAGGCGCACCGTGACCATGTTGGCGTCCCGGTTCTCGGCGTTCAGCTCGGCAAAGCGGGCTTCGTGGTAGGGCTCCTGCCCGAAGCTGCGCACGACGCGAATGCCCGACAGGGTCTCCTGCAGGTAGGCGGTGATCGCACCGATCGTCTCGCGCGTGCGCCGAAACGCGCCGGTCGAGACGAGGCGGAACCAGATCGAGCCCGCGACGACGAAGGGGAAGATGCCGAACGTGATCAGCGCGAGCGTGGGGTCGAGGATGATCAAGATCCCGATCGTGCCGAGCAGCGTGAGGCCGGACTGAAACAGCGTGACCACTGAATCGGTGACGAGGCTGTCGAGCGCCTCGATGTCGTTGGTCATGCGCGAGATAAGCACGCCGGCCGGCCGACTCTCGTAGAAGCCGATGGGCAGCGACTGCAGGTGCTTGAAGATGCGGATGCGCAGATCGGCGAGTGCTCGCTGGCCGACCCAGCCGACGAGATAGGTCTGCAGGTAGGTCATGACCCAGACCAGCAGCGCCGAGAAGAGGAAGGCGATGACGACGAGCACGAGCACCTTGCTGTCGTGCTGGGTGATGCCCTGGTCTATCGCCACTTTCACGAGCAGCGGTGGGGCCAGCGTGGCGGCGGTGCCGATGAGCAGGGCGATGACCGTCGCCGCCGCGCGTGCACGGTAGGGGCGCAGTAGTCCGAGCAGGCCCCTGAGGTTGCGCCCGCGAGTGCCCTTGGAGGCCCTCTCTCCGTCCCACTGGCTGCGGCCGAGGCCGCCTGCGCCGCCCGGGCCCCTGCCGACCGCGGGGCTCACAGGCCGCTCACCTGGGTCTCGGACGGGTTGCGCGTGAGAAAGACCTGATCGGGCAGACCCTTGGCGACGATTTCGCGGTAGAGATCGGAGTTCTCGAGCAGGTGGGCGTGATCGCCGTGGGCGATCACGCGGCCGCGGTCGAGCACCACGATCTCGTCTGCAAGCGCGATCGTGGACAGCCGGTGGCCGATGATGAAGGTCGTGCGTCCGGTCATCGCCTCGTCCAGCGCGAGCTTGATCAGCCGCTCGGTCGAGGAGTCCACAGAGGATGTGGCGTCATCGAGGATCAGCACGCGAGGGTCTGCGAGCAGCGCGCGGGCGATCGCCATGCGCTGGCGCTGACCGCCGGACAGGCTCAGCCCGCGCTCGCCCACCCGCGTCTGAAAGCCGTCGGGCAGGCGGGTGATGAACTCCTGCGCCTGGGCCCGTCGCGCGGCC
The DNA here is from genome assembly GCA_963764185.1 of uncultured Solirubrobacteraceae bacterium. Lineage (GTDB taxonomy): Bacteria > Actinomycetota > Thermoleophilia > Solirubrobacterales > Solirubrobacteraceae > Palsa-744. The sequence continues at coordinate 144,988 of CAVXRF010000008.1, read as the reverse complement.
AGTTCGACCTCGGCGGGCGTCGCATCGGGTCGCGCGTAGGCGATGTTCTCGGCGACGGTGGCGGAGAACAGGAAGGGGTCATCGCTGACGACCGCCACGGCGTGGCGCAGCGATCGCAGGTCGACTCCGCGGACGTCGGCGCCGTCGATGAGCACAGAGCCCGCGCTCGGGTCATACAGGCGCGAGATGAGCGACACGAGGCTCGTCTTGCCCGAGCCGGTAGCGCCGACCAGGGCGATCGTGCGTCCCGCCGGGACGTCGAGATCGATGTCGCAGAGCACCCTGCGCGCGCGGCGAGCCGGGCCGTGAGCGACCGGCGCGGGCGCCAGGATCGGGGCACCGGTGCCGTCGGCGCTCGCCGCCGCCTCGTCTTCGCGCGAGTGCGAGTAGGTCGCGCCGAACTCGTCGGCGTCCTCATAGCGCAGGGTCACGTCGCGCAGCTGCACGTGCCCGTTGCCGGGGGGCAGTGGCGGAGCGTCGGGGGGAGCGATGAGGTGCGGCGGGCGATCGAGGACCTGGAAGATGCGCGCACCCGAGGCGGTCGCGCGCTGGGCCAGGCCGAGCGTGACCCCGAGCGAGCGCATCGGTGAGATGAGCATGTTCAGGTAGAGGATGAAGGCGCTGAACTGGCCGAGCGTGAGGTGCGCGTGGACGACCGCCTCGCCTCCCAAGAGCAGCACCGCCGCCAGCCCCAGCTGGGGCAGGAATCCGATCATCGGGTTGTACCTGGCCTCCAGGCGCGTGGCCACCATCGACTGGTCGAACACGCGGGAGACGCTGTGGCGAAAGCGGCGCAGCTGGAGCGGCTCGCGAGCGAAGGACTTCACCACGCGCACGCCGGAGATGTTCTCCTCGGCGTTGGCGGTCAGCTCGGCGATCCGCTGCTGGACCTCCTGGACGGCGGGGCGCGCGCGGCGGCCGTAGCGCTGGGAGATGACCACGACGAACGGGACTGGCACCATCGCGATCAGGCCGAGCTCGGGGTTGATGTAGATCATGGCCGCGCCGGCGAGCACGAGCGTGAGCGCGGACTGCAGGATGAACACGAGGCCGTAGCCGAGGAAGAACCGAACGGCCTGCAGGTCGACGGTCGCACGTGACATCAGCTGGCCGGTCTGCTGGTGGTCGAAGAAGCCGAGCTCGAGCTTCTGCAGGTGTCCGTAGAGCAGCTCGCGCAGGTCGAATTCGATTGCCAGGGACACGCGCCCGGCGATGAGGCGGCGGAAGTAGGTGAGCGCCCAGCGAATGAGCACCACCCCGACGATCACTATCGCGAGCGTGAGCAGCGTCTGGCGGTCGTCGTTGCGCGCGGCGATCTGGTGGCGCTCGGCGTGTTCGGCGCCTTTCTGGAGCGCGTCCACGGCACGGCCGGTGAGATATGGCAGCGCGACGGTGACCACCATCGCCGCGCTGGCCAGCAGCCAGGAGGCGATCAGGGCGCGCTTGTAGGGGCGCAGGAACCCGAGAAGTCTGTTGAAAGTGTTCATAGTTGCTCAGTCAACGATTATCGCATGGCCGCTCCAGCCGCTCACTCGAGCCCGGCGGCGTGCCGCTCCTAAGCTTCGCTCATGGCCGAACCGTCCAGACCTCCGCCGAGACCAGACGGACGGGCCGGGCTGTGCGGCACGTGCATCCACCAGCAGGAGGTGCGAAACACCCGCGGCTCCACGTTCTCGCTGTGCAAGCGCTCGCGAGAGGACCCAGCTTATCCGCGCTATCCGCGCTTGCCGGTCCTCGACTGTCGCGGATATGAGGCCAGGGAGCGCTGATCTGCACTGATGAGGCCGGCGCAGCCGGCCCGGTTGCACCGGTCGCGTGCCAGCGCTGCGCGCGGGAGCGAAACCGGCGCGCGTCAACCCGCGGCAGTCGCCACCGGCTCTGACTCCCGCACGGCCGGGGCCGCCTCCCCGGCGGACGACGAAGTCCCGGCCGCGCACGAGCGCGAACGCCAGCACGGCCCCGACCAGCGCCACCAGCGCCGCGATCATGGCGATCGTCGTGAATGCTTCTGTGAAGCCCACGCGATAGGAGTGATCGAGGGCTGTGCGCGCGACGGGGGAGAGGGAGCGTGCGACCTGCGTCACTTCCCCGGACTCGAGCAGCGTTGCGAGTTTCCCGTGCGCGGCGCTGACAGCTTCGTGGGCGTGGCCTGAGGCCAGCAGGGCGGTTGTGGTGCCGCGGCTGACGATGTGCTGAAAGACGGCACCCAGTCCGGCGATGCCGGTGGCGATGCCGACCTGGCGGAAGGTCGCGTTGATACCGGACGCCATGCCGCTTCGCGCGGCCGGCACCACCCCGATTGCGGTCGAAGCCAGCGGCGGGTTGACGAGACCGACTCCAGTTCCGGCCAGCACGAAGCCCGGGATCAGCACGGTCCAGGTCGAGGCGGCGTCGACGGTCGTCATGGTGATCAGGCCTATCCCGATCAGCATCAGGCCCGAGCCCAGGAGCAGGCGCACGGGCACGCGGACGCTTAGCTTTCCCGCAATCGGCGCGACGATGAAGGACAGTATGGTCGACGGCAGGAAGCGCAGCCCCGCCTGCAGCGGGCTGTAGCCGAGCACATCCTGGATGTACAGGGTGAGGTACAGAAACATGGCGAAGAAGGACCCCGCCAACGTGAACGCGACGATGTTCGCTCCGGTGAAGGCGGGGACGCGAAACAGCCTGAGGTCGAGCATCGGGCGGCTCTGCAGCTGCTCGACGATCACGAAGCCGACGATCAGGACGACCGATCCGGCCAGACAGGAGACGATCTCGGTGGATCCCCATCCCTTTTCGTTGCCCTGGACGAGCGCGTAGACGAGCAGGAACAGAGACCCGGAGAAGGTCACGAGGCCCGGCCAGTCCGCGCCGGTGGCGTTGGGGTCGCGCGAGTCTGCGACCTGGGTGAGCGTGAAGAAGATCGCGATCACGCCGATCGGCACGTTCACGAAGAAGACCCACTCCCAGCCGATGCTCGACGTGATGATGCCGCCGACCACCGGCCCGACCGCCACCGCCGCGCCGATGACGGCCCCGTACACGCCGAAGGCGGTTCCCCTCTCCCTGCCGTGAAAGGCCTGGGCGACCAGCGCCAGCGAGGTCGCGAACATCATCGCTCCGCCGATACCCTGGACGGCGCGGGCGAGGTTGAGCATCAGGGGCGTGGTGGACAGCCCGCAGATGGCCGAGGCGGTGGTGAACACGACGAGGCCCGCGACGAACACGCGCTTTCGCCCGATCAGGTCGCCCACCGCGCCTGAGGTTAGAAGGAAGGCGGCGAGCGTCAGCGCATAGGCGTTGACCACCCACTGCAGGTCCGCGAAGGAGGAGTGCAGCGAGCGCTGGATTTCGGGCAGCGCGACGTTGACCACCGTGATGTCGAGCAGCAGCATGAACATCCCCACACAAACGGCAATCAGCGTCCACCACTTCCGCTCCAAGTTCTGCTCCTCGCTCTGGTGCGTCGCTATCGCACGGCACTATATGAAGGGAGTTCGCTGCTCCCGGGGTCCGTGCGGGCACAGCGCCTCGCGCGATCCGCGTCCGGGCGACCCACCTGCGCGCTACCCGGCCGCCTGCAGCTGCCGCGCCAGGAATGGCACCACCTCCGCCCATAGCTGGGAGGCCGGCCCCGGCCGGTAGGTGGGCCGGTAGTCGGCGAAGAAGGCATGCCCGGCGCCCTCATAGACCTCGACTTTGACCTCCTGCCCGCTCGCCGCGGCGCGCTCGGTCAGGATCTCGGCGAGCGCGGGTGACGGATTGGGTCCTCCGCGCCGATTGCGCCCAGCAGCGCGCAGCTGAGGCGCGCTGCCATGCTCCAGCGGCGGCGTGGGGCGCTCGGTGGTCGAGCGCTCTTCGGGCGTGGCTTTGTCGATGAACCCGCCCCAGCAGTCGACGGCGGCGTCCAGCCGGTCGCTCGCGCGGCGAACAAAAGCGTGTAGCGCCCGCCCATGCAGAAGCCGATGCAGCCGATCCGCCCTCTGACGTCCTCGCGCGCGCGCAGGAAGTCCGCCGCGCCCTCCAGATCGCCGAGGACGGTCGCGTCGGACATGGCGAACAGCCGCTTCATCATCGCCGCCAGGTCACCCGCCGGCGGTGGCCCGCCTTCGCGCGTGTACAGATCCACGCCGAGCGCCACGTAGCCGAGATTGGCGAAGCGGTTGGTCATGTCGCGGATGTGCTCGTTCAGCCCCATCGCCTCGTGGATGACGATCATGCCCGGACGGCTGCCGGCGCCGGGTCCGGCTCGGTCGGATGCGCCAGATATCCGTTCACCTGCGCTCCTTCGGCGCCGCTGAACGTGAGCTCCTCCGCGGTCACTCCGGCGGGGTCGCCGACCCGCCGGGGACGCCTCGGGGCTGGGCTTCACCTCGGTGATTGCCATCTCGATCTCACCTCCTCCTCGTTGAGCCCGCGGTCAAAGAATGGCTCTTCGGATAGGCGCGGGTGGCGCCGCGAGCATGACCGCGAAGAAGCCCGCCACGACCAGGAAGTCCAGCCACACCACTCCGGCTCCGCCGATCGCCGACGAGCATCTGGCGAAGGCCCTGCACCTCGTAGGTGAGCGGGTTCACACGCGCCACCGCGCGCAGCCAGCCGGGCATTATGGCCAGTGGGTACAGCGCGCTCGAGGCGAAGAACAGGGGCATCATGATCAGCTGGCCGATGCCCATGAAGCGCTCGCGCTCCTTGATCGGCGGCGGCCAGCAGCATCGACATGCAGGCGAATGCGGCCGTTCCGAGCGTCAGCATCGCGAGCGTGCCGAGCACTCCTGGGACGCTCCAGCGCACCCCGATGCCCGCGATGGCGAGCACCGACAAGCAGCAGCAGTGCCTGCACGAGCGCGCGCACGCACGCGCCGGCGGCCTTGCCAAGCACGATCGAGGAGCGCGACAGCGGCGTTGCGAGCAGGCGCTGGAGCTGGCCGACGTCGCGCTCCCAGATGACCGACAGGCCGTAGAAGATCGCGATGAACATGGCCGCCTGGGCCATCACGCCGGGCGCGATGTAGGCGCGGTATTCGAGTTTGCCGATCGACAGCAATGCGGTGCGGCTGAGGGCCGTGCCGAATATGAACAGCCACAGCAGCGGCTGCACCGAGCGGGTGATGATGTCCAGGTGGTCGTGGCGCAGCTTGCGCATCTCGGCCTGGGCCATCGCCAGCGTGCCCGCTGCCATGCGCACGAGCGGGCCGGTCGAGAGGGCCGAGCGGCCGTTCAACCGAGACGGCGGGCGACGCGGCGCTGGGCGCGGACATCCGACAGCCTCCCTTCCTCGTCCTCGTCTCATCTCCTCGCCCTCGATCGATCGGGCGGCCGGTGACGGCGGTGAAGACCTCTTCCAGGCTGTCGGTCCCGTGGCGCTCCAGAAGCTCGACCGGCTCGCCCTGCTCGACCAGCCGTCCGCGGTCGATCACGCCGAGGCGGTCGCAGTGGCGCTCGGCCTCCTCCATCATGTGGGTGGTCACGAGGATCGTTGTGCCCGGACTGCTCGACGAGAGCGTCCCAGGCGCTCCCAGACCATCCTGCGCGCGGTCGGGTCGAGGCCCGACGGTGGGCTCGTCCAGGAACAGCACCGCCGGGCGGTTGAGCAGCGCGGTGGCGATCTCCAGCCGGCGCAGCATCCCACCCGAGAGCGTCCGCGCGAGGCGGTCGAGCATCGGCGTGAGCTCCATCGTCTCGATCACCTGCTCGATCCGCTCGCGCCGTTCGCGCCTTGGCACGCCGGTCACACGGCCGTAGAAGTCGAGGTTCTCATAGGCCGTGAGCGCGGCATCCACGGATATCGCCTGGGGGATGTAGCCGATGCTCGCGCGTACCGCGAGGCTGTCGTTGCGGACGTCGTAGCCGGCCACGAGCGCGCGACCCGCGGTCGGATCGAGCAGCGTCGTGAGCACGCGGATGGTCGTCGTCTTGCCAGCACCGTTGGGCCCGAGCAGGCCGAACACCTCTCCCGGCGCCACGGCGAAGGAGACGCCACCGACGGCCGTCACCTCCCCGAAGCGCACGACAAGGTCGTCGACGAGCACCGCCGGGCGCGCTCACCGGGGCAGCACCTCCTCGGCAGGCTCTCCCGTCGGATCCTCGGCCGGCGGAAACGTGCCCTCGCTGGCGGCGTCCAGCCCGCGTATCTTGCGGCGAACGCGCTTGCGCGTCTCGACAGCTCCTCCTCGAGCTTGCCGAGCTCGGCCGCGCGCCGATGGACCAGCTCGCAGCTGGCGGTCGATGTGGCCGAGCGCCTCGGCCAGCAGCTCGCGACGGCGCTCGCGGATCGACGTTCTCGCGGCGCAGCTGCGCGCGAACCTCCGCGCGCGCCTCCTCGGCGGTGAGCAGCGTTTTCAGCTCCTCCAGCGAGACGCCGAGCAGATCCTTCAGGCGCATCACCTCGCGCAGCCGCTCGACCTCTGCCTCGGTGTAGAGGCGGTGCCGGCCGGAAGGCCTCGCGGGCGCCTCCGGCAGCAGGCCGATCTCCTCGTAGTAGCGGATCGTTCGCGGCGTCGTGCCGACGAGGCGGGCGACGTCGCCGATGCGAAGGCTCTCGGGCAGCGGTCCGCTCATTGGCTCTTCTGCGGTGGAGGGCGTCATGTCGATCGGGCGCCTCAACGGGCCCCGGCGGGTACGGAAGGGCGAGCGGGATCGGCGTCGTATGCCGTGAGGCGGCGCCGCTCGCACTCGGGGCATGCCGGCGCTGCTTGGCGGACGCCTCAGCGTGTCTTCCTCGGCCGTGGCGCTCGGCAGGGCCGGGCCGGTCTGACCCACGTCGTGGCGCGGGCGCATCAGGCACACGCCCGCTCCCAGCAGCGACGTCGCGGCGAGCACCCACAGCGCAACGTGCATGTTGGCGATGAACGGCGCGAGCTTCTGTCGGAGAGGCCCTTGGCGAGGCCCGAGAAGACGGCGAACAGCGTCGCTTTCGGCACCGCCGAGGTGACTATCGCGAGCACGAACGCGATCGACAGCACGGCGCCGGTGTTCTGCACGAGCGTCCTCGCGCCGGCGGCGATACCCGCGCCGGTAGGCCGGCACGGCGCCCATCATGGCGGCGGTGTTGGGGCTGTTGAACATGCCCGAGCCGACGCCCACGATCAGGAGCCACAGGCCGCTCTGCCAGTAGGGGGTGTGCACCTCGAGCGTCGTCATCGCGGCCAGACCGGCGGCGCTCACGAGCATGCCGAGGGCGGCGAGCGTGCGTGAGCCGTGGCGATCCGCGTAGGCGCCCGCGATGGGGGAGGCGATGAGCATCCCGAGGGCGAGCGGGATCAGCTTGATGCCGGCTTCGATCGGCGAGTTGCTCTGGGCGCCCTGGAAGTAGAACACGAACAGGAACATGAGTGCGAACCGCGCCAGCCCGTTGATGAAGGCCGAGGCCGTGGCCGCCGCGAACAGGCGATCTTTGAAGATCTGGAGGTCGAGCATCGGCGCGCGCGAATGGAGCTCGATGACCACCCAGGCGGGCAGCAGCACGACGGCGGCGGTCAGGCAGCTGATGACCATCGGGTCGTTCCAGCCGCTCAGTCCGCCGCGCGAGACGCCGAGCACGAGGCCGGTGAGACCGACGACGAATGTGGTCGTCCCCAGCACGTCATAGCCGCGCACAGAATCCGGTTTGGCGAGCTCGCGCAGGATCAGCGCGCCCCAGGCGGCCCCGGCGAGGGCAAGCGGCACGTTGAACCAGAAAACCCAGTGCCAGGAGATCGCGACGAGCGCGCCGCCCAGCACCGGGCCGAGGACCAGGCCGATGGCGGCGACCATCGTGTTGGCGCCCATCGCCAGGCCGAGCTGCTCCTTGGGAAAGGCGTCCGTCACGAGGGCTGCGGCGTTGGCGAACAGGAACGCCGAGCCGATGCCCTGCAGGATGCGCCACAGGATCAGAACGGTCACATCGGGCGAGAACCCCGCCCCGAGTGAGGCCAGCGCGAACACCAGGAAGCCGCCGACGTAGGCGCGCTTTCGCCCGAACAGATCACTCAGCCGGCCCGCCGTGAGGACCAGCACGGTGGCGGCGATCAGGTAGGCGAGGATCACCCAGACGAGCGCCAGCAGGCTCGTGTGCAGTGAGCGCTCGAGATCCGGCAGGGCGATGATCAGCGTCCCCGAGTTGGTCGCCGCGAGCAGCATTCCAAGGCTCGTACAGGACAGCGCCCACCACTTGTAGTTCTCGTGCCCGGCGGCGACGCCGAAGCGTGACCTCCCGTTGGAGAGCTTTGGAGCGACTGGTGTCGGTGGTCAAATCGATGTGCTCCCGGGCCTCCGCATGAAATTGACGTGAACGTAAGGATCATGATAGCAAGACGGCCCGAGCACATGGGGGCACGAAGGGCCGCTGGGTGCTAGAACGTATGTCGATGAGCAATTCGAGCGAGCCCAAGGTCGTGAAGTCCGAGCAGGAGTGGCGCGAGCAGCTGACGCCCGCGCAGTACGAGGTCCTGCGCAAGGCCGGCACCGAGCCGCCGTTCACCGGCGAGTACGTCTACAACAAGGCGTCCGGCGACTATCGCTGCGCGGCCTGCGGGGCGAAGCTGTTCAGCGCAGACACGAAGTTCGAGTCGGGTACCGGCTGGCCGAGCTTCACCGAGCCGGCCGTCGCCGAGGCCGTCGAGCTGCGCCCCGACAACAGCCTGTTCATGCGCCGCACCGAGGTCCTCTGCCGCACGTGCGGCGGGCATCTGGGCCACGTGTTCGACGACGGTCCCGGGCCGACCGGTGAGCGCTACTGCATCAACTCGGCGGCGCTGTCGTTCGCGCCCGCCGCCGAGCGGCGGACAGCCGCCGAGCCCGCTGCGCGACGGCGAGCGCGGCTAGCGCCGCGCACCTCAGCCGCCCCGATCGCATGATCATGCAAGACCAGTCCCGGCGGCTGTCCGAGCCGCTGCGACTGGGGCCGCCGCGAGAAGACGGTCGTCGCGGTCCTGCTCAGCTGCGTGGTGCTCTCGCGCGATCGGGCTTGGCGCCTACGCGCTGACGAGCGGTGCCCCCGAACGCGCCGGCTGCGTGAACGTGACCTTCGCGAGCACGCTTGGCGGCGCGCAGCTGCACGGCTGCGGCTCGCAGGCGAGGCGCTATGCGCCTCCCGGGCCGCTTCCACTCGATCTCCGCGCAACTTCAGAGCGCCTGCAGACGGGCCGGATTCCCGTTCAAGCCAGGCTAAACGCTGCTTCCAACAGCACCTGAAACAGGCCGTCTAGACAAATGTCGAAAGCCCACGCCCAAGTGTTGGCCAGGGTGGCCCTAGCCGTGTCCCCTCCGCCGGATTTCATACCGGGACTGCAAATTGGTGCGTCTTGGCCGCTGCGCGGTCGGAGCGTGAACAGAAAAACAACGTAGGGAACGGAGGCACATGACCTGGCTCTCATACCCAAGTTGGCTCAACGCGGGGGATAACGCGTGGCAGATGACCGCGGCGACGTTCGTGGGGCTGATGAGCCTCCCGGGTCTCGCGGTCCTGTACGGCGGCGTCATGCAGAAGCGCTGGTCGGTGAACAGCATGATGCTCACGTTCGTGGCGTTCTGCGTGACGCTGATCGTGTGGTGCCTGTGGGCGTTCAAGATGGGCTTCGGCGCATCCGATCGCGCACAGCGGCTCGGGCATGTTCGGGACCAAAGGGTTCCTGGGCACCTTCCTCGGCGAACCGGGCAGCGTGCTCGGTCACGTCGGCGAGGAGGGCCAGGCGGCGATTCCGTCGATCACGGAAGGTCCGCCGTTCCACTTCCCCGAGGCCTCGCTCGTGTACTTCCAGTTCGTGTTCGCCGCGATCACACCGATCCTGGCGCTCGGCTCTGTGCTGGGGCGGGTCAACCTGAAGGCGTGGATCCCGTATGTGCTGCTGTGGATCACAGCGGTCTACGCGGTCAACGCATTCCTTCTGTGGGGTGGCGGCTACTTCGCGGCTCACGGCGCCCTGGACTACTCCGGTGGTTACGTGATCCACCTGTCGGCGGGGATCTCAGGGTTCGTATTCGCGTGGGTGGTCGGGCCGCGATTGCAGCGAGATCGCGAGGTCGACGCGCCCAACAACCTGCTGATGGTGGCCTGCGGTGCGGGGCTGCTGTGGCTCGGATGGAACGGGTTCAACGGCGGGGACTCCTACTACGCGGGCGCTGACGCCTCCGCGGCCGTGCTGAACACGAACCTCGCCACCGCGGTGGCGATGATGACCTGGATCGCCTGGGACTACATCTTCCGCGACAAGCCGTCGATGCTGGGGGCTGTCAACGGGATGATCACGGGCTTGGTCGGGATCACGCCCGCGGCCGGGTTCGTCAACGGCTACGGCGCGATCGTGATCGGCGTCGTAGATGCGACGATCGTGTGGATGGCGATCCGCTACCTCAGCCGGGCTCCCATGTTCAGACATGTGGACGACACATTGGGGGTGATCTATACGCACGGCATCGCCGGCCTCGCTGGAGGCTTGCTCGTGGGGTTGCTGGCCGATCCGAACGTCGTCGAGTACATCGGCGTGGGCGGCGCATCCAACCTGCCAGGGAAATCCGGACTGCTGATCAACGGCAGCTGGACGCTGCTGAGATGGCAGGCCGAGGCGGCCCTGTGGGTGATCGTGTTACACCGCGGTGGTGACGTTCATCATCCTGAAGGTGATCGGCATCTTCATACCGCTGCGGGTCACCGACGAGGAAGCCGAGATCGGCGATCACGCGATCCACGGCAACGAGGTGTACCCGGCGGACGTGCCCACACTCGGCGGCTCGAGTGGCCCGACGTGGCGCCCGGATCCGGCGCCTGCCGGCACGTAGAGCGGCAGATAAGCCTGTCGGCCTGGATGCATCATCCCTACGGATGTGTTCAGGCCGACAGCGACGGTCAGCGGCCCCGCCTCGGCGGGGTCGCTGCTGTCAGGGGCTGGTGCGCCCGGCCAGACGGGCGACGTGCTGGACAGCTGCTGCCGGGACTGACGGGCGGGGCCCGCGGGAGGAGTGCCGCTAGGACTGGCGGGCGAGGCCCACGGGACAGCTGACGCCGGTGCCGCCCAGCCCGCAGTAGCCGCCCGGGTTCTTTGCCAAGTACTGCTGGTGGTAATCCTCGGCGTAGTAGAACGGCCCGCCGGGCGCGATCTCGGTTGTGATCTCGCCGTGTCCGGCCCGGGTGAGCATCTCCTGGTAAGCGTCCCTCGAAGCCTCCGCGGCCACGCGCTGGGCCTCGTCCTGCCAGTAGATTGCCGAGCGGTACTGGGTTCCGACGTCGTTGCCCTGACGCATGCCCTGGGTCGGGTCATGTCCCTCCCAGAACAGCTTCAGCATCTCCTGGAAGCTCGTCGCGGAGGTGTCGAAGGCCACGAGAACCGCCTCGGTGTGGCCGGTCTGCCCGGAGCAGACCTCCTGATAGGTGGGGTTCGGGGTGAACCCGCCCGCGTAGCCGACGGCCGTCGTGTAAACGCCGTCGGCCTGCCAGAAGATGCGCTCGGCCCCCCAGAAGCAGCCCATCGCGAAGACCGCCGTCTCGATGCCGTCCGGGAACGGCCCCTTCAGCGGCGTGCCGAGCACCTCGTGCCTTGCCGGTACCGGCATCTCCTCAGAGCGGCCCTTGAGAGCCGTCTCGGCGGTCACGGGGCTCGTCTGCTTGCGGGTGAACAGCATTTCGGTCTCTAGAGTAGCGCCCGCCCGAGCCAGTGGGGCAGGCCGGCGTGCTCGAACACCGTCTCAAAGCGCATTCCCACCTTTTCAAGCACCCGCCGCGAGGCTCGGTTCGTCGTCGCGGTGAAGCCCACCACCTCGGCGAGCCCCAGGCGCCGCGCGTGCGCCATGGCTGCGCACGCCATCTCGGTCGCGTGGCCTTCGCCCCAGGAGTCCGAGCGCACGGCGTACAGCAGCTCCACCGATTTCCTGCCGAGGACGGTTGTGCGGCGAAGACCGCAGCGTCCCACGAATACGCCGGTGGCCGTCTCGAAGAACAGCCATGGCCCGAACCCTTCGTGCTGCCAATGCAGCAGATCGGTGGCCAGGATGGCCGACGCCTGGCGAGCGCTGCGAGGACCACCGTGCGGGCCGGGCCACAGTGTCGCGGCGACCGCGGGGTCCGCGAACAGGTCTCTATACAGGCCGGCATGCTCCTGCCAGGGGCGCTCCGGGCGCAACCTCATCAGTTGAGCTGACATCTGGAGCACGGCGGCGCGGGCGGGAGCTCGCAGCTAGGGCGACTCGAGCACGAACACGGCAATGTCGCGTGAAGTGCGCTCGTCGTAGTCGTCGAAGCCCGCGTAGAGTTCGTTCATCTTGCGCCACAGATCGGCGCGCTCCTCGCCCTCGGCGACGCGCGCGTGCGCCTGGCGGCGCTTCCCACCGACCTGGACCGTGCATGCGGGGTTGGCCTGCAGGTTCAGCGCCCACGCCGGTGCGCGTTCGTTACCGGCATTGGAGCCGATCACCACGAGCCGCTCATCGTCGGTGAGGTAGACGACCGGGGCAGTGCGCTGTTGACCCGAGCGCCTGCCTGTCGTGGTGAGGAGCAGCACCGGAGCACGGCCCCACGTTGCGAACAGGCGACCGCGGCTGGCGCGGTAGAGCGGGACGTTCATCTTCCCGACACCCCGGAGCACACCGGCCGGCAGCGACATCGAGAAGCGCGACAGGACGCGGTCGCTTGGCATGTGCGAAGTATCGCACTCGCGCTCAGGCGAGCACACGGGGCTGGTCGCCATCTGCAATCGTACGGCCGTGGCATTGATTCGCGCGAGTGCTCCCCTCAGCAGACAGCTTGAGCGCCTGCTGCCGTCGCGGCCGTTCCACGTGAGCTTCTGGGATGGTGGAGCCGTGGGTGCGACCGCCGCAGATGCGCCGACGTTCTTCGTGCGACGGCCGTCGGCGCTCGCGCATTTCCTTCGCGCTCCCGGAACGCTCGGACTGGGCCGTGCCTATGTCGATGGCTCGCTTGCGGTCGACGACCTTGACGCGGCGTTCGCCGTGGTCGACACCTGGGAGCCGCCGCCAATGGGCGGTGGCGACCGTGTTCGCCTCGGCGCCGCCCTCGTTGCGGCCGCTGTGCCAGGGGGGATTCCGCGTCGTCCGAGCCTCGAGCTCATCCTGCGCGGCGAGCGCCACAGCATCGAGCGTGATGCCGCCGCTGTGCGCTATCACTACGACGTCGGCAACGACTTCTTTGCACTCTTTCTGGACGAGTCGATGACCTACAGCTGCGCGATCTTCTCCAGGGGCGCGCAGACGCTTGAGGAGGCGCAGCTCACGAAGCTCGATCTGGTTGCGAGCAAGCTCGACCTGAAACCGGGAATGCGGCTGCTGGACGTCGGCTGTGGCTGGGGGAGCTTCGCCATTCACGCGGCGCGCAACTACGGGGTGACTGTCACCGGCGTGACGATCTCACCGTCCCAGGCGGCGCTCGCGCGCGAGAAGGTGACCGAGGCGGGTCTCAGCGATGAGGTTGATATTCGCGTGGCCGACTATCGCCAGCTGCCACGATCGTCCTTCGACGCGATCGCGAGCATCGGCATGTCCGAGCACGTGGGCGACACGCAGATCGACCTCTATGCACAGTCGCTGTTCACCCTGCTGCGTCCGGGCGGAGTGCTGTTGAACCACGCGATCGCTGCGCTCGACCCCGATGATGAGCCACTCGAGGACCTGTTCTCGACGCGCTACGTTTTCCCCGACGGCGAGCCTTTGCCGCTCTCGCGCGTCCAGCTGGCGCTCGAGCGAGCCGGCTTTCACAGTGAGCACGTGGAGGGATTCAGGGAGGACTACGCGGTCACGCTCGACCACTGGGCGAAGCGGCTCGAGGAGCGACTCGAGGAGGCCCGCCAGCTCGCCGGCGCCGAGCGCACGCGTGTTTGGAGGCTGTATCTGCGTGCGGCGCGACGGGGCTTTGACACCGGCCTGACGGCCGTCTATCAGGTTCGCGCGCGAAGACCGCTCGACGTTTGCTCCGGCCGGGGGCTAGAATGCGCAGACCGCGCGGATGTAGCTCAGCTGGCTAGAGCGTCGCCTTGCCATGGCGAAGGTCGAGGGTTCGAATCCCTTCATCCGCTTTGTTTGCGCGCCGGCGTATGCCGGCCCCGGGCACGGAGCCTCAGGCCGAATGCGCCTTGGCGCGCCCGGCGTGAGCGGGGGATATTGAGGCCGGCGTGCCCGTGTGGGCCCAGTTGCGCAGGAAGGCGTCTGTTGCGTCGACATCCAGCGGCTTTGCGTAGAGGAAGCCCTGGCCGCTGTCACACCGCTCGTGCTGGAGCATGGACAGCTCCTCCTGCAGCTCGATGCCCTCTGCGAGCGTCTCGATCGACAGTGCCTTGCCGAGTTGCACGAGCGTGTGGATGAGGGTCTCGCCCTCAGGGTTGTCTGTCAATCGCGAGATGAACGACCGGTCGATCTTGAGCGCGTCGACGGGGAACTGCTGGAGATGAGCCAGCGAGGAGTATCCGGTCCCGAAGTCGTCGATCGCTATGCGAACGCCCACGGTCTTCATGACGCTCAGCCTCCGGGCGACCTCCTCGGGGTTGCGCATCAGGGTGGTCTCCGTGACCTCGAGGGTCAGCGCACCGGCCTCCAGTCCGGTCTCGGCGAGCGCGTTCGTCACGCCCGCGACCAACTCGTCGTCGTCCAGCTGGCGCCCGGAGACGTTGACGGCCATCCCGATGTGATATCCGGCCCTGCGCCAGATCGCCCCCTGGCGGCAGGCCTCGTTCAGCACCCACGTGCCGACCTCCATGATCAGCCCGGTCTCCTCGAGCAGCGGGATGAAGTCGTTGGGTTGAACGACCCCTCGTGTCGGGTGTCTCCAGCGGAGCAGCGCCTCGACTCCGGTGGGACTCATGTCAGTGAGGTCGAATGTGGGTTGATAGTTCAGGAAGAACTCGCCTTTGGCGAGCGCCTGGCGAAGGTCCATCTCGAGTTCCATACGGCTTTGAATCGCGTCCTGCATGCCGGATTCGTACATGACAGAGCGGTTCTTTCCATCCCACTTCGCCCTGTACATGGCGATATCCGCGTCGCGCAGGAACTCCTCGGGGGATCCGCTGTCGCCCATCGCGATCCCGATGCTCGCGGTCACCGTCAGCCGCGTAGCCGCTGCAGACGCGAGTTCGAACGGCTCACGCAGTGCTTCCAGCAGGCGCTCGGCGATCAGCTCGGGCCCCGCCGCCAGCGAGATCTCTTCGGCGACGATGACGAATTCGTCTCCGCCGATCCGTCCCAGGGCGTCGGCCTCGCGCAGAACGCCTTCCAGTCGCGCGGTGACCGCTTGCAGCAGCTCGTCGCCGGCCTTGTGACCGAGCGTGTCGTTGATGCTCTTGAAGTTGTCGAGGTCGATGAACAGCGCCGCGACCGGAGTCTGAGTGCCGGTGTGCGCGCACAAGCATCTGCTCGACTCGGTCCAGCATCAGCGTGCGGTTCGGAAGGCCGGTCAGCGGATCGTGGGTGGCCATGAAGGCGAGCTCCTCCTGGCGTCGGGCGAGCTCCTCATCGGTTCGCAGGCGCTCGGTCTCAAAGCGCTCGCAGATGCGAACAAGCGTCACATCGAGGCTGAGTTGCAGCATCGTGAGGGCCTGCTGGAGTGCCTCAGGCGTTGCGCCCAGCTGTTTGGCGCAATCGCGCATCACGTCTCCCGGCTGTCCCGCCAAAGAAGACAGCGTCTGGTCACCTCCTGAAGCGATGCCGCGCGATGGGCCGCCAGCTGGCCGAAGATGGAGCCCGTTTCCCGGGCAGCGGGGTGGGTTACCTCGAGGCCGTCCCCCGCGATCCAGCGAGCCACCGCGACCGTTGAGATGGCGCAGATGCGCTCGAAGCTGTCCTGTATGAGACTGTCGACAGCCTGGCCCGATGAAGCCGTCCGCTGGACCGTCAGCGTGAGGACATCCTCAGCCCGAGCTTGCACCGCGCGACCGAGACGCTCCAGATCGCCGGGTGCCTGCAGGGTCGGCTCGACCGGCGCCGGCACGGATGCCGCGGCCCCTGGCGCCGGGGTTTGCGACGCATCCTCCCGGCTCGGTTCTTGGCCTGCCATCTCAGTTCCAACCTTCGGCGCGAGCCGCTCTCTGCTTGAGGATATTCCGCTCTGGTAAACGGTTAATCGCTGTTAGCAGGCGGGGTTCCGTGGTACGTACCTGCCGCCGTCGCCACGCGCCAGGAGCCCCAACAGCTCGAGTTCGCTCAGCGCCAACAGCGTCTCTGTCGCATGTTCGCCTGCGCTTTCCAACTTGTCGGGGGTGTCGCTTCCGGCGCCCACGCGCTCAAGCGTGTCTCTCAGCCGTGGCTCGAGGTCGGGCCCGGCGTGAGCGGCGGTCCCCGCCGCGCCGGCGTCTGAGCCAAAGAGCAGCTCAAGTGCGTCGGCCGGTCCTCTGAGGAGGTGCGCTCCGCTCATGAGCAGGGCGTGCGTTCCACTCGATGCCCGCGACGTCACCCGCCCGGGCACTGCGGCGACCGTCCGTCCAAGCGTTTGCGCGATCCAGGCGGCGGCCAGCTCGCGGGGGTTGTCCTCTGCCTCCACGACAACCGTCAGCTGCGCCAGTCTCGCGAGGATCCGCTCGCCGGCTGCGTGGCTCCAGCGCCGCGGGGCGCTTCCGCACGGCAGCTCGGCCACGCCACAGCCGGCCTGCTTCGCGCGCCGATAGAGCGAGCGCCTTCTCGCCGGGCATGCCACGTCAAGTCCTCCGGCCAGCACCGTGATCGTCTTGCCGTCGACCTCCAGCGCACCGGCAACCGCGGCAACCGCGATCCCGTCTGACAGGCCGCTGGCCACGGTCACGCCGCTTGTTGCCAAGCCACGCGCAAGGGCCCTTGCCATCTCCATGCCGTAGTCGGTCGCACGGCTTGAGCCGACGATGGCCACCGTCGGCGCGGCCGTCAGCATCTCCAGTCTCTGGACTCCGCCGGCAACGTGCAGCATTCGCGGACCCCCGATGTCCTTCAGCGCCGGTGGGTAGGAGCGATCGTGAAGGCACATCGGCTCAACGTCCTGCGCCTGGTGCACGTCGCCCTGCCGGAACTGCGACCAGGCGGTCGTGAGCTCCTCCCGCCGCCGGCCTCCGACGGCCAGCACAAGGCTCTCATCGCTGAGCTTCAGCAGCTCGAGCAGTCGCCCGCGGTCGCTGCACCGATAGTCAAGCGTCGCGCTCAGCGCTGACAGCAGCCAGCTTCGGCGCAGGCAGCTCTTGCATGCTCTGGAGCTCTCGATCACGCGCCCCCCGTTCCTCATGCCGCTCGACTGCCCTTGACACCCGCCTCCGGGCGCAACGCCAGCGCAGCACCCACATCGCGCGCCCGCACACGCTGGCTGCCGTTCAGATCGGCAATCGTCCTCGCAACTCGCAGCACGCGGTGCTGTCCGCGCGCGCTCAGCAGGCCGCTCTCCCCAGCGCTCCGCACCATCGCCTCGCCCTTTGAGTCGAGGCTCACGTGCCTCATCAACATTCCCACATCCATGTGCGCGTTTACGCTGGCGCCGTCGCCCCTCAGCCGCGCGGCCTGGCGCTCGCGGGCGGCCGTCACCCGTTCGCGGGCCTTCTGCGAGTTCGTCAACGCCGTCGCACGCAGGTCATGCGCACCGTCGCGCTCCAGGTGGGTGACCAGGTCGACGCGATCCAGCAGCGGGCCGCTCAGCCGGCGCCGGTGGCGCGCCATGTCGCTTTCGGTGCACCTGCACCGATCTCCGTCGCCGGCGTAGCCGCAGGGGCAGGGGTTGGTGGCCGCCACGAGCATGAAGCGGGCCGGATAGACAGCCGAGTGTTGCGCCCTCACGACCGTCACTCGCCCGTCCTCGAGCGGCTGGCGCAGCGCCTCGAGAGTGGGCCGGGCGAACTCGGAGAGCTCGTCGAGGAACAGCACTCCGTGGTGAGCCAGCACCACCTCGCCCACCCACCGCCCGCGCGCGCCACCGATGAGACCCGCGGTCGTGATCGAATGATGGGGCGCGCGGAATGGCCGCACGCTGGCAAGGCCGCCCGCGAACTCGCCCGTGATGCTGTGGATCCGAGTCACCTCGATCGCCTCCGCGCGGCTCAGCGACGGGAGGATCGAGGCAATCCGCTGGGCGAGCATCGTCTTGCCCGTTCCGGGAGGCCCACTCAACAGGCTGTTGTGTCCACCGGCGGCGGCGACCACGAGCGCCCTTACAGCGTGGTGCTGGCCACGCACCTCGCTCAGGTCGGGTCCCATGGCATTCGCGGCCGTGTTCGAAGTGTCGCCGGCACGCTCGGGCGGCGAATCGCCGGGGCCTCCTTCAAGGACGCGCACCGCGCTGCTCAGCCGCTCCACGGTTGCGACCGCGATGTCCTCCACGAGCTTGGCCTCACGGGCCTGCGCCCCCGCGAGGACCAGCGTGGCGAGGCCGGCATCGTGCGTGGCCTGCGCCACGGCAAGCGTTCCCTGGCAGGCTCTCACCTCGCCGCCGAGCGCGAGCTCTCCGAACAACGCGTGGCTCTCGAGTCTCGTGCGCGAGAGCTGTCCGCTGGCCGCGAGCACAGCGCACGCGAGTGCGAGATCCAGCCCGGGACCCGCCTTCGGAATGTCTCCGGGCGCAAGGTTCGCGGTGATCCGACGGGCGGGGAACTCATACCCCGAGTTGAGGATCGCCGCCTGTACCCGCTCACGCGCCTCGCGTACCGCGGCGTCGGCGAGGCCGACGATCGTGAACGCCGGCAGCCCGCTGCGGACGTCGACCTCGACGGTGACGTGGCGCGTCTGAAGGCCTTCGATGGTGAAGCTGTGTGCGCGAGCCAGCATGCCCGAGGCCTCCTCTCGTCACGTCAATCGGAGACGACAAGCTAGGCGTGCCTTGAGACGGGACTCTGCGGAGGACGCGAGGCCGCCTCAGGGGCGGCCTCGCGGGGACGTGCGGCTGCGGTGTGTCCGGCTCTACAGGCCGGCGGGGTGGCGCTCAACGAACGCGCCGCCGTCATCGCCGGAAGAGCTGGACCAGCGCGACCCGTGTTCGGCCAGCGCGACGGTGTCGAAGCGTTTGCCGTCCACGACCATGTAGGCGTGTTCGGCGTTCGCGTAGATCGTGATGTCCTTCCCTGGGCCGGGCGCACCATAGGACTCAAGGCCGCTTGAGTCCTCGGGCGAGCTGAGCAGCCCGCCGCCGTGTAGCGCGTAGGACACCGAGCCCGAGCAGTCGTAACCGGCCGACTGAAACGACCCGTGGCCGCCACCGTACACGTACGGCCGCGTTGCAATTTCATCTGCGGCCGCGATCACACGCGAGACAGCGCCTTCGCCACCGGCGTCGTTGCTCGAGGAGATCTCGCGAGGCGCGGTCTCCTCGCTTGAGACCGTCTCCTCGCGTGGGGCCTGCTCCGCGGGTGGGGCCTGCTCCTCGGGTGCGGCCTGTTCCCCACCGGCAGCCTGCGGAGCACTCACCGGCTGTGGGATCGCAGAAGCGGGTGGGCTAAGCGTGCTCTCTCCGCTCACGCCGATCACGTTCCACGTCGCGGGGCCGACCACGCCGTCGGCGCTCAAGCCGTGGCGCGCCTGCAGCCGGAGGATCGCCGCCTCGGTTTCCGGACCGAATTCTCCGTCCACCGGAAGATGCAGTGCGGCCTGCAGACGCTGCACCGCGCTGGCTCCGCCCGCAGGCGCTTCGGCGACCGATCCGCCTGCGCTGGCTGCCGTGGCGGTCGGGCTGGATTCGCCGCCTGAGCTTTCAGTGGGCTGGGGCAGGGCCGACGGCGGCGGCGTCAACGTTTCCTGACCGTGAACGCCGATCACGCTCCAGGTTGCCGGGCCGACCACACCGTCGACGTTCAGGCCGTGGCGCGCCTGCAGCCGGAGGATCGCCGCCTCGGTTTCCGGCCCGAAGTCGCCGTCGGGAGTGACGTGCAGAGCGCTCTGCAGCTGTGCCACCGCTTTGGCGCCGCTCTGTTCCCTGGCGCTCGCTGACGCTTCACTCGGTGACGTTTCGTGTTCAGCGGAGGCCGCCGCGGAGGGTTCGGCTTCGCTTGCGCCTGTGTAGACGGCCTCGCGCGCGGTGGCCGTGGAGGAGGTCGGTTCGACCGGTAGTGGCGTGCGGACCGCCGCCGTGAAGGCGTCCGGGGTTGACTGGCCGCGCAGCGCCGCTGTCGTGAGCGGGCCGACGACGCCGTCGGCGGTCAGGCCCCTGCTCGCCTGGAATGCGCGCACTGCAGCTTCGGTTTCCGGCCCGAAGATGCCGTCCACTTTGATGTTCCCGAGGGTCTGCTGAAGCAGCTTGACCTGCCTGCCTTCACTGCCGGCGCTGAGTGAAATGGTGTGCTCGGTCGTCGTCGGCGGTTCGGGGTTCGGGCTGCCCGGGTTCGCACCGGCCTGCCCGTCGGCCAGGCCCGCCGTAGGTCCGACGGTGAGCGCCGCAAGGGCACCAAGGGAGATTCGCTTTGCCCGCGAGCCAGCCGGCACGAAGCGCAGCTCAGCGGCGCGCCGGCGCGCGCGGGAACGTCCCAGCGACAGCTCCCACGGCTGCTCCTCGGCGAGATCGCGCTCTAGGCGCGGGTGGTTGCGAGTTTCGAGTAGCGCAGACAGGGGTGAAGCGCTGCTCGAGTTGTTGCGGGCACGTCTGCGGCCCGCGCGCGCACGCCGTGCGCGGGAGCGCTGAAGCGAAGCGTCCCAGGGGTCGACAACAGCAAGATCACGCGGGAATCCCGACATGCTAAAGGCGTCCTTTCTCCATTTGCTTGGCGCCTACGGGGTTAGCTGTCGGGCTCGCGTAAACTTCTACGCTAGGCCACACCTTGTGGCGATTCGCCCCCGCAGCCTGTCGGCTGCATTGGGTCCCCCGCTCCTCCACCCCTTGGGGTCGAGGACTCGGCACGAACGGGCGGGAACCTAACACATTTTCTTGCAAATTGCATTACAAGGGGAGGATTGCAAAGGTTTTTGCCGACGGCCGACAGGCGCGGCGACCGAGTCGCGCTGGTAACTTCGGTTTGTAATGCGCCGAAAGGGCCTCCAGCCGCGCCTGCTCCTTTCGCTGCTGGCGCTTGTCGTAATCGCTGGCGGTGTCGCGCTGCTGACCGTCGGCGGCTCCTCCGCTCAGCAGGGCAACCGTGCGCAGGCCAAGCAGGCGAACCTCGATGCCGAGGGCCTGCTCTCGCCGGTCGCGCCCGCACCTCCGCTCGCGCTGCGTAGCTACCTCGGGCAGCCGGTCAACATCGACTCATACCGTGGTAAAGCGGTGCTCGTGACCTTCCTCTACACCAATTGCCCGGACATCTGCCCCCTGATCACCTCAAACCTGCGAGTGGCCCTCAACCTGATGGGTCCACGCGTGGCCTCCAAAGTGCAGATCATCGCTGTGTCGGTCGACCCGCGAGGTGACACTCCGAAGGCGGTCGCGGCCTTTCTGGCGCGCCATGAGATGACCGGGCGCATGCAATATCTGATCGGCTCAGCCTCTGAACTCGCACGAGTGTGGCAGGCATGGGGGGTGGGCTCCGAACGTGACGCGCAGCAGCCCCAGTTCATCAACCATTCGGGCCTGGTCTACGGAATCACCGCGTCCGGCAAGCGACTGGCAATCTACGCTGCGAGCTTCCAGCCGGCAGAAATAGCCCACGACGTGCCTCTGCTGGCCGCCCGCTGATCTCCGCGCGATGGCACCGCGCCTGCGAGCTCTCGGCCTGACCGTCGTGGTGGCGGCAGCGGCGGTCGCGTTGATCGTCTTCGGGCTGGCCTCGCAGCGATCGGCTTCGGTTGGGCGCCCGGCGCCGGCACTCCCGCGCGAACACCTCGCCGGCCCGCCCGCCACGCTCACGAGCCTGCTGTCCGCCGCCGCCGGCCGGCCGGCGCTCGTCGTCTTCTGGGCAAGCTGGTGTGGACCCTGCGCGCGCGAGGCACCCGCCCTCGAGCGCGTCTCGCAGAGCAGTGCCGGGCGCAACAGGATGGTCGGCGTGGACTGGAGCGACGCCCTCCCCGGGGCGCGGTCGTTCGTCCGGCACTACTCATGGACGTTCTCGAACCTGCGTGACTCCGAAGGGATCGTCGGCAACGACTACCACCTCACCGGCTTGCCGACGACGTTCGTGCTCGGCGCTCACGGCCGCATCCTTGCGGAGTTGCGAGGTCCCCAGGACGAACGCTCTCTCGAGCGGGCTTTGGCGGGCGCCGACTGAGATGGCCGATCCGGCACGTCGACTCGGCTCCTCGCAACCGCGGGAGCGCAGCCGGGCGCTACCAGCTGCCGTTTTGGCAGCCGCCGCCTTCTGACCCGGTCTTGCCGGTCGGGGTGCAGGTCCGTTTCGTCGCTCCGCCGGGTTCCCTCGTGTACGTGAAGGTGTGGCCGTCCGTCGCTTCGGAGGTGACTGCATATTCTTCGTAGGGCGCGGCTCCCACCGTGACCGTCTTCAAGCAGGCGTTGCTCGTGCTCGGACAGGATGGAAGCGTCTTCTCGTATGTCTGAAGCCCCGCGACCGTCATGCCCTGGTAGTTGCCGGCGTGATCGGTTGCGTAGGTCTCCGCTGCGGTCTGGGCGGCGTGCGCAAGCTCCTTCCCCGAGGCGTCCGTGGCCTTGCTCTTCTGGCTCAGGAACGAGGGAATCGCGATCGCGGCGAGGATGCCGATGATGAGGATGACCACGAGCAGCTCGACGAGAGTGAACCCCCGCTCCTCGCGTGTCGCTTGCAGGCGTCTGCAGAGCATCTAAAGGTCTATCGGCCGCGGGCCTGCCAGGCTTAAGTATGAATAAAGTAAAAAGAAAGCTGGGCGGACATCTGCACAGTCGCGTTCATCCGCTGAACGCGAGATGGGACGCGTGGCGGATTGGCCTGACGCCGCCAAGCGAGCACACTGGATGGCGTGGTCAGCGAAGATCGAGCTTCGCGCGCATGCGTGCCGATCTCCGCCTGCCGAGGCACGAGCCGCGCGCCGGTTCGCGCTGCTGTGCGGATTCTCTCAGTCCTTCTCTTGGCACTCGCCGTGCCCTCTCTTGGGCGGCTGACGCCAACCGCGAGCGCATCCCATTCGGCCCCCGGCGTCGGCGGTCCATCTAGCGCTGTGAGCGCGCTCCCCGCGGTCCAGCAGGAACCTGAGGGCAGCTGGGTCGGCAGTGTGGGCTCGGCCGGCTACCTGCTTGCCGGATGGGATGGCGTGCAGGACGTCTCTGACCTTCCGCACGTGAGTGCAGCCCTCGTACACGGCAGCCGCTGGCAGTGGAGCACGAACACCACCGACGCGCGCGCGCTGCAGGGCCCCGACGCCGACAGCCGCAACGCCTCCACCTACTACGACTCCAATCAGATCGAGGTGACGCTGAGCTTCAAGGAAGCCTACGAAGGCAACATCCATCTCTACGCGGTTGACTGGGACTCGAGCAGCAGACGCGAGACGATCACGGTGGACGGTCAGACGGCCGACCTCTCGAGCAGCTTCAACGCGGGCGCGTGGGTCTCCTTCCCCATCAGCGTCTCGGCAGGAGGGACGGTCACGATCACGGTCGATAGGACGGCCGGCGCCAACGCCGTGCTGTCAGGCATCTTCCTCGGCGAAGGCGGAGCGCCGCCGTCGAGCGTCGGGCAGGAGCTCTCACAGGGCGGCTGGGTGGGCGCCTTCGGCTCGGTGGGCTACGACCTCGGCGGCTGGGACGGCTCCATCGGCGATGTCTCATACCTACCGTCTGCCTCGGTGACCCTCGTACACGGCAGCCGCTGGCAGTGGAGCACGAACACCACCGACGCGCGCGCGCTGCAGGGCCCCGACGCCGACAGCCGCAACGCCTCCACCTACTACGACTCCAATCAGATCGAGGTGACGCTGAGCTTCAAGGAAGCCTACGAAGGCAACATCCATCTCTACGCGGTTGACTGGGACTCGAGCAGCAGACGCGAGACGATCACGGTGGACGGTCAGACGGCCGACCTCTCGAGCAGCTTCAACGCGGGCGCGTGGGTCTCCTTCCCCATCAGCGTCTCGGCAGGAGGGACGGTCACGATCACGGTCGATAGGACGGCCGGCGCCAACGCCGTGCTGTCAGGCATCTTCCTCGGCGAAGGCGGAGCGCCAGCGGCAGCCCCGGTCCTCGCCGCGCCCGAGGGTGGCTGGGTGGGTGCGTTCGGCTCGGCCGGTTACGACCTGGGTGCATGGAAAGGCGAAAGCGACCTTGCCTCGACGCCGAACGCGTCGGTTGCTCTCGCGCAGGGCAGCCGGTACATATGGACGGCCTCCAGCGAAGACCCGCGCGCGTTGCAGAGCCCCTACGGTCTCACCCGCGAGGCGGCCACCTACTACGACTCAAACGAGCTGCGCGTTTCACTGAGGTTCAAATCGGCCTACACCGGCAGTCTGCATCTGTACGCGGTCGATTGGGACTCGACCGCAAGGCGCGAGCTGATCAGTGTGGACGGTCAGACGGCTGCCCTCAGAAGCAGCTTCAACCAGGGCGCATGGGTGGGCTTTCAGATATCGGTGGCCGCCGAAGAAACGGTCACGATCGTCGTCGACCGTACGGCCGGCGCGAACGCCGTGCTCTCGGGGATCTTCCTCGGTGAAGCGGGTTCCCCTCCCGGGCCGACCAGCGCTCCGCAGGGGACGTTGATCCCGCTGTACGACAACGGCAACCAAGCCGACTGGACCGAGGCCTGCTCACAGACCAACGGCTCGGGCGGTGGTTCATGGATCATCGCCGATGTAGCCGAAGGACAGGGGCCCGGCAGCGCAAGTGTGCCGGCGTGGGCGAGCCTGCTTGCCAACTGCCGCTCCTACGCACGCGCGTCTGTGATCGGCTACGTCTGGACGGACTACGGCGAGGGCGGTCAGGCGAGCGTCGCGAGCATCGAGAGCCAGGTCAATGCCTGGTACTCCTACTATCCAGGCCAGATCGCGGGGATCTTCTTCGACGGCGTCTCAGACGATGTCCCCGGAACGAGCACGAGCAACCAGAGCTTCTACCGGACGCTTGCGTCCTACGTTCACACGCACGAGGGCAGTGACGATGAGGTGGTGTTCAACTTCGGCGCCAACCCCGCCTCAAGTTGGATGCTGAGCAGCAGCGAATCCAACAACGCCAACCTGGTGGTGACGTTCGAGGGCTCCTATGACACACCCGGTGAAGACCCATACACCTCCTGGACGCAGGCCTCGTGGGAGTCGGCCTTCCCGGCGCATGACTTTGCCGCGCTCATCTACAACTCACCCGATCAGGCCGCCACGCCCCAGCCCGCGTCCGCCTGCGGCTCTCTGGCCCAGCAGAACATCGGCTACAGCTATGTTGGCACGTGGTATGACGAACTGCCGCCCTACTTCGGCAGCTTCCTGACCGACGCCTTCAGCGGCGGCTGCTGAACCTCGCGTGTGAAGCGCGCGATGCCTTCACGGAGGAAGCTGGAACCCCGCGGCAAACCCGGGATATAGTCTGCAGTCAGATCGTGATCGTCAGACCGGCTTGCTCGCCACGGGGGATGGTTGGTGCGGATTTCATCGAAAAGTTCACGGTTTCTGCGTTGTATCTGGCGCAGCTCGATCGTGCTCGTCAGCTTGGCCGGGGGCTTGACGTTCTCCGCTGCGCACGCCGCGGCGGCGACGAGCGGGATTCCTGAAGTGACGATCTATGGAGCCTCGCTGGTGACGAAGACAAGCGCCGCGATTGAAGTGGGAATCAACCCGGAGGGGAGTCAGACGACCTACGCAATCTGGCTGGAATGCGAAAGCGCCGATCGGGATGCCCCGGGCTGTGAAACATCGGCCGCCGACCCGCAACGCCAGGAAGGCGAAATCGCCGCAGGGTCCGAAGTGCAGAGGGTGACCGCCCCCGTCGATGGCCTGAAGCCCGCTTATCTCTACAAGTACGGCGTCGTCGCAACCAACTCGGTCGGCAAAGCCGGATACGTCGGCAATGGCCTGCTGACCTGCCCATCGGAAGGCCCTTGCCCCGCGCAGCCGTGGCTTGAGGGTGACGAACTGTGGATCTTCGAAGCCGCCCAGCGAGAGGCCGAAGAAGCACCCCGTCTTGAAGCCGAACGGCAAGCTGAGCGAAAGCAGGAAGAAGAACGTCCGGCCAGGGAAGCCGCCGAACGCGCCGCCAAGGAACGCGAAATCCGTGAAGCCGGCGAACGGGCCGGCAAAGAATCCGCCGAACGAGACGCCGACGCAGCTGCCAAGGCGCTGAGATGCGTCGTACCGCGCCTTGTCGGCGACTCGCTCGCAGCAGCGCGACGGGCACTCGACAGGGCTCACTGTCGTCTCGGCAAGGTGAGCAGGCCGCGGGCGCATCTCGGAGCGCTCGTCGTCGCCAGGCAGGGTGCTCGAGGTGGCCGCAAGCTCGCGCGCGGGGCGAAGGTTGCGGTGACGCTCGCGCCGATGCGGCGCTGAGAAAGCGGTCCGGTGCCGACCGGGCGATCACATAGGGCCTGGATGCGATGGCTAGGCTGAGGTTTACCGATGGCGCAGCTGAGCGACACCCGTGTCCTGGTGACCGGCGGCACGAGCGGCCTCGGGCGGGCGATGGCGCAAGCGCTCGCGCAGGCGGGCGCCCGCGTGGCCGTGACCAGCCGCGACCGCGCACGGGCGCGAGGCCGCCGCCGCGGAGCTGGGCGCAGGAGCGCTGGGAGTCGAGCTCGACGTCCGCGACGTGAGCTCGGTGTCATGCCGGCGTCGACACGCGCCTACGGGATGCTCGACGGCATCGACGTGCTGGTCAACAACGCCGGGATCGGGATGCGGACCGTCAACCCGCGGTTCATGACCGAGCCGCAGCCATTCTGGGCAGGTGCCGCCCGCCGGCTTTCGCGACGTGCTGGAGACCAAGGCGACCGGGACGTTCCTGGTCGCCCGTGAGGTGGTGCCGCGAATGCTCGAGCGCCGGCGGCGGGACGGGTGGTCACCATCTCGATGAACGACCAGACGATGACCCGTCGCGGCTTCGTCCCCTACGGACCCTCCGGCGCCGCGGTCGAGGCGCTGGCCGCGGGTGATGGCCGCCGACCTCGCCGACACGCCGGTCACCGCCAACATCCTGCTGCCCGGCGGGGCGACCGCCACCGGGATGATCCCCGACGAGATGCCGGATGAGATGCGCGCCAACCTGCTCGACCCGGCGATCATGGGGCCGCCGATCGTCTGGCTGGCCTCCGCGGACGCCGCCGGTGTCCGCGACGAGCGGATCGTCGCCCGCGACTTCGATGCCTGGCTGGAGACCCGCGAGAAAAAGAACCCGTGACGACGACGCCCATATGCGCGACGGAAGCTGCTTCACCGCCTGTCGAGCATCCAGCCTGATGCTTTGGCCGTACGTCCATGTGCCCGCTGTCTGAAGAGCGGCGATAATCCGCCGTCGGGGCAGATGCAGTGAGCGGCGTCGATCCTGGCCGGTCGCTTGCGCGAGCCGCGCAGCGCCCGAAGCGTGAACGAGTCCATTGACCTGTCGAGCCGCCTGCGAGCCGACAGAAAGGGGAAGCCTCCGTTATGAAGTCCAAGATGCTCCCGGCAGTGGCGGCGACAGTACTGATGCTTCTGATCGCCGGCTATGGGTCCTCGCTCGCCTCCTCGGGCACGTCCACGAGCCCCGCGGCCTCGGCGTGCAGTGCGATCTCCGAAGGCAGCGAAGGTGCAACCGAAGCCTGTGAACAGGGCTACAAGGGGGCGCGCCTGAAGCTGCCGCTGCTGAAGACCTGTCTGAAGGGTGTCGGCAAGGTTGCGGTCTTCGAGAACCAGCTCGATTGCAAGTGGGGCTACATCGCAGCGGGTGGCGTGACCAAAGCAGCTCCGTCGTCCAACCCGAAGGCGGTGGCCGCGTGCGCCTCGATCACCGAAGGCGGATCGCCCACAGCCTGCGAACAGGGCTACGTCGATGCCGTCGCAGGGCTTGAACAGTACGAAAGCTGCGACCACCTCGGCGCAGGGGCGATCACGACCTTCGAGAGCGCGAGCGAATGCGCGGACGGCTGGTTCGCGGGCAAGGCACACGCGACATGCATCCCCGGAGCCGATGTCCAGAACGGACAGCCGGGGACGACGATCAACTCTGACGAAGAAGCCGACAAGACCTGCGCGGCAGCCTAGCCCGGCCGTCCGGTGGGGACGACGCCGTCAGGCGTCGTCCCGTCGGCTGCCGCGGCGAAGCCGGCCGCGAGCCGGCAGGACTCAGTAATAGTCTTCGACCGTCATCGACCACCGTGCCGAATCCCGGCCCGCGGATATCAGCAGGCTGTAGAGGCCCGAGCCGCTGCTGAAGGTATGCGTCTCGGATTCGCCTTCGCCAAGTTCGAAGCCGCCGAAGGTCGAGTTGGTTTGGAGGTTGCGTGCCTCGGCGCTCGGACCGAAGCACACGACCAGTAGGAGACATGTCCCTTGGTAGGCCATGCTGTAGGTCACCCTCCACTTGCTGCCCAGAATGCGGAAGGCGACCGACTTACCGTTGTCAACGCCCGAGAAGCTTGTCAACGGTCGCCAGCGCGGCGCCTCCGCGACGCTGAGCACGACTGTTGCACCGCGCACTACCGTCGCGGTCGCCCCCGGCGACTGTCTCATCACGGCGCCCGGCGCGGATCCGGGCGCCGCCACGAGAGTCACGCCGTAGCGCAGACCCGCGTTCGCGAGCAGACTCTCCGCGGACGCGGAGGGCTGGCCCACAACGCCGGGCACCGTCACGGGCGGGGGTCCGGCGCTGAGCACCACTCTGACGGCCGAACCGTCCTTGACACGCGTTCCGGCGGATGGGTCCTGGGCGATCGCGGTGCCGGTGGTGGCTTCCGAGTAGCGCGTCGAAAACGCAGGCTGCACATGCAGACGTCGCGCACGCGCCTCGACGCCTCCGCGCGGGAGCCCGCGCAGGACCGGGACCGTGGTGCGGGCCGCCGTGTCGTTGAGCAAGAACAATGCGAGTGCGCAACCTGCCAGCAGAAGCAGCGTTCCGATTAGCGCGGTCCGCCGGCGGCGGCGCGCGGGTCTCTCAGCTCGGCCTCCTGGACGGCGCGGCGGGAGGGCTGGCAGCGGCGCGTCCTCGAGGACAGCGGTCGGAGTGACCGCCACCTTCAGCGTCGTCGCGGTGGCGGCGTCCACGGTCGCTCCTCGGGCGATCACGAGGGTATCCGTGGCACCTGATTCGTCAGCCGGTCCGCCAGAATCCTCGCCGCCCTCGGCCACGACAGCGCTGTCCGAGGCGGCGAGTCCCGTGTGCGCCGAGAAGTCCGCCGCATGTAGCGCCGCCGCCATCGCGGCGCCGTCGCTGTAGCGGTCGGCCGGATCCTTTGCAAGTGCTCGGTCCACGACATCGCGCAGCGCCGGGGGAACGCAGACCGGGAGCATGGGAGGCTTGTCCTGCAGATGGCGAAGGCCAAGCTCAACGGCGGAGCCGTGAGCGAAGGGCGGCTCCCCGACGAGCATCTCGTACAAAACGACCCCGACGCTGTAGACGTCGGTAGCCGTGGTGGTTGGACGCCCTCGGGCTTGCTCGGGCGACATGTAGCGAGGTGTGCCCGCGACTGTGGCCGAGAGTGCCTGCGAGGTGCCCTCGGCTAGTCGGGCCACGCCGAAGTCGCCGACCTTGACCTTCCCGCCGGCGGTCAACAGAACGTTGGCCGGCTTGACGTCGCAGTGCACGATCCCCTGCGCGTGGGCACTGGCAAGCGCGCGACAGAGCTGCCCGGCCACGGCGCGCGCTTCGGCGACCGAGAGAGGACCCCGGAGCAAGCGCTCAGCGAGGCTCTCTCCCTCGACGAGCTCGGCCACATAGTAGGGACCCTCGGCGGCGTGGCCGATGTCGAAGATCTGCACGACCCCGGGGTCGCTGACGCGCGCCAGCATCTGGGCCTCGCGCTGGAAGCGCTCCACCCAGGCACTGTCCTCGGCCCACCAGGGCTTGATCACCTTGACCGCGACCACCCGTCCGAGGCGTCTGTCGATCCCTCGATAAACGCGACCGAAGGCGCCTTCGCCGATCACGGCGTGAAGCTCGTAGCGACCGTCGAGAGCGCGACCGGCGAGATCAGGTGCCCGCAGCATCCACACGAGTATTCCGTGCCGGCCCGCGAGCGCGCGCCATCATCATGCTTCGGGGTAACGGCGGCGAGAGGCTGGATGCGGCCCGTTTGCGGGCTGCTCGCATAAGGCGACGACCGGAATCGAACCGGTGTAGACGGCTTTGCAGGCCGCTGCGTAACCACTCCGCCACGTCGCCGGGAAGCCCGTGAGCGTATCGGGCTGTTGCGAGTGTAGGGCGACGGCGCGATGGCCATCCGTGCCTAGCATCATCGGCTGCCAGCTCAAGGCCTCTTCGAGGTGCTGCCGCGTTATCAACTTCTTGGGCATCCGTTAGCGGGGCTTTGGGACGGCGTTAGCGTGCGCAGAGCCAGTCGTCGCATCATGGCGTCATCCCGTCTACATCAGAGGTGACCCCGTGAAACGCCCACTTGCATCATTGCTGCTCGCCGCGCTCGCCGGAGCGGCGGTCGCGATCACCGGAGCGCTCCTCCTAGGTAGTGACGCTCATGGTTCGCCATCATCGGCGCACACGACGACAGCGTCCAGCCAGGGAAGCTCTCCAGGAGCTCGGCGCGAGGTCGCCGCTACGGCCCTCACGGCTACCCAGATCTATCAGCGCGACTCGAGCGGCGTCGTGGCGATCCAGGCGGTGACGTCCGACGGAGCGGACAGCGGCACGGGGATAGTGCTCGATTCGAACGGTCTGATCCTCACGAACGACCATGTGATCGCAGGCGCGAGAAGCATCACCGTTGCCGCGAAAGGTTCCTCGAGTGAGACGCGCTCCGCGACCGTCGTCGGCGAAGAAGCCAACAGCGACCTTGCGCTTATCCGAGTCGATCCGTCCGGCTTGGGCCTGAAGGCGCTGAATCTTGCGAGCTCAAGCTCCGTCCAGGTGGGCGATGCCGTCTACGCCATTGGCAACCCATACGGTCTCGATGAGACGCTCACCCGTGGCATCGTTTCAGCTCTCGGCCGAGAAATATCGGCACCCGACGGCTCCAAGATCACCGGCGCAATCCAAACCGACGCCGCACTCAACCCGGGTAACTCGGGCGGGCCACTGCTCAACGAACAGGGGGAAGTGATAGGCGTCAACTCCCAGATCGCGAGCGACGCAGCCAGTGTCGCTGGCTCACAGCCCGGGAGCACCGGCGTGGGCTTCGCCATCTCCTCGAGCACCGTTGCCCAGGCGATAAAGACGATCCAGTCCGGCAAGGGCGTCTCATCCGCCGCCGCCAGCAGCCAGACCCAGTCCGAAGGTGTCGGCGGCACGCAATCGCCATACGGCAGCCGCTCACCATATGGCTCATCGAGCCCGTATGGCGAAGCTGAAGCGGGCGGATCGGGCTCTGAAGCGGGCGCAGAAGAGACCTCGACGCCGAATGGCGAGGAAGGCGGCGCGGTTGGCTCGAATCCCTACGAATCGGCCGGACCCGTGGGCGAAGGCCGGGCGATGATCGTACCGTGACGGGACGCGCGGCCAGAGGCGTCCGGGCCGCGCAGTTCGAGTCACGTAGCGCGCCGGACCTGCCCGATTGCGACGTCTGTCAGCGGTGAGTCGTTGCTAGGCTTGGTGGCCGTTCCCAGGGCGATTAGCTCAGCTGGGAGAGCGCCGCCTCGACAAGGCGGAGGTCACTGGTTCGAGCCCAGTATCGCCCATCGACAGAAAAGCCCCGCAAACGCGCGGCTTTTTGCGTTCAAGGGTCGTTTGGCGCGGATGCCAAATGTATCGTCGACGTTACTTTTTCCCACACTTTTCCCACATGCACCTTTTTCAGTCAGCTCCGTCCATGGCCGCGCCCTACACTCCGGTCATCGCTTCCTCGCGGAGACGACATTGCCCGCCTACCCCAACCACGTCGAGAGGCGCGGTGGACCCGCCCGCGCATCGTGGCGGCCATGCAGAAACACGCAGCTCGAAGGGGCGCACCGCCGACCGCTGACGAGTGGCGGCGTGCTCGTCGTAGCCACCCGTCCACCCAGACCGTTCGCGAAAGGTTCGACAGCTGGTCCGCCGGGCTGCGAGAAGCCGAACTGGCATGAAGCTGTCGATGACGATGATCGCCCAAGGAGAAGGCACTACCAGACTTCGAAGCTACCCCACGGGAACCATTGCCAGTATTTGACGGAACCCGAGTACGTGCCTTCTCCGCCGACTTCAGAATGCAGCGCTCCACTGGACGCTCCCGCGAAACTGATTTCGGAGGGGTCGCCGTTTAGCCCTGGGGCGGGACCGGTGGCGATGCCGATCTCCGGTTCCAATTCTCCTTCGAAGTTCGCTGCCTTGACCTGTTTTCCAGTGGCGATGACTTCGCACACGACCTTGACATCGACCTCTCCGGGTGACGGCGATCCAAATGTCCCTGAGAATGGCACTCCGATGTGATCTCTGACCGAATCAGGAGTGCCGTCTTCGGCTAGTGACTGGTCCCACGGCAGATTCAGCGCGGTGACCGTCGCGCGCCCTGGTTCGCCAAATTGTTCCTCCGCTTCGCTTTCGCATTTCGGTGCACTGCATGAGTAGAAGCCGAATCCAAAAATCTTGCCTACGCCAGCACCGCCACCTCCGGGGTTTTCGATCGTGCCGAAATCGACTGTTTTACAGCTGATCGCCCCGAGAGTGCTTGTCTGCACGAGGTTCGCATTGGTGAAGCCAGCCGACATGAAGATGACTTCTTTTTTGCCTGCGGGGACAATCTCTTTTGTGCTGTACCAATTGCAGACGTTGGCCGTGCCCTGCCCGCCTGGTGAGTTCGTCGGGCCGCATAGCGTCGATTGAGTCATCGTGATCGACAGGTTGGCCGTCGCTTTCTGAGGCGTTGGGGTTCCGGAGTCGGTCACCTCAATCGTGAAGCTCGCGGTGCCGGGTTCGGTGGGCGTGCCGGTGATGGTGCCGCTGGATTCACTGAGGTTGAGCCCGCTTGGCAGCGAGCCGCTGGAGAGCGACCATTTGTAGGGAGTGGTACCCCCGCTAGCTTCCACCGTCTGGGAGTAGCTGGTTCCGACTTTTCCGCCGGGAAGGCTCGTGGTGGTGATTTTCAAGGTCGGTATGTAGGTGAACCGGTCGGCCGAGCTGGTGGGACTGGTGCCACCCGGAACGATCACGGTCACGTCCACGGTGCCCGAGCCGACAGGATCAACGGCAGTGATTTCGCTGGGCGATTCGACTTTCACGGCCGAGGCGCTAGCCGAACCAAAATCGACCGCCGTAGCCCCAGCGAGGTTGGTGCCTTTGATCGTCACCGTGGTGCCGCCCGCTTCTGGGCCGGAGCTGGGCTGCACGCTCGTGACAGTCGGGGCCAGGGCTCCGAGGGCCAAGCTGTGGAACTGACCGCCTGCGATGGCCGTGGCGCCCTCGAGGCCAATCACTTCCACCGGCACCCTGCTGCTTTTGTTTTCGCCTTCCGTGCCGATTCCGAGTTCTCCGTGGGAGTTTCCGCCCCAGTCCTTGACGGTGCCACCTCTCATCAGAGCCTCGCTGTGTCCAGAGGCAGGAGCAGCCGGTAGGCTCGCTTCGCCACCCGCTGCGATGGCCGTGGCCCCGCTCAGCTCTGTCACCTCCACGGGCACGTCGGAGGTCCCGCCGAATTCAATCCCGAGCTGTCCCGACTCGTTGTCACCCCAGGCTCCAATCGTACCTCCCGCTAACAGAGCCAGGCTGAAGTTGGAGGCCGCTGCGATGGCCGTGGCCCCGCTCAGTTCTTTCACTGCCACGGGAACGTTGCTGGTGGTTTTCGTACCGTTACCGAGCTGGCCGCGGCTGTTGACTCCCCAAGCCATGACCGTGCCACCGGCCAACAAGGCGAGACTGTGGTTGTTTCCCGCTGCGACAGCGGTAGCGCCTTTCAATGTTTTCACTGCGACCGGCACGTCGCTGGTGGTTGTGGTGCCGTTTCCGAGCTGGCCGGATGCGTTGTTGCCCCAAGCCATTACGGTGCCGTTTTGGAGCAAGGCTAGGCTGTGCTGTTCTCCGGCTGCGACGGCGGTGACTTCTTTGAGCCCGCTCACTGCCACGGGCACGTCGCTGAAGCCTCCTTTGGAGCCGTTGCCGAGCTGCCCGTCGTTGTTCTTGCCCCACGCCATGACGGTGCCGGTCTTCAGCAGAGCCAGGCTGTGTTGTCCACTCGTTGCGATGTTCGTGACTTCTTTGAGCCCCGGCACTTCCACCGGCACGTCGCTGTTAGTGGTCGTGCCATTGCCGAGGCCTCCTTCTCCGTTTTCCCCCCAGGCCATGACCGTGCCCCCCGCCAGCAGGGCGAGGCTGTCGTTGCCGCCCGCCGCAATGGCCGTGGTCGCGCTCAGCCCTGTCGCCTCCGTCGGCAGGTCGCTGTTGGTGGTCGTGCCGTTGCCGAGCTGACCGGAGAGGTTCTGCCCCCATGCCACGGCAACTCCCTGCCTATAGTTGAATCTGTCGACCGAGCTGGTCGGACTGGTGTTGCTCGTGGTGGTCACGGTTACGTCCACCGTGCCGCTCCCGGCTGGAGAGATGGCTGTGATCGAGCTTTCCGAGTTCACCGTGAAGCTTGAGGCGCTCGCTGAGCCGAACCTGACTTCTTTGGTCCCGGTGAGGTTGGTACCGCTGATCACGACCGAGGTCCCTCCGGCTTCTGGGCCTGCGTCGGGCTGGATATTGGTGACGGTCGTGAACCCTTCACCGGGGGATTCGCCGGGGACACCATCCGGCGTGCCCCATCCGGTGGGTCCGTCATAGCCGATCTCGGCGTGGCAGAGATATTCGTCTGTGCTCGGCGGCGAGCATTCTCCGTTACTGCCTTCCGCGGTGTTAACGTTGTTCCCTAGCGTGACGTCAAACAGAGAGCTTGGGTGGGTGTAGAACTGTTCGGCACCCAACGATCGTACATGTTCACTCGCGTGCGCCTCAATTCCGGCGAAGAGGGGCGAACTCGCGCTCGTCCCACATAGGACTATCCAGCCCGTAACGCCATAGGTAGACACAGGCGTTTTGCACGCGGCAACGGCGGCTACGTCGTTGTCGGTTCTGTTGGCGCAGCCCGCGTCGGTTTGCCAGCTGGGCTTTGGCTCGAAGTGGCTGCATCCGCTATCGGTCCCCGCCTCTGATACGGGTTCGTTCCAGACTTCCTCAGACCAGCCCCGTGAATTGAAGGCTCTATGAAGCGCCGTGCCCCCAACGGACACGACGTACGGCGAGCTGGCGGGAAACGAAGGTCCTGCCGGACCGTTGTAGTCGCTATCTCCTGCCGATGCGATGACCACGACGCCGGGGTGGTTGTAGTCGGCGCTGAATTCTTTGCAGCCGGTGGTTCCGCAGAGGGTCGTGTTTTCCTCTGCCGCGCCGTAGCTGTTACTGATCTCCGTGGCGCCGAGGCTCGCGGCGGTGTTCACGGATGGTCCCAGATCAGAGAAGGACGGGCTATTGGCCTCCACGAGCATGAGGTGACAGCTGGGGCATGCCGCCGAGGCCA
Organism: uncultured Solirubrobacteraceae bacterium; assembly: GCA_963764185.1. Lineage (GTDB taxonomy): Bacteria > Actinomycetota > Thermoleophilia > Solirubrobacterales > Solirubrobacteraceae > Palsa-744. The sequence continues at coordinate 109,715 of CAVXRF010000008.1, read as the reverse complement.
TGTCGAGGTCGAGCGCGTCCTCGTGCTCCCATCCTTCTTCTTTTTCCTTTTCTTCCGTGGTGACGGCTTCCGGGTAGTTGCCTTCTTCGCCTGTCTCGTTGACCTTCTTGAAACACCCGTTCGCTTTGGTGCATGCTCCGAGTTCATACTTTGCACGATATGTAGCCAGATCTGATTCAGCCGTTTTGTAGCCATAGGCATCGACGAGCGCGATGGTCTGCGTCGAGCCACCGGTGTTCGGGATCCTGTAGGCCTCCTGCAGATCTTCCGGGTCGTATCCTCCGAGTTCGCCACTGCCTTCAAGCAGCGGACCGCCCGCTGGTAGCCTCCAGCCACCCGCGATTCTGACTGGCCTCGGATCGATGATCGCTTCGCAAGGTCCTTCTGGACACGCCCAGTAGGGCCTGGTATTGGATGGAGTCAGAGCAATCGCTGATTTGAGCCCCCCGCACGACGGTGACGCTTGCCACTCGACCCGCCACCGGAGGTGGGCGCAACCTTGGTCAGCGCTCCTGCAGTTGGCCCCGCGTCGCTGCTCGGGACCGCGGTATTGCCTGGCTGCCGTCGTAACTGATTTGCGACGGGCATGACTTGTGCCACTCGCACATCGCTGGCGCTCACGCCCTTGCCCGGCCCGCCGCCATGCGACCACGGAGCAACGGGCCCCTGGAACGCTCCCGAGAGCGACCCAACGCCCGCGGTCGCCAAAACTACCAGGATGGCGAGGAAGGCCATCGCCGAGGCTCGATGGCCCCGGCCTCGTCTGGTAGCCAGATCCTTCGCTCGACACATCAGACGCTTCAAGAGCTGGCCTCTCGCTTCCTTCGCTTGGAGCCCCCGGTGGTTATCGGCCGTCTGCGCTTTCCCCGCGTGTCGGCTACAAATATTGACATATCGAGGAGGTGGGCGTCGCCGCCTAGCACACAGGGATCTCGGGCGTTCAGCGGGCCCCGTACAACGCCAATACGTCTTGACCGGCCCGACGAGGCAGTCTCCACCTCGCCATCACGACGACCTGTAACGCTTTCCGCCTGTGCGCACACGTCGGCGACGGATCAACGGGCTCTGGGCTGTTGTGGTTGTAGCGGCCGTCTTGGCATCGGCCGAGTGGCTGACCGTTCGGGTCATATCCTCCGAGTTCGCCACTGCCTTCGAGCAGCGGACCCCACTCGGCGGCCTGCAAGCAGAAGGCATACAGGTGGCGCTCAGGATGACCGTGGACGCTGAGATTGAAACCGCCGCATCCATCGGCGAAGCAAGCGCGTCGAGGACACCCCCGCCGTCTGATGCTATTCGTGCCAAGCGACAGCGGCGAGACCCGCCTGCCGGGTACGACTCGCGGCGCGGCGACGTCAGCGGGGAACGCGGCCAGGCACCATGGGCCCACTCGGAGGCCGGTTCAGGATGGTGGCGAGCATGAATTTGCCATCCCCGACTTCGAGCGGATTGATGCTGATATCTACCGGAAACTCGGCCCCATCCTGGCGCACGCCCAAAAGCTCGAGACCCGCACCAAGTGGCCGCGCCTCCCCACTCGCGACGAACTGCTCACGTTGTCCCGTGTGGCGGGCACGGTAGCGATCCGGAACCAGCTCCTCGACCATTCGACCAGCGAGTTCGGCGTGACCGTAGCCGAACATGCTCTCGGCCGCGGCGTTCGCCATACGGATCTGCCCTGACCCGTCGACGAGGATGATTGCGCCAAGGCGACCCTCGAACACCGAGGCCATCGAGCTGATCGCGCTTCGAGCCTCCTCACTGAGCCCTACCTGTCTATCGCCCGCGCCCAGAGCCGAATCAGTCATAGAACGACCATGTGAAGTTGGGTCTATGCGAGCCACAGGCAGGAAACCTCATTCTTCCTGTCGACCGATAACGACCGCATCATTAGGCCCAGGCTCGCCTCAACGCCGCCCCACGCTCAGGGACCTTCGCGGCCTGCGTAACCACGACGTGCGCTGGAGCCTTATGGGACGCCTCCTTCTGACACCACGTAAGCACTAGAACCAACAGAAGTGTGGGCGCCGGGTGAAAACTAGGCCACCTGCGCCGCTCGAAAACTAGGCCACTTCGGCGTGGCGGTCGGATGTCCGGCTGGGTCGTGACGCTCGCTCGATCTGATTGGGATCGAACGGGAGGAAGGCTGTTGGTCGGCGTGGAGCAGTGGGCTGAGGTCAGGCGGATGAAGCGGGTCGAGGGGCTCTCAGCGCGGGAGATCGCTCGCCGGACGGGGTTGGCCAGGGACACGGTGGGCAGGCTGTTGGCGGCGGAGATGCCACCGCGCTATGCGCGCTCGCCGGCGGGGTCGATCCTTGACCCGTTCAAGGAGTGGATCTGTGAGGAGCTGACGGCCGATCCGAAGGTCCCTTCGCAGCGGTTGCGCGAGCTCGCTGAGGAGATCGGCTATCGGGGCGGCAAGACCGTCTTTGATGACTATGTCCGCGAGGTGAGGCCAAGGTTCTTGGTCAAGCGCACGTTCCAGCGGACGATCTACCGGCCGGCAGAGCTGATCCAGTGCGATCTGTGGGAGCCGAGCGAGCACGTCCAGGTCGGCTATGGCCAGACCCGTCGCGGCTGGGTTGTCACGACGCAGTCGTGCTGGTCGCGCGCGTTCGCGGGAACCCTGATCTTCGGCAAGGAAGCGCCGGACATCCTCGCAGGCCTCTCGCGCTCGCTATCGCGCCTTGGAGTGCGAGCGGAGAAGCTCGTCTGGGACCGCGAGTCGGCGATCGGCGCCGGAGGCAAGCCGACCCAGCCGTTCCTGTCCTTCTGCGGCCAGCTGCAGGTCGGCTGGATCATCCTCGATGCCGGCGATGCGCAGGCAAAGGGGCAACTCGAGCGCCAGCACAGGTTCCTTGAGACCAACTTCGAGCCGCGCCGGTTCTTCGCGAACCACCTGGACTTCCAAGACCAGCTGGACCGCTGGGCTGAGAAGGTCAACGGCCGGGCCCATCGCACGATCCGCGGCATCCCGGCCGAGCGGCTGGCCAAGGAGCGGGCGCTGCGCCCGCTCGGGCGGGTTAGCGTCGACACCGACCGGCGCTGGGTGGTGCGGGTTCCCCAGCAGCCGCTGATCAGGGTGGATCGCAACGACTACTCGCTCGACCCGCGCTTCGCCGGGCGTCGCGTCGAGGTCCGGGCTTCACAGGCTGAGATCACCGCGACCGTCCTTGACACGGGCGAGCTCGCCGCCAGGCACAATCGCATCTTCGCGGGCTCCCAGACGATCGTCGACCCGGCCCACCAGAGCGAGCTCCAGAGCCAGCGAGCGCGCCGCCGCCAACGATATGAGGTCGATGTGCAGCAGCGTCCCCTGTCCGTCTATGACGCTCTGATCGCATGAGCGGCCCAGCTTCTGAGCTCGCGCATCTGTTCCGGGCGCTGAAGGCGCCCGCGGCGGCCAGAGCGCTTCCCACCCTCGCCGAGAGGGCGCGGGAGGAGTCCTGGAGCTATGAGAAGTTCCTTGAGGCGCTGCTCTCAAGCGAGGTCTCCGCGCGCGACAGCCACGGTGGGGAGCACAGGATCAAGGCCGCCCGGTTCCCGGCACGAAAGACGCTCGAGGAGTTCGACTTCACCTTCCAGCGCTCCGTCAAGAAACAGGTCGTCGAGCACCTCGGCCAGCTCGACTTCCTGCACGGCCGCCAGAACGTGATCCTGCTCGGCCCTCCGGGCACCGGCAAGACACACCTCGCCACCGCGCTCGGCGTCAGGGCTTGCCTGGCGGGCCAGCGCGTCCAGTTCGCGACCGCCACCGAATGGGTCGCAAGGCTCGGCGACGCAAAGCGCCAGGGCCAGCTCGAGCCAGAGCTCAAACGCCTCGCGCTGATCCCGCTGCTCGTCGTTGACGAGGTCGGCTACATACCCTTCGACCCCGAGGCCGCGAACCTCATGTTCGCGCTCGTCAGCTCCCGCTACGAGCGCGCCTCGATGATCGTCACGAGCAACAAGCCCTTCAGCGCCTGGGGGGAGATCTTCGGCGACGACGCTGTCGCCACTGCGATGATCGACCGGCTCATCCACCACGCCGAGATCCTCAGCCTGAAGGGCGACAGCTACCGGCTCCGCGGCAAGGACCTCGGCCCCCGGCCGCCGGCGGACCTCCCCTGACCAGCGCCGCCGCCGGCAGTTTCTTCCACTCGCCTACGGCTCGCTCCAGAAACCGCCGGCGCAACAACCCTCAAGTGGCCTAGTTTTCAACCGGCAGAAGTGGACTAGTTTTCAGGCGGCCTTGACACAGAAGCGCTACCGCACTGGACAGGGGGAGCTGCGAGCGTGGACCGCCATGGACGAGGGGCGCTCGTCCTGACTGATTCCGTCGTGCGCTCCTGCGGACTACGTGCCGAACGCGGGAGAGGTCGAGCTGGTCGATCGCGTTCGCGGACCGGCTCACCCCCCGGTGGTCACATTCGTGGTCACATCTTGAGCGCGTCTGAGGTCACCTGAGAGAGCCTGAGGCCAGTAAACATGGGGGATAGCACCTAAGAAAACCCCCGGGTAGGTGTTCGAGCCCAGTATCGCCCATAACAGGCGAGTGTCAGAAGCCCCTGCTAACGCTTGGGTTTCTGCGTTTCGCAGATGTCGGTGAGCGACCAAAGTCATAATTCGCGGTATCCCGCCGGCGCAACAGGCGACCTCCCGGAGCTGCGGATCGCACGTATCCAGCGCGCGGCTCGGCGCCGACGCGCCCGCATCGTGGCTGCGGGATACTCGCGCGGAGATGTCGCGATACAAAGTCGACGCCGCCAAGCGAGCGACCGATGCCTTCAACCGCCGTGATTTCGATGGCGCGTTCGCCGACCTCGGGACCCCCGACTTCGAGTGGTATCCGGCAATCACCAGGGCTCTCGATGGCGGCGGCGGCTACCGCGGACGCGAGGGCGTCGAAAAGTACGCCGCGGATATCCGTGAGAACTGGGAGGAGCTCCAGGCGCTCCCTCAGGAGTTCCGCGATCTCGGCGCCCGGGTGCTTGTGCTTGGAAGGCTCAAGGCACGCGGGAAGGGCAGCGGCGCACCGGTCGATACCTCATACGCGGGCATCTTCGATTTCCGCGGCGACAGGATCTGGCGCTACCGGGTGTATCTCGATCGTGCCGAAGGCCTGCTGGCGGCAGGGCTCTCCGAGTAGCCGCCGTGTACACGAGCTTTGAACCTTTGAACGCCCTGCCAGCCCTGGGCGAAGCGACTAGTTTTTTCTGAATTGGCCGGAGCTGCGATCCCGCGCTAGGTGCCTGATTTAGGCGTGGAGCCCGGCGGCTTCGAGGGCCTCCGAGCGATCTCGGTAGACGCATGTCGACGTCAAGCGACCGTCGTGGAGGGTCACCACATGCGCGTCTGGCAGCTCGATTGGCACGCCGCTCGCGCTGCCCTTGGCCACGACGCGCACGAACACCACCACCTGGTCACCTGCGTCGATGAAGCGCTCGGGCTCAAAACGCCATTCGGCCCAGGCGTCCCGCAGCATCGCGATCAGTTGCGCGAATCCCTCTCTTCTCCTGAAGACAGGTTCGCCCTCCGGGTAGCCGCCGGGAAGCCGAAGCTCGTACTCCTCGTCGAGGTAGTCGCGAAACGCCCGATGCACGTACGCCGAGTCGTCGTTCGCGTCAGTTCCCCCCAAACTGGGGAGGAACGCATACCAGCGTCGGACAAGCTCGATGTTCGGCGACATCGTTGCGCCAAGTATCTCGAAGCAGCGCTGACTAGGCGATCATGGGCGCCGTACTGGCCCTGCAGCCCTGGGCGTAGCAGGGGTTCAACTCGGTCCGTCCAGGCGCCTTCTTGCTCCACCGCCGGCTCGCGCTTCTCGCGGGTAAGCAGTACGGAGATCGTTCTCAGCCTAGTAACGGGTCGATGTCACGACCGTAACAACGCCGACGCCTGCGGAACGTAGTTTGCTGGTCGCAGCGAGTATCACTGGTATTCCTCTTCCCCCCAGGGACTCGCTGCCGCCCAAGCGAAGTGCGCCAGGAGGGAAGCCCCGGACGAGGCGGTCGTCCGGGCTTTGGGCGTGCTGCGCACATTTGGCATGTGTCGCAGGGTCGTAACACGGCCGACCCGAGGTAACGACCGCAATGCCGCCGGAGTTAGTCTGCTTCTCGCGACGCTGTCGGCCCCCCGGCGCAAGCCTCCAGTACAGATGGTCAGGCCGGGCGGGGAGGTACTCGGCGGCCGCGGGGCTGCGTCCTGCGGTTTGCCGGCGCTCCTGGCACCTGTGAGGGTCTCCCTCAGCCCCGTGAACGCAGTCCTGCGACCGCGCTCCCGTTGATCGTGGCCTCTGGTAATTTTTGAGGTTCGCTCATGGCGCTCACCGGCCCGGAGCCCAGCCTGGCTGCCAGGTTTCAACCAACCGAGCTGTCTCGGGGTGGACGCTCGCAAGTCGCGCAAAGCGAGCACCGCGGCGGCGACATAGACTTCGAGTCGTGACGGGACGGTGTGCGGCAAGGAAGAGCGTCGCGGATTGACGCTCGCCTGGTGGTGCTCGCCATGCTTGGGCGCGTCACGGAGGCGCAACGAGACGAGAGAGGTCGGGGAATCCACGATGGCGATCGTGCAACGCAATGTCCAGATCAAGGCCTCGCCGCAGGAGACCATGGCGCTCTTGAGCGATGCCAGCCGCTGGCCGGACTGGTATCCGGGCATGAGGGAGATCGACATCGCCGCTCCCTTTCCCGACGAAGGGGGCACGGTCGCCTTCAAAGTGAAGTCGGCGGGCGTGTCCATGTCGATCACTGAGACGGTTCTCGAGTACCAGCCGGGCAAGCTGCAGCTTCTCCAAATGGACGGCATGTTGTCGGGGCGCGCTCGCTGGGAGCTCACCGCCGAAGGCGATGGAACCCGCCTGACCACGACGTTCGACTACGCGCTGCCGGGCGGCGCGTTCGGCAAGATCGCTGATGCGCTCATCGTCAAGCGCATGAATGCCAGGAGTCTCGCGGAAGCTCTCCACAACTTCAAAGCGCTCGTCGAACGCGAGTCGAACAGCAGTAGCGCTTGAGCGGGCTGGCTCGGCCTCACATGGATACTGGCACCTGACCCTTACTCGGTGAGGCCGGCCGCCCGCAACGCCTCGTCCATCGTCAGGTACTCGCGGCTTCGCACGATCCTGCCGTCGCGGATCGTGTACACGGTTGGGACCCGAATCTCGGTCGGCACGCCGCTGGCCCGCGCGGTTCCAGCTAGGTGTGATACGGCGAGCACGCGACCCGGGCCCGCGTCGGTGATTCCCTCAAGAGCAATCGTGAGGTCGGGAAACATCTCGTACCAATCAGCGGCGTAGGCGCGCATCGCGTCGCGACCGAGGATTGGGCCGTGATCGTCCGGCGCGCCCTCGATGGCTCGGTGATCCATGTCCTCCGCCCACGCGTTCTCATACCAGAAGCCGAGATAATCCTCGGCGAGGGCCGCCTGCTCGGCCCACGACTGGAAAAGCCGGACGTCGGACTCGCTCATGCGTTTCTCCTATGTCAAGCAGGGCACGGAAATTGCGGAGTTCAGCTGGATCCGTGTCCTGTGGTCGGCGTTGGCGGGAGGCATCGAGAGAAGCCGATGAACGTGTCGCGCGAGGTGGCGCTTCAGGCACCGTAGAGCCTCACGGTTGGTCTTTCCTTCCGCTCGCTTGCGCTCAAGGTAGGCACGGGTCTGAGGGTCGATGCGAGCGCGGGTGATAGCGATCACATGCAGTGCGCGGTTGAGTTGGCGATCTCCGCCGCGGTGCAGGCGGTGACGGTCTTTGCGTCCAGAGGAGACGGGGATCGGGGCGACACCGGCCTCGCGCGCGAAGTGCGCGTCGGTGGGAAAACGCTCGGCGCCGGCAGTACGCCCGATCAGCGTCGCCGCCGTCAACACGCCCAATCCCTGCTCGGCCAAGAGGTACGGACGGTAAGCGATGATCAGAGTGCGCAGCTCGCGCTCAAGGCCGTCTGCCCGGCGAGAGATGGCGCGGATGCTTGCGAGGAGTTCCAGGGCGACCCGTGTGCGCCCGGAGCGCTCTTCGCGGCGCAGACGACGAGCGATGCGATCCAGCATCACGGTGCTGTCCAGCTGACGAGCAGGGATCTTCGCCTCGAGCGCCGGGCAGAGGTCGACGAGGTGCCAGCGCAGGCGGCTGATCTGGCGGGTGCGCTCGGCGACGAGGTCTGCGCGGTGATCGTGCAAGAGCCGGATCTCGAGTGCCCGCTCATCAAGGAACGCGGTCGGGAAGCGCTCCACGCCCTCTCTGACCACAGCGCGTGCCACGGCCCGGGCGTCGATCTGATCAGACTTGCCGGGCTCGCGCTCACCACGCCTTGCCTGGCCCATCATCCGCGGAGCAACCCGAACGACGCGCTCACCCGCAGCGATCAGCGCCTGCTCAAAGCGCCTGGAGAGATGCCTGCAGTCCTCGATCGCCCATACCCGCTCCTCGCCAAGCTCTCGCGCCCAGCGCAGCGCAGCTCGGTGCCCGGCCTCATCGGCCCGTATCTCAAGCTCGCGGGCGATCACGCCGCCATCGCCTGAAACTGCGGCCAATGCGTGAGTGCTCTTGTGGATATCCGCTCCGATCACGATCATTACCCACCGTCCCTTCAATAGAGATTGCCGTTGAAGTGGACCTCCGACGGACAGACCTCAGTTGGGGCGGTGCCACGCTCCTATCAAGTCACGCCGGGGATCCTCGGGCGGCGGCGAGCGACAAAACCCATGTTGGTCAGATCGCTGATCGACAGCCAGCCTATGAGTCAGCTCGTCGCCAGCCCGAGAACCAACCCGGTCAGTCGGACGTCACCGTCCGGCATCTCAGACGTTGACACTGAGGCCAGCCTACCCGTGCGAGCGTTGTGGGCATCTGCCGCCCGCCTGGAAGCTCTCCACGTTGTCCTGCGATCTCGACTATCCCCGTTTCTCAGCGAGTCGTTCGGCGGTAGCGCGGCCCGCGTCGACGTCGGAGTAGGTCGTGTTGCGCACGATCAAACCGTTGATCCATTCGGCGACAGATGCGTAGCGAAGCTGAACGGAACCGCTGCTCCCGACGACATGCGCCTTCTGCAATATCACGGCGAATGTGAGTCCGTTGCCGAGATCCCGAATCTCCTCGGCCTTGCGCTCAATTTCGGAGTATGAGCTGCGCCAGTCCTCAAAGAAGCCTCGTACGGCTGCCTTGCCCTCGAAGACGCCCATCCCCCAGGGCGATGCGTCCCAGACAGCGCCGGGGGCGTAGAAGCCCAGGGCCGCCTCGATGTCCTCGCCGGACTCGATGCTTCTGCGTGTCAGCTCGATCAAGTCGGGGCTCGTGGACTCCGCAGACATTGTCAAGCCAGTATCCCGTAGGCGCGGTTGGGCGGCCACCCCGCGGAGGTCGAGGTCGTCATTCGTCTCTTGAGATCGAGCGCGAGTTCTGCTCTGGCTGTAGTCCACGGAGAACCGAGTGGCCAAACCTAATGCTGATGCGCGGGGGCAGTGCGTCGCGCCGTGACAAGTACGGCGAGCGTGCTCGCCCGGATCGGCCGCCCCAGGCGCTCGTGGAGAGCGTGATTCTCGTTCACGAGGGCGTCACGCTGCTCGGGTGAGAGTCGTGCCCAGAATGACATCGTGCCGAGCAGGGCGTTGAGCTCATCGGCGGTGTGCTCGATCAGGGTTGGCACGGTTGCGAGCTGTAGATCCTCGAAGAGATCGGCGGCGTAGTCACGTCCTATGTCGTAGCTACCCAGCCAGCCCCAGGCGTCCGCGACGTTCCGACGGCGCTCCTGCACGCCCGCAATCGTGCGATCGAGGTCGCGGTAGGTGGGCCACGTCGCGGCGATCTCCCGGCGCGTGCCTGCGCAGGGCCGACAGTAGAGCCTCCTGATCATCGCCGCTGCGCTGCTCCTGAAGGCCGAAGTACTGGATCAGGGCGAGCGTCCCGCTGGGAGCGAGCGCGTCGGCGATCTTCCGCCAGCTCAGATCAGGGTCAACCCAGTGGATTGCGGACGCCGAGAACACCGCCTCGTAGCTCTCGCGGGGCAGCTGCGATGTCCTCAAGCCGCGCGTGGACGAACTCCACATCGCCCGCATCTTTCAGGTTCTCCTCGGCGATGCGGATCAGTTGGTCTCCCGGCTCCAGTGCGGTCACGCGCAGCCCTCGCGCGAGGAGGCTGCGCGTCAGCTGGCCGGTCCCGCAGCCGATCTCGAGCACCCGGTCGCCATCCGCCGAGACCTGCCACCTCGCATGCCTGATCGACGAGCGCATCGGGGTAGGTCGGGCGGTTGCGGTCGTACTCGACCGCGACCTCGTTGAAGACCTTGCCGTAGCTCCGTGCGAGCGTCCCGTCGCTCATGCCCGAAACGTACACTTGCGCCTGGATATCCACGGATTGGAGTCTCGCGGGCGCGGGTCTCGGCCGGCAGGCCCAGAGCTTCTGACTCCGGTCCATAGCGGCGAGTAGGGTCTTCGCGAATGAGCTCGTCCTCTGAGGAGCTGTTGATTCGCCGGTTGCTCGACGTTGGCCGGGAGCTCATGACAGACGTCGATCTCGGCGCGGTCCTCGATCGCGTGCTCCGGACGGCGCAGGACCTCACTGGTGCCCGCTACGCGGCCGTGGGGATTCTGAACGACCAGAGCACCGAACTCGCCGAGTTCCTGCCTGCGGGCGTCTCGGAGGAGATCCAGCGGAACATCGGCGATATGCCGCGCGGGCGGGGCGTTCTAGGCGTTCTGATCGAGCATCCCGAGGCGCTGCGACTCGCCGACCTCGCCCAGCATCCAAGCAGTTGCGGATTCCCGGCCGGACATCCGGTGATGCACAGCTTCCTGGGGGTCCCGATTGTGACCCACGGTCAAGCGTGGGGGAACCTCTATCTGGCCGAGAAGCAGGGAAGCGAGTTCAGTGAGCAGGACGAGGAGGCCGCGCGAATCCTCGCGGACTGGGCGGCGGTCGCGATCGACAATGTCCGGCGATACGAGGCCGTCGTGAGCCGCCGCGAAGAGGTGGAGCGGGCATTGCGAGGGCTCGAGGCGACCCACGACGTGACCGTCACGATCGGCGGGGAGATCGCCTTCGAGCATATGCTCGAGTTGATCGTCAAGCGCGGCCGCGCCCTGGTGGGTGCCCGAAGCCTCGTGATCATGCTGCGGAAGGGTCATGAGCTCGTGGTGGAGGCGAGCGCCGGCCACGCGCCGGAGATGCAGGGAGCGAGGCTGCCGATTGCCGGATCGAGCGCCGGCCAGGTGCTCGAGCGGCGTCGTCCCGAGCGCATCACTGACGTCACCGCCCGCCTGCGCGCGCCGCGGGAGTTCGACGTGGGTGACGCGCGAACCGCTCTGCTTGTGCCGATGCTCTTCCGCGGCGATGCGGTGGGCGTGCTGGCCGCGTTCGATCGCGGCGAGGACGGGAGCGGGTTCAGCGAGGACGACGAGCAGATGCTGGGCACGTTCGCGGCCAGCGCCGCGACCGCGGTGGCCCTCGCCCAGAGCGTGCAGGACGATCGTCTGCGCAGCTCCATGGAGGCGGCGGATGCCGAGCGGCGCCGCTGGGCACGGGAGTTGCACGATGAGACGCTTCAGGGTCTCGGCGGCCTGCGGGTGCTGCTCTCCTCGGCCCTGCGGCGCGAGCAGCTCGAGCAGGCTCGGACGGCGATGCGCGAGGCCCTCGAGCACATCGACCGGGAGATCGCGAACCTGCGCTCGATCATCACCGAGTTGCGCCCCGCGGCGCTAGACGAACTAGGGCTGCGTACCGCGATCGAGGCATTGCTCGACCGCCAGCGCGAGCAGAGCGGCTTCGAGATCGAGGCCCAACTGACCTTGTCCACGGCTGCGGAGGGAGGCACTCGCCTGGACGACGCTCTGGAGACGACCGTCTACCGGCTCGTACAGGAGGCGCTCACGAATGCCACAAAGCACGCACGTGCCAGCAACGTGCTGGTGGCGGTCGGCGAGTCCGAAGGAGCACTGCTCGTCGAGGTCAAGGACGACGGCGCCGGTTTTGATCCCGAGTCCGGCTTCTCAGGGTTCGGGCTGGCGGGCATGAAGGAGCGCGTGGGTTTGGCCGGCGGCACGCTCAGCATCGAATCCGATGGGCAGGGGACCTCGATCAGGGCGCGTCTGCCGGCACGGCTCAGGCAGGCAGCCGGCGATCGCAGCACCAACGCAGCCGCCCGGCGGCCCGCCTCGTAGCGCCCGGCAGGCCCGTTCGGCGCCGGTGACGATCCCAGGCCTGCTCGAATCGCCGGCCGGGGCTCAGCATCGGAAACACCCGCCCTTGCGCCCATCGCGGTGTGCCGGGCGCTCCTCACGACGGGCCGCCCAACCGCGCCGGGCGGTGTCTGCAGGGTCAGTAGTTAACCGCACCGGTATGCGGGTTTACGCGGAGCGGGCGGCGGGTTCAGATGCCGAAATTCTCAGCATGGCCACCACCCAGGTAACCGACTTTCGCCTCTCCATCCGCCAGCGTCTCGGCGGGCTCCTTGCGGCCACGGCTTCTGGGTTGGCGCTCCTCGGAGCCACGGCAGCAACTCCCGCCAGCGCAGCAGGACACTCCGCCGCGTCTCGCACCCACGCCGGTCACAGCCACCACATGAAGAACCGCCACGATCACGCGGTCGTCGCCGGGGCCGCACACTCGGGCGCCGCTGTCGTTGCGCCGACCGGCCCGTGGCCTTTGTGGGGCAACGAAACCATCGGCGACTGCACCTTCGCCTCGGCAGCCGACTGGGCCATGATCGCCCAGGGCAAGACCGCCGTCCCCCAGGCGCAGGTCATCCAGGAATTCCATGAAGCCCACGGATCGGACTCCGAAGGCATATCGACCCCGGAACTCGCCAGCGCCTGGTCCTCCCATGGAATCGCAGGAGTTCGTGCGAAGCTGACCGACAGGCCCGCTTCCGAGCTCAAGTCGATTTGCGACCGGGCACCGCAGCCGTCGCCGTGCTGGCAATACCCACGGGCCAACGCCTCGTGCCGGTCAGCTACAAGCGTCACGGACACACGATGACCAGTGAACCCTTCACCATCGAAGAAGGCGGCAACCACACCCTGGTTGTGGCCGGATACAATCCGACAGGTCCGGAGGTTGTGACCTGGGGCTCCACCATCCAGATGACCTGGGCCCAGTGGAACGAAGATCACCCGACGCTCTACGAAGCGTCCTGCACCGGGGGATGCCGCACCAGCGGTAGCTGAGCTCCCTGAAACGAGGAGCCGCGCAGATGCGCCGGACACGCGCCGCGACTCTAGAACATCCGCTTACGTCCTGACCCCGGCTCCCGCTGGCGCACTGAACCGTCGGTAATCACGCCAGGTCGATGAGACCGGGGAGCCATTCCCTTCCTATCGCGGTGGGTAACGCCGCAGTCAGGAGACGCCAATGAACAGAGGCGTCCCGCATTCGTATGAGTCGCCGCTCGGCGACTGCCTCGCAGTAACCCGCCGCCCCTTCATGCGGGCCGGCGGCAATCGGGTCTCGAGTAGGAGTGCTGCTGGTCGGTTCGGCGTCGATGCTCATCTTCGCGAGCAGCGCTCTGGGCGCCACGGCGAGTGGGCGGTCCGGGGCGGCCGCCAGCCACAGCTCCGGCTGCATGGGTCAGGGTGGCGGGGGTAAGAAGCCCCCGGCCGTCCCCAAGCTCCCTGTGGTCCCCACCCCCCCGCTCAGCAGCCCCGCTGTCGGCGGGGTTGGTGAAGGTGGTGGCGGCGGTGCCACCACCGAGACGGCTACGGCCAGCGTGGTAACACCCGACGCGACGCCTGCACCCCCGGCCGCCGCCCCGAGCGCGACCCCGGCGCAGCCGCTGGTGGCGCCGAAGAGCACCCTGAAGCTACCCAAAAGGAAGTCCACCCTGAAGCGGCCCGCCAAGAAGGCCGCGAAGAAGCACGGCAAAAAGCATCATCCCCGAGCGAACGGTGGATCGAACGAAACCAGCACGTTGGCGCATGCGGCGCTCCCGGACGAGCGGGCCGCGTTCACCGGCTGAATGAGCTCACACCGGCTGGGCGGCGCAGGGGTCGCTCAGCCGCTCGTGGGTCAATTCCGCTAAGCCGGCTCGCCCTGTTCGCCGCCGGCTTTGATGAGGCCGCGCTCCAGGGCGTACCCCACGAGCTCGGCGCGGCTTGAGAGCCGCAGCTTCCGCTGGATGTGCGAGCGGTGGCTCTCGACGGTCCTCACTGACAGGTACAGCTGCTCGGCGATCTCGGAGTTCGTGTGACCCAGCGCGATCAGCCGCAGCACGGCAACCTCTCGCTCTGACAGGGCGTCGGGCGGGGCCGGAGGAGGCTCTGAGGCCAGGCGCGCGCCCAACCTGGGGTTGAGAAAGCTCTGGCCTGCGGCGGCGCGATGCACCGCCTCCACGAGCTCGTCGTCGGCGGCCTCCTTGAGGACATAGCCCAGCGCGCCGCTGCCGAGCGCCTGCCGCGCAAAGGCCGGCTCCTGTTGCATCGTCAGCACGACGATCTGCGTATCGGGAGATTCCCCTCGGATCACCGGAATCGCCTCGAGGCTCGAACCCCCCGGCATGTTGAGGTCGAGGACCAGCACAGCGGGGTGGTGCCCGCGCACGTAGCGCTTCGCGCTGTCCACATCATTGGCCTCAGCAACGACCTCGAAGTCCGACTCGCTGTCGAGCAGCATTCGCAGGCCGCTCGCACGACCGCGTGATCGTCGGCAAGGACAATTCGGATCGTCTCGGACACGGGGGCTATCGCGCTTCGACGGGCGACGGACTGGGCTTGTGCGCGCTCAGGCCGTCCAAACGGCTGTGCGGCTCACAATCAACGACCTCGACCCGGTTTCGGCCCTTCGCCTTGGCTTTGCTCAGCGCCTGATCGGCCTGTGCGAACAGCTCGGCGGCAGAGACGCCGTGGCCCGCCAGACCCGCGACGCCGATGCTTATGCTGACCGTTTCGCCGCTGGGGTGGGGGATTGCAAGGGCCTCGATCGAGGCGCGCAGGCGCTCGGCGGCAGGATGAGCGCTCTGCGGGGTTTGCTCGGACAGCAGCGCCGCGAACTTCTCTCCGGCGTGGCGGTAGAGATTGTCGCCGGATGGCATCGACGATGTCAGCGCGTCCGCCACCGTGCGCAGGAGCTCGTCGCCGGCCGGATGCCCGACGGCGTCGTTATACGCCTTGAAGTGATCAAGGTCGAGCACCGCGATGAGTAGGTCTGGGCGTAGCGCTCGGCGCGCGCGTGCATGGTGGCCAGGTCCTCGTCGAGGCGTCTGCGGTTCCCGACGCCGGTGAGCACATCAACACGGGCCTCCTCGTGGAGGCGGCGATGCAGCTCAAGCGAGCGCTTGCCGGCGATCAGCTTTCGCTCGAGCTCGGCAGCGTACAGAGGCTTGTAAACGAGATCGTCTGCCCCGCGTCCATCGTCTCGCGTGCCGCGTTCTCGTCGGCGGCACCGGTGAGCACCAATGCGTAAACGTAGGCTGACTCGTCCTGCTCCCGCACGAGGCGGACCAGTTCGGTACCCGTCATGCCGGGCATCTGCCAATCGGTGATCAGCAGGTCCGGGCGCTCCTCGAGGAAGAGTTCCCATGCGACCGTGCCGTCGTAGGCGACCGTGCAGCGGTGACCCAGGCGTTCCACGGCAGCGCGGAGGTAGACGCGGCTGACGGGATCGTCATCCGCGATCAGGATGTGCATCAGGCCGTCGACGGCGTCCGGCGGCTGCTCATCCATCGGGCCGGCACCAGCAGTCGTTAGGAGATGACAGCGACAGCGTTGTCGTGCTGGGGGCTTCGGGGGGACGCCAGATATGTGCGGTGCGACGCATTTGACGACCTCCAAGGGGGACAACCCGAGAACGCAGCTCCCCCCCTGGCTCGCGTTGCACACGGCCTCCAGGCAAAGGCGCATAGATATACCCTGCGAATACGCATCGGCATCTGCCGCGGATGCCATTAGCCGGCGCTGGAGTCGTTCATTGCGCCGTTCGCGCGGCCGTGACCCCAAAGCCTGACTCGATCCGCCGCGGTGGCATGCCGGGGCTGGCTGTAGAGTCGCGCCTACAAGGGCCGAATCCATTGGGAGGTGTGAGGAATGGCTGATCGCTGGGGCCGTTTGGCGCCGCTTACAGGTGTGCTGTTCGCCGTGTTGGTGCTGGTCGCCGTGTTCACGAACAACTCGGAAACCCCGAAGGCGAGTGCGAGCGCCGCGAGGGTGGTCTCCTACTACGCCGCACATCGCTCGGAAGTCGAGACGTCCGGCATCCTTTTCGCGCTGGCGTTCCTGGTTCTGCTGCTGTTCGCGGGGGCGCTGCGCTCCTACCTGCGGCGAACCTCCGCGGCCGAGGGCCTGAGCGCGCTGGTGCTCGCGGGCGCCGTCCTGATGGTGGCCGGTGCGCTGGCGGGAACCGGCGTTGAATACGGGATCGCCCATAACCTCCATGATCTGAGCCCGGAAACGATCAAGACGTTGAACTTCGTCAGCAGCGAACTGTTCCTGCCGCTCCTGGCCGGAGGGTTCACATTCGGGGTCTGCAGCGGCATTGCGATCCTCCGCGGCGCGGCCCTGCCGACGTGGCTGGGCTGGGTCGCGATCGTGATCGGCATCGCCACGCTGATCCCGCCCACGAGCTTTCCCGCGCTGTTCGCGTTCGTGATCTGGTCGATCATCGTGAGCGTCCTCATGTATCGACGCGGTGGATCGGTGGACGCGACCGCCACCTCCCCGGTGCAGCTTGCATGACGTCCGTTTAGTGGCCGCGCGATTCGGGTAGCTCGGCGTTGGCCTCGGCCGGATACCTCCCCGGAGGAGAACAGTTCAGGGGAGGCTCACCGGGGCTCCCTCCTGTTCCCGGCCTTGAGCCGGGAATGCCAGGACCGCCGAGTACCCCCCTGCTCGGCGGTCCTCTTCTGCCTCGAGCGGTCCCGATGGCCCCTGGGCACCTGTCCAAAGCCGACGCAGGGATGCTGGCCAGAGGTCCGTCCTCTGACCCGGCCCGGCCGTCATACTGACGTCATGGCCGATCACCCCGCGATCATCGGCGGACCGACTCCGATCCAGGCTCCTCGAGTCGGTGATATGTACCGCTGGAAGGTCCAGTACGGTCGCGCTGAACAGCACGTCTACGTGCAGATCGCCGGCTCGCTGAAAGCCGAGGCGTTCGACGAGCCGCTGCGATCGGGAATCGAGTCCAAGGGCGAGTCGGTGCTGCGCAAGCTGCTCGAGCGCGGCAACGTCCCGACGCGCATCAAGATCACCTCGGCCGGGATCACCGAAGTCGGCACGGATCGCCGCTCGCGTCCCTGCTCGGTCTAGTCCTCGAAGGCGTCGCCGCCGCGAGGCCGGGACACCACCGATCCTGAGGGGTATGCTGGCGCCTCGAGCTCAGTACCGCCATGCCCGCAGTCCTTGGGCATCGTGTTTCCACTCGAGGAGAGGATGGTTGTGATGGCTGATGGGGTCTATCGAGTCACTGAAGTGATCGGCGTGAGCAGCGAGTCCTGGGAGGCGGCGGCGCGCAGCGCGGTGGAGACCGCGGCCAAGACCGTGCGCGACCTGCGCATCGCGGAGGTAGTCAGGCAGGATGTGGCGATCGAAAACGGAGCGATCAAGAACTACCGCGTCCGCCTTGCGATCTCGTTCAAGTACGAGGCCAGCGACTGACCCGTGCTGGGGCGTGAGCTCGCCGGCGATCCGACCCCGCCACGCGGACCCCGCGCCAGGTATCTCAGACGGCGGGGCCGGGCGGGGCGGGCATCGATGACAGGCGAGCGCGACCGGCCGTACGTCCGGCCGGATTAGGTCCTCGCGCGCGTCGATCGGCCCGGCGGCTCCCGGTCGCGCCCGAGGCGCACGCCCAGAGGTGCGCAAAGGCCTGCGGAAGCCCAGCCTTTGCAGGTGTTTTCGATCAGCGCCCGCCACTGGTCAAAGCTGAGCAGCGCTCCCAAAACGATATGTCCTTATCATCAGAGTAGGTGGAATGCAGCGGGGAGCACGGGCGCCGTTTACCGGCCTCGGGCGAGAAAGGTGACAGGACATGGGCAGGGTGCTTTGACAAGGATGGGAAGAGCCCTCTTGCGAGTAGTCGCGATTGCGATCGCCGCCGTCTGCGCGGGCGGGGTGGGCGTCGCCGTGGCCGCCCCGACGGTCACCATCGAAAGGCCGCTAAACGCCAGCACGACGATCAGCCCGACGCCCTCCTTCGGCGGGCTCGCAGAAGAAGTCGCCGGCCCGGTGACGCTGACGATATACAGCGGCACGAGCGTCGCGGGCACGAAAGTGCAGACGCTGAGCACGCTCTTGCCGCCACTCGGCGGCGCCTGGGAACTTGAGGCTGCGCACCTCGCCGACGGCACCTACACGGCGCAGGCCGAACAGACCAATCTCGCGTTGGAAACGGGATCGAGCGCGCCGGTGACGTTCACCGTGGACACACAATCGCCCACCGTCGTCCTGAACCAGCCGCACTCGCCGTCGAAAGACACCACGCCCTCCTTCACAGGCGTGGCGAGCGAAAGCCTCACCCCGGTGGTGGTCCACATCTACAACTCGTCAGAAGTCGAAGTTGCCGGCGCGACGGCCGCGGGCACGGGCGGCGCCTGGACCTCCTCCGAAGCGAGTCCGCCTCTGCCGAGCGGTGAATACGAGGCAATAGCCACCCAGGCCAGCTCGCTCGGGAATCCGCCGGGCAAAAGCCTGCCGGAGCCGTTCACTGTGGACACGACGCAGCCGGCAGTGTCGCTCACCGCCGTTCCCCCGTTGACAAACAACACAGAGCCGAGCTTCAGCGGAGCCGCCGGCGATGCGCCCGGCGACATCCCAACGGTGAGGTTGAAGATCTACTCCGGCGAAGGCGTCTCGGGGAGTCCCATACGGACGCTCGAAGTCACGGCCGTCGGGACCACCTGGAGCGCACTTGCCGGTGAACCTCCTCTGAACGAAGGCACCTATACCGCGCAGGCTGAACAGTCTGACGAAGCGGGCAACGTGGGTGTGAGCGAAGCGTCGACCTTCACGATCAAGACAAAGGGCCCGGCGGTGTCTCTGGGCTCGGTGGCCTCTCCGACGAACAACCCGACGCCGAGCTTCAGTGGTGGCGCCGGCGTCGCCCCCGGCGACATCGCATCGGTGACGCTCAAGGTCTATTCCGGCGACAGCGCCACCGGCGCTCCCGTCCAAACGATCGAAGTGACGCCCACCGGGGCCACGTGGAAGGCGAGCCTGACGGACGCCCTGAGCGAAGGCACCTACACCGCCCAGGCCGAACAGTCAGACAAAGCGGGAAACACCACCAAGAGCACCTCCTCGACCTTCACCGTGGACACGACGCCGCCGGCTATGTCGATGAATCCCGTCGCAGCTCTGACGAATGATCCGACGCCGAGCTTCAGCGGGAAAGCGGGCGTCGCGCCCGGCGATATCGCGCTGGTGACGCTGAAGATCTACTCCGGGGAAAGTGTCTCGGGGAATCCCATACAGACAGTCTCGGTCACCCCTAGCGCCAGCACCTGGAGCACGAGCCTCGCGCAGCCGCTGAACGAAGGCACCTACACCGCCCAGGCCGAACAGTCAGACGAAGCGGGCAACACGACCAGGAGCACGCCCTCGACCTTCACGGTGGACATAACGCCGCCGGCGGTGTCGCTCACTCCCGTCGCCGCCCTGACAAACAACCCGAAGCCGAGCTTCAGCGGAAATGCGGGCGTCGCGCCCGGCGATATCCCGTCGGTGACCTTGAAGATCTACTCCGGTGAAAGCACCTCGGGGAATCCCGTCCGGACGGTGTCGATCACGTCCACCGGGGCCACGTGGAAAACGACCCTGGCAGAAGCTCTGAGCGACGGCACCTACACCGCCCAGGCCGAACAGTCCGACCAAGCCGGAAACACGGCTAAGAGTGCCCGTTCGATCTTCACAGTGGACACCACGCCGCCGGCGGTGTCTCTGACCCCCGTGGCCACTCCCACGAATACGACCCCGAGCTTCACAGGAAACGCCGGGGTTGCGTCCGGTGACAACGCCTCGGTGACGCTCAAGATCTACTCCGGCTCAGGCGCCTCGGGGAGTCCCGTGAGGACGGTCGCCGTCACACCCGCAGCTTCCACGTGGAAAGCAAGCGTGGAACCTCTCGGCGAAGGCACCTACACGGCTCAGGCCGAACAATCGGATAAAGCCGGCAACATCGGCAAGAGCGCGACATCGACCTTCACGATCGTTACGAGCTCTCCGGCGCTGTCGTTGAACGCCGTCGCCTCCCCGACGAACAACAAAGAGCCCACCTTCAGCGGAGCCGCCGGCGACCTGCCGATCGACATCCCATCGGTGACCCTGAAGATCTATTCCGGCGCGAGCGCCTCAGGGAGTCCCATACAGACGGTCGCAGTCGCCGCGAGCGGGAGCACCTGGAGCGTGCCCCTGCCGGCGCCCCTGAACGACGGCACATACACCGCTCAGGCCGAACAGTCCGACAAAGCGGGAAACACGACCAAGAGCACGCCGTCGACGTTCACGGTGGACACCACGCCGCCGACGGTGTCACTGACGTCGGTCGCTCCTCTGACGAACAATCCGACGCCGAGCTTCAGCGGCGGTGCCGGCGTCGCCCCCGGCGATATCGCGTCGGTGACGTTGAAGATCTATTCCGGCGCCGGCGTGTCGGGAAGTCCCATCCGCACGGTCTCGGCGGCCGCGACCGGTGCCACATGGACCGCGAGCCTCACGGAAGCCCTCGCCGAAGGCACCTACACCGCCCAGGCCGAACAGTCCGATGACGCCGGAAACACCGGCAAGAGCGCGACATCGACCTTCACGGTCGACACGACCCCGCCAGCGGTGACGCTCACCCCGGTCGCCTCCTTCACCAGCGATACGACGCCGCACTTCGAAGGGATCGCCGGTACCTCGTCGGTTGATATCGCGTCGGTCACCCTGAACATCTACTCCGGCGAAAGCGCCACGGGCAGTCCGATTCAGACGGTCAAGGTCGTGCCGGCTGGGACCGCCTGGAGCGCGACCTCCACGGGGGCACTGGCGGAAGGCACGTACACCGCCCAGGCCGAACAGTCTGACGAGGCCGGCAATACCGGCAGGAGCGCGACGTCGATCTTCACGATCAAGGCCAAGGGCCCCGCGCTGACGCTGAGTCCGGTCGCGGCCGTGACGAACAACCCGGAGCCCAGTTTCGCCGGCAGCGCCGGCATCGCGCCCGGCGATATCGCAACGGTGAGGCTGAACGTCTATGCCGGCGAAGGCGTGTCCGGCAGCCCCATCCAGACGCTCGCCGTAACGCCGTCAGCAGGCACCTGGCAGGCGAACCTCAGCCAGCGCCTCCCCGACGGCACCTACACCGCCCAGGCCGAACAGTCCGACGAGGCCCGGAACACGACGAAGAGCGCGCGGTCGACCTTCGAAGTGGACACGACGCCGCCGGCGATCACCATCACGACGCCGAAACAGGGGAGTGAAGTCGCCAAGTCCAGGCCGACATTCAGTGGGACAGTCGGTAAAGCCAAGGGAGACCTCTCCGCGGTGACATTGAAGATCTTCACGGGGACGTCGGCATCGGGAAGCCCCATCCAGACGCTCGTGGCCACCATCAAGGGTGCAAAGTGGGAATCCTCGGGTGTTCAGCTTCCGGACGGGACCTATACCGCCCAGGCCGAACAGTCCGATGCGGCCGGCAACACGGGGGTGAGCAGCACGACGTTCACGATCAAGACGCATACACCGGTTGTGACGCTGAACACGGCCGGGTTCGCACAGCGTGGCACGAGGCTGTTCACGGGCCCGACCCCGCGCTTCACCGGGAGCGCCTCGGAAGCTCCCGAAGACGGCGAAACGGTGACGCTCGACATCTACTCGGGCACGTCGGCCTCCGGCAGCCCGCTGCAGTCGCCGGAGGGCACGTTGATCGGCCCGACGTGGATGGCGAGCCCCGTCGCGGCGCTGGCGGAAGGTACCTACACGGTCCAGGCCGAACAAACGGATTCGGGCTCCAAAGAAGCGGGCGTGAGCGCGCCGGTCACGTTCTCGGTCGATGCCACTCCGCCACGCGTCACGCTTTCCTATCCGGCGGACGGGAGCTCGGCGAACGGTGAATCGCAGCTCGTCGAGGGGCTCGCCGGTAGCGCCGAAGGTGACCTGCAGAACGTCACGGTGCAGCTGTTCGGAGGCTCTAGCACCGAAGGTCAGCAGCCGCTGCAGACGATCGTCGTGAACGCTTCCGCGGGAACGTGGTCGGCCACGTTCGCAGGACTGAGCCCCGGCACCTACACCGCCCGCGCCGAGCAGTCCGATGACGTGGGCAACGTCGGCGTCAGCGCGCCGACCACGTTCGCCATCGTCGGGCCGGCGGCGGCCGGCTCATCAGTACAGGCGCCCACGCCCCCGTCGGCATCGTTCACCTGGGTCCCGGCCTCGCCGAAGATTCGCGAACCCATCTCACTCGCATCGAGCTCCAGCGATGCCAGCAGCCCGATCACGGCCTTTGCGTGGGACCTCACCGACAGTGGCGCCCTCGCGCCGGCAGGCCCCGTGGTCAGCACATCGTTCTCGACGGCCGGCAACCACGTGGTCCGGCTGCGTGTGACCGGCGCCGACGGGCTCTCGAGCGTTGCCACCGAGACGATCCCGGTGAGCGCACCGCTGATCCCCCTGATGCAGCCGTTCCCGGTCGTCCGCATCGCGAGCACCGACACCGCGTCCGGGATCAGGCTCAGCCTGCTCAGGGTGCTGGCGCCGGCCGGCGCCCGCATCGACGTGGAGTGCAAGGGTCACGGCTGTCCGGCCAAGTCGGAGAGCCGGATCGCCACGGTGGGCAAGGTGGGCGTGGCCCCGGTCGAATTCCGGCGCTTCGAGCGTTCGCTGCGCGCCGGCGTGCTCCTGGAGATCCGGATCTCCAAGGCCGGTGAGATCGGCAAGTTCACGAGCTTCGAGGTGCGTCGTCGCAAACTGCCCGTTCGCGTCGACGCGTGCCTCGGCCCATCCGGAGTCAAGCCGATAGCGTGCCCGTGATGAGCCCCATGCGCATCGACGACGCAGGGCCACGTCGGGATGGCGCCGTGGGCTCTGTGGCAGGCCGCGGTGCTCGCCACCTTGCCCACCGGGCGCGAAGGGCGCTCCTGCTGGCGGCCGGACTCTCGCTGCTCGCGGGCGTGCTGGGCCCTGTGGGCAGCGCCGGCGCGGCGACCCTGACGATCGTGGGTCCCGGCAGCGTCACCAACGACTCGACGCCCGCGTTCAGCGGCCACGCCGAAGAATTCGAAAACGTGACGGTCACGATCTTCAGCGGCACCGGCATCGATGGCAACCTGCAGCAACCGCCCCAGTCGGTGCCGGCATCATCCGAAGGCACGTGGAAACTTGTGGCCGAACATCTGCCCGACGGCACCTACACCGCACAGGTGACTCAGGAAGGCGATGAAGCCACGGTCACCTTCATCGTCGATACGACGCCACCTCAGATTACGCTGGGCTCGCCTGCGGACGGGAGCTCGACCGCCAACGGATCAGAGCCGGTCAGCGGAACCGCGGGCATCGAACAGGGCGACCTGCCGACCGTCACGATCCAGCTGTTCTCGGGGGCGACGATCGGGCCGGAGGCGCTCGAGGCGCTCACGGTGCCCGTCTCCCACGGAGCCTGGTCGGGCACCTTCGGGGGCCTCGGCGCCGGCACCTACACGGTCCGCGCCGAGCAGGCCGACTGGGCCGGCAACGTCGGGGTGAGCGCGCCCGCCACGTTCACGGACACCACACAGGCTGGACCTGCGCCGCCCGCTGCGTCGTTCCAGTGGTTCCCCGCCGCGCCCAGCACCGGCGAAAACGTCTCGTTGGTGTCGAGCTCGACCGATCTGGTCAGCCCCATCACCTCGTTCGCCTGGGCCCTCACGCCGACCGCCGCCTTCCAGGTGGGCAAACCGCTGCTCGTGACGTCGTTCGCCGCTCCCGGAGGCCACGTCGTGCGGCTGCGCGTGACCGACGGCAACGGCCTGTCGAGCGTCGCGACCGAGACGATCAACGTGAAGTCCTCTCCGCTGGTCCTGATGCAGCCCTTCCCGATCGTGCGGATCGCCGGCTCTGAGACCCGCTCGGGCGTCCGCATCAGCCTGCTCACCGCCGAGGCGCCGCCGGGCTCGCATATCACGGTGACCTGCAAAGGCCGCGGTTGCCCGGTCAAGAGCGCCAAGCGCGTCGCGATGACGAGCAGGGCAGGGCCGGTCCCGGTCTCATTCCGTTCGTTCGAGCGCTCGCTGCGCGCCGGCGTGACCCTCGAAGTGTTCGTGTACAAGTCCGGGGAGATCGGAAAGTACACTCGCTTTGTGGTCCGTCGCGGCAAACTGCCCCAACGCGTTGACATGTGCCTCGATCCAACGAAACTCAAGCCACTGGTGTGCCCGTCCTCATGAGCACCGTTCGCGTTCGCGTGAGGAGATGGGGCACCAGAACCCGCGGCTCGGCCGTACGCGTCGAGGTTCGCCCGGCGCTCGTCGTCACGGCATGCGTGGTTGCCGTGTTCGGTGTGTTCTTCGCTGTCGGGCGCATCACACGCGACTCCTCGGCGGGTTCCAAGTCCTACGGCCCCCAGCAGCTCCCGGCGGTGTCCGTCCCCGTGGGGATCCCCTACGGACTGGCGGCGGCGCCCCCGATCCCGGCTCTCGTGGTGGCTGAAGCGCCCGCGCCGCCCGCGCCCAAGAGCTCCTCTGCGGCCGTGGCCGGCTCGTCATCGGCGGCCGCGGAAGCGTCCTCCTCCTACACAGCCCCGAGCACCTCCAAGCCGGTGGAATCGGTGACGCCGGCGCCGACGCAGACCCAGGCGCCGGCGCCCGTGCGCGCGGCCCCGGCTCCCGTCTCTCGGCCTCGCGCGACGGCCCCGTCGAGTGAAAGCGGCTCCTTTGACAGTTCGGGCTGAGCCATGGCGTCGCCGTGTCAGCCAGGACAGGCAGATCATCGCCGTCCTGCTTCTGCTGACCGTCGCGATCGTCGGCTACCTGGAGGGACACGATCGCTCGAGCGGCACGTCGGCGGAACGCTCGCGTGAAGCCGCCAACGCGGTAACGGTCGTCAACTATGACCCGGCCTCGGGCTGGCTGCCGGCCTCCGGGGTCCCGACGATTCCGGGCCTCGCGGTGGCACAGCCGCTGGTGCTCGCGCCGGGTGGCGACAGCGCACGCGGAGGTCTCATCGTCGGGAAGATGCTCGGCAGCGAATTCGGCCCGGTGCCTCCGCAGTTCCTGGCCGCGCTGCGCCAGCCTCCGGACACGCAGGTGGTGAACCTGCTGAGCACCCAGGCCTACCGCTATTCGGGCCTCAGCGTCGCGAGCTCGGGGCTTTCGCTGACGCTGTACACGATCCCCACGTCCGCGACGAGCACGACGGCCATCGTCTGCTACGCACAGCCCGGGTCCTCGGCCTACCTGTCGGCGTGCGAACAGCTCGCCGGCACGCTCACGATCGCGACGAGCAGTCCGCAGACCGAAGTGCGGACCTATCAGGCCCTGGCCCCCCAGCTGAGCTTCGGAAAACAGATCGGCGCGATCACCTCCCAGGTTGAGACCCTGCTCGGCACGCTTCGGCCCGAGCTGCACCAGGGAGCTTCGACGTCCGCGTCCGCCGCGTCCGCCACGCGTCTGGCCGACGGGTTTGCCGCAGCGGGGGCTTCGCTTGCCGCGGTGACGCCTCCGCCGGCAGCCTCGCGGGCGCAGGGGTCGCTGTCGGAATCCCTCGGACGCGCACACGACGCCTACGCCTCTCTGGCGGCCTCGCTGAGCGATGAAGATGAATCCGCGAACGCGGCGGCGCTGAAGCAGGTCTACGCCGCGGAAGCCTCGCTCAGCGCGGCGCTCAAGAACTTCGGCCTGCTCGCCTACAAGTAGCCGGCTCGGCCGAGTCGGGGTGGGTGACCGGGTATAGGTCCAGGATCGGAGCGTTTCCACCAGGCTTTCGGCCCGCTGGCCGATGGGTGGGTATGGCTTGCGATCACGGCGCCCTGCACAGCGGCGGCGCGCGTTACCTGCGAGAGGCCGCTCAGCTGCGGCTCGTGCTCGTGTGCGACCGCTGCGGAGCCGAGCGGGCCGAGCTCGACAGGATGGACTATGCGCCAAGCGCGCGCTGCCTGGCCGGGCACCTGGCCGAGCTGACCGCCCGCGAGCTGCACCTCGGCGAGATGCAGGTGGTGAGGGTTCGCTTTGCGGCACTCGTGTGCAGCGTCGGGCGCGATCAGATTCGACCCGAGATTCTCAACAAGCAGGGACCGCTCACCCAGGAGGAGTGGGTCGAGGTCTGCCGTCAGCCCGAACTTGGGGCCGCCCTGCTCGGCGACGCGAGCTTCGATGACATCAGGGAGTGGATTCTGTGTCATCGCGAGCGCCCCGACGGCAGCGGCTACCCGCGCGGGCTGGTGGGCGAGGAGATCGCGCTGGAGGCGCGGATCCTGTCGGTCACGGATGCATATGTGGCGATGACAAGCGACCGCCCGTACCGCCTGAGGCGCTCCCACTCCGATGCGTGCGGCGAGCTGTCTCGCTGTGCGGGAACCCAGTTCGACGCCTCGGTGGTGGAGGCCTTTCTGCGCGCCTCGGTGCGGCGCAATCCACAGCTGGCGTGCGCCGCAGCGTGAACTACCCGGCCGCGCTGTGCAGCCGCGTCGGTTCGGTGCGCCCGACGACCAGCCGGCAGAACACATCGACGAGGGTCGGGTCGAACTGCGTGCCGGCGCAGCGGCGGAGCTCTTCGAGGGCGTCGCTGAGCGACATCGCCGGCTTGTAGACGCGCTCGTCCATCATCGCGCGGAAGGAGTCGCAGATCGCGATGATCCGCGCGCCGAGCGGGATCTCCTCGCCGGTGAGGCCATCGGGATAGCCCATCCCGTCCCAGCGCTCGTGGCTTGCCCGCACGAGCGGACCTATGCGCTCGAGCGAAGGCCCGGCGGCCGCGATGATCTGTTCACCCATCACCGTGTGCTGCTTCATGAACTCCCACTCCTCGCTTGAGAGGGGCCCCGGCTTGCTGATGATCTCATCAGGAATGCCCAGCTTGCCCACGTCGTGCAGATCGCCGGCCTTGACGATCAGATCGACCGCGTCCGGGTCGAGTCCCACGGTGCGCGCCAGGAGCTCCACGTCGCCGGCAACGTCGTTGGAATGCCCGCCGAGGTCGGGGTGGCGCTGCGCGAGAGCCGCGTGCAGGACCGAGGTGATGAGCTCGGCCGCACCCCTCTGGTCGCGTATCTTCTCGCGGTACATGTGCTGGTCGGCCAGGCGCAGGGCCTGCGTCGGCTCGCTGGCTTCGCGAGGAAGCTCGACGGCGCCCGCCGAAGCCGTGACGGTGAAGGCACCGCCCTGTTCGGACAGCGCTTCGCGAGCCTTCTGGAAGAGCGCGTGCGGGTCGCTCACCGGAGCGGCGATCAGCACGCAGAACTCGTCGCCGCCGAGCCTGTAGACGGTTCCGCAGGACCTGACCGCCTCGCGCAGGCGACCTCCGAGCCGCGACAGCAGTGCATCTCCGGCGACGTGCCCGAAGGAGTCGTTGTAGCGCTTGAAGCCGTTGAGGTCGAAGAACCACAGGAAGGCCGGCTCCTCCTCGCTCGCGCGCTGGCACACGCGCGGCAGATCCTCCATCAGCGCGCGGCGGTTGCGCACGCCGGTGAGGGGGTCGGTCGACAGCTCCTGCCTGACGCGGCGGTTGGACACGACGAGGCCGACGACCGAGCCGATCAGCATCAGGAACGCGACCACGATCAACGAAAGCATGCCGCTGCTCCAGGCATTGAGGAAGTCCGGATTGGTGGCCGTCGCATGCGCCGCCACGGCGACATGCTGATGCGCTCCGCCGATCGTCAGCGGCAGTGCGGCGACCATCGCGCGATGGTCTCCGTCGAAGGTGAATTGTGGCTGCGGGCCTAGGCTGGACGCGCCGAGCGCCAGCGAGGCCGGCGATCTCCCGCCGCTCCGCGTGATCCGCTCGGAGGGCCCGGCGAAGGTCAGCCGGCCTTTTTCATAGGCGGCCAGCTGGACCTGCACGCCCGGCGTGTCGTTCACGATCAGGCTGCTTCCGCTTGCCGCGGCGATGCTGATATCGAGATGCACGACCCCGAGCAGCTGATGGTGAGCGCGGAAGGGCGCAAGGAACGCGACCGAGAACTGCCCGCTGACCGGCGACAGGAACGCACCGCTGGCGGCGCCGACGGCCGAGCTGCCGGCCAGCGCGGCGAACTGCCGGCGCAGCCGCAGCGGGAAGTCGGGCGGGCGCGCCGTCGGCCCGCATACGAGCTGGCGACCCGTTCGGTCATCCAGGCAGGCGGCCGACACGGGGACGAAGGCCGAGCGCTGCAGGGCGGCGAGCGCCCGGGCAGACTCGCCGAGGTCCGTGCGGCGAACCACGGCCGGCGAGGGTCGATCGCCCAGCAGGCCGCTGACGGCCGGGTTGACCAGCAGCAGGGAGAGCGCCGTCGTGGTCTGGCGCTCGCCGTTGGCGATCAGCGTCGCCTCTCCGTTGACGGCCTCCTGCACCATGCGATCCTGCTCGTTGCGGCGCACGTGCATGTTGCCGCTGGTGACCGTCACCGCGATTGCGCCGAGAAGCAGCGACAGCACGAGTCCGAGCAGCGCTAGCGGTCGCATGCGCCCGTTCTCGTCATCTGAGCGTCAAGCTTGAGCTTCTCGCCCCGCCGACAGGCGGAAATGCCAACCGGCGCCCGGGCGATCTCCCCTCCGGGGCGGGTGGCCCTGGGCGAGCTCAGGCCACGCACCGCGCCAGCCCGGCCCGCCGCAGATGGGCGCTTATCTCCGCCCTGAGGGCGTTGGTTTCCGCTTCCACGTGCGAGAACGTGCCGATTTCCACAAGTCCCGTCTCGAGCTGGTGGTAGACGCGATGCAACAGCGCAGCCAGCTGCCCCTGATCAGCCAGGCCGGCTGAAAACTCCGCTCGCGCGGGCGCAGGCGGATTGAGGACCGTCAGCTCGGCTTTCGCGCGCTCCATGATCGCGAGCGCTTGTGGCAGGTATGTGATGGCTCCTTCGGGCGTGGTGGGCCGCGTGAGTCTGCTCAGCTGGGCCAGCTGCGCACCGCAGATGGCGTCACCGGAGGCCGCATATCCGCCGGGCGCCCGTGCGGCGCCTCCACAGCCTGCGAGCAGGACCAGCACCCCGAACAGCACGAGCACACGATTTCTCGCCATATCGCACGCCATATCGGCAGCCGGGGGCGCCGACAGGAGGGATCTCGTTGCAGTCGCCCGGTGCCTTGGCCGGAGGAGTGCGGGCGGGCGGCTAGATTGGGGATATGACCATCTCGGTGACCCACTTCAGCGACCCGGGCTGTCCCTGGGCCTACTCGGCGAGCCCTCAGCTGGCGGTCCTCGAATGGCGCTATGGCCGCCAGCTGGATTGGCGGCTCGTGACGATCGGCCTGGCCGAGGACCCCGAGCGCTACGTCCAGAACGGCTACACGCCGACGCGCATGACCGTCGGCAACATGCGCTTCCGCCGCTACGGGATGCCCTTTCTGTCCGAGCCCCGCGCGCGTGTGGCCGCGACCGGGCGCGCGTGCCGCACGATCGTCGCCACTCGCCTGCTGGACCCGCCACGCGAGCGAGAGGTCTTCCGCGCGCTGCAGCTCGGCTGGTTCACGACCACGCTCCTGCTCGACCAGGACGATGACATCGCGCGGGCGCTCGAGCGGGTGAGCGGTCTCGACATCCCGGCCGTCGTCGCGGCGATCGACGAGGAGGCGACGATCGCCGCCTATGAGGCTGACAAGGATGAGACGCGCTCGGCACAGGGCGGCCCGACGCATTTCCAGGGCAAGGCTCGCCAGACCGACGGGCCGGTGCGCTATTCGGCGCCGTCGCTGCTGTTCGAGAACGGCGACGGCCGGCGACTCGAGGCCGGCGGCTTTCAGAAGATCGAGGCCTACGACGTGCTGATCGCCAATCTCGACCCGGGGCTCGACCGCCGCGAGCCGCCCGAGCAGCCGCTGGAGGCGCTGCGCGGCTTTCCCGCCGGTCTGACCACCCAGGAGGTGGCCGCGATCATGACGCACAACAATGAGGAGCCCGACCGGCTCGCCGCCGAGAGCGCGCTGATCGAGCTGGCCGGCGCCGGCGAGGCGCGGCGGATCGCGCTCGGCACAGACGCCCTCTGGCAGATCGCCTGAGTGCCGCCGGGCGCGTCGCGGAGACCTCGGGCGCGGGGAGGGTAGCCTCCAGCGCTCAGATGCCCGTGACGGTGACACTCCCCGACGGAAAGGCCCTCGAGCTCGACGCTGGGGCCACCGGCGCCGACGCCGCTGCCGCGATCGGGCCCGGGCTCGCACGGGCGGCGCTCGCGGTCGAGGTCAGCCGCCCGCAGAAGGGCGAGGGCCCGCAGGTGCTTGACCTCTCGCGCGTGCTGCCCGATGGTGCGCGGCTGGCGATCCTGACGGCGAAGAGTGGCGAGAAGGCCCTCGAGCTGATCAGGCACGACGCCGCGCACGTGCTGGCTGCAGCGGTATTGGAACTGTATGACGGCGTCAAGATCTCGATCGGCCCGCCGATCGCGGACGGCTTCTACTACGACTTCGAGTTTCCCGAGGGAACGGCCATCTCCGAGGCGGACTTCCCGGCGATCGAAGAGCGGATGCGCGCCCACGTGAAGGCGGCGGAGGCGTTCGAACGCCGCGAGGTGCCGGTGGCGGAGGCCCGTGAGCGCTTCCTAACAGAGCGGCAGGACTACAAGGTGGAGCTGATCGACGACCTCGTGCGCGACGCCGACCCCGCCCACCCCCTGGAGACGGTCTCGCTGTATAGGAACGGCTCGTTCACCGATCTCTGCCGGGGTCCACACGCGCCGAGCACGAAGAGCATCGGCGCGCTGAAGCTGCAGTCGGTCGCGGGCGCCTACTGGCGTGGGGACTCCTCGAGGAAGATGCTCACGCGCATCTACGGCACGGCGTTCTTCTCCAAGGCCGAGCTGGCCGAGCATCTGGAGCGGATCGAGCAGGCCAAGGCGCGTGACCACCGCAAGCTCGGTCGCGAGCTCGGCCTGTTCACGTTCTCAGATGTCTCGCCGGGCGCCGCCTTCTGGCTGCCGGCGGGCACGAGCGTGTGGAACGCGCTCGTGGGCGTCTCGCGCGAGATGGGCGAGCAGCGCGGCTACACAGAGGTCAAGACGCCCCAGATCTATGACTCCGAGCTGTGGAAGACCTCGGGGCACTGGGGCAAGTACAGGGAGAACATGTTCACGGTGCAGGTCGAGGACCGTGAGATGGGCGTGAAGCCGATGAACTGTCCCGGCCACGCCAAGCTGTTCTCGATGCAGCGCCACTCCTACCGGGAGCTGCCGGTCCGCTACTCAGAGCCCGGGCTGCTGCATCGCAACGAGCCCTCCGGCGTGCTGCATGGGCTCCTGCGCGTGAGGCACTTCGCGCAGGATGACGCCCATATCTTCTGCACCGAGGAGCAGGTTCAGGAGGAGGTGACGGGCTGCCTCGAGATGGCATTCGCCACCTACGAGCTGTTCGACTTCGAAGTGCGCCTGGAGCTCTCGACGCGCCCGGAGCAGCGAATCGGCAGCGACGAGATGTGGGACAGGGCGGAGGGAAAGCTGATGAGCGCGCTCGAGGCGCAGGATCTCTCCTATGAGCTGAACCCCGGCGACGGGGCCTTCTACGGGCCGAAGATCGACATGCACATGACCGATTCGCTGGGGCGCTCCTGGCAGCTGGGGACGGTCCAGCTCGACTACTCGATGCCCGAGCGCTTCGAGCTGACCTACACCGGCGCCGATAACCAGGAGCACCGGCCGGTGATGATCCACCGCGCGCTGTTCGGCTCCTACGAGCGCTTCATCGGGATCATGCTCGAGCACTACGCCGGCGAGCTGCCGCTGTGGCTGGCGCCGGTGCAGGCGATCGTGCTGCCGGTCTCCGACCGCTTCAACGCCTACGCCGGCAGGGTGCGCGATGAGTTGCGCAGCGACGGTGCGCGCGTGGAGCTCGACGATCGCAGCGAGTCCGTGGGGCGCAAGATCCGCGAGGCCGAGCTGCGCAAGATCCCCTTCATGCTGATCGTTGGCGACCGCGAGGAGGGCGACGGCACGGTGTCGGTGCGCGAACATCGAGAGGGCGATGCGGGAGCGCTGGGAGTGAAGGAGTTCAGCGAACGGCTGCTTCGGGAGCTATACTGAGCGGCGTTGAAGCCCCGCAAATCCTCAGAGCGCCACGCATAGCATCCGCTTGACGCACGCCTGCGAGCACTAGTGCCGGTCCCACGCAGGTTCGACCGGCGCCCGCCTGAGCGGGATACGACCAGGATCAACGAGCGCATCCGCGTGCCCGAGGTCCGCCTGATCGACGACGAGGGCAACCAGATCGGCGTGCTCAAGACACCCGACGCGCTCGCCTTCGCCCAGGAGCGCGACCTCGACCTCGTCGAGGTCGCCCCCGAGGCGCGCCCGCCGGTGTGCCGCGTGCTCGACTACTCCAAGTACAAGTACGAGCAGGCCCAGAAGGTCAAGCAGGCGCGCAAGCACCAGCAGCAGATCACCATTCGCGAGATCAAGTTCCGCCCGAAGATCGCCCAGCACGACTACGACACCAAGAAGCACCACGTCGAGCGCTTCCTGCGCCACAAGGACAAGGTCAAGGTGACGATCATGTTCCGCGGACGCGAGGTGACCCACCCCGAGCGCGGCACCGCGATCCTCGACCGGCTCGCCGAAGAGCTGTCCGAGCTCGGCGTGGTCGAGCAGCGCCCGATGCAGGAAGGACGCAACATGACGATGATGATGGCCCCCTCCAAAGCGGTGCTCGCCGGCCGTGTCGATGTCGGCGAGGTCTCAAACGGCGAGGTGCGCGAGGGCGCTCACATGGGCGACGTCGCCTCCGCCGGCGATCGAGCTCTCGCTGCGCTCGCGCCCGCCGGTGGCCGCGGCGCGAGCCGGATGCTGGCCGGGGACACAGCGCCGCAGACGTGGCACGGGGACGCCGCGAGGCGCTGCTGGCGGAGCTGCCTCGCCGAGGATGGCGGAAGCGCCTCCGCGGACACGGCCGTGTCATAATCGTCGGTTCGCGGCCATGCCCAAGATGAAGACACACTCCGGCGCGAAGAAGCGCTTCAAAGTCACCGGCACCGGCAAGGTGCGCGGCCGGCACCCCTTCACGAGCCACATCCTCGAGAAGAAGTCGCCGAAAAGAAGCGCGCGCTGGGCAGGCCGGCGATCGTCTCACGACGACGACGTGCCACGGGTCAAGCGGATGCTGGGAGTGGGCAAATGACGCGCGTCAAGCGCTCCGTCCACGCGCGCAAGAAGCGTCGCGCGACGCTCGAGCTGACGAAGGGCTTCCGCGGCGAGGCCCACTCGAACTACAAGCGCGCCAAGGAGGCGCTGATGAAGGCGGACGCCTACGCCTACCGCGACCGGCGCAACCGCAAGCGCGACTTCCGGCGGCTGTGGATCACCCGCATCAACGCCGCCGCGCGCATCAACGGGATGAGCTACTCGCAGTTCATGCACGGCCTGTCGCTGGCCGGCATCGAGCTCGACCGCAAGGTGCTCGCCGACATCGCCGTGCGCGACGCCGACACGTTCCGACGTTTCGCCGAGGTCGCCCGCGAGGCGTCGGCTGCCTGACCCGGCCCAGCCGGCAACCGACCGAACAGCCTCCCGGGCGCCGCTCCTGAAAGAGGACGGCGCCTTTTTTGTGCCCGAGCAGTGAGCCAGCCAGCCGACAGCGACCGATGACCACATCGCCTCCCCACACAACCCCCGGCTGAAGGCGCTGCGCCGCCTGCACCGCGAGCGCGAGCGCGAGCGCCGCGGCACGCTTCCTGGCCGAGGGCGAGGACCTCGTCGCCGGCGGCCCGCGCCGCCGGGCGCCCGGCGCTCGAGGGCTACCGGCTGGCGGGCATCGGGCTCGGCGAGGAGGGCTTCCACGATGTCGAGCCGCGAGCGCTGCGGGCGTCTCGACGCTCGGGTCGGGCACGCGCGTGATCGGCGTCTACGAGCAGCGCTGGAGCGCGCCGGCGGGGCCGCTGTGCGTCTACCTGCACGGCGTGCGGCGACCCCGGCAACATCGGCACGGTGCTGCGCGGCGCCCAGGCCTTCGGCGCCGACTGCGTCGCGCTCGGACCGGGCTGCGCCGATCCCCACTCGCCCAAGGCGGTGCGGGCGAGCATGGGCGCGATCTTCGCCGTCGCGCTGGCGCGCGTCGGCGACGTCGGCGAGCTGCCCGGCGAGCGCATCGCGCTGGCCGCCGACGCGCCGGCAGGCGCTGCGCGGAGCCGCGGCGGCGACGGGCCGCGCGCGCCGCTACGCTGCTGGTCGGCTCCGAGCGCGACGGGCCTGCCGGCGGACGTGCTCGCGGCATGCGAGCGCGTGGCGCGCATCCCGATCGCCTCGGAGTCGCTGAACGCCGCGATGGCCGCGACGGTGGCGCTGTATGAGATGACCCGTCACAGCTCAAACGCCCCGGCATCATCTAGGGTCCGGGCGTCATGATCGAGCGGATCCAGGCAGCTGCGCGCGCAGGCCGAGCGGCGAGATCGCCGCGGCGCCCACCAGCGAGGCGCTCGAGGAGCTGCGCGTCCGCTACCTCGGCCGCAAGGCCGAGCTGCCGCAGATGCTGCGCGGCGTGGCCGCAGCTCGAGCCCGCGCAGCGGGCCGAGGTCGGCAAGGCCGCCAACGAGGCCCGCCAGGCGCTCGAGGCGCTGATCGACGGCGCGCGCCGCCGCGCTCGGCGCACGGGAGCTCGAGCGCGTCTGGAGCGGCGATCGCGTCGACGTCACGCTGCCCGGCGCGCCGCCGCAGCCGATCGGGCGCTGCACGTGCTCACCGCCACCACGGCGCGAGCTCGAAGACATCTTCCTCGGGCCTCGGCTTCACCGTCATGGAGGGCCCCGAGATCGAGACCGTCCACTACAACTTCGACGCGCTCAACCACAGCCCGACGCATCCGGCGCGGGCGCGCACCGACACCTTCTACGTCGGCGGCCGCCGCCGAGGCCGGCGACGAGCTCGTGCTGCGGACGCACACCTCGCCGATGCAGGTGCGCGCGATGGAGGCCCACCCGCCGCCGCTGTATGTGGTCGATCCCCGGCCGCGTCTACCGGCCCGACTCCGACGCCACGCACACGCCCCAGTTCCACCAGATCGAGGGCCTGGCGGTCGACGAGGACATCACGCTGGCCGACCTCAAGGGGACGCTGCTGGAGTTCGCGCGGGCGGTCTTCGGCGAGCAGCGCGACGTGCGGCTGCGCCCGCACTTCTTCCCCTTCACCGAGCCGAGCGTCGAGGTCGACGTGTCCTGCTTCCACTGCGACGGGCAAGGGCTTCCTCGGCGACGGCTCGCGCTGCTACCTGTGCAAGGGCGAGGGCTGGCTCGAGGTGCTCGGCGCCGGCGAGGTCGACCCGAACGTCTACGCCCACGTGCCCACGACCGAGCGCAACGCGCCCGGCTATGACCCGCGAGAAGGTCCAGGGCTTCGCCTGGGGCCTGGGCGTCGAGCGGATCGCGATGCTCAAGCACGGCATCCCCGACCTGCGCCTGTACTTCGAAAACGACCTCCGCTTCCTGGAGCAGTTCTGGATGAGGGTCCCGCTCCCCTGGCTGCGCGAATACTGCGATCCGCCGCTCTCGACGTCGACGCGATCGAGGAGCGCCTGACGATGACCGGCACGAAGGTCGAGGCGATCCACCACCACGGGCGTGGCCGATCCGGCGAGGTTCGTCGTCGGGCGCGTGCTGAGCGCCGAGCAGCACCCCGACGCCGACCGCCTGAAGGTCTGCGCCGTCGAGCTGGGCGAGGGATGGCGACGGCCGGCGACGATCGTCTGCGGCGCCCCGAACGTCGCCGCCGGGCAGACGGTCGCGGTTGCGCGCCCCGGCGCGGTCATGCCCGACGGGACGCAAGCTGCGAAGCGCAAAGCTCCGCGGCGTCGTCTCCGAAGGGATGATCCTGTCCGAGACCGAGCTCGAGATCGGCGCGCGGCGGCGAGGGCATCCTGGTGCTCGACGAGCTCACGCTCGACGCCGAGCTCGCGCCCGGCACGCCGCTGGCGACGTGCTGCCGATCTCCACCGAGGTGCTCGAGCTGGAGATCACGCCCAACCGGCCCGACTGCCTCGGCGTCTACGGCGTCGCGCGCGAGCTGCACGCCGCCACCGGCGCCGCCGCTGGCCGAGGAGCCGTGGCGCGAGGACCCCGGCAGCGCCGGCGCGCTCGCCGGCGCCGAGGTGCAGGTCGAGTGCCCCGAGCTCTGCCCCCGCTTCACCGCGCGCGTGTTCGAGGACGTCACGCTCGCGCCCTCGCCGCCGTGGCTGAAGGCGCGGCTGACGGCGGCCGGCCAGCGGCCGATCAACAACGTCGTCGACATCACCAACTACGCGATGCTGCTCACCGGCCAGCCGCTGCACGCCTTCGACCTCGACCGCGTGGCGGGCGGCACAGCTGACGGTGCGCCGCGCCCGCGAGGGCGAGCAGGTGCAGACGCTCGACGGCCAGACGCGCACGCTCGACGGCGAGATGGTCGTGATCGAGGACGCCGACGGCCCGACCTCGATCGCCGGCCTGATGGGCGGCGCGCGCTCGGAGGTGCAGCAGGACACGACGCCGCGTGCTGCTCGAGGTCGCGACCTGGAACGGCCCCGAACATCCACCGCACCTCGCTGGGCCCTGGGCCTGCGCAGCGAGGCCTCGGCGCGCTTCGAGAAGGGGCTGCAGCCGGAGCAGTGCATGCAGGCCCAGGCGGTCGCCGCGCAGCTGATGGTCGAGCTGCTGCGGCGCGCGCGTCGCCGCCGGGCACGATCGACGTCGGCGGCGAGCCGCCGCCGCCGCTGCGCGATCCGCCTGCGCAGGCAGCGCGTGCGCGGCGATCCTCGGCGTGGAGGTCGCGGTCGAGCGCCAGGCCGAGATCCTGCGGGCGCTGGACTTCGCCGCCGAGCCGGCGCCCGACGGTCTGGAGGTCGGCGTGCCGGCGCTGCGCCGCGACGACGTCACCCGCGAGATCGACCTGATCGAGGAGGTCGCGCGCATCGACGGGCTCGAGCGCCTGCCGGCGACGCTGCCGGCGCGCCGCGGCGCGGCCGGGCGGCTGAGCCACGCCCAGCGCGTGCGCCGGGCCGCCGAGGACGCGCTGGTCGGGCGCGGGCCTGTACGAGATCGTCGGCTGGAGCTTCACCGAGCCCGGGCCTGCTCGACCGCCTGCGCCTGCCGGCCGACGACGCCCTGCGCCGCGTCGTGACGCTCGAGAACCCGCTGTCGGACGGCCAGTCGATCATGCGCCCGACGCTGCTCGGCTCGCTGCTCGACGCCGCCCGCCACAACGTCGCGCGCAACGGCCCCGACCTCGGCGATCTTCGAGTCGGGCACCGTCTACCGCGCGCCGCGCGGCGCGGCGCCGCTGGCCGACGAACACCACGCGCCTCGGCGTGCTGCTCAGCGGCGCGCTGGCGCCGCGGTCCTGGCGCGGCGAGCCGGCGAGGCCGACTTCTTCGCCGCCAAGGCGCTGCTCGGCGCGCTGCTCGAGCGCTTCCATGTGGACTGGTCGCGTGGAGCCGGCGGCTGGCCGTTCCTGCATCCCGGCCGCAGCGCCGGCGGTGCTCGCGCGGCACGGCAGACGCTCGGGCTTCCTCGGCGAGGTGCACCCGCTGGTGGCCGGCGCGTGGGACCTCGAGCGCACGGCGGTGTTCGCGGTCGACCTCGGCAAGCTCGCCGCGCTCGCGCCCGGCGTCGTCGCCGTTCCGCGCCTTCGGCTCGTTCCCGCCGCTGCGCCAGGACCTCGCCGTGACGCTGCCCGCGGCGGTCACGGCGGCCGAGCTGCTCGAGCTGCCGTGCGCGAGGCGGCCGGCGAGCTGCTCGAGGACGCCGAGCTGTTCGACGTCTACACCGGCGAGCAGGTCGGCGAGGGCCGGCGCTCGCTGGCGCTGGCGCTGTCCTTCCGCTCGCTCGAGCGCACGCTGACCGACGAGGACGTCGCGCCGGTGCGCGAGCGGATCGTCGCCGCGCTGGCGAGATCTGGGGGTGAGCTGCGTGGCTAGCGACGCCGGTCGCAGCCGCGGCGCACGCACGGGCGCGCCGCGCGTGATCGTCGCCGGCGCGACCGGCTTCGCCGGTGCGCTGGCCGCCCACCTGCTCTGGCGCCACCCCGGCTTCGAGCTCGTCGCGCGTCACCGGCCGCTCGGAGCTGGGCCGGCGCCTGGACGACCTCTACCCGCGCTACCGCGTGCCGCTGGTGATCGAGGAGCTCGACCTCGACGGCCTGCGGGCGAGATCGACGCGGCGGTCGTCGCCTATCCGCACGCCGCCGCCGCGCCGACCGTCGCGGCGCTGCGCGAGCGGGGCGTGCGGGTGGTCGACCTGAGCGCCGACTTCCGGCTGCGCCTCGCTGGCCACCTACGAGCGCTGGTACGGCGAGCACCCGCGGCCGGAGCTGCTGGAGGAGGCCGTCTACGGGCTGACCGAGCTGCACCGCGAGCGGATCGCCGAGCGCCGCGCATCGTCGCCAACCCGGGCTGCTACCCGACGGCGTCGCTGCTGGCGCTGGCCCCGCTCGCCCGGCGCCGGCCTGATCGCCGACGTCGTGATCGACGCCAAGCAGGGCATCTCGGGCGCCGGGCGCGCGTTCGACGAGACGACCCACCTGTCGATGGCGGGCGAGAACATCGTCCCCTACAAGGTCGCCGCACACCGGCACACGCCGGAGATCGAGGAGCAGCTGGACGCGCTGGATCCCGCGCACCCGCGAGCTGCGGGTCCAGTTCCAGGCCCACCTCGTGCCGCTCGACCAGGGCGAGCTGGCCAGCTGCTACGTCACGCCCGACGCGGCACGGTCGAGCCGCCGCGGAGCTCGCCGAGCTGTTCGCCGAGGCCTACGCCGAGCGAGCCCTTCGTCGAGGTCGTCGACGAGCCGCCGGGCGTGCGCGAGGTGCGCGAGACCAACTTCTGCCGCATCTTCGCCGCGGCCGACGAGCACACCGGCAAGGTGCTCGTGTTCTCGGCCATCGACAACCTCTGGAAGGGCACCTCCTCGCAGGCCCTGCAGAACCTGAACCTGATGTTCGGCTTCCCCGAGACGGAGGGGCTGCTATGAGCGCCGGGAGCGAGGACCTGCGCGGCGCCCGGCGTGCACGCGGCCCCCCGCAGCCGTTCTTTCACTCGCGCTGGGTGCCCGCGCCCGCGCACGTGCGCGAGCTGGCGCCCGACGCGGGGCTGCCGGCCGGGCTTCCGCGCGGCCGGCGTGGCCTGCGGGATCAAGCCGAGCGGCAACCCCGACGTCGGCCTGCTCGTCTGCGACGCCGCGACCCCGGTCAGCGCCGCCCGCTTCACCGCCACGCGGCACGCCGGCGGCGCCGGTGCTCGTCACGCAGCGAGCGCTGCCGCCTCGGCGCCCTGCGCGCCGTGCTCGCGAACTCCGGCTGCGCCAACGCCGCCACCGGCGCGGCGCGGCCTCGACGACGCCGCCAAGA
The DNA here is from genome assembly GCA_963764185.1 of uncultured Solirubrobacteraceae bacterium. Taxonomy (GTDB): domain Bacteria; phylum Actinomycetota; class Thermoleophilia; order Solirubrobacterales; family Solirubrobacteraceae; genus Palsa-744. The sequence continues at coordinate 70,391 of CAVXRF010000008.1, read as the reverse complement.
CGCAGGGCGCGGCGGCGCTCGCCGCCGGCGTGGACCCGGCCGAGGTCGCGCTCGCCTCGACCGGCGCGATCAGCCACCAGCTGCCGGTCGACGCGATCCTGCAAGGGCATCCTCGCGGCGCAGGCCGCAGCTCGCGCCGCGACGGCGACGCGGACTTCCAGCAGGCGATCCAGACGACCGACGCCTCGAGAAGCGCGCCAGCCTCGAGGTCGAGCTGCCGTCGGGCACGGTGCGGCTGAGCGCCCAGTGCAAGGGCGCCGGCATGATCTCGCCGCTGCTTCGCCACGATGCTCTGCTTCATCGAGACCGACGCGGCGCTCGAGCCCGAGACCGCCGAGCTGCTGCTGGGCGTATGCGTGAAGCGCTCCTTCGACCGCGCATCGGTCGACGGCCAGCTGTCCACCAACGACACGGCGATCCTGATGTGCTCGGGCGCCAGCGGCGTGCGCGTCGCGCCCGAGAGCGAGGACGAGCTGCGCTTCGGCGAGGCTCTCGACGCGCTGCTGCGCCAGCTGGCGATCATGATGGTCGCCGACGGCGAGGGCGCGCGGCGGATCGCCCGCGTGCTCGTGCGCGGGGGCACGCCGAGGGCGTCGAGGCCGTCGCGCGCGCCGTCGCAAACTCGCCGCTCGTCAAGACCGCGCTGCACGGCGGCGGACCCGAACTGGGGGCGGATCATCCAGGCCGTCGGCGCGGCGCTGCCGGGAACCGCCGCCGCTGGCCGTCGACCTCTCGATCGAGGGGACCCCGGTCTGCTCGGCCGGCGCGGCCATCGACTATGACGAGGCCGCGCTCGCGCGCGTCGTCGGCGGGACGGAGATCGAGTACGAGTGACCTGCCCGGCGAGGGCGCCGAGACCGAGGTGTTCTTCTCCGACCTCTCCCATCGAGTACGTCACGATCAACGCCGAGTACACGACATGAGGAGGAGCGCATGCGCGACGTAGGCACGCTGCTCGAGGCGCTTCCCTACATACGGGAGTTCCACGCAAGACGGTCGTCATCAAGTACGGCGGCGCGGCCATGGAGGACCCCGGCGCTGCGCGAGGAGTTCGCGCGCGACGTCGTCCTGCTGAAGTACGTCGGGCTGAACCCGATCGTCGTGCACGGCGGCGGGCCGGAGATCACCGCCTACATGGAGCGCCTCGGTCTGCCCGTCCGGTTCGTGGGCGGCCTGCGCGTCTCTGATGAGGAGACCGTCGAGGTGGCGAAGATGGTCCTCGTCGGCAAGGTCAACAAGGAGATCGTGCTGCGCCTGAACCGCCACGGCCAGCCGGCCGTCGGGCCTGTGCGGCGACGACGGCTCGCTCTTCCGCGTCGCTCGGCGGGCGGCGCCCGACGGCGAGGACATCGGCTTCGTCGGACGCATCGAGCGCGTCAACGTCGGCGTGATCGAGCACATCGCGAGCGACTACATACCCGGTGATCGCCTCCGTCGGCGCCGATCGCGAGGGCAACTCCTACAACGTCAACGCCGACGAGGCCGCCGGCGCGGTCGCGGGCGCGATCGGCGCCTACAAGGTGGTCTTCCTGACCGACGTGCCGGGCTGGCTGGGCGACCCGGCCGACCCGACCGAGCCTCATCGGGCAGGCCACCGTCGAGGAGGTGCAGCGACGCCCTGGCGGGCCTTCGAGGGCGGCATGCGCCCGAAGCTCGAAGCCTGCGTCGACGCCATCGACGCGCGGCGTCAGCGCCGCCCACATCCTCGACGGGCGCGATCGCGCACTCGCTGCTGCTCGAGCTCTTCACCGACGCCGGGATCGGCACCAAGATCGAGGCCGCCGCGTGAGCCTGCAGAGCTCCAGGAGCTCGAGCGCACGAGCGTCGATGAGCTCCTACGCGCGCTTCCCGGTCGAGTTCGTCCGCGGCGAGGGCGCGCGGCTGTGGGACGACGAGGGCAACGAGTACCTCGACTTCCTCTGCGGCATCTCGCGTGACGAGCCTCGGCCACTGCCACCCGCGCGTCGTCGAGGCCGTGCGCGAGCAGGTCGGGCGGCTGATGCACGTCGAGCAACCTCTTCTACACCGAGCCCGCGATGCGCCTGGCCGCGCGCCTCTCCGACTCGAGCCTGGGCGGCAAGGTCTTCTTCTGCAACTCGGGCGCCGAGGCCAACGAGGCCGCGATCAAGCTCGCGCGCAAGGCCCGCCCCGGCGGCGATGTCGTCGTCGTGCACGGCGCCTTCCACGGACGCACCTACGGCGCGCTGTCGGCCACGCCGCAGGAGGCGAAGCAGGCGCCGTTCGCGCCGCTGGTGCCCGGGCTTCCGCGCGGTCGCCGCCGACGCCCGCAGGCGCTCGCGGCGGCGGTCGATGCGAACACGGCGGCGGTGCTGCTCGAGCCGATCCAGGGCGAGACCGGCGTGCACGTGCTCTCTGCCGAGATGCTCCTGCGCGGCGCGCGAGGCCTGCGACGAGCACGGCGCGGCTCTGATCTTCGACGAGATCCAGTGCGGGATGGGCCGCACGGGCACGCTCTGGGCCTACAGCAGACCGGCGTCGTGCCCGACGCGATGACCCTGGCCAAGGCGCTCGGCGGGGGACTGCCGATCGGCGCGCTCGTCACCGGCGAGCGCGCTCGCCGACGTGCTCGCAGCCGGGCGATCACGGCTCGACCTTCGCGCGGCGGGCCGGTGATCGCGAGCGCCGCGCTCGCCGCCCTCGAGGCGACCGACGACGAGCGGCTGCTCGCCGCCGTGCGCGAGCTCGGTGAGGCAGCTCGCGGGCGCCCTCGAGACCCGCCTCACGTCACCGCCGTGCGCGGCCGCGGGCTGATGCTCGCCTGCGAGCTCGACGTGCCCGCGCCCGAGGTCGCCCGCCGTGCGCTTCTCGAGCAGCGGCTGATCGTGAACGCGACCGGGCCCACCACGCTGCGCCTGCTGCCGCCGCTCACGATCGGAGCGGATGACGCCGAGGAGGCCGTGCGCCGGCTGGCTCGAGCGCTCAGCGCAACGGCGAGCCGGATAGCCCGTGCCAGTGGGCGCCGCTGCCGCCGGGCGCCGACGCGCGGGCCGATTGCTTAAGTACGGGCGCGCTGTGGCCGATCATCACGTGTGTCCACCGACTCCGCCGCTAGAGCCGCGCCCGCTCCCCGCACCACTCCTCGATCCGCCGTCCCCATGAGCCATCTCATAACCCCGCTCCTGCGCCGCCCGATGGCGCTCATCGCGACGATGCTCGGCCTGAGCGTGTGCCTCGCCGGCCTGGCGGCTCCCGCGATCAGCGTGGCGGCGCCTGCGGAAGGGCCGCTCGTGCCCTACATCGTCGGCGGCCAGGAAGCTCGATCTCACAGTTCCCCTGGCAGGTCTACGTCGAAGCCAACTTCGAAGAAGACGGCAACCACATCGTGGGCGCCTGCGGCGGGTCGATCCTCGATTCCACGCACATCCTCACCGCCGCCCACTGCGTCGACGTGGAGGGCACCACCACCCAGCGGCCGGTGAGCGACTTCACCGTCGTGGCCGGGGACTCGCTGTCCTACGGAACAGCGCCCGCCGGCAGGTGTCAGGTGTGAATCACATCCGCACGCATCCCTACTACACCCTGCTGCCGGAAACGAAGGACGACGTGGCCGTGCTGCTGCTCTCCAAAGCCCTCACGCTGTCTCCGGCGATGGACGCCCAGGCCATCCCGCTGGTGACGACCGGCGCCACTCCGCCGCCGGGAACCCCCCTCACGGTCAGCGGCTACGGCCTTCAGAACGCGCGCAGGGCTCCGAACCGAACGGCAAGCTCTACTCGGCATCGCTTACCGCCGTCGGCAGCGACCCCTGCCGGGCAGCGGTCGGGGTCAACTCGGCGGTGCTCCTGTGCGCGATCAGCGCCACCGTCCTACGACCTGCAGGGGCGACAGCGGCGGGCCTCTGACCGAGGGCAGCCCGGCGGTGCAGGTCGGCCTCGTGGACTCCGGCCTCGAGGGCTGCCCGGTGTGACCGGCCCGACGGGTTCACGAACGTCGCCGCCCCGGAGGTCCGCGACTTCATCGAAGGAAACGAATCTCCCCCGATCGCCGCGCGCCCGACCTCGCCGCCGGTCATCAAGTCGGTGGGGGCGACCCCGGTTGACTACAGCCCGCTGACCTGCGAACCGGGCACCTGGACCGGCTCGCCCTGGCTGACGTACACCTTCCAGGTGGAAGACGCCTCCTCGCCGGTGCTGCAGAGCGGGCCGAGCAACGTCTACGCGGCTCCGTCCAGCCTGATCGACTTTCCGCTGGTGTGCATCGTCCAGGCGAGCAACGCCGGCGGCGTGACCACCTACGCAGCGCCACCAGCCCGCCGATCGCGGCCGACACCGCGCACCCCGCCTCATCGCTGAGCCCGGCCGAAATGCCACCTGCAAGCCTGCACGCTGTCGATCACCGCCAGCGACCCCAACTCCGTGCCCCTGAGCGTGCAGTCGCGAGCCAGCTACGTGGTCACCGGCAAGTGCCCGGTCAAGAAGGGCAAGAAGAAGGGCGGCCGCTCCGCCAAGCGGCTGTGCAAGCGGACCGTCAACGTGCCGATGCCCCTCAGCAATACCTCCGCGGGCCATTACCGCGCGACCGCCAAGCGGCTGCCCTACGGCAAGCACATCACGTTCACGCGCGCTCGTCACCAACGCGGCCGGCCTCGCTCGCTGAAGCCCCTCGTCCGCTCGGCCACGCTGCATCAGCCGAATCAAAGCACTCAAGGCACTGAGGCGCCGCACGCCCCCGCCCGGGGCGCTGCGGCTCAGCCCGCGCCGGCACGCGGTCGATAGCCTTGGCGCCCGTGACCACACCTGATCAGATCTCATTCGCGCGGACTGCCTCCTACGAGGCCGACCCGCCTCGTGCGCCGCGTCCTGCTGCTCTACTCCGGCGGCCTCGACACGAGCGTGATGCTGAAGTGGATCCAGGACTCCTACGACGCCGAGGTCGTCTGCCTGACCGTCAACCTCGGACAGCCCGGCGAGGACTACGAGGTGATCGAGGGCAAGGCCCGCGAGCTCGGCGCGCTCGAGTGCCACGTCGTCGACGCCCGCGAGGAGTTCGCGCGCGAGCTACCTCGCGCCCGGCGATCAAGGCCAACGCCATCTATGGCAACGGCTACCCGCTGTTCACCGCGCTCGGCCGCCCGCTGATCGCCAAGCTCGCCGTCGAGTACGCCCGCGCCAGCGGCTGCGACACGATCGCCCACGGCTGCACCGGCAAGGGCAACGACCAGGTCCGCATCGAGGCGACGATCGCGACGCTCGCGCCCGGAGCTGAAGGTGATCGCGCCCGTGCGCTCCTGGCAGATGGGCCGCGATGAGGAGATCGCCTACGCGCGCGAGCACGGCATCCCGGTCAAGTCGGCCGGGCACCGAGGCGGCGCCCCTACTCGATCGACGACAACCTCTGGGGGCGCTCCTCGGAGGGCCGCTGGATCGAGGACCTCGACCACGCGCCCGAGGACGACGTCTTCCAGCTCGTCACCCGGCCCGAGGAGGCGCCCGACGAGGCCGAGACGGTGGAGCTCGGCTTCGAGCGCGGCGTGCCGGTCGCCCTCGACGGCGAGCCGCTCGGCCTCGTCGAGCTGATCGAACGCGGCGGCGGCGATCGGCGCGCGCCACGGCGTCGGGATCGTCGACCACATCGAGGACCGGATCGTCGGGCTGAAGGTGCGCGACATCTACGAGGTGCCCGCCGCGCGCGATCTGCTGCCCGCCCACCAGGAGCTCGAGCGGCTCGTCTGCACGATCCATCAGAACCAGTTCAAGCCGGCAGCTCGACCGCCAGTGGGCCTACCTCGTCTACGCCGGGCTGTGGTGGGAGCCGCTGCGCGACGACCTCGACGCCTACATGGAGCGCGTCAACGAGCGTGTCACGGGCACGATCGGCTCAAGCTCTACAAGGGCCACGCGCGCGTCGTCACCCGCTCCTCGCCCAACGCCGTCTACGACGCCGACGCTCGCGTCCTTCGCCGAGTCCGGCGGCCTCTTCTCCCAGACCGCCTCGCCCGGGTTCATCGAGCTGTGGTCGCTGCAGTCGCGGATGGCCTGGCGCCTGCGCAATCAGGTAACCCCGGATAGTAGGATTGGTGAACCGCGCACACCAGCTTGTCGGTTTCTGCTCTGGCGCGGCGGCAGGTGGTACCTGCGCCGCAGCTGCCTGCCGCCGGCGGCGCTCCTGGCTTCGGCGGTCGTGGCTGCTGGCGGCCGCGCTGCTGGCGCGGCGGTCAGAGCTGAGCTTCCGGTGGGCGCCCGCAGCTGAGCCGCCCCGGAGGCTCCGGGGACCGTCCGGCGGGCCGTAGCTTGCGACACGTGATGTCAGAGGGAAGCGAGACGCCGGGCGGCGGGACAGTCGGGCTCCGACCGGCCGCGGGACCGAAGGCGACCTGCTCGCCGAGCGCCGCGCCCGCCGCGCCGAGGGCGGGGACGGCGCTCATCCGCCGCGCGGAGGCGGCCGAGGCGACGGTGCAGACACTCGAGGCCCATGTTGGAAGCCTCCAGCAGCGCCTGCGCGAGGCCGAGGCCGAGGCGCAGCAGATATCCGAGCTCCTCGAGGCCGAGCAGCGCTGCGGCGGTCGCGGCGATCCTCGGGCGAGCAGGAGCTGCGGCGCGTCAAGCAACGCGAGTACGCCGAGCAGCAGCTGCGCGTGGAGGCCGAGGACCGCTACATCGATCTCGAACGCGAGAGCCGCGCCGGAGATCGAGCGGCTGGGGCGGCGTCTCGGCGCGAGCGAGCGGAGCGGGCGGGAGCTGAGCCGCCAGCTCGAGAGCGTGCAGAGAGAGCTCGCCGAGGCCGAGCAGGCGGCGGCCGCGGAGCTCGCGGCCGTGCGTCGTGCCGAGCGGGAGTTCCAGGCGAGGCTGCCGAGCTCGAGCGGCGCGCGAGCGAGATCCACGGGGGCCTCGAAGCCGAGCGAGCCGCGCGCGAGCGCTCCGAGCGCCTGCTCGAGAGCATGCGCGTGGCGCATCGCCGGCTGGCGGCGCTCGTCGGGGAGCTGAGGGGCGTCATCACGCAGGCTGAGGGCCGCCACGGCGACGGCGCCCGAGCCCCAATGCGAGCCCACGCCGGAGTGGCCACCCGCCAGGACCCCGTGCCCCGCCGCGAGCGCTCGGCGAGCGGAGCGTGGAGCGGCCGCGCGCGCGTGGACCGCGAGGAGATGACCGAGGCGCTGGCGGCCGCGGTCGAGCGCCTGCGCGCCCGCGTGGGAGGATGCGCAGACGAACCGGCGGACATGCCCCCGCCTCAGCCCGGGCGGGGACGGCGGCCTCACAGGAGCCTGCGGCGCCCGCGCGGGGCGCCCGTCGCACAAGCACACGCTGTCCTGCTCGCGCGACGGCGATAAGGCGCAAAGAGCGCCGCGCGCGCCGCGCCGCCGCCGCGAAGGCGCCTAGCATGCAGTCCCAGTGAGCACCTCCGCCTGCGCCCACCTGCACGTGCACTCCGAGTACTCGCTGCTCGACGGCGCCTGCAAGGTCGACGCCCTCGCGGCGCGTGCCGCCGAGTTCGGCCAGCCGGCCCTCGGCCTGACCGACCACGGCGTGATGAACGGCGCGGTCGAGCTCTACAAGGCGTGCACCAAGCACGGCGTCAAGCCGATCGTCGGCTGTGAGATCTATCTGGTGGATGACCATACGGCCGGCGGGCCCGGCAAGACCGAGCGCAACCACCTGACGCTGCTCGCCGCGAACGACGCGGGCTATCGAAATCTCGTCAAGCTGTCATCGGCGGGCTTTCTCGAGGGTCTGCAGCGGGGCAAGCCGACCGTCGACCTGGCTCAGGTCGAGCGCTACTCGGACGGGGTCATCGCGCTCACGGGCTGCCTGGCCTCGCGCTTCTGCCAGCGCCTGCTGGAGGACCGCGTCACGGACGCACGCGCGCATGCGGACGAGTTGCGCGGGGTGTTCGGCCCTGAGAACGTGTACTTCGAGGTGCAGAAGAACGGGCTCGCCGCCGCAGGAGAAGTGCAACGAGGGCATCGTGCGGATCGCCGGGGAATTCGGAGGAAGCCTCGTCGGCACCGGCGACGTGCACTACCTGCGCCGCGAGGACTACGACCACCACACCGCGCTGCTGTGCGTGCAGACGAAGAGCACGATCGCCCAGCCCAAGCTGACGTTCGAAACGAACGAGTTCTACCTGCGCGACAGCGGCGAGATGGTCGCCGCCTTCGCGGAGTGGCCGGAGGCGATCGCCAGCACGCTGGAGATCGCCGAGCGCTGCTCGGTGGAGCTCGAGCTCGGAAAGCAGCTGATCCCCGGCTACAGGACCCCGGACGGGAGCACCGAGCGCGAGTATCTGCGCGGGCGCGTGCTCGAGGGCCTGCGCCTGCGCTACGGCGACCCGCCTCCGGCGGAGGCGAGCGAGCGCATGGAGATGGAGCTCGCCGTGATCGACCGGATGGGCTTCAACGCCTACTTCCTGATCGTCTGGGACTTCGTCAAGTTCGCCAAGGAGAGCGGCATCGCCGTCGGGCCCGGTCGCGGCTCGGCGGCCGGCTCGATCGTCGCCTACTGCCTGGCGATAACCGACGTCGACCCGCTCCGCTACGACCTGCTGTTCGAGCGCTTCCTGAACCCCGAGCGCGTGTCGATGCCCGATATCGACATCGACTTCTCGGTGCGCGGGCGCGAGCGGGTGATGCGCTACGTGACCGAGAAGTACGGGCGCGAGTCGGTCGCGCAGATCGTCACCTTCGGCAAGATGTTCCCACGGGCGGCGACCCGCGATGCAGCGCGCGTGCTCGGCTATGACTACGGCGCCGGTGATCGCCTGGCGAAGCTGATCCCCGACCCGATCATGGGTCGCTCGCCGTCGTTCGAGGAATGCCTGAAGTCCGGCCAGCCGCTGGCCAAGGCGTGCGACGAGGATCCGGCGGCGAAGAAGATCATCGACGTCGCGCAGGGCCTTGAGGGGATCGTGCGCAACTCCTCGATCCACGCCGCCGCGGTCGTCATCGCCGACCGGCCGCTGACCGACATCGTGCCGCTGCAGCTGGCCGATGCCGGCACCGACGAGAACGGCGAGAAGATCTTCCGCACGGTCACGCAGTTCTCGATGAAGCCGATCGAGGACATCGGCCTGCTGAAGATGGACTTCCTCGGGCTGCGCAACCTCGACGTGATCGAGGACGCCCTGGACATCATCGAGCGCTCGAGCGGCGAGCGCCCGGATATGACCACGCTTCCGCTCGACGATGCTCAGACCTACGAGATGCTCGCGCGCGGCGATTCGACCGGCGTCTTCCAGTTCGAGTCCGAGGGCATGCGCGAGGCGCTCAAGAAGGTGCGCCCCGACGAGTTCAACGACCTCGTCGCGCTGAACGCCCTGTATCGCCCCGGCGCGATGGACCAGATCCCGCTGTATGCCAAGGGCAAGCACAACCCCCAGGCGATCTCCTATCCGGACGAGCGCCTGCGGGTGATCCTCGAGTCCTCCAACGGGGTCATCCTCTACCAGGAGCAGGCGATGCAGATCGCCAAGGAGCTGGCCGGCTTCTCCGGGGCCAAGGCGGACGATCTGCGCAAGGCGATCGGCAAGAAGAACCGCGCGGCGATGGCGGCGCTGAAGCCCGAGTTCATCGAGGGCTGCCGCGCCTCGGGGACGAGCTCGGAGGTGATCGAGTTCCTGTGGAACACCAACGAGAAGTCGGCCGACTACTCCTTCAACAAGAGCCACGCCGCCTGCTACGGGCTGATCGCCTATCGCACCGCCTGGCTGAAGGCCAACCACACCGCCGAGTACATGGCGGCGCTGATCTCCTCGGTGATGTCGACCAAGGACAAGGTCCCCTTCTTCGTCGCGCGCTGCGAGGAGATGGGCATCGAGATCCTGCCGCCCGATGTCAATCTCTCTGACCACGAGTTCACCGTCGAGGCGGCCGGGCAGGCCGCCCGGGAAGCCGGTTCCGATGGCCGTGTGGGCAACATCCGCTTCGGCCTCGATGCCGTCAAGGGCGTCGGATACCAGGCGGTCGAGGCGATAAAGCGGGCGCGCGAGGAGGGCGGGGAGTTCACCTCGCTGTGGGATTTCTGCGAGCGCGTGGACAGCCGCACGGTCAACAAGAAGGCGATCGATGCGCTCATCAAGTGCGGGGCGTTCGGATCGACCGGGGCCACCCGCAAGGGCATGCTCGAGGTGCTCGAGCGGGCCCAGGGAGCCGGCCAGAAGATCCAGCAGGATGCGCTCACCGGCCAGGGCTCGATCTTCGACCTGCAGGACGATCTGCCGGCTGCCGCGGCCGGAGCGCCCGCCCGCCCGGGGCTCGACCGCCCGATCCACCCGCCCATCCCGGCCGAGGAGTTCGAGCAGGCGGAGCTCTTGGCGGTCGAGAAGGAAGCGATCGGCCTGTTCGTGTCCGCGCATCCGCTGAAGCCGCTGCGTGAGGCGCTGCGCGCACGCGTCGACTGCCAGATCTCATCGCTCGAGGCTCGCCGCGACAAGGACTGGGTGACGGTTGGCGGCATCATCACGGAGGCCAAGCGCATACGCACCCGTAACGGCGACCACATGATGTTCGCGACACTCGATGACCTCGAGGGCGCGGTGGAGCTGCTCGTCTTCGGAAAGGCGCTGGCCGAGTACGAGGCGCTGCTGGCGGTCGATGAGGTGGTGCTCGTGAAGGGTCGCGTGGATCACAAGGAAGCCGGCGCGACATGCCTGGTGGTGCAGACGGTGGAGGCCTTCTCGCCCTCCCAGGAGGAGATCGAGCGGGCGCGAGCGCAGGCCGACGCGGCCGCGAGGACGGCGACCACACTCGCCCAGCCCGTGCATCTGCGTGTATCGGTCGATGCCCTCTCGCAGGGCACGATCGACGAGCTGAAGCACGCGATCGAGGACTTCCCGGGGCCTGCCGAGGTGCTGATCGACATCGACACGAGCTCGGGTACGCGCCGGCTGCGGCTGGGAGAGGCCTACCGCGTGCAGCACACATCGACGCTGCGCGCCGAGCTCGAGCACGCGCTCGCTCATGTCGTCCCGGCGTCGGCCACCGGCTAGCGCAAGCGACGCCGGCGTCCGCGGCCGAGCCCTGCAGGGCGATCTCTACTAGGAGGCGCGGTCCCTCTCGGCGTACAGCTCGTCCATGCGCGACATCCCCTTGGGCGGAATGATGCCGCCGACGATCCAGAACGGGAAGAAGAAGAACCCGAGGATGAACATCAGCCAGTGCCCGTTCCTGATCGTTTTGACGCCGAAGTAGACGAGCAGGAACACGTAGATGATGAATCCTGCGACTCCCAAGCCTATGTACATCCAGATCTCCGTCTCGGTTGAGGTCGCACCAGTCTAGTCCTGCTCAGTAGGCGACCGAAAAGGTGCGCCGCGTATGCGTGCGCAGATCCGTCCGTATCACGTGCAGACCGTAGGTGTAGTGGCCGCTGTAGACATTCAGGCCGCCCACTTCCGTGGTGCCCGCGAACGTGTATGTGTCACGACGCCAGGAGACATCGCAGCGGAAGCGCCCCGGAGCGCTGCTCACGCAACTCGTGGCTCGGAACAGGCTGGGCGTGTGCTTGTAGGCGAACTTGGCTCGGACGGCCAGCTCCGCCCATTTTCCAGCCGTGACCCGCGTCAGGGCGGGATACCTCGGCCACGGGGCCGCGCGCACCGCGGGCGATGGCGTCGGCCAGCCCGCCGTGTAGGAGATGCCACCTCCGAAGGTGCAAAACAGTTCGCCGTCGTCTGATTTGAGCTCACGGTTGCCGTCCAGGCAGAAATCGGTGAACGTGACGGGTTCCCTGTATTGCCAGATCCTCTCTGCCGGGGTGACCATGACGGTCATCGCGCGTCGGGCGACGATCCCGCCCGGGCCGGTCACCTGGAGCAGAAATGGCGCCGTCTGATCGGGCGTGAACCAGACCGCCGGCTCACGAGAGTCATGGCCTCTCACGGAGAAGTCAAGTGCCGCTCCCTGCCGCGAGGCCGGTAGCCAATAGATCAGGTTTTCACAGGGTTCGGCCGGCGAGAAGGGCTTTCGCATCGACAGGGAGATCGACCCGGTCGGATCGGCGATGGTCACCGCGTAGGAGACCCTTCTTCCAGCCTGGCAGACGAGGCTGTTGGTCAGTACGACTTCAAGCCAGCTGCCCTGGCCGGACTGCGTGAGGACTCCCGGATCTTCGATTGCGGGCGGTTCGTTGGCCGAGTCGAAGATCGTGGCCCGCGCGGAACTCGCCGCGAGCGCCTGTGAGACCCCGCACAGCATGACGAGCAGGCCGGCTGACGTCGCCCATCGGCGGCGGAGCGCTCTGAGCGGCTTCGACCAGCCGGGGGTCATGTTCTCTCGCTCCGCTCACGGTCTTGGCCCCGGCTGTGCATATTGGCCCGGTCAGCGTAGGGAACAGGTCGGACCGCTCAGCGCATGCAATGCCTCATTCAATTCCCAAGCCGCAGTCGCAGGCGAGCGCGCCCGCGGGGCGCGTCAGGAATCGCGGGCACGCTCTGCAATCCCGCGCTCGCGCAGCGCCACCGCGAGCGAGACTTCCTCGCGACCGGGGCCGCTCCGTTTCTCGCCGGGTGTCTCAAGGATGCACGGCAGGTCGGTGAATGCGGGCGCCGCAAGAAAAGCCGCGCAGCCGTCCTCGCCGATCTCACCTGTGCCGATGTTCGCATGACGGTCGCGGTTTGATCCGAGCACGGTCTGAGAGTCGTTGAGATGCAACGCGCCGACGCGCTCCAGCCCGACCTTCCGGGAGATATCGCTCACGAGCCCGTCCATGCCGGCACGTGTGCGAACGTCATATCCGGAGGCGAACAGGTGGCAGGAGTCAAGGCACACGCCGAGCCGCTCTCCCTCGCCGCCCGCCTCGAGCAGTTCCGCGAGCTCCTCGATCGATCGCCCGAGCGTTCCGCCGGCTCCGGCCGTGTTCTCCAGATGAAGCGGGCAGCCCTCGCTCTCGGCGAGCGCCTCGCGGATCGTCTCGCCCGCCCGGGCGATCGCGGCCCGGACGTTGCCGGTCTTGGCCGAGCCGGGGTGAAGGACGACGCCGCAGGCCCCGATCTGGCGGCCCACACGCAGGGAGTGCGTAAGCGAGAGGAGCGACTTCGCGCGGATCTCGGGGTCCTCGCTTGCGCAGTTGAGCAGGTACACGGCGTGGATCAGCACGGCGTCGATCGCGCTGGCCGCCATCGCCTCCCTGAACGCGCTGACGTCGTCCTCGCGATAGATGGTCGGCTTCCACATCCGTGGAGACTGGTTGAAGATCTGGATCGCCCGGCAGCCCCGCTCGACGCCGCGTTCGATCGCCTTCGGCAGGCCCCCGGCCGGTGAAACGTGCGCTCCGATTAGCATGGCAGCGGATTATGCGGGTTTACGGAGGGAGGGCGCTGTAGGGCCATATTCGGCTTGCCAGAGCCAAAGTCCCTCGTCCCAGTCGACCATCTCGATCACGGCCGACAGCGCGCGAGCGGCTGAGGTCTCCACCTAGCAGTCTGATCGACAGTCGCTACGGGATACTGGCCGAATGACGTCCGAGGAGTCCACGACCCCCGACCTGGTTGAGCTTCTGCGCAGGGCGTTTGAGGCTGCGAATCGCCGTGATCTCGACGCGGTGGCCAGCAGCTTCGCCGAAGATGCGACCTTCGACGGCAGGGTGGTGGGGGACCATTTCGAGGGGCGGGCGGCCATTCGCAGCTTCCTCGAGGACTGGTTTGGCACGTACGAGGAGTTGGAGATCGGGCTTGAGGAAGTCCGCGACCTCGGCAATGGGATTGTGTTTGCCGTGGTCGCTCAGAACGGTCGCCCGGCTGGCAGCGCCGGTTACCTTCGACAACGCGAGGGATGGGTGTTCGTCTGGGTAGGAGGCTTGATCGCACGCCTTACGACCTCCTACGGAGACATCGACGAGGCCCGTGCGGCCGCCGAACGCCTCGCAGAGGAACGGGGGTAGGCGGTGTCGCAGGAGCAAACCATGCGGGTTCGCTTCGCTCCATCGCCCACGGGCGAGCTGCACATCGGCGGTGCGCGCACCGCGCTGTTCAACTGGCTGCTGGCCCGGCACTCGGGCGGCGAATTCGTGCTGCGGATCGAGGACACCGACCGCGAGCGCTCAACGCCCGAGAACGTGGAGCAGATTCTCGACTCCCTGCGCTGGCTGGAGCTCGACTGGGACGAGGGGCCGATCCTCCAGAGCAAGCGCTCCGAGCGCCACCGGGAGGTGCTCGAGGCGTTGCTCGCGGCGGGCCACGCCTACCGCTCGAGCGCCACCGCCGAGGACGTGAAGGCCTTCAAGCTCGAGCACGGCGCCGAGCGGGGCTTTCGGGGAGAGCCCGAGGAGGCGGGGGCGGTGCGCCTGCGGGTGCCGGCGGAGGGGGCGACGGTCGTCGAGGACGCGATCCGCGGCGCCACGCGCTTCGAGCACGCCCATCTCGACGATCCCGTGATCGCGCGGGCCGACGGGTCCGTTCTGTACAACTTCGCCGTCGCCATAGACGATCTCGACGCTCGCATCACGCATGTGGTGCGCGGCGAGGACCATGTCTCGAACACGCCCAAGCAGGTGCTGGTGCTGGAGGCGGCCAAGGAGGTGGGCATCGGCGCTGAGGCGCCGCTGCCCGTGTACGCACACCTGCCACTGCTGCACGGGCCCGACGGCAAGAAGCTCTCAAAGCGCCATGGGGCGGCGTCCGTGGGGGAGCTGCGCGACGCCGGCTACCTGCCCGAGGCGGTCCGCAACTACCTGGCGCTGCTCGGCTGGGGGACCGGCGACGACGTGACGGTCCTGTCGACCGCTGAGCTGATCGAGCGCTTCAACCTGGAGCGCATCAGCCGCAACCCGGCGCGCTTCGACGAGGTCAAGCTCAAGTGGCTGAACGGCGTCTACATACGCGGCCTCTCGCTGGAGGAGCTGACCCGGCGCCTCGAGGAGTTCACCGGGCGCGAGGGGCTCTTCGAGGCGGCCCGCATCAGTCAGGAGAAGATCCACACACTCGCCGATTTCTGGCCGCTCAGCGGGTTCCTCTTCGACGGGCCGAGGGATGATGCGGCCGCGCGCGAGCGCTGGCTGGGCGAGGCAGGACGATCCGCGCTCGCCGACGCGCGCGACAGCCTCGCCCGGATTGCGAGCTTCGACGAGGCTTCGGTGGCCGAGGCGCTGCAGGCCGTGATCGAGGCCCGCGGCGCCAAGCCGCGAGACGTCTACCAGCCGCTGCGCGTGGCCATCTCGGGCACGACCGTCTCGCCCGGCATCTTTGAGAGCCTCGCGCTCCTCGGCCGCGAGGAGTCTCTGCGCCGCATCGATCGGGCGCTGGCACGCGACTGAATCGAAATATCCCCTCAACATTCCCGGCGGAATGCCGATAGGACACCTACCTGACAACCGACCGGGATGGTCGGAGATCCCAAGGAGGGGATGCGGGCGAATGCCGGCAACAGCCTCAAAACCAAAGTCAAGCACGAGAACAGCAGTCAGCAAGCCGAAGGTCGGCCGCGCCCGTAACGCTGCCGCTCCGGTTGCTCCGCGCAAGCGCGCCCAGACGGCGCCCCCGGCGGAGCGCCAGGCCTCCGGCGAGCGCCATCAGAACGAGGGACACGGCCGCCGCCTGACGGCTGCCTTCGAAGCCCTGGAGGCCTACCCGGCCCTGGCCGAGTCGCGCGATCGCCTGCTGGCAGTCGCCTCCAAAGAGCATGTTGCGACCGCCGACATCGTGACCGCCGTCGAGTCCGACGTCGCGCTCATCATCGCCGTTCTGCGCCTCGCCAACCGGGTGCCCGGCGGACGCGGACGTGTCGACACCGTCGCCAGGGCCGTCGAGCTCCTGAGCGCGCCGGCCGTCCAGCAGTTGGCAGGCCGTGTCGGCACCTTCAACTTCTTCGAGCGCGCGAGCGTCTGGGATGCAGCGCCCGAGCGCTTCCGCCTGCACGCACTCGCGACCCAGCACGCGGCCGACCGGATCGCCGCCGAGGTCGACTCCGAGCACCGCGACCGCCTGACCGTCACGAGCCTGCTGCACGACATCGGCAAGCTGGTTCTCCTCCATGCCTACCCCGGCTATCCCTCGCAGGTCCATCGTGGCGCAAGGACGCCCGAGGAGCGCATCCACCAGGAGCGCCGCGAGCTCGGCGTCGACCACGCTCTGGTGGGCGGCGTGCTCACCCGTCGCTGGGGGCTGCCGGCGACGATCGCGACGGTCATCGAGCGCCATCACAACTCAGACGTCGAGGGCGAGGCGGCCGTCATCCGTCTGGCCGACATGCTCGCGCACTACGAGCAGGGCGGCCAGGTATCGCCGGCCGAGATGCTCAAGTCGGCCCGTGCGGTGGGCCTCGGGGCCGAGGAACTCAGGCGCGTGATGTACGAACTGCCAAGCTCGCCGAGCCAGCGCCGGCGCCATATCGACCCCTGTCCGCTCTCCGGCCGCGAGCTCGGTGTCCTGCAACGGCTCGCCGAAGGCAAGGTCTACAAGCAGATCGCACATGAGCTCACGCTCTCGACGAGCACGGTGCGTACGCACCTGCACAACATCTACGGGAAGCTCGGCGCAGTGGATCGCGCCCAGGCCGTGCTGATGGCCACCGAGCGCGGCTGGCTGTAGCCCCGCCTCGGGCGCGGCGCGTGCGCCGTTTCAGCGCATTGCCCGCGAGAGCAATACGATCGAATCGGCCGGCGGAGTGGAAGGCGGCCGGGCGAACATGATCTCGATCACCAGCAAGTCCCCCTATGCAGTGCTCGCGCTCGCCGAGCTCGGGCGCAGCCAGGGCTCGGCGCCGGTGCCGATCGGCGAGCTGGCGCGCAGGCGCGACGTTCCCGTGCAGTTCCTCGAGCAGCTGTTCGCGACCCTGCGGCGTGGCGGCATCATCAGCTCCCAGCGGGGCGTCAAGGGCGGCTACCGCTTCGCGCGCGAGCCGGCGACGGTGAGCGTGCTCGAGATAGTCGAGCTGCTCGACGGTCCGCTGGGGCGTGACGCCGAGGGCGCGTTCGCCGACGCCGCCGGGGCGGCGCGCCGGGTGCTCGAGGAGACGACCATCGCCGATGTGATCGAGCGCGAGCAGCGCGAAGCCGGCGCGAGCATGTACCACATCTAGCGATCGGCCCGAGCGCTGTGGCGCGTGGTACCCCGGGACCGTCACCGGCTCTGAGCGCACTCGAACATCCGTCCATTTCTCTTGCAAAGCGCTATCCGGGCTTCCCATCAGCGGATCTGTGCTGCACAGTGCGGTCCTCGAACAACCCAAGAAGCTGAAAAAGGCAAACTCGTCGTGAGGCGAGGGCGCAAAGCCAGGGATCTCAGTAAGAGATAGCTCGGCCGCCAGCGAGACGCCACGGAGGGCTATCGTGTTTGCAAAGGTTTCTGAGCGTTTGAGCGTGAAGGACAATGCGGGCTTCTCGCTGATCGAGCTGCTCGTCGTGATCCTGATCATCGGGATCCTCGCGGCCATCGCCATCCCGGCGTTCGCCAATCAGAAGGGCAAGGCGTCCGACGCCCAGGCCAAGGAGCTCGTGCGCACCGCCGAGACGACGGCAGAGACGATCGCGACCGACAACAACGGCGAATACACCAAGGTCACGGCGGCCGAACTGAACAAATACGAGCCGTCGATCCCCATCGTCAAAAGCACGAGCGGGGCCTACCTCAGTGCGACCACTGCCGGCAAGGCCGAATACTCGCTGACGGCCAAGTCCACGAACGGCGACGAACTCGAGATCATCAAGAGCGCCAACGGCCAGATCACCCGCACCTGCACGAGCCCGATCACGAAAACCGGCTGCAGCGGCGGTGAAAAGGCGAGCTGGTGATGCGCAGGCGAAGCTTTCCGACGGCCGTCTGCTGGGCGGCTCGGCGCTCCTGCACGCGTCGGGCGACCTTCCAGCTCGCGCGCGCCCGGCTGGCCCACTATTGTCGTGGAATCCATGACCGGAATCCCGATCAACATTGCGGAACTCGTCGGGAGCACTCCGCTGGTCGGCCTTCCGCTGATGCTCGCCGGCACGGCCGCGGCGGACAATCAGGTTGAGCTGTTCGCCAAGCTCGAGTCGTTCAACCCGGGCGGGAGCGTCAAGGACCGCATCGGCGTCGCGATGATCGAGGCGGCCGAGGCTGAAGGGAGAATCGAGCCGGGCCGCACGAGAATCGTCGAGGCGACCAGCGGCAATACTGGGATCGCGCTGGCCTTCGTGTGTGCCGCCAAGGGCTACGAGCTGGTGCTGACGCTGCCCCAGGGGATGAGCCGCGAGCGCGAGAGCCTCCTGCGCCTGTATGGCGCGCGCGTGGACGTCACCGAGTCTCTCGGCGGCATGGGCGAGGCGGTGGAGGCCGCGCGCGCGATGGCCCGCGAGGGCGACACCTTCCTACCCGACCAGTTCTCGAATCCCGCCAACCCCGAGATCCACCGGCGCACGACCGGCCCGGAGATCGAGCGCGCGCTGGAGGGCCGGGTGGACGTGCTCGTGGCGGGCGTTGGAACCGGCGGCACGATCACGGGGGTCGGCGAGTATCTGCGCAAGGGCAACCCCCAGCTGCGGGTCGTGGCCGTGGAGCCGCAGGGCTCGGCCGTCCTCTCGGGCGGGCAGCCGGGGCCGCATCGCATTCAGGGAATCGGCGCGGGGTTCGTGCCGCCGGTGCTCAACCGCGAGCTGCTCGATGAGATCGTGGCGGTATCCGACGACGACGCGATCCACACCGCCTGGAGCTGCGCTCGTCGCGTGGGGCTGCTCGCCGGCATCTCCTGTGGGGCGGCCCTGTGGGCGGCGCTGCAGGTGGCCGCCCGTCCCGAGTCCAGGGGCAAGCGGATTGTGGTGATCATGCCCGACTCCGGCGAGCGCTACGTCTCACAGGCCTTCTTCGCGCCCTAGCCCGGTTTCGATGGGCGCCCCGGTGGGGCGCTCGCGGGGGAGCGCAGTTCCGAGTATTCGGTTGCGCGCTCAACATTCTCCTGATTGCCCGCTAGGCTGTCTGCATGCCTGGATACCGCACCTTCGCAGGGGTCGGCAAAGAGGTCCGGCTGGACGTGCTCGCGGCGCGCGACCGCGATCCGGCGGCCCGGGGCGTCGGGCAGGTCGAGATCCTCGTCACCTGGCCGGGCATCCACGCGCTGCTCGCCTACCGAGTGGCGCACGCGCTTCACGAGGCCGACGTGCCGCTGCTGCCTCGCCTGATCTCGATGGTCGTTCGCGCGCTCACCGGTATCGAGATCCACCCGGCGGCGCGGATCGGGCAGGGCCTGTTCATCGACCACGGGGCGGGCGTCGTGGTCGGCGAGACGGCCGACATCGGCGACAACGTCACGCTCTACCAGGGGGTCACGCTGGGGGGCACGGGTTTCGCGACCGGCAAGCGCCATCCGACGGTGCAGGACAACGTCACGATCGGCTCGGGAGCGAAGCTGCTGGGCCCGATCACGATCGGGCACGGCGCCAAGATCGGCGCGAACAGCGTGGTGATCACCGACGTGCCGCCCAACTCGACGGTCGTCGGCAATCCCGGCCACCCGGTGCGCGTGGACGGGCGCCGCGTCGAGGGCCCGGACGCCGACTGGATTCACCTACCCGACCCGATCGCCGAGGCGATACAGGGTCTCGCGAGTCGCATCGGCGCGCTTGAACGGATGCTGGCAGAGCTGTCGGACTCTGAGCCCCAACCCGTGGCCGAGGTCAGGCCGCTGCGCGAGGTGAGGGGCCCCAACCCCGCCGGGGGTTAGCTCCCGCAGGCGTCGCCGAGCGACGGGCTCCGACAGGGTGAATCGGTCCGCGCTGCGCTCACCGCGCTCGCCGGCGAGGCACGCCGAGCGCGCATCTATGCTGAAGATCTGATGCCCGAGAACCCCCATGCAGAGCACCTCCAGGAGCTGTTGGAGGGGCTGAACGAGCCCCAGCGCGAGGCGGTCACCCATGGCGAGGGACCTCTGCTGATCCTCGCCGGGGCGGGCAGCGGAAAGACGCGGGTGCTCACCCATCGGATCGCGTTCCTCATCTACACAGACCAGGCGCAGGCGGGAGAGATCCTCGCGATCACTTTCACCAACAAGGCCGCCAAGGAGATGCGCGGTCGCGTCGAGCAGCTGCTCGGCCGGGGGACGCGGGGAATGTGGCTTATGACCTTTCACGCCGCCTGTGCGCGCATCCTGCGCGTCGAGGCCGAGCGCCTCGGATACACGCGCCAGTTCACGATCTACGACCAGGCCGACGCCCGCCGGCTGGCCAAGCGCTCCGCCGATGCGGTGGGCGTCGACCCCAAGCGCTTCACCCCGGCGGCCATCCAAAACCAGATCTCCGCCGCGAAGAACCGCCTGCGCTCAGCCGCGGACCTTACGCGCAGCGGTCGGCTCGCCGTTCGAGGAGATGCTCGCCGATGTGTATGAGATCTACGAGCGCGACCTGCATCGGATGAACGCGATGGACTTCGACGACCTGCTGTTCAGGACCGTCAATCTGCTCGAGCTGTTCCGAGAGGTGCGCGAGCGCTACTCCGCGACGTTCCGCCACGTGCTCGTGGATGAGTACCAGGACACCAACTACGCCCAGTACCGGCTGCTGCAGCTGCTTGTCGGAGGAGGCGTCCACCGGAGCCCGAGCGGGGCGGGCGGACGGCCACTTCCCGGCGGGCACCGAAATCTCGCCGTGGTCGGCGACGATTCACAGTCCATCTACAGCTTCCGTGGTGCGGAGGTTCGCAACATTTTGGACTTCCAGGATGATTTCCCCGACGCGCGCGTGGTGAAGCTCGAGCAGAACTACCGCTCCACCGAGACGATCCTGTCGGCCGCCAACGCGGTGATCGCGAACAACCGCGGCGGGATCGCCAAGCGGCTGTGGAGCGAGCTGGGGGAGGGGGAGAAGATCCAGCTGCGGGCGCTCGACGACGAGCACGCCGAGGCGCGCTTCGTGGTGGGGGAGATCGAGCGGCTGCTCGACGAGGGCGCCGCCGCGCGCGGAGATCGCCGTTCTGTATCGCACGAACGCGATGTCACGCGTGCTCGAGGACACGCTCGTGCGGCGCGAGATCGCCTATCAGGTGATCGGCGGCACGAAGTTCTACGAGCGCGCCGAGATCAAGGACGCGATCGCCTACCTGTAGCTGCTGGCCAACCCCTTCGACGTGGTCAGCTTCACGCGCGATCGCCAACTCCCCGCGGCGGGGGCTGGGGCAGACCTCGCTTGCGCGCGTGCTCGCCCACGCAGCCGCCCTCGACGCATCGGTGTGGCTAGGCCCGCGCGCCGGAGCAGATGCCGGGCCTTGGCGCCGCGGCGATGAAGGCGCTTGCATCGCTTCATGGCACAATGGAAGAACTGCGCGGGCAGGCAGGCCTGCCCGGCGTGACGGCCGCGCGGGCGCCGCTGAGGCCGCGGGCGGCTGGCGGGCGCATCCCCGTCGCGGAGCTGCTCGAGGCGGTGCTCTCGCAGAGCGGCTATCTGGAGGCGCTTGAGGCGGACAGGACGATCGAGGCGCAGGGGCGCATGGAGAACCTCGAGCAGCTCGTGGAGGTGGGGCGCGAGTTCGACGCGGCCGCCCCCGAGGGAGAGGACACGCTCGATGTCTTCCTGCAGGAGATCGCGCTCGTGGCCGACGCCGACTCCCGCAGCGACGACGAGGGCCTCGTGACGCTGATGACGCTTCACAACGCCAAGGGCCTCGAGTACCCGATCGTGTTCATCGCCGGCTGCGAGGACGGCGTATTTCCCCATTCGCGCGCGATCGATGAAGGCGAGCTCGAGGAGGAGCGCCGCCTGTTCTACGTCGGCGTGACGCGAGCGATGCGCCAGCCTGTATCTGACCTACGCGCGCAGGCGCGCCGTGTTCGGCGCCCAGACCAACGGCATGCGCAGCCGCTTCCTCGACGAGATCCCCGCGGAGCTGCTCGAGGAGCCCCGGAGCCGGCGCGCTGGGGAGCGGGCAGAGCATGGGGCGATCCACGCCGCAGGAGCGGCTCAAGTGTCGCGGCGCGTCGGGCCGTGCGCGACGCGGCCCCTTGCGCCTGGGCGGGCGCCGGCGCGGCTCGCGGGCTCGGCCGCCGCGCTTTCGCCTCGGCGAGGACGTGGTGCACGCGGCGTTCGGCGAGGGCGTGGTCACAGCGCTCGAGCCTGACGGGGTGATCGTCGTGCGCTTCGCCGGTGACGGATCCGAGCGCAAGCTGATGGCCGAGTACGCGCCCGTCAGCCGCCGCTGAGGCGCGCCGTCGGGTCCGAGGCCCGAACCCTTAGCATCCGCGCGCGTGAGCGCCAGGATCATCGACGGCAAGGCGATCGCCGCGCGCGTGCGCGGCGAGGTCGCGCAGGGAGGTCGAGGAGTTCACCCAGCGCGCCGGTCGCCCGCCCGGGCTTGCGACCGTGCTCGTCGGCGAGGATCCCGCCTCCACGGTTTACGTCGGAGGCAAGCAGCGCGCCTGCCTCGAGGTGGGGATGGTGCCATTCGACCGGCGCCTAATGCGAAAGCGTCCTTCGAGGAGGTTGCCGAGGAGCTCGACCGCCTCAACGCGGATCGCGGCGGTCAACGGCGTGCTGCTGCAACTGCCCGTGCCCGATCACCTGGATGGGCCGGCGCTCACGGCGATGATCGACCCGGGCAAGGACGTGGACGGGCTGACGCCGGTCAACGTGGGAGCTGCTGTCGCTCGGGCAGCCCGGGGCTGAGGCCGTGCACGCCGCTGGGGTGATGGAGCTGCTGGCCGACACGGGCGTGCACCTGGAGGGCGCCGAGGCCGTCGTGGTGGGGCGCTCGAACCTGTTCGGCAAGCCGATGGCGCAGCTGCTCTTGCGAGAGAACGCGACGGTGACGACCTGCCACTCGCGCACGCGCGACCTGCGCGAGGTGTGCGCTCGCGCCGATGTGCTGATCGCCGCGGTCGGGCGCGCCGGGTTGATCGAGCGGGACTTCGTCAAACCCGGGGCCGTCGTGATCGACGTCGGCATGAACCGGCTGACGCCCGAGGAGGCCGGCAACCGAGCGGCCTCGTTGGCGATGTCGACTTCGCCGCCGTCGCCGAGATCGCCTCGGCGATCACCCCGGTTCCCGGCGGCGTCGGCCCGATGACGATCGCCATTCTGCTTCGCAACACGTTGCAGGCGGCGCGCTGCAGGCCGCAATCGAGGGCCCGTGACGCGTGAGCCTGAGGCGTGTCCGCGCCGGCGAGCTGCTCGCGCTCGCGGGGCTGTCCTCGTGATCGTGTCGCTGCTCTAGCCGTGGTATGAGACCCCGTCGGGCACTCTAGACGCGTGGGGCACGTTCGGGCCGGCTGTGGTGCTGCTGATCCTGGCTGCGTTTGTCGCGGTTGTGCTGTTCCCCGCTACTGTCACCGAGCGCAGCACCGCCGCTGCCCGTCGCCGCCGCGGTCTGGTGCTTCCTGTTCGGGCTGATCGCGGTGATCGCCGCTGTCGTGAGGCTGCTCGAGCGCCCTGATCACGCCACGTCGCTGTGCGCGGGTGCGTGGCTGGCCTTCGCCGGTGCGCTGGCGATCCTCCTGGGCGCATGGCAGTCGATGCGTGACGAACACACGTCGCTGTATGAGCCGGCGACGCCGCCGGTGCGTCCCCCGCCTGGATAGTGAGGTGCGAGCGTCGCGTGCTCTACTCTCGAGCACTCCAATTGGCGCAAATTGCGTCGTTTCTCATGTCGCCTGATTGCACCTTTCCTCCCAACTGGTTAGACCAACCCCGGGAGAAAGGCCTGAATGGATCAGCGCAGGGGGACCACGCGTCGCACCAGAGCCGGACCACGAGCTGTGAGCCGGCGAACGACGGCGTGGATGGGTGTCCTCGCCGGCACGCTCGCCATGCTTGTGTGCCTCGGCAGTGCTCAGGCTGCGTCATGGCATCTAACCTCGGTGTCCCCGACAACGGGGTGCCCAAATACCACGATCAAATTCACGGGCACCAGCTTCAGCGGAAGGGAAACGCTCGCAGAATGGAGCGATGCGGAAGCGATCGTGTACACCGCGTCGACCACCAAAGCCAAAGTGAACAGCAGCACGTCGGCTGAAGCGCCTGCGCCGCTGTTTCTCTCGCTCATGCCTCATGTCGGCAGCGTGGCGATCGATCACAGCAACGCCGTGTCCTTCACCGTCCCCGCCTTCACCGAATGCTTCGGCAAAGGCGGTGGCGGTGGAGCAACCGGCCCGACGGGACCGGCCGGAGCGACCGGAGCGACCGGACCCCAGGGCGCAGCCGGAGCAACTGGGGCGAGCGGACCGCAGGGCGCCACCGGAGCGACCGGACCGGCAGCCGGGACCGGTGCGACGGGTCTCTCGGAATCGAGCGCTATCGCCGTCGGGCTCAACGCCGGTGGCTGGGGTGAAGCCGGGCAGGACGATGTCGTCAACGTCGTCAAGACGGTCCGCATCGAACAGGGCAAGGAGGCCGAAATTCCCGCCTGGACCGCGCTCGGTGTGAAAGTCGACCTCGAGTTTGAAGGCTATACCTCAGGTGGTGTGGTGGCGATCAACCCGACGACGTACGCTGCGGAAGTGGTTGCGGCCGTCAAGGCGCACCCGGAACTGTGGGCGGTGGAGATCTCGAACGAGCCCTACGAAACCGGCTTCTTCGGCGCAAACGCGTTCAGCGCCGCGAACGAGAAGGCATATGCCGCGCTCGTCAAGACGGTCGTCGCGGCTCTCGGCCCGACGCATCCACTCGTCCTCGCCGCGTACGGCGGGCCGGACAAGGCAGCGTGGGGCCAGGGCGTGTGGAATGAAGCGACGAATGGCGGGATCAACCTGCACTACTACGTCAACGGGATCGTCTGGCACGGCTATCCATATCCGGTGAACGCGCTCGGCTCGAGGACCGAAGCCGAAGCCGCCCACGCCGCCACGGGTGAGCCGCTGTACATCACAGAGTTTGGCTGGGAGACCAACCAGGTCAGCGAAATCGAACAGGCCACGGACATCTGGAACTTCATCAACTGGGCTCGCGGCACGCCCTACACGAAGGCCGTGATCGACTTCAACTACCGCGACTACACGAACAGCCTCAAAGAAACCGACTGGGGCATCGAGACGCATGAAGGCAAGCAGAAGCTGTCCTACACATCGCTGAAAGAGGCGGCCGAAGGCCTGCCGTGCACCGTCTGCTCGGCGACGGAAGCGCCGACCCGAACGACCGGCGCGACGGGAGCCACTGGGGCAACGGGAGCGACCGGAGTCACTGGCGCAACGGGAGTGACCGGAGCGAGCGGAGCAACGGGAGTCACCGGAGCGAGCGGAGTGACCGGAGCAACGGGAGCAACGGGAGCTGGCGAAACGGGAGCCACTGGGGCGAGCGGAGCAATAGGAGCGACCGGAGCAGTAGGGGTGAGCGGAGCAACCGGTGCGACCGGATCAACCGGACCCACCGGATCGACCGGTGCAACGGGTGCGACTGGATCTGGCGAAGCCGGTGCAACGGGTGCGACCGGTGCAACCGGACCCGAAGGTAAAGAAGGCAAAGAAGGCAAAGAAGCCGAGGAAGGTCCGCTCACGATCGCGACGGGCACCGCCATCGCGGCTGAAGATCCTCTCTTTGTGGGCGAGCGCATTGGACCTGCGACCGCTTCGTGTCCCGCGAACGAGAGCCTTGTGAACGGCGGAGGGGAAGTCACGGACACCGGTGGGTCGGTCGGAGTGCTTACGAAGTCCTACGAGAGCAGCACGGCGTCGGGTGGCACCTGGACCGTGGAAGGTGTTGTCGTGGTCGTGCCGCCAGAACCCACGCCGGAAACCGCAGCCGTCGTGGGCCACGTCACCTGTAGGCTCAATGGCTAGTTAGCATGCGGCGTCATGGAGGACGGCGCTTCTTCCAACGTGGAGATCGTTCGACGCGGCTGGGAGCATTTCCTGGCCACCGGCGAGCAGCCAAGAGAGATCATCGCTCCGGACTTCGTCTGGGATATGTCGAGATTCCGTGGCTGGCCCGAGCGGCAGTCATACGAGGGTGTTGAGGGCGTAAACACCTTTATCCGAGACTGGACCCAGCCGTTCGTTGACTGGGAAATCGAGGTCGATTCATTCCAAGATGCAGGCGAGCGGGTTGTCAGCCTGTGCCGCCAGCGTGCTCGCTCGAAGACGACCGGGCTTCCCGTCGAGATGTCGTTCGCGATGGTCTGGACGCTTCGCGACGGTTTGGAGGTGCGTATGGAGATGTACGCTGAGTGGGCCGAAGCGCTCAAGGCCGTGGGGCTCGAGGGGTAGGCGATTGAGCTGACACCCTAGAATCCGCACTTCTAGGACGAGGCCCGGTTTAGCGGGCCATAACGGCGGTTTCGGCCGTATCTGTCAACGGATTGTCAGCGAGAGCTGCGGCGACCGCTTCTGCAGCCATCGCATCCGAGTGGGGCAGCAGGTGGGCGTGGGTCCCGAGCAACGTCTTTGGATCGTCGCCCAAGCGCCCAGCCACGACGTGCAGCGGGACTGGAGGCGTCGCGGTGAGCGCGAGCGTCGCCGACGTGTGGCGGAGGACGTGGAGGCTCCCCGTTGGGATGCCCGCCGCCTTGCGGTGCTTGGCGAACCAGTGCGTCAACACCTCGGGATTGATCGGTCGCCCCAGCTCGCGAGGGGTGAGCGAGTCCACCCCTAGGGTCCCTTTCGAGCGGACTTGAACGGGGCGAGGATGGTCTTACAAACCAACTTCGCTTAGGAGGCAAACGAAATGTTCAGCACCAAGATCCGCCGCAAGATCATCTTCGCCCTCGCCGCATCGGCCTGCATCGGCGTTGCGCCGGTCGCTCCCGCCGTCTCGCAGGCAGCCACGAACACCGGTGCATACGCCAAAAGCGCTGACTCAAACAACTACAAGGTCTCGCCGGAAACGTGCGAGACGGACGGTAAAGCCTTCGAAAAATACGTCAACGAAGCCGGGAAATACTACGAAACCGAAGGAAACTCAGCCAACTTCCAGGCTTCGATGTCAGCCGCCGGGATCGAGCTGGACCTCGCCCAGAAAGGCGGTTGTGACTGGGCCGCGAACGTGAGGCTGCCGGAGTACCCGCCGGCCTCAACGGTTGTGTACCGCACGCCCGTCAGCAGTTTGATCAAGTGATCGCACGACTCGAAGCTGGGCCAACACAGGAGCCCCCGTCCAAAGCGGGGGCTCTCGGCCGTTCCCACGCGTCTCTCTCGGGGATACTGGCGAGTGATGCCCGAGGAGTCCACGACCCCCGACCTGGTGGAGCTGACGCGCCGCGCAGTCAACCCCGGCAATAGCCGTGATCTTGACGCGGCCCCGAGCTTCTACGCTCCCGATGCCGTTCTTGACGCGTCGTCGGTCGGGCTGGGCACCTTCGAGGGTTTGGCGGCGATTCGTGGCTTCTTTGAGGACTGGATTCGCTCATATGCGGAGTTTGAGATCGAACCCGAGAAAATTCATGACCTTGGCAACGGAGTGATCTTCACTGTCGTGCGCCAAAGCGGTCGCCTCGTTGGCGGCACGGGTCGTGTCCATGTGCGGTACGCGACCGTGTTGGTGTGGGCCGACAGCGCAATCGTGCAATGCGCGAACTACACCGACATCAACGAGGCCCGTGCTGCTGCCGAGCGCCTCGCCGAGGAACGGGGGTAGGCCGTGTCTGCGGAGAACGTGGAGGTCGTCACGCAGTCCATCGCAGCGTATGCCGACGGTGGTATTGAGGCCTTACTGCCCTTCTTTCCAGCCGACGTAGTCTGCTACCCGTTCCCCGAGTGGGTTGAGGAAGGGTTGTACCGAGGACACGACGGCTTTCGCAAGGTTGCGGCGATTTGGACGGACACCTTCGACGACGTTCGACTTGAGTTCGATGAGGTCCAAGACCATGGGAGCAAGGTGGTGGCGCTCGGGACGATTGGGGGGCTAGTCAAGGCCACCGGCGCGCCGCTGCGGCAACCGATGGGCGTTGTGTTCTCCGACTTTCGTAACGGCCTAATCGGCGAGATGCACTACTTCACGACCTGGGCACAAGCTCTCGAAGCCGTGGGGCTGGAGGGGTAGGCGATGTCGCAGAAGAACGTGGAGATCGCCAAGCGAGCAGGCGAGGCTTTCAACCAGCGCGATGTTGACGCACTGCTCGATCTCGGCACTCCGGACCCGACGATGTCCTCATCGTTGTTGGACGCGGGTGCCGATTTTACGGGACGTGACGGTCTTGAACGGTTCTTTGCGGTGCTCGCCGAAAGCTGGGATGAGTTTCATACGGTCGTTGACGAGTACCGCGATCTCGGTGACCGCGTGCTCACGCTCGGTCGTTTCACGGGCCGTGGAAGGGGCAGCGGTGCGACGGTCGGCGCACCAACGGCGGCGATCTTCGACTTTCACGACGGCAAGGTCTCGCGCGTGCGCCTCTACCTCGATCACGGTGAGGCGTTGCGGGCGGCGGCCCTGGCCGACGAGTAGGTGATGAGCTGGCACCCCGCTCTCGACGTGCTCGTACTCGTCGGCTACCGCTGGTTCCCGTCGGGGTCCGACCGCGCTGAGCTGTACGCACTGCGATACGACGGCGACCGTTGGATCTGGGACTACCGGGGGCCCGCGCCCGACTGACCCCGACGCATCACGGCCGCCCAGCTTGTCAACGCGATGTCAGCGAACGTAGCCGGACGGGCTAGCATCGGGCGTCAGTGAGGATAGCCCCGAAGCCCGTAAACGCCCGGAAACACGGACTCCCCGCTACCGGCCGACATAGGTCAGCACGGGTAGTGGAGAATCCGCACCACTGTGATCGAGCGCGATGAGGTCCTGCATGTGGCCCGCCTGGCGCGGCTGGCCCTGGGCGAGGACGAGATCGAGCCGATGGCCCGCGAGCTGTCGGCGGTGCTCGACCACATCGCCAAGATCTCAGAGCTCGATCTCGCTGATGTGCGCGCCCACCTCGCACGTGGTCGAGGTCGACGGGCGCCCTGCGCCCGACGAGCCCGTGCCCTGCCTGCCGCGCGAGCTGGCGCTCGCGCAGGCACCCGCGGTCAGCGGCGAGGGCTTCCTGGTACCCAGCCCGCAGGCATGAGCGCGACGGACATCGTTGAGCTGTCGGCCACGCGGCGGCGGTCGAGGCGATCGCGGCGGGGTCGCTGTCGACGGGCCGAGCTGTTCGACGCCTACCGCGCCCGCGCGGCCGCCGACCGGGCCGCCGGCGAGGATGGGCTGAACTGCTTCACGTGGGTCGCCGAGGAGGCGCCGCCGGAGGGTGCGCGGCGCGCCCCTGCAGCGGCGTGCCGCTGGCGGTCAAGGACCTGTTCTGCACCGAGGGCGTGCCCAGCCAGTCGGGCTCGCGCATCCTCGAGGGCTATGAGCCGCCGTACACGGCCACCGTCGTCTCGCGGCTGACGCGCGCCGGCGCGAGCCTGCTGGCGAAGACCAACCAGGACGAGTTCGCGATGGGCTCCTCCAACGAGAACTCGGCGTTCGGCGTGGTGCGCAACCCGTGGGACCGCGAGCGCGTGCCGGGCGGCTCCTCCGGCGGGAGCGCAGCGGCTGTCGCGGCCGGGCTCGTCCCGTGGGCGCTCGGCACCGACACGGGCGGCTCGATCCGCCAGCCCGCGGCCCTGTGCGGGATCGTCGGGCTGAAACCGACGTACGGCTCCGTATCGCGCTACGGCATGATCGCGTTCGCCTCCTCGCTCGATCAGGCGGGGCCGTTGACGCGCGACGTTCACGACGCGGCGCTGATGCTGCGCCACATGGTCGGGCGTGATGCCTGCGACGCGACCTCGCTTGAGTTTCCCGCACGAGATCGAGCTGCCGAGCGGCGAGCGCCTCGACGGTGTCCGCCTCGGCGTGCCCGAGGAGCTGGCCGGGGAGGGGATCGAGCCGGGTGTGCTCGAGGCCTTCAGAGCCGCGCTCGAGCTGGCGAGGGAGCTGGGCGCGGAGGTGAGACGGTGCATCTGCCGCACGCCCCACATGCGCTGTCGGCGTACTACGTGATCGCGCCGGCGGAGGCCTCATCGAACCTCGCCCGCTTCGACGGCGTTCGCTATGGCTTTCGCGCGCCGGGTGCGAGCGATCTGCTGGACATGTACACGCGCACGCGCCACGACGGCTTCGGCGCCGAGGTCAAGCGGCGGATCATGCTCGGCACCTATGCGCTGTCGTCCGGCTACTACGACGCCTACTACGGCCGCGCCCAGCGCGTGCGCACGAAGATCGCCGAGGACTTCAGGGCGGCCTTTCGAGGGCGTCGACTTCATCGTGACTCCCACCTCCCCGACGGTTGCGTTCAGGCTCGGCGAGAAGACCGGCGACCCGCTGGCGATGTATCTGAACGACTACTGCACGGTGCCGATGTCGCTGGCCGGCATACCGGCGATCTCGATTCCCTGCGGGCTCAGCGACGGCCTGCCCGTCGGCCTGCAGATCGCCGGGCCGGCGTTCACAGAGAACCGCCTGCTGGACGTCGCCCACGGCTTCGAGCACGCGATCGGCTTCGATGGGGCGCCGCCGCGCGCCTATGAGCTCCCGCGAAGCCGTCATCGGCCTCGAGATCCACGTGCAGCTCGCGACGGCCACGAAGATGTTCTGCGGCTGTGAGCTGTCGTTCGGCGAGCCGCCCAACACGCACACGTGCCCGGTCTGTCTGGGCTTGCCGGGGAGCCTGCCGGTCGCGAACGCCCGCGCAGTCCATTTCGGCCTGATGATCGGGCTGGCGCTCGGCTCGCGAGCTCGCGCCGCGGTCGATCTTCCACCGCAAGAACTACTTCTATCCGGACCTGCCCAAGGGCTACCAGATCTCCCAGTACGACGAGCCCCTCTGCCGGGGAGGCCGGCTCGGGGAGGTGCGCATCCACCGCGTGCACCTGGAGGAGGACGCCGCGAAGCTGATCCACGTCGGCGCGAGCGGCCGCATCCACGGCTCGGACGCGAGCATCGTCGACTTCAACCGCGGCGGCACGCCGCTGGCGGAGATCGTGACCGAGCCCGACCTGCGCTCGCCCGAGCAGGCGAGCGAGTGGCTGAAGCTGCTGCGCACGACGCTTCGCCAGCTGGGCGTGAGCGACGTGAACATGGAGGAGGGGTCGCTGCGCTGCGACGCCAACATCTCGCTGCGCCGGAGGCGCACACGAGCGAGCTGGGGGTCAAGACGGAGCTCAAGAACATGAACTCCTTCCGCTTCATCGAACGCGGGATCAGAGCCGAGATCGCCCGCCAGGACGGGATCCTCTCGAGGCGGTGGCGAGGTCCTCCAGGAGACGCTCCACTTCGACCCCGGCTCCGGCGCGATCACCTCGCTGCGCTCCAAGGAGGAGGCCCACGACTACCGCTACTTCCCGGAGCCGGACCTCCTGCCGGTGGCGATCGCCGAGGCGATGATCGAGGCCGCACGCGTCGGACATGTCCGAGCTCCCCGCCGACCGGGCCGAGCGGTTCCTGCAGATCGGGCTGAGCGCCGAGAGCGCGCAGCAGCTTGCCTTTCGCGGCGAGCTCGGCGACTACTTCGAGCTGGCGCTCGCCGCCGACGTCGAGCCACGCCGCGCAGGCGCAGGCGCTCGCCAACTGGATCCTCGGCGAGTTGACGGGGCGCCTCGGGTGACGCGGAGGACCCGGCCGACTCGCGCGTGCAGGCCGCGCGCCCTGGCCGCGCTCGTCGGCCTCGTGCAGGCCAAGCGGGTCAGCGTGGGCGCCGCCCGCCAGGTGCTCGACAGGCTCGCGGCCGAGGGGGGCGCGACCCGCTTGAGATCGTGCAGGCGGAGGGGCTCGCCGCGATGGACTCGCGCGCGGAGCTCGCGGGCATCGTCGCGGCGGCGCTTGAAGCGAACGCGGAGGCCGCCGAGCGCGTGCGCGAAGGCAACGCGAAGGCGATCGGCCCGATCGTCGGCCACGTGATGCGCGAGACCAAGGGCCGCGCCGACGGCACCGAGGTCGCCAGGCTGGTCAACGAGCAGCTCGGCGTCTGACGTCGCCTCGCGACAGCAGAGACACGCGCCGCACCCACATTTTGGACCGTCGGGCCAAAGCCAGCGGGCCGCCGGCGCGCCAATATGCTGGACATGAACAGCTCAGGCTTGCACGTCAGCATCTCATCTCCTCGGCGGTTCCTCCTGCTGCCACAGGAGTCGGTGGACGGCCCCAGCCAGGGACCGCGGATCCGTCGCTACAAGCTCACCAGCGTCGGTCGGCGGCCGGGTGTCAACGGGGTGGATATCGCAACGGTAAGGAACGCCCGCGAGCTCGGCCGGCTAGGCCACGCGTAGCTAGCTGCCCTCACACCGATAGCCGGCTTCCCTCGGCCGGCGCCAGCGGGTGCGGCCGGACAGGGGTAGTATTTCCTGTCCGGTCGCACTACTGTCTAAGCCGGTGCCCAACATGAACCAGACGTCCGAGTCCTCGTCTCGCCCGATCGGCCGCACACTGGTTGCGGCCCTGATCCTCGTGATCGTCGGCTACGTGGTTCTGAAGATCGTGATCGGCATCGTTCTTGCCATCGCGCTGCCGGTCGTGCTGATCCTGGGCATCATCGGACTCGTCTGGGCCTGGCGCGTCCTGTTCTGAGCGGGCGTCATGGCCTACGTGATCATCGCGGTCTGCTTCGGCCTGGCGGGCGGGATGATCGGCAAGCTCAAGGGCAGCTCGTTCCTCTTGTGGTTCTTGATCTCGGGCATCGTCCCCTTCTTCGGGCTGCTCGCCGCGATCGCGTTCCGCTTCGAGCGCGATGAGCTCCGCCGGAGCTGTCCGAGCTGTGGGCGCGTGACGAAGATCTACGACGCGATCTGCACTCGGTGCGGAGCCGAGCTCGACTTCCCGGACCGCGCGGTGGCGCCCGAATCCTGGGAGCGCACGCCCGTCGCGCCGAGCTGACAGCCTCATCTCGGAGCCCGCTCGGGTAAGGGTTCCCTAACCCGATTTTGGCTGCCCTAAGCCGATTCTTGGCATACGCTGTCGCTCGTAGCCATGAATTCGCAGGCAAAAACAGCACCCCAGCCGGCCGACTCGCTGAGCGCGCGGCTGATCCACCGCGCGGGCTTCACCGACGAGGCCGACTTCGTCCTGCGCGTGGTGCAGCCGGCCCTCGTCGGCATGATCGACGGCACCGTCTCCTCGCTGGCGCCGATCTTCGCGGCGGCGATCGCCTCGAGCTCGCACACGGCCCTGCTGGTCGGATTCTCAACCGCGCTGGGGGCCGGGGTCAGCATGGGATGGTCAGAGGCGCTGTCGGACACCGGCGAGCAGACCGGCCGCGGCTCGGCGGTGGTGCGGGGGGCCATCACGGGTGGGATGACGACGCTGGGCGGCATCTTTCACACGCTGCCGTTCTTCATCTCCGACGTCCACAAGGCGCTGGCGGTGGCCGGATGCGTGGTCGCCGTCGAGCTGTTCCTGATCGCCTGGCTGCGCAAGCGCTTCCTGCATGTCTCGATGCGCTCCTCTCTGCTGGTCGTGACCGTGGGAGGCGTGATCGTCCTGGCCATCGGCGTCGCCATCGGGTCCTCCTGAAGCGCCTGCGGGCGCCCGGAACGCCGGTCCCATCCCAGCCGGCCGTCCTCAGCGAACGCGATCTGCGGCTTCGCGGCGCGGCTTAAACCCGCTGGTACACTGGGATTTCCGCAGCAGTTTCAAGCACTGTTGCCCCAGATATAGAGGAAAGGAGCTCGTCGAGATGCGAGCGGTGGACGCCGTTATGGAATGCCTGAAGGCCGAGGGCGTGGATGTCGTCTTCGGCCTGCCCGGCGGCGCCAACCTGCCCACCTACGACGCGTTCGTCGGCGGCGGCATCCGTCACATCCTCGTCCGCCACGAGGCCGGTGGCGGACACGCGGCCGAGGGCTACGCGAAGGCGACCGGCAAAGTCGGCGTGGCGTTCGCCACCAGCGGGCCGGGAGCCACGAACCTGGTCACGCCGATCTGCGACGCGATGATGGACTCGGTGCCGGTCGTCTTCATCACCGGTCAGGTGCGCACCGAACTGCTCGGCACCGACGGCTTCCAGGAGGCCGACACGATCGGCATCACGATGCCGGTCGTCAAGCACTCGTTCATGATCCAGGACCCGCACGAGATCCCTCGAGCGATCCACGAGGCGTTCCACATCGCGCGCAGCGGGCGCCCGGGACCGGTGCTGGTCGACATCCCCATGGACCTATCGCGGGCCGAGATCGACTACGAGCCGGTGACCGACGTGCAGCTGCCCGGCTACCAGCCGCGGGTGGAGGGCAACCAGAAGCAGATCCGCCAGGCCGCGAAGGCCCTGGCGGCCGCGCAGCGCCCGGTGATCTACGCCGGTGGCGGCGTGGTCAACGCGAACGCCTCGGAGGAGCTCGTCGAGTTCGCGACCTCAGACCGCTTTCCGGTGACCTGCACGCTGATGGGTCTCGGCGCGTTCCCCGCGCCCCACGAGCAGTGGCTGGGGATGCTCGGCATGCACGGCACGAGAGCCGCCAACTACGCGATGGACGAGGCCGATCTGATCTGCGCGATCGGAGCACGCTTCGACGATCGCATCACGGGCAAGCTCTCGGAGTTCGCGCCGCGCGCGAAGTTCATCCATATAGACGTCGACCCGGCCGAGATCTCAAAGAACGTGCCGGCTCATATCCCGATCGTCGGCGACGCGAAGCACGTGCTCGCCAAGCTCGTGATCGAGTACCGCGCGATCGGCGCGGACCCGGCGCGGCTCGCCGCCTGGTGGACCCGGATCGAGGGCTGGCGTGAGAAGTATCCGCTCGGCTACGAGGACTCAGCCGACTCCGAGATCAAGCCCCAGTACATGGTCCAGGCCCTGCACGAGGCAACCGGCGGCGAGGCGATCGTGACCTCGGACGTCGGTCAGCACCAGATGTGGGCGGCGCAGTACTACGACTTCCCCAAGCCCCGCCGCTGGATCAACTCGGGCGGGCTCGGCACGATGGGGTTCGGCCTGCCGGCGGCGATGGGCGCGGCCGTAGGCTGCCCCGAGGACCTCGTCTGCTGCATCGCCGGAGACGGCTCGGTGCAGATGAACGCCCAGGAGCTCGCGACCTGCTCGCAGAACAACATCCCGATCAAGGTGTTCATCATGAACAACGGCTATCTCGGCATGGTCCGCCAGTGGCAGGAGCTGTTCTGGGACGGCAAATACAGCCACGTGGACACGGGCGAGTTTCCCGACTACGTCAAGCTCGCCGAGGCCTACGGAGCCACGGGCATGCGCTTCGAGGACAAGGCGACGCTCGTAGAGGACATGAAGCGCGCGATCGCGACCGAGGGCCCGGTGCTTGTTGACGTGCGCGTCACCCGTGAGGAGAACACCTACCCGATGATCCCGGCCGGCCAGGCTGCTCGCGAGATGGTGGGGTGAGCGCCGCGATGGGTGAACCCGGGACCAAGGCGCCCCTCAGCCTCGCAGAGCTCGAGGCGGCGACGAGCATGCGCACGGGGCGCAAGCACGTGCTGTCGATCCTCGTCGAAAACAAGTCCGGGGTGCTGACGCGCATCGCCGGGCTGTTCGCCAGGAGGGGCTTCAACATCGACACCCTGACGGTCGGCCCGACCGACGACGACCAGGTCTCGCGCGTCACGCTCACGGTCGACGGAGCGCTGCATCCGATCGACCAGGTGACCAAGCAGCTGCACAAGCTGATCAACGTGCTGAAGATCCGCGACCTCGAGCCGGCCGACACGGTCGCGCGCGAGCTGGCCCTGTTCAAGGTGGCCGCCGATGGCGTGCAGCGCGGCGAGCTCATGCAGATCGCCGAGATCTTCCGCGGCAAGGTGGTTGACGTGACCAAGCGCGCGGTGATCATCGAGGTCACCGGGACGACGGACAAGATCGCGGCGTTTGAGGGCATGGTGCGCCCCTTTGGGCTGATCGAGATGATGCGCACGGGCGAGATAGCGATCTCGCGGGGGCGCAGCGAGACCTAGCCGGTGCTCGACACCGGCTCACGCTCACCGTTCGCGCTCACGGCAGCTGAGCAGGAGCGCTTCTCCGCGCGCCTGCAGGCGGCGGTCAAGCGCGCACGGCGCAGCGGGTCGGCGACGCTGGCCACGATCTCCGTGCCGCGCGGGGGCGAGCTGGATCCCACCGCCGTCGTGTGCGCCTCGCGGCGGGCGGGCGAGCCGTGGTTCGTGTTCGAGCAGCCCGATCGAGGCCGTGCCGCGCTGGCCGGGCTGGGCGAGGCGCTGCGGATCGAGGTGGAGGGTCCCGGGCGGTTTGCCGCTGTCGCCGAGCGCTGGCGCGCGCTGTCAGCCGCGGCCGTGAGCGATCCCTCCGAGGACGCCGCCGGCGGTGGGCCGATGGCCGTGGGCGGATTTGCGTTCTCCCCCGAGGGCGGCGCCTCTCCGCACTGGGCGGGCTTTGAGCCGGCGTCGCTGATCGTGCCGGAGCTCGCGCTCGTGCGCAGCCAGAGCGCCGGAGAGACGGCGGTGCGCCTCACGCTGGCGGCGCTCGCATCACCGGATGACACGCCCGAGGATCTGCTGGCGGAGCTTCAGGGGCGCCTCGGCGAGCTGCGCTCGCGCGCGCTGCCGCTGCTCGATCCGGCGGCGGTCGGTCGCTTTCAGGTGGCCAGCGCGATGCCCCCCGAGCACTACGAGGCGGCCGTCGTGCGAGCGGTCGAGCTGATCGCAGCCGGGAGGATCAAGAAGATCGTGCTCGCCCGCGAAGTGCAGGTTCACGCGCCCTCAAGCCACGATCCGGCGGCACTGGTGGGCGTCCTGCGCGAGGAGTTCCCGTCCTGCTTCGTGTTCTGCGTCGGGCGCGGCGAGGCTACCCTGATCGCGGCCAGCCCCGAGCTGCTCGTGCGCCGCGAGGGCCATCGCGTGAGCACGCTGGCGCTGGCGGGCTCGACGCGCCGCAGCGCCGATCCGGCAGTCGATGACCATCTCGGCGAGCAGCTGCTGCGCGATGAGAGCTACCGCGAGGAGCACGCGATCGTGGCGCGGCGCATCGAGCGCATGCTCCGCCCGCACGCGGTCTGGGTCGCCGCGGCGCCCGAGCCGACGCTCGTGAAGATCGCCAACATTCAGCACCTCGCAACCCCGATCCGCGCTCAGCTCGCGGCCCCGATGGATGCGCTGGAGCTGGCCGGGCTGATGCATCCGACGCCGGCAGTCGGGGGCGAGCCGCTGACGACCGCGGCGCCGCTGATACCTGCGCTCGAGGGGCTCGACCGCGGTTGGTACACCGGTCCCGTCGGCTGGACAGACGCCACCGGCGACGGAGAATTCTGCGTCGCCCTGCGCTGCGCGCTGCTGCGCGGAACGATCGCGCGCTGCTTCGCCGGCAACGGCATCGTGGCGGGCTCGGACCCGCCCGCCGAGCTGGCCGAGACGGAGGTCAAGCTGTCGGCGCTGCTCCCGCTGCTGGCGGGCTGAGCGCGCGCGAGACGGCGTCCCACACGCGCGCGTGCAGCTCGGCGTTGAGCATGCGCTCACCACGCACCTCGACGATGCTCGAGCCGTCGTGGGCGAGCGCCCGCTCGAGCGCCGCGCGAAAGGAGCCGACGTCCTGCGCCGGCTCATGGGAGAGCCCATACAGCGCGGCGGCCTTGGCGAAGTCGAGCCCCGTGGGGGTCGCGATATGGCGCGTGTAGATGTCCTCGTCGTCCTCGCCGCGGCCGGCGCCGAGCGGCTCTGAGGCCCGCGCCATGGGGGCGCGAGAGACCGCCAGGAAGTCGAAGATGCCACCGCCGCCGTTGTCGAGCAGCACGATCGTGAGCTTCAGCTGAAGGCGCCGGGCCGCCAGCAGTCCACCGATGTCGTGGGCCAGCGCCACGTCGCCGATCAACAGGACGACCGGGCCCGGTCCCGCGGCCGCCGCGCCGAAGGCGCCGGACACGGTGCCGTCGATGCCGTTGGCGCCGCGGTTGCACAGCACCCGGGGCGGGTCCGAGCGGACCGGCCAGAACGTCTCGATGTCGCGCACCGGCATCGAGGAGGCCACGAACAGGGTCGCCTCCGCCGGCAAAAGCACACCGAGCTCGGCGGCGACCATCGGCTCTGACAGGCCGCCACCGCCGATCACGCCGAGGATCGCCTCGGCGGCCAGCTCATCGGCGCTGCGCCAGCCGGCAAGCCAGTCCTCCCGGGTCTCTGTCCGCGCCTGCTCCTGCGCGGCTGTGAGCTGCGACAGCGCGTCTGCCGGGTCCAGCACGAGCGAGTCCGTGAGAACCGATGCGGGGTCCTGCCAGGCGCCCTCCGGGTCGAGCGCCACCTGGCGTGCGTGCTCGAGCCCGGAAAGCCACGTCCGCAGGGGCTTTGAGACGGGCAGGTCGCCCACGCGCAGGACCAGGTCCGGGTCAAGTGACCGCCGCGAAGCCCTGCTCGCGCAACAGGGCGTCGTAATGCGCGATCGCGGCTTCGCCGCGGCGGGCGCCGGACAGCGGATCGGCGAGCAGGGGCCAGCCTGCGCCGGCCGCAAACGCCGCCGCCTGCTCGGCCACCGAGCGGATTCCCGGGGGCGCCACGCGCTCGTCGCGCCCGGCCACCACCACACCGCGCCGCGCGCCGCGCACGAGCTCGTCGAGGATGGCTTCTGCGCCTTCGCGCGGCCGCGGCCGGGAGGCGGTCCGCCGCTCCTCTGAGGCCGGCGAGAGCCGCCCGGCCGCGAGCGGCGCTCGGGCCACGTAGGGGCGGCCGTGGGGGCGGCCGCTGTGATCCTCGGGAAGCGGCTCCTCGCCGACGAGCGGCTCGCGCAGCGGGAAGTTGAGGTGCACGGCGCCGGGCCGGCCCTCGAGCGCGGTCCAGTAGGCGCGACAGGCGAGCGTCCGCATCCAGCGCAGCCGCTCGGCGGCTCGCGCCGTGCGTGCCCACCTCGAAGAACCACTTGGCGGCGTCGCCGAACAGCTTCAGCTGGTCGATCGCCTGCCCGGCGCCGTTCTCGCGCAGCTCCGGCGGGCGGTCGGCGGTGAGCAGGAGCAGCGGCACCCGCGCCTCGTGCGCCTCGACGGCGGCCGGCAGGAGCTCGGCGGCGGCCGTCCCGGAGGTGCAGGCGACGGCCACCGGGAGTCCCGAGGCCTTGGCCAGGCCGAGCGCGAAGAAGCCCGAGCAGCGCTCGTCGACGTGCGAGAAGCAGCGCAGGCGCTCCTCGCGCGCGAGCGACAGCACGAGCGGCGCGCAGCGCGACCCCGGCGACGTGCATGCGGCGCGCATCCCGCAGCGCGCGAGCTCATCGACGAACGCTCGCAGCAGCAGGTAGGTGTCCGAGGCGGAGCTCACGGCGGCCCCGGGGGAGGCGTGCGCGCGGGGTCTGCGCGGCGGGCGTGCGAGCGCGGACGGACACTAGGATGGCCAGGTGCGGGAGACCTTGGTTCTGTTGCACGGCTTCGGCGGCACCCGGCGCAGCTGGGACGGCGTCACCGGCGCATCTGGACCCGCAACGCTACCTGCCGCTGGCGCTCGACCTGCCCGGGCACGGCGATGCAGCCGCCGGCGAATCTCCGATCACGTTCGCCGGTTGCGTCGAGCACGTCGCTGGCAGCGCTGCCCCGAGCGCTTCGCGCTGTGCCGGCTACTCGCTCGGCGGGCGCATCGCGCTGCAGGTCGCGCTGGCGGCGCCCGAGCGCGTGCGCGGCTCGTGCTGGTGTCCACGCACGGCCGGCATCGAGGATGACCGCGGAGCGGCGCGCAGCGCCGCGAGCGACGACGCCGGCTGGCCGACGAGCTCGAGAGCGGATCCGTTCGAGGAGCTTCATCGAGCGCTGGCGCGCGCCAGCCGCTGTTCGCCGATGAGCCGCCCGCGGCGGGCGCGCTGGCCCGCGAGGATCAGCGCCGCAACCGCCCGCAGCGCCTCGCGGCGGCTCTGCGCGGGCATCGGCACCGGCGAGATGGAGCCCCTGTGGGACAGGCTCGGCGAGCTTCAGATGCCGGTGCTCGTCGTCGTCGGCGACCGCGACGAGAAGTTCCGCGCGCTCGGGCGAGCGGCTCGTCGGCAGATCGCCGCGCATGGCCGGCTGCTCGTCGTGCCGGGCGGCCACGGCCTGCCGCTCGAGACCCGCCCGGCGCGGCGTTCGCGACGGCGCTCAGCTCGAAGCGGCTCGACGCCCAGGCCGGGCGCGGTCGGCACCGCGATCTGCCGTCCCGGCGCCGGCAGCGGGTCCTCGAGCTCCTCGAACAGCCCGAGCGTCGCCAGCCCGCACGGGGCGAGCGGGCCGCGCGAGGCCAGCGCGGCGGCGGCGTGCACGGCGGCGGCGATCCCGAGCGGGCCGTCGAGCGTCGAGGCGAGGTAGACCTCGGCGCCGGCCGGCGCGCACGAGCGTCGCGGCGGCGAGCAGGCCGGGATGCCGCCGCAGCGGGAGATCTTCAGGCAGACGGCGTCGGCGACGCCGGCGCCCAGCGCGCCCGGCTCGGCGGCGGTCTCGTCGATCGCGACCCGCACCGCGACGCGCTCGCGCACCTCCCGCACGGCGTGCGAGGCCGTGGACCGGCTCCTCGACGAGCTCGAGCCCGGCCGGCGAGAGCGCGTCGATCGCGCGCACCGCCTCCTCGACGCTCCACGCGCCGTTGGCGTCCAGGCGCAGCGCGACGTCCGGGCCGGCCGCGGCGCGCGACCGCCGCCACGCGCGCCGGCGTCGTCGCCGACGCCCGACCTTGAGCTTCAGGCACGCGAAGCCCGCCGCGACCGCGCGGCCGCCGCCTGCTCGGCGGCGCCGCCGCGGTCGAGCGCCGTGATCGTCGCGTTGACCGGCACGCCGCGGCCGGGCGGTCGGCGAGCAGCGCCGCGATCGGGCGTCCCTGCGCTGCGCCCGGCGAGGTCCCACAGCGCCATGTCGATCGGCCGCGAGCGCCTGCGGCAGGTCGTCGGCCGCGCGGCATGCTTCGAGAGCCTGCGGCCGCCGTTCGATGCCGTCGCAGCCGCGAGCACGGCGCCGTAGCGCGCGAGCGCCGCTCGACGCGCTCGACGCGACGCCGTCGTAGGGCTCGAGCGGCGCCGCCTCGCCGTGGCCGCCGAGACCGTCGGCGTCGGTCGAGCGATCACGCACAGCATCTCGCGCTCGGCGACGTCCGTATGAGGTCTGCAGCGGGCGCGCCAAGCCTCAGCGTCGCGCCGCTCGAGCTCGAGCTTCACGAGCTGATCCCGCCGCTCGGCGAGGATCCCGGCCGAGAAGAGCAGGCAGAACATCAGCTGCAGCACGCCCGTCCTCGCCAGCGCGCCGTTCAGCGACGGTCCGTCGGTTCGCGTGCGCACCGACGCCGGCGAGCCGAGACGGCGAGCGGGATCGCCGGCCCAGCGTGCAGCAGCAGCCAGGCCGTCATCGAGCCGAAGCACCCATGGCAGCGGCGCGCGTCAGGAACGCCACCGCCAGCATCGCCGCGTAGAGCGCGCGCGTGCGCTCGCGGCCGAGGCGCACCGCGAGCGTGCGCTTGCCCGCGCGGCGGTCGGTCTCCAGGTCGCGCACGTTGTTGACGACGAGGATCGCGCTCGCCAGCAGGCCGACCGGGCACCGCGCACACGAACGCCTGCCAGGGCAGCGCCTGCACCTGCACGAAGT
Source organism: uncultured Solirubrobacteraceae bacterium (assembly GCA_963764185.1). Classification (GTDB taxonomy): domain Bacteria; phylum Actinomycetota; class Thermoleophilia; order Solirubrobacterales; family Solirubrobacteraceae; genus Palsa-744. The sequence goes on along the minus strand of CAVXRF010000008.1, from coordinate 29,179 downwards.
AGGAGCCCGTCACGGCGACGATGCCGAAGAACAGGAACACGAACAGCTCGCCGAGGCCCTCGTAGCCGTACGGCCGCGGCCCGCCGGTGTAGAGCACGCCGGCGAGGATCGAGGCCGCTCCGACCGCCAGCAGCTCCCAGCCGGCGACGGCGACCAGATAGACGCCGCACGGCGACGGCCAGCCCGAACGTCACGTACGTCGCGATCAGCACCTGGCTCGGGCGGCACGAGCCCGCCGGCGGTCACCCGCACCGGCCCCAGGCGGTCCTCGGTGTCGGCGCCGCGGCGGGCGTCGGAGTAGTCGTTCGAGAGGTTCGTGCCGACCTGGATGAACATCGCGCCGAGCAGCGCGGCGACGAAGGCGAGCGCGTGGAAGTGCCCGGCGCCGAGCGCCAGCGAGGTGCCCACGAGCACCGGCGCGACCGCCGCCGGCAGCGTCCGCACGCGCGCCGCCATCACCCAGATGCGGACGGCGCTCACGGATCTAGGCCCGCTTGGGGAAGCGCGAGAAGTCCGGCCTGCGCTTCTCGCGGTACGCGTCGCGGCCCTCCTGCGCCTCCTCGCTGGCGTAGAAGAGGAGGTTCGCGTCGTGCGCGAGCTGCTGGATCCCCGGCAGGCCGTCCTCGGCCGCGTTGAAGCTCGCCTTCATCAGCCGCAGCGCGAACGGCGACAGCGCGAGCATCTCGCGGCACCAGCCGACCGTCTCCTCCTCGAGGCGCTCGAGCGGCACGACCGTGTTGACGAGCCCCATCTCGCAGCGCCTCGCTCGGCGGAGTACTGGCGGCACAGGAACCAGATCTCCTTCGCCTTCTTCGGCCCGACGAGGTTCGCGAGCAGCCCGGCGCCGAAGCCGCCGTCGAACGAGCCGACCCGCGGCCCGACCTGGCCGAAGCGCGCGTTGTCGGCGGCGATCGTCAGGTCGCAGACGAGGTGCAGCACGTGGCCGCCGCCGATCGCGTAGCCGGCGACCATCGCCACCACCGGCTTCGGCAGCCGGCGGATCTGGACGTGCAGGTCGGTGACGTGGAAGCGCCCGACGCCCGCCCGGCCCGCCTCGTCCTCGTCCAGATAGCCCGAGTCGCCGCGCACGCGCTGGTCCCCGCCCGAGCAGAACGCGTCCGGGCCCTCGCCGGTGAGCACGATCACGCCGATCGCCGGGTCCTCGCGGGCGTCCTCGAGCGCCCTGGAGATCTCGATGATCGTGCGCGGGCGGAACGCGTTTCGGACCTCGGGCCGGGCGATCGTGATCTTGGCGATCCCCGCGTCCTGCGGCGCCGCGGACTTCTCGTAGCGGATGTCCGTGAAGTCGCCCGCGGCGGCGTCGGTCGCGGCGCTATCCAAGTGGTGCTCATGCGCGCGAAGGCTAGCCTGTGCGCCATGGTCGTCGAAGGATGGCTGGCCCGCGCCGCGAGGACGCGGCCCGCGGCACCGGCGCTCGAGACGCCGCGGGGAGGCCTCTCCTACGCAGAGCTGCTGCGGCCGCGCGAGCCGGCGCGGCGGAGCTCGCGGGCGCGGCGCGGCTCGAGGAGACCGGGTCGCGATCGCGCTGCCTGCGGGCCTCGACGTTCGCCCAGGCGCTGCACGCCTGCCTGTCTGCTCGGCGCGATCGCGGTGCCGATCGATCCCCGCGCCTCGCCGGCCGAACGGGCAGCTGCTCGCCGCCGGGGCGGCGGTGATCCTGGAGGCGCGCCGCTGCGATGCCGGCGCGCCCGATCCGCCGCTGCCGCCAGCGACGCGGCGCGTGGCCGCGCACGATCTCGACGCGATCGCCGTAGTGATCCACACCTCCGGCACCACCGCCGCGCCGAAGGCCGGTCGAGCTGACCTATGGCAACCTCCTGTGGAGCGCGCTCGGCTCGGCCGTGGCGCTCGGCCGCGACCCGCGCGAGCGCTGGCTGTGCGCGCTGCCGCTGGCGCACGTCGGCGGGCTGTCGATCCTCGTTCGCGCGGCCATCTACGCCACCACGGCGGTCGTGCACGAGGGCTTCGATACCGAGCGCGTGCTCGCGGCCCTGCGCCAGCAGGACGGTGACGCTCGTCAGCCTCGTCGCGACGACGCTCGCGCGGCTGCTCGACGCGCGGCCTTCACAGCCCGACGGTCGCTGCGCTGCGCGCTCACCGGTGGCGGCCCGGTGCCCGCGGCGCTGGTCGACCGGGCGCGCGAGGCGGGCGTGCCGGTCGGCCTGACCTACGGCCTGACCGAGGCCTGCTCGCAGGTCACGACGACGCCGCGCGGCGGCGATCGGCGGGGGCCGCGCCGGCGGCGGCGCCGCCGCTATTCTGCACGCGCGTGCGAGATCGCCCCCGACGAGGAGATCCTGGTGCAGGGGCCGACGGTGGCGCCGGCGGCGCTCGCGTCCGACGGGTGGCTGCACACCGGCGACCTCGGCGAGCGTGGACGACGACGGCCGGCTGACGGTCACCGGGCGCAAGACGCGACACGATCATCAGCGGCGGCGAGAACGTCGCGCCGGCCGAGGTCGAGGCCGTGCTCGAGGCCCACCCGGACGTTGCTCGAGGCGGCGGTGCTCGGTCGTCCCGATCGACGCAGTGGGGCGAGGCGGTCACGGCGATCGTCGTGACCCGTCCGGGCGTCCTCGATCGACGGAGAGTCACTCCGCGCCCACTGCGCGCGCGTCGCTTGCGCCCTTCAAGGTCCCCAGCCGGGTCGTGCTCGCGCGCGAGCCGCTGCCGCGCACGCGGCTCGGGCAAGCTCCGGCGCGGGGAGCTGCGATGAGCTTCGACGCGAACGCCCATCGTGCATGCGAGCCTCGCCGGCTGGGAAGAGGCGGCGCCCGGCTGGGTCCGCCGCCAGGAGCGATTCGCGCGCTGGGGGCGCCCGTCTCGCGCTGGATGCTCGACGCGGTCGTCCCTGCAGCCGGGCGATCAGGTGCTCGAGCTGGCGGCGGGCCTCGGCGAGACGGGCATGCTGGCCGCCGAGCTCGTCGCGCCGACCGGTGGCGTGATCGTCTCCGACCAGGCCGAGGCGATGCTGGATGGAGCGCGTGCCCGCGCGGCCGAGCTCGGTCTCGTCGAACGTCGAGTTCCAGGTGCTCGGGCGCCGAGTGGATCGACCTGCCGCTCGCGAGCGTCGACGCTGTCCTGTGTCGCTGGGGCTACATGCTCCTCGCCGACCCCTCCGCGGCGCTCGGCGAGACCAGGCGCGTGCTGCGCGCCGGCGGGCGCGTCGCTCTGGCGGTGTGGGACTCCGTCCAGCGCAATCCGTGGGCGCTGCTCCCGTCTGTCGAGCTGATCGAGCGCGGGCTCAGCGCCCCGCCCGCTCCGGGCACGCCCGGCCCGTTCGCGCTCGGCGACGCCGAGCGCGTGCGCGAGCTCCTCCAGCAGGCGGGCTTCACCGAGGTCGACGTGGACGCGATCGACCTCGAGCAGCGCCACCGCGTCCTTCGACGTCTTCTGGGAGACCACGCTCGACATCTCCCGAGGGTTCCACGACGCGGTGCTCAGCCGCCCCGAGCCGGAGATCGCCGAGATCCGCGCAGGCCTGGCCGCGCGGCTTTCGCCGTACACAGCGCCCGACGGCGCGCTCGTCATCCCGGCGCGCACGCTCGTGGCCTCTGCGTCGGCATGAGGCGCGCCTGCGGCGGGCTCGCGCCGGAGCGCGGCGGCGTGCGGGTGGGCGCGAGGGCGGGCGGGCCCCTGACCGGCAATCGAGGACAGACGCGATAGCCTGCGCGCTCTGATGCTCTACGACGACGACGCGGATCTGCACCTGCTCGACGGCAAGACCGTCGCGATCATCGGCTACGGCTCCCAGGGCCATGCCCACGCTCTCAACCTGAAGGACTCCGGCGTGGACGTCGTGGTCGGCCTGCGCGAGAGCTCCGCCTCGGCGGCCTCGGCGCGCGAGCAGGGCCTCGAGGTGCTGTCCGTCGTCGAGGCCTCCAGCCGCGGCGATCTCGTCATGATGCTCGTTCCCGACGAGCTCCATCGCGAAGTGTGGGAGAACGAGGTCCGAGACGGTGTCGCCGAGGGCAACATGCTGCTGTTCGGCCATGGCTTCTCGATCCACTACAAGGAGATCGATCCGCCCGCCGGCGTGGATGTCGCGCATGGTCGCGCCGAAGGGCCCCGGCCATCTCGTGCGCCGCCAGTTCACGGAGGGCAGCGGCGTCCCCGGCCTAATCGCGGTCGAGCAGGATGCGACCGGCAACGCGCGCGCGCTGGCGCTGGCCTACGCCAAGGGCATCGGCTGCACGCGCGGCGGGGTGATCGTGACGACCTTCAAGGACGAGACCGAGACCGACCTGTTCGGTGAGCAGGCCGTGCTCTGCGGCGGTGCCTCCGAGCTGGTGCAGGCCGGCTTCCAGACGCTCGTCGAGGCCGGCTATGACCCGGAGATGGCCTACTTCGAGTGCCTGCACGAGCTCAAGCTGATCGTCGGACCTGATGTACGAAAAGGGCCTCGCGGGGATGCGCTACTCGATCTCCAACACCGCCGAGTACGGCGACTACACGCGCGGCAAGCGCGTGATCACCGACGACACCCGCGCCGCGATGCGACAGATCCTCGCCGAGATCCAGTCCGGCGACTTCGCGCGCGAGTGGATCGCCGAGAACCGTGCCGGGCAGGAGAGCTTCAAGCGCATGCGCGCCGAACAGGCCGACACGCAGGTCGAGCACGTCGGTGGCGAGCTGCGCTCCGGCATGGACTGGATCAAGCCCTCGTTCTGAGGCCGGCGGGCAGGGGACAGGGTGCTCGCCTACATCGCCTGGCACCGTCCCGCCGACGGGGTCGACCTCGACGCCTACGAGCGGGCCGTCGCCCACTTCCACTCCTCGCTCGCGCACCAGCCGCCGAGCGGCTTCGGTGGCTCGGTGGCGTTCCGGGCCCCGGAGCTGCCATGGCTGGGCGCGCCGCGCCCGGACGGACAGCCGCAGGCCGGCTACGAGGACTGGTACCTGGTCGACAGCTGGTCGGCGGTCGGCGTGCTCGAGGAGGCGTCGGTCTCGCACGGCCACGTTCGCGCCCACGACGAGGTCGCCTCGCAGGCGGGCTCCTCGACCGGCGCCGTGTACCGCCTGTCGGAGGGAAATGCCGACCCCGGGGAGGGCCGCCTGAGCGTGTGGGTGACGCCCGCGCGGGGCCACGAGCATCCCTCGATCGAGGCTCTGCTGGGCGACGGCATGGATCCCTCGACGGCGGGATTGTGGCGGCGCTGCATCGGCCTCGGCCCGGCGCCCGAGTACTGCCTGCTGGCAACCGAGCCCTCCGCCGGAGTGGCCGACAGCCGCCTGCCGGATGGCTGGAGCGCGACCGTCTCCGCCCGGGAGGTTCTGTGGAATGACTGAACCGCTGATGGACGGCGAGATCATCGGCGGTGATTTCAAACGTCAGGAGAGCCGCTTTCGCGACTGGGTTGGTGCGGAGACCGGGTTCGCGGTGGAGGCCGGCCGCTATCACCTGTACGTCTCGCTGGCCTGCCCTTGGTGCCATCGCAGCGTGATCATGCGCGAGCTCGCGGGCCTGCAGGAGGCCATCCCGGTGTCCTACCTGGCGCCGTTTCGCGACGAGCGCGGATGGGCCTTCACCGGAGAGAGCTTCACCGTCGGAGCCGTCGGCGGCCCCGACGCGTGGTCCGGCGAGTACGTCGATGAGCTGCACGGCTGGGCCTTTATGAGCGAGGCCTACAGCGCGAGCGATCCTCACTACGAGGGCAGGATCACCGTGCCTGTTCTGTGGGACACCGAGACGGGCCGGATCGTCAACAACGAGTCGAGCGACATCATCCGCATGTTCTATTCGCCGCACTCGCTCGCCGTGCTCGGCGCCCGGGACGGCCTTGATCTGTACCCGCGCGAGCAGCGCGAGGAGATCGATGAGATCAACCAGCGCGTCTATGCGACCGTCAACAACGGCGTATACCGCGCCGGCTTCGCACACCTGCAGGGCGCCTATGACCGCGCCTTCGCCGCCCTGTTCGACAGCTTCGACTGGCTCGAGGAGCTGCTCGGCGGTCGGCGCTATCTGGCGGGGGATCGCATCACTGAGGCCGACTGGCGGCTGTTCCCGACGCTTGCCCGCTTCGACGAGGTCTACAACCTGCACTTCCGCTGCAATCGCCGCCGGCTCGTCGACTATCCCCACCTGTGGGGTTATGCGCGCGAGCTGCACCAGTGGCCGGGCGTGTCCCGCACGGTGGCCATGGGCCAGATCAAGGAGCACTACTACACGACCCACGATGAGCTCAACCCCAAGCGCATCATTCCCGGCGGTCCCGGCTACGACTGGTCGGTCCCCCACGGGCGCGACTAGATCGCTACACTCGGCTTCGTCGTCGCGACTGGCGCTGAGGTGGAGTCAACCACCGGGAAGCGACGAGCATCTCCGCCGCGCGCCTGGGCACCCTCCCGATCGTCCACATCCCTCGAGCCCGATGGAGCGAGGAGAAGAGCGAGGAAGCCCGATATGACGCCGAGCCCCCCTACAGCAGAGACGCAACTGGTAATCCCCGAGGAGCTGAGGCCCGCCGACGGGCGCTTCGGCTGCGGCCCGTCAAAGGTCCCGCTTGCGGCGCTCGCGCGCCTCAAGACCGAGGGCGCCGCCGTGATGGGCACCTCCCACCGCCAGAAGCCGGTGAAGGCGCTTGTGGGGGAGGTGCGCGCGGGACTGCGAGAGCTGTTCGCGGCGCCTGAGGGCTACGAGGTCGTGCTCGGCAACGGCGGTGCGACCGCCTTCTGGGATGCAGCCGCGTTCGGCCTGCTTAGGGAGCGCTCGCTGCACCTGACCTACGGAGAGTTCACCCAGAAGTTCGCCGCGGTGAGCGCCGGCGCACCGTTTCTGTCAGATCCGGTCGTGGTCTCGGCCGACCCGGGGGATGCGCCCGACCCGTCCGCGGTGGGAGCCGCCGCCCGGGAGGCCGGGGCCGACGTGGTGGCGTGGGCGCACAACGAGACCTCGACGGGCGTGATGGTGCCGGTGATTCGCCCCGCGGGCGCGGGCGAGGCGCTGGTCGTGATCGACGCCACCTCGGGCGCCGGGGGCCTTCCGCTCGACGTGACGCTCGCCGACGCCTACTACTTCGCGCCGCAGAAGGGCTTCGCGGCCGACGGGGGGCTGTGGATCGCGCTGTTGAGCCCCGCCGCGCAGGAGCGCATCGCCGAGCTCGAGGCCTCCGATCGCTGGATCCCACCGTTCCTGTCGCTGCACACCGCGCTTGAGAACTCGGTCAAAGACCAGACGTACAACACCCCGGCGGTGGCCACGCTGTTTCTGCTCGCCGAGCAGATCCGCTGGATGCTCGACGGGGGCGGCCTGGACTGGTGCGTGTCGCGTACGAGCGCCTCGTCAGAGCACCTGTATGGATGGGCCGAGCGCGGCGCCCACACGACGCCGTTCGTCAGCGACCCGGCCAAGCGCTCGCTCGTCGTCGGGACGATCGACTTCGACGAGGCCGTCGACGCGGCCGCGCTGGCGGCCACCCTGCGCGCAAATGGCATCATCGACGTCGAGCCCTACCGCAAGCTCGGGCGCAACCAGCTGCGGGTGGGGATGTTCCCGGCGGTCGATCCGGCCGACGTCCAGGCGCTCACCGCATGCATCGACTGGATCCTCGAGAGGATGAGCTGATGAGCGCGACGGCGGCGAACGCCGCAACCGAGCAGGGATCCAACGACGCCCGCCCGAGGGTTCTGGTCAGGGAGAACATCGGCGACTCCGGCGTGAAACTGCTGCGTGAGCACTTCGACGTCGACCTCGGGTTCGACTGGAGCGAGGAGGAGCTGACCGAGCGCATCGGCGCCTACGACGGGATCGTTATTCGCTCGGCCACGAAGATGACGGCCGAGCTGATCGGCCACGGCGCCAAGCTGCGAGTGATCGGCCGCGCCGGCGTGGGAGTCGACAACGTCGATGTCGAGGCCGCCACCAAGCGGGGCATCGTCGTCGCCAACGCGCCGCAGTCGAACGTGGTGACGGCCGCTGAGCACACGATGGCGCTGCTGCTGGCGCTCGCGCGCAACATCCCGCAGGCGCACATGTCGCTGACGAGCGGCAAGTGGGAGCGGTCGAAGTTCTCGGGTGTCGAGCTGTACGAGAAGACCCTCGGGATCGTCGGCTTCGGGCGCATCGGCCAGCTGGTCGCCCACCGCGCCAGGGGCTTCGGCATGCGCGTGATCGCGTTCGACCCGTTCGTCAGCGCCGAGCGCTATCGCGAGCTGGGCGTGGAGAAGGCGGCCGACAGCGACGAGCTCTACGCACAGGCCGACTTCATCACCATCCACCTGCCGAAAACGCCCGAGACGCTGGGGTGGTTGAACGCCGAGGCGTTTGCGAAGATGCGCGACGGCGTGCGCATCCTGAACGTCGCCCGCGGCGGGCTGATCGACGACGCGGCGTTGAAGGATGCGCTCGACTCGGGCAAGGTCGGCGGAGCCGCACTCGACGTTTTCCCAGCCGAGCCGATGACCGACTACCCCCTGTTCCAGGGCTACCCGAACGTCGTGGTCACGCCGCATCTCGGCGCTTCCACCGCGGAGGCAACCGATCGGGCCGGTTATCAGAGCGCCGAGCAGGTCGTGGCGGCACTCACCGGCGGTGTCGTCTCGACCGCGGTGAACATCCCGGCGATCGCCGCTGAGGACATGCGGGTGCTCGGGCCTTTCCTCCCCCTGGCCACGCAGCTCGGTCGTCTCGCCATGGCGCTCGCCGAGGGCAGCTCGGTCGAGCGGATCGAGGCCGCCTTCCTGGGCAGGATCGCCGACTTCGATACCCGTCTTCTGACGCTCGCGGTCATCGGCGGGGCGCTGCAGGGACGGACGGAGGAGCAGGTGAACCTCGTCAACGCGCCAAGCATGGCCGAGGAGCGGGGGATCGTGGTCGAGGAGAAGTCGGTGTCCGAGGCGCAGGACTTCAACGAGCTCATCCGCGTGACCGTGGTGGCGGGCGGCGAGCGGGTGGCGGTTGCCGGGACGGGGATCGGCCCCACCCAGGCACCCCACCTCGTGGAGGTCCAGGGCAGGCGACTGACGATCGAGCTCGAGCGCTACGTGACGGTCTTCCGCTATGCAGATCTCCCGGGCATGATCGGCAGGGTGGGCACGATCTTCGGCGCCCACGGCATCAACATCTCCTCCGCCGCGGTCGGGCATGCCGCGAATGGGAGAGCCGATGGCGAGGACGGGCCGGTGGCTGCGATGGTTGTGACGACCGACGCGCCGGTGTCCGAGGACGTCGTCGGTGAGATCGTCGCCTCCGAGGGGTTCGTGAACGGGTGGTCGGTCGATCTCGGCTGATCCGCGCGCGCGTTGCCGCGCGAAGGATGGCATAGGGTTCACGGCAAGGGCAAGCGACGGGGGACGGTGAGCATCTGATGCGGGCAGTGGTCATAACGAAGCACGGCGGTCCCGGCGTGCTGAAGGTGGAGGAGCGCGACGATCCCCAGGTGGCCCCGGGCGAGGTGCGCATTGACGTCGCGGCCGCGGGCGTGAACTTCGCCGACGTGATGGCGCGGATGGGCCTGTACCCCGATGCGCCGAAGACGCCCTGCGTCGTCGGATATGAGGTTGCGGGCACGATCCTCGAGCTGGGTGAGGGAGTGCAGGGCCTCAGCCACGGACAGCGTGTGGTGGCCAGCACGCAGTTCGGCGGCTACGCCTCGCAGGTCGCGGTCCCCGCGGGCGATGTCATCGCGCTCCCGGATGCGCTGACGTTCGAGCAGGGCGCCTCCATTCCCGTCAACTACGGGACCGCCTGGGCCGGTCTGTTCGGCTACGGCAACATGCAGCCCGGCGAGCGCGTGCTGATCCACTCGGCGGGCGGTGGCGTGGGCATCGCCGCCACGCAGCTGGCCAAGCGCAGCGGCAACGAGGTCTACGGGACCGCGTCGCCGGGCAAGCACGAGCGCTGCAGGGAGATCGGCGTCGACCATACGATCGACTACACCAAGGCCGGCTGGGAGAAGGGCCTGCCGCCGTTCGACATCATCATGGACGCCGTCGGCGGCAAGAGCTTCCGGCGCAGCTACTCGCTGCTGCGTCCGGGAGGGCGGCTCGTGGCGTTCGGCGCCTCCTCGGTGGTCTCCGGGCAGCGGCGCAACCTGGTGACGGCGCTGAGCGCGATCGCGCGGATGCCGCGCTTCAACCTGGTCAAGCAGATGGGCGAATCGAAGGCCGTGATCGGCCTGAACATGCTGAGCCTGTGGAAGGACCGCGGCACCCTGCAACCCTGGATCGGGCCGCTGCGCGAACTGCTGGATGACGGCACCATCAAACCGGTGGTCGCCGGCGACTTCAGCTTCGAGGAGGCCGGCGAGGCGCAGACGATGATCACCGAGCGGCGCAATGTCGGCAAGGTGGTTCTCGTTCCCTAGCCCGGCGGTGCAGGCAGCTTCTGCACCAAGGAGAGCACGGGTGCGAACAGATCACCCCGCTCGGCCACCCGCTCGAGCACTCCGCTCGCCTCGAAGGCGAGCGCGTTCGGATCCCGGGAGTCCAGAGTGGCGCTCACCTCCGCCCACTCGACCGGGGTGGAGACCGTGGGTCGGGGGCGGGCTCTGAGGGAGTAGGCGCAGACGGTCGTCTTGCGGTGGTCGTTCTGGCTCCAGTCGATCAGCACCTTTCCCGTGCGCCGGGCCTTGCTCATGCTTGACACGACGAGATCAGGATCGGCGCGCTCGAGCAGCTCGGCGACCGTCTTGGCGAACGCCTTGGAGTCGTCGAAGGTGACCGGGCCGGAGTTGAGAGGCAGGTACAGCTGGAGGCCCTTTTTCCCCGAGGTCTTGGCGAAGCACTCGAGGCCCAGGGTCTCGAACAGGCCGCGCAGGGCGAGCGCCACCCCGCAGCACTCGACGATCGTGGCGGGCTTGCCTGGATCGAGATCAAACACCAGCGTGGTCGGCTGCTCGATCGCCCCGGCGCGCGCCAGCGGCGTGTGCAGTTCGAGGGCCGCCAGGTTCGCGAGCCACACCAGCGTGGGGAGATCCTGGGCGAGGAGGTAGTCGATCGGCTTTCGCTCGGCGGGCACGGTCACGGTCTGAACCCAGTCCGGCCGGTGGGCGGGCGCCTGCTTCTGAAAGAACGCCTTTCCCTCGACGCCGTCGGGCCAGCGCTTGACGGTAAGCGGACGGTCGCGCAGATGGGGGATCAGCACGGGGGCGACGGCGGCGTAGTAGTCGATCACGTCGCGCTTGGAGAAGCCGCTCTGCGGATAGAGGACCTTGCGGAGGTTTGACAGCTTCAGCTCGCGTCCATCGACGGTGACGGAGGCCGACTCTCGAGCATCCTCGGGCACGAGGAGTGCGTCGTCGTTGTGCCCCGCCCGCTCTTCAGGCGGATCCTCGCGCACGACGTCCTCGGCGGCCTTGTCCTCACGCAGGCCCTTGTAGGAGGGGTGGCGCAGGCTGCCCGCGGCGGTCCACTCCCTGAACTCGACCTCGGCCACCAGCTTCGGCTCGCAGTAGATGGCGTCCCGGGGGGGCCGGGGCCCGCCGGTCGCGAACGGGGAGCCTGAGCGCACGAGCGGGGCGAGCAGCTTTGCGAGGTGATCGAGCTCCCGCTCGCTGAAGCCGGTGCCGACACGTCCTGAGTAGCGAAGCATCCCATGCTCGTCGTAGACGCCTACGAGCAGCGCACCGATCCCCGCGGCGCGATTGCCCTTCCCCGGTGCCCATCCGCCGACGACAAACTCCTGACGGTGGATGTTCTTGATCTTCACCCACGTACCAGGCCGACCGCCCGGCTGATAGGTCGAGTCCAGGCGCTTGGCCACGATGCCCTCGAGACCCTGCTCGGCACTGGCCGCGAGCACGGCCGCGCCGCCGCCGAGGAGATGCTCGGGCGTGCGCCAGCTGGACCCGTTCAGATCGAGGGCGGTGAGCAGCTCGCGACGCTCGGAGTAGGGGAGGCCCATGACGGAGTGGCCGTCGAGCCAGAGCAGGTCGAAGATGATGTACGTCGCCGGCGTGCTCCTGGCCAGGCGTTTCGCCTGCGCCTTGGAGCTGACCTGCATGCGGTGCTGAAGCGCACCGAAGCTGGGCCGGCCGTCACCGTCGAGGGCCACGATCTCTCCATCGAGGATGGCGCTGTGTGAGCTCAGCGCGCGGTTGAGCCTGCCGAGCTCTGGATATTGCACGGTGATGTCTTTCAGGTTCCTGCTCTCCAGGCGGAGCTCGCCAGGCGTGGAGTAGGCGATCGCACGCACGCCGTCCCACTTGATCTCATATGCCCAGTGCGCATCGTCGCCCGGGAGGGTGCCGGTGCGCGCGAGCATCGGAGCCAGCCGCTCGGGCATCGGCTCGCGGCTCGCGTCCGCAGGCGGGTCCATCCGATGGATCATCCAGTCCTTCGTCTCGCCGGCGTCGCCGATGGCGAACAGCGCGTAGCGGGCGTCGAGCCGCTCGCCGTGGAGTGCCACCTCGACCTTGCGGGGCTCCCACTTCAGGCACTCGTAGACGCCGCGATCCCAGATCCTCATCGTGCCCGCGCCGTACTGCCCCTTCGGGATGTCGCCCTCGAAATCGGCGTACTCGAGTGGGTGATCCTCGGTGCGGGCGGCGAAGTGGTTCTCCTTCGGAACCTCGGGCAGCCCCTTGGGGATCGCCCAGGAGGCGAGCACCCCGTCACGCTCGAGGCGCAGATCCCAGTGCAAACTGGTTGCGTCGTGCTCCTGGATGACGAAGCGAGGCGCCTCACCGGCGTCGAGATCGCCACCCGCCGGCTCGCCCGTTTGCGCGAAGTCGCGTTTTGCCCGATAGCCCCCGAGCGGTGCGGCCTGCTTGGCCTTCGACCCTCGCGGCACTACCGCTTCGCTGCGGCTCGCTGCGCTCCGGCCTTCTTGTCGGCCGGTTTCTTGGCCGCGGGTTTCTTGGTGGCCGGTTTGGCGGAAGGCTTGGCGGCGGCTTTGGCGGCAGGCTTGCGGCGTTTGCTGGCAGCGGCATCCTCACCACGCGCACGGACTGCGTCGAGGCTCGCCTTCAGCGCGCTCATCAGGTCCGGCACGGGCGCAGTGTCCTCTTCGGCGGCGGGCTGCACGGCGATCTCCTCACCCTGGGCCTTGCGCTCGATCAGGGCGAGCACCTCCTCGCGGTAGGCGTCGCGGTATGAGTCGGGGTCGAAATCTCCGGCGAGCGACTCAACGAGCTGCTTGGCCACGTCGAGCTCGCGCTTCGTTGTCTTCACCTCGGCCACCTCCGAGATCTCTCCGAGCTGCTCAGGCGGGAGGATTTCATCGCCGAACAGCATCGTCGCCATCTCGAGTACATCGCCCATCGGGCGGATTGCCACGAGCTGTTCCTTGGAGCGCATCACCACCCGCGCGACTGCCACGCGCCCGGTGTCGCGCATGGCCTCGAGCAGCAGCCGGTAGGGCTTTGCTCCGCCCGGCGCGGGCGCCAGGTAGTACGGGTGCTCATAGAAGATGGGGTCGATCTGCGTGAGCTCGACGAAGTCCTCGATCTCGATTGTCCTTGACTTCTTGGGCTGCAGCGACTCGAGCTCGCCCGGCTCGATCACCACATAGCGCTCGGGCGCGATCTCATAGCCCTTGACGATCTGCTCGTAGGGGACCTCCTCGCCGGACCGGGGGTCGATCCGCTTCTGCGCGACCCGCACGCCGGTCTTGCCCGACAGCTGGTGAAAGCGGACGTTCTTGCGATTCAGCGCGCTGTAAAGCTTGACCGGGACTGCCACCAGGCCGAACCCGATTGTGCCGGACCAGATAGCACGGGGCATAGGCAGAACTATTACCACGTCCCCGTGCTCTGGCCTGCAAGCGCAAGATCCTCAGCGCTGCTCCTCGCCGTCCAGCAGCTCCATCAGCAGGCTGTCGTGCCAACCGTTGCCGTCGGTGTCGCGCTCGGAACGGCGCATGACGCCCACGCGAGTGAAACCGACCTTTTCGTAGGCCCGGATCGCCGCGGTGTTCGCGGCCGCCGGGTCGATTGTGATGCGGTGGTGGCCCAGCTCGTCGATCAGACGTCGTACCACCCGCCGGACGGCCTCGCTACCGAGGCCGCGCCCGTGCAGGGCGGGATCGAGGAACAGATCGATCCCCGCGTGACGGTACTTGGGCTCAAGCTCCTCGGAGAACTGGATCAGGCCGGCCACGGCGCCGTCCACCTCGATCGTGAGACGGGTCGCTCGAGGCTCATCCCACGGGAAATCCTGGGCCGGGGCATCCCACCAGCGCATGACCTCCGGGGTGTTATGGATGCGCAACAGCTCGGCCTCGTCACCCTCGGTGAGCGGTCGCAGGATCAGCTCCGTGCTCAGTGACCGCTCTCCTCGTGGCGCGTCAGACCGTCGTCGGGGATCGCCTCCCAGGGGGCGGCGTAGGCCACGAACTGGCGCATGGTGGGCCTGATCTGCGGATCCTCGTCGAACGCGCCGAGGCGGACGCTCATCCGCTCCGAGTCGTTCGGGTCGCGGCTGAACAGGGCCGAGCCGCACTCGCCGCAGAACCACTTCTCAAAGCCGCCGGCCGGCCTCCACGCGCGCAGGCTGTCCTCTCCGCCGAGGATCCGGAAGGACCCCGGCTCGGTGCGCGCGTTGGCGGAGGCGGCCGTGCCGCTGCGGCGCTGGCAGCGCGTGCAGTGGCAGTAGTTGGCCGACACGAGCGGCGCGGTCACCTCGAAGCGGACCGTGCCACAGGCGCAACCGCCTGCGAGGGGCATCCGCTCAGCCGCCCGAGGGCACGATGTTCTGGTTGAGTCGGAACATGTTCCGCGGGTCCCAGCGCTCCTTGAGCGCGAGCAGGCGCGCGTACTTGTCCTCTCCGTAGGAGGCGCGCAGGCGCGCGACGCCCTCGTCGGGCTCGATGAAGTTGGGCATCGCGGTGCCCACGGCGAACGGGCGCATCGCATCGTGGAAGCCGCGAGCCCAGGCCGTGTTGGCCTCGTCCTGTGACGGGTCCATCCACATCGACAGGCAGAAGTACGTCCACTCGCCGTCGTCGAGCGTGAGCGCCATCGCCTCGCGGTCAGTCCGGGACAGCGCGCCTCCGAGCGGCCCCAGCACGAGCTGCCCGAATGGCGTCGGGAGCCCGTCGGCCTGGGCCACGATCGCGTCGATGGCGGCGTCGGAGAGGGCGCTTAGCGTGTCCACCTTGAAGTACTCGCGCACCCCGCGGGGGCTGCCGGCGTCTAGCATCTGCTGCACGACGGCATAGGGCATCGGCTGAATCATGTCCACCACGGGCGAGCCGAACCCGCGCAGCGGCTCGGCCGCCGCCATGCCCTCCTCGGGGGAGCCGACGTAGCAGAAGACAACGCCCACGGCGGGCTTGCCGCGCACCTCCTCGGGCACGAACTCCTCCGGCGGCGCCGTGAGCAATGCCACGCCCCCGGAGACCGCCTCGGGGGATCCGGCGATGAAGTCGCGATAGTTGCGGATCACCTCGCCGGCCTGCTCCCATGGATACAGGAGCAGGCCCCCGGCGACGATGGGACCGACCGGATGCAGGCGGAACTCGAACTCGGTGACGACGCCGAAGTTTCCCCCGCCCCCTCGGAGGCCCCAGAAGAGCTCGGGGTTCTCCCGCTCGCTGGCGGTGACGATGCTGCCGTCGGCTGTCACCACCTCGGCCGAGAGCAGGCTCTCGCAGGTGACCCCATAGGAGCGCTCGAGCCAGCCGCTGCCGCTGCCCAGCGCGAGCCCTCCGACGCCGGTGTCGGAGACGCGCCCGCCGGTGACCGCCAGCCCATGCTCCTGGGTGGCCGCGTCAAGCTCGCCCCAGCTCGTGCCGCCCTGGACGCGCGCGGTCCCGGCGGTGGCGTCGACCTTCACGCCGTTCATGCCGCGCAGGTCGATCACGATGCCGCCGTCGCAGGAGCTGTACCCGGGCGTGGAGTGCCCTCCGCAGCGCACGCTGACGACGAGGTCGTGCTCGCGGGCGGTGGCCAGCGCGGCCACGACATCCTCGGTGGAAGCACAGCGCACCACCAGCGCGGGATGGCGGTCGATCCTGCCGTTCCAGACGAGGCGTGCCTCCTCGTATGCCGGATCATCCGGTGTGATCACCTCACCGGCGATGGTCGCACGCAGGTCCTCCACGGTCGGGGCTGCAAGATCGGTCTGGCTCATGGTCCGCCGTCCTTTCCTCGTGATCCGCGACGCCGGAGCGCGAGCCGGCGCACGGCCGATGTGGGCGTCAGGGCTGCACAAGGAGCCCTTCGCAGGCCGAGCATAACCGAGCGTGGCCGTTGCATGTGGCGGCGCGCGAGCGGGTGCTAACCTTCAGCGCAGATGTCGTTTCAGATCTCGCTTCTCAGCCTTCTCCTGCTCCCCCCTCGGGGGGAATAGCGCGTGGCGGCCGCGTAGCCGCATACCCAGCAGAGAGGAAGCTTGAACGAGACCGAGAAGGAGCACGAACGACATGAGCATCAACGACGGATCCACTGACGGCGGCCAGGGCAGGACGGCTCGAGAGGACTCGAACCGCGTCCTGATCTTCGACACCACCCTGCGCGACGGCGAGCAGTCGCCGGGGATATCGCTGAACAAGCAGGAGAAGCTCGAGATCGCCCATCAGCTCGCGCGGCTGGGCGTGGACGTGATCGAGGCTGGCTTCCCGATCACATCGCCGGGCGATTCAGAGTCGGTGCAGGCGATCGCCCGCGAGGTTGAGGGCCCTGTGATCTGCGGCCTGGCGCGCACGTCCAAGCAGGACATCGATGCGGCCTGGCACGCGGTGAAGGACTCCGAGCGCCCGCGCATCCACACGTTCCTCGCCACCAGCGACATCCACATCGAGCGCAAGCTGCAGACGACGCGCGAGGACGTCAAGGGTCAGGTCCGTGCCGCGGTGGCGCAGGCGCGGGAATACACCGACGATGTCGAGTTCTCGCCCGAGGACGGCTCGCGCTCGGACGTCGAGTTCATGGCCGAGGTGATCCAGATCGCGCTCGATGAGGGCGCGACCACGATCAACGTGCCCGACACGGTCGGCTACGCGCTGCCGCAGGAGTACGCGGCGATGTTCTCAGAGCTGTACCGGCTGGTACCCGGCCTGCACGACGTGGTGGTCTCGGTCCACTGCCACGATGACCTGGGACTGGCCGTCGCCAACTCGCTGGCGGGCGTGCAGGCCGGCTGCCGTCAGGTGGAGTGCGCGATCAACGGCATCGGCGAGCGGGCGGGCAACGCCTCGCTCGAGGAGATCGTGATGCTGCTGCGCACGCGCGAGCCGAGCCTCTCGCTGTGGACGGGCATCGACACGACGGAGATCGCCCGCACGAGCCGCCTGGTCTCGCGGCTGACCGGCTATCAGGTGCAGCCGAACAAGGCGATCGTCGGGCGCAACGCGTTCGCGCACGAGGCTGGGATCCATCAGGACGGCGTGCTGAAGGAGCGAGCGACCTACGAGATCATGGACGCCACCACCGTTGGCCTGCAGAGCAACTCGATCGTGCTCGGTAAGCACTCGGGTCGCCATGCGCTGCACAAAGCGCTCGAGGAGATGGGATTCGACCTGGATGGGCAGGCGCTGAACACGGCCTTCAAGCGCTTTAAGGAGATCGCCGACCGCAAGAAACACGTGACGGCGATGGACCTGGAGGCGCTGGTGACCGATGAGCTCCGAGAGGAGATCCCCGGCTATTCGCTCAACTGGTTCGAGGTCGAGGCGTCCTCGCGGCGGCCGCCGCATGCGCGCGTGTCGGTGATGCTGCCCGATGGCTCCTCGGCGGAGGGCACGTTCCTCGGCGACGGGCCGATCGATGCGGTCTTTCAGGCGATCGACGCCGCCGCCGGCGTGGGCGCGAGGCTGTCGGACTTCACCATCGCAGCCGTCACCGAGGGTCAGGATGCGCTTGGCGAGGTGTCCGTCGTGGTCGAGGTCAACTCCTACACCGGCGCCGGCCAGGGGGTGTCAACGGACATCATCGACGCGGCCGCTCGCGCGTACGTGCGCGCGCTGTCGGTCGCCGTGGCGCGCTCGCAGGTGGGGGACACGATCGGCCTGCCGGAGGCCGCCGCTCCCTGATCTCTTGATTGGGCCGCCTTGCGGCGGCTGTCGCGGGAGGCCCGCCCGGACACCGGGCGGGCGCCTGCAGAGTGGCGCCCGGAGCCCTTCTCTGGAATCCTCGTTCCATGGGGATGTGGGGAAGAGTCGCTCTGGCGTCGGCGCTCGCGACCCTGGCGAGCGCGCTGGTGATGGCGGCGGGGGCCGCGGCTTCGCCCGTGACGCTCACCTGGAGCGGGCTCGGCGGGCACTGGAGTGAAAGGGCCAACTGGGTGGGTGGTGAGGCGCCCGGCGAGGTGGCCGAACCGGTCGATCTGGACTTTCCCCTGGGGGTCTGCGAGCCAGATCCTGTCGGCTGCCCCGCCACCACGGACGATCTCGCTGGCCTCACAGTTGACACCATCGAGCTCGACTCCCGCGCGATCGCCTTCACGCCTGAAGGGCCGGGCGAGCCGCCGCCGATCGCGCCGGGGCCGGCCAGCTACTCCGTGAGCGGCGATGAGGCCCTGACCCTGATGGGTGGAGTCGATGCCGACACGACCGAGGAAGGCAGCGGGACTGGCCTGTCGAGCAGCTTTACGACGCTCGACCTGCCGCTCGTGCTCGGCGCCCCAAACTCGTGGTCGGTGGGGCCCGCGCCCGGAGGCCTGAACGTGTGGGGCCCGGTGACGGGCGATCATCCACTCGCGGTTACGCTCGCCGACGGCGACCAGCTTGAGCTTGCGGGCAAGACCGACGTGGGTCCGATCACGATCACGGGCGAGACGCAGGTGATCTTCGGTGGGCCCGAAGCAGACGGCGACCTGAACGGGTCCGACGGGGAACCCGTCGAGCTGAACGGCGTGTCGCTGTGGGGGGGCGGGCGCATCGGTCCGCTGACGCTCGAAGGCGCGGGCTTGGAGCCCGGCTTTCCCGGCGCCGGCGGGAAGCTCGAAGTGAACGGCAACCTGTCCCTCGACAGCGCGTCGAGGTTCACCATCGAAGAGAACCCGGCGGGCAAAGGGAGTGAAGTGACGGTTTCCGGCCATGCGCAGCTCGGCTCGGCCAGGCTCGCCGTACGCGAGGGCTGCGTCGAACCGGGCTCGACGCTGACGCTCATCCGCGCTCAGGGCGGCGTGTCCGGGAGGTTCACCGGACCAGGCGGACTTCCGGTCGAAAGCGGGCAGCTGCTCGAAAACCTCTCTCCCGAAGCGTGTGGAGCGGCGATGAGCGATCCGGCTCCGACGCTGAGGATCGAATATGGCCCCGACACGGTCACGGCGACCGCCGTGGTGGACCAGCCGCAGAGCTCAACCCCGCCGCCAACAGGCTCGTCGAACGCGGGCGCCTCGCTCAGCGGTGCTTCCAGCAGCGCGCGCGGGGCGATCTCGGCGTATGCGGCCAGCAGTCCGAAGCTGACCGTCAGCGGACCGGTGAAGGTTCGCCCGGGGGAGCTCCTCGTTCCGCTGCGCTGCGTCTCAAGCGAAGGCGCTTGCGCCTCGGTCGGGCTGCGCCTGAGCGTCCTCGAGCGCCTGCTGAACGGCCACGTCACAGCGGTGAGCGCCGCCCGCAGCAGACACCGCACGACGCGAACGGTGGTGCTCGCCTCAAGGCGCGTGACGCTGGCAGCCGGCCAGAGCCGGACGGTGGAGCTCTCGCTCGACTCGGCGGCGGCGCGCATCGCCGTCCACGGGACCGTGCGTGCACTGCTCGGCGTCAGCTATGAGGGCAGGACCATCAGGAGCGAGGCGATCGAGATTCCGGCGGCTGCGCGGTCCAGACGCTGACGCAGGCCCGCGTCTGTGATAGCGTACAAGCGTATGGTGGCTGTCGCCGAGAACACCCACTTGGCCGATCCGCTGGATCCGGGTGTCATCGGGGCCCGCGTGAAGGCGCTACGCGAGGCCTCCTCACTGTCCCTGCGCGACCTGGCCCTGCGCAGCGGCGTGAGCGCGCCGATGCTCTCCCAGGTGGAGCGCGGGGAGACGAGCCCGACGCTCACCGTCGCCAACCGCATCGCCGCGGGTCTCGAGCTGCGGCTGTCACAGCTTCTGCGCCTCGACGAGGATGGAGCCGTGACGATCGTGCGCGCGGGCCAGCGCCAGCGCGGCGGCAACAGGCGTCGCGGCCATCAGTTCGAGGTGATGACCTCCTCACAGCCCGGCCAGCGCGCTGAGCTCTCGCGCCACACGCTCGCACCCGGAGGCGCCACGGGCGCCGCGGACGATCCGCCGATGCACGAGCCCGGAAGCCGCGAGACCGCGCTGGTCGAGAGCGGCTCGCTGGTGCTGGTGTGCGACACCGAGCGCCACGTGCTGAAGACCGGCGACTGTGTCACATTCGATGCCGACCTACCCCATCACTTCGAGAATCCTGGAAAAGACGACGCGGAGTTCCTGGCGGTCGTCTCCGCGGGACTGCGAAGGAGCTGACTATGCCAAAGACGCTGTTCGACAAGATCTGGGAGGCCCACGAGGTCGAGGCCCGGGCATTCTCTACATCGACCTGCACCTCGTCCATGAGGTCACAAGCCCGCAGGCGTTTGACGGGCTGCGCCTGGCCGGCCGGACGCGTCCGCCGGCCCGACCGCACGCTCGCGACCGCCGACCACAACACGCCCACCGACGGCACGCCAATCGCGGCCCGCATCAAGGACGAGCTCTCGCGCGTGCAGGTGGAAACGCTCGAGCGCAACTGCGAGGAGTTCGGCGTTCCCGTCTACTCGCTCGGCTCCGATCGCCAGGGCATCGTCCACGTGATCGGCCCCGAGCTCGGGGTCACCCAGCCGGGCATGACGATCGTCTGCGGGGACTCCCACACCTCCACCCACGGCGCCTTCGGCGCGCTCGCGTTCGGCATCGGCACCAGCGAGGTCGAGCACGTGCTGGCCACGCAGTGCATGGTCCAGAACAAGCCCGCGCTCGATGCGCGTCCGCTACGAGGGCGAGCTCGGCTTCGGCGTCACCGCCAAGGACCTGATCCTCGCCACGCTCGGGCAGCTCGGCGTCGGCGGCATGACCGGCCACGTCGTCGAGTACGCGGGGCCGGCCGATCCGGGCGCTCTCGATGGAGGGGCGAATGACCGTCTGCAACATGACCATCGAGGGCGGCGGCCGCGCCGGCATGATCGCTCCTGACGAGACCACCTTCGCCTGGTTCACCGGCAGCGACCTGCCCGGGCGCGCCCGAGTGGTGCGGAGCTCGACGCGGCGATCGAGGCGCTGGCGCGAGCTGCACACCGACGAGGGCGCCGAGCTTCGACCGCGAGGTCGTCATCGACGCCGCGGCCATCTCCCCGCAGGTCACCTGGGGCACGAACCCCGGGATGGTCCGCGCGGTCACCGAGCAGCGTTCCCTCGCCCGAGGATTTCGACAGCCCCGCCGACCGCGAGGCCACCGAACGCGCGCTCGCCTACATGGCGCTCGAGCCCGGCACGCCCATCGAGGAGATCGCCGTCGACCGCGTCTTCATCGGCTCCTGCACCAACTCCCGCATCGGCGACCTGCGCGCCGCCGCGAGGTCGTCGCGGGGCGCGACCGTCTCGCCGAGCGTCAGCGCCATGGTCGTGCCCGGCTCACAGCAGGTCAAGGCCCAGGCCGAGGCCGAGGGACTCGATCGAGGTCTTCCGCGACGCCGGCTTCGACTGGCGCGTCGCCGGCTGCTCCATGTGCCTCGGGCATGAACCCCGACATCCTGCAGCCGGGCGAGCGCTGCGCCTCCACCTCCAACCGCAACTTCGAGGGCCGCCAGGGCCGCGGCGGGCGCACCCATCTCGTCTCGCCGCAGATGGCCGCGGCGGCAGCCATCGAGGGCCATTTCACCGACATCCGAGACTGGAGCTGACGATGCAGCCGATAGAGACCATCAGCGGGCAGGTCAGTCACCTCGACCGCGCCGATGTCGACACCGACCAGATCATGCCCAAGCAGTTCCTCAAGCGGGTCGAGCGCACGGGCTTCGGCGAGTTCCTCTTCTACGACTGGGCCAAGGAGCCCGGCTGGGATCTGCCCGCCAACCCGATCCTCGTCGCCGGCGAGAACTTCGGCTGCGGCTCCTCGCGCGAGCACGCTCCCTGGGGCCTGCAGGACTACGGCTTCCAGGCGATCGTCGCGCCCAGCTTCGCGCGACATCTTCTACTCCAACTGCACCAAGATCGGGCTGCTGCCGGTCGTGCTCGTCCGATGAGGACTGCCGGGCGCTCGCAGCGCGCCGGTCGACGGCCAGGTCGATCTGCGCGCACAGGAGGTCCGCTTCGCCGGGCCGCGAGGTCGCCTTCGAGATCGACCACGAGATCCGCCACCGCCTGCTCGGCGGGTCTCGACGACATCGCCCTCACGCTCCAGCAGTCTGAGGAGATCGCCGACCTACGAGAGCGAGCGCGAGCGCAGCGGTCCCGTGACCACGGCGCTGTAGGGGGCGAGCCCGTGCGCACATGGCACACCACATCGTCAACGCTGCCCGGCGACGGGATCGGCCCCGAGATCATGGCGCCGACGCTCGAGCTGCTGGAAGCGCTCGGCGACTTCGAGTTCGAGGAGCACCTGTTCGGCGGCGCCTCGATCGACGCCCACGGCATGGCCCTGACCGACGAGGTGCTCGCCGCCTGCCGGCGCTCGGACGCCGTCCTGCTGGCGGCCGTGGGCGGGCCGAAGTGGGACACCACCGACCCCGACAAGCCCCGCCCCGAGCAGGGCCTGCTGGGGCTGCGCAAGGGCCTCGGGCTGTACGCCAACCTGCGGCCCGTCAAGCCGCTGCCGGCGCTGTATGACGCCTCGCCGCTGCGTCGCGAGCGGATCGAGGGCACCGACCTGCTGGTCGTGCGCGAGCTCACCGGCGGGATCTACTTCGGCGAGAAGACCCGCACCGCCGACTCGGCCTCGGACCTCTGCGCCTACACCACCGCGGAGATCGAGCGCATCGCGCGCACCGCCTTCACGCGGCCGGCGGAGATCGTCGAGCCCAAGGTCTCGAGCGTCGACAAGGCCAACGTGCTCGAGACCTCGCGGCTGTGGCGCGAGGTCGTGAGCGAGCCTGCACGCGCGCGAGTTCCCGCGACGTCGAGCTCGAGCACGTGCTCGTGGACAACGCCGCCATGCAGCTCGTCTCATCGCCGCAGCGACTTCGACACGATCCTCACCGAGAACATGTTCGGCGACATCCTCTCCGACGAGGCCGCCATGATCACCGGCTCGATCGGCATGCTGCCGAGCGCCTCGCTCGGGGATCGAGCGACGCACCCCGGGCATGTTCGAGCCGGTGCACGGCTCGGCGCCGGACATCGCCGGACAGGGCGTCGCAAACCCGCTGGCGATGTTCCTCTCGGCGGCGATGATGCTGCGGCACGGGCTTGGCTTGGAAAGCGAGGCGGCGGCTGTAGAATCGGCCGTGGAGCGCGCGCTCGCCGCGGGCCTGCGCACGCCCGACCTGGGAGGAGGAGCGGGGACGGCGCAGGCGACGAGGGCAGTGCTCGACAACCTCGAATAGGAGTGCGATCAACGTGGAGCCCACCGACCTCATCTGGATGAACGGAGATTTCGTCGCCTGGGAGGACGCCAAGGTCCACGTCCTGACGCACGGCCTGCACTACGGCACGGGCGTGTTCGACAGCATGCGCTGCTACGACGACCGAGCTCGGTCCCGCCGTGTTCCGCAACGCCGAGCACATCGATCGCCTGCTGCGCTCCGCCGAGCTCTACTACATGCCGGTGCCCTACTCGGCCGAGCAGCTCCGCGCTGCAACGCTCGAGCTGGTCGCCCGCAACGGCCTGCGCTCCTGCTACATCCGCCCGATCGTCAACCGCGGCTACGGCCAGATGGGCCTGAACCCGCTGGAGGCGCCCGTCGACGTGACGATCGCCTGCTGGGAGTGGGGCGCCTACCTCGGCGAGGAGGGCAAGCGCAACGGCGTCCGCGCGAAGGTCTCCTCGTGGCGGCGGATCAGCCCCGACTCGCTGATCCCCCACGCGAAGGCCTCCGGGCAGTACCTCAACAGCGTGCTCGCGAAGGTCGAGTCGGTGAAGGCCGGCTACGACGAGGCGATCCTGCTCGACGACCACGGCCACGTGTGCGAGGGCACCGGCGAGAACATCTACATCGTCCGCGACGGCGAGATCGCCACGCCCGGACAGCACAACTCGATCCTCGACGGCATCACCCGCCGCTCGATCATCCAGATCGCCCGCGACCTCGGCTACACGGTGGTCGAGCGCAACGTCGCGCGCGCCGAGATGTACCTCGCCGAGGAGGTGTTCATGTCCGGTACCGCCGCCGAGCTCGTGCCGGTGCGCGAGGTCGACGACCACCGATCGGCACGGGCAAGCCGGGCGAGATCACGCGCGTGCTGCAGGCGGCCTTCGACGACGCCATCCACGGGCGCTCCGAGCGCTACCGCGAGTGGCTCGACGTCGTCGATGCGGCGCGCCCTGGAGACCCCCACGGGCGAGGCGCTCGGCGCCCGAGCGCGCGGGCGACCGCCGCGGGATAGGGCCCGGCATGGCCGACATACAGCTATACGACGCCACCCTGCGCGACGGCATGGGGGGCGGCGGGCTGACGCTCACGGCCGAGGAGAAGGTGCGGGTCGTGCACGCGCTCGACGACCTCGGCGTGCGACCTGATCGAGGCCGGCTTCCCCGCCTCCAACCCCAAGGAGCAGGAGCTGTTCGAGCTGCTCGCCGACGAGCGCCTGGAGGTGGCCGAGATCGTCGCCTTCGGCATGACCCGCCGGCGCGACGTTGCGCGCCGAGGCCGACGAGGGCCTGCGCGTGCTCGCCGACTGCTTCGCCCCGGCCTGCACGCTCGTCGGCAAGGCCTCGGTGCTGCATGTGGAGAAGGTCGTGCGCGTCTCGCGCGAGGAGAACCTCGCGATGATCGCCGAGTCGGTCGCGTTCCTGGTCGGCGCCGGCAAGCGCGTGCTGTTCGACGCCGAGCACTTCTTCGACGGCTTCGCGCTGGACCCCGGGCTACGCGCTCGACTGCCTGCGCGCCGCCGCCGAGGCGGGCGCCGAGCGGGTCGTGCTGTGCGACACCAACGGCGGCTCGCTGCCGCCGCAGATCCGCACGGCCCTCGCGGTCGTCTCCGAAGCGCTCCCGGCGTCGCCGCTCGGGATCCACACCCACGACGACTCCGGCTGCGCGGTGGCCAACACGCTGACGGCGGTCGAATCCGGCGCCACGCAGGTGCAGGGCACGGTCAACGGCATCGGCGAGCGCACCGGCAACGCCAACCTGATCACGATCATCGCCGACCTGCAGCTGAAGATGGGCGTCGAGCTGCTGGCACCCGAGCGCCTCGCGCGGCTGACCGAGACCGCGCACTTCGTCGATGAGCTGCTCAACCGCTCGCCCAACCCGGCCCAGCCCTACGTCGGCAAGCACGCCTTCGCCCACAAGGCCGGCCTGCACGCCGCCGGCGTGCGCGCCGACGCGCAGACCTTCGAGCACATCGACCCGGCGGTCGTCGGCAACCGCCGCGACGTGCTGATCTCCGAGCTCTCGGGCAAGGGCACGATCGTCCGAGAAGGCGCGCCGAGGCCGGCATCTCCCGCAGGCGGCGAGCGAGCGACGCCTTCGCCCAGCGGGTGGTCGAGCGCGTCAAGGAGCTCGAGCACCAGGGCTTCCAGTTCGAGGCCGCCGACGGCTCCTTCGAGCTGCTGATGCGCAAGGAGGCGGGCCCTACGAGCCGCTGTTCCGCCTGGAGTCCTGGCGCGTGATGGTCGAGAAGCACGCCGACGGCAAGGTCGACACCGAGGCCACGATCAAGATCTGGCTCGGACGGCGAGCGCTACGTGCGCACCGCCGAGGGCAACGGCCCGGTGAACGCCCTCGACAGCGCGCTGCGCGAGGCGATCGGCGAGATCCACCCGCACCTGCGCGACATCGAGCTGGTCAACTTCAAGGTGCGCATCCTCGATGAGACGAAGGGCACCGGCGCGGTCACGCGGGTGCTGATCGACGCCTCCGACGGCCAGCAGGTGTGGGGCTCGATCGGGGTCTCCGAGAACCTCATCGCCGCCTCCTGGGACGCGCTCGTGGACTCGCTCGAGTACGGCATGCAGCCCGGCAAGGTCGCGCCGGGGTCCGAGCAGGGACCCGGGGCGCAGGAGGCTGGATCGGTACGTGAGCGCTGAGCCGATCCCGCTCGCCCGCCCGGTGCTCGGCGAGGCGGAGGAGCGGGCGGTGCTGGAGGTGCTGCGCTCCGGGCAGCTCTCGCTGGGCCCGCGCCTGCCGGAGTTCGAGCAGCGCTTCGCCGCGCGCGTCGGCGCGCCGCTGCGCGTGCGCGGTCTCCAGCGGCACCGCCGGCCTGCACCTCGCGCTGCGCGCGGTCGGCGTGGGGGACGGCGACGAGGTCGTGACGAGCCCGTTCTCGTTCGTCGCCTCGGCCAACGCGGTCCTCTACGAGCGCGCGCGGCCGGTGTTCGCCGACATCGATCCGGTCACGCTGAACCTCGACCCGGCCGCGGCCGCGGCCGCCGTCAGCGAGCGCACGAGGGCGCTGCTGCCGGTTCACATCTTCGGCTACCCGGCCGACATGCCCGCGTTCGAGCAGCTCGCCGCGCGAGCACGGGCTGGCGATCGTCGAGGACGCCTGCGAGGCGCTCGGCGCGCGTGCACGCCGACGGCGCGCCGTCGGCGCGCGCGGGCATCCGGCGGTGTTCGGCTTCTACGCCAACAAGCAGCTGACCACCGGCGAGGGCGGCATGGTCACGCTCGCCGACGCCGCGCTGAAGGAGCGCATCGACTCCGAGCGCAACCAGGGCCGCGCGCCCGACATGGGCTGGCTCGACCACGACCGGCTCGGCTTCAACTACCGCCTCTCGGACATCGCCTGCGCGCTCGGCATCGCGCAGCTCGGCGCGGCTGCGAGGAGATGCTCGCCGGCGCGCGCGCGCTCGCCGCGCGCTACCGCGAGGCGCTGGCGGGGATCGAGGGCCTCGAGCTGCCCTGCCCCGACCGCGACGGCGACGTGCGCGGCTGGTTCGTGTTCGTCGTGCAGCTGCCGCCGCGGCGTCGACCGCGACGAGATCGTGCGCGCGCTCGCGGCGGCGGGCATCCAGAGCAAGCCCTACCTGCCGGCGATCCACCTGATGAGCTTCTACCGCGAGCGCTTCGGCCACCGCGAGGGCGAGTTCCCGGTCTGCGAGGACGTCGCCGCGCGCTCGCTGGCGCTGCCGTTCTTCCCGCAGATGAGCGAGGGCCAGGTCGCGCGCGTCGCCGAGGGGCTGCGGCGCGGTCGCTCGGTGCGGCCTGCTCTAGACTGACCGCGCGTGTCGCGCTTCCCCGAGCCCCAGCACCCCGACTTCCAGCGGCTCAACGCCTCGATCGGCTTCGACCGGCGCCTGTGGCCGCAGGACCTGGCGCCGTCGCGGGCGCACGCGAGGATGCTGGCCGCCGCGGCGTGCATCAGCGCCGAGGACCGCGACGCGCTGCTCGCGGGCCTCGACGCGGTCGAAGCGCGAGCTGCAGCGAGGGCCGCTTCGCGTTCGCGGCCGGCGACGAGGACATCCACATGGCGATCGAGCGGCGCCTGACCGAGATCGCCGGGCCCGTCGGCGGGAGGCTGCACACGGCGCGCTCGCGCAACGACCAGGTCGTCACCGACCTGGCGATGTACACGCGCGAGCGGGCGGCCGCCGCGCGGGCGCGATCGAGGCGCTGATGAGCGCCCTGCTGGAGCGCGCCGAGGAGCACCTCGACTGGCCGATGCCCGGCTACACCCACCTGCAGCGCGCCCAGCCCGTCTACCTCGGCCATCACCTGCTCGCCTACTTCTGGATGCTCGCGCGCGACCGCGAGCGCTTCGCCTTCGCCGAGCGCCAGTGCGGGCGTGCTGCCGCTCGGCGCCGGCGCCCTGGCGGGCGTCAACTTCGACACCGACCGCGCGGCCGGTCGCGCGCGAGCTCGGCTTCACGAGCGTCGCGCCGAACTCGATCGACGCCGTCTCCGGCCGCGACTTCGCGCTCGACTACCTCGCCGCCGCGGCGACCTGCGCGACCCACCTCTCGCGGCTGGGGGCCGAGCTCGTGCTGTGGTCCAGCGCGGAGTTCGGCTTCTGCGAGCTGCCCGACGCCTGGAGCTCGGGCTCCTCGATCATGCCCCAGAAGAAGAACCCCGACGCGGCCGAGCTGCTGCGCGCCAAGGCGCCCCGCGTGGTCGCCCACCTGGCGGCCTTCCACGGCGTGATGCACGGCCTGCCGCTGACCTACAACAAGGACCTGCAGGAGGACAAGGAGCACCTGTTCGACGCCGCCGACACGCTCGAGCTGACGCTCGCGGCGGCCACGCGGGATGCTCGCGGGCGTGCGCTTCGACCGCGAGCGCCTGCTCGCGGCCGCCTCTGACGAGCTGATCGCCGCGACCGACGTCGCCGACCTGCTGGTGCGCCTCGGCATGCCCTTCCGCGAGGCCCACGGGGTCGTCGCGGGGCTCGTGCGCACAGCGCTCGACAGCGGCAGGCCGCTCTCGGAGCTGACGGCCGAGGAGCTCGCCGCGCACAGCGAGCTGCTGGCGGCCACACGCGGACGAGCTTCGGGCGGTGCTCGCAGCAGGGCTCGCTGGCTCGAGTCGAAGGTGTCCGAGGGCGGCACCTCGCTGCGCGCGCGTGCGCGAGCAGCTCGCGCCGTCGGCGCCGACGCCGGCTCGATGACGAGCGACTGTCGGCGCTGAGCTTCTACGCGCGGCCGGTGCTCGAGGT
The DNA here is from genome assembly GCA_963764185.1 of uncultured Solirubrobacteraceae bacterium. GTDB lineage: Bacteria > Actinomycetota > Thermoleophilia > Solirubrobacterales > Solirubrobacteraceae > Palsa-744. The sequence goes on along the minus strand of CAVXRF010000008.1, from coordinate 592 downwards.
CGCGCCGCGATCTGATCGGCTGCCGGGTCGTGCACGGCGGCAGCCGCGGGCGTGATCGTCGAGACCGAGGCCTACCACGACAGCGAGCCCGCCTGCCACGCGTTCGTCGGCCTGACGCCGCGCACGCACGACCCTGTTCGGGCGCCCGGGCGCGCCTACGTCTACCGCTCCTACGGCATCCACGCGATGCTCAACGCGGTCTGCGAGCCCGAGGGCGTCGGCGCGGCGCGTGCTGATCCGCGCCCTCGCGCCGCTCGCGGGATCGAGCTGATGCGCGCGCGCCGCGGCCAGGCGCCGCCCGCGAGCAGGACCTCTGCTCGGGGCCCGGCAAGCTCACCCAGGCGCTCGGCATCTCGCTCGCCGACAACGCCAGCGACCTCTCGACCGGCCCGGTGCGGATCCTGCCCGCGCCGGCGACTGGCGCGACCGGCGGTCGTTCAGGGCACGCGGATCGGCATCACCCACGCGGTCGAGCTGCCCTGGCGCTTCTGCGCCGCCGGCGCCGCCACGTCTCACGCCCGCTGCCGCGATCGCGATCGAGGAGGAGCTAACCGCCGGGGCTCACGCCGCCGGTCTGTGATGGCGAGGACGG